>CAWFAE010000016.1:0-380355 GCA_963813615.1 uncultured Actinomycetota bacterium
TCAGCCCATCCGCATCTACCCTTCTGACCGGCGGAAGGCGCGGGGACAGTTGGTGCAGCTGAGAGGCCGTGCGGATGTGCTCCTCACCAAGCGAGCGTCGGCGGTCGACCAGGATCCGCAGCACAGTGAGCTGTTCCTCGTTGAGCACCGGCCGCAGCCCGGTCACCCCGGGGTGCCGACCAGCGCCACGGAGTGCGCGTCGGTGGCGTCGGTCTTATGGCCCTGTCCGGTCGCAATGACTCGCGCGCGTGCCGACAGCTTGGGTGGCACGTCGCCGACCTCGTCACCACGGCTAGTTTGTCAGCCTTGATTCATGCGACGGGATGGCGCGGTTGGACGAGCCCGATCAGCCACCCGGCGAGGGCGAGACCAGCGGCGCCGGCGAGCAGCGGTGAGACCGCCCACAGTCCGGTGGCGGAGAGCCCCACGATCGCGAGGACGACCAGTACCCCGCCCCGGAGGCCACCGACGGCACGTCCCAGCATCACGGCAGCGGCGACCGTGACCAGCATGCCCAGCACGAACACCATCCACCCGGCGAAGCTCCCCCAGAACGCCTCCGGCTCCCCGAGCCGTACGGCGGTCTTCTCCGTGTGCAGATCGCTGAACAGCACCATCCAGAACTCCAGGACGTTCCCGGCGAGCAGCAGGACCGAGCCCACGACCAGCGCCACCGAACCCTTCCTGCTGCCGCCAGGTGGTGACGTCCGCAGAAGTGCCGCGTAGACGACGAGGAGCAACAGGGGGAGGGTGAGTGCGCGATTCGCGGCGTCGTACCCGGCGCCGACCGGGTCGCTCACGGCCTGGGTGGCGACCAGCGTGACGCCGACGGTCCAGAGGGCGCCGGTCGCCACGGCGAGCCCGGAGAGCGTGCGGTCGGACCGCGCACGGGAAGCAGGAGCGGTGCCAGGTGCTGGGTGACTCGATGTCTCTGTCATGCCCGCAGTCAACCCGCCCGGACCTCGGGCAGCGTCCGGCCGGAGGATGACATGCGTCGACCCGGGTCATCCTGAAGGACGACCCGGGTCGACAGAAGGTCCCGTACCGTCGTTCCATGCGCTCGACCGGCGGGGATCACGTCGCTGCTGCCTGGCCGGCGGCAGGGTTCCACGTGCTGGTCGGCCTGGTGCTCGGCGGGCTGGCCCTGATCGAGATCTGGGTGCAACCTGTCTTCCAGACCGGCATCCCCGGTCCCCGGGTGCCGCTGACTGTCCTCGTCGTGATCATGGGCGTGGCCCTTGCCAGTCAGGGGCGCTGGCCGCTCGCAGGTGCCGCCGCGTTCTCCGGGACCGTGGTCGCGATCGGCTGGGTCGGGCAGGTAGACCAGGCCGCGTTCGAGCTGGCTCTCGGTGGGCTGGTGGCGACCTACACCCTGGCCAAGACCACCACCGGGCCACGAGCGTGGACTGGAGCCGGCCTGCTCTTCGGCAGCTTCCTGGCCTGGTCCTGGCTCACCTACACGGCTGACGACCGGCCCGACGACTTCGTCGTCCCGGCGCTGCTCATCGGCGCCGCGTGGTACGTCGGTCGAGAGGTCCGCCACCACCGTCAGCGTGCGGCATCGGCCGCGGCCGCAGCCGTGGCCGAGGAGCGCAGCCGGATCGCGCGCGAGCTCCACGACGTGGTGGCACACGGCGTCAGCGTCATGGGCCTCCAGGCGAGCAGCGCCCGGGCCGGGCTGCCGCCAGAGCTGGCGGACCAACGCGCCACGCTGGAGACGATCGAGTCGCTGGGGCGCGCCACGCTCGAGGAGCTGCACCGGATGCTGGGGGTGCTCCGATCCGGCGCCGATCACGCGCCCGTCCAGCCGCTCCCCCGGCTCGACCAGCTGTCCGACCTGTGCGCGGGCGGAGGGACGCCTCCCGTGGTCCGGCTCACGGTCGAGGGCCACCCCCGTGACCTGTCGACCGGGCTGGAGCTGTCGGCGTACCGGATCGTGCAGGAGGCACTGACCAACGTTCGCCGGCACGCGAACGCCGAGTCGGCCTGGGTGCGCCTGACCTACCTGCCCGACGCCCTCGACATCGAGGTCGTCGACGACGGTGATGGTTCCGCGACCCCGGTCCACTTCGGGCACGGCCTGGTCGGCATCCGGGAACGGGTAGCGCTGCACGACGGATCGCTCGTCGTGGACCCCACGGCGAAGGGGTTCCGGGTTCAGGCTGTGCTCCCTACCGGTGGGCCCACGTGAGCATCCGGCTGGTGGTGGCCGACGACGACCCGCTCGCCCGCACTGCGCTGACCACGATCCTGGGATCCGCCCCGGACCTGGACGTCGTGGGCAGCGCAGGCGACGGAGCGGAGGCGGTACAGGTCGCCACTCGCTTGCGGCCCGACGTCGTGGTCATGGACATCCGGATGCCCGTCCTCAACGGCATCGACGCCACCCGACACCTCACCTCCCTGAGGCCGACCGCGGGACGGGTTCTCGTGCTGACGACGTTCGGTGACGAGGAGTACCTGCTCGAAGCCCTTCGGGCCGGCGCCAGCGGCTTCCTGCTCAAGAACTCGTCCGCCGACCAGCTCATCGGCGCGGTGCGCATCGTCGCCGCCGGTGAAGCCCTGCTCGCGCCTGGCGTCACCCGGATGGTCATCGAGCACTACCTCTCCGCCGCGGGTCCGACTCGTTCCGCCGCCTCGGTGCTCGAGCAGCTGACGCCGCGGGAGATCGAGGTCATGACCTTGATGGCGCGCGGCCTGAGCAACCGCGAGATAGCCGACCAGCTGGTGCTCGGCGAGACGACGGTCAAGACGCACGTGGCCCGGATCCTCACCAAGCTGGCGGTCCGTGATCGCGCTCAGGTGGTGATCGCGGCGTACGAGTCCGGCCTGGTGGTCGCGGGCAAGAAGGACGGTTCCTGACCAGTCATGCGGATGCGCGCCGCCATGCGTTCCTGACGTTGCCAGCCCATCCGTTTCACCCCGGTCACTCGCTGAGGGCGGCCAGAGTGCGAGCCAGCCCGACGTCGTCCTCGTTCGGCACGAACATCGAGTGATGGCCGCATGCCGTGTCGACCATCACCTGCGCGGGGAACGGCTTCCCCCGGCTCCGTCGGTCGCCCACGATGAGGATCCGGGTCCCTGGGTCGGCGAACGCCGAGAGATGCAGGGCGGAGCCGGAGAGTCCGGCGAGCACCCGAGCACCGCGCACCAGTTCGATCTGCCGGCTGATCGGCAACGTCTCCGGGTGGACGATGCGGAATCCCGACTCGGCGAAGGTCGCGTCCAGCCGGGCGTCCCGCGCTTGATCCGTACGAGCCCGGCCTGCCCCCTCGTTCCCGCCGTGGAAGCTGCTCCGCGACAGGTAGATCAGCGGGTCGTCGCCGCGGTCGCCGACGGCGTCGGAGACGCGCCGCCAGACCCGCACGGCCGCGGGACGGGCCGAGCGCTTGAGCACGACCGGTCTGGACGGGACGACGAGTCGTTCCACGCGAACGTCGCGACCGTGCACGACGCGCAGGTCGACCTTGCCGTACCCGACCAGGTCCAGCAGGTCTCGCTGCCACGCGACCAGTTCGGGGCTCTGCAGACGGACCCGATCCGCATCAGGAGGCAGCCGGCCGCGAACCGGACGGTGCGCGATGACGCCGATGAGGGTGCCGGCATGGTCGTCGGGATCCGGCCACAGGTTGGGCAGGGTCTCCAGGACGAAGTGCCCGAAGTGGGTGCTCCAGTTTCCGGCGTACATCCAGGTGCCGCGCAACCGGGTGGCACGCCGACGCACACGTACCTGTTTCGGGTCCGCGGGGATCGGATCCATCCTGTCCCGGTTCCAGGTTCGCTGGGACTGCGGGACCAGGGCCCCTTCTGCGTCGTGGACCGCCCCCCGCACCCACCGGACCGGGCCACCATCGGTGCGCAGTGGGCCACGGGCGAAAGAGGTCAGGTAGGCCTGCTCGACGGTGACGACCTCCGACGCAGCATCGTCGGGCGGCCGGTGGTCAGAAGCCGCAGACTTGGCCGCCATCCACGCACGCTAACAAAGCGGAGTCACAGCCCAAGGTCGCGACGCACCTGTCGCCGGATCTCGCCGAAGCGCTGGAGCCGAAGCACGTCCTCCTGGGTCTGCTGGAACCGCTCGAAAGTGAGATCAGCGATCTCCTTCACGGTGATGCGCGGCGTCTCGTCGCGACGCGTTCGCCACACGACGGTCTGCCCGTGGTTGTTGGCGATCGTGGCGTAGCTGAGGTGCGGGCACAGGGCCTCGATGAAGTAGACGGTCTTGTAGACGTCGCCCATCCACTGCTTCTCGCGCGACCGTGTCGCCCGCTTCAGCTGGAAGAACTGCTCGCGGTCCGCCAGGGACGCGAGGTACGTCGGCGGCCGGGTGTCGTCGATGACGATGACGCCCTGCGGCTGGAGGTGCTCGAGAGCGTTGAGCAGGTCACGGAGGGTCTGGTCGTAGACGTGCAGCCCGTCGAGGTAGATCACGTCGAAGTTTTCGTCGGGCTCGATGATCGTGTTGAAGTACTCGTCGCTGGTGACCTGGTGGTACGTCGCCTCCGGGTGCTCGCGACCCATCGCCTCGTGGTCGAAGCGGAACAACGGGTCCACCGCCACCTTGCGCTCCGCCGGCACCCGGTTGAACGTCGTGCCGCGGGCGACCCCGACCTCGAGATAGCGCGGCTTCTCGTACAGGTTCGTGAGTCGCTTGAGCACGTTGGAGCGTCGGAGGGGCTTGTCCTGCTCGTTCATCGATCTCCTCGATCACGGTGGTTCGTCAGCAGGCGGCTGCGGTGACGGGCCTTGCGGTTCCACACGACGTGTTGCAACGCGAGGGTGGCCCAGCCGGCGAGGACCATACCGGAGATGTTGAGCGCCAACTGGAGGGCGCTGCCCGACACCTCCTCCCACGCACCGAAGGCGATGCCGAGCGCGACGTTGCCGGCGGCAGGGACCGTGGTGACAGAGATGAACACGCCCGACAGTCCACCGATCTTCGCCGAGGTGAGCGAGAGGACTCCTGCGGCTGCGGCGATGAGGGCGACGATGAAGGACCACTTGTCGGGTGAGTAGATGAAGTCCGTGCCGGGCCGTTCGCCGGTGACGTCCTCGGTGACCACCCAGCCGAGAGCGCGGGCGGCGAGCGAGGCGACACAGGTCGCGGCGATGGCGACGACGAACCCGACGAAGCAGCGTGCGGGCCGCGCGCCCGAAGAGCGTGCCTCGGCGCCGGACGAGTGCGAGGCCCAGGGCGGCGATGGGGATGAACTCCGGGCCGAGCACCATGGCTCCGATGACGAGGACCTGGGAGTCCACGACGATCGCGATGGACGCGAGCAGGGTCGCGAGGGTCATGAACGCGAGATAGGTCCAGTTGAGCTCGGAGTCCTCGTAGGCGCGTTGGGTGACGTCGGCCCACACCACCGCATCGGCGCTGGAGCCAGGCGTGACGCGCTCGGCGTCGAGCCCGGCGCGCGAGAGCCATGCGGTGACCGGGTCGATGTGAATGGTGCCGCACTCGGGGATCCCGAGGGCGTCGAGGCGGTCGATGACCTCGTTGACGGCTTCGCGGGCCACGTCGGCCAGCACGAGGTCGCCCGCGGGTTCGACGGATGCTCCGCGCATGACGGCGAGCTGGCTGACGGCCGGGTCACCGGTGAACACTTCGACGACCTGATCGGTCAGGTCGGCGGGCGAGGTGATGCGCAGGTGTTGCACGGTTGGTCAGCCTACGACGTGGACCTGCGGCGCTCGGGCACGTCAAGGGCGCATCAAGACCGAACGCGTCGGCGTCAAGAAGACGTCAAGGGATGCCTCATCGACGATGAACCGGGCCTACGAATGAAGGCGTGAACGATGTCGTCTTCATCCTGCTGACCCTCGTGGTCTTCGCACTGCTGGCGCTGCTGGTCGGGGTGCTCGACCGGCGCCTCGACGACGTTCCGGCGGCGACCGGTGAGCGAGCTCGCTCCCGCGCTCGGCCAGATCGCGGTCCTGGTCGTCGCGCTGGCCGTCGCGGTGCCGTTCCTCGGCCGCTACCTCGCGCACGTCTACACCTCGCCGCGGCACCTCGCCGTCGAGCGGGCGACGTACCGGGTGCTGCGCGTCGACCCCGACGCCGACCAGCACTGGCGCACGCTACGCGCTGTCCGTGCTCGGGCTTCTCGCTGGTCGGCATCCTCGCTGCTGTTCGGCTTCGGCCGGCTCCAGCAGCACCTGCCGCTGTCGCTCGGCTTCCCGGCCCTGCCCGCCGACGGCGCGTGGAACACCGCCGTCAGCTTCGTGACCAACACCAACTGGCAGTGGTACTCCGGCGAGGCCGCGCTCGGCCACCTGATGCAGATGTCCGGCCTCACCGTGCAGAACTTCGTCTCCGCCGCCGTCGGCATGGCGGTCGCCGCCGCCTTCGCCCGCGGCCTGGCGCGCAGCCAGCGGCGACCGGCCGGGTCGGCAACTTCTGGACCGACCTGGTGCGCGGCGTCGTCCGGGTGCTGCTGCCGATCTCGCTCGTCGCCGCGGTCGTCCTGGTCCTCTTCGGCGCGGTCCAGAACCTCGTCGGCCAACGAGCCGATGACCACCCTCACCGGCGGCACCCAGGAGCTGACCGGCGGCCCGGTCGCCAGCCAGGAGGCGATCAAGGAGCTCGGCACCAACGGCGGCGGCTTCTTCAACGTCAACTCCGCGCACCCGTTCGAGAACCCGACGCCGTTCACCAACATCTTCGAGATCTTCCTGATCCTGCTCATCCCGTTCGCGATGGCCTGGGCGTTCGGCCTCATCGTCAGGGACCGCCGCCAGGGCGTCGCCGATCCTCGTCCGTGATGGCGCTCCTGCTCGGCGTCTCGATCGCCCTGCTGACCTGGGCCGAGATGGCCGGCCCGGGCACCGCGCCCGAGCTCGCCGGCGGCGCGATGGAGGGCAAGGAGGTCCGCTTCGGCACGGCGGCCTCGGCGCTGTTCGGCGCCGCGACGACCGGTACGTCGACCGGCGCGGTCAACTCGATGCACGACTCGTTCACCGCCCCCGGCGGCGGCGTCGCGCTGTTCAACATGATGCTCGGCGAGATCGCGCCCGGCGGCGTCGGCTCCGGCCTCTACGGCATGCTGATGCTCGCCGTCGTCACGGTGTTCCTGTGCCGGCCTGATGGTCGGCCGCACGCCGGAGTACCTCGGCAAGAAGATCGGCCAGCGCGAGATCGTGCTGGTCGCGCTCTACGTGCTGACCACCCCGGTGCTGGTGCTGGTCGGCAGCGCGATCGCGCTCACCGCGGCCGCCGGCCTGGCCGGGCTCCAGGAGTCCGGTCCGCACGGCCTCTCCGAGGCGTTGTACGCCGTCACCTCGGCGTCCAACAACAACGGCAGCGCGTTCGGCGGGCCTGACCTCGGGCACGCCGTTCTGGAACACGCTGCTCGGGCTGTGCATGCTGCTCGGCCGGTTCGTGCCGATCGTCTTCGTGCTGGCCCTCGCCGGCCGGTTCGCGAGCCAGCAGCAGCTGCCGCCCAGCGCCGGCACCCTGCCCACCCACCGGCCACTGTTCGTGGTCCTCCTCACCGGCGTCGCGCTGGTCGTGGTCGGCCTGACCTACGTCCCCGTGCTCGCCCTCGGTCCGATCGTGGAGTCCCTGTCGTGAACCTCGCAACCTGCAGCTCAGCCTGCCGAGGCGCTGCCCGGCGCCGTCCGCAAGCTCGACCCGCGCGAGCTCGCCGCCACCCCGGTGATGCTCGTCGTCGAGATCGGCGCCGTCGCCACGACCGTGCTCTCGATCCTCGACCCGAGCACGCTCGGCTGGCTGGTCACGGTCTGGCTGTGGCTGACCGTCCTGTTCGGCACCCTGGCCGAGTCCGTGGCCGAGGGCCGCGGCAAGGCGCAGGCGGCCAGCCTGCGCGCCCTCCAGCAGGAGACGACCGCGCGCCGGGTGCGCGGCAGCGCCGACCAGCTCCGCTACACCGGCAACCTGGCCGAGCTGCCGACCGACGAGGTGCCGAGCACCTCGCTGCGCGCCGGCGACGTCGTGGTCGTCGAGGCCGGCGAGCGGATCCCCGGCGACGGCGACGTCATCGAGGGCGTCGCCTCGGTCGACGAGTCGGCGGTGACCGGCGAGTCCGCGCCGGTCATCCGCGAGTCCGGCGGCGACCGCAGCGCGGTCACCGGCGGCACCGTCGTGCTGTCGGACCGGATCGTCGTCCGGATCACCTCCGAGCCCGGGCAGTCGTTCGTGGACCGGATGATCGCCCTGGTCGAGGGCTCCGAGCGGCAGCGCACCCCCAACGAGATCGCGCTCAACGTGCTGCTCGCCTCGCTGACCGCGATCTTCGTGGTGGTCGTGCGCCACGCTGTAGTTCTTCGCCGACTACAGCGGCGCCCGGCAGTCGCTGATCGTGCTGACCGCGCTGCTGGTCTGCCTGATCCCGACCACGATCGGCGCGCTGCTCTCCGCGATCGGCATCGCCGGCATGGACCGGCTGGTCCGGCGCAACGTGCTGGCCATGTCCGGCCGCGCGGTCGAGGCGGCCGGCGACGTCGACGTGCTCCTGCTCGACAAGACCGGCACCATCACCTACGGCAACCGGCAGGCGACCGAGCTGCTCCCGCTCGACCGGGGTCACCGCCGACGAGCTGGCCGAGGCGGCGCTGCTCGTCCTCGCTCGCCGACGAGACCCCCGAGGGCCGCAGCATCGTCGACCTGGTCGCGCGGTCGGACGCGGCGACGATCCGCCGGGCGACGCCGACGCTGGTCGAGTTCACCGCCACGACCCGGATGAGCGGCATCGACCTCGCCGGGCGGACGATCCGCAAGGGCGCCGGCTCGGCGGTCGCCAAGTGGGTGCACAGCACCGGGACGCCGGCGGCCAGCGACGGCGATCGCCGAGCTCGACGCGACTCGTCGAGCGGGTCAGCTCGACCGGCGGCACGCCGCTGGTCGTCGCCGAGCAGGACGGCGCCGCAGCCGGCGCGGCTGCTCGGCGTCATCCACCTCAAGGACGTCGTCAAGGAGGGCATGCGCGAGCGGTTCGACGAGATGCGCGCGATGGGCATCCGCACCGTGATGATCACCGGCGACAACGCGGTCACCGCGCAGCGCGATCGCCGCGGAGGCCGGCGTCGACGACGTCCTCGCCGAGGCCACGCCCGAGGACAAGCTGGCGCTGATCCGCAAGGAGCAGGAGGGCGGCCGGATGGTCGCGATGTGCGGGGACGGCACCAACGACGCCCCGGCGCTCGCCCAGGCCGACGTCGGCGTCGCGATGAACACCGGGACGTCGGCCGCCAAGGAGGCCGGCAACATGGTCGACCTCGACTCCGACCCGACCAAGCTGATCGACATCGTGGAGATCGGCAAGCAGCTGCTGATCACCCGCGGCGCGCTGACGACGTTCTCGGTGGCCAACGACGTCGCGAAGTACTTCGCGATCCTGCCGGCGATGTTCGTCGTGGCCTTCCCGGACCTCGACGTCCTCAACGTCATGCGGCTGTCGACGCCCGGAGTCGGCGATCCTCTCGGCCGTCGTGTTCAACGCGCTGGTCATCGTCGCGCTGATCCCGCTGGCGCTGCGCGGCGTGCGCTACCGGCCGTCGTCGGCCGCCGACCTGCTGCGCCGCAACCTGCTGATCTACGGCGTCGGCGGGCTGGTCGCGCCGTTCGTCGGCATCAAGCTGCTCGACCTCGTCATCTCCCTGATCCCCGGGCTCTGAGTCGGAGCACTCGATGAAGGACCTCTACGCACTGTTCCGCCAGAGCCTGGCCGGCCTGCGGCTGCTGCTCGCCGCGACCCTGCTCGCTCGGCGTCGCCTACCCGCTCGCTGGTCACCGGGCGTCGCCCAGGTCGTGGCGCCGTGGCGGGCCGACGGCTCGCTGGTCACCGCCACCGGCGAGCACACCACCGACCCCGACGAGGCGGTCGGCTCGGCGCTGATCGGCCAGCTCGTCGACGACGCCGGCGCTGTTCCAGCCGCGGCCGTCGGCCGCCGGCGACGGCTACGACACCGCTCGTCGACGTACGGCTCCAACCTCGGCCCGGAGGACCCCGACCTGATCGCCGCGATCAAGGAGCGCAAGGCCGAGATCGCCGAGCGCGAGGGCGTCGACCCGTCCGAGGTCCCGCCGGACGCGGTCACCGCGTCCGGCTCGGGCCTCGACCCGACATCTCGGTGGACGTACGCCGAGCTGCAGGTGCCGCGGGTCGCCGCGGCCAACGGCCTGACCGAGGAGCAGGTGCGGCGACCTGGTCGACGAGCACACCACCGGCCGCGACCTCGGCGTGCTCGGCGAGCCGCGCGTCAACGTGCTGCTGCTCAACATCGCCGTGCTGAGCAGGCTGCGGACGACGCGTGAGTGACAGGATCGAGCCATGGACGAACCGCGCCGGGGCCGGCTGACCGTCTACCTCGGCGCCGCGCCCGGCGTCGGGCAAGACCTACGCGATGCTCGGCGAGGCCCGGCGCCGCCACGACCGCGGCACCGACGTCGTCGTCGGGTACGTCGAGACCCACGGCCGCGCAGCACACCGAGGCGCAGCTCGACGGGCTGGAGGTGGTCCCGCGCGCGCGAGGTCGACTACCGCGGGACCACGTTCACCGAGCTGGACACCGACGCGGTCATCGCCCGCAAGCCGGCGGTCGTCTGCGTCGACGAGCTCGCGCACACCAACGTGCCCGGCAGCCGGCACGAGAAGCGGGCCGAGGACGTCGAGCAGATCCGGGCGGCCGGGATCGACGTGATCACCACCGTCAACATCCAGCACCTCGAGTCGCTCAACGACGAGGTGGAGCGGATCACCGGCGTCCGGCAGCGCGAGACGGTGCCCGACGAGGTGGTGCGCACCGCCGACCAGATCCAGCTCGTCGACATGTCCCCCGAGGCGCTGCGGCGCCGGATGGCGCACGGCAACATCTACAGGCCCGAGAACATCGACGCCTCGCTCACGTCGTACTTCCGGGTCGGCAACCTGACCGCGCTGCGCGAGCTGGCCCTGCTGTGGCTGGCCGACCGGGTCGACGACGCGCTCGACGACTACCGCCGGGCGCACCGGATCGAGGACACCTGGCCGGCCAAGGAGCGGATCGTCGTCGCGGTCACCGGCGGCGCCGAGAGCGAGACCCTGATCCGCCGCGGCGCCCGGCTCGCCCAGCGCGCGGCCGGGTCCGAGCTGCTCGCCGTCCACGTGATCGCCACCGACGGGCTGCGCAGTCCCGACGAACGCCGGCTCGCCCGCGCCCAGCAGCTGGTCGCCGTCGCTCGGCGGCACCTTCCACTCGGTCGTCGGCGAGGACGTCTCCGCGGCGGTGGTCGACTTCGCGACGCGGCGCCAACGCCACCATGATCGTCGTCGGCGTCTCGCGGCACGGTCGGCTCCGCCGCCTGTTCACCGGCACGACCGGCGACCGGATCGCCTCGCTGGCCGGCTCGATCGACGTGCACCTGGTCACCCACGACGAGGTGGCCCGCACGGCGCGGTCCCGGGGCGGCCTCGCGTCGCCGCTCGTCGCGCACCCGCCAGGTCGCCGGCTGGCTCGCGGCGGTGCTGCTGCCCGTCGCTGCTGACCGCGGCCTGCTGCACCTGTTCGAGGACCCGGACCAGCTGCCGCTGGCCGATGCTGCTGTTCCTCGGCGGCGACCGTCCTGGTCGCCCTGGTCGGCGGCCTGCTGCCCGGCCCTGCTCGCCGCGCTCGTCGGCTTCCTGCTGCTCAACTGGTTCTTCACGCCGCCGGTCGGGCGGCTCACCGTCGCCGAGCCGGAGAACCTGGTGGCGCTGCTGGTCTTCGTCGCGGTCGCCGTCGGCGGTCGCGACCGTCGTCGACCGGGCGTCGCGCCGGGCCACCGAGGCCACCCAGGCCCGCACCGAGGCCGCCACGCTGGGCGCGCTCTCCCGCTC
Organism: uncultured Actinomycetota bacterium; assembly: GCA_963813615.1. Lineage (GTDB taxonomy): Bacteria > Actinomycetota > Actinomycetes > Propionibacteriales > Nocardioidaceae > Nocardioides. The sequence continues at coordinate 11,817 of CAWFAE010000016.1, forward strand.
GGTGCTCACCGGGCAGGACACGGCCGAGGCGATCGTCGAGCGGCTGCGCGAGACGTTCGGGCAGGACGCCGTCGCCCTGCTGTCGAAGGGCCGCCGCGGGCTGGGAGGTCGCTGGCCGCGAGCGGGCGACCCGTGTCCGGCGACCCCCGACGAGGGCGACACCCGGGTCAGGGTGGACGACGACCACGTGCTCGCGCTGTGCGGGCCCGCCGCTGCGCGCGAGCGACCAGCGGGTGCTGGAGGCGTTCGCGGTGCAGACCGGGCTGGTGCTGGAGTACCGACGGCTGCGGGCGCGCGAGGACCGGGCCGCCGCGCTCGAGGCGGCCGAGGCGACGTCGACCGCGCTGCTGCGCGCGGTCTCGCACGACCTGCGCACCCCGCTGGCGACCATGCGCGCCGTCGGTCGACGGGCTGGTCTCCGGCCGCGACCTGGCGCCGGGCGACCAGGCAGCCCTGGTCGGCGGCCGCTGGACGGGTCGACCGACCAGCTCGAGAGCCTCATCGACAACCTGCTCGACCTGTCCCGGCTCCAGTCCGGGCTGCTGAAGCCGCAGCTGCGGGCCCGCAGCCTCGACGAGGTGCTGCCGCTCGCGGTGGCCGGGTCACCCGCCGGGGCCGTCTCGCTCGAGGTCGACGAGTCGGCCCCGATGGTGCGCACCGACGCCGGCCTGCTCGAGCGGGTGGTGGCCAACCTCGTCGGCAACGCGGTGCGCGTCTCCGCACGGCAAGCCGGTGCGGGTGCTCGCCCACGTCCTCCCGGAGACCGTCGAGATCATGGTCGTCGACCGCGGCCCCGGCGTACCGCCCGACCAGCGGGAGCGGATGTTCGAGCCGTTCCAGCGGCTCGACGACACCTCGCCGGGCGGCCTGGGGCTCGGCCTGGCGGTGGCCCGCGGGCTCGACCGAGGCCGTCGGCGGCACGCTCTCGGCCGAGGACACCCCCGGCGGCGGGCTGACGATGGTGCTGTCGGTCCCCCGCGACACCCAGCAGGGAGGCGCGGCGTGCAAGGTGCTGGTCGTCGACGACGAGCCGGCCCTGGCGCGCGCGCTGGCGATCAACCTGCGCGCCCACGGCTGGGAGGTGGTCACCGCCGCCGACGGCCGCTCCGCGCTCGAGGCCGCGGCGACCGAGCACCCGGACGTCGTGGTGCTCGACCTCGGCCTGCCCGACCTGGACGGCACCGAGGTGATCGCCGGGCTCCGCGGCTGGACCAAGGTGCCGATCGTGGTGCTCTCCGCCCGCCAGCACGGCGAGGACAAGGTCGAGGCGCTCGACCTCGGCGCCGACGACTACGTCACCAAGCCGTTCGCGATGAACGAGCTGATGGCCCGGCTCCGCGCCGCCGTACGCCGGGCCGCCGAGGCGGCGCCGGAGGTCGCCGTCGTGGAGGTCGGGCGACCTGGCGATCGACCTGGCCCGCAAGCGGGTCGCCCGCGGCCGGGATCGACGTCTCGGCTCACGCCCACCGAGTGGGCCTTCCTCGAGCTGCTCGCCCGCAACGTCGGCCGGCTGGTCCCCCGCGAGCAGATCCTGCGCGAGGTGTGGGGGCCGGCGTACGAGAAGGAGACCCACTACCTCCGCGTGTACGCCGCCCAGCTCCGCCGCAAGCTCGAGGACGACCCGGCCCACCCGCGGCACCTGATCACCACGCCCGGGCTCGGCTACACCCTCGAGCCCTGACGCGCAGTTGACCCGCCCTCACTAGGCTTCCTCCGTGGATCGGATCCTGCTCGTGGGCGGAGTCGCGACTCGCTCTGTGGGCGGTCAGCTGCCTGCTGATGGTGCTGTTCGCGTCGCGCCTGCCGAACGGTCTGCTCCGGCAGGTCGCAGAGTTCCTCCCCGCCTGCGTCACGACTGCCCGAACGCTGCGCAAACACCCCGACGTGCCACGCCGCGCCAAGGTAGCCCTGCTGGTCGCGATCGTGTGGGTCGTGTCGCCGATCGACCTGCTGCCCGAGTTCCTGCCTGTGATCGGGCCGCTCGACGACGTCGTCGCGGTCATCCTGCTGGTGCGGTTCGCGGCGCGGAGCATCCCGAGAGAGACCCTGCTCGGCGCCTGGCCCGGCGATCCACAGCTGCTGGTTCGGCTGCTCGGGCGAGACCGCGCCGAGGCGACCGAGGAGTGACCAGCCGTTCCGGGCTCGTCACTCGGGATCGATCGCGATCCGCGTCGGCTCGAGCTGGGCCGATTGCCCGGAGGACGCGCAGCATCCGTCGGCACACTCCGCCGAGGCACTGCCGCCCGCCCCAGCGTCGTCATGGGGATGGGCGTTAGGCGGGCTGCAGCACCCTTCGCCGCGCCAAGCCTCGCGCCCTTCCTTGACGGCGACCGCGGCGATCACCAGGCCAGCGATCGGGTCCGCCCAGGACCAGCCCAGCGTCGCGTTGAGGACGAGCCCGAGGAGCAGCACCGCCGAGAGGTAGGTGCACAACAGGGTCTGGGTCGAGTCCGCCACGACCGCGTTCGACCCGAGGCCTCGGCCGGTGCTTCGCTGCGCCCACGAGAGGAGCGGCATGATCATCAGGGACACTGCAGCCAGGGCGATGCCGACCGGGGACGGGTCGGGTTCGTGTCCGCCGATCAGTGCGCGTAGTGACTCGAACGTCACGTAGCCGGCGAGGGCGAAGAAGGACACGGCCATCAACCGCAGGGCACGTCGTTCCCGTGACTCGGGCAGAGAGTGCCGGAACTGCCAGAGGATGATCAGCCCGCTCGACACCTCGACCACCGAGTCGAGCCCGAAACCCACCAGAGCCACCGACCCCGCCACCAGGCCGGCCGTGATGGCGATGACGGCTTCCACAACGTTGTAGGACACGGAGGCCGCGGCCAGGATCTGCGCGCGTCGAGTCAGCACGCGCCGGCGCTCGGGGTCGGCGACGAACTCGACCATGTGGACGTGGGAGCTCACTTGCCGCGCCGATCGCCGTACGTCGGGCAGAGCACCACGTCTCGCCCGTGCCGCGCTCGCACCACGGCCGACAATCTCGACAGAGACACGATTGCGTGCTTTTCTGCCAGGTCAGGCCGTCCGCCGGTCGGCAGCCGGCTCCCACCCCAGGTCGGCCAGACGAGCCAGTCCGAGACTGGTGGGACGCAGGCCACGGTGGTCGTCCGCACGCCGTACGAACCATGGCTCGGGCCCATCCAACGAGCGCCGCCGCGATGGCGGCAGCGAGCGCGCCGGCCAGGTGCTCACGCCGCTCGGTCCAGTCCAGGCACGGCCGCGCGTACGCGCGCCGCGACTCGTCCGCGGCGACGACGTCGACGCCCCAGGCGAGCAGCCCATCACGGCCGGCGCCGGTCAGCCGGTAGCCGCCCGGCTCGGGTACCAACCACTCGCGAGCGACCAGGCCGTCGTGCAACGCAACGGCGCTGCGCCCGGCCAGATGGTCGTAGCAGGTGCGGGCCTCCGCGAGCGACCGCGCGCGGCGGGACTGCCGCAGCGTCGTAGCGAGCTTCGGAGGAGCGATGTGCGCGAGCGCCTCGAGCGCCGCCGCCACGTCGGGCGAGGCGATCCGGTGGTAGCGGTGTCGTCCCTGGACGAGGACCTCCACCATCCCGCCGTCCCTGAGCCGGGCAAGGTGCTCACTCGCGGTCGCAGGGCTGACCCCAGCCGCCCGAGCCAGCTCGGTCGCGGTCAGCGCGCGGCCGGCCAGCAGCGCGTCCAGCATCGCTGCCCTGCTCGGGTGCCCGACCAGTGCCCCGACCGCAGCGAGGTCCACGTCATCCACCGCTCGACCATAGGCGCCGCATCATTCGGCGCCGGCCGAAGCGTCCCGCCTCTAGCGTCACGTCATGAGCGAGAACCCCGGAACGGCAGTCGAGGACGCGGTTCGCCGCGCGCTGGTCCTGGTCGATACCTGGCTGCACTGGGACGGGCTTCCGCGCCTGAGCGAGGACGGCGACCGGATCTACACGCCGCACAAGGCGGTACGCCGGATCGCCGACCACCTCATCGACCACCTGGCCGAGGTCGAGGCCCTCCTGGCCGGCGTGGACACCCAGCCCGACAGCTGGCACGCCAGCCTGCTCACGTTCGAGTCGGACTGGGCACGGTTCACCGAGGCCGACCGCGACGAGGCCCACCAACGGCTGCCGCGGTTGGCCCGAACCTTCGCGCTGCGTCTTGCCGCGGCCGGACCGTCCGAGTGGGACCGGACCCGCGAGGGCCACTGGACCCTGCGGGAGATCGCCGACCACCTCACGGGTGTCCTCTGGTACGCCGAGCAGGTCGGTGACCTGAGCCCACGGCACCGCCGCCCAAGGCCGCCAGCCCATCCGCCTAGGCTCCCCCGCATGAACGTCGTGATGGCCACCAGCCCCGGTCACGACCGGCCGAACGAGGACTTCGTCGGCGCCGTGCCGGGAGCCGTCGTGCTGCTCGACGGCGCCGGAATCCCAGGGAGCGAGGCGGTCTGTTCGCACGGAGTCGCCTGGTACGCACACACGCTCGGTGCCACCGTGCTCGGGCACCTGTCCCGCGAACCCGGACGCGATCTGGTCGCAGCTCTGGCCGACGCGATCGAGCAGGTGGCCGGGCAGCACCGGCACACCTGCGACCTCGCGAGTCCCATCAGTCCTCAGGCGACCGTCGCGATCGTCCGGTACGACGGAGACCAGCTGGACTTTCTCGTCCTCGCCGACATCTTCGTCGTCCTGGACTCCCCCGAGTCCGGGCCGCAGGTGCTCACCGACCCGCGCGAGGTCGACGCGCGCAACGACGTCTCTTCACGGCTGCAGGGCCTGACCACCGGAACGCCCGAGTACGAGAGGGCGACGCTGTCGGCGACCGAAGAGCTTCGGGCTCGGCGCAACCGGCCCGGCGGTTACTGGATCGCCAAGGACGACCCCGAGGCAGCCGCCCAGGCCGTCACGGGCAGCGTTCCTCTCGAGCCGCTGCGCGGCGCCGCACTGCTCAGCAACGGGGCGAGTCGGATCGTTGATCCCTACGGCCTGGCGGAGTGGCCGACGGTCCTGGACCTGATCCGCGCGAAGGGGCCGGACGAGATCATCCGACGAGTCCGGGAGGCAGAGACCGAGGGCGACCGTCCCGACGACGCGACGGTTGCCTTCTGTGATCTCCGTAGGCTCGACCGCATGACCACCGACACCCGCACCATGCGCGAGCGGATGCTCGCCGGTGACCTCTACATCGCCGACGACCCGGACCTCGAGGAGGCGTCGTACGTCGCCCGGGAGCGGATGGCGGCGTACAACTCCACTCCGGACCGGGACAAGGAGCGCAAGCGCGCCCTCCTGGTCGAGCTGCTCGGCGAGGTCGGGGAGGACACGGTCATCCGCAGCCCGCTGTACGTCGACTACGGCAGCCACATCACCATCGGCACCGGGACGTTCGCCAACTACGGGCTGGTGGCGCTGGACGTCGCGCCGATCACGATCGGCGACGACGTGCAGATCGGCCCCAACGTGCAGCTGCTCACGCCCACGCACCCGGTCGAGCCGCAGCCCCGCCGGGAGAAGTGGGAGTCGGCGGAGCCGATCACCATCGGCGACAACGTGTGGCTCGGTGGCGGCGCCATCGTCTGTCCGGGTGTCACGATCGGCGAGAACACCGTGGTCGGTGCCGGGGCTGTCGTGACCAAGGACCTTCCGGCCAACGTCGTCGCCGTCGGCAACCCGGCCCGGGTGATCCGGACTCTGGACTAGTGCCGGGGTTTCGAGACAGGCGCTAACGCGCCTTCCTCAACCACCGGCAAACCGGAACTCCACCTTCCGCGTGGCCACGTCGGCCGACGCCAGCGTGACGCGTACGTCGTTGCCCAGCGGCAGCCCGGAGGACCCGACCACGGGCGCCTCGACGCCGGGGTCCTTGAGCATCACCACGCCGCGCGTCGGGTCCTTCTCGTCCACCGACACCACGACCGCGTCGAACTCCTCGCCGACCCGGTGGGCGAGCAGCCCCGCCTCGACCAGGTCGAAGACGGCGTTCTCGTAGCCGCGGGCCCGGCCGCCGGACTGCTGCATCGCCTTCGGCAGTGAGGGCAGCGCCGCCAGCACCCAGTCGGGCACCGGCTGCTCGGCGCACAGGGCGAGGCAGACCTCGCCGGCGTACCGGTCCACCAGGCGGCGCAGCGGCGCCGTGACGTGGGCGTACTCCGAGACCAGCGCGGAGTGCTGCGGCTCGGCGGGCACCTCGCCGTCGAAGGCGACGTAGCCGCTGCCGCGGAGCAGGCGCGAGCACGCGACGACCATCGCCGCCTCGGCCGGCACGGTCGGGTCCAGGCCGCGGATGAAGTCGGGGTAGAGCTGCTCGGCCGGCCACTCGATGCCCAGCGCCTTCGCGGTGCGGTGCAGCCGCTGTACGTCGCGCGGGTCCGGCGGCGGCATCGTGCGCAGCACGCCGACCCGGGCGTAGACCATCAGCGAGGCGGCGCCGAACCCGGTGAGCAGCGAGATCTGGGCGTTCCAGAGCTCCACCGGCAGCATCCGGCGGAACTCCAGCGTCCAGTGCTCGCCCCGGATGTCGATCTCCTGCTCGGGCAGCGGCAGCGACACCCCGCCGCGGACGGCGTCGCGGTGGATCCGCAGCTCGCCGATCTCCTTGAGCAGGAGCAGCACCTCGCCCGCGGACCCGTCGTCGATCGAGCGCTGCGCGCCCTCGTAGGACAGCTTCGCGGTGCGACCGCACCCGCGCCCGCTCGACGTGCACGTCGGTGCCCTCGCCGGTCTCGTCCACCTGGATCGTCCACAGCAGCGCCGGCCGCACCTCGCCCTCGAGCAGCGACCCGGCGTCCTCGGAGATCACCTTCGGGTGCAGCGGGACCTTGCGGTCCGCGCCGTACAGCGTCTCCCCGCGCCGGTGGGCCTCCACGTCGACCGGGTCGCCCGGGCGACACGAAGGCAGCGACGTCGGCGATCGCGTAGTGCACGACGTACCCGTCGCCGGACCGCTCGATGTGCAGCGCCTGGTCGAGATCCATCGACGCGACTCGGGGTCGATGGTGACGAACGGGATGTCGGTGCGGTCCAGGTCGGGGAGCCGGGGGTTCGCCGCGGCGCTGGCGGCCGCCTCCTCGACCTCCGGCGGGAACTCCGGCGCGATCCCCTGCTCCTCCTGGATCCGCGCGATCCCCTCCTCCACCACGCGGGAGACCTCGGGATCGCCGTCGCCCTTCACCCGGACCACTCGGTTGCTCGGCATGCGTCCGACACTAACGTTCCGTGCACGTGCTGATCCTGCTGCCGCCCAGCGAGGGCAAGGCCGCTCCGCGGCGGGGCAAGCCCCTCGACGACGCGACCCTGAGCTTCCCGGTGCTGACCGACGCCCGCAAGGCGGTCCGCGAGACCCTCATCGACCTGTGCACGAACGATCCCGACCGCGCCGCCGAGGTCCTCGGCCTGTCGGCCGGGCAGCGCGACCTGGTCGACCTGAACGCCGGCATCGACTCGGCGCCGACCGCCCGCGCGGACCGGGTCTACACCGGCGTCCTCTACGACGCGCTCGGCTTCGACACCCTCTCCCCCGCCGCCAAGCGGCGCGCCGGCAGCCGGGTCGCGGTCACCAGCAGCCTGTTCGGCCTGGTGCGCCCGGGCGACCGGATCCCGGCGTACCGACTGTCCGGCGACGCCGTGCTCCCCGGCGTCGGCTCGGTGGCCGGGGTCTGGCGCGACGCGCTCGGCGAGGCCGTGGCGGAGGCGCTCGGTGCCGGGCTGCTGGTCGACCTCCGGTCCAGCACGTACGCCGCGTTCTGGCGGCCACCGGCGACGCTGGGCCGCAAGGTGGCCACGGTCCGGGTCCTGCACGAGGTCGCCGGCCGGCGACAGGTGGTCAGCCACTTCAACAAGGCCACCAAGGGTCGCCTGGTCCGCGCCCTGCTCGAGGACGGCCGCGACCCGCGCTCCCCCGCCAAGCTCGCGGAGGTGCTCACCGAGCTCGGCTGGACCGTCGAGCTCGAGACGACGGCCAAGGGCACCCGGCTCGACGTGGTGCGTCGCGCGAGATCTAGCGCGGCGCCTGCGCGAGGAAGGGCGCCTCGATCGGACGGGCGTTGTAGAGCCGCATCGAGGCCATCGGCTGGTCGCCCTTCGGGCCGCCCTCGAAGAAGGTCAGCACCGTCACCGAGGCCGGCGCCAGCTCCATCCGGTAGACCGACAGCAGCGGTGCGTCCAGCGCGTGCGCGACCAGCGTCTTGATCGGTGTCACGTGGCTGACCACGACGATGGTCTTGCCGGTGTGCTCCGCGATCACCCGGTCGCGGGCGGCGAGGACCCGCTTCTCCACCGCGCGGAACGACTCGCCCCCGCCGGGTGCGTGGTCGAGCGAGCCGAGCCAGACGTCCATCTCGTCCTTGTACTGCTCGGCCACCTCCGCGAACGTCAGCCCGTCCCAGGTCCCGAACTCCATCTCCGCGAAGCCGTCCTCGACCTCGACGGGGTGGCCGAGCACCTCGCCGAGGATCTCCGCCGACTCGAGGGTGCGGCGTACCGGCGAGGACACCACGACGTCGACGTCGGTCGCGATCGGCTTGAGCCACTCGGCCGTCGCGCGCACCTGGTCGCGTCCCTCGTCGGTGAGCCCCGGGTTGCTGCTGCCGAGACCACCGGAGAACCGCTTCTCCGAGGTGTGCGCGGTCACGCCGTGCCGGACCAGGATCAGCGTGGTCGGGGTCCCCTTGGGCGACCAGCCTCGCTGCGGCTTCTCCTCGGCGGCCTCGGCGGCCTCGGCGGCCTCGTGGTTTCCGGAGGCTCCTCGGCGCCCGCGACCGTGACCCCGCTGCGCTGACCGTCGAGCGCCTCGTTGGCGAGCCGGTCGGCGTGCTTGTTCTGCTCCCGCGGCACCCAGGTGTACGTCGTGCCGAACGGCGCGAGCCGGTTGGCCTCCATCGCGAGCGGCCGCATGTCGGGGTGCTTGATCTTCCAGCGTCCCGACATCTGCTCGACCACGAGCTTGGAGTCCATCCGGACCTCGATGTCGGCGTCCGGGGCGAACTCCTGGGCGAGCTGCAGCCCCGCGATCAGGCCGGAGTACTCCGCGACGTTGTTGGTGGCCGTGCCCAGGGTGGTGCCGTCCTCGGCGATCACCTCACCCGTGTCGGCGTCCTTGAGCACGGCGCCGTACGCCGCCGGGCCGGGGTTGCCACGCGAGCCGCCGTCGGCCTCGATGATCACCCGGCGCGGGACCGTCGCTCACAGACCGCTCTCGGAGGTGCGCACCAGGATCCGCTGGCACTCCTCGCAGCGGATCACCAGGTCGGAGGGTGCGGCCTTGATCTGGGAGATCTCCGAGTTGTCGAGGGTGAGCCGGCAGCCGCCGCACTGGCGGGCCCGCAGCTCCGCCGCGCCGACCCCGCCCTTGCTCTCCCGCAGCCGGTCGTAGAGGGCGAGCAGGTCGGCCGGCACGTCCTCGACCATCGGGCCGCGCTCGCCGGAGATCCCGGTGAGCTCCGTGTCGATCTCGGCGGTCCGCCGGTCCCGCTCCGCGACCAGCGCGGCCAGCCGCTCGTCGGCCTCCGCCACCTGTCGCTGCAGGTCGTCCAGTGCGCCCTGGGCCTCCTCGAGCTGCTCCATCACCTCGAGCTCCTCGTCCTCGAGGGTGGTGATCCGCCGGTCGAGGGAGTCGAGCTCGTGCTGCATCCGCTCGAGGTCCTTGGGGTTGCTGATCAGCCCCTGGTCCATGCGGTCCCGGTCGCGGACCCGGCGCGCCTTGACCTGCTCGACGTCGGCGTCGGCCTTCTTCTGCGCCGCGGTCAGGTCGTCGACCGCGATCTGCTGGTCGCGGGCCCGGTCGACCAGGTCGGCGCGGCGACGCGGTCAGGGTCGCGATCTCGGCGATCTCGGGCAGGTTGGCCCGCTGGTGGCGGAGCTGGTCGGCCCGGGCGTCCAGGGCTTGCACGTCCAGCAGCTTGAGCTGGGCGAACGGGTCGGCTTTCAAGGGCTCTCTCTCACAATCGGAAGGGTCCAGGGGTCGGTGTTGATCGTGCTCACGCGCGTGTCCACGCTATCGCCGAGGGTGTCACGGACCCTCGCCTCCACGACGGGCAGCCAGGTCCACTCGGCCGCCCAGTGTGCGACATCGACGAGCGCCGGGCCGCCGCGCTCCACGAACTCGGCGGCGGGATGGTGCCGGAGGTCGCTGGTGACGTAGACGTCGGCATCGGAGCGAGCCACCTCGTCCAGCAGGAAGTCCCCGGCCCCGCCGCACAGGGCGATCCTGCGCACCGACCGCTCGGGGTCGCCGGCCACCCGCACCCCGTGCACGGTCTCGGGCAGCGCGGCCTCGACGGCCTTCGCGAACTCGGCCAGCGTGGTGCGCTCGACCACGCCGACCCGACCGGTCCCCGAGGCGGACGACTCGGGGTTGGCGAGCTCGACGACGTCGTACGCCGGCTCCTCGTAGGGATGGGCGGCCAGCATCGCGGCCACCACCCGGCCGCGCAGCGTCCGGTCGAGGACGACCTCGATCCGCACCTCGTCGACGGTCTCGATCTCGCCCACGGTGCCGATCGTCGGCTCCGCCCCGTCGAGCGGCCGGAACCGGCCCTCGCCCACCGAGGAGAACGACGCGAAGTCGTAGGCGCCGATCCGCCCGGCGCCCGCCTCGGCGATCGCGGCCCGCACCGGCGCCGCGGCATCGGCGGGCACGTAGACGGTGAGCTTGTCGACGGCCGCCCCGTCGGCGACCCGGAGCGGCCGCTGCTCGGTCAGGCCGAGCGCGTTCGCGAACGACTCCGAGACCCCGCCGACCGCCTGGTCGGCGTTGGTGTGCGCGGTCAGCAGCGCGCACTTCGCGCCGGCGAGCGTCGCCAGGGTGCGGCCCTTCGGGGTGGTCGCCGCGAAGCCGTGCACCGGCTTCAGGAACAGCGGGTGGTGCACCACCAGCAGGTCGGCGCCCCACTCGGCGGCCTCCGCCGCGACCGCCGGCGCCGGGTCGACGGCGAACATCACCTTCTTGACCTCGGCGGCGGGGTCGCCGTACACGAGGCCGACGGCGTCCCAGTCGTCGGCGGTGTGCGGGGGGTACCAGCCGTGGATCAGCTCGACGAGATCGTTCAGCGAGGGCACGCCGGACAGGTTACTGGCGGGAACCGTGTCCGGCTCGACCGCTGTCGCCGCTAGCGGAAGTGGGCGACCACCGCCGGGTGGTCGGTTCGCAGCCCGTGGAGGGACCATCCGTCGACGATCCGGAACGCTCGGGTGCGCGCAGCCATCACGTAGTCGATCTGCCAGCCGGCGCGAGCACGACGTCCGACGGTGTAGTTGCTGTCCATCCGGAGCGGTCGAGTGAGCCGGCCGCGAACCAGGTGGTCGCTGCGGTCCCGGCCGAAGTGGACGTTGCAGTCGCACAGGGCGACGAACTGCGTCCCCCGGGGCGTCCTCCTGGCCAGCTGCCGCACCTCGGTGGCCATCCGCCAGAACGTCTCGACGCGGTCCGGCAGCCGCCAGTTCGGGCCGCCCGAACGCTTGTCGTGGATCGACGGAGGCATGTGGAAGCTGACCGCACGAACCCGGTGACCCGTCGCGCGGTGCTGGAGCACCGCGACCACGCCGTACTGGTCGACCGCGATCCGCCCGCTGTGGCGCCGCCAGGTCTTGGTCGCCAGCGCCTGCGGCCAGGAGGCGTGGTGCTTCCACACCCGCTGGTCGAAGGCGATCGGGTTGTGGGACCGGCTGGGTCGCCCGCCGGGCATCCTGAGCGCCCAGTGGCGAGGCAGGCCGGCACGGAGCGCCCGGTGGGTGCTGCGCCGTCTCCTGGAACCCGATCACGCTCGGTCGCGCGGTCCGGATCACCTTCCGGACGTCATCGGGCGACGGCTCCGGGCGTCATCGTGTGCTTCAGGTTGAGGCTGGCCATCCGAAACCCGGGCGACGTGCGCTCGGCCTTCTCCGCGGCGTTCGTGGGGGCGGCGACCAGGACGCCACTCACGACCATGGCAACGGTGAGCAGGACTAGACGGATCACGTTCATGGCGAGAGCGTGCGCAGCGCCGATGACCCTCCGATGAGGTCAGGATGAGGGCCGTCTCATCCGCGGCTGCTGGTCGATGGCATCTCTCTCATCGCGACCTCACCTGCGTTTCATCAGGCCGTCCGACCGTCGGTGGGTCGACGGGCAGTCCGCCGACCAGTCGACAGAAGTCGACGACCACGAGGAGGAGACATGCGGAACATTCGCACCCTGTTGGCGGCCTGGGTCGCCGCATTCCTGATGCTGGGCGGGTTGGTCGGCGCCTGGGCCGTCGGATCCGCGAGCGCGGCACCCGATCGGGCTCCCGCCCCATCCGCGCCGGTCAGCGCGGAAGACGACGATGACGACGACGATGGCGGGGCACCGGTCGGCGGCGTCGACACCGGCGGTGGGGGGCTGGCGCGCTGATGCGGCTGCCCAGCCTGCTCTCCCTGGCGGCCCTCGGGCTGCTCGGCGGGTGCCACGCGGACGGCTCGGCGACGACGGCAACCGGTGAACGCCGGGCCGACAATGTCCGGTCCGTCACCGCCGAGCCACCCGAGCTGGCCGAGCCGGTCGCCGTCCGGGTACCGGCGCTGGGCATCGAGGCGCAGTTGCAGCCACTCGGCCTCGACCGGCACGCGCGGCTCCGGTCGCCGGCGTACGGCCAGGCCGGGTGGTACGCCGACGGGCCGGAGCCCGGCGAGCCCGGGGCGGCGGTGCTCGCCGGCCACGTGGACTCGGCAACCGGCCCCGACGTTTTCGCCACCCTCGCGCAGGCCCGGCGCGGTCAACGGGTGCTCGTGAACCACCGGGACGGCACCGTCTCGGCGTTCCGGGTCGTCGATGTCGCCCGCTTCCCCCAGCGCGAGTTCCCCACCTTCCGGGTGTACGCCGACGCGCGCCGTCCGGTACTGAGGCTGATCACGTGCGGTGGCGAGTACGACGAGGCGGCGGGACGCTATCTCGACAACGTCGTCGTTTTCGCCATGAGCGTCAGTTGACCTGGCGCTCGTAGCCCTCCCAGTACGGCGCGCGGAGCTTGAACTTCTGCAGCTTGCCGGTCGCCGTACGCGCCAGCTCGTCGCGGAACTCCACCGACGTGGGGGCCTTGTAGCCGGCCGCGCGCTCCTTGCACCAGGCGATCAGCTCCGCCTCGGTGGCCTCCTCGCCCTCGGCGAGCACCACCAGCGCCTTGATCGTCTCGCCCCACTTCTCGCTCGGCACCCCGATCACCGCGACCTCGGCGACGGCCGGGTGGGAGAACAGCACGTCCTCGACCTCGATCGAGGAGACGTTCTCGCCGCCGGTGATGATCACGTCCTTCTTGCGGTCCTGGATGGTGACGTAGCCGTCGTCGCCGATCACCGCGCCGTCGCCGGTGTGGAACCAGCCGTCGGCGAGCGCCTTCTCGGTCTCCTCCGGCTGCTCCCAGTAGCCCTCGAGCACCACGTTGGACCGCGCCAACAGCTCACCGGCACCCTCGCCGTCCTGGTCGGTGTGCTCGACCTTCAGTCGTACGCCGAGCGCGGGGGCGCCGGCCCGGGTCAGCCGGCCGGCCCGCTCCTCGGCGGACAGGTCGTCCCACTCCGCGCGGGTCCGGTTGACCGTGAGCAGCGGCGAGGTCTCGGTGAGGCCGTAGATCTGCACGAACTCCCAGCCGAGCTCCTCCTCGACCCGGGCCACGGTCTTCGTCGGCGGTGGCGCGCCGGCCATGATGATCCGCACCCGGTCGCGGCCGGGGATCTCGCCCTCCCAGGTCTGCGCCGCCTCCAGCACCGCCGCGGCGACCGCCGGGGCCGCGCACATGACCGTCACGCCGTGGTCGCCGACCCGGCGGAGGATCTCCGCCCCGTCGACCTTGCGCAGCACGACCTGGCTGCACGCCCATGCCGGTCATCGCGAACGGCATCCCCCACCCGTTGGCGTGGAACATCGGCAGCGTGTGCAGGTAGACGTCACGGTCGGAGATCCCGGTGTGCATCGCGAAGGTGACCGCGTTGACCCAGATGTTGCGGTGCGTGATCTGCACGCCCTTGGGGCGGGCCGTGGTGCCGGAGGTGTAGTTGATCGTCGCGGTCGCGGCCTCGTCGGGCTCCCAGGGCTTCGGCTCGGCGCCCTCGGGGGCGTAGAGGTCGCTCGTCCCGGCCGAGGACGAACCGGTGCTCGGCGGTCACGTCGGCCAGCGACTCGTCCAGCTCCGGGTCGACGTACAGCACCTTGGCGCCGGAGTGCTCGACGATGTAGCGCACCTCGTCGGGCCGGAGCCGGAAGTTCACCGGCACCAGCACCCGGCCGTAGCCGGAGACCCCGAAGAACGAGCCGAAGAGCCGCGCGCTGTTGTGGCTGACCACGGCCACCCGGTCGCCGACGCCGACGCCGAGGTCGTCGAGGCGGGCGGCCTGGCGGCGGGCGAGGGCGCCCACCTCGGCGTAGCTCAGCTCGCCGAGGGATGCGGCGGGCTGGTCCGGCTCGTCGACGATGCCGGTGCGTTCGCCGTAGACCTGCACGGCCCGGTCGATGAAGTCGGAGACGCTGAACGGGACGAACACGGTTCCTCCTACCTCGATGGCGTGACTCTCGCCACTGTAGTCACGCCGACGTTGGCCGGGGTTGCCGCATCGGCCGATGAGAGTCCTCTCATGCGCCTCTCACCCGGGCCCACGATGAGGCAGCATCGTGAGGGACATGAGCGCGCTGTGGAAAGGCCTGCTCGCCCTCGTCGTGGCGCTGCCTCTGGGGGCGTACGCCGCGGGGTCGCTGGTGGCGTCCGCGGACGATGACCCGCCGCCGCGGCGAGGCGATCAGCTCCGGGACGGACACTGCGCCGCCGGCCGTCGGACGAGCGGCACCCGCCGGGCCGTCCGGCAGGCCGGAGCGGCTCCGACGATGACGACGACGGACGCGGCGGCGACGATGATGACGACGACGACATCGACGTGATCACCCCGAAGCCGGGCGACGCCGACGACGACGACGACGACCGGCGGTCGACGGCAACGGCGACGAAGACCGGGACGACGATGATGGCAGCGACGACGACGGCGACGACGACGGGGACGGCGGCGGGGACGACGACTGAGCCCGCGCCCGGCAGCGACGATGACGCCCGGCCGGACGGTCGGGCCTCTCGGTCCGACCCGGATCACCGCGACCGTCGCGCTGCTGGTCGCCCTCGCGCCTGGCCGTCGTCGGCGCTGTGGTCTACGCGCATCGAGTCGCGACCGGATCGACGAGGACGACGGCCGCGAGGTCGACCAGGAGTTCGCCGAGTTCACCGCGCTCCAGGACGGGATCAACCCGGAGACCGGTCAGCCGTTCACCGACGTCGCGCGACTGCTGCGCGCGTTCCTGGACCGCAACATCCCCGACGACTGCGAGATCCTGCTCAGCCTGGGTCGGCGACGGCGCCGGACGCCCGGTCCCCAGCGTGGGCGACGCCGACTGCTGCGGACCCGGCCTTCCAGGCCGTCGGCCCGTCTGGCTCGACGCGCGGCAGCACGACGCGGATCCAGACCGACCGACGGCGAGCTGCTGATCGCGGCACAGCCGGTCACCCAGGGCGACGAGACCGGGCGCTCCTGGTGTCGTCAACTACCTCGACGAGGAACGGGCCGGGCTCCGGGACACGATGCGGACCTACTGGTCGTGGCCGTGCTGACCCTGGCTGGTCACCGGGCTGCGGCCTGGCAGTCCGGCCGCCTGCTCGCGCCATTGCGCACCCTGCGCAGCACGGCGGAGGAGATCGGCGAGACCGACCTGTCCCAGCGGATCCCCGAGACCGGCAACGACGACATCACCGCGCTGACCCGCACGGTCAACGGGATGCTGGACCGGCTGGAGGCGGCGTTCGTCGGGCAGCGACAGTTCCTCGACGACGCCGGCCACGAGCTGAAGACGCCGCTCACCGTGCTCCGCGGCCACCTGGAGCTGCTGGACACCGGCCGACCCCGAGGAGGTCGCCGAGACCCGCGCGCTGCTGCTCGACGAGGTCGACCGGATGTCCCGACTGGTCGGCGACCTGATCCTGCTGGCCAAGACCAACCGGCCCGACTTCCTCGCCCTCGGCGCGGTCGACCTCGCCGAGCTGACCGAGGACGTGCAGGCCAAGGCCCGCGGCCTGGGCGACCGGGTGTGGGCAGTCGACGCCACCCGCGAGGTCGAGCTGTGGATGGACGAGCAGCGGATCACCCAGGCGCTGCTCCAGCTCGCCGACAACGCGGTCAAGCACACGCACGAGGGCGACGAGATCGCCATCGGCTCGTCGTACGACGCCGGGGCGGTGCGGCTCTGGGTGCGCGACACCGGGCCGGGCGTGCCCGCCGACGACCGCGAGCAGATCTTCGAGCGGTTCGGCCGCAGCCGCGTCCCCGAGGACGACGAGGGCTTCGGCCTGGGCCTGTCGATCGTGCGCGCGATCGCCGGGGCCCACGGCGGCGTCGTCGCAGGTCGACGGATGCGCCGCCGCGGCGGCGCGCGGTTCGTGATCACGCTGCCGCGCGCGCTCCCGGCGACGCGACGCCAGGTCCTGGAGGGCAGCCGTGGCCCGGATCCTGATCGTGGAGGACGAGGAGCGGATCGCGTCGTTCCTGGCCAAGGGGCTGCGCTCCGAGGGCCACGTGGCGACCGTCGTCCGCCGACGGGCGCCAGGGCCTCGACCACGCGCTCAGCGGCGACCACGACCTGGTGATCCTCGACATCGGGCTGCCCGGCCTCGACGGGTTCGAGGTGCTCGACCGGCTGCGCTCCCAGGGATCGCGGGTGCCCGGTGATCGTGCTCACCGCCCGCGACTCGGTGACCGACACGGTCTCGGCGCTGGAGGGCGGGGCCGACGACTACATGGCCAAGCCGTTCCGGTTCGCCGAGCTGCTGGCCCGGGTGCGGTTGCGGCTGCGCCAGGGCCAGGGCGTCGGCAGCGGCGCCCGGGACGCGATCGAGGCCGGCGGCGTGCGCCTGGACCTGCGCACCCGCCGCGCCAGCGTCGGACGGCAAGGAGATCGACCTGTCCGCCCGGGAGTTCACGCTCGCCGAGATCTTCATGCGGAACGCCGGGCAGGTGCTGTCCCGCGAGCAGCTGCTCGACCACGTCTGGGGCATGGACTTCGACCCCGGGTCGAACGTGGTCGACGTCTACGTCGGCTACCTGCGCAAGAAGTTCGGCGCGACCGCGATCGCGACCGTGCGGGGCATGGGATACCGCTTCAGCGCCTGAACACGACGTGGTGCGCCTCGATGGTTCGGAGTCGGCCGGCCGATTCAGGACTGATTGTGAGCGACTGCGTCGCGGACGAGTTCGACGAAGGCGTTCTCGTCCAGCACGTCACCTTCATGGAGGTCGATGGCGCGTCGCGTGCCGGCATCCAGGCTGGCGTTGAAGAGGCCGGATGGGTCTTCCAGCGAGGCGCCCTTGGCGAACGTGAGCTTCACCTTGTCCTGGTAGGTCTCGACCGTGCACACGAGGCCGGCGCAGGAGAAGGTCGGGACGCCGTCGGGATTGGACGGCTTGCGCCACTTGGCCTCCTCGACGATGTCGGGCTCGGCCTTCAGGATCAGGGATCGCACCTTCTCGACCGACTCGGTCCGCCAGTCATCGCTCACGCGGAAACCATACCCACGGGGGCACTGCCTGAGCACGTCGATCAGCCCCGGGTTATTCGCGCCAAAGTGCTGACTCAAGTCGTGCGCTCCGCACCGGCGCGATCATTCGTCCTCAGCAGCCCAGCGCTTCGCGGACTCGAGCTGTGCGAGAGGGAACGCGCGCGCCTGACCGGGCAGAAGGACGCTGAAGACCTTGACCGCCGGGCCGGCCCAGCGGGCATCCGTCACAATCGCCACGCGCTCGAACGACGCCGGGTGACGTGCACCGAGCTTGAGATCCTCCCAGACCGCCCCACCCTCATAGTCGTCGAACTCGGGACCCAGGACGTAGACCAGGCGGACCCTGTCGTGCTCCGCAAGAGCGGCATTGACAGCGGGCACGATGACGTTCTCGTAGTCCTCTTTCTCCACGTCATCGACCGCCTCGATCCCCAAGACCCCAGTCGGCATGTCATCCAACAGACGAATCATGTCTGCCACTCTCGCGACCGCCGCCCCGGCCGTACGTCAGGAGCTCACTGTGCGCCGCGGACCTTGAACGTCAGGCGGGCCGGCGGCTGGGCGGCGAGGACCGGCTCCAGCGCGCCCGCGATCTCGTGCGGCAGCGGGCGGTCGGCGGGGTCTGGCTCGAGCGCGGCGTACACGACCTTGGCGACCTCGTCCGGCACGCCCTCGGGCATCTCGTACGGCGGGTCCACCAGCTGCGGGTAACGCCGTACGACGTCCTCCGCGTCGTGGTCGCCCTCGTCGAAGGGCCGGTAGCCGGCCACCGCCTCGAACAGGGTCGCACCCAGCCCCCAGACGTCGCTGGCGTGGCCCGGACCGTCGTACCGGTCGGTGTCGCACTGCTCGGGGGCCATGTAGAAGTCGGTGCCGATAGAACCGGTGATCGCCGCGGCCTCGGCCGCTGGGCGGGCTACCGACAGGTCGATCAGCCGCGCCGGCGCGGACATGATCACGTTGCTCGGCTTGATGTCGAGGTGGCACACGTCGATGTGCCGGAAGTAGTGGAGCGCCGAAGCGATCTCGATCGCCAGCGGCAGGTACTGCTGCTCGGCGAGCCGCCCGTGGCGCCGGATCAGCGTCGACAGCCGGGGGCCGTCGATGTTCTCCAGCACCACGTGCGGACGCTCGCCGGTCTCGTCGTGACGCAACCCCCGCACCACCACCGGATGGTTCACCGCCGCGAGCGTGGCGACCTCGCGGCGAAGGCCACGCAGGCTGTGCTCGTCGTCGACCTCGGTCGGGCGGAGCACCTTGACCACGACGGGCGCGTAGGTGATCTCGTCGAAGGCGAGGTAGGCCTCGTACGCCGACCCGCCGCCGAGCAGCTTCATCGCGATCAGCTCCGGGGTGATCTGGTCACCCGTTGCGAAGCCCCAGCTCTCGTCGTCCTTGCTCATCGTGGTCTCCGGTGGTGGTGGGGTCGGGGTCAGCCGCGGGTGTTGTGCCGCGACCGGTCGTTGGTCTGGTTACGGGAGTGGTCGACCTTGCGACCACCGGGACCGTCCTTGGTGAAGTCCTTCCCGGCGCGGCTGCGGCTGTTGTCGCGACCGCTGCGGGTGCCGGTCCGGGTGTTGGTGTTCGTCCCGGTCTTGGTGTGGGTGCCGGTTGCCGGTGTTGGTGTGGGTGCCGGTGCCCTTCGCGCCGGGGCCGTCGTCATCGTCGTCGTCGGTCACCAGGACCACGTCGGGCGTGTCCTCGTCCCGCTTGACGACCTGGTCCTTGCCACTCGCGGCGTTGGCGGTCATCGGGAGCGCCATCAGGCCGCCCGCAACCAGGCCGGCGAGGCCCATCGTGCCGATGGTGAGAATCTTGGTTCGCATGGTGCTGTCCTTTCGTTGCTGATGGACAACACGCTGTCCAGCCGCGGTGAGGCGCGGATGAACGCTCCATGAGAGGGCTCTCACGTACGAACGGGTGGAGCTTCCGATCAGCCCTCGGTGGCGCCGGCCGCCTGTGGCTCGAAGGCGATGCCGCAGACCCCGAGCACCTTGGCCGCGAAGGAGCCCTCCCGCGCGACGACGGTCAGCGCGCCGCGACTGCGCTTCAACGCGCCGATCAGGGCCCCGACGGCCATGCTCGGAAAGAAGTCGACGTCGCTCAGGTCGACGACCGGGTCACTCGAGGTGTTCACACACAGGTGCAACGCCCACCGGAAGTCGTCCACGGCCAGCTCGTCGACCGATCCGCTGACGGCCAGCGTGCGTTGATCTGGGCGCATGACAGCAGAAAAGGCCCTCTCCTCCATGACCGACCAGTTTCCGCCACCCGTCAAGTGCCTGTCGAGGACGTTCGCCTGCCGGACCCTGGGTGGGCGCAGAGGGGATCGAACCCCCGACCACCTCCTTGTAAGGGAGGTGCTCTACCGCTGAGCTATACGCCCGGATGCGCGAAGCGGGCAGCAGACTACCCGTGGTCGGACGGGGGCAGAAAAAACGTTGAACCGCTGGCGTCTCGGGTCACCAGCGGCTCAACAAGATGAAGATTAGACGGACGGCCCAAGGGGTGCAGCACCTTGAGCCGATTTCTTTGCAAATTCAACGAGGTGGTCTAGCCCAGCGCGCGGAGCTGGGCCAGATGCTCGTCCAGGTCGCGGCCCTCCGGGCTGGCGTTGTGGACCGACCAGGCCAGGTTGCCGGCCTTGTCGACGATGTACGACGAGCGGCGTGCCGACCCCTTCTGCTCGTCGAACACGTCATAGGCCCGGGCCACCTCGCCGTGCGGCCAGAAGTCGCTCAGCAGCGGGAAGTTGAGCCCGTCCTGGTCGGCGAACGCGCGCAGGGCGTAGACCGGGTCGCAGGAGATCGCCAGCACCTCGGTGTCGAACGTGAGGAAGTCCGCCAGCCGGTCGCGGATCCCGGACATCTCGCCGGTGCACACACCGGAGAAGGCGTGCGGGATAGAACAGGATCGCGACCGCCTTCCGGCCGCGGAAGGACGACAGCGAGACGTCCTGACCGAACTGGTCGCGCAGCGTGAAGTCGGGGGCCGCGCCCCCCAGAGAGAGAGCCATCAGTCGGCGCGCTCGGCCAGCTCGCGCTTGAGCACCTTCCCGGTGGCGTTGCGGGGCAGCTCCTCGATGAAGACGATCTCGCGGGGCACCTTGTAGCGGGCCAGGTTGTCCTTGACCCAGGTCTTGAGGTCGTCCTCGGAGCACGAGGAGTCGGTGAGCACCACGAACGCCCGTAGCCGCTTGCCGAACTGGTCGTCTTCCACCCCGATCGCGGCGACCTCCGTGACCGCCTCGTGCCGGGCCAGGCAGTCCTCGACCTCCTTGGGGAAGACGTTCTCGCCGCCCGACACGATCATCTCGTCGTCGCGGCCCTCGACGTAGAGCAGTCCGTGCTGGTCGAACCGACCGACGTCGCCGGTGGACATCAGCCCGTCGATCATGTCCTTGCTGCCGCCCCCGGTGTAGCCCTCGAAGAGCAGGCTGTTGCCCACGAAGATCCGACCGGACTCGCCCGAGGTGGCCTCGGTGTCCTTCTGGTCGTAGATCTTCACCACGGTGCCGACCGGCGGCCGGCCCGCAGTGCTCGGTGCCGCGCGCAGGTCGGCGGGCGTGGCGATGCTGCCGTAGGCCACCTCGGTCGAGCCGTAGGTGCTGTAGAGGTGGTCGCCGTACTCGTCCATCCAGGCGGTGGCGAGGTCACCCGGCAGCGCGGAACCCGACGACGACACCACCCGCACCGACGAGAGGTCGAAGGAGTCGAGCTTCTCCTTGGGCAGCGCCATGATCCGCTGCAGCATCACCGGGATCACGACGACCGAGTGGCAGCGCTCGCCCTGGATCAGCTGCAGGCACTCCTCGGGCTCGAAGCGGCGCCGCAGCACCGCGGTGGTGCCCAGCAGCATCCCCAGCGCCAGGTGGGCGAAGCCCCACGTGTGGAACAGCGGCGCGGCGATGTGCATCGGCGTGTTCGCCCGCAGCGGGATCCGCTCGAGCAGGGCGATCGCCGCGTCGATGCCGGCCTCGTTGCGCGGCGCTCCCTTGGGAGTCCCCGTGGTGCCCGAGGTCAGGATCACCACCCGCGAGTGGCGGTCCGGCGGCTCGAGGTCGGTGCTGGGGTGCGACCGGATGAGGGCCTCGACGGTGTCGTCGCGGTCGTTGTCGTCGGTCCAGGCGAGGATCCGGCGCTCGGTCTCCGCCTTGTCGAGCAGACCGGAGAACTCCTCGTCGTGGATCACCGCGCCCGGGCCCTCTCGCTCGAGCACCTCCACCAGCTGTGGTCCGGCGAAGGCGGTGTTGAGCAAGAGGATGTCGGCGCCCAGCTTGGCGGTCGCGATGACCGCGTCGACGAAGTAGCGGTGGTTGCGGCACATCACCGCGACGCTGTCGCCCTCCTCGACACCCTGCTCGCGCAGCGCGTGAGCGAGCGCGTTGCTGCGCTGGTGGATCTCCCCGAACGTCAGGGTGCCGAGCTCGTCGACGAGGCCCGGGCGGTCGGGCCAGCGAGCCGCCAGCGCCGCGAAGCCGCCGGCCGGGCCGGTGCCCCACTTGGCCACGGCGCGGGCCAACTTGGCCAACCGGACCGGCGAGATGGGTCGGATGACTCCCGCCTGGGTGAGCACCTTGGCGCCGGTGCCGGCCGTGCCCGCGCGGGCGAGGATCTTCTGGATCAAGGGTGTTGCCGCCTCCAGCAGGTGGTGTGGTCGGGTCGTGCTCAGGCCGGGTGCTTGGGCGCGACCAGGCGGGTGGCCGTCCAGTCCTGGCTGACCGCGGCGCTGGTCGTCTGGGCCAGGCCGGCGATGGGTGCCGCCTCGGCGATGTCGGCGGGGCCCACGGCGCCCGGCCGGCCGATCTTGGGAGTGAGCAGCCAGATCGCTCCCGCCGCCCACCAGGTCGGTGAGTGCGTCGACCAGCCCGTCGACCAGGTCACCGTCGTCGTCGCGCCACCAGAGCACGACCGCGTCGACCACGTTGCCGTAGTCGCCGTCGACCATGTCGGCGTCGATCGCGTCCTCGATGGCGATCCTGAGCTCGTCGTCGGTGTCGTTGTCCCAGCCCAGCTCTTGGATCACCATGCCCGGCTTGAAGCCGAGTCGGTCGGCGGGTCCTGTCTGGGCGGTCCCGCCACCCGCGGTCGAGCTCAAGGTGTGCCTCCAGTCGTTGGCTCGCGGCGCTGCACCGCGAGGTGTGGAGTAGTCCAGCGGACAAGGGCGATGGGCGCAACCCGTGTCCACACATATGCCTACCCTTGAGTAGCTATTGGCGGCTGTGGTGGGCCCTTGGTCGCGTGCGACGATGAGCCTGTGACCGAAGAGACACCCACCACTTCCGGCACGCGTTCCGGTTCCCAGCCCTCGGTGATCCATGAGGGCCTGCCGACCCAGCTGCCCGACATCGATCCCGACGAGACCCAGGACTGGCTGGACTCGTTCGACGCACTGCTCGACGAGCGCGGCCGCGACCGGGCCCGCTACGTCATGCTCCGCCTGCTCGAGCGGGCCCGTGAGACCCAGGTCGGCGTGCCCGCGCTGCGCAGCACCGACTACATCAACACGATCCCGCCCGAGCGCGAGCCGTGGTTCCCCGGCGACGAGGACGTCGAGCGCCGGATCCGCGCGTTCATCCGGTGGAACGCCGCGATCATGGTGTCCAGCGCCAACCGCAAGGGCCTCGAGGTCGGCGGACACATCGCGACCTACCAGTCCTCGGCGAGCCTCTACGAGGTCGGCTTCAACCACTTCTTCCGCGGCAAGGACCACCCCGGCGGCGGCGACCAGATCTACATCCAGGGTCACGGCTCCCCCGGCATCTACGCCCGGGCGTTCCTCGAGGGGCGGCTCAGCGAGGAGCAGCTCTACCGCTTCCGCCAGGAGGTCCAGCACGGCCGCGGCGCCGGCCTGCCGTCGTACCCCCACCCCCGGCTGATGCCGGACTTCTGGGAGTTCCCGACCGTCTCGATGGGCCTGACCGGCATCAACTCGATCTACCAGGCCCGGTTCAACCGCTACCTGCACAACCGCAACATCAAGGACACCTCCGACCAGCACGTGTGGGCGTTCCTCGGTGACGGCGAGATGGCCGAGCCCGAGTCGCTCGGCGCGATCCGGATCGCCGCCCGCGAGGAGCTGGACAACCTCACCTGGGTGATCAACTGCAACCTGCAGCAGCTCGACGGCCCGGTCACCGGCAACGGCAAGATCATCCAGGAGCTCGAGGCCAACTTCCGGGGGGCCGGCTGGAACGTCATCAAGGTCGTCTGGGGACGCGAGTGGGACCCGCTGCTGGCCAGCGACGTCGACGGGGTGCTGGTCAACCGGATGAACACCACGCCCGACGGCCAGTTCCAGACCTACTCGACCGAGGACGGCGCCTACATCCGCGACCACTTCTTCGGGACGGATCCGCGCCTGCGGCAGATGGTCGAGCACATGACCGACCAGCAGATCGTGAAGCTGCCGCGCGGCGGTCACGACTATCGCAAGGTCTACGCCGCGTTCGACGCCGCCACCAAGCACGTCGGCCAGCCGACCGTGATCCTGGCCAAGACCATCAAGGGCTGGACGATCGACGCCCTCGAGGGCAAGAACGCCACCCACCAGATGAAGAAGCTGACCCCGGACGACCTGAAGAAGTTCCGGGACCGGCTCTACCTCCCGATCTCCGACCGCGACCTCGAGCGGTCCTACGACGAGAAGGGCGTCCCGCCGCTGTTCCACCCGGGCGAGAACGCTCCGGAGATCGAGTACATGATGGAGCGGCGCAAGCAGCTCGGCGGCTCCATACCCCGACGGGTGGTGCGCGCCAAGCCGCTCACCCTGCCCGGCGACGGCATGTACGCCGAGCTCAAGCAGGGGTCGGGCAAGCACAGCATCGCGACCACGATGGCCCTGGTCCGGCTGCTCAAGGACTGGATGAAGGACCCGGAGATCGGGCAGCGGATCGTGCCGATCGCCCCCGACGAGTACCGCACGTTCGGCATGGACTCGATGTTCCCGAGCGCGAAGGTCTACAACCCGGGCGGGATGCAGTACGAGTCGGTCGACCGCAAGCTGCTGCTGTCCTACAAGGAGTCCGTGCAGGGGCAGATGCTGCACGAGGGCATCTCCGAGGCCGGCGCGATGGCCTCGGCGACGGCCGCCGGGTCGGCGTACTCGACCCACGGCGAGCACATGATCCCGTTCTACATCTTCTACTCGATGTTCGGGTTCCAGCGGACCGGCGACGCGATCTGGGCGATGGCCGACCAGCTGGCGCGGGGGTTCCTGATCGGCGCGACCGCGGGCCGCACCACGCTGACCGGTGAGGGCCTGCAGCACGCCGACGGCCACTCCCCGCTGCTGGCCGTGACGAACCCGGCGGTCGTCCACTACGACCCGGCGTTCGCCTACGAGATCAGCCACATCATGCGGTCCGGCCTCGAGCGGATGTACGGCGAGACCGAGGACCACCCGCACGGCGAGGACGTGATCTTCTACATCACCGTCTACAACGAGCCGGTGGTGCAGCCGGCGGAGCCCGAGGACGTTGATGTCGAGGGCATCCTGCGCGGCCTGCACCGGGTGGAGACCGCCGAGGCCCCGCAGGTGCAGCTGCTGGCCTCCGGCGTGGGCTTCCCCTGGGTCCGGAGGCCGCGCGGCTGCTGGCCGAGGAGTGGGGCGTCCAGGCCGAGCAGTGGTCGGTCACCTCGTGGAACGAGCTGGCCCGCGACGGCGTCGCGGCCGAGGAGTGGAACCTGCTGCATCCCGACGAGGAGGCGCGCACGGCGTACGTCTCCGACAAGCTGGCCGGGTTCGACGGGCCGACGGTCGCCGTCTCCGACTACATGCGTGCGGTGCCGCTGCAGATCGCGCGCTGGGTGCCCGGCGACTACCGGGTCCTCGGCGCCGACGGGTTCGGCTTCGCCGACACCCGACCCGCCGCGCGGCGGTTCTTCCACATCGACGCCGAGTCGGTGGTCGTGCAGGCGCTGCAGGCGCTCGCCGACGCCGGCAAGGTGGACCGGGGCCTGGTGAAGAAGGCCATGGACAAGTACCGCATCGACGACCCGACCGCCGTGGCGCGACCGAGCTACAAGAAGGTGCGGCGACGCCTCAGGACCTGACGGTACTAGACCCAGCCGCGCCGGCTGGCCTGGATGCCGGCCTGGAAGCGGGTCTCGGCATCCAGGGCCGTCATCAGGTGCTGCATCCTGCGGCGGAGCGTCCGGACGCCGATGCCGAGCTGCCGGGCGATGACCTCGTCCTTGGCACCGGCGACCAGCAGGGCCAGGATGTCGCGGTCCCCGGCCGAGAGCTCCTCCGGAGCCGGCCGCTCGTCCAGCGGGATCGCTCGGTCCCAGTAGGTCTCGAAGAGGATGACCATCGCGTCCAGCAGCGTGGAGCGGTGGATCACCGCCGTCTGCGCCAGCGCACTGTCCAGGGTCAGCGGCAGCAGGGCGGTGTGCCGGTCGACGATCACCAGCTTGATCGGAAGGCCGGGCAGCACCCGCGCCTCCTCGCCCGACGCGACCAGCTGCTCGACGTGGGTCAGGGCGTCGGGACGCTGCAGGGACTCCGGCGCGTAGACGGTCCGCCACCGCACGCCGCGGGCCAGCACCGTGTCCTGCTGCGGGTTGTCCGGCGGGGCGGCGTACGGCGGCCGGTCGAAGAGCAGCAGCTCCTCGCGGCACGAGGCCTGCAGCTCGGCGAACCGGCGCGCCGCGGCCCGCTCACCGGTGAGGATCTCGACGAGCGCACCCGGGTCGTCCCGGCGACCCGCGTGGTACTCCGCGACCAGCTCCGCCGCCGCGGAGCGGACGTTGAGCAGCTCCTGCTGGCGACGCTGGACCAGCGTCTCCACGGCGACGTCGGGATAGGTCGGCGCGAAACGTAGCGGGCGGCCGTCGAGGCGACTGAGAAGACCGAGCCCCTCGAGCCGGCGTACCGCCCTGGTGACGCCGTGGGCATGGCCGCCGAGGACCTCGACCAGGCGGGAACGGGTGGCCTCGGGCTCGGCCAGCACGGCGCGGTAGACCCGTTCCTCGAACTCCGAGACCCCGAGCGGCTCCAAGAGCCTCGACCGGGCGTTCACTCCGCTCCCTTCGGTGCCGTGGCCGGTACCGGCCACTGTCCGGCCTCGGCCAGCCGCCAGCATAGACCGCCGCCTCCGGCGGGTGGCAGGGTCGCCGACGGGCAGGCAGCCCCACCGTCCAACTCTCGGGAATCGAGTCTCCATGCCGTACCTCCGTCGCGGGCGCGCGTCCGCATCGGTCGCCCTCCTCGCCGTCGTGCTGCTCCTGGTCGCCGGGCTGGCCGCGACCACCGCCGCGGCCGACGACGACCCGGCAGGGCCGAGGCGAAGATCGCAGACCGGCCTCCTCGACGGATCTCGCAGGAGGGCGGCCGGGACGACTACGTCATCGAGTTCGACGAGACGGCGGACCTGTCCTCGGTCGCCGACATCGACGACTGGGAGGCGCGGGGCCGCGCCGTCGTCGAGCGAGCTGCAGCAGACCGCGACCGAGAGCCAGGCGGACGTGGTCGCGACCTGGAGGCCCGGGGCGCGAAGTACCAGTCCTTCTGGATCGACAACACCGTCCACGTCGAGGGTGGCTCGGAGCAGCTGGCGCTGCGGGTGGCGGCCGAGGGCGAGGTCACCGCCGTGCGCGCGCCCGACGAGGTGCGCTCGAGAAGCCGGAGAGAGTCAACGCGCAGGTCCGCGGTCGCCGGCGTCGAGTGGGGCATCGCCGACATCCACGCCGACCAGGTCTGGGAGCAGGTCGGCGCCCGGGGCGATGGCCTGGTGGTCGCCAACATCGACTCCGGGGTGCAGTTCGACCACCCGGCGCTGGTGGCGGCGTACCGCGGCAACAACGGCGACGGGACCTTCGACCACAACTACAACTGGTGGGACCCGACCGGGCTGTGCACGCCGATGGCGGCGCACCGTGCGACACGGTCGGCCACGGCACCCACACGATGGGCACGATGGTCGGCGACGGCGGTGAGGGCGCCCAGATCGGCGTGGCGCCCGGCGCGCAGTGGATCGCCGCCAAGGGCTGCGAGCAGCTCGGCTGCAGCGAGCTCGGCCTCACCTCGGCGGCGCAGTGGGTGCTCGCGCCCACCGATGTCGCCGGGGCGAACCCCGACCCGGCGCGGCGTCCGCACATCGTCAACAACTCGTGGAGCGGGCCGGGCGACGACGACTGGTACGAGGACTTCGTCGATGCCTGGGTCGCCTCGGGCATCTTCCCGGTGTTCTCCAACGGCAACACCGGTCCCGAGTGTGCAGACCACCGGCGCTCCCGGGCGAGTACGCCGCGTCGTACTCCGTCGGCAACTACGCCGCCCAACGGGAAGATCGCGGCCGACTCCAGCCGGGGCCCCGGGCCGGGTGAGGTGACCAAGCCCGACATCTCGGCGCCCGGTACGGCGGTCCGCTCCAGCGTCCCCGGCGACGCCTACCAGGTCTACAGCGGTACGTCGATGGCGGCACCGCACCTGGCGGGCACCGTCGCGCTGCTCTGGTCCGCCGCCCCGTCCCTCGTCGGCGACGTCTCCGGGCACCCGGCTGCTGCTCGACGACACGGCGCGGGACACCGCGGACGACCAGTGCGGCGGCGACGAGGACGACAACAACGTCTACGGCGAGGGGCGCCTGGACGCCCTCGCGGTGGTCGAGGCGGCGCCCCGCGGGGCCGACCGGCCGGCTGACCGGCACGTGGTCGAGCCGCGTCGGGGAGCCGGTGGCCGAGGCGCGGCTGACCCTGACCGGCGCCACGAACCGGCAGGCGGTGACCGACCGGGACCGGCGAGTACTCCGTCGCGCTGAGCCCCGGCGCCTACCAGGTCGACGTCACCCGGTTCGGCTACGACGACGTGACGATGACCGTGCAGATCCGGGCCGGCGACAGCCGTGCGCAAGGACCTGGAGCTGGTGGCAGTCACCGCGGGTCCGGGTGCGGGGCCGGGTCACCGACGGGTCGGGACACGGCTGGCCGCTCTACGCCCGGGTCGACCTGCCGGGCACGCCGCTGCGCACGTTCAGCGACCCCGAGACCGGGCGCTACGAGCTCACCGTTCCCGCCGGGCACAGCTATCGGCTGCGCACGGTCGCGCGCGTACCAGGGCTACCGGACCCACACCGAGGACCTGACGGTCGACGGCCCGATGACCCACGACGTCGGCGTCCCCGTCGACCCGACCACCTGCACCGCGCCCGGCTACGCGCGGACCGGCGGCCTCCACGAGGACTTCGAGTCCGGCCGCACGACCGACCGGTGGAGCGTCGAGGACTCGCTCGGCAACGGGCAGACCTGGGCGTTCGGCGACCTCGGGGGTCGCGGGAACCTGACCGGCGGCACGGGCCGCTTCGCCATCGTCGACAGCGACCACTACGGGCGTGACGGCACCCAGGACACCGCCCTGGTCTCGCCGTCCGTCGATCTCGGTGACGCCAAGGAGCCGGTCCTGGAGTTCGCCACCGACTTCCGGAGGTACTGGAGCACCTCCGCCGAGGTCGATGTCTCCGTGGACGGCGGCGAGACGTGGTCGAACGTCTGGCGCGACTTCGAGGGCCAGCGCCGGTCCCGGAGACGATCCGACTGCCCGGTGCCCGCGGCCGCCGGACAGGACGACGTACGGGTGCGGTTCCACTACCTGCGCGGCGAGCGACGACTGGTGGTGGCAGGTCGACGACGTCTTCCTGGGCGAGCCGACCTGCGCGCCCGCCGACGGGCGGGTTGGTCGTCGGGCACACGCGCAGCACGGTCACCCGGAAGCCGCTCGTCGGGGTCGAGGTGAAGGGCGCCGATCCCCGCTCACCGCCACCAGCGTCGCGCACGCCCGACGACGATGGCACCCCGGACGGGCTCTACTGGCTGTTCACGCCCGGTGCGGGCAGGCAGCGGCTCACCGCCACCCTCGCCGCGCACACCGACGCCGGCACCCGGGTCCAGGTCGCCGGCAGCCAGACGGTCCGTCAGGACCTCGGGCTCCAGTCGGGCCGGCTGGAGCCGGTGCCGCGCAGCCTCACCGTGGAGGTCCGGGCAGGGAAGGTCGCCCAGCGCCGAATGACGCTGGCCAACACCGGCGACGCGTCCCTGCGCTACGACCTCGAGGAGGTGCCGGGACGCCCGGTGACCGCTACCGGGGCCGGTGACGAGTGGGAACGGATCACGCCGTACCCGTCGCCGGTGTCGGACAGCGCCGCAGGCGTCCTCGACGGCACCATCTACTCGTTCGGCGGGGTCGGTTACGGCGAGCGGGCGCGGGCCGACGGCTACCGGTACGACGAGGCGGCGCAGAAGTGGGTGCGGCTCGCGGACCTGCCCATCGCCCACCGCAAGCCCGCCGGCGGTTTCGTCGACGGCCGGTTCGTGGTCACCGGCGGTTGGGGTCCCGACGACAAGCTGACGGACGCCACGTCGATCTACGACCCCGAGACGGACACCTGGTCCGAGGGCGCCGCCAACCCGCAACCCTGGGCGGCCGCCGGATCCGCCGTCCTGGAGGGACGAGCTGTACGTCGTGGGCGGCTGCGGCGCGAACGGCGACTGCGGCCACACGGACGTGCTCCGCTACGACCCGGCGGCCGACGAGTGGACCCGGGCTGGCCGACTATCCCCAGCCAATCGCTTGGGTCGCGTGCGGCACCATCGGTGACCGCATCTACTGCGCCGGCGGCTTCGGCCCGGAGGGTGACCGGCTGGCCGCGTACACCTATGACGCCGGCCGCGACGAGTGGACACCCGTCGCCGACATGCCGATCGACCTGTGGGGCAGCGCGTCCTCGGTCTCCGGCGATCGACTGGTGATGGTCGGGGGCATCACCAACAAGGGATCGGAGCTCACCAACGAGTCGATCGCCTACGACCCGGTCGAGGACACGTGGTCGCGGTTGCCGACCCCGCCGTACACGTTCTACCGCTCGACCGGCGTGTGCGGGTTCACCAGGATCGGTGGCGCCGACAACCGCGCCTGGGGCGTCACCGAGGTGGCCCGGCTCCCGATGGCGGGCGACTGCGGGCAGGCGCACGACCGGGCCTGGCTGCGGACCGTTCGGTCCGGGACGGTCCCGGCGGACCGGTCGCGCAGCGTGACGGTAGGTTCGACGCGCGGAAGGTCTCCGGGCCCGGGGTGTACGACGCCTACCTGCGGTTCCGCGAGGACACGCCGTACCCGACCGCACCGGTCCGGGTCCGCATGGTCGTACGGCGCTGAGCGGGCTCAGGCCGAGCTGATCTCGGTGACCGAGGCCAGCGGGCTCACCGGCCCGACCCGGCCGTCGCGCAGCAGCCGCCGGACCCTGGCCCGGGAGTAACGCGCCGGCCGGGTGCTGCGGATGAAGTCGTGCAGGATCTTGGCGAACCGCTCCGGGTGGTCCTTGTGCGGGAAGTGCCCGGCGTTGGGGATCACCTCGACCCGGGCCTTGGGCGCGAGGGCGGCGGCGTTGCTCGCGTGCCGGACCGGGATCACCTGGTCGTCGCGGCCCCAGATGACGGCCATCGGCATCGTCTCGGTCAGGTAGGCGCGGTCGGCCATGGTGACGATCTGGCCGCGCCAGTCGACGACCGCCCGGACGACGTGCCGGATCGCCGTACGCGTGTGAGGGTCCTTGAAGGACTCGTAGATCTCGGCGACCTCGTCGAGGTCGCGGGTCCGCTTCCACCCGGTCGCGGACAGCGCCCGGAGGCCGGCCTTGCCGGCGTGCCGGACCCCCGGGAGCGTGAGCACCCACATCAGCTGGTGGTAGCCCGGCGTGCTGATGGCCCGGATCGCCGGAGACACCTCGGGGCCGAGACCACCGGAGGCGACCAGCACGAGCCGTTCGGTGCGCTCGGGGAACTGGTAGGCGAACTGCATGGCCACGCCGCCACCGAAGCTGTGGCCGATCACGGTGGCCCGGTCGATCCCGAGCACCGTCAGCAGGTCCCGCATGCCGTTGGCGTAGCCGCCCAGGCTGTAGTCGGCGCGCGGCTTGTCGGACTGCCCGTGGCCGAGCAGGTCGGGCGCGATCACCGTGTAGTGGCGCGCGAGCGCGTCGATCACCGGCTCCCAGGTGCCGTGGTGGCAGCCGAGGCCGTGCAGCAGCAGGAGCGTTGGTCCGGAGCCGGTCTTGACGAAGGCCCGCCGGTGGCCGTGGATCGTCACGTACTGGATCTCGTGGGCCTGGTCGGACACTCAGCCTCCTGATCGACGTCAGCTTGAGGATTCAAGCAGACGCCGTCGGCGCGAGGAACACGGATCGCGGAGAATTCATCCGATTTCCCTTGATTTACGGGGCACTAGGGTCTTGGCGTGGCCCGGGACAAGACTGAATCCGCCCGCGAGCGGGCAGCCGTGGCCCTGTCCCGCTCCTCCGGCACCCTGAGCACCGCTGCGACCGCGCGGATGGACGCGGACATGCCCTGGTTCCGCGAGCTCAGCGCCGAGGACCGCTCCTGGGTGGGGCTGATCGTGCAGGCCGGCATCCGCAGCTTCGTGGAGTGGTTCCGCGCCGGTGGGTCCGGGCCGTTGGAGGGCACCGAGGTCGCCTCGTCGGTCTTCGGCGCCGCGCCGCGCGCGCTGGCCGGGGTGATCAACCTCCAGCAGACCGTCGACCTGGTGCGGCTCTCGATCGAGGTGGTCGAGGCGAACGTCGACGAGCTGCTCGACCCGCGCGACGCGCCCGCGGTGCACGCCGCGGTGCTGCGCTACGCGCGGGAGGTCGCGTTCGCGACCGCCGAGGTCTATGCCCGGGCCGCCGAGGTGCGCGGTGCCTGGGATGCCCGGCTCGAGGCCCTCGTGGTCGACGCGGTGCTGCGCGCCGAGGCCGACGAGACGATCCTGTCGCGGGCCAGCGCGGTCGGCTGGGGCGGTCGAGGCCAGGTGGCGGTCGTGCTGGGGACCGCGCCCAGCGAGCGCACGGAGACCGGTCTCTTCGACGAGGTACGCCGGGCGGCCAGGGCCGCGGGCATGGACGCGCTGT
The DNA here is from genome assembly GCA_963813615.1 of uncultured Actinomycetota bacterium. Lineage (GTDB taxonomy): Bacteria > Actinomycetota > Actinomycetes > Propionibacteriales > Nocardioidaceae > Nocardioides. The sequence goes on from CAWFAE010000016.1 coordinate 44,225, forward strand.
GCGCGGTGCAGGGCGACCGGCTGGTGGTGCTGCTGGGCGGCGTCAGCGACTCCCGCGATGCCGCCAAGCCGCTGATCGAGCTGTTCGGCGAGGGACCGGTGGTCGTCGGCCCGGTCAGCGACGACCTCGAGCACGCCCAGGTGTCGGCCCGGGCCGCCCTGGCCGGGTTCCGCGCCGCGGCCGGCTGGCCCGAGGCGCCGCGACCGTCGCTCAGCAGCGAGCTGCTGCCGGAGCGGGCCCTCGCCGGAGACGGGCACGCGCGTCGTCACCTCGTCGAGGACGTCTACCTCCCGCTCCTCGGCGCCCGGGGCGCGCTGGTCGAGACCCTGACGGCGTACTTCGCGGCGGGGGCGTCGATGGAGGGCGCGGCGCGCGCCCTGTTCGTGCACGCCAACACCGTCCGCTACCGGCTCCGCCAGTGTGCGGAGCTGACCGGCTTCGACCCCGCCATCCCGCGCGACGCGCTGGCACTGCAGATCGCCCTGATCCTGGGACGCCAGTCGGGCCGGGACGTCGATTCTTTGTAGGAACCCTACAAAGATCACCGCGCGAGTTTCGTGGGAGCCGGAGGCGCTATCGGAGGCGTCCGGCGAGGCACAGTGGACCCGTGCTCGTCATCGTCGCCCCCGGACAAGGTGCCCAGACCCCCGGTTTCCTCGCTCCCTGGCTCGAGGACCCGACGTTCGCCGCCCGGCTGGAGTGGCTGTCCTCCGTCGCCGGCCTCGACCTCGCCCACTACGGCACCGAGGCCGACGCCGAGACGATCCGGGACACCAAGATCGCCCAGCCGCTGCTGGTCGGCACCGGCCTGGTCGCCGCCCTGGAGCTGTTCCCCCATCCCGCCGACGCGTTCGACCAGATCGGCGCCGTCGCGGGTCACAGCGTCGGCGAGCTGACCGCCGCCGCCGGCGCCCGGACGATCACCGCCGAGCAGGCGATGGTGCTGGTCCGCGAGCGCGGCAACGCGATGGCCGAGGCCTCCGCGGTCACCCCGACCGGCATGACCGCGGTCCTCGGCGGCGACCGGGACGAGGTCCTGGCCACGCTCGACCGAGCACGGCCTGACCGCGGCCAACGACAACGGCCCCGGCCAGATCGTCGCCGCCGGCACCCTCGAGCAGCTCGCCGCGCTGGCCGACGACCCGCCGGCCAAGGCCCGCCTGATGCCGCTGACCGTCGCCGGCGCCTTCCACACCGAGCACATGGCGCCCGCGGTCGCGCACGTCTCCCGGCTCGCGATGTCGGTGTCGGTGCACGACCCGCGGATCCCGGTGATCTCCAACCGCGACGGCCACGTCGTCCACGACGGCCGCGAGGTGCTGCGCCGGATCGTCGGCCAGATCGCCAGCCCGGTCCGCTGGGACCTGTGCCTGGAGACGATGAGCGACCTCGGCGTCACCGGCATCCTCGAGATGCCGCCGGCCGGCACCCTCACCGGCATCGCCAAGCGGGCGCTGAAGGGCGTCGAGACGTTCGCACTGAAGACGCCCGACCAGCTCGACGACGCCCGCGCGTTCTGCCAGAAGCACGGCGAGGGCTCGATCATCGACACCACGCCGACCTGGCGGATGGTGGTCTCCCCCGCGAAGGGCACCTTCACGATCGCCGAGGCGGCCGCGAAGGCCGACGTGCTCAGCGCCGGCGAGGAGATCGGCGACGTCGCCAGCCTCCGCGACAAGGTCAGCGTCACCGCCGCCCACGGCGGCAAGGTGGTCGAGTGGCTCGTCGAGGACGGCGACCTGGTCTCCCCCGGCCAGCCCCTGCTCCGCCTGCACCCGGACGGTGCCGCATGATGACCCCCGAGAGCGGACTCCGTGCCAGCACCGGGTCGCCGCACGCCGCGATCCTCGGCATCGGCGCCTACCGGCCGTCGCGGGTCATCCCCAACTCCGAGGTCATCGAGGCGATCGACTCCAGCGACGAGTGGATCCAGCAGCGCTCCGGCATCAAGCAGCGCCGCTGGGCGACGCCCGAGGAGACCGTCCAGATGATGTCGGTCGCCGCGTCGCGCAAGGCGCTCGAGCACGCCGGCATCGACGCCCGCCAGATCGACGCGTCGTGGTCGCCACCGTCAGCCACATGCTGCAGACCCCCGCGATCGCCACCGCCATCGCCCACGAGCTCGGCACCGACCAGGCCGCGGCGTTCGACATCTCGGCCGCCTGCGCCGGGTTCTGCCACGGCGTCGCGATGGCCAGCGACATGGTCCGCGGCGGCAGCGCCGGGCACGTCCTGGTGATCGGCGTCGAGCGGCTCTCCGACCTCACCGACCTGGGCGACCGCGGCACGGCGTTCATCTTCGCCGACGGCGCCGGCGCGGCCGTGGTCGGACCGAGCGACGACCCCCGGCATCGGCCCGGTCGTCTGGGGCTCCGACGGCGAGCAGTACGACCTGATCCGGCAGAAGGAGGACTGGCGCGACGTGATCGCCTCCGACAAGCCCGAGATGCCGCACCTGATGATGCAGGGCAACCCGGTCTTCCGCTGGGCGTCGTTCGCGATGGCCAAGGTCGGCCAGCAGGCGCTCGACCGCGCCGGCGTCACCGTCGACGAGCTCGACTGCTTCGTGCCCCACCAGGCCAACATGCGCATCATCGACGCGATGGCCCGCGCCATGAAGCTGCCCGACACCGTTCGAGATCGCCCGCGACATCGCCGAGCAGGGCAACACCTCGGCCGCGTCGATCCCGCTCGCGCTGGACCGGATGATCGCCGAGGGCGACGCCCGGACCGGCGACACCGCCCTGCTCATCGCCTTCGGCGCCGGCCTGGCGTACGCCGCCCAGGTCGTCACCGTTCCCTACCGCTCACCACCCACCGAGCAACCAGAGAAGGAAACCGCCTGATGGCCAGCACCGAAGAGATCCGCGCCGACCTCGCCGAGATCGTCAACGAGGTCGCCGGCATCGACGCCGACGACGTCCAGCTCGACAAGTCGTTCGTCGACGACCTCGACGTCGACTCGCTGTCCATGGTCGAGGTCGTCGTGGCCGCCGAGGAGAAGTTCGGCGTCTCGATCCCCGACGACGAGGTCAAGAACCTCAAGACCGTCGGCGACGCCGTCGCGTTCATCGAGCGCGCCCAGGCCTGACGGCGTCACCCACCCTCCAACCAGGAATCGAGTCTGCACAGATGAGTCGCACACGAGTCGTGGTCACCGGCCTGGGCACCACCAGCCCGCTCGGTGGTGATGTCGCGAGCACCTGGGACGGCCTGGTCGCCGGCCGCTCCGGCGTCCGCACGCTCACCGAGGACTGGGCGGAGGAGCTGCCGGTCAAGATCGCCGGCCGCGTCGCGGTCGAGCCGACCGAGGTCCTCGAGCGGGTCAAGGCCCGCCGCCTCGACCGGTCCGTCGCAGTTCGCCATGGTCGCCGCCATGGAGGCCTGGCGCGACGCCGGCCTCGAGGACGCCGAGGTCGGACACGCGACCGGCTCGGCGTCGCCATGGCCTCCGGCATCGGCGGCGTCAACACGCTGCTCGACCAACTACGACGTGCTGAAGGAGAAGGGCCCGCGCCGGGTCTCGCCGCTCGCGGTGCCGATGCTGATGCCGAACGCGCCGGCCGCCAACATCAGCCTGTACGTCGGCGCCCGGGCCGCGGTCAACACCCCGGTCTCGGCGTGCGCCTCGGGCAACGAGGCGATCGCGCTGCGCCGTGGACCAGATCCGGCTCGGCCGCGCCGACGTCGTGCTCGCCGGCGGCACCGAGGCCGCGATCCACCCGCTGCCGATGGCGGCGTTCGCGAACATGATGGCGCTGTCGAAGAACGCCCGGCGACCCCGACCACGGTCTCCCGGCCGTGGGACACCGGCCGCGACGGCTTCGTGCTCGGTGAGGGCGCCGGCGTCCTGGTGCTCGAGTCCGAGGAGCACGCCAAGGCCCGCGGCGCGCGGATCTACGCCGAGGTGCTGGGCGCCGGCATCACCGCCGACTCCCACGACATCGCCCAGCCCGACCCCGCCGGTCGCGGCGGCTCCCGGGCGATCCTGCGGGCGCTCGAGGAGTCCGAGATCGGCGCCGGCGACATCGTCCACGTCAACGCGCACGCCACCTCGACCCCGCAGGGCGACATCGCCGAGGGCCTGATGCTCCACGCCACGCTCGGCGACGCACGTCGACCGACGTCGTCGTCACCAGCACCAAGTCGATGACCGGCCACCTGCTCGGCGGCGCCGGCGCGCTCGAGTCGATCGCGACGGTCCTCGCGCTGCACCACCGGGTGGCGCCGCCGACGATCAACCTCGACAACCAGGACCCCGAGGTCGAGCTCGACATCGCCACCAAGGCGCGCGACCTGCCGCTCGGCGACATCGCGGCGCTGAACAACTCCTTCGGCTTCGGCGGCGCCAACGTCGCCGTCGCCTTCGGGTCGGTCTGATGACGACCGCCCCGGCACCCGCCGCCGCCAAGCCCGCCAAGCTGCCGCGCGAGGAGGACCCGCGCAACCCGGTCACCCGGCTGCGCGCCCTGCTCGACGAGGGCACCCTCGAGCTGATCACCCCCGACGACGACTCCGGGATGCTCGCCGCCGTCGGCACCGTCGACGGCACCCGCGTGGTCGCGTTCTGCTCCGACGCCACCGTCATGGGCGGCGCGATGGGCGACGCGGGCTGCCGGGTCGTCGTCGACGCCTACCACCGCGCGATGACCGACGGCGTGCCGATCATCGGGCTCTGGCACTCCGGCGGCGCCCGGCTGGCCGAGGGCGTGCTCTCCCTGCACGCGGTCGGCCGGATCTTCCAGGCGATGACCCAGGCCTCCGGCAAGATCCCGCAGATCTCGGTCGTGCTCGGCCCGGCGGCCGGCGGCGCGGCGTACGGCCCGGCGCTGACCGACATCGTGATCCTCGGCCCCGAGGGCCGGATCTTCGTCACCGGCCCCGACGTCGTCCGCTCGGTCACCGGCGAGGACGTCGACATGCTGCGGCTCGGCGGTCCCGAGCCGCACGGCCGCCGCTCCGGCGTCGTGCACATCCTCACCGAGAGTCCGAGCAGCGAGGCGCTCGACCGGGCCCGCGGCGTCGCCGCGCTGCTCGGCTCCCAGGGCAGCCTGGCCGTCGACGACGTCGAGGACCGCGACCTGGCGGCGCTGCTGCCGGAGTCCAAGAAGCGCGCCTACGACGTGCACCCGCTGGTCGACGCGGTCCTCGACGAGGGCACCACCCAGGAGCTGCACGCCCGCTGGGCGCCCAACATCGTCACCGCCCTCGGCCGGTTCGGCGGCCGCACGGTCGGCGTCGTCGCCAACAACCCGCTGCGCCTCGGCGGCTGCCTCGACTCGCTCTCGGCCGAGAAGGCCTCCCGCTTCGTGCGGATGTGCGACGCGTTCGGCGTCCCGCTGATCGTCCTCGTCGACGTCCCCGGCTACCTGCCCGGCGTCGGCCAGGAGTGGGACGGCGTCGTACGCCGCGGCGCCAAGCTGCTGCACGCGTTCGGCGAGTGCGTGGTGCCGCGGGTCACGCTGGTGACCCGGAAGACCTACGGCGGCGCCTACATCGCGATGAACGCCCGCTCGCTCGGCGCCACCAAGGTGTTCGCCTGGCCGGGCGCCGAGGTCGCCGTGATGGGCGCGGTCGCCGCGGTCCGGATCCTGCACCGGCGCAAGCTCGCCGAGGTCTCCCCCGACCTGCGGCCGCAGGTCGAGGCCGAGCTCGCCGCCGAGCACGAGCGGATCGCCGGCGGCGTCGACAAGGCCGTCGAGATCGGCGTCGTCGACGAGGTCGTCGAGCCCGGCGCGCGACCCGCTCGGCGATCGCGCGGGCGATCGACGACGCCGTGCAGCACGGACGGCGTACGCCGGGGCGGGCACGGCAACATCCCGCTCTGAGCGGCTCCGTAACCGGCGCCGGGACCTCGCGTTAGACCCTGAGAGGCAGGTCACGACCCGAGGGGATGACGCATGTCACTGCGCAGGTCGATCGTCGGATCCGGAGCCGCGCTGCTGCTCGCGGGCGGGCTGGTCGCCGCGACGCCGCCCGCCGGCGCGCAACCGGACTTCAAGCCCTGGGGCGCCACCCGCGCCCCGGACCAGACGCTCAGGCCCGGCTGTCACCGCTACCGCTACCACTACCGGGTGAGCCCGCCCACGAACTCCTGGGCGGCCGAGTTCTTCCTGGTCAACCCCAACGGCCGCGGGCTGGCGTCGTACGCCATCGCCTCGGAGTCGGACCCGGCGCGGGGCTGGCTCAAGTGGACGATCTGCCGCGCATCGACGGTCTACGGCAAGTACAAGATCAAGATGAAGGTGACCTACATCGAGGAGCCCGAGGACCCGACCCCGGACTCGATCGACGGCTGGGTGAAGCCCTCGACGTTCCGGCTCACCCGGCCGCTGAAGCCTCAGACGACCTGGTGCAGCCAGCGCACCGGGGCGCCCTCGCCGGCGTGCCGGAACGTCTCCAGCTCGTCGTCCCACGGCTTGCCGAGCAGCTTGTCGATCTCGACCAGCAGCGTGGTGTCGCCGAGCGCCGCCTTCACGACGGCGGCCTTGAGCCGGTCCTCGGGGATCATGATGTCGCCGTGCAGACCGGTCACCGCGTGGAAGACGCCGAGCTCGGGCGTGTAGGAGAAGCGGGCGCCCTCGGTGGACGGCGGTCGGCTCCTCGGTGATCTCGAAGCGCAGGTGGTTCCAGCCGCGCAGCGCGGAGGCGATGCCGGCCGCCGAGCCGACGGACCCGGCCCAGGACAGCTCGGTGCGGTAGGTGCCGGACTGGGCCGGCTGAGGCGTCCAGTCCGGGTTGACGGGCACGCCGAGGACGCCGCCCACCGCCCACTCGACGTGCGGGCACAGTGCGGACGGCGCGGAGTGGACGTAGAGCACGCCCCTGGTTGCGCTGGTGTTGCATGCTCACTGCGACTCCTCTCCTTCACCTCCGGCGCGAGCTACGCCTTCCCCAGCGGGCTCGTCTGCGGTGATCGACGTCGGACATCGAGTGACGCGTGTGTAGTTATGTCCCCATTGTGGCCCATGAGGCCCTTGAGCACCAGAAATTCGGGGCCTAGTTGCCTCGGCGGGTCGCGCGGGCGGTACGCCGCGGGCCGAGCTCCATCAGGGTGTCCACGACCTCCCGGGCGATCCCCAGGCCGCCGAGATGGCTCTCCCCGTCGATCACCTTCAGGGCGGCGTCGGGGAGCCGGTCCACCATGTGCCGACCGTGCGCGAACGGCACGATGTGGTCCTCGTCGCCGTGCCACCAGCGCACCGGCACGGACACGTCGGCGGGCGCGAAGCCCCACGGCCGGGTGAACAGCACCAGGTCGCTGATCGGGGCGGAGGTCTGGAACCGGCTGCCGTTGAGCAGGTCGTCGAGGAACATCGCCTTGAACTCCGGCCGCGAGAGCAGGTTCTTGTCGCCCGGCGGCTGCACCGCGGCGTACAGATCGAGGCCGGGGCCGGCCAGCGGCCGGACCAGCCGGATGGCTCCGGTGAGCGCGACGCCCAGCGGCACCCGCGCGGCGACCAGCAACGGCGCCAGGCGGACGGCCAGCTGGATGACGCCGCCCTCCGGCGCGTCGGGGCCCCGGGTCGGCGCGACGCCACCGAGCACGCCCACGCCGTGGATCCGGTCGGGGAGCGCGGCACCGGCCGCCAGCGCGTACGGTCCCCCGCCGGACAGGCCGATGATCCGGGCGGTGTCGACGGCGAGGGTGTCGAGCAGGACTCGAGATCGGCCGTCCAGTCGAGCACGTTCGGGTAGAGGTACGGCGTCGAGGAACCGATGCCGGGCCGGTCGATCCCGATGATCCGGAGGCCCTGCTCCTCGGCGTACGCGCGGGCCTCCAGCGGGATCTGCCGACGCGCGCCCGGGGTGCCGTGCATCCAGACGATCGCTGGCCCGGTCCGTGAGCCGTACTCGGCGAAGCTGAGCCGGCGCTCGTCGCGCACGGCGACGGTCCCCTCGAGCGCCGGACGCTTGACGTTCCCCATGGCACGGAGTCTTCCACGTGCCGTCGAGCGTCACGGGACGGTCTCCTAGAGTGACGCCATGTCTGAGCCTGCCCTCGTCGTACGGCAGCGCAGGCGGGCTCGGCTGGTGGTCGGGATCGTGGTCGCCGCACTGCTCGCGGCGCTCGCGGTGTGGTACGTGAACAACCCGAGCGCGCTGCCCACGTCCAACGCCACGGTGAACGCGTCGACCGCCGCCGGTCGCCCGGTCTACCTGGGTGTCTTCGCCGCCACCGACGAGTTCGAGCGCACCCTGCACCTCTCCGGCGTCAAGGTGCGCACGACCGCCAACACCCAGGTCGACGTCGTGCCGTACCTGTGCCGCGACGGCTCGCTAGCGGTGACGACCGACCCGGATGCGTTCTGCGGCGAGCTCGTCAACCCCGAGGGCGAGACGTTCGCTCCCGGCGACTCGATCGTCCTGGAGGTGTCCAGCGACGAGACCGCGATCGCCGTCATCGACCGGGTCCAACTCGGGTTCCGCGAGGGCGTGCAGTGGGGCACGCTGGAGGCGGGATCGCCCGCGCTCGTCAACATCCAGGCCCGGTAGCGACGCAGCGCTACTGGCGCTTCTCGAGCAGCTCGGCGCGGCTCGCCGCGTCGGTGATCTCGTCGCTGTCGATCGCCTGGGTCCGGTGGAACCACGCCAGCGCGTCGTTCTCGCGGCCGGCCGCCTCGAGCGTGTCGGCGTACGCGTAGCGGAGCCGCACCACCCACGGCGCCCGGCTCTTGCTGTTGAGCGGTGCCAGCTCCAGGGTGCGCAGGGCGGCGTCGTGCTGGCCCATGTCGCGGCGGGCGCCGGCCTCCACGATCGTCATCTCGGCCTTCGCCGGCGGCTCGAAGCCCTCCACGGACGGGTTCCGGGCCAGCTTGATGGCCTGCTCCGGCTGACCGAGCGCCCGGTGACAGTCGGCCATGATCGGCAGGTAGGCGGTCGCGCCGTTCATCCGCTTGGCCGCCCGCAGCTCGGCCAGCGCCTCCGAGTAGTGGCCGGCGGCGTACGCCGCCTCACCGAGCGCCTCGCGCACGACGGCGAGCCGGGGCGCGCGGGAGCGTGCCGCCTTCGCGTGCTGGTACGCCGTCTCCGGGTCGTCGTCGATCAGCATCCCGGCCGCGGCCAGGTGCCGGGCGACCCGGGCAGCGAGCTTCTCGGGCAGGCCCTTCAGCTGCGCCGAGACGCTGCGGTCCAGCTCCTTGCCGGTGATGTCGGCGGGCAGCTCGGGTCCGTCGTAGGCGGACTGCTCCGCCGTGCGCGGCCGCTCCTTGTCGGCGGGACGCTTCCAGTCCCGCTTCGACTGCGGCTTGCGGGGTCGACGGTTCTCGGCCACGAGGGCTCACTCTTTTCTGTTTCGATGTGCAAATACGAGTAGAGGCCACCTTAGCGGTGGCCTCTACCCTTAATGTTTGTCCGGCGGCGTCCTACTCTCCCACAGCCTCTCGGTTGCAGTACCATTGGCGCTGGCAGGCTTAACTTCCGGGTTCGGGATGGGTCCGGGTGTTTCCCTGTCGCTATGGCCGCCGTAACTCTATGAACCACCTGCCCCGTGGTGTTCCACCTGTGGTGGTTGTCCCGGGGTGGTGGTTGGATTGTGTGGACGCGAGTTTTGTTCTGTGTACGCGTGTGTGGGTTTGTGGTTGTTGTTGAGGGTTTGTGTTGGCAAGCCCTCGGCCTATTAGTACCGGTCGGCTGGTGCATTGCTGCTGTCCACCTCCGGCCTATCAACCCAATGGTCTGTTGGGGGCCTTACCCACTTACGTGGTGGGAAACCTTATCTTGAAACGTGCTTCCCGCTTAGATGCGTTCAGCGGTTATCACTTCCGAACGTAGCTAACCAGCCGTGCCCCTGGCGGGACAACTGGCACACCAGAGGTTCGTCCATCCCGGTCCTCTCGTACTAGGGACAGCTTTTCTCAAGTTTCCTGCGCGCGCGGCGGATAGGGACCGAACTGTCTCACGACGTTCTAAACCCAGCTCGCGTGCCGCTTTAATGGGCGAACAGCCCAACCCTTGGGACCTACTCCGGCCCCAGGATGCGACGAGCCGACATCGAGGTGCCAAACCATCCCGTCGATATGGACTCTTGGGGAAGATCAGCCTGTTATCCCCGGGGTACCTTTTATCCGTTGAGCGACCACGCTTCCACTTGCCATGGCCGGATCACTAGTTCCGACTTTCGTCCCTGCTCGACATGTCTGTCTCACAGTCAAGCTCCCTTGTGCACTTACACTCGCCACCTGATTGCCAACCAGGCTGAGGGAACCTTTGAGCGCCTCCGTTACATTTTAGGAGGCAACCGCCCCAGTTAAACTACCCATCAGGCACTGTCCCTGATCCAGATCATGGACCTAGGTTAGACATCTAGTACGACCAGAGTGGTATTTCAACGTTGACTCCACCCAAACTGGCGTCTGGGTTTCATAGTCTCCCACCTATCCTACACAAGCCGAACCAAACACCAATACCAAACTATAGTAAAGGTCCCGGGGTCTTTCCGTCCTGCCGCGCGTAACGAGCATCTTTACTCGTAGTGCAATTTCGCCGAGTCCATGGTTGAGACAGCGCCCAAGTCGTTACTCCATTCGTGCAGGTCGGAACTTACCCGACAAGGAATTTCGCTACCTTAGGATGGTTATAGTTACCACCGCCGTTTACTGGGGCTTAAATTCTCCGCTTCACCACACAAGGTGGCTAACAGGTCCTCTTAACCTTCCAGCACCGGGCAGGAGTCAGTCCGTATACATCGTCTTACAACTTCGCACGGACCTGTGTTTTTAGTAAACAGTCGCTTGGGCCTGGTCTCTGCGACCCTCACCGCTACCCCCAGCTAGTGGGTTCACGGATCGGGTCCCCCTTCTCCCGAAGTTACGGGGGCATTTTGCCGAGTTCCTTAACCATGGTTCACTCGATCGCCTTGGTATTCTCTACCTGATCACCTGAGTCGGTTTGGGGTACGGGCGGCGCGTTGCTCGCTAGAGGTTTTTCTCGACAGCATAGGATCACCCACTTCCCCCATACGGGGTCGGCGTCACCTCTCAGGTCCGACATCCAAGTCAGCCAGCCGGATTTGCCTAGCTGGCACCCTACGGGCTTACCCACGCAACAACCATCGGCGTGGTTGGGCTACCTTCCTGTGTCACCCCATCGCTTGACTACTACCGGTTCGGGTCCCACGCTCCGCCCACCGCTCCAAGCCCGAAGGCTCGGTGACGGGGGTTTCGGGTGGTTAGCATCACCGGGTTCGTCAGGGACGCAACTTTGCCGGTACGGGAATATCAACCCGTTGTCCATCGACTACGCCTGTCGGCCTCGCCTTAGGTCCCGACTTACCCAGGGCAGATTAGCTTGACCCTGGAACCCTTGATCATTCGGCGCACAGGTTTCTCACCTGTGATTCGCTACTCATGCCTGCATTCTCACTCGTGCCACATCCACAGCTGGGTCACCCCGCTGCTTCACCCGTGGCACGACGCTCCCCTACCCATCCACACACCTGAACCCGACGGGACAAACCCCCCGGATTGGGTTACACGTGTGAATGCCATAGCTTCGGCGGATGACTTGAGCCCCGCTACATTGTCGGCGCGGAATCACTTGACCAGTGAGCTATTACGCACTCTTTCAAGGGTGGCTGCTTCCAAGCCAACCTCCTGGTTGTCACTGCGACTCCACATCCTTTTCCACTTAGTCACCACTTAGGGGCCTTAGCTGATGGTCTGGGCTGTTTCCCTCTCGACTACGAAGCTTATCCCCCGCAGTCTCACTGCTGCGCTCTCACTTACCGGCATTCGGAGTTTGGCTAACGTCAGTAACCTGGTCGGGCCCATCGGCTATCCAGTGCTCTACCTCCGGCAAGAAACACACAACGCTGCACCTAAATGCATTTCGGGGAGAACCAGCTATCACGGAGTTTGATTGGCCTTTCACCCCTATCCACAGGTCATCCCCTCAGTTTTCAACCTAAGTGGGTTCGGTCCTCCACGCGGTCTTACCCGCGCTTCAACCTGCCCATGGATAGATCACTCCGCTTCGGGTCTTGATCGCGCTACTCAAACGCCCTCTTCGGACTCGCTTTCGCTACGGCTACCCCCCACGGGTTAACCTCGCAACACAACGCAAACTCGCAGGCTCATTCTTCAAAAGGCACGCCATCACCCCCACACAAGGCGGAGGCTCTGACGGATTGTAGGCACACGGTTTCAGGTACTATTTCACTCCCCGCCAGGGGTACTTTTCACCTTTCCCTCACGGTACTAGTCCGCTATCGGTCACCAAGAAGTATTTAGGCTTAACGGGTGGTCCCGCCAGATTCACACACCATTTCAGGGGTGGCGTGTTACTTGGGAAAACACTCGACAGGTCCGCGCTTACATCTACGGGGCTATCACCCTCTACGGCGCCACTTTCCAATGGACTTCAACTTCACACAAACTTTCTCACTGCCCCCGGAGCCGGCAGACTCCGATGAATGCTCCCACAACCCCCCACACACAACCCCTGCCGGGTATCACATGCATGAGGTTTAGCCTCCTCCGATTTCGCTCGCCACTACTCTCGGAATCACAATTGTTTTCTCTTCCTATGGGTACTGAGATGTTTCACTTCCCCACGTTCCCTCCACACACCCTATTTCATTCAGGCGCGGGTAACCGCACACAACTGCGGCTGGGTTCCCCCATTCGGACACCCCCGGATCACAGCTCGGTTGCCAACTCCCCAGGGCTTATCGCAGGCTCCAACGTCCTTCATCGGCTCTTGATGCCAAGGCATCCACCATGTGCCCTTCACAGCTTGCCAAACACAAACACTCAACAAAAACAACAAAGACACACACTACAAAAACAAACACCCACACACAACAAACCCCCCACCCCCCCAAACAAAAGCAGGGGCACAGGGCCAACGGTGCGGGCGATGCTCGCGTCCACTATCCAGAAATCAAACAACAAGAGACCAACCAGGCCCACACGGCAACCCACCCGGGCCACCGGGTTCTGATGCCTCAGAACCCCAACAGTGTGCTCGAGAACCACCCCCAGCCAACCCACCCCCCGTTCCACACACCCACCACCCCCCGAAGAGGACCGCAGCTGCAGTACTAGAGACAACAGGCCACCCACGAGGTGGTCGTTCGTCGACGACTCCACTATCCGAACACCACCATCAGCCCACCGAACAGACGCCGGTGCCAGCCTCCCCCACAACAGGGGTGGGTGTGTGCTCCTTAGAAAGGAGGTGATCCAGCCGCACCTTCCGGTACGGCTACCTTGTTACGACTTCGTCCCAATCGCCAGCCCCACCTTCGACCACTCCCTCCACAAGGGTTGGGCCGTGGGCTTCGGGTGTTGCCGACTTTCGTGACGTGACGGGCGGTGTGTACAAGGCCCGGGAACGTATTCACCGCAGCGTTGCTGATCTGCGATTACTAGCGACTCCGACTTCATGGGGTCGAGTTGCAGACCCCAATCCGAACTGAGACCGGCTTTTTGGGATTCGCTCCCCCTCACGGGATCGCAGCCCTTTGTACCGGCCATTGTAGCATGCGTGAAGCCCTGGACATAAGGGGCATGATGACTTGACGTCATCCCCACCTTCCTCCGAGTTGACCCCGGCAGTCTCCCATGAGTCCCCAGCCACCCGAAGGCGCTGCTGGCAACATGGAACGAGGGTTGCGCTCGTTGCGGGACTTAACCCAACATCTCACGACACGAGCTGACGACAGCCATGCACCACCTGTACACCAGTATCAAAGAGACCCCCATCTCTGGGAGCTTCCGGCGTATGTCAAACCCAGGTAAGGTTCTTCGCGTTGCATCGAATTAATCCGCATGCTCCGCCGCTTGTGCGGGCCCCCGTCAATTCCTTTGAGTTTTAGCCTTGCGGCCGTACTCCCCAGGCGGGGCGCTTAATGCGTTAGCTGCGGCACGGAACCCGTGGAATGGATCCCACACCTAGCGCCCAACGTTTACGGTGTGGACTACCAGGGTATCTAATCCTGTTCGCTCCCCACACTTTCGCTCCTCAGCGTCAGGGAATGCCCAGAGAACCGCCTTCGCCACCGGTGTTCCTCCTGATATCTGCGCATTTCACCGCTACACCAGGAATTCCGTTCTCCCCTGCATCCCTCTAGTCTGCCCGTATCGAAAGCCAGCACAGAGTTAAGCCCCGTGTTTTCACTTCCGACGCGACAAACCGCCTACGAGCCCTTTACGCCCAATAATTCCGGACAACGCTCGCACCCTACGTATTACCGCGGCTGCTGGCACGTAGTTGGCCGGTGCTTCTTCCCCACCTACCGTCACCACACACACTGTGCGGCTTCGTCAATGGTGAAAGAGGTTTACAACCCGAAGGCCGTCATCCCTCACGCGGCGTTGCTGGATCAGGCTTCCGCCCATTGTCCAATATTCCCCACTGCTGCCTCCCGTAGGAGTCTGGGCCGTGTCTCAGTCCCAGTGTGACCGGTCACCCTCTCAGGCCGGCTACCCGTCGAAGCCTTGGTAGGCCATTACCCCACCAACAAGCTGATAGGCCGCGAGCACATCCCCCACCCACAAAAGTTTCCACCACCACCCCATGCAGAGGTGGTCGTATCCGGTATTAGACCCCGTTTCCGAAGCTTATCCCAGAGTGAAGGGCAGATTACTCACGTGTTACTCACCCGTTCGCCGCTCGTGTACCCCGCAAGCAGGGGCCTTACCGCTCGACTTGCATGTGTTAAGCACGCCGCCAGCGTTCGTCCTGAGCCAGGATCAAACTCTCCATAGAAAACCTGATACCCGACAACAACACAAACTAACTAGCAAAAGTTAGCCAGAATCATTGCCGAAAAAACAAACCCAAACCAAAACCAACTGATCAGGGCATAACAAACTAATTCGTCGACTATCAAACACACTGTTGAGTTCTCAAACATCAGACGCACACCAGATTCACCGTCTCCGGATCCTGCTGGGACTGGTCACACCTCCGCGCGCACAGTCTCGTCGGAGAGTCCGAGTCCGCCCGGAGGGCGATCTCTCGCTCACCTGTTGAGGTGTGAGTTGGAGGTGGCCGCCTCGGGGCCGGAAGCCCGACCTGACCGGTCTTGCTTCCCGCCGCGCCCTGGCGACTCGGAGAACATTAGAGGACTCCTGGCGCGCGAGTACAAATCGGGTCGTCGTGACCCGAGACACAGGGCTCAGGAGCCTGGCCGGACGACGATGCCGCGGGCGTCGACGGGGCTCCGGCAGCCCGCCAGAGCGAGCCCCTCGGACACCTGCTCGGCGAGCTCGGCATGCATGCGGGACACCCCGTCCGGCCCCTCCACGAGCGCGTAGAGAGGGAGGCGGCCGAGGAAGGCCGCGTCCGCTCCGAGGGCCAGGGCGGCCAGCACGTCGAGGCCGGAGCGCAGCCCTCCGTCGACGTACACCTCGGCCGACCCTCGTACGGCGGCCGCGACGTCCGGCAGGGCGGCCGCCGTGGGGAGCGCGCGGTCCAGCTGCCGGCCGCCGTGGTTGGACACCCACACCGCGGCGGCACCGGCGTCCACGCACCGCTCGCGCGTCCTCGGGGTGCAGCACCCCCTTGACCACCACCGGCAGCCCGGTGCGCTCGGCGAGCCAGGCGAGATCTGCCGGGCCGAGGTCGCGTGCCTTCACCGGACCCGGGACGGTCGTCGTAGTCGGCGTCGAAGTTCACCCGCACGGTGGCCGGGTCGACCGTGTCCCAGACCGGGTCCGCGTCGGCGTACTTGGTCGCCGACCACAGGCGTGTCGACGGTGAGTACGACGGCGGCGGCGCCGGCCTCGACGGCTCGGGCGAGCATCGGCTCGGCGAGGCCGCGGTCCTGGGGCAGGTAGACCTGGAGCCACCAGCGGACGCCGGTCGCGCCGATGTCGGCGAACGGGGTGCCCGCGTTGCTGGACACGACCATCAGCGCGCCGGCTGCGGCCGTGGCCCGGGCCATGGCCACCTCGCCCTCGGGGTGGACGGTGCGCTGGAGGGTGGTCGGCGCGACGCCCCACGGTACGGCGGAGCGGTGCCCGAGCAGGGACACCGACAGGTCGACCTCGCCCACGTCGCGCAGCACCCGGGGGCGGAACCGGAGCGCACGCCAGGCCTCCGTCGCCTCCGCGGCGCTGACTCCCTCGCGGGCGCCCTGGACGACGTACTCGAGCACCTCGGCGGGCAGCCTGCTGCGGGCGGACTCCTCCAGCCCGGCCAGCCAGCCCGCCTCGCCAGTCATCGTCCGCCTCTCAGCGGACCTCGACGCCCGCGAAGTGCTTCTTGCCGCGACGCAGCACCAGCCACGAGCCGTCGAGCAGGTCGTCGTCGGAGGGCCGCATCTCGGGGTCGTCGACGCGGCGGTTGTTGACGTAGGCGCCGCCCTCGCCGATCGGTGCGGCGCGCATCGCCCTTGCTCTTGGACAGCCCGCTGTCGACCAGCAGGTCGACGATCGTCGGCAGCTCGCGCGCCACGATCGATCGCGAGCGCGCCGGCCTCGCGGAGAGCGGCTCCGAGCGTCGCCCCGCTCAGCTCGGTCAGCTCGCCACCGCCGAACAGCGCAGCCGCGGCGGCCTTTGCCTGCACCGTCTCCCCGGTGCCGTGCACGAAGGTGGTGACCGCGTCGGCCAGGGTGCGCTGCGCCTCCCGGAGGAACGGCTTCTCCGCGTGCCGGGCCTCGAGCGCCTCGATCTCGGCGCGCGGCAGGAACGTGAAGATCCGCAGCAGCTCGCCGACCTTCTCGTCCTCGACGTTCAGCCAGAACTGGTGGAAGGCGTACGGGGACATCATCTCGGCGTCGAGCCACAACGCACCGCCCTCGGTCTTGCCGTACTTGGTGCCGTCGGCCTTGGTCACCAGCGGCGTGGCGAAGGCGTGCGCGCGGCCGCCGTCGGCGCGCCGGATCAGCTCGACGCCGCCGGTGAGGTTGCCCCACTGGTCGGAGCCGCCGAACTGCAGCGTCACGCCGTGGTCGCGGTAGAGGTTGAGGAAGTCCATCGACTGCAGCAGCACGTAGCTGAACTCGGTGTAGCTGATCCCTGCCTCGAGCCGCGAGCGGACCACGTCGCGCGCCAGCATCCGGTTGACCGGGAAGTGCTTGCCGATGTCGCGGAGGAAGTCGATCGTCGACAGGCTCGCGGTCCAGTCGTAGTTGTTGACCATGGTGGCGGCGTTGTCGCCGTCGAACTCCAGGAACGGCTCCAGCTGCCGGCGTACGCGCTCCACCCAGTCCTTGACCGTGTCGAGCGAGTTCAGGGTCCGCTCCCCCGACTCCTTGGGGTCGCCGATCATGCCGGTGGCGCCGCCGACCAGGATGTACGGCGTGTGGCCGGCGTCCTGCAGGCGCCGGGCCGTCGCCACCTGGACCAGGTTGCCCATGTGCAGGCTCGGTGCGGTCGGGTCGAACCCCACGTAGAAGCGAACGCTCCCCTCGGTGAGGGCCTCGCGCAGCGCGTCGAGGTCCGTCGAGTGGGCGATCAGGCCGCGCCACTCGAGGTCATCGAGGAGGGTGGGGTCGACGGACACGAAAATGCCTTCCTTGAGCGGGATCGTGCACGCCAAGCCTGCCGCATCGGGCGAGAACTCGCCCACCCGGTGCCTGCTGACCCACCACATAGGCTGGCGCGGTGATCGCTGGGAGGTACTCGCTCGACCGGGAGGTCGGTCGTGGCGGGACGGGCGCCGTGTGGCTCGGCCGCGACGAGGTGCTCGGCCGGGAAGTGGCGATCAAGCGGGTCGGCTTCGTGCCCGGCGGGACCAGCCCGGACCTGGTGCGCGCCGAGCGGGAGGCCCGGATCGCCGCGCGGGTCAACCACCCCCACGTGGTGGCCATCTTCGACCTCGTCGAGCACGACGACCAGCAGTGGCTGGTCATGGAGTACGTCGAGGGGCGCAACCTCGCCGACCTGGTCCGCGACCAGGGGCCGATGTCGCCGGACGAAGCCGCCGCGATCCTGGCCCAGGCGGCCGAGGCGCTGAGCGCGGCGCACGCCGCGGGCGTGGTGCACCGCGACGTGAAGCCCTCGAACATCCTGGTCACCGCCGACGGCCACGTGAAGCTGTCCGACTTCGGCATCGCGCGGGCGACGGCGGACGCGACGCTCACGCAGACCGGCATGGTGACCGGCTCGCCGGCCTACCTCGCCCCCGAGGTCGCCTCGGGTCAGCAGGCCACGGCCGCCAGCGACGTCTGGTCGCTGGGCGCCACCCTCTTCCACACCCTGTCCGGCCGGCCGCCGTACGACGTGGGCGACAACGTGCTCGGCGCGCTCTACCGGATCGTGCACGAGGAGACGCCGCGGCTCGAGAACGCCGGCTGGCTGGCGCCGCTCTTGGCGTCGTCGATGGTCCACGATCCGGCGGCGCGCTGGTCGATGGCCGAGGTCTCCGAGTTCCTGCGCGCAGGTGCCGGCGCCGCTCGGCCGTCAACCGCACGCCTTGCGTGTGGTCCCCCCGCCTCCGGAGGAGCCGGATCGACCCCACGGAGGTGCTGACTCCTGCGCCGGTCGAGCCTCCCGCGCCGGCTGCTCCCCCACCCGCCCGTCGCCCACGGCGCTCGGGCGGCGTACTCCCCTGGCTCGTGGGAGCGGGCGTCATTGCGCTCGTGGTCATGATCGGGCTGCTCTTCTACTACAACAACCAGGACTCCCCGGAGCCCCCGGCGGCCGACCCGACGGGCCAGACGTCCAAGAACACCCCGCGCACGACCGATCCGACCGATCCGACCGATCCGACGGAGGCCCAGCGCGGCGGAGATGGAGGAGTTCGCCGAGCAGTACGTCACGACCGCCGCCAGCGACCCCGACGCGGGCTTCGCACTGCTCACGCCGGAGTACCAGGAGGCCAGCGGTGGCCTCGAGGGCTACGCAGGCTTCTGGGGCACCGTGACGAACCCCCGGATCCTCGACGTCCAGGCCGATCCGGACAACCTGACGGTGACCTACACCTACCGCTACAACCAGCGCGGCGAGGGCAACATCACGGAGACGGTGACGCTCCAGCTCGTCCAAGAAGACGGCGGCTACCGGATCGCCGGGACGGTCTGAGCCTGGCAGGCTGGGGTCATGGCCGACCAAGGAACCCGTGACCGCGCGACCGAGCTGCTGAGGCTCCACAGCGACCCTGCCCTGCTCACCGTCGTCAATGTCTGGGACGTGGCCAGCGCGAAGGTGGTGGCCGGCACCGAGGGCACCAAGGCCCTGGCGACCGCCAGCCACTCGATCGCCGCGTCCCTCGGCTACCCGGACGGCGAGAACATCCCCGTCGACGAGATGCTCGCCGCGGTCGAGCGGATCGTCGACAGCACCGACCTCCCGGTGACCGCCGATCTCGAGGGTGGCTACGGCGACGCGGCCGAGACCGTACGCCGTGCGATCGGCATCGGCGTCGTAGGCGCCAACATCGAGGACCAGATGAAGCCGCTCGCGGAGGCGGCCGCCCAGGTCGAGGCGATCATGAAGGTCGCCGAGCAGGAGGGTGTCGACTTCGTGCTGAACGCTCGCACCGACGCGTTCTCGCGCAACCGCAAGGGCGACCCGGCGGAGAACCTGGCCGACGTCTCTGGAGCGCGGTCGGGCGTTCCTCGACGCCGGCGCCCCAGTCGTGTTCGTGCCGGCGTTGCTCGACGACGAGCAGGTGGCCACGCTGGCGGAGGCGTTCGGCCCGCAACGGCTCACCACGATCGCGATCCCCGGCACCCCACCGCTGGCACGGCTGGAAGAGCTCGGCGTGGCCCGGGTCTCGTTCGGCCCGCTCTCCCTCAACGTGGCCCTCACCGCGCTCCAGGAGCTGGTGGAGCGCACCCAGCAGGGCGAGGGAGTCCCCGACACGATGCGCCTGCTGGCCTGACCGGTAGGGATGTAGGGCTCCGGTTCCTGCTTGACGTGAGGAGTTCGGTTCCTGCGTTGACACTCTGAATGAGACTTAGACCTCCGCCGGCCTCGCGATCGAGGCCCGCTTCTTGCGCACCTCCCCTCGACTGGCTCCCGGGCCACGGTCTTGAGCAGCTCGTTGCGGTCCCAGACCTGCAGCACCCGGTCGGTGATGTGCACGTCGACGTTGTGACCGGCGGCCGCCTTGCCCAGGCAGATCTGCTGCCAGGACGCCGAGATCACCCCGTTGGCTGCCCGCGCGCCGAGCCACCCAGCTCGTCCCCGGTCCGGTCCTGCCCGGTCGACGCGTGACGGCAGCCGGGCCGGCTCGCTGACGGCGTGCGAAGCGCTCGATCGGCGGCACCATCCCGATCGCCGAGTGCAGCCGCCGCGGTGTTGTACTCGCTCACCCACGCGTCCAGCTCGGCCTGCGCGGTGGCCAGGTCCTCAAAGACCCGGTCGGTGCGGAACTCGGCGCGCAGCGTGCGGTGGAACCGCTCGATCTTCCCCGTCGTGGTGGGCGACCTGGGCTGGGTCAGCCGATGGGTGATCCCGTTCTCGCGACACACCCGGTCGAACGAGCACCTCGACCGGCGGCCTGTTGAACCGGCCGGTGAACACCTTCCCGTTGTCGGTCAGGATCTCCTCGGGCACCCCGTGAGTGCGCATCGCCACCGCCAGCCCGTCACAGACCCGCTGGGCCGTCTCCCGGTAGCGTCAGGTAGGCGCTGACACAGAACCGGGAGTGGTCGTCGACCCCGGTCAACGCCTTGGCCCGGCGCGCCGTCGGCCAGCAGGAACCCACCGACCACTCCATCTGCCACAGCTCCATCGGCGACACCGCGCTCCCACCGCTTCCACTGCTCGTCGCGCGCGTCGCCGGCGCTGTGGCTCGACGAGCCCGGCCCGCACCAGGCACCGGTAGACCGCCGACCGCGACGGCACCGGCTCACCACCCCAGCGGCGCCAAGTTCGATACAGGATCCGCCGCGGACCTCACGCCCGGATGCGCCCGCCGCAGCTCCAGCGACCCGCGCCTCGACCACGGCCGGCATCTGATGCGGACACGACCCCGGCCGACGCGACGGTCGGCTCCAGACCCGGCCAGACCCGCCGGCCTCATACCTGCCGCAGCCACGCATGCAAGGACTGCCGCGACACCCCCCACGCTGCCGCCACCTCGCTTCACCGCCCGGCCGTCGGCCTCACCGCCAGGACCGCCAGGTACTTCTGCTCCGGCCACGCTCAACTCCTTGACCACGAGCGAGTGTCAAGGACCAACCGAAGCCACCGTCAAGCACCGAGCCGGAACCCTGTAAAGCATCAACCCGAAGCCAGTCCGTCAAGGATGACCCGGGTCATACACATGCTTGGTAGGGAGGGCGGGGCTCGAACCCGCGACCCAAGGATTATGAGTCCTCTGCTCTAACCGACTGAGCTACCTCCCCGAGGTGAGCGTGACCCTACTCGGCGGTCTGGGCGCATCACCGCGGCGCCCTCGGGGCACCGGGTGCGCTGGCGAAAGGTGGGACATGCGTGGACGAGGAAGCGGCTTGCTCGTGCTCATCGTGGTGGTCTGGCTGGTCATCGGGGTGATCGCGGCCGCCCAACGTGGGTACTTCGGCGACGATCGCGAGGTCAACTGCAAGACGACCAGCGACACGGTGCTGACGGTGATCGCCGGGCCGCTCAACTACCTGGGGGTCAACCCGAAGGTCGAGTGCGACGTGCCCGAGCCCTCGAAGTAGGAGCGGCGCTCACTCGCCGGCGACGACGTCCTCGGTCGGGTTGTAGGCGCACGCGTCCTTGGCGTCCTCGCTCTCCGTCTTCGGCGGCTTCGGCTTGTTCGGGTCGCGCGGCGGCGGGTGGATCGCCTTCTCGACGGTCTGCCTGCATCCAGTCGAAGTCGGGGTCGCTGGAGTTGAAGTGCTCCGAGGTCTTGAACACCACCGACTTGGTCTTGGCGTCCTTGACCTTGAGCGCCAGCTCCACGAACGCCGGCGCCAGGTCGCGCGGGATGTCGGTGTAGACGACGTCCTTGCCGGCCTTGACCAGGTCGGTGTAGTGGCGGAAGAGCGTCATCGGGTTGGCCGCGTCGATGATCGCGTCGACGGTGCAGCGCTGCCGGTCCATCCGGGCGTAGTCGTCGGAGCCGTAGCGGCCGCGGGCGAACCAGAGCGCGTGGAACCCGTCGAGGTGCTGGTCGGGGCCCGGGTCGAGATAGTCGGTCGGCGGGATGCCCGCGTCGGTGTTGCCGTTGATCGCGACGGCTCGTTGATGTTGACGGTGATCCCGCCCATCGCGTCGACGATCTCCTTGAACCCCTCGAGGTTGACCAGCACGTAGTAGTCGACCGGGACCCCGAGGCTGCCGGAGACGGCCTGCTTGATCGCGTCCGCGCCCTCGTTGTCGCTATTGCCGAGGATGCCGGGGTAGTTGACTGGCACCTGACCGTAGATCGCGTTGAGCATGTAGTCGCCGGGTCCTCGGCGCCGGTGTAGCCGTAGGGGTACTCGTCGTGCAGCGGGCTGTCCTCCGGGAACTGCGCGTTCATCATGTTGCGGGGCAGGCTGAACATCACCGTCTTGCCGGTGTGGGTGTTCATGCTGATGAGGATCACGGTGTCGGTGCGCACACCGGTGCGGCCCTCGCCGCCGTCGCCGCCGAGCAGCAGCACGTTGACCCGGTCGGTGCCGGCCCAGGGGTTCTCCTTGGTCCGGCCCTCCGGGGTGGTGGCGCTCTCGGTGTCGTCGAAGACCGTCGACACCAGGTCGGCCTGGGCGATCGCGTTGCGCGCGGCGGTCACGACCGGGTAGGTCATCACCAGGCACAGCACCACGACAAGCACGTTGCCGCACGACGGTGTGCCACCGCGGCCGTTCCCTCGGTCGGACCAGGCGGTACGACGTGAACACCACGAACGCCCACACCACCAGGCCGGCGACCAGGGCGCCGGCCAAGAGCTTCAGCCGGGTCGGGTCGAACGCCAGGTCGAGCACGCTGTGGATCCCGTCACGGAAGTACCACGCCGCAGCTGCGAGGAGCGCCAGCCAGGCGAGCAACACGACCGCACCGAGAGCCTTGCGGCCGGCGTAGAGATAGCCGGAACCGGGGAACATGGCTCCGACGAACGTCATCCCAAGCGTGCCAGGCAGCCCGTGCGTACGCCGCCCTCGCGTCCGCAGCGCCCGGGAACCACCTCGGGCCCGCTCGCCTCCGCCGCGCCACTTGCTGCTCCGCTTGGCCCGCGGGATCCGGTGCGACTTCGGCGCGCGACGAGCCCCGGCGCGTCGGCGTCCGTCGGACATGGTGAACCTCGGATGGTGGGGTGATACGGGGCAGGTGGGCAGCGTTCAGAGCCCGAGCCGTCGGCCAAAATATCACCGGCACCCGTGGATTTCCGTCACTCCCGACGCCGGGCCGCCCGTGCTCGTGCCGCGCGTGCGGCATGCTCGACACATGGACATCGAACCCCTCGAGCCGCTCGCCGAAGACTGGAACAACGCCCTCTGCGTGGTGGCCCACCCCGACGACATGGAGTTCGGCGCCGCCGCCGCCGTCGCCCGCTGGACCGGTCAGGGCAAGACCGTCACCTACTGCATGGTCACCAGCGGTGAGGCGGGCATCGACGGGATGGAGCCGGACGAGTGCCGCCGGGTCCGGGAGGCCGAACAGGTCGAGTCCGCCCGGATCGTGGGCGTCGCCCACCGTCGACTTCCTGGGCCTGCCCGACGGGGTCCTCGAGTACGGCGTACCGCTGCGGGCCGCGATCGCCCGGGAGGTGCGCCGGCACCGCCCCGACATCGTGATCACCAGCAACTTCCGCGACACCTGGGGCGGCCGCAACCTCAACCAGGCCGACCACATCGCGGTGGGCCGCGCCGTCGTCGACGCGGTCCGCGACGCCGGCAACCGCTGGGTCTTCGCCGACCAGCTCACCGACGGCCTCGAGCCGTGGGGCAAGGTGCGGGAGGTGTGGGCGTTCGGCTCGCCGAACACCACCCACGCCGTCGACACGACGGACACCTTCGACGCCGGAGTGGCCTCGCTCGAGGCGCACGCGGCGTACATCGAGGGCCTGGGCTGGGAGAACTTCGACGCCCGCGAGTTCCTCGAGGGCTTCGGCCGGCAGACCGGCCAGCGCCTGGGCGTCGGCATGGCGGCGGCGTTCGAGGTGTTCCCGATGGGCTGGGGCGAGTAGCCCGCTCAGTCCTCGTCCCCGGCCGCCGGCGCGGAGTCGTCAAGGCCCCGACGTTCGCGATGATCGCGGCGGTCGGCGGGATCACCGCCGCGACGATGCTCATCACCACCGCCGCCGTGGTCGACCAGAACCGGACCACGTTCCAGGCCAGGACGATGAGCGCGATGCAGGTGCCCATCAGCCAGAAGTAGGCGCGCCGCCGGGCGGGTCGCTGCATGCATCGACGGTAGCGTGCTCAGGTACATCCGAAGAACGGCCGTCTGTCGTCTCGCCCGCGTCAGGGCTGCTGAGGTGCACGGCAGCATCGAGCTGGAGGGGACCGCTCCGAGTCCTGATGGGCGAAATGCCGCCGTCCGGCTCCGTCAGCCGGTCGGTCGAAGCACGAGCCGCACACCGGCTGCACGACCCGTCTCGAGTCTTCGATCGTGCTTCGGCGGCCTCGACTCAGCAGGACTGTTCGACCTGGCGCGGCTGCAGTGGCGCCCCCGCGGTCCACGAGCCGGGACCGCGCGGCAGCACGGCGAGGTCGGCGGTCGAGGCGTTACTGTCGCTGAACCCGATGATCCGGGCGTCGCGGGTGTAGACGCCGACCGGCGACTCCGGCGCGCCGCGAGCCCTGCCGGACGATGCGCCCACGCGATGCGGTCCGAGCGCGAGGCCAGGTCGTGGTGGCCCGACGTGCCGAGCTGCCGTCCAGCCGAGGCGAGGCTCGCGCTGGCCAGCACCGAGGGCCGGGTCGCCGGAGCGGCGACGACCTCGGCACCGAGACGACGACATTCCTCGAGGTCGCCGCGGCCCGCGGCCGCTACCACTCGCGCACCGGCATCGCGGGCCAGCACGGTCGCGGCTCGACCGACGTGACCCGCGCCCCCTGCGACGAGCACCGTCTCGCCCGCGCGGAGCCGACCGTGGACAACGAGCGCCAGGTGGGCCGTGGCAGCGGGGTGGACGGGCGCCACCGTCTTCGCGGCGGTCGGCACCCTCAGGCAAGTGGTAGAGCCGATCAACCGGCACCGCGGCGTACTCGGCGGCTGCGCCCGACGTCCGGCGTGTCCCAGGCTGTTCGACCAGACCACGTCCCCTTCCGCGAGGTCGACCACGTCGGCGCCGACCGCGGCGACGGTGCCGACCAGGTCACGACCGATGACGAACGGGAACGGCACCGGCGTCGCGAGGCGCCGGACCGGACGAAGGTGTCGACGTTGTCGACGGCGATGGCGTCCACCTCGACCAGGACGTCGGACGGCCGCCGGCACGGGCGTCGGTAAGCGGCGCCTACTTGATGTTCTCGGCCGGCCCGTGGGCCTCGATGTACGCAGCACGCATTGGTCACTCCTTCGCGCAAGGCGACCCGCACCGACCGGCATCCTCACCGGAGATGTCGCGCCCGGCGCTCAACGAGTGATCAAGCAGCGATGCGCGCCCCGCGCGCGTACGTCCGAGATGGGCGTGGGGATCCTCGAAAGGCGCAAGAGGGCCCGGCCTGCACGCTCGCAGGTCGGAGCCCCTCTGCACTTGCTCCCCCGGTTGGACTCGAACCAACAACCCTCCGGTTAACAGCCGAATGCTCTGCCAGTTGAGCTACAGGGGATCGATGCAGCCGAAAGGTTAGCAAGCGGCGCCGACGCCGGGCTCGAAATCGAGATCGCGTCAGCGACCGGCGCCGAGCTCCTCGCGGGCGGCGACCAGCGCCTCGGCCGCGATCCGGCGCACCTCGGGGTCGTCGGGGTCGACACCCTCGTCGTACTCGTAGACCCAGCTCAGCTCCTCGTGCCGGCCGGGCGCCCGGCGGGCGATCACCCGGACGCCCCGAACGCCCTGGACCGGGACGTGGCGCTGGAGCACGACGCTGGCGGTCACCCGCTCGCGGACCAGCTCGCAGCAGCCGGCCGGGCTCCTCGATCGTGAACTCGTGCTCGCTGCGTGGCCGGCCCCAGGTGCCGACCTCGCGGACCCGGAACGTCGAGGTGTCGCTGGTCCCAGTCGGCGGCCTCGACCTGCTCCCAGGGCAGTCGCTCGGGGAGGTAGAGCGCGTCGCGGGTGCCGCCGACGACGGTGCCGTCGGCCGCGGTCGGTCCACGCCAGCAGCCGCTCCCCCGGCGCGACCTCCAGGTCGGGGCGGCGACGCAGTCTCACTCGGCCCCCGCGATCCGGTCGCGCAGCGTGCGGCGGTGCTGCTCGAGGGCGGCGAGCTCGCCGAACATCTTGTTGTACTCCGCCGCCTGCTCGACCGGGTTGGTCCGCTGCAGCCGCGACTTCACCTCGGCGATCCGGCGCAGCGCCGTGAGCTCGAGCAGCCGGAAGACGTGCAGGCCGACGTACGCCGCGTCGGGCTCCTTCGCGGTGAGCAGCGGCTCGACGCCGAGCGCGCTGACCGCCGACGACACGGCGGGGTCGGTGGCCGCGGCGCGCAGGTGGGTCGCCCAGCCCGCGTCGGCGGCTGCCGGCCGCCGGACCGCCCGCCGCCGCGACCAGCTCCCAGACGGCGCGGTAGGTCGGGTGGGTGAAGTCGTTGGGCCCGATGTCGGCGGTGGTCCGGCCGATCGCCATCGGGTGCTGGATCGACCAGCTTGAGCGTCTCCCGCTCGATCGCGAACCGCGGGTCGCGCAGGTCGGGTACGGCGGCGCGCGCCGGCTGTTCGGCGGGCGCCGGCTCCTCGGGGCGGTGCGTGCGTGGCCGGCGCGGTGGCCGGGCGGCGCGCGGCGCGGCGTACCTCCGACGCTGGCCTCCTCGACGTCGACGCCGACCATCCCGGCGATCTCGCGGGCGAACGCGTCGACCTTGGACTTGTCGCGGATGCTCGAGACCAGCCGCGCGCCCTCGCGGAGCGCGTCGATCCGGCCGTCGGCGCGGTCGAGGTCGTAGCGTGGAGACCACGTTGGCCAGCACGAACCGGTAGAGCGGCACCCGGCGGGCGACCAGCTCGCGGACCGCGGCGTCGCCCTGCTTGATCCGCAGGTCGCACGGGTCCAGGCCGTCGGGCTCGACCGCGACGTAGGTCTGGGAGACGAAGTTCTGGTCGCCGCCGAACGCCCGCAGCGCGGCCTTCTGGCCGGCCGCGTCGCCGTCGAAGGTGAAGATCACCTCGCCGCGGAACTCCTCGTGGTCGTGCAGGAACCGCCGCAGCACCCTGGCGTGGTCGTCGCCGAACGCGGTGCCGCAGGTCGCGACCGCGGTGCTTCGACGCCGGCGAGGTGGCAGGCCATCACGTCGGTGTAGCCCTCGACGACGACCGCCTGCGACGAGCGCGCCATGCTCGCGGCGGGCCAGGTCGATGCCGTAGAGCACCTGGCTCTTCTTGTAGATCGGCGTCTCGGGGGTGTTGAGGTACTTCGCCTCGATCTTGTCGTCGTCGAAGATCCGCCGGGCGCCGAAGCCGATGGTGTCGCCGCTGGAGTCGCGGATCGGCCACAGCAGCCGGCCGCGGAACCGGTCGTACGCCGAGCGGCCGATCGCCACCAGCCCGGCGGCGACCACCTCCTCCTCGGTGAAGCCGCGCTCGCGCAGGTGCTTCGTCAGCGCCTCGCCGTCGCGCGGGGCGAAGCCGATGCCGAACGTGTCGGCCGCGGCCTGGTCGAAGCCGCGCTCGGTCGAGGAACTGCCGGGCCTGCAGCGCGTCCGGGTCAGCCAGCTGCTCGGCGTAGAACTCCTGGGCGACCGCGGTGTGGCCTCGATCAGCCGGCGCCGCTGCGGGCCCTTGGCGCGGTCCTCGCGGACGTCGCCGTCCTCGCGCCGGAGCTGGACGCCGTACTTGTCCGCCAGCCGCTCGACCGCCTCGACGAAGCGTGAGCCCGTCGATCTTCATCAGGAAGTTGATGACGTCGCCGCCCTCCTCGCAGCCGAAGCAGTGCCAGAACTCGCGCGCCGGCGTGACGTTGAACGACGGGGACTTCTCGTCGTGGAACGGGCAGAGCCCCTTCAGCGAGCCGCCGCCGGCGTTGCGCAGGGTGACGTACTGAGGAGACGACGTCGTCGATCCGGGCCTTCTCGCGCACCGCTGCGATGTCGTCGTCGCGGATCCGGCCTGGCCACGTGCGGAGTCTACGTCCGGGCTAGTGACGGCGCCGGACACGATGTTCACAGGCGCCTCGCCGGCGGCGTACCGGTGCAGCTGGTCGCGGACGAGCCGGTGCGCCCGCGGCCACATCGCGCTGCTCGCGCCGCCGACGTGCGGGGAGATCAGCAGGCCCGGCGCGGTCCAGAGCGGGCTGTCCTCGGGCAGCGGCTCGTGGTCGGCCACGTCGACCGCCGCGCGGATCCGGCCCGTCGTGCAGGGCGGCGACCAGGTCGTCGGTCACCACCACGGCGCCGCGGGCGACGTTGACCAGCAGCGCGCCGGTCCTTCATCCGGGCCAGGAAGTCGGCGTCGACCAGGCCGCGGGTGGCGTCGGTGAGCGGGACGACAGAGGATCACCACGTCGGCGTCGGGCAGCAGGCCGGGCAGCTCGTCGATGGCGTGCACGCCGTCCCGGGCGGTGCGGGCGACCCGCACGACCTCCACCTCGAACGGCGACAGGCGGGCCTCGATGGCCTCGCCGATCGCGCCGTAGCCGACGAGCAGCACCCGCTTGTCGGCCAGCGCCGGGCGCCACTGGAACGTCCACTCGTGCCGGTCCTGGGCCCGCACGAACTCCGGGATCCCGCGCAGCGAGGCCAGGATGAGCGTGAGGGCGAGCTCGGCGGTCGACGCGTCGTGGATGCCGCGGCCGCTGCACAGCGTGACGCCGTCGGGGATCCGGGCCGCGATGTTGTCGACGCCGGCGGTGAGCGTCTGCACGACCTCGAGCGAGGTCATCCGGTCGATCACCTCGGCGACGCCGCGACCCGACGGCGTACGGCGGCACGTAGAACGCGCACCTCGCCCACCGAGTCGGGGACGTGCTCGGTCGGGTCGACCACCTCGTAGCGCAGCCCGGTGGGCGGGTCGCCGAGCTCGTCGGGCTCGAACGGGAGCCAGACGAGGTTCGAGACGGCGCTGCGCGCCTTCCGTCAACTCACCGGTGGACACCAGCCTCGCGTGCCACGCGACCGCGCTGGCGTCGGTGAGCGAGGCCACCTGGTCGACCACGACGCGGAGCCGGGAGGCGTCGTCGGCGGCGGCCCGCCAGTCGTCCGCGAACGGCCGGTCCAGGGCGTCGGGCGCCTGGTCGACGAGCGCCGCCACCAGCTCGGCGATCAGCTCGCGCTGGGCCTCCATCGGCGCTCATCCGGTCCTCGGCCTGCATGACGTAGTGGGCGGCGACGCCCTTGAGCACGGCGATCTCCAGCCGCGTCCGCTCCGGCACCACCAGGTCGGCGGCGTAGCGCACGAACGGGCCCTCGCTCGCCGCGAACGTCGCCTGCTGGACCTCCCCGCAGAACCGCCCGATCAGGTCGCTGGTGAGGTTCTTCAGCGCGGCCAGGCTGCGCCGGCTGCCGTCGTACGCCGTCGTGGGCCAGCTGCCCACCCGGGCCAGCCCGTCGAGCACCTCGTCGAGCACGTCGTCGTCGGCGTCGGGGAGGTACCACCCGCGCACCGCCTCCCACACCGCCGGCCGGTCGAGACGGGTCAGGTCGACCCGGCCCGCGACGGTGCCGTCCTCGACGTCGTGCACGGAGTAGGCGACGTCGTCGGCGAGGTCCATGATCTGCGCCTCGAGGCACTGCCGGCCGCCGACCGCGCCCTCGCGGAGCCAGCCGAAGACCGGCTTGTCGTCGTCGTAGACCCCGAACTTGGCCGGGTCGGGGCCGCCGCCCCGGGGCCAGGGGTACTTCGTGCAGGCGTCGAGGGTGGCCCGGGTGAGGTTGAGGCCGGCCGAGCGGCCGTCGGCGTCGAACGGTCTTGGCCTCCAGCCGGGTGAGCAGCCGGAGCGTCTGGGCGTTGCCCTCGAACCCACCGCACGACTCGCTCAGCTCGGCCAGCACCCGCTCGCCGTTGTGTCCGAACGGCGGGTGCCCGAGGTCGTGGGCCAGCGCCGCGGTCTCGGCGATGTCGGGCTGGCTGCCCAGCGCCCGGGACAGGTCCCGGGCCACCTGGGCCACCTCCAGGCTGTGGGTCAGCCGGTTGCGGACGAAGTCGTCGCTCTGCGGCCCGACGACCTGGGTCTTGGCGGCCAGCCGCCGCGACGCCGCCGCGTGGACGACCCGGGCCCGGTCGCGCTCGAACGGCGTGCGCACCGGCGCGTCGACCCGCTTCGGCGGCTCCACGACCCGCCGCTCGCGCGCGGCGTCGTCGTACCGGGCGATCACGTCCATCGAGGCGAGGCTACTGCCCGCCACCCGGGACCGGGCGTCGTACGTCAGTAGGTGGTGACGTGCACGTGGTCGTAGTGGTTCGCCGTGGTCGACCCACGGTCGGACATGCCGCGCCAGCCCTCGGACGGAGCGCTCGACCGACCAGATGCGCTGGGAGTAGATGATGTAGCTGACGCCCAGCTCGGCGTAGTACTTCCGGACGAACTCCGCGACCTGGTAGCCCTCGGCGCCGGAGACCATGATGTCGACGGCGATGCCCTGGGCGTGCTCCCCGTCACCGCGGAACGTGCCGTAGGTGGTGATGTCCGGGAACTCGGCGCAGACGGCCTCGTGGACCTTCACGATGTTCGGGCTGACCCCGGCTTCGACGGTGCTGCCGTTGGTGCAGTCGCCGCCGATCGTGAAGGGCTCCTCCGTCGAGAGGTAGCCGGCGGTGACCCAGCGGGACTCGCCGTCGACGACGATCTCGACCCGCTCGTAGAGGGCCCGGCCGGTGACGAGGACCTGCTTGCCCTCGGTCGATCTCGCCGAGCTTCTTGGCTTCGTCGCCGGGCTGGTCCCACAGGTTGAGCGGCGCGGTCGTCCACTTCTTGGTGTCGGCGGCCTTGATGGCGGCCTTCACCTTCCGGCCGGCCATCATCTGCTCGGCCTTGGACGGCTCGCGCTCGATCCGGGCCGGGGCGCTCCGGGAGAGCGACTCGCCGCCCCGGGACTCGTCGGAGTCGTCGAGAGCAGCCGGGGTGGCGTCGGTGAGGTTCGCCGCGAACAGACTCCTCGGTCTGAGGGCTCGGCGTTCAGCACGCCCAGGCCGACGGCGGAGCCGGTGGCCACGAGGGCGAGGGGTGCGGCGATGAAGACTGCCTTGGCCCGAAATGGGTTGAGGCGGCGGGCATTGGTTTCCCGCTTGTGGCGGTGTTGTGCCACAGCGTTGATTCCTTTGCTGTTGCGTTCAGGTCCCATGGCCGGTCATGGGTGTCGACCGGACATGACCAACGACTAAAGCAGATCCCCGGGCGGGTTGGTGAATCTGCAACCACCTTTTTGTGCGTGTTCCGAGTCACCCTCCGGTGAGCTCGGTCGCATCCTCACGCTGGGAGCAGCCCGTTCCGTCGGTGTCGTCGAGCCAGCCCTCGGGGAGCACGACCCGGCTGCGGGGCGATCCCTGGCGGCCGCGGGGCGTGCCCAGCTCGGCCACCGGGAACGGCTCATCGTGGTTCAGCACGCTCAGAAGAGCGTCCAACGAGGCGAGACTGTCGACCAGACCCAGCGAGCGCCGCATCTCGCCGCCGGCGGCGAAGCCCTTGAGGTACCACGAGATGTGCTTGCGGAACTCCTTGCAGCCGCGCTCCTCGCCCATGTGCTCGCAGAGCAGCTCGGCGTGCCTGCGCATCATTCCGGCTACATCTCCCAAATTGGGCAAGGTCTCCACCGTCTCGCCGGCGAATGCGGCCGCCAGGTCGCGGAAGATCCACGGCCGACCCAGGCAGCCGCGGCCCACGACGACACCCGCCGCGCCGGTCTGCTCGACCATCCGCAGCGCGTCGGCGGCCTCCCAGATGTCGCCGTTGCCGAGCACCGGGATGTCCACGTGGTCGACCAGGGCGCCGATGGCGTCCCAGTCGGCCGCGCCGGAGTAGGCCTGCGCCACGGTCCGCCCGTGCAGCGCGATCGCGGCGCACCCGGACTCCTCGGCGATCCGACCGGCGTCGAGGTAGGTCAGGTGGTCGTCGTCGAGGCCCTTGCGGGTCTTCATCGTCACCGGCACGTCGTACGGCGTGGCAGCGGCGACCGCGTGCTCCAGGATCTGGCCGAGCAGCCGGCGCTTCCACGGCAGCGCGCCGCCCCCGCCCTTGCGGGTCACCTTGGGCACCGGGCAGCCGAAGTTGAGGTCGATGTGGGCGACGCCG
Organism: uncultured Actinomycetota bacterium; assembly: GCA_963813615.1. Taxonomy (GTDB): domain Bacteria; phylum Actinomycetota; class Actinomycetes; order Propionibacteriales; family Nocardioidaceae; genus Nocardioides. The sequence continues at coordinate 76,368 of CAWFAE010000016.1, forward strand.
TACTCGCCGCAGAGGATCTCCGCGGCCTTGCCGACGTAGACCGGGTCGGTGCCGTAGAGCTGCACCGAGCGCACCGACTCGGCGTCGTCGAAGACCAGCATCTTCAGCGTGGTGTCGTCGCGCTCCACGAGGCCGCGGGAGGTGATCATCTCGCAGACGTAGAGCCCGGCCCCCTGCTCGGCGCACAGCCGGCGGTACGCCGCATTGGTGATGCCCGCCATCGGCGCGAGCACCACGGGGGTCTCGACGCGCAGCGACCCGAGGGTCAGCGAGGTGGGCACGGGCATGCCGCCATTGTCCGCGAACGCCGGTCGGGCGCCCAAAATGCGGGTCAACCGGCGGCGTTGCCGCCCTTCTTCTTCTTGTCCTTCTCGGGCTTCTCGATCCGTTCGATCGGACCGGTCCAGGTGATCGGGTCGAAGTCCTCGGTCGGGCCGGAACGTCACGCCGACGAGCTTGAGGCCCTCACCCACGAGGTAGACCATGCACAGCTCGGTGGTGTCGTTGGTCGAGAAGCCCTTGGGGAGGGTGCCGCCGGGGCACGGCTTGAACTCCTCGGTGAACTTCGTGGGCTCGACGAGGGTGTCGTCGCTGTCGACGGCGTACAACGGGACCTGGCCGCTGGCTCAGGTTGGTGTCGCCGCGGTTGGCCGCGGTCACGTGCACGAAGTACGGCGTGACCTTCTTCTTCTGCTCCGCCTTCACGTCCCAGCCTTCGAACGACTCCGCGAACGACGTCTTCTCCAGGCGGGTCACGGCGATGTCCAGCACGCCGACGAGGTTCTGTCGGGGCTGCCAGGCGATCAGCGCCGGCTCGTCCCACGCCCAGGTCGGTGCCGGGCTCGGTCAGCTCGACCCCGTCGGGCACCGGAAGGTAGGACTCGTCGGCGGCGGTCGTCTCGGAGCTCGGGCTGGGCGCGCCGTCGCTCGTCGTCGGAGTCGTTGCCGTCGTCGCCGCCGCCGCACCCCGAGAGCACTCCCAGTGCCAGCAGGATCGCGGCCGCAACCGGGGCCGGGCGACGGATCACGGGGCCATTCTGCCTCCCCCTCACGTCAACAGCCCACGAAACGCTCGGCGAAGTAGGCGCGTGATGCCGGACAGCGGGATCCGCTCCTGGGTCATCGAGTCACGCTCGCGCACGGTGACCGCGCCGTCGTCGAGCGTCTCGAAGTCGACGGTCACGCAGTAGGGCGTGCCGATCTCGTCCTGGCGCCGGTAGCGGCGGCCGATCGCGCCGGAGTCGTCGAAGTCGACGTGCCACCCGCGACGCAGCTCCTCGGCGAGGTCCTTGGCCTTCGGGGACAGGTCGGCGTTGCGGCTCAGCGGCAGCACCGCGACCTTCACCGGCGCGAGTCGCGGGTCGAGCCGCAGCACCGTGCGCTTGTCGACGCCGCCCTTGGTGTTCGGCGCCTCGTCCTCCTCGTAGGCGTCGACCAGGAACGTCATCAGGCTGCGGCTGAGGCCGGCCGCCGGCTCGATCACGTACGGCGTGTAGCGCTCGCCGGCCGCCTGGTCGAAGTAGGTCAGGTCCTGGCCCGAGTGCTCCGCGTGCGTGGACAGGTCGAAGTCGGTGCGGTTGGCGATGCCCTCGAGCTCGCCCCACTCCGAGCCGGCGAAGCCGAAGCGGTACTCGATGTCGACGGTGCGCTTGGAGTAGTGGGAGAGCTTCTCCTTGGGGTGCTCGTAGAGGCGCAGGTTGTCCTTGGCGATGCCGAGGTCGACGTACCAGCGGGTCCGCTCGTCGATCCAGTACTGGTGCCAGGTCTCGTCCTCGCCGGGCTTGACGAAGAACTCCATCTCCATCTGCTCGAACTCGCGGGTGCGGAAGATGAAGTTGCCCGGCGTGATCTCGTTGCGGAACGACTTGCCGATCTGCGCGATACCGAACGGCGGCTTCATCCGGCTGCTCGTCACGACGTTGGCGAAGTTGAGGAAGATGCCCTGCGCGGTCTCGGGGCGCAGGTAGTGCAGGCCCGTCTCGTCCTCGACCACGCCGAGGTAGGTCTTCAGCAGGCCCGAGAACTGCCGGGGCTCGGTCCAGGCGCCGCGGGTGCCGCAGTTGGGGCAGGCCAGGGTCGCGAGGTCCACGGAGTCGGGGTCGTCGATGCCCTTCTTCTCGGCGTACTCCTCCTGGAGGTGGTCGACGCGGAACCGCTTGTGGCAGGACTGGCACTCGGTCAGCGGGTCCATGAACGTGGCGACGTGTCCGCTGGCCTCCCACGTCTGCCGCGGCAGGATGATCGAGGAGTCCAGGCCGACCATGTCGTCGCGCATCTGCACCATGGACTTCCACCACTGGCGCTTGATGTTCTCCTTGAGCTCCACGCCCAGCGGGCCGTAGTCCCAGGCCGAGCGGGTGCCGCCGTAGATCTCCCCGCAGGGGTAGACGAAGCCTCTGCGCTTTGCGAGAGAGACGACGTTGTCGACGACGGAAGGGGGCGGCTTGGCCACGTGAGTGCTCCTGCGGGTCTGGGCCGGCTGGCTGCCGGTCAGGCGGACGAAGCCATCAGCCTAACGAGCGCGATCCACCCACGTTCAGCACGGTGTCGGGTTCGACGACCTCGAACGCGCTCGGCTCCTCGATAGCGCGGCCGAGCAGGGCGACCGCCCGCAGCTTCACGTCGTACGACGAGAGGGCGCGGCGGTAGGCGCCGACGTTCTCCCACGTCGTCACCAGCGCCCAGAGCGTCGGGTCGTCGACGTTGCGTCCGACCCTCCCGTGGAGGTAGCCGCGCTGCTCGGCCAGGGCGGCGTGCGCCTCGTCGACCTCGGCGCGAAACGACTCGCCCTCGCTCTCGGGCACCCGGAACCTGTTCACCACCAGCACGTCGCACCTTAGCCGTACACCGACGGAGGTAAGTCGCCGGCGTCGGCCGGAGTCGCTGCGGCGCGCCCGGAGCTTGCCTCCGTCGCTGGCAGCGTCCACGGCAACGCACTTCGCGCTCCTGGTCCGGTCGCCATCACGTCCTCCCCGACGCGGCACGATCCACGCCATCCGACGACCAGCAGCGTTGATCGCCGCGTCTCGGCGCGACGTCGCCGTGCCACTCGAGGTGGCTTCGAGGCTCCCCTACCGCAGATCGACCTCCACGAGGTCGGGCGGGCCGGACCACGCGTCAGTCACCGCGCTGCGCAGTGGTCACCGGGACGGCGCGCACCGAGGGCGATGGCGCTCGGCGAGCGTTCGCACCATCGCCGTCGGCCGTCCGGCGGCCACGCGTCTCGACCTGCGGTCGGCTCCGCGGCCCGCGCACCGACGCTGCGATCCGCCGGAGCGTGGCGGGGGGTTCTCCGTGCCGGAGAGCGGAGTCCGCGACAGCCAACGCCTCGTCGAAGGGCAGGGACCGCAGGCACTGGAGCAGCGTGAACTCGGTCCGGCTCGTGGCGATCCCGCGGACGTCGTCGGGGTGGAGGTCGCCGCGGTGCAGGGTGGACGGTCGCCCTGAGGTCCGGCGGGCACCCTTCGCTTGGTGGGCACCAAGAATGTGTCGGCTTGACCGGTCCGACCAGGCGGCACATGCAGCACGCCAGCACCCGAGCCGCAGCGGCGAGCCCGACGCGACCGCCACGACGACGAGTCGAGAGGGTGAGCAGGAGCAGGGTGCTCGATCTCTCGACGCCGAAGTGGAGTAGCGCACCGGCTGTCCATCGGTGCCGGGGATCCGCAGCATCCGGAGCTCGTCCCCCGGCTCGAGACCCGCCTCGCTCACCTCGGGAGGGACCGGCACGTGACGTCCTCGGCGCCGTCACCTCGCCGACACTCACCGGACCTGACCGCAATCGTCCCCGGGTCGTTCAGGGACGGACAGGCCGGCTGCACCTCGTCCACAACTCCACGGACGAAGCTCACCCCGTCGGCGAGGAAGGTCACCTCGTCGTTCACCGCGTCGGCCTCGTCGCGGTCCGGCCAGATCAGGGCAGCGCCTACAAGGTTGCCACCAGCGCCGCTGCGAGTGCGCCGAGCAGCACCAGCCGGGGTCCGCGGCGTACCTCGAAGTCGTGCTCCTGGGCGTCGGCACGATGCGAATGGCGACCACTCATGACGACAGTGTGCTGGTTCGCAGTTTGACAATCATTCTCAACACGCTGAGAATCGTTCTCATGCGATCCGCGGTCCTGCTCGTGCTCCCCCTGACGCTGACAGTCGTGGGTTGCAGCGCCCTGGCGGAGGACCAGCCGGGAGTTCAGGTGGCCACGGCGTTCTATCCGCTCCAGTTCGTCACCGAGCGCGTGACCGAGGGGGTGCCCGACCTCGAGGTCGACGCGCTGACCCAGCCGGGCAAGGAGCCACACGACGTGGAGCTGACGATCAAGGAGACGGCGCTGATCGCCTCGTCCGACCTGGTCGTCTACGAGAAGGACTTCCAGCCGGCCGTCGACGAGGCGATCGACCAGAACGCCGCGGGCGACACGCTCGACGTCAGCGGCCCGGCCGACCTGGTCACCTTCGAGAGCGAGCACGATCACGAGGAGGACGAGCACGGCCACGGCCACGAGGGCCTGGACCCGCACTTCTGGCAGGACCCGATGCGGATGGCCGACGTCGCCGATGCCGTCGCCGACTCGCTGGCCGAGGTGGACCCCGACCACGCCGACGACTACGCCGCCAACGCCGCGGACCTCCGCGCCGACCTCGAGCGCCTCGACGCGAGGTACACCTCGGGACTGGCGGACTGCGAACGGGACACGGTCGTGGTCTCGCACGACGCGTTCGGCTACCTCAGCCGCTACGGCGTCCACATCGCCCCCATCGCGGGGCTCTCCCCCGAGGCCGAGCCGACGCCGGCCGACCTGGCCGAGCTCCACGAGCTGATCGACCACGACGGCATCACCACGGTCTTCTCCGAGACCCTCGCTCCGCCCCGGCTCAGCCAGAGCCTCGCCGAGGACGCGGGCGTCACCACCGAGGTCCTCGACCCGATCGAGGGACTCACCGACGACACGGCCGACGAGGACTACCTTTCCCTGATGGAGCGGAACCTCGGGTCGCTGGAGAGGGCCAACGGATGTCGGTGATCGATGCCCGAGGCCTGACCGTCGCGATCGGCGGTCGTCCGGTGCTGCGTGGGATCGACCTGCACGTCGAGGACGGCGAGTTCGTCGCCCTGATGGGCGCCAACGGTTCCGGCAAGTCGACCCTGGTGCGAGCCCTGACCGGACTGCGGCCGCTCACGGGCGGGCACGCGGAGCTGTTCGGCACTCCCCTCGACCGGTTCCATGACTGGCACCGGGTGGGCTTCGTCCCGCAGCGCAACACGGCCGCCTCCGGCGTACCTGCCTCGGTCTGGGAGGTGGTCGCATCCGGGCGGCTCAGCCGCCGACGCCTGCTCCGGCCGCTGTCGCGGGCCGACCGGGACGCGATCCGGGACGCCCTCGAGGTCGTGGGTCTGTCCGGCCGGTACGCCGACCGGGTCTCCCAGCTGTCCGGCGGGCAGCAGCAGCGGGTGCTGATCGCCCGCGCCCTGGCCGGCGAGCCCGACCTGTTCTTCCTCGACGAGCCGACGGCGGGCGTCGACCTGCCCAACCAGCACGCGCTCGCCACGGCGCTCGCCGAGCTCAAGCACCGTGGTGCCACGATCCTGCTGGTAGCCCACGAGCTCGGGCCGCTCGGCGAGCTGGTCGACCGGGCGGTCGTGATGCGCGACGGCCGGGTCGCGTTCGACGGGGCGCCGCTGGCCGACCACGAGGTGCACGACCCGGCGCTCGGCGATCCCCACACGCACCACCACCACGTCGTACGACCCGGCTCGGACCATGCGCCGGACATCCGGCTGGGCCCGGGAGGTCGGCCATGAGCCCCGCCGAGCTGTTCTCGCTGCCGTTCATGCAGCGGGCGCTGCTGGCCGCCCTGTTCACCGGGCTCGCCGCGCCCGCCGTCGGCACCTACCTCGTCCAGCGCCGGCTCGCGCTGATGGGCGACGGCATCGGGCACGTCGCTGTGACCGGCGTGGCCCTGGGGCTGCTGACCGGCGCGTCACCCACGTGGACGGCGGTCGTGGTCGCCGTCCTCGGCGCCATCCTCATCGAGGTGATCCGCGAGCGCGGCCACGCCAACGGCGACGTCGCCCTGGCCCTGCTGTTCTACGGCGGCCTGGCCGGCGGCGTGCTGATCACCGGCCTCGCCGGTCAGAGCGCGACCAAGCTGCAGCAGTACCTCTTCGGCTCGATCACCACGATCTCGGCCGGAGACGTGCTCATCACGATGGGGCTGGCGGCGCTTGTGATCGTGGTGTGCGTTGGCCTCTCGCCGCAGCTGTTCGCGGCCGCCCAGGACCAGGAGTTCGCCAGGGTCGTCGGGCTCAACGTCCGCGCCTACAACCTCGCGATCGCCGTACTGGCGGCGGTGAGCGTCACCGTCGCGATGCGCACGGTGGGCCTGCTCCTGGTCTCCGCCCTGATGGTGGTGCCGGTCGCGACAGCCCAGCAGCTGACCCGGAGCTTCCGCACCACTCTCGGCGCGGCGATGGTGCTCGGCACCCTCGCGTCGGTCGGCGGTCTCGTCCTCTCGGCGTTCGCGTCCTACCGTGCCAACGTCCAGCCTGGCCCCACGATCGTGCTTCTCTCGCTCGCCGGGTTCGTCGTCACCTGGCCGGTGGGGATCTGGCTGCGGCACCGAGCCCGCCTGCGGGAGCCGTTCCCGAGCCTGACGACCGAGCAGCACGAGACGACCGACCATCCCCACGAGCACGGTCCCGACTGCGGCCACCTGGCGGTGCCGCACGGCGACCACGTCGACTACGTTCACGACGGCCACCGCCACGCGGCCCACGAGCATCACTATGACGAGCACTGACCCGACTCCCCCGCTGCGGCCGACCCGGCAACGCCGGGCGGTCATAGAGGCGATGACGTCCTTCGACGACTTCCGCTCCGCCCAGGAGATCCACGACCTCCTCACCCAGCGCGGCGACGCGGTGGGCCTGGCCACCGTCTACCGCACCCTGCAGCGGCTCGCCGACGCCGGCGAGGTCGACCTGCTCCGCACCGAAGGCGGCGAGACGATCTACCGCCGCTGCTCCGACAGCCATCACCACCACCTGGTCTGCCGCTCCTGCGGCGCCACCGTCGAGGTGGAGGGCCCCACCGTCGAGCGATGGACCCGCGCCATCGCCGAGGAGCACGGGTACGCCGACGTCAGCCACTCGCTGGAGATCTTCGGTACCTGCCCCGCGTGCTCCTGAGCCCTGAGCGGTGGCGATTGAACCGCGCCGGCCCCCGATGCGTAGTACGGGCAGGAATGTCCTCTCCGGGAAGGAATGGCCGATGAATCTCAAGTGGAGCAGGCACACGAGCGCCGCCCTCGGGGCCGCCGCAGGAGTAGTGGCATTGGTGGTGCTGCCGGCCTCGACGGCGGCCGCCAGCCCGGTCTTCGACGGCGCCAGCCGTGGTCCGACCGCAGCGGTCGCGATCCAGGGCGCCCTCGACGACGCGCAGGTCACTGCCCAGTCCATGGGCTTCTACGGCGCCTGCACGATTGTCGGCGAGCCGCAGGTGTTCGAGGTCTTCAACGACCCCAACCACGGGCACACGTTCCGCGCCCAGGTGCAGGCGACCTGCGAGCAGTAACCACGTCTGGTCCGGCCAGACGAGGCACGACAGAGTGGTCCTGCTAGGCGCATCCTTGGCTCATGACGGAGGTGGACGCTGACCGACCACCCCTGATCGGGCGACACGATGAGCTCGCGTTGCTCCGTCAGTCGCTGGACGGGGCGCGAGGCGGCCACGGACGGGTAGTCCTCGTGGCCGGCGAGATCGGCATCGGGAAGTCGCGGCTCCTCGACGAGGTCGCTGCGCACGCGACCGCGGCGGGCGCCGTCGTGCTTGCCGGGCGGGCGGTCCAGGGCGGCGGCGCCTATCGGGCACTGACAGAGGCGCTGCTCGGACTGCTCCGCGGGGGCGCGGTCGGAGATGACATCGCCGCGGCCCTCGGCCCCTACCGAGCCGTGCTCGGACAGCTGCTACCCGACTGGTCAGGCGACCAGGACCTGCCCGGATCGGTGGCCGATCCCGCGGTCGTGCTGGGCGAGGCGGTCGCGCGACTGCTGGGCGAGGTCGGGCGCGAGCACGGCTGCGTCCTCTTCGTCGAGGATGCGCAGTGGGTCGACGGTGACACGCTCGCCGTACTGGCCCACCTGGCCGGCGTCGTACGACGCCTGCCCGTCCTGGTCGTGGTGGCGACCCGCGACGACGAACCGGCCAGCGACACGACCGACCGTCTCCGGGGCGCCGCGGATGTGCTCTCGGTGCAGATCGGACGGCTCGACCACGAGCAGTCCGAGGAGCTGGCGCGACGGATCGCCGAGGAGACGGGCAACGTGTTCGACGACGTCACCAGGGAGCGAGTCCGGTTGGCGGAGGGGCTCCCGTACCTGGTGGAGGAGCTCGCCGGCGAGTCGGGTCCCGATCTCTCCGCACCGACGTTCGCTGCGGTAGTGGAAGGCCGATGGGCCACCCTGGAGCCTGCGCATCGGCAGGTGCTGGCAGCGGCCGCCGTCATGAGTCCGGCGCTGGACTGGTCTCTGCTCGCCGAGGTGAGCGGGCTGGACAGCGGGGTCGTGATCGATGCGCTTCGCGCCGCGACCGAGGTGCGGCTCGTGGTGGCTGCAGGCACCGAGCTCAGGTGGCGTCACGCCCTGACTCGTGACGTCATCCGCGGCACGCTGATGCCGCCGGAACGGGTCCTGATGGCCGAACGGGCGGCCCAGGCGTTGCTGGAGAGGGGGGACGCCGACGACACCGCCGCGGCGGCCGAGCTGCTCCTGGACGCCGGAGACTCCGGAGCGGCCGCCGGTCTCTGGCTCGAGGAAGCACGCCACGACCTGCGCCGCGGGGCGCTGCGCAGTGCGGCCGCCCTGCTCGACCGCGTTGAGCGAGACCGGTGAGCTCGTGGTCGCGCTCACCGGCGAGAGGGTGCGGCTGCTCTCGCTCGTGGGCCGGCCCGTCGAGGCCCTGGCCCTCGGCTCGTCGGTGCTCGACCTGGCGACCGGCGACGAGCACGCCGAGCTCGCGCTGCGCCTGGCCAGGGCGGCGGTCGACGCGGGCCGGTGGGCAGATGCCAGGACGTACGTCGATCGCGCCGGTCGTCCCGACGACCCGCGGTCCTCATCGTTGCTCGCGGACGCTGCGCACGGTGCCGGACAGATCGAGGAGGCAGCGGTCCACGCGGAGCGCGCCGCCTCGCTCGCGGACGTCTCCGGTCATCACGACGAGCTGTGCGAGGCGCTCGTCATCGAGGGCAAGCTGGCCCGGCTCGACGACCTGCAGGCGGCGACATCCAGCTTCCGACGCGCGGCCCAGGTCGCCGCTGAGCACGGGCTGACCGGCTGGCGGGTCGAGGCCCTGATCGGGCTGGGCTCACTGGAGCTGATGGAGCGGGAGACCTCGGAGAGCCTCCCGCAGGCGCGGGACCTCGCCGAGGGCGCCGGTCTGCTGGGGCAGGTCACCGCCAGCCTGATGCTCCTCACCGACCACGACTACCTGGCCGGCGGCCCGGCTGCGGCGCAGGCGCAGGCACTGCTCCTGGTCGAACTGGGCCAACGCCTGCAGCTGCCCGTCGCCGATGCGTTCGGGCGCCATCTCCTGGCGCTGGGTCATGCGATGGCGGGACGCGGACGCGCCCTGGAGGACGAGCTCGCGACCTGGACCTTCCCGGCCGAGGCCGGACCGGAGGCGGCTACCCTGACCGCCGCGGTCCGGTCGATGGCCGCCCTCGCGTCGCACGATCTACCGGCTGCGTCGCGGCTGATGGACCAGGCCGTCACCCCGCTGCTGGGTCACCCCTCGGCCGCGCCGATCCACTACTTCGGACTCTGGGCCCTGCTGCGCACCGTCACCGCCGACCGGGACGCCGAGGCCCGGGAGGCACTGGCAGCACTGCCGGCGGTGATGCGGCCGGCCAACCGGGCGGCGCTTCTGTGCGCCGAGGCGGTCGCGGCCGGACGCGACGGCCGCGGAGATGCTGCCGGGGACCTCTTCGCGGAAGCCCAGGAGCTCGTCGTCGAGCTGCCCTGGCTGCGACGAGTGCTCCAGCTGCTGACCGTCGAGTGCGCGGTCGTCGACACGTGGGGCCGGCCGGTGCCCGTGCTCCGCGCCGTCCTCGCCGAGCTCGTCGAGGCGGACGACCAGCTGCTGGCCCGCACCTGTCGCGACCTGCTGCGCCGCGCGGGCGCCCCTACCCGCCGAGGTCGCGGGACTTCCGACGTTCCCGGACGACTGGCTGCTCTCGGCGTCACCAGCCGGGAGATGGACGTGCTGCGACTCGTGGCGGACGGTGCCACCAACGCCCAGGTCGCCGAGCGGCTGTTCCTGTCGATCCGGACCGTCGAGACGCACGTGGCCAACCTGCTCAGGCGGACCGACTCGGCCAACCGCGAAGAGCTGGGTGCCTGGGTGACGGACCCACAGACCCCGTAACTCCGTAGTCACCACGGATCCGCCGGGGCTGCGCTGCCCCGACGCTGGGAGCCATCCCGGCGCTTGCGCCTCGGCCCCACAGTGAGGATCCACCCGCATGTCTGCATCCACCGTCACCCCCGTTGCCTACGACGTCCTGGTCGTCGGCGCCGGGCCCTCCGGCCTGACCACGGCCATCTCGGCGGCGCGCCACGGCGCCTCGGTCCTGGTCGTCGACCGGCACCGCGGCACGTCCGTGTTTCCCAAGGCCACGGGAGTCCGCCCGCGCAGCATGGAGATCCTGCGGACCTGGGGTCTCGAGGAGCGACTCCGCGCCAGTCACCAGGACGTGCGAGTCGCGATGGCGGCCTCGACGAGCCTCGTCGACCCCCACCAGCAGGAGGTGTCGTTGGGCGCCCCCGAGCCCGGCGTGCTCGCGCAGGTGAGCCCGAGCGGCTTCGCGGTCTCGGCCCAGGACGAGCTGGAGCCGGTGCTGCTCGATCACCTGCTGTCGGCCGGCGCGACGGTCCGGTTCGAGACCGAGCTCGTCGACCTGGTGCCCGATGACGACGGGCACCTCGCACGGCTGCAGCGCGCCGGCGCAGGTGCTGGCTCGTCGTACGACGTCCGCGCGCGCTACGTCGTGGGAGCGGACGGCGCGCAGAGCAGCGTGCGCCGGCTGGCCGGTATCGGCGTCCGCCACCTCGGCACCGAGGGCAACCACCTCGCCATCCTCTTCCGGACCGACCTGGCGGAACGGCTCGTCGGTCGCCGCTATGTCCTGCACATGGTGACGACGCCGACCGGCCCCGCCCTCTTCGTGCCGTCCGGGGCGGGTCGCTGGCTGCACGACCGGGAGTGGCACCCGGAGCTGGGCGAGACGCTGGAGTCCTGGACCGAGGCCCGCGCTGTCGCGGCGATCCGCGACGACGCAGGGATACCTGACCTCGATGTCGAGCTGCTCGGCATCTTCCCCTGGTCGTTCGGCGCCGCGGTGGCCACCGCCATGCGCGCCGGCGACGTCTTCCTCGTGGGCGACGCCGCCCACCGGACCACACCCAGAGGCGCGACCGGCATGAACACCGGGATCGCCGACGGCCACAACCTCGGCTGGAAGCTGGCCTGGGCGGCCCGTGGCTGGGCCGGCGAAGGACTACTGGACAGCTACTCAGAGGAGCGCTACCCGGTGGGCCAGGCAAACGCGCTGGCCTCCCTCGAGGCCTCGGGACCCGACACCACCGGAGACCTCAGCCAGGACTTCGGTGTCGTGTACGCGTCGTCCGCGGTTCTCGGCGACGGCGCGGTGACAGCGCCCCCATCGCGCTTCGCGGGTGTCGACCAGCTCCCCGGCGCCGTTCCCGGGGCACGTGCGCCCCACGCCTGGGTTCAGCAGGGCGGATACGGGGTCTCCACCCTCGACCTGTTCGACGGACGCCTCACCCTCCTGACCGGCCGAGCAGTCGAGCGGAGCTCGGCGATGCGTGACCTGGCTGCGGTCGGCGCCCCCGCGGCCGTCGTGACGGTCGGCCGCGACGTCAGCGACACCTGGTGCGAGCTCGAGCGCGCCTACCGGCTCGGCGAGACCGACGCCGTGCTGGTGCGCCCCGACGGCCACATCGCGTGGCGGTCCTCCGCCTCAACCGCAGACCTGCGAACCGCGCTCCGCAGCGCTCTCGGACATGCGCCGGTCACCACACCGTCCCTCGTCTGACCAATCGACAACCAAGGAAGAAGCCATGACCACCACCACCATCCAGCCTGCGGTCAGCCGCTCTCTCGAGCTGCTCGTGGACGACCTCGACCGCGCCGCGCGCTGCACCGAGCAGGGTTCCGCCAGGGTCAAGGCCGTGGCCGACGCCCTGCGGCCCGCGCTGGGCGACCCGCACCTGCTGCGCCCCGACCAGACGGTCGGAGACCCCGCGGCGTACCGACAACACCTGCTGCACGTCGCACCGGACGGGCTGTTCTCCCTGGTCGCGCTCGTGTGGCTGCCCGGACAGGCGACGCCCATCCACGACCACCTGGCGTGGTGCGTGGTCGGGATCCATCAGGGTGCCGAGTACGAGGAGCGGTACCGCCTGCGGTCCGACGGGGCGTTGGTCCCGACCGGGCACGCCGTTGCCCACGTCGGCGACGTGGACGGCTTGCTGCCACCCGGTGACATCCACCGCGTGCACAACACCGGGGACGACCTCGCGATCTCGCTGCACGTCTACGGCGCCGACCTCAGCGACGTCGGAACCAGCATCAGGCGCCGCTACGACGAACGCAGCGTCGTGAGGCACCCCGGGCGCGACTAGCCCGGGTTCGGCTCCGCGCCGCCGTACCGCCGGTCCCGGCTGGCGTAGGTCTCGATCGCCTGCCACAGCGCCCGACGGTCGACGTCGGGCCAGAGGATGTCGGTGAAGACCAGCTCGCTGTAGGCGGCCTGCCAGAGCATGAAGTTCGAGAGCCGCTGCTCCCCCGAGGTGCGCCAGACCAGGTCGGCGTCGGCGACCTCGGGGACGTAGAGGTGGCGGGCGAACGTGCGCTCGTCGATCTTGTCCGGGTTGAGCCGGCCGGCGGCGACCTCGCGAGCGATCGCGCGGGCGGTGTCGGCGAGCTCCGCGCGGCCGCCGTAGTTGACGCACATCGTGAGCGTGAGCACGTCGTTGTGCCGGGTCATCTCCTCCGCGACCTGGAGCTCGCGGATCACCGACTTCCACAGCCGCGGCGTTCGGCCGGCCCAGCGCACCCGGACCCCGAGCTCGTGCATCTCGTCGCGGCGCCGGCGGATCACGTCACGGTTGAAGCCCATCAGGAAGCGCACCTCGTCGGGCGAGCGCGACCAGTTCTCGGTGCTGAAGGCGTACGCCGAGATCGCCTTCACCCCGATCTCGATGGCGCCCTCGACCACGTCGAAGAGCGAGTGCTCGCCCCGCTCGTGACCCTTGGTGCGCGGGAGACCGCGCTCCTTCGCCCACCGCCCGTTGCCATCCATCACGATCGCGACGTGCCGCGGCACGAACTCGCGCGGGATGTCCGGCGGGCGGGCGCCCGACGGGTGCGGCGTGGGCGGACGTACGGCGCGCTTCACCGCTCGACGTACTCCATCGACCGCAGCGAGCGCTCCAGGTGCCAGGCCACGAACGCCGCGACCAGGCCGGCGGCCTCCTTGTGGTGCCGCGGGGCAGCGGCCTCGATGGTCGCCCAGTCTCCGGTGAGCAGCGCGCCGAGCACGGCGATCGTCTCGGCGCCCGGACTGGCCGAGCCCGGCAGCCGGCAGGTGGTGCACAGGACGCCGCCCATGGACGGGTTGACCCAGCGGTGCGGCCCCTTGCGACCGCAGTGGGCGCAGTCGTCGAACGACGGCGCGTAGCCCGCGACGGCCAGCGAGCGGAGCAGGTAGGAGTCGAGCACCAGCCCGGGTCGCCGTTCGCCGCCCGCCATCGCCCGGAGCGCGGCGACCAGCAGCACGAACTGCTGGAGCGAGGGCTCCTTCTCCTCGGCCACCAGCCGCTCGGCCGTCTCGAGCATCACGGTGCCGGAGGTGTAGCGCTCGTAGTCGAGTCCGAGCTCGGCGGAGAACGCCGTGCGGGTCTCGGCCTGGGTGATGACGTCGAGGTTGCGCCCCTCGGCCAGCTGCAGGTCGACGTGGGTGAACGGCTCGAGCCGGGCGCCGAACTTGGAGGTGGTGCGGCGTACCCCCTTCGCGACCGCGCGTACCCGCCCGTGGTGGCGGGTCAGCAGGGTGACGATCCGGTCGGCCTCACCCAGCTTGTGAGTGCGCAGCACAACCGCCTCGTCTCGATAGAGAGGCACGGCCCCATTCTCCCCCGCGCGCCCTCAGGAACCGGAACGGCGGCTCCGGCGCGCCTTCGCCTGCCAGCAGCCGAGGGCGAACTCGGTCGCCGCTTCGGTTCAGCCGGTCGGGGCGGACCCGCCACTCGAAGATGCTCCGGGCCTGCACGAACGTCGCATCGGGCATCTCTTCGGCGAGCATCGCGGCGTCGGCGGCCGGGTGGATCGGATCGGCCGGATGGCCGACGACCAGCGCCGGCGCGGCGATCGCCCGGCGCTGCTTCGACGACGGCGCGAGCCGGCCGAAGAACAGCCCGTGGACGACCGCGGCCACCGAGTCGGCGCGCTGGTCGAGGGTGTCCAGGGCAATGCCCGCCCAGAACGGCACGATGCCGCGCGGGATGGGCCGGGTCACCAGGCGCACCCCGTTGACCGTGAACGGCAGGAACCGGGCGGCGAACAGCAGCGGCGCGAACGCCAGGATGCCGGCCTCCACCGCGTTGTCGAGCACCGGCATCTCCACGATCAGCCCGCGGACCCGCTCGGGCGCGATCGCGGCCACCTCGAGCGACACGTTGGCGCCGAGTGACGTGCCGCCGACCACCGCCTGCTCGGCGCCGAGGTGGTCGAGCAGGGCGACGACCTGCTCGGCGAACGCGGTCATCGAGTAGACCAGCGGGTCGGCGGGTCGGTCGGAGCGGCCGTGGCCGAGCAGGTCCAGAGTCACCACGTGGAGCCCCTCCGAGGCGAGCGCCCTGGCCAGCGGCTGCTGCATCCGCCGCGGCATCAGCTGGCCGTGCAGCAGCACCACCCAGGAGTCGCCCGCGCCGTACTCGGTGTACTCGAGGCGGTCGCGGCCGGCGTCGCTCTCGAGGAAGAACTGGCCGATCCGCTCGGACACCAACATGCTGGAAATCTAGTGGTTCGCCAACGCGGCCGGGTGGAAAGGTGCGCGCATGGACGCCGTTCCCACCGACCAGGCCGTGGTGCGCTACGCCACCGAGGAGGACCTCGAGGCCTGGCAGGACGTCCGGCTGCGGAGCCTTGCCGACACCCCCGAGGCCTTCGGGTCCACCGTCGAGCGAGAGCTCGCCTTCACCGACGAGGAGTGGCGCGCGCGACTGCACCCACCTGCCGTCCTCGTACTAGACGGCGAGCGGGCCGGTCGGACTGGGCGGCGGGTTCGAGGTCCGGCCCGGCGTGCGTCCTCGTGGTCGCGATGTGGCTCGAGCCGGCCTGGCGCGGTCAGGGGCTGGCCCGGCGCGTCCTCGACCTGGTCGTCGACTGGGCCCGGGAGCATGACTACGAGGTCGAGCTCGACGTCGCCCGGGGGGCGACCGCGGCCCGTGCGGCCTACGAGAAGTACGGGTTCGTCTACACCGGCGACCAGGCGCGCCTTCGCGAAGGATCCCCCATCGTCACGGACCGGATGGTGCTGCCGCTGCCCCCCGGTTGACGGCCGAGATCACTGCCTTGAGGGACGCGGTGACGATGTTGGCGTCCAGGCCGACACCCCAGAGCACCTGGTCCCCGACCGCGCACTCGACGTACGCCGCGGCGATCGCGTCGCCGCCCGACGACAACGCGTGCTCGTGGTAGTCGAGCACCCGCACGTCGAAGCCCTGCGAGAGCTCGTTGATGGCCGAGACGAACGCAGCGATCGGACCGTTGCCGATCCCCTGGAGCGACTCGAGCTCACCGTCGACGTAGACGTTGACCGAGAGCTGGTCCTTCTCGCCGGCGGCCGAGCTCGTGTGCACCGAGTTGAGCTTGAGCGGCGTCTCCCGGTCGAGGTACTCGCTGCGGAAGACCGACCAGATCTCGTCGGGCGTCATCTCGCCGCCGGCCTCGTCGGTGCGCTGCTGGATCACCCGGCTGAACTCGATCTGCGCGCGCCGGGGCAGGTCGAGCTTGTGCTCGGCCTTGAGGATGTAGGCGACCCCACCCTTGCCGGACTGGCTGTTGACCCGGATGACCGCTTCGTAGGTGCGGCCGACGTCCTTCGGGTCGATCGGCAGGTACGGCGCCTCCCAGTCCATCTGTCCCACCGGGACGCCCCGCTCCGCGGCCTGCTGGTCGAGGTCCTCCAGCCCCTTCTTGATGGCGTCCTGGTGCGAGCCGGAGAACGCGGTGTAGACGAGGTCGCCCGCGTAGGGGTGGCGGGGGTGCACGGGCAGCTGGGTGCAGTACTCGACGGTGCGGCGGATCTCGTCGATGTCGGTGAAGTCGATCATCGGGTCGATGCCCTGGCTGAACAGGTTCATGCCGAGGGTGACCAGGCAGACGTTGCCGGTGCGCTCGCCGTGCCCGAACAGGCACCCCTCGACCCGGTCGGCGCCGGCCATCATCGCCAGCTCGGTGGCGGCCACGGCCGTGCCCCGGTCGTTGTGGGGGTGCAGGCTGATCACGGTGTTCTGGCGCCGCGTGAGCTGGCGGGAGAACCACTCGATCTGGTCGGCGTAGACGTTCGGTGTCGCCATCTCGACGGTGGCCGGCAGGTTGAGGATGATCTCCCGGCCGTCGTCGGGCTGCCAGACGTCGGAGACCGCCTCGCACACCTCCACCGAGAACGGCAGCTCGGTGCCGGTGAAGATCTCCGGGCTGTACTCGTAGCCGATCACGGTGGTGTCCAGGTAGTTCTCGGCGTGCTTCATCACCAGCTCGGTGCCGCGGACCGCGATGTCCTTGATCTCGTCCTTGCCCGCGTGGAAGACCACCCGGCGGAACAACGGAGCCAGCGCGTTGTAGAGGTGGATGTTGGCGCGGGGTACGCCGACCAGCGACTGCACGCTGCGCTCGATCAGGTCCTCGCGGGCCTGGGTCAGCACCGAGATCGTGACGTCGTCGGGGATGTGCTCGCTCTCGATCAGCTGGCGGACGAAGCTGAAGTCGGTCTCGCTCGCGGCCGGGAAGCCGACCTCGATCTCCTTGTAGCCCATCCGGACCAGGAGCTCGAACATCTTCAGCTTGCGGGCCGGCGACATCGGGTCGATCAGCGCCTGGTTGCCGTCGCGCAGGTCGGTCGAGAGCCACCGCGGCGCCTCGGTGATGGTGGCGTGCGGCCAGGTGCGGTCGGGCAGGTCGATCGGCGGGAAGGCGCGGTAGCGCTGGAACGGCATCCCGCTGGGCTGCTGGGAAGGAATCGTCATGGGGTCCTCGCTGGGTGTTGCTCTGAAGGTCGCCGGGGCAGTGCGACTCCGCAGCGAGGGGTCCGGCTGGGGCTAGACCTCGCTGCGGCAGCGAAGGAGCAGTCGCGTCATGACGGGGTCAGACTAGCCCGTCCGAACTCCGAACGCGATCTGCAGTCCGAGGTCGAGATGGGCGAGCAGGTCGCCCGGACCCAGGTAGACCTCCACCGCGCCGGCGTCCAGCAGCTCGTGCCGTCCGTAGCCGCCGCAGCACAGGCCGATCGTCGGGATGCCCGCGTGCGAGGCCGCCACCACGTCCCACACCGCGTCGCCGACCATGCAGGCGTTGGTCGTGCCCAGCCGCTCCATCGCGACGGCCACCAGCTCCTCGTCGGGCTTGGACTCGTCGGCGTCCTCTGCGGTGGTGGTCAGGTCGGCGTACTTCTCGGCGTCGAGCAGGTCGAAGGCGCGCTCGGCGTGCTTGGGGATCGACGAGCTGGCCAGCGCGATCCGCAAGTCCCGGTCGCGGAGCGCGGCGAGCAGGCGGCGGGCGTCGTCGAGCGGGCCCACGTCGTCGATGATCGCGTCGTACTCCGCCTCCCAGATCTCCCGGATCCGGTCCCCGCTCTCGTCCTCCACGTCCTCCCCGGCCACCGCCGCGACCAGCCGGTCACCACCCATGCCGATGTGCCGGTGGATGCGCCAGGTGTCGACGGGATGCCCCGCGCGCCGGAAGGCCCGCGTCCACGCGAACGTGTGGTGGTAGACCGAGTCGACGAGAGTGCCGTCGACGTCCAGTACGACGGCCCGCGGCTCCGGCACGTCAGCCGCGACCGACGGCGTGCTCGAGCTGGGCCTTGCTCATCGAGGAGCGGCCGCGGATGTTCTTCTTCTTGGCCTCCGCGTAGAGCTGCTCCTTGGTGCGGCCCTTGCGACCCGGAGTGCGAGCGCTTGCCGCCGCGCTTGGAGGACGAGATGTCCTGCGTGGAGGTCCGGCTGGACTGCTCGGCCTCACCGGACCGGGCGCGCTCCTTGTTGACCGTCCGGGCGGCGATCTCCTCCGCCGTGTCCTCGTCGCGGCCCTGGTCCTCGAGGCCCTTCCTTGATGTGCTCGTACTGCCGTTCCCGCTTCTTGTTCCACGCCTGCTGCGGCATCTCGCACCTCCGTCGGTCGGTCTGAATCGCGGGCGCGTCCGGTACCCGGGTGGAAGGGCCGCATGCGGCAAGTGCGCCCGGGTACCAACGGCCCATGAACACGCCCTTATGACGACCCCGACGACGGCCGCCCGCAGCGCGAGGACGAGGAGCGCGGGTTGGAGACGATCGAGCGTCCCGCGGACGACCCGCAGTCGCGGCCCGCTCTCGACCCCGAGGTGGGCCTGGCGGAGCGCCACATCCCCGAGGACACCTGAGTCGAGCCGCCCGGTCAGGGCATGAAGACGGTCTTGACCATGCCGTCCCCCTTGTCGCGGAACGTCCGGTAGGCCTGCGGAGCCTCCTCCAGCGGGAGGTGGTGGGTGGCGAAGGATTCCACGCCGAGCCGGTCCTCGTCCTCCTCCAGTAGGCGCAGGATGTCGTCGCTCCAGCGCCGGACGTTGGCCTGGCCCATCCGCAGCTGCACCTGCTTGTCGAAGAGCTGCATCATCGGCATCGGATCCGCGGCCCCGCCGTACACCCCGGAGATCGAGATCGTGCCGCCCCGGCGGACGCTCTCGATGGCGAGGTAGAGCGCCTCCAGCCGGTCCACGCCGGCGCGGGTCATCACCGCCTCCTGCATCTTCTTGGGCAGCAGCGTCAACGCCTTCTGGGCGGCCTCCGCGATCGGCGAGCCGTGTGCCTCCATGCCGACCGCGTCGATGACCGCGTCGGCGCCGCGTCCTCCGGTGCGGTCGCGGACGACGTCCGGGAGCTTCGCCGAGGTGACCTCGTCGAGCTCGATCGTCTCCGCGCCGCGTGCTGCCGGCCGAGCCAGCCGCTCGGGGACCCGGTCCACCACGATCACCTCGATGCCGCGGTAGCAGCGCGATCCGGGCGGCCATGTCGCCGATCGGGCCGGCGCCCATGACGAGCAGCGAGCCTCCGGGACCGACGTCGGCGTACTCCACGGCCTGCCAGGCGGTCGGCAGCACGTCGGAGAGGAACAGGAACCGGTCGTCCGGCGGACCCTCCGGCACCTTGATCGGAAGGAAGTCGGCGAACGGGACGCGGAGGAACTCGGCCTGGCCGCCGGGGACCTGCCCGTAGAGCTTGCTGTAGCCGAACAGGCTGGCCCCGGTGCCGTGTTCACGGTTCTGGGTGGTCTCGCACTGGCTGTGCAGACCCTGGTCGCACATCCAGCAGGTTCCACAGCTGACGTTGAAGGGAACGACCACCCGGTCGCCCACGGCGAGCTTGGCAACGTCGGAGCCGACCTCGACCACGGTGCCCATCGGCTCGTGGCCGACCACGTCGCCCTTGGTCATGAAGGGTGTGAGCGGGTCGTACAGATGGAGGTCCGAGCCGCACAGACCGGTCGAGGTGACCTTGATGATGGCATCGGTCGGCTCCTCGATCACCGGATCCGGCACGTCGGTGACC
The DNA here is from genome assembly GCA_963813615.1 of uncultured Actinomycetota bacterium. Lineage (GTDB taxonomy): Bacteria > Actinomycetota > Actinomycetes > Propionibacteriales > Nocardioidaceae > Nocardioides. The sequence continues at coordinate 96,246 of CAWFAE010000016.1, forward strand.
TGCATGTCCATGCGTCCCTGCCAGGTGACTGCTCGCATGATCTCCTCCTCCATCGGGTCTTCCGCGATCCCCGGACAAGGGACCGGCGACCGAGAGCTTCGGAGCTGCGTGAGTCCGAGGAGCAGGGCCGCCGGCGCAACCGGATGTACCCAGCCCTCCGGCGTCATGCACACCTCCACGGGGTACCTCGCGGCATGGAATCCGGAACCTCCACGACGGTCGACTTCGGCCCGCTGCGCATCTCCTACGACGACCGAGTGCTGGCTCCCCGGCCGTGGACCATCGAACAGTCGCGGTGGGCCGCGGAGCTGGCGAAGTTTGCACCGGAAGGCCGGCTGCTCGAGCTGTGCTGCGGGGCGGGTCACATCGGGCTGGCCACGATCTCAGCAGTACGACGGCGGTTGGTCTGCGTCGACGTGGACCCCGTCGCGTGCGAGTACACGCGGCTCAACGCGGACCTGGCCGGGTCTGGGCGGGCTGCTGGAGGTCCGGACCGGACCGATCGAGGGCGTGATGTTGCCCGACGAGCTGTTCGCGGGCATCATCGCCGACCCGCCGTGGGTGCCTCGCGCCGAGGTCGGACGGTTCCCGGAGGACCCGGTCACGGCGATCGACGGCGGTCCGGACGGGCTCGACCTGGCCCGGGCCTGTGTCCGGGCGGTGGCCGACCACCTGATGCCCGGTGGCTTCGCCGTACTCCAGCTCGGCACGCGCGAGCAGGTCGACCGGATCGCAGCCGAGCTGGACGACCGCCTTGCGGGTCGCAGAGGTGCGCGAGCTCGAGGGCGGCGTGCTGGGTGCGACTGGACCGGAGCTGAGCTCAGGGACGCTTGCCTCCGGCAGCAGCTTGTGGGTGCCGTCGCACCACGGCCTCGACGCCGACTTCCCGCACCGGCACACCGCGCTCAGCGGCCCGGTCGTCTGGTGGGTGCGGCCCTCGGCGTCCCGCACCACGTGCTCACCGCGCAGCAGCAGCGGCCCGCCCGGGCACAGCTCGACGTCGGCGTGGTCGAACTCCGGCGCGGTCACGCGGGCTCCTGCCATCGATCGAGGAGAGGCTCGGCGACCCGGTCCTCCTGGTCCAGGCAGGTGAAGGCGCCGAAGAAGACGTCGTCCCACAGGGCCGGCTCCTGATCCAGGAGCGCCCCACAGATCGCCCGTACGGCGACCTGCTCGTGCGCCGCGTCGGCGGTGACGTGCTCGGCGTAGTACCCGACCATCGTGGCGTCGAGGCCGAGCCGCTCCAGCCCGGCAGCCATCCGGCGGGAGGGCATCGAGCTGGTCGCCTCGAACGCCGCGAGGTGTCCCATCGCCGCTCCGCGCAGCCGGCGGTGCAGCCCGAACAACGCCATCGCGTTGTTCTGCTCCAGCACCTCGGCGGGTACGTCGTCGACGTACGCGCCGTACTCCGACCGCAGCCCGACGGCCTCCAGCCCGCGGGCGAACAGGTGGTGGTGCAGTCGGTTGGGGTCGCCGGCGCCGTACTCGTCGTAGAGCAGCTCGACCAGGGCGGCCTTCGGCGCGGTCTCCAGTCGCGGCACCGCCCAGGCGCTCGGGTCGGCCTCCTTGAGGTGGTACAGCGACCGCATCCGGAGCAGGTCGAGCGCCTGCTCCTCGGTGGCGTCGGTCTGGACGAAACGCGCCAGCGAGGGACCGTCGTGGTCCCCGACGAACGCGAAGAAGGCGTCCGCGAAGTCGCCCTCGGGCTGATGCCCGGTCCACCGCTGCCGCAGCCGGGCCTCCAGCTCGCCTCGAGCTCGCCGCGCAGCCGGACGACCGACGGATCCCACTCGAGCCTCTTCGTCGACGTCCTCGAAGCCTCGGTAGTGCAGCTCGTAGAACGCCCACAGAGCGACGGCTGCGTCGTCCTGGCTCTCGGGCGCGGGAAGGTCCGGTTCGACCAGGCGAGAGGGGTCGGAACGGAGGGCCTCGAACACGTCCGCGCTGAACGCGCCACGGGGTTTGGGAAGCATCATGTGCCACCAGTACCCCGTTCGTCCCGGGGCCCCGGAGGCGCCTGTGTTGCTTGCCACGCTGGATTCCACTGTGCTAGACCAGTTGACAAGGCGAGCACCTCGGTTCTCGCCCCTTGCTGGAGAAGACGGCGAGGCTGCACCACTTTCGGGCGGAGGCAAGTCGATGTCGATCACCTCGCAAAGCACGCCGCTGGACGGCGACCGCGGACTCAGCCGCACAGAACGATCTGCACGGACGGCGGAGCTCATCGCCGAGGCACACTCCTGCGACGACGAGAACCGAAAACGCGAGCTCCTCGACGAGGTCATCGTGATCAACCGAGGAGTCGCGGAAGCCGTCGCCTCGCGCTACCGCGGGCGCGGTGTGTCCCAGGACGACCTGGTGCAGGTCGCCTACGAGGGCCTCACCAAAGCGGTCCGGCGGTTCGACCCCAGCACTCGCAACGACCTGCTCACGTATGCCGTCCCGACGATCCGCGGCGAGGTGATGCGCCACTTCCGCGATCACGGGTGGACGGTACGCCCCCCGCGCCGGGTCCAGGAGCTGCAGTGGCGGGTCAACCAGTGCATCGAGCGGCTGGAACACGAGTTGGGTCGTGGGCCTCGAGATGCCGAGGTGATCGAAGAGCTCGGCATCGACGAGAAGGACTACCGAGAAGCCATCGAGGCGTTCGGGTGCTTCCAGCCCACCTCGCTCGACCAGCCGGTGCGCACCGACGCCACCAGCTCCCTGGGCGACCTGATCCCCGACACGGCCGAGCCGCAGAGCAGAGCCGATGCGCGGGTGACCCTGGCGCCCGTCGTACGTCGGCTGAGCGAGCGCGACCGGCGGATCCTGCACCTCCGGTTCTTCGAGGACCTCACCCAGGCCGAGATCGGTGAGGACCTCGGCGTGACCCAGATGCAGGTGTCGCGGCTGCTCTCCCGGATCCTCGGTACGCTGAAAGAGGATCTCACCGAACAGGATCGCGAGGCCGCCGATGAGCGAGAGCCAGGACCTGGCGGCCTTCTTCGCGGAAGTCAGTGAGGAACTGCACGGCGACATCAGTGAGCCGCTCACCTTCGAGAAGGTGATCAAGCGCGCCGTGGAGACGATCCCCGGCTGCGACCATGCCTCGATCACGCTGCGCGGACGTCGTGGACGGGCGGCGACGGGGGCCGCCACCGACGAGCCCGCCACGCGGGCCGATGAACTCCAGTACACGCTGGAGGAGGGTCCCTGCGTGGATGCGGCGTTCGAGGACACCGACTTCGTCATCGACGACCTGCGCAGCGAACAGCGCTGGCCGCAATGGGCGAGTGCGACCGCCGAGCTCGGCCTGCGCGCTGCGCTGGCGATCCGTCTGCACTCCGACTCGGAGACCCTCGGCGCGCTCAACCTCTTCAGCGACACCCCGGAGGCCTACGACGACGAGGCGCGGACCATCGCGATGATCTTCGCGTCGCACGCGGCGGACGCGATGAGCAACGCCCGTCTGGTGAGTGGGCTGCGCGCGGCGATGGAGTCGCGGCACACGATCGGCATCGCCCAGGGGGTGCTCGCGGTGCGCTACGACATCTCCTACGAGCGCGCGTTCCAGGTGTTGCACCGGCTCTCCAACGACCGGAACATCAAGCTCCGCGACCTGGCCCAGCAGATCCTCGACGAGCGCGGGCTGCCCTCCGACAAGCCGACCTGACCACGGTTCGTCAGCGCTCATGCGACGCGAGCGGGACGGGTACCCCGGACGATCCGACGACCCCAGGAGGAGCCATGCCGAGCAAGTCCGCGAACGTGAAGAACGAGAAGCAGTACGAAGCCCTCAAGGACAAGGGGATGTCCAAGCAGCGCGCCGCCAAGATCGCCAACGACCCCGACTCGTCGAAGAAGGGCGGCAAAGCCTCCGGTAGTGGCAAGAAGAAGTCCGACAGCAGCCAGGGCGGCACCACCGCCCAGAAGAAGAAGGCTGGACGCAAGGGCGGCAAGACCGCGGCGAAGAAGTCCTGACGGCGTGAGCGAGAACTCCCGCGTCGTCGCGGCCACACCGGACCAGGTGTGGCGGGTCCTAGCCGACGGCTGGCTGTACCCGCTCTGGGTCGTGGGGGCCACGCGGATGCGGGAGGTGGACGACCACTGGCCGGAGGTCGGGGCCCGGCTGCATCACTCGATCGGGGTGTGGCCGGCGGTGCTCGACGACACCACGGAGGTGCTCGAGTCCCACGCGCCGGCGCTCCTGCGCCTACGTGCGCGAGCCTGGCCGACCGGCGAGGCCGAGGTCGAGCTGCGCATGGATCCTGCCGACGGTGGGACCCGGATCATGATCGTCGAGGACGCCGTCAAGGGACCTGCCCGCCTGGTCCCGGGCCCGCTGCGGAACGCACCGCTCGCCTGGCGAAACGCGGAGACGCTGAGGCGTCTGGCGTACCTGGTCGAGCGCCGCGAGGCCACCGCCGCGAGCGGCCCGGCATGATCGCACCGTGAGCTCACGTCCGGACGCCCTCGTGATCGGCGCCGGACCCAACGGCCTGGTCGCGGCGAACCTGCTCGCCGACGCCGGATGGTCGGTTCTTGTGCTCGAGCAGCAGGACGAGCCCGGCGGCGCCGTACGGAGCGACAGGGAGCTGCACCCGGAGTTCGTCCACGACACGTTCAGTGCCTTCTACCCGTTGGCCGCCGCGTCACCGGTGGTGACCGGGCTGGGCCTGGAGCAGCACGGGCTCGAGTGGGTCCATGCCCCCGCGGTCCTGGGCCATCCCACTCCGGACGGGCGCTGGGCGCTGCTGCATCGGGACCGAGAGCTCACCGCGGCCGGCCTCGACGAGCAGCACCGCGGCGACGGCGAAGCGTGGTTGGAGCTCTGCCGGCTCTGGGACCGGATCGGCGACCCGCTGCTGCGGGCGGTCGTGACGCCGTTCCCACCGGTGCGAGCCGGGCTGCGGCTGGCCACGCGGGTGCCGGGCGCGGGTGGCCTCGACCTGGTGCGGATGCTGCTCACGCCCGCGGCCGAGCTCGTTCGCAACCGGTTCGGCGGCGCGGCTCCCGCGCTGCTGCTGTCCGGCAACAGCGGGCACGCGGACATCCCGCTCGACTCCCCCGGGTCCGGGTTGTTCGGGTTGCTGCTCACGATGCTGGGCCAGACGGTCGGCTTCCCCGTACCACGCGGGGGTGCCGGCGAGCTCACCGCAGCATTGGTACGCCGCCTCGAGTCCCGCGGCGGATCCGTGCAGTGCGGCCGCGAGGTCAGGCGCGTCGTCGTCGAGGACGGTCGGGCGGTGGCGGTGCTGACCGGTGACGGTGAGCGCTTCGAGGCAGGGCGGGCCGTGGTGGCCGACGTCGGCGCCATACCGCTCTTCGGGTGGCTGCTCGATCCCGGGGACGTTCCGCCGCGGATCGCCCGCGGCATGCGCGCCTTCCACCTCGACCCCGGGACGGTCAAGGTGGACTGGGCTCTCGACGGGCCGGTGCCATGGGCGAGCCCTCCGGCTGCCGCGCCGGGCACCGTGCACGTCGCCGACTCGGTGGAGCAGATGACCGAGGCGCTCGGCCAGGTGGCCGCACGCGTGATCCCCGCGGCGCCGTTCCTCCTTGCGGGCCAGATGACGACCACCGATCCGACCCGCTCCCCGGCGGGCACCGAGTCGATGTGGGCCTACACCCACGTCCCGCAGCCAGGTACGGCGGTGCGCGACGCCGGGGACGGCGGGATCCGTGGGTCGTGGGACCACGACGACTGCGAACGGTTCGCCGACCGGATCCAGCAGCGCATCGAGGTCCTGGCGCCCGGCTTCGGGTCGCGGGTGGTCGCGCGCCGGATCCTCGGTCCTCGCGAGCTCGAGCAGCGCAACGCCAACCTGGTCGGCGGGGCGATCAACGGCGGGACCTCCCAGCTGCACCAGGAGCTGTTCTTCCGTCCGGTGCCGGGGATGCTCGGCCGGCCCGAGACCGGGATCCGCGGCCTGTACCTCGGTTCCGCCTCGGCGCACCCGGGCGGCGGGGTGCATGGCAGCGCCGGCGCCAACGCCGCGCGAGCGGCTTTGCTGCACGACCGGATGCGACGCATCATCGGCCGCGACGCCGGGGACCGGCGCATATGACCCTGGTCTCGCTCTGGCAGGACCGGCACCCTCGTCCGGAACCACCCGCCGCCTCGACCGTTGACGGCACCACCGAGGTCGCGATCGTCGGTGGCGGCATCACCGGCCTGACGCTCGCCGTCCTGCTCGGGCGCGCGGGCAAGGCGGTGACCCTGCTCGAGGCACGCCGGATCGGGGACGGCACCACCGGCGGGAGCACGGCGAAGGTGAGCCTGCTCCAAGGCACCCAGCTGTCCCGGATCGCGCGCCGGCATCCGGCCGAGACGGTCGGCTCGTACGTCGAGGCGAACGCCGAGGGCCAGGCCTGGCTGGCCCGGTTCTGCGACGACCATGGCGTCGCGACCCAGTACCGGCCGGCGTACACCTACGCCACGACCGAGTCCGGACACCGTGCTGCCCGGCGAGAGGCGGACGTCGCTCGCGCCGCAGGGCTCGAAGTGGAGTGGCTGGACGAGCTGCCGCTCCCGTTCGAGACACGGGGCGGAGTCCGGTTGAACGGCCAGCTCCAGCTCGATCCCGTGGAGGTGCTCGGGGTCCTCGAGGAGCAGGCTCGCGCGCACGGCGTCCACGTGGTCGAGGGCGCGCGGGTGACCCAGGTCCGCGACCGTGGGCCCGTCCGGGTTGTCACAGAGAACGGCACGCTCACGGCGGACGTCGTCGTCCTCGCGACGAACATGCCGATCCTGGACCGGGGCGGCTTCTTCGCGCGGATGACGCCGGCGCGGTCCTACGGCCTGGCGTTCGCGACTCCGGCGGTCGCGGTCGACGGCATGTACTTGTCCGCCGACCGGCCCAGCCGCTCCTTGCGCGACGCCCCCGACGGAGACCGGAGCCTGCTGCTCGTGGGCGGGCAGGGGCACACCACCGGCCGCGGCGGCCCGACGTCGTATCGGCTCGACGCGCTCCGGGAGTGGACGCTCGAGCGCTTCCCGTGGGCTCACGAGACCCACGCCTGGTCGGCCCAGGACTACGTGCCGGCGCATGCGCTGCCGTACGCCGGGCCGCTGCTACCCGGCAGGGACGAGATCCTTTTCGCCGGCGGCTACTCCAAGTGGGGCCTGACCAACGGCGTGGCCGCCGCGCTGGCTCTCAGCGGTCAGATCCTGGACGGCCACATGGAGTGGGCCGAGGTGTTCCATCCCTGGCGCTCACGAGAGCTGCGCGGCCTTCCCAACGGCGCAGTGATCAACGCGGAGGTCGGCGTCGAGATGGCGCGCGGCTGGCTGCGCCCACTGTTGGGGTGGTCGCGCGACGTTCAGTACGACCGTCTGGGCGCGCCCTCCGCACAGATAGATGGCGGCCGCCGCATGTCGGCCGTGTGCCCCCATCTCGGCGGGATCGTGCGGCGGAACGACGCCGAGCGGAGCTGGGACTGCCCACTGCACGGCTCGAGGTTCGACGTGAACGGCGAGGTGCTCGAAGGCCCGGCGACCTGCGGCCTGCGGACGCGCTGAAGCGCCTGGCAGAGTGACAACGTGCCCCGGCTCCTGGTTGTGCATCACTCCCCCACGCCGACGGTCCAGACGCTGACGGATGCTGTTCTCGCTGGTGCCCACGACGACGCGATCGAGGGCGTCGAGGTCGTCGAGCGGCCGGCGCTGGAGGCGTCGGCCGACGACGTACTTGGCGCGGACGGCTACCTGCTCGGCACCACCGCGAACTTCGGCTACATGAGCGGCGCACTCAAGCACTTCTTCGACACGATCTTCCTCGAGGCTGGTGGCGCTCTCAGCGACGACGGGTCGGCCAGCGCGTCGTCCGGGGGCAAGAAGCCGTACGGGCTCTGGGTGCACGGCCGCTACGACACCACCGGCGCCGTGCGGTCCGTGCAGTCGATCGTCCAGGCGCTCCCGTGGGCGCAGTCGGCGGAGGTGCTCGAGGTGCTCGGCGACGTGGGAGAAGAGCAGACCGCGGCGGCGTACGAGCTCGGCGGCACGCTCGCGGCGCTGCTGAGCGAGTAGCAGCTCACGTTCTTCGGTGGAACCTGACCTTGCCGGTCGGGAGTTTGGTGGTCGGTAGGTGGGGTCGTGGGCTCTGGCGTGGTGTCGGGGGCAGAGCAGCCGGCCGTTCTTCACCGACGTGGCTCCGCCGGCGCTGAACGGCTGGTCGTGGTGGGCGTGGCACATACCGGGCGGCCAGTCACAACCCTCCGCGGTGCAACCGCCCTGTTCGATCGCCAGGGCGATCCGTTGGGGTTCGGTGTGGAACCGGGTCCTCCGACCGAGGTCGAGGACCTGGGACTGGGTGCCGAGGACGGCGGGGATGATCCCGGCCCGGCAGGCGAGCCTCCGGGCCAGGCCGGGGCTGATCCGGTGGCCGGTGTCCATCTCCGCGGCCTTCAGCCCGCCCATCAGGGTGTCCACGGTCATGGTGACCACCACGGTGGCCGAGACGCCGCCGGTCTTGGGGAGTCGGTCGGTGGGGTAGGTCTCGATGTACTCCGCGAACGCCTCCCCCAGCCGGTGTGCGGACGGGCGTCCGGGTTCGGGTGCCGGCCCGTCGACTGGGTGCGGTGTTTGGGTGCCGCGATCGCGAGCAGCTGCTTCCTCAGCATCGCCCCGTGCAGGGAGGAGATCGTGAACCGGCCGTGACACCTCCCGTGCCCGTCCTCGACGATCCGGAACGACGCGGCCGCCTCCGCCTCCCGCTCCTCGGCGTCCAGCTGCTGGGCTTCGTGGGCCTCGCCGACCTCCGGGGCGATGACCTCCAGGATCCGGTTCCCCAGGATCCGCAGCTCCCGGGCGTCGTGGTGGACGGCGTACCCGACCAGGCGTCGCCTGCGCATCCGCCGCGATCCGGTGGGTCGAGGTCGGCGGGCAGCGCCTCGACCGCCGCCACGATCACCTGGGCCTGGTCGACCAGCAGCCGGCCCTCCGCCAGCGCCACCCGGGTCGGCTCGAACGCCTCCGAACCCAACGCCGCGGCGAGCCGGGTCTTGCGGTGCGCCGCGGCACGGGTCTGCTTCGTGGCGTGCGCCCACCAGTTCGCCGTCGAGGTGGCACCCGAGTCGGCCTCCACCTCCACGGTCTGGCCATGGTGGGCGACCCGAGCTTCAGCTCGGCGACTGGGCATTCAGGCGGGTGATCTCGACCATCGCGTCCCGGGTCTCGGCCGGGCTCATCGACCAGGCCGGTGGTCCCGGAGGGTCTTCAGCTCGTCGTCGATCTGGGACACACCACGGCCGATCGGGTGTCCCCGATCGGTGGTGTCCGCGGTGTTCGCCATGGCCCTATTCGACCACCGGGCACCGACATTCTCGGACACGTCGGCCGGGTCTGTGGACGACCTCCACAACGCCGTCGCTTGTGGATGCCAAGTGGGCTTTTCGCCCGTGGTTGAGCGGGATTCTCCCCTTGCGTGGTCTCGACGACGCTCGCTGGCGCTCGCTGCTCGACCAGCGGCCGGTACCGGTGGTCGAGCAGCCCGGAGCGAGGAACGAGCGAGGGGCGTCGTCGAGACCCCGGACCCGGTCTCGACGACGCTCGCTGACGCTCGCCGCTCGACCAGCGGCCGGTTCCGGTGGTCGAGCAGCCCGGAGCGAGGAACGAGCGAGGGGCGTCGTCGAGACCCCGGACCCGGTCTCGACGACGCTCGCTGACGCTCCCCGCTCGACCACCGGCCGGTACCGGTGGTCGAGCAGCCCGGAGCGAGGAACGAGCGAGGGGCGTCGTCGAGACCCGGACCCGGTCTCGACGACGCTCGCTGACGCTCGCTGCTCGACCAGCAGACGGCCACCGTTCCTGGATGGTGGTTTCGAGGCCTCGAGCACCGTCATCCGTCCGCGTACGACCCGCAGGTAGCATCGGCACGATGTCGCTGCTGCCACGGGTCCTGGGGTTGGCCCTGCCCGCGCTGTTCGCGCTGACGGCGTGCGGCGGCGAGGAGCAGGGCAGCAACACCGACCCCGACCAGGTCGACTCGGTGGAGGCCCCCGATCTCGGGGCGTGCCGGAACCTCACCCCGGAAGACGTCGCGCAGCGCAGCAACGCCACCAAGACCGTCGAGTGCGCGGAGCCGCACACCGCGCAGACGTACGCCGTCGGCGACCTCTCCGACGACCTCGACGACGCGGAGTACGACGACGAGGAAGTGGGCAGCTTCGCCTACCGCACCTGCGCGGAGAAGTTCGAGAAGTTCCTCGGCGCCGACGAGAGCCTGGTGCTGCGCACGATCGTCAGCTGGGCGTGGTTCCGGCCCTCGGAGAAGGCGTGGGACGAGGGCGCCCGCTGGTACCGCTGCGACATCGTCGGCGGCAGCGACCAGAGCGAGGAGTTCGTGGAGCTGCCGCGGACCGCCGAGGGGCTGCTCCAGGGGCGGATCGACGACCGTTGGCTGGTGTGTGCCGACGGGCCGAGCGTGGCCGAGGGCGTCAAGGTGCCGTGCACGGAGGAGCACCAGTGGCGGGCGGTCACCACGATCAAGCTCGGCGAGCCGGACGACTCCTACCCGGGTGACCGGATCGTGGAGGTGACCTCCCGCGACTACTGCTCCGACTCCGTCGGAGCCTGGCTGAACTACCCGGTCGACTACCAGTTCGGCTACACCTGGTTCCACGAGGCCGAGTGGCAGGCCGGCAACCGACGCTCGGTCTGCTGGGCGAAGACCAGCGACTGATGCGTTCCCATCTCCCACGCGGCGCCGTCGCCGTCGCGGCCATGGTCCTGTTGGCCGCCTGCTCCGGCGACCCGGAGCCGCAGGCAGACCCCGACGAGTCGGTGCCGAGCCCGCGGCCGAGCGCAACCGAGGCGCCGAGGCCCGAGGTGGGCGCGTGCTACCGGCTCTCCTTCGACGCCGCCCTCGCCTACACCAGTGCTGCGGCGCCCAGAGACTGCCGGCGCGAGCACAACTCGGTCACGTACGCCGTGGGCGACCTCGACACGGTCGTCGGCGGTCACCTGGTAGCGGTCGACTCCAAGCGGGTGAAGGAGCAGGTGGCCGAGACCTGTCCGGGCCAGCTGGGCGAGTACGTCGGCGGCTCGCTCACTCAGCAACGGCTGAGCATGCTGCGGGCGGTGTGGTTCACCCCCACCGTCGAGGAGTCCGATGCCGGCGCGGACTGGTACCGCTGCGACGTGATCGCGGTGGCCGGTGCCAACAAGCTGGCGACGCTCGACGGAGACGCGCGGAGCGTGCTGGACACCCCCGACGGCCGGGCCAAGTGGAGCATGTGCGGCACCGCCGCCCCGGGATCGGCTGACTTCGAGCGGGTGCTGTGCAGCGGCCCGCACTCGTGGCGCGCCGTCGGCGTGGTCACGTTCGACTCCGAGGACTATCCAGGCGTCGAGGCCGCCGAGGCCCGCGGCCAGGAGCAGTGCGAGAACGCCGGCAACGCCGCCGCCGACGACCCGCTCGACTTCCAGTGGGGCTATGAGTGGCCGACCGAGGCCCAGTGGAGCGCGGGCACGACGTACGGGCTGTTGCTGGGTGATCGGCCCACGGACGACCTAGAAGCCCAGCTTGCGCAGCTGTCGCGGGTCGCGCTGCCAGTCCTTGGCGATCTTGACGTGCAGGTCGAGGTAGACCGGCGTCCCGAGCATCGCCTCTATCTGCTGGCGGGCAGCGGTGCCGACCGCCCGCAACCGCGACCCGCGGTGGCCGATCACGATGCCCTTCTGCGACGACCGCTCGACGTACAGGTTGGCGTGGATGTCGAGCAGCGGCTTGTCCTCCGACCGCCCCTCGCGCAGCCCCATCTCCTCGACCACGACCGCGATCGAGTGCGGCAGCTCGTCGCGTACGCCGTCGAGCGCGGCCTCCCGGATCAGCTCGGCCACCAGGATCTCCTCGGGCGCGTCGGTGAGGTCGCCGTCGGGGTAGAGCTGGGGGCCATCCGGCAGCAGCCCGACCAGCAGGTCCTCGAGGAGTGACACCTGGTCGCCGGCGACGGCCGACACCGGCACGATCTCGGCCCAGTCGGTGCCGGTCTCCTGTCCGAGCGCCTGGATGTCGAGCAGGTGCTGTCCGATCCGCTCGGGCGTCGCCAGGTCGGTCTTGGTGGCGATCGCGAGCTTGGTGGTGCGGCGCACCTTGGCCAGCTCGGTCACGATGAACCGGTCCCCCGGCCCGATCTTCTCGTCGGAGGGGAAGCACACGGCGACCGCGTCGACCTCGGCCCAGGTGGTGCGCACCAGGTCGTTGAGCCGCTCGCCGAGCAGGGTCCGCGGCCGGTGCAGCCCCGGAGTGTCGACCAGGATCAGCTGGGCGTCGGGGCGGTGCACGATCCCGCGCACCACGGTGCGGGTCGTCTGCGGCTTGTCGCTGGTGATCACGATCTTCTGGCCGACCAGCGCGTTGGTGAGCGTCGACTTGCCCGCGTTGGGCCGGCCCACGAAGGACACGAACCCACTCTTGTGCTCAGCCATCACGTGCCCTGTCGTAGTCGGCCCAGATCTGCTCGTCGGACTTCCCCGCCGCCTTGCCCGCCCTCCAGATCGGGCCGGGGTCGACGGCGCGCGGCTGCCGGACGCCCCCGGCGCGCCAGTAGCCCATCACGTCGTACGCCGTGCTCGGGAGCCGCACCTCCCGCATCAGGTGCTTGCGGATCGCGCGCATCTGCGCGGACTCGCCCGCCATCCAGAAGTAGCCCTCGCCCTGCGGCCAGTCGATCCCCTCGACCACCGACGCCAGCCGGCTGCCCCCGTCGTCCGGCGTCTCGAGCCAGTGCACCTTCGTGCCCTCCGGCAGGTAGTCGCCCAGCTCGTCAGGCACCTCGGCCCACACCCGGGTCGGAACGTCGACGGTGCCGGTGATCCGCGCCATCGCCGGCATCGCGGTGAGGTCGCCGACCAGGATCAGCCAGCCCGCGTCGGCGGGCATCGCGAACGACCCCTTGGGCTCGGTGAGCACCACGGTGTCGCCCAGGCAGTCGCGGGTGGCCCACTCGGTGACCAGCCCGACGTCGTGGATGACGACGTCGATCGTCAGCTCGCCGTCGTGCCATGAGCGCACCGTGTAGTAGCGGCTCTGGAACTGCCCCGGGACGACCAGACCGACCCACTCGTCGGGTACGCCGGTCGACTCGAACCCCGCGAGACCCGACCCACCCAGAACCAGACGCACCAGGTGGTCCGAGACCGGGGTGCGACGCAGCACCTGCGCGTCGTACTGCCGGGCCCGGGTGCTCACGCCCCAAACCCTAGGTGCAGCGGTCAGAACGTGTGGCGCAGCGGGTAGCCGCTCACCCCGTCCTCGTCGGTCTTGGTGGCGAGCACGTGGTGGAGCTGGATCTCGTTGCGGTGGAAGCCCAGACGCGACCCCGCCATGTAGAGCCCCCAGACCCGCGCCGTCTCCTCGCCGACCTCGGCCACCGCGGCGTCCCAGTTGTCCTCGAGGTTGCGGCACCAGGCGGCCAGGGTCTTGGCGTAGTGGACCCGGAAGTTCTCCTCGTGCTGCACCTCGAGACCCACATTCTGAGCCTCGGTGATGATCCGGCCTGAGCCGATCAGCTCCCCGTCGGGGAAGATGTAGCGGTCGATGAACCGCCCGGTGTGGCGCATCTTGTTGTCGTGGCGGGTGATGCAGTGGTTGAGCAGCCGGCCCTGTGGACGCAGCTTGTCGCGGATGAACCCGAAGTACGCCGGGTAGTTGCGGACCCCGATGTGCTCGGTGAGCCCGATCGACGAGATCGCGTCGAAGCCGCCCTCCTCGACCAGGCGGTAGTCGAGGTGGCGGACCTCGGCGAGGTGGTCGAGGCCCTGCTCCTTGATCGCCTCCTGGGCCCAGGTGGCCTGCTCGCGGGACAGGGTGACGCCGAGCGTCTTGACGCCGTACTCCTTGGCCGCGTGGCGGACCATGCCGCCCCAGCCGCAGCCCACGTCGAGCAGGCGCTGCCCGGGCTGCAGGTCGAGCTTGCGGGCGACCAGGTCGTACTTGTTGAACTGCGCCTCCTCCAGCGTCGCGTCGTCGGTCGGGTAGACCGCGCAGGTGTAGGTCATCGACGGGCCAAGGACCATCTCGTAGAACGCGTTGGAGACGTCGTAGTGGTGGTGGATCGCCTCGGCGTCGCGGCCCATTGAGTGCCGGAACCCCTCGAAGATCCGCCGCATCCGCGACGGCGCCTCCTGCGCCGGCGGGGGCGGCGGCTTCAGGTGGGAGAGGCCCATCGAGCGGAGCAGGATGACGAGCTCGGCCGGCGAGGGCATCCGGAACTTCAGTCCCTTGTGGAGCATCTCCAGCGCCTCGTAGGGGTCGCCCGGGTGCACGCCCTCGAGCGTGAGGTCGCCGGTGACGTAGGGGCGAACGAGCGCGAGGTCGGAGTCGAGCGCGGTGAGCAGGTAGGCCAGCCCACGCTCGTTGTGCAGGTGGAACTTGAACGGTGCGTCCACGGGACCGCTGGCGCTGCCGTCGTACGCCGTGAACCGGAGCGGCAAGGGCTCCTTCAGCAACTGCTCGAATGCCTCGGCTGATCGAGAGCTTCTTCATCGTTGTCGCACCGCCTTGTCGTAGAGGGTGGTCAGCCTGTTGTCAGGGTCGTAGCGCTCCTTGACGGCGGCGAGGTGTGCCCCGTCGTAGAGCCGGTCGAACGTATCGCGGTCGTAGAAGGCCTCGGAGTAGAGCGACTTGTGGCCGTCGAGCTCGTGCACCTTCGCCTCGATCGCGCGGTTGCGGGGCGCCCGAGGGGCTTCGGGTCCGACGTGGACGGTGCCCCAGAACCCGGCGTTGACGTAGGTGCGGTCCGGCTCCAGCGGGTAGGTGGGCCAGTCGCGAGAGGCGATCAGCGGGCAGAGCCACACCGGCCGCATCCCGATCTCCTCGTCGAACCAGTCGAGGAACTCGGGCAGCCGCTCGACCGGCACCTCGACGTCCTGGATCACCTTCTCGCGCTGCGGGCGGCCGGCGCGGCGGTCGAGCCGGTCGGCGATCCCGAACCTGCGGTCCAGGCCGAGCATCCGCATGTAGACGTCGGAACGACGCCAGCGCCGCGGCCACAGCCGGCGCAGCACCGGGTGCTGGGCGCCGAAGGCCCCGGAGCACCAGAACCAGTCGGTGTCCCAGCGCCACAGGTAGTCGTAGGTCGTCAGCAGGTCCACGCCGACCCCATTTCTGGCCAGCTCCTGGATCGAGCGGTAGTAGACCTGCTGGCCCGTGTAGTCGGAGGTTGCCCCGGGGTCGTCGGTCCAGCGGGCCAGGGTCAGGTAGTACTCCCCCGGCGCGAACGCGACCCCGTCGAGCCCGTCGACCCGCTCGCCGTCGTACTCCCTGGTCTCGACGATCTCGGCGACCGCCTTGGCCAGCAGCCCGGCGTCGTCGTACCGGACATGGCGCAGCGCGACGTGCGACGGCACGCGCTCCAGCCGGATCCGCAGGCGGGTGGCGTAGCCGAGCGAGCCGTAGGAGTTGGGGAAGGTGTCGAAGAGGTCCTCGCCGGGCCGGGTGGTGATGACCTTGCCGGCCCCGGTGAAGACGTCCATCTCGAGCACCGACTCGTGCGGCAGCCCGCTGCGGAAGCTCGTCGACTCGATGCCGAGCCCGGTGACGGCGCCGCCAAGGGTGATCGTGCGCAGCTGCGGCACGACCAGCGGGATCAGCCCGTGCGGGAGCGTGGCGTCGACCAGGTCCTCGTAGGTGCACATCCCCTGCACCTCGGCGGTCTCGGCCACCGGGTCCACCTCGATCACGCCGGTGAGCCCCGAGACGTCGAGGCCGGGCGCCTCGGTGGCCGCACGCGGCCGGAACAGGTTGGTGGTGCGCTTCGCGAGCCGGACCGGCTCTCCAGGCGGGATGGCGACGTACGACGCGCGAAGCTTCTCGATCGCGCGCCGGTGCTCCTCCCAGGCACTCCCGAGTCTCACGTCCGGCAGATTACTACTCACTCCTATGGAGCACGCCAGTGCTTATCCAAGGCTTATCCAAGCGCCGAGAGATCTGGCCACCTCGTCCTCCGTGAGCCGGATGCTCGCCGCGGCCACGTTGGCCTCCAGGTGGGCGGGGTCGCCGGTGCCCGGGATCGCCAGCACGTGCGGACCCAGGGAGAGCGTCCAGGCGATCCGGATCTGGGCGGGTGTGGCCCCATGGGCCTCCGCTATCTCGAGGACCTCTGGATCCTCGGTCATCGAGCCCGTCTCGCGCGCCTCGCCGGCGATCGCGAAGAAGGGTACGAACGCGAGGCCGAGCTCCCGGCAGCGATCGATGACGGCGACCGCGTCGGGAAGAGTCGGAGCCCACGCCGTGACGGTTCTGGACGCAGACGATCTCGGTCACCGATCGCGCCTCGGTCGAGCCGTTCGGAAGTCACGTTGCGAGACGCCGATGTGCCGCAGCAGGCCCTCCTCCCGGAGCTCGGCCAGGGCCGCGACCGCGTCGGCGACCGAGTCCCGCCCGTTCGACCGGTAGTTGACGACGTCGAGGTGGTCGCGGCCCAGCTGGCGGAGGTTCTCCTCCACCTGGCCACGCAGATCCTCCGGTCGCGCCCAGGTGGACCACTCTCCTGCGATGTCTCGGCCGGGTCCCACCTTGGTGGCGATGACCAGGTCGTCGGGGTACGGCGACAGCGCGTTGTTGAGGAGCTCGTTGGCCGACCGGAGCGAGGAGAAGTAGTACGCCGCGGTATCGATGTGGTTGACGCCGAGCTCGACCGCGCGCCGGATGACCGCGATCGACGTCGCCCGGTCCCTCGGGACGCCGTGGTGGAACGGCTTGGTCCCGGTGAGCCGCATCGCGCCGAAGCCCAGCCGGCGTACCTCCAGGTCTCCGAGGCGCCAGGTCCCAGCCGCCTCTGCGTGCAGCGCGGTCATGCCGTGATCGAGGTGGCGACGGTGCCCCGCGGGTCGCCGAGGTGGACGACGACGCCCTGGCCGCCGAACTCACGCAGCACCGCCTCGTCCGGCGCGGCGAGCGCGGTGGCCTCGCCGAGCACCACCGCCGCGTCCAGGCCGCGCGAGCCGGACGCGACGGCCATCGCCACGCAGACCTGCACCGCGCTCAGCTCGAGCGACGGGAGCGAGACGGTGGCCGCGGCGTACGTCCTGCCGTCGGAGTCGCGCACCGCAGCTCCCTCCGCCGCACCGGTGCGGGCGCGGGTGGCCCGAGCGAGGGTGACCAGCTTGCGGTCCTCGGCGTTCAGCTCCATGAGCCTCACCCTAGGAGGGTCGCTCAACGGCGTCGGCACGGGCCGGTTCGGGGCGCACCCCGGGCGCGACCGGCACCCGGCGGATCAGCACCGTGCCGATCTTGTTGCGACGACCGGCGGTCTCCTCGGCCTCGAAACGCAGGCCGTGGGCCTCGACGGCGGATCCGGGGATCGGGACCAGGCCCAGGTGCTTGGCCATCAGCCCGCCGACCGAGTCGACGTCCTCCTCCTCGACGTCGAAGCCGAACAGCTCGTCGAGGTCGTCGATCGGGGTAGCGCGAGGGCACCCGCACGGCTCCGTCGTCGAGGTGCTCGACCTCGACCTCGTCCGGGTCGTACTCGTCGGTGATCTCGCCGACGATCTCCTCGAGCACGTCCTCGATCGTGATCAGCCCGGCGGTGCCGCCGTACTCGTCGACGACGACGGCGATGTGCTGGCGGCGGGCCTGCATCTCCGAGAGCAGCGCGTCGACCGGCTTGGACTCCGGCACGAAGTGGGCCGGCCGCATGATCTCCTCGACGTGCTGGGTGAACTCCACGTCGGGCGCCTCGAAGTCGCGGCGCACGATGTCCTTGAGGTAGGCGAAGCCGCGCACCTCGTCGAGGTTCTCGCCGATCACCGGGATCCGGGAGAACCCGCTGCGCAGGAACAGCGACATGGTCTGCCGCAGGTTCTTGTAGTGCTCGATGTAGACGACGTCGTTGCGCGGCACCATCACCTCGCGCGCGGTCGTGTCGCCGAGCTCGAACACCGAGTGGATCATCTTCCGCTCGCCGGACTCGATGACCGCGGACGCCTCGGCCATGTCGACCAGCTCGCGCAGCTCGGTCTCCGTCGAGAACGGCCCCTCGCGGAAGCCGCGGCCCGGCGTGATCGCGTTACCGATCAGGATCAGCAGCTTCGGGAACGGCCCGAGCACCGAGGTGAACGCGCGCAACGGGCCGGCGCTGAGCAGCGCCACCGTCTCGGAGTGCTGCCGACCCAGGGTCCGCGGGGCCACCCCGATCACCACGAACGAGACGACGAGCATCGCCGCGATGGTGACGAGCACGCTGGGCCACCAGCTCTCGTCGACGCTCTCGGAGACCACCTTGGCGACCAGCACGATCGCGGAGATCTCGCAGAGCAGCCGCAGGAAGAGCGCGGTGTTGAGGTAGCGGGGCGCGTCGTCGAGCAGCGCGACCAGGTGCCTGGCGCCGGCGCGCTTCTCGCCCGCCAGCTCCGCGGCGCGGGCCCGGGAGAACGACGCCAGCGCGGCGTCTGCGGCGGTGAACAGCCCCGCAAGGATGACCAGGGCGGCCGCCGTCACCAGCAGCCAGACGTCGCTCACCTGCGAGGCCCGCCACTCCTCCAGGAGCTTGTCCTGGAGCCCGAACATCTCGCGGTGCTCCTCGGGCTCGGCGTGGTCGTAGCCGAGCAGGTGCAGGATGCCGTGCACGGTCAGCAGCTCGATCTCGGCGGAGGTGCCGTGGCCGGCGGTCTCGCCCTGGCGCTCGGCGACGGCCGGGCACAGCACGAGGTCACCGAGCACACCCTCTTCCGGCTCCTCGGTGACCAGCCCGGGCCGCAGCTCGTCCATGGGGAAGGCGAGCACGTCGGTCGGCCCGTCCTTCTCCATCCACTGCTCGTTGAGCTTGGCGATGGTGTCCTCGTCGACCGCCTTGATGCACAGCTCGGCGAGCGGGTGCACGCGCATCTCGTCCATCACGAACCTGCTCAGCGTCGCGAGCCCCTTCACGTCGAGCTCGTGGCCCGACTCGTTCAGGATCTCGATGCGTCAAGAACGGTCCTTGCGCTGGGCTCCCTGGATCCCGCGCGCGTCGAAGTCGTCGTACGCCGCCACGATCCGGCCGACCAGGCGGTGCCGTACCACGTCGTGGCTGGTCAGCCGGTTGAACGCGATGTCCTCGACCTCGTCGAGGATGTCCTCGACCACCCGGAGCCCGGACTTGGTGCCGCTGGGCAGGTCGACCTGGGTGACGTCGCCGGTGACCACGATCTTGGAGCCGAACCCCAGCCGGGTGAGGAACATCTTCATCTGCTCGGGCGTGGTGTTCTGCGCCTCGTCGAGGATGATGAAGGAGTCGTTGAGCGAGCGTCCGCGCAGGAACGCCAGCGGCGCCACCTCGATGGTCCCGGCCGCGAGCAGCTTGGGGATCGACTCGGGGTCGACCATGTCGTGCAGGGCGTCGTAGAGCGGCCGCAGGTAGGGGTCGATCTTCTCCGAGAGGGTGCCCGGCAGGAAGCCGAGCTTCTCGCCCGCCTCGACCGCCGGCCGGCTCAGGATGATCCGGTTGACGCTCTTCGACTGCAGGGCCTGCACCGCCTTGGCCATCGCCAGGTAGGTCTTGCCGGTGCCGGCGGGGCCGATGCCGAACGTGATCGTGTGCTTGTCGATCGAGTCGACGTAGCGCTTCTGGTTGAGCGTCTTCGGTCGGATCGACCGGCCGCGGTTGCTCAGGATGTTGAGCGAGAGCACCTCGGCAGGACGCTCGGTCGTCTCGGCGCGGAGCATCTGCAGGACCCGCTCGACGGTCTCGGTGGTCACGCCCTGGCCGGTGCGGATGATCGCGACCAGCTCGTCGAGCAGCCGCTCGGCGAGGGCGACCTCGCCCGGCTCGCCGCGCATGGTGATCCGGTTGCCGCGGACATGGATCTCCGCGTCGAAGCTGCGCTCGATGAGCCCGAGGTGCTCGTCCCCCGGACCCAGCAGGCTGACCATGTTGATGCTGTTGGGGACCACGACGGTGTGCCGCGTGTGGTGAGCGTCCCCTCGAATGCGTTGCTGTCTGTCATGGGTGCCCGGACGGGCGGCCTTTCGGGTCTCGATGGATCGGATCGTTCCCAGGGTACGTGAGCCGTCTGCCCTCGCCCAGCCGTTTGCGACGCGTACCGTTGGCGCATGCACCCCGCCGACGAGTACGACGAGGACTTCGCCGGCGACGACGCCGGGCCGGAGCCGGCCCCGCCGTACTGGTTCGGCGGTCAGCACCTGCCGCCCGACGCCGCCCGCATGGGACTGACCCATCACGTGCCGGACGGCGCGCTGCTCGACTTCGCCGGCTCCCTGGACGGCGCCAAGACCCGGCACCGCATCGCGGCCTGGATGCTGCTCGTGGTGTTCGGGCTGCCCGTGCTGTTCGCCGTGCTCCGCCTCGTCGACGCCGTCCTGCCTGGCGCAGCCGGGAACTCTCGCGATTCGGGCCCGCGCGCACGTGCGCCGGCCCTACCATCGACGCGTTGGACATGGGGTTCCGCGACGTCAGCCGCGCCTGAGGCGCCCTAGAGAGCGAGCCCCCGATGACTCCGAGCGCCTCCGACGAGGCGCCTCTGCGCCAGGTCATCGAGGCAGCCCCATCGCCCTGCTGATGGTGGACGCCGAGGGCGGGTCGCGCTGGTCAACTACGAGACGGAGAGACTCTTCGGCTACTGCGCGTCGACCAGCTACTCGGACGGCACGCCGACGAGCTGGTCCCCGAGGCCTTCCGCGGCCACGCCGACACCCTGGCCCCGGGTCCGGAACGGCACCTCAAAGGCCGCCGCGCGCCGACGGATCCGAGGTGCCGGTCGAGATCGGGCTGAACCCGCTCGAGACCGACGAGGGGAGCGTTCGTCCTGGCCGCGATCGATCGACATCACCGAGCGGCTCGGCGCCGCGACGAGGCCAGACGACGACCGACGACAGGATCAGCGATCGCGGCCGCCCTGCGGCGGACGCTCGAGCGCGAGGAGCTGTCGGTCGTCTACCAGCCGCAGGTCGACCTCACTCGGGGGCGGTGGTCGGCATGGAGGCGCTGGCGCGCTGGGACAGCCCGGAGCTCGGACCGATCGGTCCCGACCGCTTCATCCCGGTCGCGGAGGACGGCGGGATGATCGGATCTCTCGGTGAGTGGGTCCTCCGGCGGGCCTGCCTGGACGCGTCGCGATCCAGGCCGAGCTCGGCCGCCCGCTCGACCTGGCGGTGAACGTCTCGCCACGGCAGTTCCACGCCGCGGACTGGTTGACGGTCGGTCGACGAGGTCCTGGCGGAGACCGGCTTCGATCCGAGCCTGCTCGAGCTCGAGATCACCGAGGGCATCCTGATGGACGGGCCGAAGACGTGGTCGAGCAGCTCCAGGCGTTCCGGACGAAAGGGATCCGGATCGTGGTCGACGACTTCGGGACCGGCTTCTCGAGCCTGTCGTACCTGACCCGTTCCCGATCGACAAGATCAAGATCGACCGCTCGTTCGTCCAGGAGCTCAACCTCGAGACGCCGACGCCGCCATCGTCGACACGATCATCGTGATGGCGCACACGCTGGGCATGACCGTCGTCGCCGAGGGTGTCGAGACGCGCGACCAGGAGCGGTACCTCCAGCGCCGGGCCTGCGACGGGGCACAGGGGTTCCGCTACGGCCCGGGCGTACCCGCCGAGCGCTTCGCATCCATCGCGCGGTCGCTCGTGGCGATCTGAGGACCGGTCACTCGAACGCGACCGACAGCAACCCGAGGCACATCTCGTCGGTGGTGCCCTCGCCCCACACGACGTACTTCTCCTCCTGACCCTCGAACGCCGGCAGCTTGTCGCGCAGCCACTGCACGTGGCGGCAGGTCACCCGCACGGTGTCGCCCGCGTCGAGGTGGATGGGCCGGATCGGCCGGGCGCCCTGGTCGTCGAAGTCCCACACCTTGATGTTCAGCACGGTGCGGGCCTCGGGGGTGTCCGGATTGACCTCGAGCTTGATCTGGCGGCCGAGCAGGTGCATGTGACCCGCGGCCGCGAGCACGGTCATCGGCCGGGAGAGGGTGCGGGTGCAGGAGCTGACCGGGTTCGGACGCGGCTCCGTGCCGCAGAGGTAGTGCAGCCCCTCGGCCAGCGCACCGCCCACCATCCCGAACCGCTCCCGCGCGTCGGCGAGGGCCGCGTCGCGATCGCACAGCGGCGACGAGTCGTGACCGGCCGGCACGGCAGCTCGACGGGTGCGGGCATCAGGAACGTGTGCAGGTCGGTGATGTCCGGACGGTGCGGCATCAGCCGGATCTGGGTGGAGCTCATGTCCGGACCGACGTCGGCGAGCAGGTTGTAGTGGACCTGCATGATGATCCGCGAGCCGCGAGGCAGGTCGACGCCGTAGCCGTCCGGGGTCTTCGTCTCCGAGCCACCCGGCGCCCAGGCCCCGAGCCACGGCGCGTCGTTGAGCTGGTCCACCTCACCCGCGACTCCCGAGCCACCGAAGCAGGTCCAGCCCTCGTCCTGGTCGGCGTTGTCGAGCCGTTGCGCCTCGTCGACCTGGTCGGGCGGCACCCGGAACAGGATCACGTGGTGGACGACGTCGGGGTTGCCGGGCAGCACGTTGGTGCCGGTGAGGTAGCTGTCGCGGGCCAGCTTCGGGTCGAGCATGAAGCACCGGTAGTCGTCGGTGCCCTTGCCGGTCGGCGCAGACGGGCGTGTACGCCGCGGGCATGGTCAGGGTGAGCCGGTCCTCGCCCTTGCGCAGCGGCAGCAGCTTGCCCGGCTTCGCCTGGGGGTGGCCCGCGTGGTCGGGT
Organism: uncultured Actinomycetota bacterium; assembly: GCA_963813615.1. Taxonomy (GTDB): domain Bacteria; phylum Actinomycetota; class Actinomycetes; order Propionibacteriales; family Nocardioidaceae; genus Nocardioides. Next base: position 118,892 of record CAWFAE010000016.1, read on the forward strand.
GTCTCCGGGCTCGTCTCGGCGGCCGGCTGGTCGGCGGCGTCGTCGCTCGGCGACGCCGCCGGCGTCTCCGAGCACGCCGCGAGGAGCAGGAGCGCGGCGGCCGCGGCGGCCGTCCGAAGCCGCCTCACCCCGGGGGCCAGGTGAACGAGCGCCCGGCGAGCAGGTGCAGGTGGGTGTGGAAGACGGTCTGCCCTGCTTGGGCGCCGGTGTTGAACACCAGCCGGTACTCGTCGTACCCCTCGGCGGTGGCGACCGCGGCGGCGGTCTGCACGAGCTCGGCGGAGGCGGCCGGGTCGGCCGCGGCGAGCGCGGCGGCGTCGGGGTGGTGGTCGCGCGGCACCACGAGCACGTGCACGGGCGCCTGCGGGTTGACGTCGCGGAACGCCACCGTCCGCTCGGTCGTGTGCACGACCTCCCCGGGCACGTCACCGGCGACGATCTTGCAGAAGAGACAGTCGTCCATGGGTAAACCGTAGGCGGGTGCCGGGCGTCCTACTAGCGTGACCGCCCATGCGACCGCACCGGACGGCCTGATGGCCGAGGGCTCCTGGACCGCCGACGAGGCGCTGGAGCAGCTGTACGCCGCCCACTGGCGGCAGCTGGTGCGGCTCTCGGTGCTGCTCGTGCGCGACGTCGGCACCGCGGAAGAGGTGGTGCAGGACGCGTTCATCGCCGTGCACCGGCGCTGGGGCCGGCTGCGCGACCCGGACAAGGCGCTGGCCTACCTGCGCCAGGCGGTGGTCAACCAGTCCCGGTCGGCGCTCCGGCACCGGATGGTGGTGGCGCGGTACGCGGCACGCGGACCCGAGCCGGTGCCCGACCCGGACGAACCGGCCGAGGTCATCGACCGCCGGGCCGCGGTGCTCGAGGCGATGCGGGCGCTGCCGCAGCGCCAGCGCGAGGTGCTGGCGCTGCGCTACTACCTGGACCTCTCCGAGGCCGAGATCGCCAGCACCCTCGGCATCAGCCGGGGTGCGGTCAAGAGCCATGCCTCGCGCGGCGCCGCTGCGCTGCGCGAGCTCCTGAAGGGAGACGCGTCGTGACCGACGACGACCTGCGCGACCTGCTCACCGACGCGGTGTCCGACGTGGAGCCGGCGTACCGGCTGGACACGATCAAGGCGCGCACCCACCGGCCTGCGCGGCGCGGGTGGTACGCCGTCGGCGGCGCGGTCCTGGCGGCCGCGGCGGTGGTGACGGCGGTCAACCTCGGGCAGGACGACGGGCGGCGCCGCGACAACGCTCCGCCGGCGACCGACGCCGAGCACACGGCGGCCCTGTACTTCGTCGGGGACACCCCCGCCGGCCCGCGTCTGTACCGCGAGTTCCAGACGCGTGTCCGGCGGTCCCCTTGCGGACCTCGAAGCGATCACCAAGGAACACGGTCCGACCGATCCCGACTACACGCACGCTGTGGCCGGCCGGCCTGTTCACGTCGGTCGCGGTGCGGGACGACGTGATCGAGATCGGGCTGGGCGAGTGGACCGGTCCGACTACGACATCGACCCGGCCTACGTCCACGCTCTGCTCCAGGCAGTCGTCTACACGGCCCAGGCCGCCACCGGCGAGCCCCTGCCGGTGCAGTTCACCGAGGGACGGCCGGCCCGCGGGCGACCCGTTCGGCACGGTCCCCGGCGACGGACCGATCGAGCGCGACCCCCAGAACGACATCCTGTCCCTGGTCAACATCAGCGATCCCGCGGACGGATCGATCGTCTCCGGCGACTCGTTCGTCGCGCGCGGCCGGGCGAACTCGTTCGAGGGCACCGTGCCGTGGCAGATCTGCGTGGCACCGACGAGGTGGTCGTCAGAGGGGTTCGCCACCGCGAGCGGAACCGGCGACCGGCTCTACCCCTGGGAGACCGAGGTCGACGTCTCGGACCTCGCCCCCGGCACCTACACGTTCGTCGCGATGACCGACGACCCGTCCGGCGGCGAGGGACTCGGGCCGTTCACCGACACGCGCACGATCATCGTGGAATAGCTGCCGAAGGCGAGAAGGATGGTTGCCATGACTGCCCGGATGCGTTTCACCACGCTGCTGGCGACCGGCGCGCTCGCGCTGGTGCTCGCCGGCTGCGGCGACGACCCGGAGCCGGTGGCCGACGACACCGGGTCCGACGAGACCTCGGAGGGCACTCCCAGCGACGAGCCCACCGAGTCCGTCCAGCCCGCCCGAGTCCAGCGCGCCGCCGGCCGAGATGGCGACGGTGCCGGTCTACTTCGTCGGCGACACCCCGCAGGGCGCGCGGCTGTTCCGGGAGTTCCGCAATGTCGAGGCCGACAACCCGCTGGAGGAGGCCGCCGCGTTGATGACGGCCGGCGACGCCGCGGACGGCGACTACCGCACGGCGTACCCCGGCGGGACCTTCGACAGCGTCGAGTACGTCGACGGGTCGTTCGTGGTGAGCGTGCCCGACGACACCTGGACCAAGCGGGCGCCGGGCATGTCGGCGGCCGACGCCAAGCTCGCGCTCCAGCAGCTGGTCTACACGCTGCAGGGCGTCCAGCAGGAGCGCGCGCCGGTGGTCGTCCAGCTCCGCGGGCAGCCGACCACGCTGTTCGGCGTCGACACCGCCGACGGCGCCGACGCGGCCAAGGAGCTCGACGTCCTCGGCCTGGTCAACGTCACCACTCCCGAGGAGGGCCAGGCGGTCACCGGGAAGTTCACCGCCGAGGGCGTGGCCAGCTCGTTCGAGGCAACCGTCCCGTGGCAGATCCGCCAGGGCGACAAGGTGGTCAAGGAGGGCTTCTCCACCGCCCTCGGCTGGGTCGACAAGCTCTACCCCTGGCAGACCGAGGTCGACGTCACCGGCCTGACGCCCGGCGAGTACACCTTCGTCGCGATGACCGACGACCCGTCCGGCGGCGAGGGCGGTGGACCTACCGAGGACACCAAGACGATCATCGTGCAGTGAGGCTCGGCAAAGACGTCCTGAACCGGACCCTGCTGCACCGCCAGCACCTGCTCGAACGCGTCGACTCCACGCCCGTCGAGATGGCGGAGCACCTGATCGGGCTGCAGGCCCAGGACAACCTGCCGCCGTACCTCTCGCTGGCGGCGCGGCTCACCGACTTCGACCCGTACGACGTCACCCGCGGGCTCGAGGACAAGACCCTGGTCCGGCTGCTGGTGATGCGCGGCACGATCCACCTGCTCACCCGCGACGACGCGCTCACCCTGCGCCAGTGGACCGTGCCGGTGCACGACCGCGAGATCAAGGTGAGCCAGTCCATCGGCGCCGCCCGGGAGGTCGACCGCGACGCGTTCGACGCCGCGCTGACCGAGCTGCTGGCCGACGGGCCGCTGCCCCAGAAGGCGTTGGGGCTGGCCCTGGCGGAGCGGTTCCCGGCGTACCCCGCCACCCAGCTCGGCCAGCTCGCGCGCTCCACCCAGCCGCTGGCCCAGCTGCCGCCCCGCGGCACCTGGAAGGGCTCGGGCGGCGTCGTCTACCAGCGGGTCGACCGATGGCTGGAGGCCGACCTCGTCGAGCCCGACGTCGCCGGACATCGTGCGCCGCTACCTGCGTGCCTTCGGCCCCGCCTCCGCAGCCGATGCGACCGCCTGGTCCGCCATCACCGGCCTGGCCGCGCTGATGAAGGGCATGGACGATCTCGAACGACACGAGGACGAGAACGGCAAGGTGCTCTACGACGTGCCCGGCGCCCCCATCGCCGACGCGGACACCCCGGCCCCGGTGCGGCTGTTCGGCTACTACGACAACGTCTGGCTCTCCCACGCCGGCCGCGACCGGGTCACCGATCCCGAGAAGCGCAAGGCCCAGCAGGGCCCCAACGGCGCCGCTGCCGCACCGATCCTGGTCGACGGCTGGCTCGAGGGCCTGTGGCGGGTCGCTGACGGCCGGGTCGAGATCGTGAGCATGATGCGCAAGCTCACGAAGGCGGAGCGGTCGGAGCTCGACGACGAGGTGGCAAGGGTCGAGGCGCTGCTCGCCCGCTAGCTCGGCCCGGATGCCCCAGCGGGCGGTGCGCGCCAGGAGCGCTGCGGTCGCCGCGACGCCGGCGGTGGAGGTGCGGAGCACCTCGGCGCCCAGTCGTACGGCGTGAGCGCCGGCGTCCACGAACGCCGCCACCTCGTCGTCGGTGAGTCCGCCCTCGGGGCCGACGACGATCACGATCGTCCCGGCCTCGGGGACGGCGAGCGACGCCAGCGACTCCGTCGCCTCCTCGTGCAGCACGACTGCCAGGTCGGCCGCCGCCACGGTCTCGAGCACGTCGGCGGTGGATGCCAGCTCCGCGACCTCCGGGTGCCAGGCCCGCCGCGACTGCTTGGCCGCCTCGCGGGCGGTCGTCCGCCAGCGCCCCAGCGACTTCACGGCCCGATCGCCCTTCCACACCGCCACGCTGCGCGCCGCCGCCCAGGGCACGATCTCGGCGACGCCGATCTCGGTGAGCACCTCGACCGCCCGCTCGCTCCGGTCGCCCTTGGCGAGCGCCTGCACCACGGTGACGGACGGCGCCGGCTCCGCCACCACGTCGTACGACGTCAGCCGCACGTCGAGGGTCCGCTTGCCGGTGGCCTCGACCTCGCCCTCCGCCAGCGCCCCGCGACCGTCGGTGAGCACCAGCGTCTCGCCCACCCGCATCCGCCGGACCGCGACCGCATGGTGCGCCTCGTCGCCCTCGACGCGCACCACCGACCCGAGCGAGACCCCGTCGAGCGAGGGGACCAGGTGGACGGGCAGCGACATCGGTCAGTGCGGGTTGAACGCGTCGCGCAGCCGGCCGAACATCGACTTCTGGCTGGGTCGCACCTGGCCGGTCGGCGACTCCTCGTCCCGGATCGCGGCCAGCTCGCGCAGCAGCTCCTCCTGCCGCGGGTCGAGCCGGGTCGGCGTGTCCACGTGGATCGTCACCACCAGGTCGCCGCGGCCGCCGCGCAGCCCCGGCACGCCGCGGCCGCGGAGCACCTGCTCGGTGCCGGCCTGGGTGCCCGGGCGGAGCTCCAGCTCGAAGCTGGTCTCCACGCCCGAGTCGGCGCCCGACTCGACGTCGGCCTCCAGCGTCGGCAGCGTCAGCGTGGTGCCCAGCGCGGCCGCGGTCATCGGCACGGTGACCGTGCAGTGCAGGTCGTTGCCGTGCCGGGTGAACGTGTCGTGCTTGGCCACGTGGATCTCGACGTACAGGTCACCCGCGGGGCCGCCGCCGGGGCCGACCTCGCCCTGCTCGCTGAGCTGCACCCGGGTGCCGTCGTCGACGCCGGCCGGGATCTTCACGGTCAGCGTCCGCCGCGAGCGGACCCGGCCCTCACCGGAGCACTCGCGGCACGGGTCCGGGATCACCGAGCCGAAGCCGCGGCAGGCCGGGCACGGCCGCAGGGTGCGGATCTCGCCGAGGAACGAGCGCTGCACATGGGCCACCTCGCCCTGCCCGTGGCAGGTCTCGCACGCCACTGGGTGCGAGCCCGGGGCGGCGCCCTCGCCGTGACAGGTCGTGCAGACCACCGCGGTGTCGACCTTGATCTCGCGGGCGACGCCGAACGCCGCCTCCGCCAGGTCGACCTCGAGCCGGATCAGCGCGTCCTGGCCGCGGCGTACCCGCGACCGCGGTCCGCGGCCCTGCGCGCCGCCCATGCCCTGGCCGCCGAAGAACGCGTCCATGATGTCGGTGAACGAGAAGCCGGCGCCCTGGCCGAAGCCGGCGGCCCCGCCGAACGGGTCGCCGCCGCGGTCGTACGCCGCCCGCTTCTGCGGGTCCGAGAGCACCTCGTAGGCGCGCGAGACCTCCTTGAAGTGCTCCTGCGACTCGGGGTCGGGGTTGACGTCGGGGTGGTACTGCCGCGCGAGCCGCCGGTAGGCCTTCTTGATGGCGTCGGCGTCCGCGTCGCGGGCCACACCGAGGAGGTCGTACAGGTCCTGGCTCAACGTGCTTCCTTCGGGTTCTGGTCTGGTTCGTTCGTGGTTGGTGGGCGGGCTCAGGCCTCGTCGAGGATCCGGGAGACGTAGCGGGCCACGGCCCGCACCGCTGCCATCGTGCCGGGGTAGTCCATCCGTGGTCGGGCCGACGATGCCGAGGGTGGCGACCGCCTCGTCGTGCGGCCCGTAGCCGGTGGCGACCACGCTGGTCGCCGAGAGCTCCTCGACCGGGCCCTCCGCCCCGATCCGGACCGTGACCATGCCGCCCTGGGTGGCCTCGCCGAGCAGCTTGAGGAGCACGACGTGCTCCTCGAGCGCCTCGAGCAGCGGCCGCACCGAGGACTCGAAGCTGTCGCCGAAGCGGGCCAGGTTGGCCGCGCCGCCGACGGCGATCCGCTCGTCGGAGCGGTGGTCGCTCATCGCCTCGATCAGCACTTCGACCACGGCGTGGGCGTGCCCCGGCTCGGCCTCGGCGATGCCCCGGAGCCCGGCCACGGCGTCGGCGATCAGCTCGCCCGTCGGCGACCCGGCTGATCCGGGTGCGCAGCGCCGCGAGGTCGTCGTCGCCGAGGTCGACGTCGAGCTCGACGAGCCGCTGCTCGACGCGGCCGGTGCTGAGGATGACCACGGCCAGGAGGCGATGCGGGGCCAGCTGCACCAGCTCGACGTGCCGCACCGTGGAGCGCGACAGCGTGGGGTACTGCACGACCGCCACCTGGCGGGTCAGCTGCGAGAGGACGCGCACGGATCGGTTCACGACGTCGTCGAGGTCGACCGCGCCGTCGAGGAACGTCGAGATCGCCCGCTTCTCCGCGACGCTCATCGGCTTGACCGTGGTGAGCCGGTCGACGAACAGCCGGTAGCCCTTGTCGGTCGGCACCCGCCCGGCGCTGGTGTGCGGCTGGGTGATGTAGCCCTCGTCCTCGAGGGCCGCCATGTCGTTGCGGACGGTGGCCGGCGAGACGTTCAGGCCGTGCCGCTCGACCAGGGCCTTCGAGCCCACCGGCTCCTCGGTGGCGACGAAGTCCTCGACGATGGCGCGGAGCACGGCGAGCCTGCGCTCCTCCTGCATGTCCGCCTCCTCGTCCTGCCCGTCCCTGGCACTCGTTCCCCGCGAGTGCCAATGGTACTAGGGACGCGCGCCCGTTCTCGGGCACCCGAACCGGCCGAACTCCAATAGGTTAGGCTTGCCTAACTCAGAGGAGGTTTCCGGGATGCCCGCTGTCCAGCACCACACGGAGTTCGACCCGCGGCAGCTGGCCGCCGCCGCCCGGAGCATCCTGTCGTGCCCCGCCGACGTCTCCCTCGTGGTCGACGGCGTCGACGACCTGCTCGCCGACCGGGACGAGCTCGGGATGAGCGACGACGACGGCCGCCCGATGCTGGCCTGCCCCACCGACTCGCCTCTCGCCGAGGCCGCGGCCGCGAGCCGTAGCGCCCTGCTCACCGTTGCCAGCGGGGTGGGACCGGTGGGCTCGAGCTCCCGGGACGCCAAGCTCACCCTGGCCGGCAGGCTCTCGGTCGACGGCCGCAACGACTGTGAGTGCTGCGGCGAGCCGCGTACCCAGGTGTCGATGGTGCTGAACTTCGTGCTCCTGTCCCGGCGTCCTCGACGACGGGCGCGAGCGTCAGTACCGCGTGCCGCTCGAGCAGTTCGGCTCCGCCGACCACCGACTCAACCGCGGCTTCCTGCAGCGGTCCGTCGAGCACGCCAACCAGTGCCACCAGGAGGAGCTGCGTCGGGCCGTCGCGATGACCACCGGCACCCGGATGGTCGACGTCGCGGGGGTCCGGCTGGGGAGCCTGCTCCCCCACCAGGTCGAGATCACCTGGATCGACCCGGAGGGCGCACAGTCCAGGACGGTGCACTTCGGCCGGACGGCGCGCTCCACCGAGGAGCTGGGCGAGCTGCTGCGCGCCCGGCTGCACGCCGGCCTCTGCTGAGCGTCGCTCGCCGCCGCGCTAGTCTCGGGGGATGGCGTTCGTCGAGGTGGCAGACCGGGTCTGGGTGGCCCGCTACGAGTGGTTCGACGTGAACGTCACGGCCGTGGGCTCCGAGCGCGGACTGCTCATCGTGGACACTCACGGGTCGCAGCCGGCCGGGCACCGGGTGATCGACGAGCTGCGCCGGCTGTCGCGCGGCGACGTGGTCGCCGTGGTCAACACCCACGTCCACTTCGACCACACCTTCGGCAACGCCGCCTTCCGGGAGGAGTTCGGATCGGTGCCGATCCACGCCCACGAAACGGTGCCGGAGGACCTGCCCGAGAACGAGACCCGGATCAGGACGGCGTACGCCGCCGAGCCGGAGGACCCGATGGCGGCCGAGATCGAGGCGACCCAGGTGGTCGTCCCGGACCGGCTGTTCTCCTCGGTGCAGGTGATCGACCTCGGCGACCGGGTGGTGGAGCTGGTCCACCCGGGGCGGGGTCACACCCGGGGCGATGTCGTGGTCCGGGTGCCGGACGCCGACACGGTGCTGGCCGGCGACCTCGTCGAGGAGTCCGCCCCGCCGTCCTACAACAGCGACTCCTGGCCCATGGACTGGCCGCTCAGCCTCGACACCGTGCTCAGCCTGGTCACCCCCGCGACGGTCGTGGTGCCGGGGCACGGCGCACCCGTGGACCGGGACTTCGTGGAGGAGCAGCGCAACCAGATCGGCATCGTCGCCGAGACGATCCGCGACCTCGCCACCCGCGGCGTGCCGCTCGAGCAGGCGCTGGCCGAGGGCGACTGGCCGTGGGAACCGGAGCGCCTGGAGCGCGCGGTCGCCCGGGGCTACGAACACCTCCCCCGCAGCCAGAAGAGATTGCCGCTGATCTGAGCGGTTACCTGTCGGCATGAGCAACTCCGAGGAAGAGACCGGCATCTCCGACGAGCAGCTCCCCGATGACCTGGTGCCCAGCGAGGACAACCCGCTGGCCGAGGGGCTGGACGACGGGGAGAGCGCCGGCGACCTGCTCGAGGAGGGCAAGGACGCCGAGGAGGCCGAGACGGCGACGAAGAGTGACGAAGAGGACACCGACGACTCCGAGGAGTAACGGCGTGCCCTGACCGCCGGCGTCGGTCCGGACCCCTAGCGTCGGGGCCGTGGCTGACAGATACGGCACCGACGTCCTGGCCGGTGACTGGCGCAAGCCCCGGCGCGGCCGGGCGGTGGAGGTGCCCGCCGAGAAGGGCGCGGTCGTCGAGGAGGTCACGACGGACTGGTGCGGCGAGGTGGTCGCCGTCGACCGCGACCTGCACACCCTGACCCTGGAGGACCGGCGCGGCCGCCGGCGTACCTTCCCGCTCGGTCCGGGCTTCCTGCTCGAGGGCAGGCCCGTCATCCTCACCGCTCCGGTCCGCCGCCCGGCTCCCGCCAAGCCGACCCGCACCGCCTCCGGGTCGATCGCGGTCGAGGGCGCCCGCGCCCGGGTGGCGCTCGACAGCCGGATCTTCGTCGAGGGGCGCCACGACGCCGAGCTCGTGGAGAAGGTCTGGGGCGCCGACCTGCGCCTCGAGGGAGTCGTCGTCGAGCTGCTCGAGGGCGTCGACCGGCTGCCCGAGGTGCTGGCGGAGTTCGAGCCCGGCCCGTCCCGGCGCGCCGGGGTGCTCGTCGACCACCTGGTGCCGGGCTCCAAGGAGAGCCGGATCGCCGACCAGATCGCCCGCTCACCGCTCGGAGCGCACGTGCTGGTCGTCGGCCATCCGTTCGTCGACATCTGGGCGGCGGTCAAGCCGGACCGGATCGGGCTGCGGCAGTGGCCGGACGTCCCGCGCGACGTGGAGTGGAAGGCCGGTGTCTGCGACCACCTCGGCTGGCCGCACGACGACCAGGCCGACATCGCCCGCGCCTGGCAGCAGATCCTGTCCCGGGTCGGCTCCTACGCCGACTGCGAGCCCGCGCTGCTGGGTAGGGTCGAGGAGCTGATCGACTTCGTGACGTCCGAGGAGAGGCCCGACCGTTGAGTGAGACCCCTCCGCCGTACGGCGGCCCCCTCCGCAGCCCTACGGCCGCCCCCCGATGGGTCCGGGCGACGAGCGCACCTGGGCGACTGCCGCGCACTGGTCCGCCCTGGTCGCCGCGTTCGTTGCGCTGGCGTTCCTGGGCCCGCTCCTGGTGCTGCTCGTCAAGGGCAACGACTCGCCGTGGGTCCGCCGCAACGCCGTCGAGTCGCTCAACTTCCAGCTGTCGATGCTGATCTACGGCTTCGTCGGCAGCCTGGTGGCGGTGGTGCTGGTGGTCGTGACGCTCGGCATCGGCCTGCTGCTGATCATCCCGTTGGCCCTGGCGTTCGGCGGCGTTCTGGCTGGTGATGACGATCATCGGCGCGGTGAAGGCCGGCAACGGCGAGGACTACCGCTACCCGCTGACCATCCGGATGGTCAGCTGAGCAGCTCCCTGCACCACGCCGTCGGCCAGCAGCCGACCCTCCCGCGTCAGCACCAGCCGGTCAGCCTCGACCCGCGCGAGGCCGCGGTCGACCACGCCGGGCACGGCCTCGCGGCCGGAGGCGTCGAGCACCCCGAGGTCCAGGCCGTCGCGGAGCCGGAGCTCGAGCAGCACCCGCTCGACCCGGCGGGTCTCGTCATCGAGCACCTCGCGGGCGTGCGCCGGGCTCGCGCCCGCGGCCAGCCGGTCGGCGTACGCGGCGGGGTGCTTGACGTTCCACCAGCGGACGCCGCCCACGTGGGAGTGCGCCCCGGGCCCGGCTCCCCACCAGTCCGCGCCGCGCCAGTAGCCCAGGTTGTGCCGGCACCGGGCCGCGTCGTCGCGGGCCCAGTTGGACACCTCGTACCACTCGTGGCCGGCCGCCGCGAGGCGCTCGTCGGTCAGCAGGTACTTGTCCGCGAGGTCGTCCTCGTCGGGCATCGGCAGCTCGCCCGCGCCGGACCCGCCGGGCCAGCGCGGTGCCGTCCTCCACGATCAGGGAGTACGCCGAGAGATGGTCGGGCTCGCACGCCAGAGCCGCGTCGAGCGAGGCCTCCCAGTCGGCGATGCTCTCGCCGGGGGTGCCGTAGATCAGGTCCAGGCTCACCTGCCCGAAGCCGGCGGCACGGGCATCCGCGACGACCTGCGGCACCCGCGCGGGGTCGTGGGTGCGGTCCAGGGTCTGGAGCACGTGGTCGACCGCGGACTGCATGCCGAACGAGATCCGGTTCAGGCCCGCGGCCACCAGCTTCTCGAGGTCACCCGGCCGCACCGAGTCGGGGTTGGACTCCGTGGTGACCTCCGCGTCCACCGCCAGCCCGAACTCCCCGTCCACCGCGTCCAGCACCGCGCCGAGGTCGGCCGGGCCGAGCAGGGTCGGCGTACCGCCGCCGAAGAAGACCGTCGAGACCGGGACATCGCGCTCCCCCAGCACCCGACGGGCCAGCCTGACCTCCTCGATCGCTGTCGCCGCGAAGCTGGCCCGGGACACCCCAGGGCCGAGCTCCTCGGCGGTGTAGGTGTTGAAGTCGCAGTAGCCGCAGCGGACCGTGCAGAACGGCACGTGCACGTAGAACCCGAACGATCGCCCGCCGACGCCTTCGAGCGCGCCGTCGGGCAGCGAGCCGTCGGGCGGTGCCGGCTCGCCGGGAGGCAGGGTGGACGGCACCGCTCCATCCAAGCAGCCGCGGCGCGTGGACCGTGATCGACGACGCCAGGAGCGCGTTCAGGACTGGTGGCGGAACACCCACCCGATGCGTCGCGTCTCCTTGCTGCCCCGCTTGTCGCCGTTGCGCTGCTCGGACCCGACCTCGGCCAGCTCGCCGGGAGCGCGCCGTTCGAGTGCCTCGGAGGGTCCGCCCGCCAGCTCGCCGGGGCCGGCCCGCAGCTGGTCCAGCCGCTCCAGCGTCGAGCGCACCGCCGACTCCGCCTCGGTCAGTGCGGACCGGACGGTGCCGAAGCGCTCCTCGAGGTCCGCGAGCAGCTGAGCCGTCTCCTGGCGCAGTCCGTCGAACTCAGCGCGGGCCTGGTCCGAGGCCCGCACGCGCGCCTGCTCGCGAAACTGCTGCAGCTCGGCATCGGCGGCGGCTCGGGCAGCGGCACGCTCGGCCTCCACCTTGCCCAGGATCTCGTCGGCCTCGGCCTTCGCCTTGGCCACGATCTCCGCTGCGCGTTCTCGGGCGGCCTCGGTCTCACGCTCGGCGTCCTGCCGGACGCCCTCGGTGAGCTCGTCGGCTACTCGCTGCGCCTGCGCGAGTACGTCGTCGGCCTCGGCGGCCGCCGTACGGCGTGCCTCACTGGCCTCCGCAAGGAGCGTTTCCACCTCCTGGCGTGCCCCCAGCTGGGCGCGTAGGTCCGCAGCCATCCCACCCGCGGACGTGTCGCCTTCCGGCGCCCCGTCGCTTTCGGACGATGTCTCCGGATCGCGATCGATCATCGAACGTTCATCGGTCATGAGGTCCCCCGACCACAAGATTGGTCCACAACGGCCGGGCGTTCCAACCCGGCCGCGCGGCCTTTCTAACGCGAATCGGCGCGAAAAGGCGCGATTTCCTGCCATTGGCGATGGCCGTGAGGCGGATGCGCCGGTTGGGACAGATGAGTAAGTTCCCGAGGGGCCTGGCATGGACCACCTGGAGGCTGCGCGGTCAGACCGGCACCGTCAGCGAGACGGTGTAACCCTCCTCCACCGACCCGGTCACCTTGGCCATCTGCAGCGAGTAGCCGTCGGAGAACACCATGTCGCTGTCCAGGCTGACCTGCGACAGGGTCTCGATGCTGGTCTCGTAGCCGTCGACGGTCTCGTAGACCTCGCTCGCGACGTCCTCGGGGATGGCGAGCTGTGAGGTGCGGAGCTTCTCCGATGCGCGCGGTCGCGGCGTCGAGGCTCTCGTAGACCTCGAAGTGCATGTGCGGCCAGCGGCCGGAGTAGGTCGCCGGGAAGATCGTCGTGAACTCCAGGCGGCCGTCGTCGTCGGCCTCCTGGACGCCGCGCAGGTAGTTCTCCTCGGTGACCCCGTCGGAGTACATCGAGTAGCGGCCCTCGCGGTCGCAGTGCCACAGGTAGACCGCGGCACCGACCAGCGGGGTCGCGTCGTCACCGTCGAGGTCCAGGATCCGGAGCCGCACGGTGGTGGGGACGCCCTCGGCGACGCCGGATGCCGAGCCGAAGCTCGAGGTGATGTCGCTGCGCACGACACCGGACTCGGTCAGCACGTTGGGCCCGTTGGAGCCGTCACCCGGGTAGGGGCCCGCGGTCTCCTCGGGGATCTCCCCCTCGGCGACCGCCACCGTCGACCCCGCTCCCCCGGGCCCGCCGCCCTCCGGCGGGCTCGGCCGGCTCGAGCCGGGGTCGGAGCCCGAGGTGGTCGTGGAGTCGTCGCCGCAGCCGGCCAGCGCGACGAGACCGACCCCGGCCCCGATCCCGAACAGGCCGCGGCGGCCGATCCGGTTGCGCTCGATGATGCGGGGCAGGTCGTGGCCGAGGCCGAGGTCGTGTTCGTCGGTCATGCCCGGCAGCCAAGCAGCCGAGCCTGTGCGCGGGCTGTGCGTCGGCTTGGGGGAGGCCGTAGAGATCGCTGAGTGCTCAGGAGTAGAACGCGGCGATCCGGTCCTTGTTGTTGTCCTCGACGACGTTGCGCTTGACCTTCATCGACGGCGTGAGCTCCCCGGTCTCGATGGAGAGGTCGTGGTCGAGGATCTCCCACTTCTTGATGGTCTCCCAGCGGTTCAGCCTGGAGTTGAGCTCGTCGACGTACCCGTCGATCATCTCGTGGACCTTGTCGGACCCGACGATGTCGGAGTACGACGAGCCGGTCATGCCGTTCTCCTCGGCCCAGCTCGTCATCGCGTCCGGGTCGAGGGTGATCAGCGCGACCACGAAGTTGCGGTCGTTGCCGAACACCACGAACTGGCTGGCGTACGGGCAGACCGCCTTGAACTTCGACTCGATCGCCGAAGGGGCGATGTACTTGCCGCCGGAGGTCTTGAACAGGTCCTTGATCCGGCCGGTGATGGTGAGGAAGCCGTCGGCGTCGAGGGCGCCCTTGTCGCCGGTGCGCAGCCAGCCGTCGTCGGTCAGCGTCTGAGAGGTCTCGTCGGGGAGGTTGTGGTAGCCGGCCATGATGTGCGGCCCGCGCAGCAGCACCTCGTCGCCCTCGCCGATCTTGACCTCGCTGCCCGGCAGGGCGGGACCGACGGTGCCCATCTTGTAGTCGTCGGGGTGGTTGACCGTCGCGCCGGCGGCGTTCTCGGTCATGCCGTAGCCCTCGAGGATCAGGATCCCCGCCGCGTGGAACCACTTCCCGATGTCGGCGTTGAGGGCGGCGGAGCCGGAGATGAAGAACCGGACCCGGCCACCGAAGCGCTCGCGCACCTTGCTGAACACCAGCCGGTCGAAGAGCGCGTGCTGGACCTTGAGCGGCAGCGGCACGGACTTGCCCTGGAGCTTGAGCTCGTCGACCTTCAACCCGACCGCGAAGGCCCTCTTGAAGATCTTCTCCTTGGCGCCGCCCTCCGCCTCCTGCATCATCACGATCCGCGCGTGCGCCTTCTCGAAGATGCGCGGCGCGGCTCCCATGAACGTCGGCTTCACCACGCCGAGGTTGTCCACGATCTTCTCCACGCGACCGTCGATCGCGGTGGCGAAGCCGCAGGCGAGCTGCGCCGACTCCAGGACCTTGCCGAAGGAGTGGGCCAGCGGCAGCCACAGGAACTGCAGGTCCTTCTCGTCGAGGATGTCCTGGGCCTTGATGGCGGCACCCTCGTAGACCCAGGCCCGGTGCAGCAGCCGCACGCCCTTGGGGCGGCCCGTGGTGCCGGAGGTGTAGATCAGGGTGGCGAGCTGGTCGGGAGCGATCGCCTTCGCGGTGGTCTCGATGACCTCCGGGTGCTCGGCCAGGAACTTGTCGCCGAGGTCGGCGAGCGCGTCCATGGTGATCACCCAGTCGCCGTCGGCGGTGCCGTCGAAGGTGACGACCTTCTCCAGCTTGGGCAGCTCCGACCGGTGCTCCTTGAGCTTCGCGAGCTGCTCGTCGTCCTCGGCGAACACGACCCGGCACTCCGAGTCACCCAGGATGTACGCCGTGTCCGAGGCGTTGGTCGTGGGATAGACGGTGGTGGTGGCGCCGCCTGCACACATGATCGCGAGGTCGGCCAGGATCCAGTCGTAGCGGGTGCTGGCGGCGATGCCGACCCGCTGCTCCGACTCCAGACCGAGAGAGAGCAGGCCCGCCGCAAGGCTGCGGACCCGGTCGCCGGTCTGCTTCCAGGTCACCGACTCCCACGCCTCGCCGCGCGGATAGCGGAATGCCTCGAGGTCCTGGGACTCGGTGACCCGGTCCCAGAAAAGCACTGCCACGTTCTGCGGCAGACGGTCGACGAAGCTGGTGTCGCGATTGACGGGCATGACTCTCCTGCTGAGCGGCCGAGATGGATTTTCCTCCCGAGTAACTTAGATCACGCCGGCAGGCGGAGGGTAGGCGTCCTCGATGCGAGAGGCTCAGCGCTGCAGGGTCGCGAGGTACGCCTCGGCACGGGCGCGCGCCTTCGCCGCGAGGCCCTCGACCTCCAGCAACCGCGGCAGCAGCTCCTTCTCGGTCGTCCACGCCCGGAACATCAGGGAGACGGTGACGCCGTGGCCGGGCCGGTGCACGACGGAGATCTCGTCGCCGGCGGCGATCACGCCGGGGCGGGTGACCCGGAGGTACGGCCCGGGCCGGCCGTCGGCGGTGAACCGCTTCACCCAGACCGAGTTGTCGTAGCCGGAGAGGCCCATCCACTCCTTGAAGTCGTTGCAGGGGATCCGGACCGCGCAGACCTCGAGCTCGGCGGTGCCGATCGGCCCACCGCTCCCCGACCTCCGCCTCGTTGACGTCGATGCCGACGGTGGTGAGGTTCTCGCCGAACTGGCCGTCGCGGATCTCGGTGCCGAGCTCCTCGACCCACCGGTCCATGTCCTCGCGGGCGAACGCGTAGACGGCCTGGTCGACGCCGCCGTGGTGCTCGACGTCGGAGACCTGGTCGCCCTCGAGCCCCAGCGCGTGGACCGCGACCGGCCCAGCCACCGGCGTCTTGTCGATGGAGGTGCGGCCGAGCTCGGCCCACGGCGCGTCCTTCGGACGACCGACGTTGACGCTACGGAGCACGGGCACGTCGCCATTCTCCCAGCCCGCCCAGCCCGCCACGAACCATTTCCCCCCGGCGCGCATCACAACCGATGTGAGCCTCCGCCCGATCCTCGTGACGCTGCTGATGGTCCTGGCCGCGTGTGGCGACGTCATCAACCGAGGGCGCGAGCCCGACACGACGGCGCCGAAGGATGGGCAGCGAGGCGTTCCCCGCAGCCGAGCCAGCGCGTGCCGGAGGGCTATCGCGAGGAGCTCTGCCCCGACCTCCGCGCCACGTCCTCCGGCCTGGCGATCCGGCTCGTCGTGCCCGACGACTATCGGGTGGAGACCTACAAGTACCGCGCCGGCTGCAGGTTCGATGCCGCTCTCGACCGGGACTTCTCGGTGTCGATGGACTCGCACGAGTCGCTGCGCCACTACAAGGAGAAGTGGGTCGACCCCGACGTCGGCTACGAGGGTGACACCGGTACCGGTGACATCGCCTACGACGCCGATGCCGAGGTGTACGGCGGGCGCCGGGGCGAGCTGCTGACCTGGGGCTCGAACAACGACGGGCTGCCCCTCGACAACCGGCTGATGCAGGCCGACGGGGTGCGGCTCGGCTGGTACACCCCGAAGGGCAGGTCCGGGCGCTGGGCCGAGGAGCTCGCCGTGGTCACGGCGTCGATCGGGGTGGTCGAGACCCAGCGGGACACCTGCACGGCCGACGGTGCCACGGCGACGTACACCGTCCCCCGGCCGCAGACCGACGACATCGACAACTACGGGGACTACTGCTACCTGTACCTGCGGCCGCGCGAGTCGCTGCTCCGGTACGCCGCAGATCGACCCGGTCCCGCGCCGATCGGTGGAGGAGCTCGCCGCCGAGCTGCAGGGGCGGCACAACGTCGTCTCGGTGACGCTCGAGCCAGGTGCGGCCGCCCTCGACGGGAAGCCGGCCGACCGGCTGACCTGGGTCGTGGTGCGGCCGCACCGGACCTGGGACGGGCCGGCGGGCACCTGGCGCCTGGTCACGATCGCCCGCGACGACCTCCACGTGACGTGGGGTGCGACGCCGGCCGAGTGGCTCCGGGAACGCGACGACTTCACCGCCTTCGTCAGGTCCGTCCGGCTCGGTCCTGCCCGGCCTTAGCGCGCCGCGGCAGGCAGAGCTGGGCGGCCAGGAGCCCGGCCCCGCCGACCATGGCCCACAGCGCCCAGGGGTCGATCGCGTACACGGCGCCGCCGATGAGCGGTCCGGCGCCCGTACCGAGCGTGTACGCGACGCCGTACAACCCCTGGTAGCGCCCGACCAGGTGCGGCGGGGACAGGCTTCCCAGGTAGGCCTGGGCGACGGAGGTCGACATCATCTCGCCGAGCGTCCAGATCAGCACCGTCACCGCCAGCAGGCCCATGCTGCTCATGAAGCCGGTCAGCGCGAGACCGACGCCGATGAGCAGGTTGCCGATGGCCAGGACGTACTCCAGCCGGTACCGCGAGACCACGCCGGTGATGGGCAGCTCCAGCACCAAAACCAGCAGACCGTTGAGCCCGATGAGGAAACCGAAGTCGCGCGCGCTCAGACCCACGTCGTTGATGTGGAGGGGCAGGCCGACGGTGTGCTGGATGTAGAGGAACTCGGCGACCACGATCATCAGCAGGAACCGCACCAGCGTTCGGTCGGAGAGCGCCTGCCGGTACCCCACCGCCCGGTCCGCCTGCGGGTCCGCGTCGTCCTGGTCGGCCCGCGGTTGGGGCGCATCCCGCAGCAGCACCGCCATGACCACGCCGAACAGCAGGCAGGCGACGGCATTGGCCAGGAAGAGCTCCATGTAGGAGCTGCTGGCCAGCACGCCGCCGATGACGCCGCCCAGGGCAGCGCCGATGTTCATCGCGAACCGGAACACCCCGAAGGCGGCGAGCCGTTGCTGGTTGGTCGTCACGGAGTCGAGCAGCACCGCGGCCGCGGCCGGCCGGTAGATCTGCGACGTCACGCCGATGAGGCCGACCACCGCGAGGATGATCGAGAGCGGTCCGAGGAACGGCACGATCGCCGTCAGCCCGGCAGTGGGCACGGCGGACGAAACGATGGTCCATCGCCGGCCGATCTTGTCGGTGAGGTAGCCACCGACGGCATTGCCGAACATGTTGCCCACACCGGCCACGCCGAGCACCAACCCGGCAGCACCGGCTGAATAGCCGCGCTCGGTCAGGTAGAGCACGATGAACACGGGCAGGAAGGCGCCGACCCGGTTGACCAGGATGCCGAGGCTGATGATCCACACCCGGCCGGGCAGGCCGCGCAGCGCGTCGCGGAACCGCGGCTGGTCGACGCCCGGTCCGAGCGGCGGTGCGGTGCTCATGCGACGGCTCGGTGCGCACGTGGATCGCCGCTGCCAAGCCGCTGCTGTGGGCGATCGCCTCGGCGGCGGTGGCGCCGCGGGCGATGACGTGACCGACCTTGTCCTCGTTCCAGGTCAGCGGTGGCACCTCGTCGCCCGGCTCCAACGCCAGCTGGAGGTCGACGAACGCCGGGTCCGCGCGTACGGCGTCGACGCCGGTCACTTCCACGACCCGGCCGGGCTCCGGTGTGATGACGCGGATGGCCGCACCGCCTCGAGGCTCGGGCGACGCGGTCAGCGGCTCCACCAGGCCGAACCTGGCGCCCAGCGCGTAGCGCTCCATGTCGACGCCGTAGGCGATCTCGGCCAGCTCGTTGATCCGGCCACCGCCGATGCGGTTGTGCGACTCGACGATCCGCGGGCCGCGCGAGGTCAGCTTGACCTCGGTGTGCCCTGGACCGTTGCGCAGCCCCACCGCGTCCAGGAAGTCCGTCACCAACCGGGTCACCTCGCGCAGCGTCTCGGCCGAGCAGCCGCTGGGCTGCGAGTGTCCGATCTCGACGAAGCCGCCGTCGGCGGTCTCCTTGTCGGTCACCGCGACGACCACGTGCCGGCCGTCGAAGGTCAGGGTCTCCACGCTGATCTCCGGGCCGTCCAGGAACTCCTCCATGAGGAACTCGTGGAAGGAATCGGCACACGCGAGGTCTCCGGCGGCCCACTGCTTGTCGTCGAGAGATCGGAACCGTTCGGCGACGACATCCACGTCGGCTCGGTCGCGGATGCAGAACACCCCCAGGCTGCCCGACTCGCGGATCGGCTTGACGATGATCGGGAGCCCGTTCGCCTGGACGAACTCCCGCAGGTCCTGCGCGGTACGGCCGACCGCGGAGGCCACCGGGCTGATGCCCCTCGTGGCCAGGTGCCGGCGCATCCGCCACTTGTCCAGCAGCAGCTCCACGGTGGCGACGGACTCGCCGCCGAGGCCGAGCGCCTCGTTGATCCGCGCCGCCGGCAGCAGCCCGAGCTCGAACAGCGACACGACAGCCTGGAACGGGTACGCCTTGTGCAACGCCCTGGACCAGCGGCAGGAGCCGATCGATGTCGCCGTAGTCGAGCAGCAGCGCCTGATCGACGTAGGGCCAGTGGCTGCTGTCGTACTCGTCCGGGAACTGCGCGAGAACCACGTCCAGCCCGAGCTCCCGGGCCTTGCGCACGTGCTGGAGCTTGCCGCCGATGACCAGGACGCGAGGCCGTGCGGTGGCTCGCTCTCTCACGGTTCCTCCCGGCCCTTGCGACTGATCAACACCGGCAAACACGTTATGCTGGTTGCAGCGGAGGTCAACCGGCATTCGGGCTACGGTGGTGTCGAGGGGAGTGAGAGCCATGGTGCCGACGGATCTGCCGGCGCAGGCCGAGCTGCTGTGCGCGTTCGCCAACACGCTCGACGTCGATATCGACGCCGACCCGCCCGAGGCCCTTCCGGATGCGGCTGCGCTGACCGACTGGCTCCGCGGGCGCAACCTGATCGACGTCGACGACCGGGCGGACAGCGATGACCTCGACCTCGCGCTGACTCTCCGGTCCGGGCTGCGCGAGGCGATGGTGCGCCACAGCGAGGGGGACGGCACGTCGCGGGTGCCCGACCTCGACGCGGCGGCCGCCGACCTGCCGCTCCGGATCGTCTTCGACGGCACCCGCCCCCGGCTCGCTCCGGCGGTCGACGGCGTCCGGGGCGGCACTGGCCCTGCTCCTCGTGGCGATGGCCGACGCGCAGGCCGATGACACCTGGGGCCGGATGAAGCTCTGCATCGCGGAGGAGTGCGCGTTGGCGTTCTACGACACGTCGAAGAACCGCTCGCGACACTGGTGCTCGATGGGCGGGTGCGGCAACCGGCAGAAGACGCGCAGCTACCGCGCCCGCCAGCGGGCCAAGCTCAGTCCTGAACGGCCTTCGCGATCGTGACGCACATGGTCAGGTAGCCGTCGTCGGGCGAGTCGGGATGGTCCTCGATCTCCCACATGGCGTTGTGGACCATTCGTACGACGACCCAGTCACGCGCCCGGTCCTCGTCGAGCCCGGCGGCGTCGACGATGGTGTGGAACCGGCGACGGACGCCCTCGCGGACGTTCGCCACGCAGCTCGTCCCACCGGTTCCACAGCAGCGGCGCGACCTCGTAGTGCGGGTCGCCGCTCGTCGGCTTCGGGTCGATGACCAGCCATGGTTCCCGGTCACCGGCCAGCACGTTCTCGTAGTGCAGGTCGCCGTGGATCAGGGTGCCGACGCTGGCGGGGTCGGCGACGAGGTCGCGCCCGAGGGACACCGCCTGCTCCACCAGCCGGTGCGGGATCGGCGCGCTCGCGCGGCAGCCGGGCGAGGTCGTCGGTCCAGCGCTCGATGTACAAGGTCTGCGGGCGCAGCTGCGGAAGTGCCGGCACGTGCAGCCGGGGGTAGAGCCCGGCCACGATCTCGCAGGCCTCGAGGACCGGGACCTCGGTCAGGTCGCGCTGGTGCAGTCGCTCGAGCAGCAGCGCCCGGCGCCCCGGGTCGGCGCGCAGCATCCGCACCGCGCCGTCGCCGCCCCAGCGCTGCAGCGCGAGGTGTTCGTGCTCCTCCTCCTCGCCGGGGCAGACGAGCTTGAGCACCGCCCGCTCCCCCGCGTCGGTGACGACCGGGACGACGAGCGCGGTCCAGCCGCTCATCGGGTCGCCGTCGACGGCGAGCTCCCACTCGTCGAGGATCGCAGCGGTCAGCCGCGGGAGCCGGCGTACCCACTCGGCCCAGGCCGGTCCGCGGTCGGCGAACTCCAGCACCTCCGGCGGGAGGGCGATCGTCACTTCTTGGGCTTGTCGCCGCTCGGGCCGGAGGTCGACAGCGCGGCGATGAAGGCCTCCTGGGGCACCTCGACCCGGCCGACCATCTTCATCCGCTTCTTGCCTTCCTTCTGCTTCTCCAGCAGCTTGCGCTTGCGGGTGATGTCGCCGCCGTAGCACTTCGCGAGCACGTCCTTGCGCATCGCGCGGATGTTCTCGCGGGCGATCACCCGCGCCCCGATCGCGGCCTGGATCGGCACCTCGAACTGCTGCCGAGGGATCAGCTCCTTGAGCTTGCCGGCCAGCATCACGCCGTAGGCGTACGCCGCGTCGCGGTGCACGATCGCCGAGAACGCGTCGACCGGCTCGCCCTGCAGCAGGATGTCGACCTTGACCAGGTCGGCGGCCTGGTCGCCGGAGCGTTCGTAGTCGAGCGAGGCGTAGCCCTTGGTGCGCGACTTCAGCTGGTCGAAGAAGTCGAAGACGATCTCGCCCATCGGCAGCGTGTAGCGCAGCTCGACCCGGTCCTCGGACAGGTAGTCCATGCCCTGCAGGCTGCCGCGCTTCGCCTGGCAGAGCTCCATGATCGTGCCGATGTAGTCCGCCGGCGAGAGGATCGTGGCCCGGACGACGGGTTCGCGCACCTCGGCGATCTTGCCCTCGGGGTACTCACTCGGGTTGGTGACCTCATGGACGGTGCCGTCCTCCATCGTCACCTCGTAGACCACGTTGGGCGCGGTCGAGATCAGGTCGAGGTTGAACTCGCGCTCCAGCCGCTCGCGGACGATCTCCATGTGCAGCAGGCCGAGGAAGCCGCACCGGAACCCGAAGCCCAGGGCGCCGGAGGTCTCCGGCTCGTAGGCCAGCGCGGCGTCGTTGAGCTGCAGCCGCTCGAGCGCGTCACGCAGGTTCGGGTACTCGTCGCCGTCGATCGGGTAGAGGCCGGAGTAGACCATCGGGTTGGGGTGCTTGTAGCCGCCCAGCGCCTCGGTGGCCCCGTGGTGCTGGCTGGTCACGGTGTCGCCCACCCGTGACTGGCGCACGTCCTTCACCCCGGTGATCAGGTAGCCCACCTCGCCGACGCCGATCTCGCCGGCCTTGACCGGCTCGGGGCTGATCACGCCGACCTCGAGCATCTCGTGGACGGTGCCGTTGGACATCATCTTGATCCGGTCGCGGTGGGACAGCTTGCCGTCGACGACGCGGACATAGGTCACCACGCCCCGATAGGTGTCGTAGACGGAGTCGAAGATCAGCGCGCGCGCCGGCTGGTCCGCGCGGCCGACCGGGGCCGGGGTCTGCCTGACGATCTCGTTGAGCAGCGCCTCGACGCCCAGCCCGGTCTTCGCCGAGGTCTGCAGCACGTCGGACACGTCGCAGCCGATGATGCCGGCGAGCTCCGCGGCGTACTTCTCCGGCTGCGCGGACGGCAGGTCGATCTTGTTGAGCACCGGGATGATGTGCAGGTCGGCGCCCAGCGCGAGGTAGAGGTTCGCCAGCGTCTGCGCCTCGATGCCCTGCGCGGCGTCGACCAGCAGCACGGCGGCCTCGCACGCCTCGAGCGACCGGGAGACCTCGTAGGTGAAGTCGACGTGGCCGGGGGTGTCGATCATGTTCAGGACGTAGGTGCCGGGCTCAGCGCCCTCGGCGTTGTCGGCAGGCACCGTCCACGGCATCCGCACGGCCTGGCTCTTGATGGTGATCCCGCGCTCGCGCTCGATGTCCATCCGGTCGAGGTACTGCGCCCGGGCGGCCCGCTCGTCGACGACGCCGGTGAGCTGGAGCATCCGGTCGGCCAGCGTCGACTTGCCGTGGTCGATGTGCGCGATGATGCAGAAGTTGCGGATGATCGCGGGATCGGTGTGGCCGGGTTGCGGCGCGGGGGTGACAGCCATGGTTGCTCCCATTGTTCCAGTCGCCCGGCCATCGACGAATTCACCACGACCAACCCGAAGTCGTCGGCCCCGGTTCGGCTGCCGGTCGAGCTCACGACACCCTGTGTTCGCCAGTCCTCCCGAGCGTGTCGCCATGACTCGGGAACCCCTCGCCCTCGGGCGGCGCACGCTGCTGCGCGGCACCGCCCTCACCTCTGCCGCCGGCCTCGCCATCGGAGCCGGCGTGGCCGGCACGGCTGCGGCCACCGCTCGCTCCGCGCCGGCGCTCCTCCGCTCCGGCCGACCCACCCTGACGCACGGCGTACAGGCGGGCCGGACGTGCGTCGGGACGGCGCGCTGCTCTGGAGCCGGGCCGACCGGCCGTCGCCGCCGGGATCTACAACCGGACCCGGAGGCCGCTGGTCGATCAGTGCGGACTACCCGCCTGCGCCGGATCCGGCGAACCCATCGCAACGGCGAGGTCGGGCGAGCAGCAGTGCAGGAGCCGAGCGGGTAGTAGCTGGTGCTCGGGCAAGGCGAGGGTGACGGCGAGCGCCGAGCAACATGGCGCCGACAGTCGCCCAGGCTGCCGCGGGGTCGGGAAAGCCCTCGTCCATCCGAGAGCTCCGGATCCGCACGACGGCCACCTGCACGAGGGCGAGCCAGACCGTCCCGATCGCCATCGTCCCGATGTAGAGGATCTTCGTCAGCTCGTCGTCGGGCGCCTCCGCGACCAGGGCCGTCGGGAACGGCAGAAAGCACGATGCGTGAGCATCCACAGCGACGAGCAGGTGCGCGATCCGGTCGTCGAAGCCGGACACGTGCCGCATGGTGCGGTGCTGGATCAGCCAGAGCCGCGAGATGACCGCGAAGCTCAGCAGGAACGCCCAGAACTCCGCGCGAGTGCTCGCGCAGGAGCTCGCTCCACCGAGAGGCCGTCACCGACGTCACCGGTGATCTCGACCAGCGGCAGAACCAGGAGCGGTGATCGCGATGGCGACGACCGCGTCCACGAACGTGAGCAGGCGCTCGAGCGCGCGTGCCTGCTCCTCGATCGCTGGCGCTCACGCAGGGAGGCTAGCGCCGCGGCCGACTCGCGGTGGCGGGTCCGGTGCCGCAGGATGTGCGCGTGACCCCGTCCGCGATCCCCGTCGGCAAGACCGCCCGCCGCCTCGCAGTGGGCGCACCTCCCGCCCACGGTGCGCGCGCTGGTCGAGGAGCACTGCGGGTCGCCGGTCGTCGAGGCGGAGTCGCAGGACGCGGGCTTCACGCCGGGCTTCGCGTCCGTGCTCACCTGCGCCGACGGCTCGCGGCACTTCGTGAAGGCCGCGTCGGTGAAGGCGCAGCAGATGTTCGCGCACTCCTACCGCGAGGAGGCGCGCAAGCTCGCCGCCCTCCCGCCGGAGACGCCGGCGGCGCGGCTGCTCTGGGTGCACGACGACGACGAGTGGGTCGTGCTGGGGATCGAGTACGTCGAGGGCGGGCGCCGCGACCGGCCCTGGCGCCGGCCGAGCTGGACGCCGCGCTGGCAGCGCTGGGCCGGGCCGCCGACGTACTCACCCCTCCGCCGGCGGAGCTGGAGCTGGACACGCTTCGCCGAGGAGTTCGCGCCGCTGCCGGGCTTCTGGGAGCAGGTGCGCGCGACCCATCCCGGCCTCGCGCACGCCGACGAGGCGGCCGCGCTGGCGGCCGGTTCGCGGAGGTGACCGGCGGCGACACCGTCGTGCACACCGACGTGCGCGACGACAACATCCTGCTCGACGCCGACGGCGAGGCGGTGCTCTGCGACTGGAACTGGCCGGTCGTCGGCGCCGCCTGGCTGGACACCGTGCTGCTGATGATCGGGCCGCGCGGCGACGGCCTCGACGTCGACGCGGTGCTCGCCGCGACCGCAGCTCACCCGCGACGTCCCCGCCGAGCACGTCGACATCGTGCTCGCCCTGGTCACGGCGTACTTCCTCAAGCAGGCCGAGGAGCCGGTGCCGCCCACGTCCCCGCACATGCGCGAGCCGCAGCGGTGGCAGGGCGAGGTCGTGCTGGGAGTGGCTGTGCGAGCGCCGCGGCTGGGTGAGCCCGCTCGACCCGTTTTGGCCGCTCGAGCGCGCCGCTGCTAGATTTGCTCCGTCGCGTGTCCGGCCGTCTCGCGCCGACCGCACCACAGACCTCATCAGCACCACCACACCGACGACGAAGGCGCAGTAGTGGCGAACATCAAGACCCAGATCAAGCGGAACAAGCAGAACGAGAAGCGACACGAGCGCAACAAGGCCGTCAAGTCCGGCCTGAAGACCGCCGTGCGCAAGTTCCGCGAGGCCGCCGAGGCCGGCGACAAGGAGAAGGCCGTCGAGCTCGGCCGCGACGCCGCCAAGCTCGACAAGGCGGCGTCCAAGGGCGTCATCCACAAGAACCAGGCCGCCAACCGCAAGTCGGCGATCTCCAAGAAGGCCGCCTCGCTCTGAGCCCCAGCTCGCCTGACCCGTCGCAATCTCTGCGGCGGGTCGTTCGTGCATTTCGGCAGCGCTCGGTCGCTCAGCGCGGCTGCGCAGGCCGGCGACGGTGAGCACCAGCCGCTCCAGCGTGTACGACGCGTCGCTGGCCGCGCCCTTGATGTCGGCGTCGGCCTGGGCCACCGCCCGGATCGCCCGGGACAGCCCGGCGTCGGACCAGTCGCGGGCCTGGTCGCGGATGGTGCGCAGCTTCCACGGCGGCACCCCCACCTCGCGGGCCAGGTCGGCGTCGCGCTGCCCCCTCGGGGCGCCGCGGAACCGGGCCAGCCCGCGGGCGCTGCCGGCGAACGCCGAGGTGACCAGGACCGGCGCGGTGCCGGCGTCCAGCGCCCAGCGCAGCTCCTCGAGGGCGGCCTCGCGCGGCCGGAGAACGCGGCGTCGGCGACGGCGAACGACTTGGCCTCGGCCCGGCCGCCGAAGTAGCGCTTCACCTGGTCGAGGGTCGAGCGTCTCGCGCGGGAAGTCGTTGGCCAGCTGGTGCGCAGCCGCGGCCAGCGACCGCAGGTCCTGACCGACCGCCTGGACCAGCGCGGCCGCGGCCTCCGGGTCGATCGTGGCGCCGTGGCGGCGGACCTCGGCGGTCACGAACCCCGGGATCTCGGACGGCCTTGAGCTCGGTCGACTTCGACTCCGTGACGGCGGCCAGCTTGCGCAGCTTGGTCAGCACGCCCGCTGCCCTTCGGCCCGCCGCCGTGCACGAGCACCAGGGCCACGTCGTCGGACGGGTCGGCGGCGTAGGCGAGCAGGCCGTCGACCGACTCCTCGGGCAGGTTCTCGAGCGCGCGGACGCACGACGCACCGGATCGAGGAGAACAGGGACGGCGCGGCCAGCTCGCCCAGCGTCGCCAGCGCAGGTCGGAGGCGTCGGTCTCGGAGATCTCCGCCTCGGCGTCGTGGCCGCGGACCGCCTGCGCGGACGGCGGCGACGGTGCGCTCGTTGAGGAACTCCTCCTTGCCGGTCACCAGCGTGACCCGGCCCAGCACGTCGCCCGCCCGCATGACGGAACCTTCCCACAGCGCGCCGACGCAGGCGCGTCCCTGCCGGGGCCGCCGTAGCGAGCGTGCGTGGACCGTACGCCGTTCCACGTCAACGTTCGACGGGGATTCGGCACCGAGTGCACGTCCGCGATGGACGACCTTCGGAATCGCGGACGCCGCGATCCAGATCGTCCCAGCGGGATGCCGAGCGCTCCGACCAGCATCGCGGTGTGCGCGCTGAACTGGGTCGCGATGAGTCCGCCGAGGCTCGCACCGATCGGCACGGCACCCCAGGACACCATCCGGTAGGCCGCGTTGACCCGTCCGTGTAGCGCGCTCGGGATCACCGTCTGACGGAGGCTCGTCGCGTGCACGTTGGCGATTCCCGTTCCCAAGCCCATGAGGAGAACACCGAGCCCAGGATCAGCATCGCGGTGCCCTTGTCGTTCAGCAGGACGAGGAGGACGACGCGGAGTTGCCGACCAGGAACGTGACGAGCAGAACGCGCCCGTACCGAAGCGGCCCGCGACGCGTGCGCCGAACCAGCGCCGAGGAACGTGCCGACGCGCCGATCGTGAACGCGAGGCCGATCAGCGCCGGCCAGTCCGTGTCGCGGACGGCGAAGATCATCAGGCCGACGAAGAAGAGCTCGAAGAACAGGTTGTAGTTGGTGGACTCCGAGAGGAGGGGTCGCAGGTACTTGTTGCGCGCGACGATGCGCAGACCCTCGGCGACCTCGCGCCAGGCGGAACGGTCGGCCTGCGCTCGATGCGCTCGTCGACTCGATCCGGCTGATCGCGAACGCGGAGACGAGGTAGCCGACCGCGTTGAACAGCACGGCGACGGCGCGTGAGCGCCGGACAGCAGGCCTCCGAGCCTGCCGCCGACTCGGCGGCGAGACGTCGCTGTCAGCTGCCGTGGCACGAGCAGGCGCTCAGAGGTGACGACGCGCGGAGGAACGCGAATCAGAGCTGGTAGAGAACGGTGAGCGTCGCGGCGGCGAAGACGAAGGCGTAGACGACCGAGCCGCGAAGACGCCGGAGCCGCGACAGCCGAACCTGCCGAGTCCGCGCCGACACAGCGGACGCTCCGGCAGCGTCGACCACGACGCCCAAGGCAACGTGCGAGGAGGAACGGCAGGAACTGCACGTCGGAGCAGCCCCCGCCGGGCGCGCGGACAGTGTGACAACGCGAGCAGGGACGCGAGCTGCCGACTCCGCGCCGAACCAGGACGCGCTCGAGCCGACCAGAGCCGCCGGACCGCGCCCACGCCGCGCCGTGCAGGTGCGCCAGGCAGGCAAACCAGTCTGGCACAGAGGTACTACGCGATGTGAACCACGGCACCCGCCCCGGACGGCGAGAGGTGCGCGCCCGTCAACACTGGACGTCGAGACGCGCGTGGACACCCAGCCCCTGGAACGGAGTGTCCGCGAGGCGACCGTCGGCGTGGCCGCACACACCGACCGTCGCGCCGTCGCGGCGTGCGAGGCTCGACGAGGCAGCGGAGGTCGGCTGCCGGCGCGGCGGACGCGTCGTCGAAGTCCGGCCGACGCGGCGGTCGGGTCGGGGACTACTCGCGGCGATGACCGCCGCGATAGCGACGGCCGTGGAGCCGGCTGAAGGTGTGCCGACGACGAGTGCCAGTGGGCCTTCTTGACATTCGCGCGCCCGTACGGGCATGGTGCTCGATGGCCGTCTGCGGGAACCGGGCGAAGCAGAAGGCCTGGCGCGACCGCCGCGAGGGTAGCTCGACAGACCTGGCATCCTGACCGGCTTCCCGCAGCGCGCCAAAGCTCTCAGTCGCGCCCTCGGGTGCGGACCTCCGGCGCGTCTCCGTCCGGGACCACCAGCACGTCGCCGGACAGGTCGGTGCGGTAGACCTCCGCGCCGCTCGCGGTCAGGGCGTCGATGACCGGCGCGGCCGGATGGCCGTAGTCGTTGTCGGCCCCCACCGACACCAGCGCCACCTCGGCCCGCAGCGACTCGAGCCAGGCGAGGTCCTGGTAGCGGCTGCCGTGGTGCGGCACCTTCAGCACGTCGACGTCCAGCCCGGCCAGGGTCCTGGCCAGGGCGGCCTGCCCGGGCGGCTCCACGTCGCCGGTCAGCAGGATCCGGAGGCCGCCCACCTCGGCCAGGAGGACGACGCTGGCGTCATTGGCCGCCGAGCCGTCACCGCTGCCCTCCTCCAGCGGCCCCGGACGCGGCCACAGCACCTGCAGGGTGACCGCGCCGTACGTCGCGGTGGCGGCGTACGACGCCGGGCCGGCCGCCAGCCCATGGGACCGCGCCAGGTCGGCCACCTCCTCGGCCCCGCCGGGCGGGTCGAGGACCCGGGTGGTCAGCACCGCGCCGACCCGGCGTCCGTCGACGACGCCGGCCAGCCCGTCGACGTGGTCGGCGTGGAAGTGGGTCAGCACCAGCAGCGGCACCTCGTCGATGCCCAGCCGGCGCAGGCAGTCGTCCACCAGGGCCGGGTCGGGCCCGGCGTCGACGACCACGCCGGAGCCGGGCCCGGCGTTCAGGACGAGCGCGTCGCCCTGGCCGACGTCGCACATGGCCAGCACCCATCCGCTCGCCGGCCAGCCCGGGGTCGGCCAGCGCACCAGGACGAAAGCGGCGAGCATCGCCATCACCGTGAGCGCCACGACCGGTCGTCGCAGCACCGCCGGCGCCGCGATCGCCACCAGCACGGTCAGTGCGGTCAGTGTCGCGAGCGCCAGCACGCCCGTCCCCCAGCCCACCGCGGCCGCAGGCAGGTCGGCGCCCCGCTCGGCGACCGTCGCGATCCAGGCCACGCACCAGCCGGCGCCGCGCGCCGAGCAGCCGGCCGAGCGGTGGCACGACCAGCCCCACCAGCCCGCCCGCCAGCCCGAGCACGGTCGCCGGGCCGACCACCGGGGCGACGGCGAGGTTGGCGGCGACCGCGACCAGGCTGACCTGGCCCGAGATCGCGGCGACCACCGGCGTGCAGGCGAGCTGGGCGGCGGCCGGCACGGCGACCGCCTCGGCCAGCCAGCGCGGCATCCAGCGCATCAGGGCGTCGCGCCAACCCGGCCCGAGGATGACGATGCCGGCGGTGGCCAGCACCGACAGAGCGAAACCCGCCGACACGGCGAGCCCGGGCTGGACCAGGAGCAGCAGCACCACGGCGACGCCGAGTCCCCGCAGCGCCCGGTGCCGCCCGTTCGCGCCCATCGCCAGCAGACCCACGGCTCCCATCACCGCGGCGCGCAGCACGCTCGGCTCGGTGCGTGCGATCAGCACGAAGCCGGCGATCCCCGCCGCACCCACGAGGTAGAGCCAGCGGCGGCGCACGCCGCACCACCGGGCCAGCACCAGGAGGAACCCGACCACCAGGGTGAGGTTGGTGCCGGAGACGGCGGTGAGGTGGGTGAGCCCGGTGGTCCGGAAGTCCCGCTCCAGATCCTCGGGCAGCTCGGCGTCGTCACCGTCGACGAGCGCGGGCACCAGCGCCCGCTGCTCGATCGGTCGGCCCGCCACGGAGTCGCGGATCGACCGCCGCACCGCCCCGGCCGCCCGCCACCAGACGTCCGGCTCCGCGACCTGGTCCGGGTCGCGGGCCGCGACCAGCACCCCGGCGAGGTCGTCGTCATCGGCAGGAGCCAGCCGCCCGGACGTGGCCACGTCGGCGCCCAGCGGTACGTCGAGCCACGCCCCGCCGCCGATCACCAGCACCGGCGCGCGCAGGCTCCGCTGGCTGCCCCGCCCGGTGATGGTGCGCACGTCGAGCCGCACGACCACCTGGCGCTCGAAGCGTCCCTCGACCGTCCGCGGGTCCGACACCACGCGCCCGGTCACGCTCACCACGGCGCGCTCCTGCGCCAGGTCCGCGACCGGTGAGCGGTGCACCGACTCGGTGCGCAGCCAGGTGATGCCGGCGACGGCGCCGCCGACCAAGCAGCACAGCCACCACCGTGGCGAGCACCGCGCGTCCGCGAGCGCCGGACCAGCACTCCGCCCGCCACTGCAACCGCGGCCGCGCCACCGACCAGCCAGCCGCCGGAAAGGGCGTGCGCGGCCAACGCGCCGACCCACGCGGCCAGCCCGAGCAGCGGCATCCGCAGGTCGGGGTCCGCGATCTCCCCGATCCGCGGCATCGGCGCTCAGATGGTCACGTACGGCGTGATCTGCGCCAGCGTGGCATCACCGATCCCATCGATCTCGAGCAGCTCGGCGACCGCGGTGAACCCGCCGTGCTGGTCGCGCCAGGCGAGGATCGCCTGAGCGGTGACCGGGCCCACCTCGGGCAGCGACTCGAGCTCGGCCTGTCCGGCCAGGTTGAGGTTGACCAGCGGCCCCGTGGGCGCCGACGACCCCGGCGCCGGCACCGCTCCGGGCGGAGCCGCGGCCGCCGGCACGCCCACCAGGATCTGCTCACCGTCGACGAGCGGCCGGGCCAGGTTGACCGACGACAGGTCCACGCCCTTCACGGCGCCGCCGGCGGCCCTGATCGCGTCGACCACCCGGGACCCGGGGTCGAGGACGGCGATGCCGGGCCGGCGTACCTTGCCCGCCACGTCGACCGTGACCCGCTCACCGCCCGCGACCGGGGACGCCGTGGCGGCCGCCTCGGGCGCCATCGACACCAGCCCGCTCGCGGGCGTCCCGGGCGTCGCCGAGGGCGCGGTCGGCTGCCCCGGCTCGGCGCGGACCACCCACCACGCCGTGACCGCCAGCCCGAGTGCGACCAGCACGGCGACCAGGGCAAGGTGCGCAGGTCCGATCGCGACCCGCCCGCGCAGCGTGTCCGGGACGACGGACAGCCGGCCCGGCCGTCGCGCGGCGTGACGCCCCGGCGTCGGCACCACCGGCGGTTGCGGCTCGGGCTCGGCGACCACCTCCAACGCCGGCCGCGGCTCCGCGACCCGGGTGTGGCCCGCCCACCACTCGCCGCCCGCGGCCGGTGCCACCACGGGGTCGGCGCGGGCGGCGGCCACGTCCGCCGACAGCTGGGCCAGCCGGCGCGACACGGCCTCCTGGTGCTCGGCACTCGATCGTCGGGTTCCCATGGCGGCGACGCTAGGCAGCCGCACGGACCGACCTCGGGCGTCGCCGCGCCGCCTGTGGACGGCCGGTCACGGGGAGGTGCCTGTGGACGGTTCCCGGCCCGCCTATCCTGCGGGCGTGCGCCCTCGCTACCGTCCCTCCGAGCTCGGCCGCGGCGCGCTCGGCGCACTGGTCGGCATCCTGGTCGCCGGCGGGGTGGCCAGGGTGCTGCCCTTCGGCTCCGAGGCACTCCCCTACCTGATCGCCCCGATGGGCGCGACCGCGGTGCTGCTGTTCGCGGTTCCCGCCAGCCCGCTCGCCCAGCCGTGGCCGGTGGTCGGCGGCAACCTGGTCTCCACCGCGGTCGGGCTGGGCGCCGCGCGTCTCTT
Organism: uncultured Actinomycetota bacterium; assembly: GCA_963813615.1. Lineage (GTDB taxonomy): Bacteria > Actinomycetota > Actinomycetes > Propionibacteriales > Nocardioidaceae > Nocardioides. The sequence goes on from CAWFAE010000016.1 coordinate 150,696, forward strand.
CGACGACGCCCTGGTGGCGGCCGGCGTGGGCGTCGGCGCCGCCATCGGCACGATGATGCTGCTCAACTGTCTCCACCCGCCCGGTGGCGCCTGCGCCTTGGTCGCCGCGACCGCCGGGCCCGCCGTACAGGATCAGGGCCTGCTCTTCATCGGAACGCCCGTCGCGGTCAACACCCTGGCCCTCCTGGCGGTCGGCATCGCGGTCAACAACCTGACCGGCCGCCGCTACCCCCACCGCCCCGCCGAGCCGGTACGTCGACCCGGCGCACCCGAGCCGCTCGGCATCCAGGCCGGCGACGTGGAGCAGGCCATCGCCCGGCTCGACCAGGGCCTCGACATCACTCCCGGCGACGTGGTGGCGCTGCTGCGTGACGCCGAGACCCACGCCCTGGACCGACGGCTCGGATCCCTGCCGGTGTCGCGGGTGATGGAGCGCGACGTCGTCACCGTGCTGCCGTTCGAGTCCATCTACCGCGCCCGCACCCTGATCACCCAGCGCGGCGTCAAGGCGCTGCCGGTCGTCGACGAGCAGCGCCGGGTGGTCGGCATCGTGTCGATCCTCGACCTGTTCACCCGCGACATCGTCGAGCTCGAGGAGGTCGCCAGCATGATGACCACCGACGTCGTGACCCTGCGTGCGGACGCCCCGGTGGCGGACCTGGTCTCGCTGATGACCGAGCTGGGCTACCGGCACGTGCCGGTCGTCGACGAGGAGGACCGGATGGTCGGGATCGTCACCCGCACCGAGCTGATCGAGGTACTCAACCGGGCGCTGCTCGGCGACGACCTGAGGAGCTAGGAGCTAGAGCCGCGGCGCCACGCAGACCGCGATCATGCCGGGCCCCACGTGCGCGCCGAGTACGGCGCCGAGCTCGCCGCACCACACCTCGCGCTCGCCGAGGGATTCGGCCAGCCGCTCATCCAGGCGTTCCGCGAGCTGGCCGGCCCGCTCCGGGTTGGCCAGGTGGGCGACGCAGACGTCGACCTGCCGCCCGTCGGCGGCCTGGACCGCAAGCTCCTCCAGCCGGGCCAGCGCCTTGCCGGAGGTGCGCACCTTCTCCAGCGAGGCCACCCTGCCGTCCTCGATCTGCAGCAGCGGCTTCACCGCCAGCGCGCCGCCGAACAGTGCAGCGGCGGCGCCGATCCGCCCCCCGCGGCGGAGGTACTCCAGCGTGTCCACGTAGAACAGCGAGGAGCAGGCGGCGGCCCGGCGTTCGGCCGCCGCGGCCGCATCCTCCACCGAGCGCCCCTCGCCGATCGCGTCCGCGGCCGCCAGCGCGGCGTACCCCGTTGCCACGCCGACCTGCCTGCTGTCCACGCACACCACCCGCACCGGGGCGTCCCGGGCCGCGAGCTGGGCCGACTCGAACGTGCCGCTCATCTCCCCGGAGATGTGCACCGACACGATCTGCTTGGCCCCCGCGAGCGCGGCCCGCTCGTACGCGTCGAGCAGCACCGCCGGTGCCGGCCGCGACGTGCTCACCGGGAGGAACTCGCGGAGCGCGGCCGCCACCCGCTCGGGCGTCGCGTCCTCGGAGCCCTCGTCGTACGCCTCGGCGCCGATCACCACCTGCAGCGGCACCACGAGGATCCCGCGCGCCGCCGCCACCTCGGGCGGGAGGCTGGCCGTCGAGTCCGTGACCACGGCGATCGACGACCCGGCTGGCATGGCGCGAAGATAACTCACGCCGCCCCGGGCGGCCGGTTGGCGCTCAGCCGCCGGTCTCCTCGCGGATCGTGTCCTCGATGATCTGCTGCGGGCCGGGCAGCGCTCGCCTGGCCCGCGAGCCCGGCGGCATCGGGTTGTCGCCCGCCAGCTGCAGCCCGCGCACCCGGTCCTCGATCACGTAGCTGCGCCGGGTGAAGACGTCGGCGTCGGGCACCGTCACCCGGGGGACGCAGCGGTAGTCGGCGGTCAGCGTGTCCCGGGTGATCCGGGTGCTCACGTAGCCGCGCAGGTTGGTCCAGAACCGCAGGTTCGGGTTCCAGGCCGCCCAGGGGTGTGCGCCGTTCGGCTCGTCGTACCCGTCACCGCCGGAGGTGATCGAGCTCGCGATCAGCTCCGACCCGACCACCTCGGACGTGGGGTCGTTCCAGTCCTCGACGATCTCGGACGCCCAGTGGGCGTGCACGTCACCGGTCAGCACCACGGGGTTCCGCACCTGGGTGTCCCGCCAGGCCTGGACGATCCGGTCGCGGGAGGCGGGGTAGCCGTCCCAGGAGTCCATCGAGACCGTGTTCGCCGCTCCGGCGTCGTTGTCACGGCGCCCGAAGAAGACCTGTTGGGCGAGCAGGTCCCACCGGGTGTCGGACTGCTGGAAGCCGTCGGCCAGCCAGTCCTCCTGCGGAGTGCCGGGCAGGGAACGCGCCGGGTCGGCGGCGTCCGGGCAGTCCTTGTAGCCGTCGCCGCAGGCCTGGTCGGAGCGGTACTGCCGGGTGTCGAGCAGGTGGAAGGTGGCCAGCCGGCCCCAGCGGACCCGGCGGTAGAGCTGCATGTCGGGCCCCAGCGGCACCGAGGAGCGGCGCAGCGGCATGCTCTCGTAGTACGCCCGGTACGCCGCGGCCCGCCGCTCGCGGAACGTGGGCGCGTCTACCTCGCGCTCCGGGATCTCGTCGGCGTAGTTGTTGTCGACCTCGTGGTCGTCCCACACCACCAGCCACGGCGCCGCCGCGTGTGCGAGCTGGAGGTCCGGGTCGGTCTTGTACTGCGCGTGCCGCTGCCGGTAGTTCGCCAGGGTGACCGTCTCGGGTCCCACGACAGCGCGGCCGATCGGGTTCGCTGCGGCGCCGTACTCGTACTGGTAGTCGCCCAGGTGCAGCACCAGGTCGGGCTGCTCCTCGGCGAGGTGCCGGTACGCCGTGAAGAAGCCGGTCGGGTAGTTGGAACAGGAGGCGAACGCCATCGTGAGCGCACCTCCCGCGGCACCCAGCGGCGGCGTGGTCAGCGTGCGACCCGCCGGCGAGGTCCAGCCGTCGACGTGGAACCGGTAGTGGTACTCGCGACCAGGATCGAGGCGCTTCAGCTCGACGTGTACGGCGTGCGCGGACTCGGGCCCGGCGGTGACGGACCCGCGCCGCTCGACCCTCCGGAACCGCGGGTCGCGGGCCACCTCCCAGCGCACCTCGTAGCGGCGGCTGGGCATCCCGCCGAGACCGTCGTCGTCGAGTGGCGAGGGCGCCAGCCGGGTCCAGATCACGAAGCCGTCGGGCGCGGGATCACCCGAGGCGATGCCCAGCGTGAAGGGGTTGGTGCGCAGCCGTGGGGTGGCGGCGGTGGGCCGAAGGTCGAGCCGCGTGGTGGCGGCGGATACCGGACCTGCGGTCGCGGTGAGGGCGGTGCCGGTGAGGACGCCGGCGGACAGAAGGGTTCTCCGAGATGTCTGCATGCCGGAAGTGGAGCGGCAACGGGCGACCACCAGGCGACCCCGAGATGAAGACTCGTGGGCGGAGTGGCGACGCGTCGTGTCGGGAGCTTGTCTCAGCTTGCAGTGCGCGTCTCGTGCGGCTGCCGTCGTGGTGCAGGGTGTCGGTGCAGTGGGGGCAGCAGTTGCAGGATGCTCAGGAAGACGAAGACGAGGGTGTTGAACCCGACCCACCAGGCCAGGGCGAGGTACCAGTCGCTCTCCAGGATCGTTGCTGGCAGGACGATGCCCCAGGCGAGCAGCCACGGGGCCAGAAGTCCGGGTACTGCTGGGCGCGGGACGTAGTTCCAGTCTGCCTTCCGCCCGCGGAGGATCTGGCCGATCGAGGTGACGAAGCACGCCTGCAGGTACGCCGCGTACGCGAGCTCGGGAAGCATCGGTGCGGCCAGCGCCCGTCCTCTCCACCCGGCGCGCCAGACCGTCACGAGCCGTTCGACGAGGAAGATCATCCCGATGGTCATCCAGAACGGCGACCAGCGGATGCTGTCGGCGGCCAGCAGGCTCACCGCCATGAGGACCAGGTAGGACTGGAGCGCGAGCACGCCGTAGGCCAGGCCGAGCTGTTGGCCCCAGTACAGGGCGGTGGCCCGGGTCAGGCCGTACGCGCCGATGTTCTCCAACGCGCCGCGGTGCCACCGCAGCCGTTGGCGCCACAGGTCGCGCCAGGTCGTCATGATCTCGGTGGTCACCCGGCACTCCGGCGGGCTCGTCATCTGCGCTCCCAGGGTCTTCAGCGACAACGTGAGCTCGTTGTCCTCGGTGAGTGCCCGGGTGTCGTAGACCTTCCCGGCCGGGCCGGGTAGCAGCGGGCCGCGGCTTTCGGCGATCGCGCGCAGCGCGTACGTGCGGATCACCGACGCGGTGCCGGTCAGCACGAACACGCGGCCGAGCTTGCGGGCGACCAGGCGCTGGTAGCGGGTGTACTCGTTGCGCTGGTACTGGCCCAGGAGGCGGCCGCCGTCCTCGCCGTAGAACAGGCCGCCGACGGCGACCAGGTTCGGGTCGGCCTCGAGCCGCCCGAGCGCGCTCTGGAGGAACACCGGTGCGATGGTGGAGTCGGCGTCCATCACCAGCACCACGTCTCGCGGCTCAGCGTCGGGTAGGAGGCGTGCGAGTTCCTGGTTCAGCGCGCCGGCCTTCTTCTCGGTGTTGTCCACCGTCTCGACGGCCTCGACGTGGTGCCGGCGGGCGACCTCGACCGTGGCGTCGGTGCAGTTGTCGGCGAGCACCACGACCCGGTCCGGAGGACGCGTCTGGCTCGCCAGCGACTCCAACGTGAGTCCCAGGATCGCCTCTTCGTTGTGTGCCGGTATCAAGACCGTGCACCGAACCGGTGCCCCGGGTGGCAGTTCCTCCACCGTCGGAAGTGCGGTCGGCAACGATGTGTCTGCCAGCTCTTCCGCGTTGACCAGCTGCTGAGCAAGCGGCCCCAGCATCAGCCGGCGTGCTCGACGGACAGCCTTCGGTGGCGGCGGCGGGATGTGCCGGTCCGGGTCGAGCACCCGCATCGCCGCGGCGGTCTGCAGTGCAGCCAGGCCGAAGAACGACGCCAACATCAACAGCGCCGCGGCCACCAGCACCGCGGCGCCCGGATGGGCGAGCTCGACGTTCAGCGGCAAGAACACCCGTCCAGGGTCGGTGTCAGTCTCCCGGTTGGCCGTCAGGACGGCCGCAATGACCAGCAGCGACAAGGCCACCGCCATCAGCCCGGTGGTCAGCCAGCCGAGCTGGGCGACGCGCCGTCGCAGGTTGGACTCGTCCACCATCGGGACCCGCACCCAGCATCTCCTCTCACGAGGCACACCTGATCCTCACCCGTCGCCAGCCAGCGACGGGTGACCCAGACCGGGTGAACTTTCGGATGATGCCGCGATGCCCGCGGGATCGCACATCGGCAACGAGATCGCGTCAGTCTGAAGAGGGACACGACCCAGTTAGGGTGGCCGGGACCACGGTTCTCGGGAGGTGGTTCGTGCTCGCCCATGCGGGTCGCCGGCTGCGTCAGGCGGCGATGATCGGCCGCGACGCCGAGCTCGCCCGCGCCGTGCAAGCCCTGCGCTCCCCGCCCTCCGTGGTGATGATCGAGGGCGAGGCCGGCCAGGGGAAGAGCCGCTGGTCGCCGAGCTCGCCAAGGACCGCTCGATGCTTCCGCGACGCTTCCTGATCGGCCGGTGCCGACCGATCCGGGAGCCGTTCCCGCTGGGCCGGTCTCGAGGCGGTGCGTCAGCTGCGCGAGGCGCTGGTCACGACCGGGCTCTCGCCCGTGGTCGGGGTCCTGGGCTCGTGGCTGCCCGAGCTGGCCGACGTACTGCCCGGGCCGCCGCCCCGCCTGCCGGACCGGGTCGCGGAGCGACACCGGGTGTTCCGCGCTCTCGTCGAGGTGCTCTCGGCGAGCGGCCGACGGTGCTGGTCCTCGAAGACCTGCACTGGGCCGATGAGCTGACCGCCGACTTCATCAGCTACCTGCTGGGTGACCCACCGCGGCACTGTCCCTGGTTCTCACCTACCGCAGCGAGGAGGTTCGCGCGCAGATCAGAGCGCTGCCGGCCTCGACACCCGACCGGATGGAGAGGGCGGTGATCGGGCTGCGGCCGCTGGACCGCGACCAGACCGGCGAGCTGGCCGCGGCTCTCCTCGGGGTCGAGAGAGTGACGGCGCGATTCGCCGGCGACCTCTTCGGCCGGACGTCGGGCTCGCCGTTCGCCGTCGAGGAGCTGCTGCTGGCCCTCCCGGAGAGCGCGGACCGCGGCCGACTCGAGCTGGCCGGGCTGGCGGTGCCGGCGGCGATCCGGGATCCGGTGCTGGAGCGCCTCGACCGGCTCGCCGACGACGTACGGCTCCTGGTCGAGGCGGTGGCCGTGCTCCAGACCCCGGGGACCAGCGAGCTGCTGTCGACCGTGTGCCGGACATCGGTGCCCGACGCCCGGCGAAGGATGGTCGACGCGCTGGCCTCCGGGATGCTCGTCGAGCAGGACAGCGGCGTCGACTTCCGGCACCAGCTGGCGGCGCAGGCCGTCTACGAGCAGATCGTCAGGCCCCGGCGAGAGGAGCTGCACGCCCGGGCCGCCGCCGCGCTGATCGCCTCCGGTCCGTCGGCTCTGGGTCGGACCGCTCATCACCTACGTCGCTCGGGCCAGCTGGCCACCTGGGCGGACACCGCCGAGAAGGCCGCAGACAGGGCGGTCGACCTCGGCCACGACGAGGAGGCGGTGCCGCTCTACGAGGACCTGCTGCGGCACGCACCGCTGACCGGTGAGCGCCGGGGGCGGATCGCGGTCAAGTTCGCCAGGGCCTCGATCGAGTCCCTCCGCGCCCCCGACGTCGAGCCGTTGTTCGAGGCGATCGATGCCGGGGTCTCGCGCTCCGCGGCAGGCGAGCTCCGACTGCTGGCGGCGATCATGGTCGACTGGGCCGACAGCGCCGACCAGCAGCGTCGGCTCTGCGAAGAGGCCGTCCCGGACCTGGCCGAACGACCGTCGCTCCAGGCCTGGGCGATGGGCTGCCTGGGCATGCCGGCGGGCCGGGAGGCCCCGGTCTCCGACCACCTGCACTGGGTGAACCAGTCACTGGCCGTGCTGCCGCGGGTCGACGACCCGGACCTGGCGATGGCGGTGCAGGGCAAGGCCGCGACCTCGTTGCTCGAGATGGGTGACCGGTCCTGGCCGAAGGTGGAGGAGCAGTTCCTCGCTCGCACGGGTGCCGGGTCCAGCCGCCGCGAGGCGTTCGCCCTCCGGTGCCACGGCCTGTCCGCGGCGCTCGCCGGGCACCACGAGACCGCTGAACGACTACTCGGCCTGGCAGCTGAGCGCGCAGCCGTGTGCGAGAACCCGAGGCTCGAGCGCACGATCGGTCAGGCACGAGCGGTGCACGACCTCCTCACCGGGCGAGTGGGACCGGGCCGAAGCCTGGCTGGCCGACCAGCCGGACCACGATCGCTCAGACAACGCCGATCTGGTGCGCGGCACCCTCGCGCTCACCCGAGGACACCACGACGAGGCCGAACGACGGCTCGGCGTCGTCGCACCGACCTGCAGCAAGGGTGGTTGTGGCCGGGCGCTATCGCGACCGGCGGCCTGGTGCAGCTGGCCTCGCGCGAGGCGACGCGGAGACCGCGACGTACCTGGCCCGACAGCTGCGGGCGGTGATGGAGTCCAAGCAGATGTGGGCGCCGCTGGCGCGCGTGCTGCCGGCCATGGTCGACGCGGAGCTGGCGGCCGAACGGCCCGACAGCGCGGCGTGCCTGGTGTCACTCGCGGAGCGCGAGCTCGCCGCCCTGGACTCCCCGCTCGCCGCCCCCGCCCTCGACCTGTCCCACGGCGCGATCTTGGAGGCGGGCGGCGCCTGGGCGACGCGGCCCGGCGGTTCGAGGCGGCCGCAGATGCCTACGACCGGCTCCACTGCCCTTACGACGCAGCGCAGGCTCGTGAGCGAGCGGCGGCCTGCCTCCTCGTCGACCGGGAGGCGGACGCCGTGGGTGGGCGACTGGTGCGCGCGGCGCTCGCCACCTACCAGCGGCTCGATGCCACCTGGGCGTTCGACCGGGCGGCGAGCCTGGCTCGGGCGCACGGCGTCTCGGTGCCCGCCCGGCATCGGGGTGGCCGAAGGGGCTACGGCCCGGAGCTGTCCCCCCGCGAGGCAGAGGTGGCGAGGCTCGCCGGCGCGGGGCGGACGAACGCCCAGATCGCTGCCGAGCTGTTCGTGTCGGTGAGCACGGTGAAGAAGCACCTCGCGGCCACCTTCCGCAAGCTCGACGTGACGTCCCGGCCGGAGCTCGTGCGTCGGCTGGTGTCCACCGACAATGGGCCGCTCGGCCCATAGGTAACGGCCACCACGAGTACGCATGCTGCCGACATGACCCGTGCCCTGACCCGACCGCTGCCACGACTGCGACTACTGGTCGCGACCGGGCTGGCCGCTCTCGTCGCTCCGTTGGGTGTGGCGGCGGTGTCCCCGGATGCGGCGGGTGCCGACCCGTCAGCGGCCGACGAGAGCGGAGCGGCGACCACCCCGACGCCCGGTGGCCCGCAGACGGTCACGCTCATCACCGGTGACGTGGTGACGCTGACCGGCTCCGGCCCGACGGGGTACGCCGTGGAGGTCGAGCAGGCCGACCGCCCCGGTCACGTGCGGTTCCTGACCCAGGCCGGTCCCGACGGCGTCTACGTGCTGCCGAGCGACGCGATCCCGGCGATCGAGAAGGGGTGGCTCGATCGCGAGCTCTTCCACGTGTCGTACCTCGTCGAGCACGGCCTGGCCGACGCCGATTCCTCGCACCTTCCGGTGATCGTGTCCTACCGCAAGCCGGGCAGCGAGGCCCGACGGGCCGACCAGCTGCCGGGCTCCGGCGATGTGGTCGGGCTGTCCAGCATCAACGGTGCGGGCGTGCAGCTGGACGAAGCGACGACGCCGTCGACTTCTGGCAGCGGGTCGGCGCTGCGGACGCGCGGCGTACCGGGCGATCCGCTCCGGACATCGAGGCTGTCTGGCTGGACGGCGTCGCCGAGGTGGTCCTCGACGAGAGCGTGCCGCTGGTCCGCGCGCCGGCCGCCTGGGAGGCCGGGTTCGACGGCACCGGCGTGCAGGGTGGCGGTGCTGGACACCGGCGTCGACGCGACCCACCCGGACCTCGACGGCAAGGTGGCGGCGGCGGAGTCGTTCGTCGAGGGCCTGCCGCCCGTCGACGGGCACGGCCACGGCACGCACGTCGCCTCGACCATCGCCGGCACCGGCGCCGCCGTCCGACGGCCGGTACAAGGGCGTCGCGCCGGGCGCGGAGCTGCTGAGCGGCAAGGTGCTGCGACGACAGCGGCGCAGGTCTGCCCGACTCCTGCGATGATCGCGGGCATGGAGTGGGCCGCGACCGAGAAGGACGCGGCCGAGGTCGTCAGCATGAGCCTTCGAGCGGCAGGCGACGCGACGGCACCGACCCGCTGAGCCAGGCGGTCAACAGCTCTGACGGCGAGCACCGGCGCCCTGTTCGTGATCGCCGCCGGCAACAGCGGCGCCCTGGGCGAGAGCACCGTCGGCAGCCCCGGGCGCGGCCGACGCCGCGCTGACCGTCGGCGCGGTCGACAAGAGCGACCGAGCTGGCCGGCTTCTCCAGCCGCGGCCCGCGGCTCGGCGACCTGGCGCTCAAGCCCGACATCGCCGCGCCGGGCGTCGACATCGTGGCGGCCCGCGCCGACGGCACGCAGCCTGGGTCGGCCGGTCGACGACCTCTACACCGCGTCCGACGGTACGTCGATGGCGACGCCGCACGTCGCCGGCGCGGCCGCGATCCTGGCCCAGGCCCACCCGGGCTGGGGGCCGGCGCGGATCAAGGCGGCGCTGATGTCGACCGCCACCGATGCGGGGCACACCGTCTACCAGCAGGGCGCCGGCCGGCTGGACGTCGGCCGCGCCGCCACCCAGGACGTCCTCGCCGACACCCCGAGCCTGGACTACGGCTTGGTCACCCTGCCCGCTGCGGGAGAGCCGGAGCAGGAGCCGATCGGTCGCGAGATCAGCTACACGAACCTCTCCGACGAGCCGGTGACCCTGAGCCTCAGCACGAGCCTGCGCACCACCGCCGGCGCTTCGGTGCCGGCCGGCGCGCTGACGACCGACCCGACGGTGACGGTGCCCGCCGGTGGGACGGCGACCGTCGCGGTCTCGCTGGACCTGGAGGGTCTCGGCGAGGCGGGCTACACCGGCGCCGTGGTCGCCACCGATGCCGCCACCGACGTCAGCCTCAGGACACCCGTGGGACTGGTGCGGAAGCCGCCGATGGTCGACCTGACGATCCACACCAAGGGCCGGACCGGCAAGCCGATCGTGCCCTGGGGTCAGGACATCGTCCGCCTGGACGGTCCCGGTGGCCGGGTGACCCCAGTGCCACCCTCGATCGACGGGACCACGACCCTGCGCGTCCCCGCGGGGATCTACAGCGTGATGCAGGCGGTCGACTGGGTCGACGACGACTCCCGGCTCAACTCGGCGATGCTGCTCGAGCCCGAGGTGGACGTCGCGGCGGACACCGAGGTAACCCTCGACGTCCGCCGGGCAGAGCAGATCAGCTTCGACACCCCGCGGCCCGCGGAGCCGCTGAACAACCGGTCCGCCTCGGCGTACCAACGCACGACCGAGCGTGGGCAACCACTGGGCGCTTTCATCTACAACTTCGCGCCGGTCGGCGCCTGGACCCGGCTGTGGGCCACGCCCACGGAGCAGGTGGAGACCGGCAAGCTCCGGTTCTGGACCCAGGCGCTGCTGGGCAGGTCCGAGGTCGACCTGGACGTCACCGAGCCGATCGGGCTCAACCTGCACCCGGTGGCGCCGCTGCACTTCGAGTTCAACGCCCCGTCCGGCACCGGCGAGCTGATCCGCTACCAGGACTTCCACCCCGACTTCGTGCCGTTCACGGGCACCCAGCGGCTGCGGGTCGTCGACGTCGGGTCCGGGTCGCCGGAGGAGCTCGCCGACGCACACGTCGACGGGAGGTTGGCGCTGATGGCGGCGACGGCTCGCTTCGAGAGCGGCGGCGCCGTCTCGTGCGGGGTCGACATCGCCAGGGTCCAGGCCGTCCGCAACGCGGGTGCGGCAGGCATCGTGCTGTATCCCGCGGCGGACCACCCTTGCGGGAGGGTGCCGATCCCGCTCCCGATCGTGCAAGGGACACCGGCGCCCGGAAGGACGTCGGGATCCCCAACGTGCACATCTCGACCGAGGAGGGCCGGGTGCTGCAGCGAAGGCTGGACCGCCGGCCGGTGACGATCCGGGTCGCCAGCACGCCGGAGACGCCGTACTCCTATGCGCTGAAGGTCTACGAGGAGGGCCGGATCCCCGACTCGCTCGACTACCGCTTCACGCGCGTGACCTCGGCGAGGTCGAGCTCGACTACCACGCACCGCGCGCCACGGCGTACAGCGAGGAGCGGATGGTGTTCAAGCCGGACGACGTCGTGCGGATCTCGATGGACACGGCGTACAGCGTGACGACGGCGTTCTTCGGGCCGCGCAGTCGCACGGAGTACTTCGGTCCGGTCTCGGACGAGGTGGTGCACACCCGCTCGACTACGGCCGTCAGGGCGGCTGGCCCGGTCGGCTTCTACAACGGGTGCAGCGTGAGAGCGACCCTCAGCTGTTCGTGCAGCCGGACCAGGCCGAGCAGCAGTGGTTCGTCGCGCCCAAGACGCCCGGACCGGCGATGGCCTCGGACGCCGTCCAGACTGCTGGGCCCCGGCTCGCCGGCGTTCATCGGCCCCTGTCACCTCTGCCGGCAGGACGGCTACTGTACGCCCTGTTCCGGATGGTCACCGGTGCCCCGGCGAGCGGCAGCACGACTCCGGCACCGGCTCCGCCGAGTACTCGTCGGAGGAGAGCAGCGCGGACCTGGAGATGCGGCTCTTCCGGGGCGGCACGAGATCGAGCCCGACCCGGGCATCCCGTGGAAGCTGTTCCCGATGCCGGAGGAGCCGGGCACGTACAAGCTCACGGGCACGGCCGCAGACCGACGTGACCTGGACCTTCGACTCCGAGGAGCCGACGGTGGACACCCGCCGCGACGGCTACATGTGCTTCCTCGAGATGGCCATGGGCTCCCGGGCTCCCTGCGCACCCGAGCCGATCGTCTACGTCAGCTACGACATGGCCGACAGCCTGGCGATGGACAACACGGTGCGGGCGCCGGGCACGCAGCGGTTCACCGTGCACGCCTACCACGCACCGTCGGACGTGGCGATGCCGGAGATCGCCGGCCTCAAGCTGTGGGTCTCCTACGGCGACGACCGGTGGAAGCCGGTGCAGGTGCAGGCGGTGGGTGACGGCGCGTTCAGCGCGAAGGTGGTCCACCCGAAGGCTCGGGACCGTGCCTCGGACCTGGTCGACCTGCGCGTGGAGGCGCGGGACGAGGACGGCAACCGGATCGAGCAGATCACCAGGGAGGCGTACCGGCTCCGCTAGGACTCGCTAGACGACGACGTTGACCAGCTTCGGCTCGCGCACGATCACCTTGCGCACCTCGCGCCCGTCGATCGCCTTCTGCACGGCCGGGTCGGACAGCGCCATGCGTCTCCAGGTCGGCGGCCGAGATCGCCGGCGGGACGTCCAGGCGGGCCTTGACCTTGCCCTGGATCTGTACGACGGCGGTCACGGTGTCCTCGACCAGCAGCGCCTCGTCGACGACCGGCCAGGAGCCGTGCGCGACCGAGGGCTCGTGGCCCAGCCGCTCCCACATCTCCTCGGCGGTGTACGGCGCCACCAGCGACAGCAGCATCGCCACCGTCTCGGTGGCCTCGCGCACCGCGGGGTCGTCGGGGCCGGCGCCGGAGTCGATGGTCTTGCGGGTGGCGTTCACCAGCTCCATCATCCGGGCCACCATCACGTTGAACCGGTGGCCCTCGACCAGGTCCTGGGCGTCGTGGACGGTCCGGTGGGTGACCTTGCGCAGCGCGGCGTCACCCGTGGTGGCGTCGGCGCCGGGCGCCGAGGTCACGTCACCGCTCAGCCGCCAGGCGCGCTGCAGGAACCGCAGCGAGCCGGCCGGGCTCATGTCGGCCCAGTCGATGTCGTCCTCGGGAGGCCCGGCGAACACCAGGGTCAGTCGCACCGCGTCCACGCCGAAGGCATCAAGTTGGTCCCCCAGACTGACGCCGTTGCCCAGCGACTTGCTCATCTTCTTGCCCTGGTTGATGACGATGCCCTGGTTCAGCTGGGCGGAGAACGGCTCGACGAAGTCCAGCATCCCCATGTCGTGCAGCACCTTGGTGAAGAACCGCGCGTACAGCAGGTGCAGCACCGCGTGCTCGACCCCGCCGATGTAGATGTCGCACGGCATCCACTGCCGCACCAGGTCGACGTCGAAGACCTGGGTGTCGTCGTTCGGCGAGCAGTAGCGCAGGAAGTACCACGACGAGTCGACGAACGTGTCCATGGTGTCGCTGTCCCGCTTCGCGGGGCCGCCGCAGGCCGGGCACTCGACGTTCACCCAGTCGGTGGCGGCCGCCAGCGGCGAGACGCCCTTGGGCTTCAGGTCGGCGCCGCGCAGCTCGGGCAGCTCGACGGGCAGCTGGTCCTCGGGAACGTCGACCTCGCCGCACTTCTCGCAGTGGATCACCGGGATCGGCACGCCCCAGTAACGCTGCCGGCTCAGCAGCCAGTCGCGCAGCCGGAAGTTGACCGCGCCCTTGCCCAGGCCCTTCTGCTCCAGCCAGGCCGTGATGGCGCGCTTCGCCTCGGCAACGCCCATCCCGTTCAGGGAGATCTCGTCGTTGGCGGAGTTGATCGCCGGGCCCTCGCCGTTGTAGGCCTCGCCCTCCCAGTCGTCGGGAGGCTGCACCGTGGGCACGATCGGCAGGTCGAACTTCGTCGCGAACTCCCAGTCGCGCTGGTCGCCCCGGCACCGCCATGATCGCGCCGGTGCCGTACTCGGCCAGCACGTAGTCGGCCGCCCAGACCGGGATCCGTTCGCCGTTGGCCGGGTTGACCGCGTGCACGCCCAGGAAGACACCGGTCTTCGGCCGCTCGGTCGACATCCGGTCGATCTCGGACTCCTTGCGGACCTGCTCCAGATAGGCGTCGTACGCCGGCCGCTGCTCGTCGGTGACCAGCTCGGCCGCCAGCGGGGCGTCGGGGGCGACCACCATGAACGTCGTGCCGAACAGCGTGTCCTGACGGGTCGTGTACACGGTCATCGGCTCGTCGCGGCCCTCGACCACGAAGTCGACGTGGGCGCCCTCGGACCGGCCGATCCAGTTGCGCTGCGCGGTCAGCACCCGGTCCGGCCAGGCGGCGTCCAGCGGCTCCATGTCGTCCAGCAGCCGCTGGGCGTAGTCGGTGATCTTGAAGTACCACTGGGTCAGCTCGCGCTTGGTGACCTCGGCCCCGCAGCGCTCGCAGTGGCCGTCGACGACCTGCTCGTTGGCCAGCACCGTCTGGTCGTTCGGGCACCAGTTGACCGGGCTGTTCTTCCGGTAGGCCAGCCCCCGCTCGCGGAACTTCAGGAACAGCCACTGGGTCCAGCGGTAGTAGCTCCGGGTCGCTGGTGTGCAGCCGCCGCGACCAGTCGAAGCTCAGCCCGTAGTTCTTCATCGACTCGTACTGGGTGTCGATGTTGGCGTAGGTGTAGGTCGCCGGGTGCTCGTCGTTGCGGATCGCGGCGTTCTCGGCGGGCAGGCCGAAGGAGTCCCAGCCCATCGGGTTCAGGACCTCGTAGCCGCGGAACCGCCAGTAGCGGGCCATCACGTCGTGCAGCGCGAACACCTCGGCGTGACCCATGTGCAGGTCGCCGCTCGGGTAGGGGAACATCGTCAGCGCGTAGCGCTTCTCGCGCTCGCCGCGGGCCACGACGTCGTCGTCGGCACGGAACGGCTCCAGCCGGTCCCACACCTCGCGCCACTTCTGCTCGGTGGCGTGGACGTCGTACGTCGCGGGCTCGGTGTCCTGCGTCTGCTGCTCGCTCATCTCGTCTCCTCGGATGTCGTCTGCTCCGGGCACAAAAAAGCCCCTCGGGCACGAGGGGCAGCCGCGTCGGGTGGTCCGCCGACGCGGCTAGGTAAGGAGCAGGTGCCTCAGCATGCGGCCATGGTACCGCCACGGCTCGCCCCTACGATCGCGGCATGACTGTCACCGACATGTTCCGGCTCGACGGCAAGGTCGCGGTGGTGACCGGCGCCTCGAGCGGGCTCGGCGTCGCCTTCGCCCAGGGGCTCGCCGAGGCGGGGGCCGACCTCGCGCTCGGCGCCCGCCGGGAGGACCGGCTCAAGGACACCGCCGCGCTCGTCGAGGCCGCCGGCCGGCGCGCGCTCTGCGTGGCCACCGACGTCGCCGACCCGGCTGCCTGCGACAACCTGGTCGCGCTGGCGATGGAGGAGTTCGGCCGGGTCGACGTACTCGTCAACAACGCCGGCGTCGGCACCGCCGTCCCCGCGACCCGGGAGACGCCCGAGCAGTTCCGGCAGGTCATCGACGTCAACCTCAACGGCTGCTACTGGATGGCGCAGGCCTGCGGCCGGGTGATGCAGCCCGGCTCGAGCATCATCAACATCAGCTCCGTGCTCGGCATCACCACCGCCGGCCTCCCGCAGGCGGCGTACGCCTCCTCGAAGGCCGGGCTGATCGGGATGACCCGCGACCTGGCCCAGCAGTGGACCGGCCGCAAGGGCATCCGGGTCAACGCGATCGCCCCGGGGTTCTTCGAGTCCGAGATGACCGACCAGTACCCGCCCGGCTACCTGGAGTCCCAGGGCCCGCGGATCCCGGTCGGCCGCAAGGGCGACCCCGCCGAGCTCGCCGCGGCCGTGGTCTTCCTCGCCTCCGCCGCCGCCGGCTACATCACCGGCCAGACCCTCCCCGTCGACGGCGGCATGACGATCACCTGACTCGGCTGACCCGGGTGACACCCGGCTGATCGGGAGCGCGGCCGGGTCGCTAGCGTCGCCCCATGGGTCCTCGCGTGGTGATCATCGGCGCCGGCTTCGGCGGGCTCGGGGCGGCGCGGGAGCTGCTGCGCCAGGGCATCACCGACATCACGATCCTCGAGCGGGCGGACGAGGTGGGCGGGGTGTGGCGGGACAACACCTACCCCGGCGCCGCGTGCGACGTGCCGTCCCCGCTCTACTCCTGGTCCTGGGCGATCAACCCGGCTGGGGTCGCCGCTACTCCGCCGCAGCCGGAGATCCTCGACTACCTCGGCGCACCGCGCCGACGAGGGGCTGCTGGCCCTGGTGCGCACCGCCAGCGAGGTGCGACGGCGGCGACCTCGACGAGAGCGCGGGCACCTGGCGGGTGACCACCACCGACGGCACGACGTACGACGCCGACATGGTGGTGTCCGCCGTGGGGCAGCTCTCCAACCCGGTGGTCCCGGACCTGCCGGGCGCGGAGTCGTTCGCCGGGCCGGCTTTCCACTCCGCGCAGTGGCGCCACGACGTCGAGCTCGCCGGCAAGCGGGTCGCGGTGATCGGCACCGGCGCCAGCGCGATCCAGTTCGTGCCCGGCATCGTCGACGAGGTCGGCGCGATGACGGTGTTCCAGCGCTCGGCGCCGTACGTCGTGCCGAAGCCGGACCAGGGGTACAAGCCGCACCACCACCGGGCGTTCGCGCCGCTTCCCCTCGCTGCTGCGCGGCGAGCGGCGCTTCGTGTTCTGGCTGACCGAGCGGATGAACGGCGCGATCACCGGCGAGATGCCGGGTCGCGCGCCGCTGCTGGCGACGATCCGGGCGTCGTGGCGGCTGCAGCTGCGCCGCCAGGTCCAGGACCCGGCGCTGCGCCGCAAGCTGGTGCCGGACTACCCGATCGGCTGCAAGCGGGTGCTGTTCTCCAACGACTGGTACCCCGCGCTCGACCGCGACCACGTCGACGTGGTCACGACGGCGATCGCCGGGATCGAGCCGACCGGGGTCGCGCACCTCCGACGGCCGGCTGCACGAGGCCGACGTACTGATCTGGGGCACCGGATTCGCGGCCACCGACTTCCTCGCGCCGATGCGGGTGACCGGCGTCGACGGCGCCGACCTGCACGAGCGTGGGCCGACGGCGCCCGCGCGCACCTCGGGCGTCGCGGCGCCCGGGTTCCCCAACCTGTTCTTCGTCTACGGCCCCAACACCAACCTCGGCGGCAGCTCGATCATCGGGATGATGGAGGCCCAGGCCGGCTACATCGCCCAGGTCGCGCGGCGGATCGCCGACGGCGGCGCGCGACTCGTCGGCGTACGCCCCGAGGTCGCGGACGCCTACGATCGGGAGATGCAGGAGAGGCTCGGCGACTCCGCCTGGTCCGGCTGCTCGAGCTGGTACGTCGACGGCCCGCGGATCACCACGAACTGGCCGGGGCTGGTCGCGGAGTACCAGGAGCGGCTGGGCACGGTCGACTGGAGCGAGCTCGAGGACTACTCGGCACCAGTGACTGCCCATGGATGAGAGGGAAGCCGCCCTCGAGCGTGCCCACGAGCACGCCGTCGCGCTGGCTGGCCTCGCTGGCCGACCGCCCGGTGCCGCCGCAGGCGTCCGTCGACGAGGTGGTCGCGAGGCTCGGCACCGAGCTGCCGGACGGGCCGAGCGATCCCGGCGAGGTCATCGACCTGCTGGCCGCGGCCTGCGAACCCGGGTCTGACGGCGATGCCGTCCGGGCGGTTCTTCGGCTTGGTGATCGGCGGCAGCCACCCGGCCGCGCTGGCCGCCGACTGGCTGACCAGCGCGTGGGACCAGAACGCGGGCATGCGGGACGTGACGCCGGCGTACTGCGGCGGTCGAGGACGTCGCCAGCGCCTGGCTGCTCGACCTGCTGGGGCTGCCCGCGGGCAGCGGCGTCGGCTTCGCCACCGGGGCGACGATGGCCAACTTCACCTGCCTGGCCGCCGGCCCGCGGACGAGGTGCTTCGCCGGGTCGGCTGGGACGTCGGCCAGCACGGGCTGACCGGAGCGCCGCGGGTGCGGGTGCTCGTCGGCGCGGAGCGGCACGACACCGTCGACCTCGCGCTGCGCTACCTGGGCCTCGGCGCGCCCGAGGTCGTCGCCGCCGACGACCAGGGCCGCATCGGTCCCGGCGCGCTGGCCGACCGCACTCGAGCAGCGGCTCGGACGGCCCGACGATCGTGCTGCTGCAGGCCGGCAACGTGCACTCCGGCGGCTTCGACCCCTTCGCCGAGGCGATCGAGGTGGCGCACCGGCACGGCGCCTGGGTGCACGTCGACGGCGCCTTCGGGCTGTTCGCCGCAGCATCGCCGCGACATCGGCACCTGGTCGCCGGGTTCGAGGCGCGCCGACTCCTGGGCGACCGACGCGCACAAGACGCTCAACGTTCCCTACGACTGCGGGATCGCGATCGTCGCGGACCCGGCGGCGCTGCGCGCGCGATGGGCATGCACGGCGACTACCTGATCCAGAGCGACGGCGGGCGACCCGTTCGAGAAGGTGCCCGAGCTGTCCCGCCGCGGCCGCGCCTTCCCGGTGTGGGCGGTGCTGCGCTCGCTGGGGCGGTCCGGCGTCGCGGAGCTGGTCGACGGCTTCTGCCGGCACGCCGCCGCGTTCGCCGAGGGCATCTCGACCATCGACGGGGCCGAGGTCCTCAACGACGTCGTCTTCACCCAGGTGTGCGCGTCGTTCGGCAGCGACGAGCGCACCCAGGAGGTCGTACGGCGGATGCTCGCCGACGGCACCGCCTGGATGTCCGGCTCGCGCTGGCACGACCGCGCGGTGCTGCGCATCTCGGTCAGCAACTGGTCGACGACGGATGACGACGTACGACGCAGCATCGACGCGCTGCGGCGGGCCGCCGACTTCTGACGGCCTCAGGCGCCGTCCGGCAGCGCCCGCTCGAGGATCGCGCCGACGTCGGTGCCGCCCGGCAGCGTGCCGAACGCGAAGCCGCCAGTCGCCGCCGAGCCGGCTCGCGCAGAACGCGTCGGCGACGGCGGCGGGCGCGTGCCGGACCAGCAGCGAGCCCTGCAGCGCCAGCGCCATCAGCTCGACCAGCCGCCGGGCCCGCAGCTCGATCTGCTCCAGGTCG
The DNA here is from genome assembly GCA_963813615.1 of uncultured Actinomycetota bacterium. GTDB lineage: Bacteria > Actinomycetota > Actinomycetes > Propionibacteriales > Nocardioidaceae > Nocardioides. The sequence continues at coordinate 169,603 of CAWFAE010000016.1, forward strand.
GCCGAGCTCGGCGTGCGAGCCGGTCGACCGCCGCGTCCAGCCGGCGGTCGGCGCCCGCGCGCCCGGCCGAGCTCGGCTCAGCAGCGCGTCGGCGGTGCCGGGCTCGCGGCCCAGCGCGCGCAGCACGTCGAGCGCGTTGACGTTGCCCGAGCCCTCCCAGATCGAGTTCAGCGGCGCCTCGCGGTAGAGGCGCGGCATGCCGGAGTCCTCGACGTACCCGTTGCCGCCGAGGCACTCCAGCGCCTCGGCGGCGAAGCGCCGGGCCGCGCTTGGTGACCCAGTACTTGCCGACCGCGGTGGCGATCCGGCGGAACGCCTGCTCGTCCGTCGTCGCCGCGGATCGCCCGGTCGGCCGCGCCGGCCAGCCGCAGGCCGAGCGTCGGTCGCGGCCTCGGACTCGAGCGCCAGGTCGGCGAGCACGTTGCGCATCAGCGGCTGGTCGATCAGCAGCGCGCCGAAGGCGGTGCGGTGCTTCGCGTGGTGGCCGGCCTCGACCAGCGCCTTGCGCATCAGCGCCGCCGAGCCGACCGACGCAGTCGAGCCGGGTGCAGTTGACCATCTCGATGATCGTCTTGACGCCGCGGCCCTCCTCGCCGACCAGCCAGGCGACGGTGCCGTCGAACTCCGGCTCGGAGGAGGCGTTGGACCGGTTGCCGAGCTTGTCCTTCAGCCGCTGGATGCGGAACGGTGTTGCGGGTGCCGTCGGGCAGGACCCGCGGCACCAGGAAGCAGGACAGGCCGCCGGGCGCCTGGGCCAGCACCAGGAACAGGTCGCACATCGGCGCGGACGTGAACCACTTGTGCCCGCGCAGCGTGTAGACGCCGTCCTCGGCGGTCGGGGTGGCGACCGTGCGTGTTGGCGCGGACGTCGGAGCCGCCCTGCTTCTCGGTCATCGCCCATGCCGGCGAGCAGGCCGCGCTTGGTGGTCGGCACCCGCAGGCCCGGGTCGTAGACCCGGCTGGTCAGCAGCGGCTCGTACGTCGCGGCCAGGTCGGGCTGGTGGCGCAGCGCCGGGACGACGGCGTACGTCATCGAGATCGGGCAGCCGTGCCCGGCCTCGGTGTGGCCCCACACCAGTCGAGCCCGCGGCCCGCGCGACGTGCGCGCCGGGCCGGTCGTCGGCCCACGGCGGCGCCGCGCCAGCCCTCGGCGACCGCGACCTGCATCAGGTGGTGCCAGCGACGGGTGGAACTCGACCTCGTCGATGCGGTTGCCGTAGCGGTCGTGCGGTGCGCAGCACCGGCTCGTAGCCGGTTGGCCTCCTCGGCCCACTGCTGCGCCTCGGCGCCGCCGGCGAGCCGGCCGAGCCGTGCGGAGGTCCTCCTCGGCCCAGCCGGCGCCCTCGCGGCGCAGGCCCTCGAGCAGCGCCGGTCGTCGGCGGCGTCGTACGGCGCGAGCGGCGGCGGCTGGTTGGTGACCTCGTGCGTGGCGGAGCCGGTGCGTGCTGAGCGTGGAGTCGAGGGCCATGTCGCCAGTATTGCGAATCTTCGACAGATGTTTCAATAGTGCAATGACGACGGTCATCTCGCCCTGCGGCCGCTCAGCGCCCGGTCGGTCGTGCTCAGCCTGCTGCTCGGCGCCCACCCGCGCCGAGCTCTCGGCGGCCGCGACTGGTGCGCGCGGGCGAGCCTCTTCGAGGGTCGCCGAGACCACCCTGCGGGCCGCGCTCAGCCGGATGGTGGCGGCGGGCGACCTGGTCCGGGACGGCAGCACCTACCGCCTCAGCGAGCGGCTGCTCGAGCGTCAGCGCCGCCAGGACGCCGCCCTCGACCCCGCGACGACCGCCTGGGACGGCGCCTGGGAGCAGGTCGTGATCACCTCGTCGGGCCGCGAGCGCCGCGGACCGCGCCGAACTGCGCGCCACGCTGACCGCCCTGCGGCTCGCCGAGCTGCGCGAGGGCGTCTGGCTGCGCCCCGCCAACCTGGCCCGGCCGCTGCCCTCGTGGCCCGCCGACCTGATCGCCACGTTCAGGGCGACACCCGACGAGGAGCGCCGTCGCTCTGTCTCGCCGGCTCTGGGACGTCGACGGGTGGGCCGCCCACGGGCGGGCGCTGCTCGCCGGGCTCGCGGGCGCCGACAGCGCCCGAGACCGACTCACGCTCAGCGCCGCCGTCGTACGACACCTTCTGCGGGACCCCGCCCTGCCCGAGGAGCTGATCCCGGAAGCCTGGCCGTCCGTTTCGTTGCGCGAGATGTACGCCGGATATCAGGCAGAGCTGATCGCGACGACCCGAGGCAGTTAGGCAGGCTGCGCCTTCCTGCGGACCAGCTCCATCGCGACGAAGCCGGTGGGTCCCTGCTGGTCACCCTGGCGTTGAAGGTCAACTCGCTCGTCGGGATCGATCAGGCGCCGAACAGCCTGGCGCTGGTCGCCGGGGTCGGCGCCCTGGTGGCGATGGTCGGCAACCCGTTCTTCGGCAGGCTGAGCGACCGCACCTCGTCGCGGCTGGGCATGCGGCGGCCGTGGATGGTGATCGGCCTGGTCGGCGGTTCGCTCGGCATCCTCGTCGTCGCGGTGGCGCCGAACATCGCGGTCGTCCTCGTCGGGTGGTGCGTCGCCCAGCTGTTCTTCAACGCGCTGCTCGCCGCCCAGGTGGCGGTGCTGCCGGACCAGGTCCCGGCCGCGCAACGCGGCGTGGTCTCCGGCGTCCTGGGCGTCTGCCTGCCGTCGCGTCGGTGAGCGGCACCTTCCTGGTCAAGCTGTTCACCGGCAACCAGCTCGCGATGTTCCTGGCCCCGTGCGCGATCGGCGGGTTCTTCATCCTGCTGTTCGCGGTCACGCTGAACGATCGCCGGCTGGCCAGGCGGACAAGCCGGCCTGGTCGCTGCGCGAGTTCGCCGGCACGTTCTACGTCAACCCGCGCAAGAGCCCGGACTTCGCCTGGGCCTTCGCCAGCCGGTTCCTGTTCGTGCTGGCGTACGCCTTCCTGGTCACCTACCAGGCCTACTACCTGCTCGACAAGATCGGCAGCGCCGAGGCGGACGTGCCGCAGCAGATCTTCCTCGGCACGCTCGTCCAGTCCGTCGTCGTCGTCGCCGCGTCCCTGATCGGCGGCCGGCTCTCCGACCGGACGGGCCGGCGGAAGGTCTTCGTGCTCGACCGCGGCGATCGTGTACGGCCTGGCGCTGTTCGTGATCGCCGTCGCCAGCGACTTCAACGGCTTCCTCGTCGGCATGGCCATCGGCGGGCTCGGCTTCGGCATGTACATGGCCGTCGACCTCGCGCTCGTCGCCGACGTGCTGCCGGACACGGACAACGTCGCCAAGGACCTCGGCGTGTTCAACATCGCCGGCGCGCTGCCCTTCTCCATCGCGCCGGCGATCGCGCCGGCCATCCTGGCGCTCGGCGGCGGCGCGAGGGCGCTCTAACGCGCTCACATACCGGTGGTCATGCGCGATGCCGCAGGTCCGTCGCATCCGCCCGGCGTGTGCGGAGCAGCTTGAGCGCCAGCTCGGCGCTGGCCCGGTAGTCGACCTTGCTGACCGGCGGTCCGCGGCACCTGGGGCACGAAGAAGATCTGCTTGGGCACCTTGTAGTTGGAGATCAGCGACCGGGCGTGAGTCGCGCAGGTCGTCCTCGGTCGACCTCGGAGCCGTCGCGGCGCTGGACCAGCGCGGTGACCTGCTGGCCCCAGCGCTCGTGCGGGGTGCCGACCACGGCCGCGTCGAAGACGTCGTCGTGGCGCAGCAGGACCGCCTCGACCTCCTCGGGGTGGACCTTCTCGCCGCCGGTGTTGATGCACACCGAGCCGCGGCCGAGGACGGTCACGAGCCGTCCTCCTCGCGGCGGGCGAAGTCGCCGGGGATCGACCAGCGCACGCCGTCGACCTCCTTGAACGTCGCCGCGGTCTTCACCGGGTCCTTGTAGTAGCCCAGCGGGATCGGGCCGGTGCGGCCGAGCATCCCGTCGACACCCGGCGGGCACGGCCTCATGTCGGCGTCGAAGACCTCGACGTCGTCGCCGGCGCGCGAACTTCGGCGCGCCGACCGGCGCCCTCGGTGCCGTCGTCGATCCGGGACGCCGTCGCGCCGGACTCCGAGGCGCCGTAGGAGTCGAGGATGAAGCGGCCGGGCAGCGCCTTCCGGATCTCCGCGCGCACGCCCTCGGACAGCGGCGCCGCGCCGTTGGACACCGCGGCCAGGCTGGACAGGTCCCAGCGGTCCGGCTCGGCGAGGATCGCCTCGGCGACCGGGCGGCCCATCGCGTCGCCGAGGAAGGTCAGCGAGTTCACGCCCGGCCTTCTGCACCAGGTCGAGGACCGTGCTCGGCGTAGAAGCTCGGCTCGGTGTAGAGCGCCACGGTGTACCCGGAGACGTGGCCGTTGCCCATGATCCACTGGCTGCCGCCGTGCATCATCGGGCCGCAGGCGAGCAGCACCATCGGGCGTCTCGTTGGCCGCGGCCTCCGTCGGCCAGCTGCTCGACCGAGTCGATCGGCGCGCCGAACCGGCTGGCGTTCAGCGCCGCCCGGATGATGTCCTCGTTGCGCCAGACGACGCCCTTCGGGCTGCCCGTGGTGCCGCCGGTGTAGAGCACGTAGTGGTCGTCGGCGCTGCGGCCCGCGAGCCGCTCGGTCGACGCGGCGGCCAGCGCGGCGTCGTACTCCTCGCCCAGCACGAGCACGTGCTCGCAGCGTCGGGCAGGTCGAGCGCCGGCGACCGCGTCGACGTGCTCCGGCGCGACGATCGCGGCCACGCAGTCGGCGTTGTCGTAGAGGTAGGCCAGCTCGTCGTGCAGGTACTTGTAGTTGATGTTGATCGGCACCGCCCGCGCCTTGAGGCAGCCGTAGAAGGCGTCGACCCACTCGATCCGGTTGGCCGAGTGGACGGCCACGTGGTCGCCCGGCCCGACGCCGAGCGAGACCAGGTGGTTGGCCAGCCGGGTCGAGCGCTCGTCGATCTCCGCGTAGCGTGTAGTCGCGGTCGATGGTGACGACGGCGACGCCGGTCGGGGACGGCGTCGGCCATCGCCTCGAGGACGTCGGCGAGGTTGACGGGGCGGGGCGCGGTGGTCACGGCCCACACCCTCTCAACTGAAACGTGTTCTAGCCAAGAGGTGAGCGCCGGTCGGGTCACAGGAGTAGAACTGGCAGATGGCCAGTTACGTCCGGAGGTACCTGCGGGTCTACCTGCTGGACGACCACGACCTCGTCAGGAAGGGTTTGGCCGACCTGCTGATGCCGGCCACGGACATCGACGTCGTCGGCAACTCCGGCTCCGCCCGAGACGCCGTGCGAGCCATTCCTGATCTCGAGGTCGATGTGATGGTGCTGGACCTGCGACTGCAGGACGGCACCGGCGTCGAGGTCTGCCGGGCAATGAGGTCGGTCGACCCGTCGATCACCGGGCTGCTGCTCACCTCGTCCGATGACGACGAGGCCTTGGTCGCAGCGATGCTGGCCGGGGCCGCGGGGTACGTCATCAAGCTGGCGCCCAACTCGGACATCATCGCCGCGATCCGAAGAGTCGGCGCCGGCAAGTCGCTGATCGATCCGGCCGCGGCTGAGCGGGTGAGCCAAGAGCTCCTGGCGAGCGAGCTGCGCCCCCCACTGGTCGACGACGAGCGCGAGGTTCTCACCCATGTCCTCGGCGGGCTCACCGACGCCCAGATCGCCGAGCGGATGGGGATCTCCGCTGAGCGCGCGTCGCCGGAGATCACCAGCCTGGTGGCGAGAATCTTCCATCCCGGCAACGGGGACGGACCTGCCCACGAGCCAACGACTCCCGGCAGGCACCGCCGCCCTGACAGCGAACAGGACTCCTGACTGCCGGCGGAGCTCAGCCCACGCCGACCCAGGGACCGAACTTCCGCTTTCCGGGCGCCCAGTCTCCGTGCCCGCCGAAGACCGTGACCGTGTGCACGCTCACCCGAAGCCTCGCCGGGAAGGTTCCCGGCCTTGCTCCGCAGGCTCCCGCGAGGGATCCGGAACCGGTACTGCTGCGTCTCGTGGTCGTAGTGCAACCGGCCGGAGCGGCTGGTGGCCTTGCCGAACTTGCCGAACTTCTCGGAGCGGTACACCCGGAACCAGTCGCCGTAGTCCGTGTTCGTCTGGACCACGAACTCGGGACCGGGGTTCTTGAGGATGGTGTCGATCCAGTACTCGTCGAAGTCACCAAGGAACGCGCCCTTGTGGGGTGTCGCCTTGATGTAGACCCAGTCCTTGCCGTGCCCGATCCGGACCCGTTTCACGTCGCCGATGTCGTTCGGCCCGCCGCCGTTGTCGTCCCCGTCATTGGCCTTGTCGTGGATGTAGCGCACCTCGGCGGAGGCCGGCTGTTGCGCCACCGCGATGCTGCCCACCCCCGCGAGTGTTGCCGCCAGTGTGGCCACAGCCATCCGCCGCTTGCTCATGTCTCTCCTTGGGCTCTGGGGCACGCCCGACGCCCCGGCTACCCCTCTGCATGATCGCCCAGATTGACAGAAGCCGCTACCAGCTGCGCCGGACGCAAAACCGATGCCGCAAGGCCGGTTCATTCCGTGGAGCTGAGGGGACTCGAACCCCTGACCCTCTGCATGCCATCGCCCAGAATGACAGACCGCTACCAGCTGCGCCGGCCAAAACGACGGAAACCGGGCCGCAGGCCCGGTCTCAATCCGTGGAGCTGAGGGGACTCGAACCCCTGACCCTCTGCATGCCATGCAGATGCGCTACCAGCTGCGCCACAGCCCCGTCGCTTGTTGCCCGGCGACTGCTGGGCAACTCGCGGAATCTTAGCCAACCGATGGGGGCGAGGCGAAATCGGCCGTGTCGTCGGTCGGCCGGGGCCGTCCGGTTGTACGAGGTCAGCCGCAGCCGGCCGCCCGGCTCGTCCTCGGTGAGCACCGCCCAGCCGCAGTTGACGAGGGCGCCCGAGGGTGAGGCCGAGCGGCGCTCCCCAGCCCACCAGCTCGGCGAGCCCGACCCGGATCGCCGCGCCGTGCGACACGGCCACGGACACCCGTCCCGGCGGCGGTCGCCTCGAGCAGCTCGCGCAGCGCCTCGGCCATCCGGGCCCCCACCTCGGCGGTCGACTCGCCGTCGGCCGCCTCGAAGTCGCCCGCGCCGGAAGCGCTCGAACGCCTCCGGGTCGCGTCTCGGCGACGCTCTGCGTAGAGTGCGGCCCTGCATCGCCCCGAGGTCGTACTCCCGCAGCCGGGGGTCGGTGACCACCTCGAGCCCGCACGCCTCGCCGACGTACGCCGCCGTGTCGGCCGCCCGGGCGAGGTCCGAGCTCCACAGCAGGGCGGGTCGGCGCGGCGGCGATCTCCTTCGCCGCGGCCCGCGCCTGCGCGTGGCCGGTCTCGTCGAGCCCGGCGTCGAGGTGGCCCTGGATCCGGCGCTCGGGGTTCCAGGCGGTCCGCCCGTGCCGGAGCAGGAGCAGCGCGCGCCGCGTCAGCCACCGGTGGGCGGCGTCGACGTCGGCCGGCAGCTCGATGGTCGGGCAGTCGCGCCACAGCCGCTCGAGGGCGTAGAACTGCCGCTCCTCCTCGTGCTGGACGTGCACCACGATCTCGCCGTAGTCGATCAGCACCCAGCGGCCGTCGCGCTCCCCCTCGCGCCGGATCGGCTTGGCGCCGATCTCGCGCAGCTTGTCCTCGACCTCGTCGACGATCGCCTTGACCTGGCGGTCGTTGGTGGCCGAGGCGATCAGGAAGGCGTCGGTGATCGCGAGCTGTTCGCTGACGTCGAAGGCGACGATCTGCTGGGCGAGCTTGTCGCTGGCCGCGCGGGCGGCCGCGACGACGAGCTCGAGGGCGTGGTCGGTGGCTGTCACTGCGTTTCCCTCGGGTAGAGGTCGTGCTTCGGGATGTACTGGACGATGCCGTCGGGCACGAGGTACCAGATCGGCTGGCCGCGGCGCTGGCGCTCACGGCAGTCGGTGGAGCAGATCGAGAGCGCCGGGATCTCCAGCATCGTCACCCGCTCGGGCGGGATCGCCCGCAGGGTCTCGGGGTCCATCTCGGAGCCGGGTCGGGTGCAGCCGACGAAGTGCGCGAGCTCGAACGCCTCGTCGGCGTCGCGCCAGGTGAAGATCTCGGTCAGCGCGTCGGCGCCGGTGATGAAGTAGAGGTCGGCGTCGGGGTGGACCGCGCGCAGGTCGCGCAGCGTGTCGATGGTGTACGTCGGGCCGCCGCGGTCGATGTCGACCCGGGAGACCCGGAACCGCGGGTTGGCCGCGGTCGCGATCACGGTCATCAGGTAGCGGTGCTCGGCGGGCGAGACCTGCCGGTCGGCCTTCTGCCACGGCTCCCCGGTGGGGACGAAGAGGACCTCGTCGAGGCCGAACCAGGCCTGCGCCTCGGAGGCCGCGACCAGGTGCCCGTGGTGGATCGGGTCGAAGGTGCCGCCCATGACGCCGATCCGACGGCGTGCCGAGGCGGTCTGCGACATGCTCAGGTGTGCTCGCGTCCTCCGCCGAAGGCGACCAGGGCGACCAGCAGCAGGAGCAGGATGCCCAGCGCGCCGCCGCCGACGAACCACGGGTTGACGGCGGGCTCGCCGTGCTCCTCGGCGGCCGGGTCAGCAGCACGGCGATCTGGCTCAGCGACATGGCCCGCAGCCTACAGAAACCGACTCAGTCGAAGAGGAAATCGACCCCGACCAGCACCAGCCAGAACCGCAGGGTCCGGCCGACGAAGATCGTCGGGAGGAACACCCAGAACGGCATCTTCAGCACGCCGGCGACCGCCGCCATCACCAGCAGCGGCGGGATCCCGCCCAGCGCGGCGGCGAACATGACCGCGCCGCCGTACCAGGGGCGGCCCTGCATCGCGCCCACCCAGTGCTCGTAGGCGGCCTTCACCTTCGGCGCGGAGAGCTTCTTCTGCGCCCACTCGGACTCGATGCCGCGCCTGGCGACCTCGTACCAGAAGATCTTGCCGATGGTCTGCCCGGCGCCGGCGGCGATGCCGAGGCGTCACCGCCTCGCCGGAGCCGACGGCACCGACGCCGGCGAGATAGAGCTCGATGTTGATCAGGGGAAGCAGTGCCGAGGCCATGCTCACGCCGAACGTGGTCAGCAGCAGGATCATCGATGTTCGCGGTCGGGACCTGCTCAGGGACCGGCATCCCGAGCTGCAGCAGCCACCGCAGGGAGACGCACTTGAGCACGAGCAGGGCGATCGCGATCACCAGACCAAGCCACCACCAGCCGGTGACCAGCAGGAGCACGGCGAACAGCGCCGAGTTGACCGCCTTGGCCGGCTTCGACCAGTTCCACAGGTAGATCCGCCGGTCGACGACGTAGAAGTAGTTGGGGCTGCGGATCGGCCAGGCGAGGAACGCCAGCGACAGGAACACGTCGATCACCATGAACTCGAAGAGGTAGACGCCGACGGGCAGCGCCATCTCGGGCTCGAGCCAGGCGAGGCCGACGTAGAACGCCGCGCAGTTGAGCCGGTCGCACAACATGTCGATGCAGGCGCCGGTGCGGGTCTCGCAGTCGAACCAGCGCGCCCACGCGCCGTCGAGGCTGTCGCCGACCCAGTAGACGACGAGGCCGACGACCAGCCAGAGCTTCTCGCCCTCGTAGGCGCCGCACAGGCAGAGCACGAGCGACGCGATGGTGCGGATGAACGTGATGACCGTGGCGCCGGTCCAGAGCCGCTCCACGGACGCGTCAGCGTGGATCGGCAGGTCCTTCGGCATGGGCGAAAGGTATCTCGTGGGGTGCGCCGGTCAGCGCACGTGTCCCTCGCCGGTGACGACGTACTTCGTGGACGTCATCTCCGGCAGCCCCATCGGTCCGCGGGCGTGCAGCTTCTGGGTGCTGATCCCGATCTCCGCGCCGAACCCGAACTCGCCGCCGTCGGTGAACCGGGTCGAGGCGTTGACCAGCACCGCGGCCGAGTCGACCGCGGCCACGAACCGCCGGGCCGCGGCCTGGTCGCCGGTGACGATCGCGTCGGTGTGCTGGCTGGAGTAGCGGCGGATGTGGGCGATCGCCGCGTCCAGGTCGGGTACGACGGCGGCGGAGATGTCGAGGGAGAGGTACTCGCGCGCGTAGTCCTCGTCGGTGGCCGGCAGCACCCCGTCGTACGCCGCGAACGCCTCGTCGCCGTGGACGGTGACGCCGGCCTCCTGGAGCGCGGCGACCACCCGCGGCAGGAACGCGTCGGCGACGTCGGCGTGCACGAGCAGGGACTCGGCCGCGTTGCAGACGCTGGTGCGGTGGGTCTTGGCGTTGACCACGATCGCGAGCGCCTTGTCGAGGTCGGCGGCGCGCGTCGACGTAGACGTGGCAGTTGCCGACGCCGGTCTCGATCACCGGCACCGTCGACTCCTCGACGACCGAGCGGATCAGGCCGGCGCCGCCGCGCGGGATCAGCACGTCGACCAGGCCGCGGGCGCGCATCAGCGCCTTGACGCTCTCGTGGGTGTCGCCGGGCACCAGCTGGACGACGTCGGCGGTCCAGCCCGGCGGAGGCGGCCGCGTCGCGGAGCACGTCGACGATCGCGGCGTTGCTGGACCGCGCGCTCGAGCTGCCGCGGAGCAGCACCGCGTTGCCGGACTTCAGGCAGATGCCGGCGGCGTCGGCGGTGACGTTGGGTCGGGCCTCGTAGATGATCCCGACCACCCCGAACGGCACCCGCACCTGGCGCAGCTCCAGGCCGTTGGCGAGGGTGCTGCCGCGGACCACCTCGCCGACCGGGTCGGGCAGGCCGGCGACGTCGCGCAGTCCCTGGGCCATCGCCGTCGAGCCGCTCGGGCGTCGAGCCGCAGCCGGTCGATGATGTTGGCCGGCGTCCCGTCGGCCTCCGCGCGCGGCGACGTCGTCGGCGTTCGCGGCGAGGATCTCGCTCGGCCCGGGCCAGCAGCGCGTCGGCCATCGCGTGCAGCGCGGCGTCCTTCTCGCGCCCGGGTGGCCAGCGCCAGCGCGTGGCTGGCCACCCGCGCGCGCTCCGCCGTCTCGACGACCTCCTGCTGGATGCTCACCCGAAAAGGGTAGTCAGGTCTGACCGCGCTCCTCGAGCCCCATCTCAATTAGCCACCGTCGCGCCTTGGTCTTCGGCGCCCGCGCCAGCCAGGCGTCCGCGACGACCTCGGCGAGCTCGTCCACGTCGAGCTCGCCGACCCGGCACCCGCGCAGCAGCACTGACGGGTGGCCGTTGAAGTGCGGAGTGGTGAAGAACGGCAGCGACTCGTCGGCCAGCAGCTCGTGCTTCACCTCCTCCGACTCGACCCAGAACACGATCACGTCGTCGTACCGCTCCCCCGTCTCGGGATCGAACGCGTCCGGCCGCGGGGTGCGGAAGAATACAAAGCTCTTCGCGGCTCACCTGGTAGACGGCCTTCTTCGGATCGGGGTAGCGGGTCGCGCCCGGCATCGACAGAGCGAGACGGTGCACGTCCTTCGACGGTCGCGCGGCGGGCCATGCCCGCAGGGTACGACGCTCAGCCGAGGCGCTTCCGGGCGCGAGCGAGGCCCTGGGCGTGCCGGCGGACATCGGCCCAGGGGCAGGCGCGGCGGCGCAACCGTCGCCGTACCGATGCGATGTCGTGAGCGTCCGGCGCGACCCGGGACAGCTCGGACCACTCGATCGGGGTCGCCACCGGCGCGCCCGGCCGGGGCCGGACGGCGTACGGCGGGACGGCGGTCTGTCCGTACCGTTGCGCAGCACGTCGACGAAGACCCGGTCGCCGCGCTTGGCCTTCCGGTGCTCGAGGGTGAGCAGGTCGGGATCGTCGTCGACGAGGCACCTCGGCGACCCGGCGGGCGAACGCGCGGACGTCGTCGAACCCGAGGTCGCGGCGCAACGGGACCAGCACGTGATAGCCCCGCGACCCGGTCGTCTTGAGGTACGTCGTGAGCCCGAGGTCGTCGAGCAGCCACCCGACGAGCGGGTCGCCCGGCGTACCGCGGCGTGTCCGGGTCGTCGTCGGAAGGGTCCAGGTCGAAGATCAGCTGGTCCGGGCCGCTCCAGGTCGTCCTCCGGGACAGCCAGGTGTGCGGGGTGATGCAGGCCTGCTGGGCGAGGTAGACGAGGGTCCGAGCGTCGTCGGCGACGACCTGCCGCTGCGGCTCGTCGGCGGTGTCGACCTGGGTGGTGGGCACCCAGTCCGGGAAGTGCGACTGGCACCTTCTTCTCGTAGAACGCGCCGCCCTGGATGCCGTCGGGGAAGCGCTGCATGTTGACGGGCCGGCCGCGCACGTGCGGCAGCATCACGTCGGCGATCTCGTCGTAGTACGTCGCCAGATCGAGCTTGGTGATCCCGTCGTCCGGGAACAGCACTTTCTCGGGTTTGCTGACCTCGACGCCGTGGACGTGCAGAGTGTCTGCCACGATCCGGCGGTACCCATCGCCTTCGAAGGCAACCAAACCGGCGCTCAGTGCGTCACCACGGGTAAGGGCGGCTCCGCCCGCCATCGCATCCCCCGTCGAAAGGCAACCCCACCGTGCACCGACGCATCGCGCTCGCCCTCGCGGCGACGCTCATCGCGGCCCCACTCGCCGCCCTCCCGACCACCGCGCAGGCCGACGAGGCGACACGCCGACCCCGTCCTCAGCCTGCGACTCCCGCCCGGACGGTCGCCTACACCTACGGCGCCGCGGCTGCACCGAGTCCCGCTGGCCGGTCGACTGCGCGCCGGGGCGACCCGTTCGAGGTCTGGTCCACGCGGCCGTCGTACGACGAAGCATCCGCACCGTCTGGAAGTCCCCGACGGCGACGTCGAGCTGCCGGCCGGCTCGATGAAGACCTTCGGCGGGCTGCACCGCTTCCTCAAGTTCAGCGTGAAGAACGTGGCGACCGGGAAGGTCGAGCACGAGCTGGAAGGACATCTGCCTGAACTCCTACGAGTCCCAGCGCACCCGGCCCGACGCGCCGGCCACCTCCCCGTACCCCTACGACTGCCCGCTACAACCCCTACACCCTCGGGTCGGTGCAGGGCATCCAGGCGGGCTGGACGAGCAACGTGCTCGGCTGGCAGAACCCGCTCCGCCTGCCTCCGGCCAGTACGACGTCACCTCGCGATCGCGCCGGAGTACGCCGAGGCGTTCGGCCTCGCCCCCGCCGACGCCGGGCACCACCCGGCTGGTCGTGAAGAAGGGCAGCGGTGACGAGGCGGGCCGCCGACCGCGCCGAGCCCGCGGCCGCACGCGAAGGCACCGACCGGCCCGACGCACGTCGGACGCCGAGGCGCTCGAGGGCCCGGTCCCCGACCTGCGGTCGCTGCCCGCCTTGGGCATCGGCATCTCCCGCAACGGCAACAACCTGCCGGTTCGCGGCCACCGTCTGGAACGCCGGCAACAGCCCGCTGGTCGTCGACGGCTTCCGCGCGAGGGCGAGGACCAGATGGACGCCTACCAGTACTTCTTCGACGCCGACGGCAACCAGACCGGCTACCAGCAGGTCGGCGACGATGCACTGGCACGCCAGCCGACCCACCAGCACTGGCACTTCAAGGACTTCGCGCGCTACCGGCTGCTCGACGCGGACATGACCCTGGCGGTCGCTCGACGCAAGGAGGCGTTCTGCCTGGCCAACACCGACGCCGTCGACTACACCGTGCCGGACGCCGACTGGCAGCCGGAGAACACCGACCTCGCCACCGCCTGCGGCGGCGACGGACTCCCTGTCGATCCGCGAGGTGCTCTCGGCCGGCTGGGGTGACACCTACGCCCAGTACCGCGCCGGCCAGGCGTTCCGGATCGAGGACCTGCCCAACGGCGTCTACTACATCGCGGTCGAGGCCAACCCGAACGGCAACGCTGGTCGAGTCGACGACACCGACAACAACGACGTCGCTGCGCAAGATCATCCTCTCCGGCAAGCGCCGGCGACCGCAAGGTGAGGGTCGCCAAGGTCGGCATCATCGACGAGGAGCGGATCGGCGGCTTCTTCCTGACCAACTGAGCCCCAGACGACAAGCGCTGCCCGTCAGCAGAATGTCGTGACGGGTCAGCGTTCGGCTGGTGACGGGTCAGCCCTTGCGCTTGTTGATCTCCTCGGTGGCGGCGGGGAGGACCGTGTGCAGGTCGCCCACGACGCCGAAGTCGACCAGCTCGAAGATCGGGGCCTCTTCGTCCTTGTTGACGGCCACGATGGTCTTCGAGGTCTGCATGCCGGCGCGGTGCTGGATCGCACCGGAGATGCCGGCGGCGATGTAGAGCTGCGGCGAGACGGTCTTGCCGGTCTGGCCGACCTGGAAGGCGTGCGGGATCCAGCCGGAGTCGACCGCGGCGCGCGAGGCGCCGACGGCGGCGCCGAGGGCGTCGGCGAGGCCTCGACCGGCTCGAAGTCGCCACCGGTGCCGCGGCCGCCGGAGACCACGATCGCGGCCTCGGTGAGCTCGGGGCGACCGGTGGCCTTGCGCGGCTGGGAGGCCACGATCTGCGCCTTCTTGGCCGCGTCGGAGACGGTCGCGGCGAACTCCTCGACCGTCGCCGGCGCCCTCGGCCTCCTCCGGGGCGGCGGAGTTCGGCTTGACCGTGATGATCGGCGTGCCCTTGGTGACCTTCGCCTTGACCGTGTAGTTGCCGGCGAAGACCGACTGGGTGGTCCCGGCCGTCCTCGGCGACGTCGACCGCGTCGGTGATCAGGCCCGGAGTCGAGCTTGATCGCCAGCCGGCCGGCGATCTCCTTGCCCTCGAAGGAGGAGGAGATCAGGATCGCGGCCGGCGACGGTCTTCTCGGCCAGCTGCTGCAGCGCCTCGGCCTTGGGGGCCACCAGGTAGCCCTTGATCTCGGCGTCGTCGACGACGTAGACCTTCTCCGCGCCGTACTTCTTGACCTCCTCGGCCACCGCGCCGGCCTTGTCGGCCGCCGCCGATGAAGACCGCGGACGGCTCGCCGAGCCGCTTGGCGATGGTGAGGAGCTCGTAGGTGGGCTTGCTGACCTCGCCGTCGACGTGGTCGACGAGAACCAGAACTTCAGACATGTCAGCTCATCCGCTCCTCAGATGAACTTCTTGGAGGCGAGGAACTCGGCCAGCGCCGTGGCGCCCGAGCCGTCCTCGTCGTTGACGATCTCGCCGGCGGTGCGCGGCGGACGCTCGGTGGTCTCCTCGACCTGCGGTCCACGCGACCGACAGGCCGACCTCGCCGGCGTCGACGCCGAGGTCGCCCAGGGAGTAGGTCTCCAGCGGCTTCTTCTTCGCCGCCATGATGCCCTTGAACGACGGGTAGCGGGCCTCGCCGGACTGGTCGGTCACCGAGAGCACCAGCGGCATCGTCGCCGCCGATGACCTCGGTCGCGGCGTCGCCGTCGCGCTTGATCGCGGAGCTGGTCGCCCTGGGTCTCGATCACCGAGGCGAGGGTGACCTGGGGCAGGCCGAGCCGCTCGGCGAGCATCGCCGGGACGACGCTCATCGCGCCGTCGGTCGAGGCCATGCCGCAGAGCACGAGGTCGACGGCGCCATCGCCGATCTTCTCGACCGCCTTGGCCAGCACCAGCGAGGTCGCGATCGCGTCGGAGCCGGCGATCGCGTCGTCGTGGACGTGGACGCCCTGGTCGGCGCCCATCTGCAGCGCCTTGCGCACCGCGTCGACGGCCTTCTCGGGGCCGACGCACAGCGCGGTGACCGTCACGTCCTCCGGGTTGTCGGCCTTCTCCTTGATCTGGAGCGCCTGCTCGACGGCGTACTCGTCGAGCTCGGACAGCAGACCGTCGACACCCACGCGGTCAACGGTGTTGTCCGACTCGAACCGCCGGTCGGCGGTCGCGTCGGGCACGTACTTCACACAGACGACAATGTTCATGGTGTGTGGCCGGAACGGCCCCTCCTGTGCGCATCGGTCAGCCATGTGGTGGCAGCGTGGGGCAGGTTACTGGCGGGTCACGTGCGGCGGAACACGGTCCACGCGTGGACTCCCTCACAGCGTGTTCCGGGTCACGCCGGTGCGCGCCGGCTCAGGGCTGGATCATGCGCTCCAGGAACCGGCCGACGATCAGGTAGACGACCGCGCCGATGCCCTAGTTGAACAGCGCGTTCTTGACCTCGGCGTTCTCGCCGTTGAACTGCCTTGATGGCGTTGTCGCAGGTCGAAGACGCCCGAGGTCGACCGCGTTGGCGACGTCGAGCACGAAGCTGCACCAGCGCGTTGTCCTGGTTGGCGTCGAGCGCGATCAGCAGGGCGCGCAGAGCGCGAGGACCAGCCGAAGACGACGAACGATGCAGCCAGACCACGCTGCGCAGCGCGTGGTGCGGACCGTTGTCGGTGTTGGTGACGTCGCCTTCGGCCCCATGCCCTGCTCACCGTCCACTGAACTCGGCCTTGCCCGGGCCGTTCTCGACGAAGGATCCATGCCGATCGCGCGGTCCTCGGTGGCGAACAGCGCCGCGAACTGCTGACGCTCGATCTCCAGGCCGGTCTCGAGGTCGACCTCGAGGCCGCGGTCGATGCTCTCCTTGGCGGCCCGCAGGGCGTACGCCGCGGCGCCGGCGAACTGCCGCGCCCAGGCGACGCGCCTCGTCGTAGACCTGCGGCGGCCGGGACGACCCGGTCGACCAGCCCGATCGCCAGCGCCTCGTCGGCCTTGACGAACCGGCCGGTGAAGATCAGGTCCTTGGCCTTGCTCGGGCCGACCAGCCGGGTGAGCCGCTGGGTGCCGCCGGCGCCGGGGATGATGCCGAGCAGGATCTCGGGCTGGCCGAGCGTCGCGTCCTCGGCGGCGATCCGGAGTCGGCGCACAGCGCGAGCTCGCAGCCGCCGCCGAGCGCGTAGCCGTTGACCGCCGCGACGACCGGCTTCGGGATCTTCGCCACCGCCGTGAACGCCGACTGCAGCGCGCCGGAGCGCGGACCATGTCCGTGGTAGGACATGTCGGCCATCTCCTTGATGTCGGCGCCGGCGGCGAACACCCGCTCGCCGCCGTAGACGACGACGGCGCGGACGTCGTCGCGCTCGGCGGCCTCGGTGGCCGCGGCGCGGATCTCCTCCTGCACCTGCACGTTGAGGGCGTTCATCTTCGGCCGGTCCAGCCGGATCGTGCCGACGCCGTCGGCTGCACCTCGAGGCCGCACGAACTCGCTCATGGTCCCTCCTCCGTCGCCTGGGCGGTTGCAGCAATCCGCCCCGCATTGTGGCCGTCACCCCTCGCTGCCCTCGGGTGGCGGCATCGGGAAGAATGCCACCTGTGACCCCTGGTCTGTGGCGCAACCTCGGAGACCGCTCGCCGGTATGGCCGGGCCGGCACCATCCGCTCGGGCGCCACCTGGACGCCCGAGGCGACGAACTTCGCCGTCCGCGCCCCCGACGCCGACCGCCGTGCTGGGTGTGCCTGTTCGACGACGACGGCGCCGAGACCCGGCACCAGCTCACCGAGCAGACGCTGGCATCTGGCACGGCGCGCTGCCCGACGTACCGGTCCCGGCACGCCGTACGGCTTCCGCGCCGACGGGCCGTGGGACCCGACGCGGGCCTGCGGTTCAACGCCGACAAGCTGCTCCTCGACCCGTACGCGCGGGCGATCAGCGGCGACGTCGACCGACGAGCCGGCGATCTTCGCCTACGACCTCGACGACGCCCGAGGAGCGCGAGCACGACCGACTCCGCGCCGTACGTGCCGCGCAGCGTCGTGGTCGGTCCCGACGAGTTCGACTGGCAGGGCGACCAGCCGCTGCGGCACCGCTGGCGCGACACCGTCGATCTACGAGCTGCACGTCAAGGGCTGACCAAGCTGCACGACCGGGTGCCCGAGCAGCTGCGCGGCACGTACGCCGGGCTGGCCACCCCGCGGTCGTCGACTACCTGAAGGACCTCGGCGTGACGCGGTCGAGCTGCTGCCGATCCACCAGTTCGTCACCGAGCCGGCGCTGGTCGAGCGCGGGCTGGTCAACTACTGGGGCTACAACTCGATCGGCTTCTTCGCCCCGCACGCGCCTACTCCGCCGTCCGGCGACCGCGGGCCAGCAGGTCACGGAGTTCAAGCAGATGGTGCGGGCCTGCACGCGGCCGGGCTCGAGGTGATCCTCGACGTCGTCTACAACCACACCGCCGAGGGCGGCCGCGACGGGCCGACGCTGTCGCTTCCGCGGCCTCGACGACCGGGCTTCTACTACCGGGTCGGCGACGGCGAGCCCGGCACCCGGCCGACGACACTACTGGGACGTCACCGGCTGCGGCAACACCGTCGACGCCGTCGCACCCGTTCGCGCTGCGGCTGATCCTCGACTCGCTGCGCTACTGGGTGACCGAGATGCACGTCGACGGGTTCCGCTTCGACCTGATGTCCGCGCTCACCCGCGTCGGCCACGAGATCGACATGACCGGCACGTTCCTCACCGCGATCGGCCAGGACCCGGTGCTGCGGCAGGTGAAGCTGATCGCCGAGCCGTGGGACGCGTCGATGGACGGCTACCAGGTCGGCGAGTTCCCGCCGCCCTGGGCGGAGTGGAACGACAAGTTCCGCGACGCGATCCGCGACTTCTGGCGCGGCGCAGCTCGGCGGCGATCCGGACGGTCGCCACCCGGCTGGCCGGCTCGCGCGACCTGTACGCCGACGACGGCCGGTCGCCGTACGCCTCGGTCAACTTCGTCACCGCGCACGACGGCTTCACCGTGCGCGACCTGGTCAGCTACGAGACCAAGCACAACGAGGCCAACGGCGAGGACAACCGCGACGGCACCGACAACAACCGGTCCTGGAACCACGGGGTCGAGGGCGAGACCGACGACGCGGAGATCCTCGCGCTGCGCCGCCGCCAGCGCGGCCAACCTGATGGCCACGCTCTGCTGTCCAACGGCGTGCCGATGATCACCGCCGGCGACGAGCGCGGCCGCACCCAGCGCGGCAACAACAACGCCTACTGCCAGGACAACGAGATCTCCTGGTTCGACTGGCGGCCCGACGACGCCTGGCTGGACGTCTACGAGGTGACCAAGACGCGCTGGCGCTGCGCCGCGAGCACCCGGCGCTGCGCCAGCGGCACTGGTTCGAGGGCCGGCCGACGATCGAGGGCGGCCCCAAGGACCTGGCCTGGCTGCACCCCGACGGGCGGCGAGATGACGGCGACGACTGGCACGACCCGGGGCTGCGCGCGCTCGGCATGTTCGTCGCCGGCGACCCACTCCGCTCGCCCGTGCCGACGGCGAGCAGCTGGTCGACGCGTCGTTCGTGCTGGTGGTCGCCGGCGCCGACCCCGTCACCGTGCGGCTCCCGGAGAACGACTGGGTGCACAGCGGCGAGGTCGTGCTCTCCACCGACCCCGACAGCCGATCGGCACCCCGGTCAAGGCCGGCGAGGAGCTCGCCCTCGGCGGCTGGACCGTCGTGGTCCTGCGGGAGACCTGACGCGATGGCGCGCCGGACACCTGCGTCCGCTCCCTGCTCACGCGTGCGGGCTACGACGTACAGCGCGTGCGGGACGGCGCCTAGCTGGTCCAGGCAACGCGGCGCTCGACCAGCGGTGACCGTGCAGCACGATCGGGTCCGTCGAAGATCGGCCCGGTGCTGCTCGCGACGACGACGGCACCTCCGGCGGATGCGGCGCACCGCAGCGCTCGTCGCCCAGTTCGCCGACGAGCACCGGCCTGGGTGTTGCAGAAGCTGCGGATCGACTGCGTGCTGGACGTCGGGGCAACCGAGGCCAGCTCGCGCGTCGGCTCGCGGCCTGGGGTTCGCCGGGCGGATCGCCTCGTTCGAGCCGGTGCGCCGACTGCGGCTGACTCGGTCCGCCGGACTCGGGCGACGCAGTCGACGCCGAGGAACGCCGACGCGCCGATGTCGACGGGCCGCCTGGTCGCCGGCCTCGATCTGATCGGCGAGCGCGAGCGCCATGTCGAGCTGATGGCGTAGCCGGTGATGTCCGGGCACCGGTCGACGCGGCCGTGGTCATCCCGACGACCTCGCCCTGAGAGTCGAGCATGGCGCCGCCGGAGTCGCCGGACGACCACGTCGACGTTCGCACTCGATCAGGCCGGACACCGTCTCGCCCTGGCCGTTCCGTCGGTGGAGGCGGTGATGGTCTGGTCCAGGCTCGCGTGACCGGGCCGCTCGCCGCGACCAGGTCGCCGCGGCCCTCGGCGTTGCCGAGCCGTGGTGACGGTGTCGCCGGATCTTGCGCGTTGCCGTCGTCGGTCGATCGGTGGCCGCGGGTCAGATCCGAGTTCGACGTCTCATGGAGCCGCAGCACGCGCGACGTCGTTGGTGGCGTCGAAGCCGACGTACCTCGGCCTGGTAGGTCTTGAACCGATCAAGGAAGACCTCTCGAGGTGACACCCGCGATCTGGGTGGCGCCGTTCGACAACGTGGTAGGGGTTGAGTCAGCACCAGGTCCGTCGAGTTGAGCAGAGATCAGTTCCCGCAATGGGCCGACCTGCCGCTCGAACCAGTTGGCAACGGTGGCTGGGACAACTGGACCTTCCACCTCGGCGAAGAGCTGGTCGTGCGCCTCCCGAGCGCCACCGAATACGCGCCAGGCGGTCGAGAAGGAACACCAGTGGCTACCTGCGCTCTCTGCACGACTGCCGCTGCTGATACCGACCTCGGTCGCCAGGGGTGCGCCGAGCCGCCGACGATCCGCATCCCTGGTCGATCGACCGGTTGTTCGATGGTCGAAGCCGCCGCTGTCGAACGGATCGCCGACCCCCGTGAATTCGCCGCCGACCGGGCGGTAGCCGCTGCTCTGCAGGCTGTCGACCCAACTGAGGGACCGCAACCCGGCATACACAACTGGTTCCGAGGCGGCACCCTGCGCACCTGCGACGGCGAGACCGCCGCGCCGTGGAGGACCTCGAAGGGCACATCGACGTCGACTCGGTCCGCAGAGTCTGGGCCGAAGCCCTCAACGCAGAGTGGGACGGCGTCGCCGCTGGTTCCACGGTGACATTGCCGCAAGGGAACGGCATTCGACACCGCCGGGCAACTCGCAGCCGTGATCGACATAGGTGCCTGCGGGGTCGAGTGACCCCGCCTGCGACTTGGCCGTCGCCTGGATTCTCCTGACCATTGAGGGCCGACAGGCCTTCGGAGACCGTCTTGCTGTGGACGATCCGACCTGGGCGCGAGGACGGCTGGCACTGGAAGACCTGGCCACTGCTGGCACCGTCGACGGACGCCCGGTGACAAGCGACAGAGTGCGACACAGGTCAGATCGAATAGATCTCCGAGCCGCACCTCGATGGTGCTCGGCTACCACCGGGCAGCGCCACCACGCCGAGCTCGGCGGGCGAGGCCAGCATCGGGTTCTTCGGCAGCACGCGGACGGTGTAGCCGAACGGGCCGGCTGGTCCGAGCGTCACCTCGACCGTCGAAGCGGTGCCGGTTGCCGTCGTAGGTCTCGGCCGGGCGCAGCGAGCGACGACGGTCGGTTCGATCAGCTCGTCCTCGGAGTTGGTCCGGCCGTGCACGACCTGGACGTCGACGTCGTCGGGGGTCAGCTCGCCCAGCGACACGAACGCGCGGACGGTCGAGCGTCGCGCCGACCTCGGGCGCGTCGCCGACGCCGCTCGCTCTCGACGTGCTCGACCCGGACGCCGTCCCAGGCCGCCGCGCACCCGCGCCTTCCAGGCCGCCAGCTCCTGGGCGCCCTCGTAGTCGGAGTTGAGCGCGCGCGACGACTCGGCGGCCGGCGCGTAGAGCTGCGCGGACGTAGTCGCGCACCATCCGGGTCGCCAGCACCTTCGGCCCGAGCGACTTGAGCGTGTGCCGCAGCATCTCGATCCAGCGCGCCGGCACGCCGTCGCCGTCGGCGTCGTAGAACCGCGGCGCGACCTCGTTCTCGATCAGGTCGTAGAGCGCGGCGCCTCGAGGTCGTCGCGCTTGTCGGGGTCCTCGACGCCGTCGGCGGACGGGATCGCCCAGCCGTTCTCGCCGTCGTACCACTCGTCCCACCAGCCGTCGAGGATCGAGAGGTTGAGCGCCGCCGTTGAGCGCGGCCTTCATGCCGGACGTGCCGCACGCCTCGTAGGGCCGCAGCGGGTTGTTGAGCCACACGTCGCAGCCCGGGTAGAGCGGCTGCGCCATCGCGATGTCGTAGTCGGGCAGGAACACGATCCGGTGCCGCACCTCCGGGTCGTCGGCGAACCGCACCATCTCCTGGATCAGCTTCTTGCCGCCGTCGTCGGCGGGGTGCGACTTGCCGGCGATCACGATCTGCACCGGCCGCTCGGGGTGCAGCAGCAGCGCCTTCAGCCGCTCGGGGTCGCGCAGCATCAGCGTCAGCCGCTTGTACGACGGCACCCGGCGCGCGAAGCCGATCGTCAGCACGTCGGGGTCGAGCGCGCGTGTCGATCCAGCCGAGCTCGGCCTCGGCGCGCGCCGCGCTTGCGCCAGGACTGGCCGAGCCGGGCGCGGGCGTCCTCGACGAGCTGCTCGCGCAGCCGCCGCTTCACCGACCACAGCTCGGTGCCGGTGATCTTGTCGACCGCGGCCCAGAACGCGTCGGCGTCGTCGGAGTCGACGTCGGCGCCGTGCGCCTGGCGGCCAGCTCGAACACCTCGCGGGCGACCCAGGTGGGCGCGTGCACGCCGTTGGTGATCGACGCTGATCGGCACCTCGGCCTCGTCGAAGGCCGGCCACAGCCCGTTGAACATCGCCGCGGCTGACCTCGCCGTGCAGCAGCGAGACGCCGTTGGCGCGCTGCGCCAGCCGGAAGCCCATCACCGCCATGTTGAACACCGCCGGGTCGCCGCCCTCGAAGTCCTCGGCGCCGAGCGCCAGGATCCGCTCGACGGGCACGCCCGGGCGTGGCGCCGGCGTCGCTGAAGTACTGCTCGACCAGCGTCGCGCGGGAACCGGTCGATGCCGGCCGGCACCGGGGTGTGCGTGGTGAACACCGTGGACGCCCGGCCGACCTCGAGCGCCGTCTCGAAGTCGAGCCGCGGCCCCGCCTCGTCGACGGTGAGCTCGCGGATCCGCTCGATGCCGAGGAAGCCGGCGTGGCCCTCGTTGGTGTGGAACACCTCGGGCTCCGGCGCGCCGGTGATCCGCGACCACTCCCGCAGCGCCCGGACCCCGCCGACGCCGAGCAGCAGCTCCTGCCGCAGCCGGTGCTCGCTGTTGCCGCCGTACAACCGGTCGGTGATCTCGACGTAGTGGTCGGGGTTGCTCCTCGACGTCGGTGTCGAGCATCAGCATCGGCACCCGGCCGACCTTGGCCACCCAGATCAGGGCCACCAGGTCCGGGCCGCTCGGGCAGCGCGATGGTGATCGTGGCGCGCGTGCCGTCGGCGTCGCGCAGCAGCGAGATCGGCAGCCCGTCGGGGTCGAGCACCGGGTAGGTCTCCTGCTGCCAGCCCTCCCGCGAGAGCGACTGCTTGAAGTAGCCGTGCCGGTAGAGCAGGCCGACGCCGATCGATGGGTACGCCGAGGTCGCTGGCCGCCTTCAGGTGGTCGCCGGCCAGGATGCCGAGGCCGCCGGAGTACTGCGGCAGCACGGCGGTGATCCCGAACTCCGGCGAGAAGTAGGCGATCGAGGCCGGCCCGTTGCCGCCGCGGCGTTGGTACCAGCGGTCCTCGGTGAGGTAGCGCTCCAGGTCGGCGCGAGGCCACCCCGAGCCGCTCGAGGAAGCCCTCGTCGGCGGCCAGCTCCTCGAGCCGGGCGTTGCCCACCGCGCCGAGCAGCCGCACCGGGTCGCGCCCGGTCGTCTCCCAGAGCTCGGGGTCGACCTCGGCGAAGACGTCCTGGGCGGCGGGTGCCACGACCAGCGGAGATTGCCGGCGAGCTCGCCCAGCGCAGCCAGCGCGTCGGGCAGGACGGGACGGACCGTGAAGCGTCGGATCGCACGCATGAACGGCAACGTACCGCCGATCACTTGAACGATCCAATAACCACCCGGCGGCTGGCCCGTTGTACCCCCGCAGACGATCCGCGGAATCTGCTTGGTGGGAGTCGAACGGGACGAGTCATGGGGGCTCGTCCCGTTCGGCATCTGCAGCTGCCTGCGAGGAACGAGCAGGCCGCGGCCGGTGGGTTTCGAGACGCTCGCTGGCGCTCGCGTGCTCGACCACCGGAGCACGACGCGCGGCTCGCCGCGCGACG
The DNA here is from genome assembly GCA_963813615.1 of uncultured Actinomycetota bacterium. GTDB lineage: Bacteria > Actinomycetota > Actinomycetes > Propionibacteriales > Nocardioidaceae > Nocardioides. The sequence continues at coordinate 193,513 of CAWFAE010000016.1, forward strand.
CTTCCGGTGGTCGAGCAGCCCGGAGCGAGGAACGAGCGACGGGCGTCGTCGAGACCCCGGAACCGACCGACTCCGCCGCTGGCTCGGCGAGCGGTCTCGCGGTTGCGCCCCCGCGCGAGCGCCGGCAGGTCGTCGTACCGCCCCTCGATCAGCGCGATCCGCTTGGCGCGGCTCCACTTCCGGATCCGCTTCTCGTAGAAGAACGCGTCGTCCACCCGGGCGAAGTCAGCCGCCCAGGCCAACCTGACCGGGCGACGCCGACGCGGCTTCGTGTACGACGCCCCCTCGCCGAGGTTGTGCTGACTGATCCTTCGTTCGAGGTCGATCGTGCTTCCGACGTAGAAGCTGCCGTCGGCACACTCGAGGATGTAGGTCCAGGCCATGCGGTGCGCGTTCCCGGCCGCCTTGCGCGATCCACGGCCGCTGCGCCTGTGGTCGAGGCCGGGGTCTCGACGACGCTCGCTGGCGCTCGCTGCTCGACCACCGTTGGCCGACGCTCGCCGGCGCTCGCTGCTCGACCAGCGGGGCGCGACGCGCCGGGGGCGTTTGCGTCCCGGGGTGGAGTTCGCGAGTGTTGAGGCATGGTCGGTCGCATCCCCGTTCTCGACGTCATGCCTCTGGTGGACCTGGGCAGGCAGGCAGCGAAGGCGACCGTGGGTGAGGCGTTCCCGGTGTCGGCGACGGTGTTCCGCGAGGGCCACGACCAGCTCGAGCGCCGAGGTCGTGCTCACCGCCCCGGACGGCAGCCGGCGACCACCCGTCCGGATGCGCAAGCTCGGCGACCCCGTCGACCGGCACGAGGCCTGGGTGACGCCCGACCTGCCCGGCGCCTGGACGTTCGAGGTGCACGCGTGGTCCGACCCGCTCGCCACCTGGCAGCACGACGCCGGCATCAAGATCCCGGCCGGGGTCGACGTGGAGCTGATGTTCCTCGAGGGCGCGCTGCTGCTCGAGCGGGTGATCGCGGAAATCCAGCACCCGGTCCCCCCCGAGGCCGCCAAGGTGCTGCGCGGCGCGATCGCGGCCGCCCGCGACACGGACCGGCCCGTGGAGGCGCGGCTGGCCCAGCTCCAGTCCCGCGATGTCCGCACGGTGCTCGACGCGCACCCGCTGCGCGAGCTGCTGACCGTCGAGGGCCCCCATCCGGCGTACGTCGACCGCGAGCGTGCGCTCTACGGCAGCTGGTACGAGTTCTTCCCGCGCTCCGAGGGCGCGACCCGCGACCCGGTCACCGGCAAGGTCACCAGCGGCAACTTCCAGACCGCGGCCAAGCGGCTGGAGGGCGTGGCGGCGATGGGCTTCGACGTGGTCTACCTGCCGCCGATCCACCCGATCGGCGAGGTCAACCGCAAGGGGCCGAACAACACGCTCACCCCCGGGCCCGACGACCCCGGCTCGCCCTGGGCGATCGGCTCCCGCGACGGCGGGCACGACGCGATCCACCCCGACCTCGGCACCCTCGAGGACTTCGACAGCTTCGTGGCCCGGGCGAACGAGCTCGGGCTCGAGGTCGCCCTCGACCTGGCGCTGCAGGCGGCGCCGGACCATCCCTGGGTGACCAGCCACCCGGAGTGGTTCACCACCCGCGCCGACGGGTCGATCGCCTACGCCGAGAACCCGCCGAAGAAGTACCAGGACATCTACCCGATCAACTTCGACAACGACCCCACGGGCATCGCGCGCGAGGTCTACCGCATCGTCAAGCACTGGATGTCCCACGGAGTGCGGATCTTCCGGGTCGACAACCCGCACACCAAGCCGGTGCCGTTCTGGGAGTGGCTGCTCATGGAGATCCGGCGCACCGACCCCGACGTGCTGTTCCTCTCCGAGGCGTTCACCAAGCCGCCGATGATGCACACGCTCGGCGCGATCGGGTTCCACCAGTCCTACACCTACTTCACCTGGCGCAACGCCCGGTGGGAGATCGAGGACTACCTGCGCGAGCTCGCCTACGCGTCCGACCACCTGATCCGGCCGAACTTCTTCGTCAACACCCCCGACATCCTCCACGCGTTCCTCCAGTACGGCGGCCCGCCGGCGTTCAAGATCCGTGCCGCCCTGGCCGCGACCAGCTCCCCGAGCTGGGGCGTCTACGCCGGCTTCGACCTGTTCGAGCACGTCGCGGTCCGGCCGGGCAGCGAGGAGTACCTCGACTCGGAGAAGTACCAGATCCGGATCCGCGACTGGGAGGGCGCGGCCAACGAGGGCCGCAGCCTGGCGCCGTACCTCACCCGGCTGAACGAGATCCGCCGCGACCACCCCGCCCTCCAGCGCCTGCGCAACATCGTGATCCACAGCAGCGACGACGAGAACATCCTGGTGTTCAGCAAGCGGTCCCGGACGACATCGTGGTCGTGGTGATCAACCTCGACCCGCACGCCACCCGGGAGACGGTCGTCCACCTCGACCTGCCCGCGCTCGGCCTCGACTGGCAGGACACCTTCACCGTCCACGACGAGATCACCGGCGACGAGTGGGAGTGGGGGCAGCACAACTACGTGCGGCTCGATCCCGCCGTGGAGCCGGCCCACGTCCTCACCGTCGGGGCGACCGGATGACGCCCCTCAACGCCGAGCCCGACTGGTTCAAGACCGCCGTCTTCTACGAGGTGCTGGTCCGGAGCTTCCGCGACTCCAACTCCGACGGCACCGGCGACTTCAAGGGACTGACCGAGAAGCTCGACTACCTCGAGTGGCTCGGGCGTCGACTGCCTGTGGGTGCCGCCGTTCTTCATGTCCCCGCTCCGCGACGGCGGCTACGACGTCTCCGACTTCACCAACATCCTTCCCGAGTGCGGCACCGTCGACGACTTCCACGACTTCCTCGACGCGGCGCACAAGCGCGGCATCCGGGTGATCATCGACTTCGTCATGAACCACACGAGCGACGCTCACCCGTGGTTCCAGGCCAGCCGCGAGGACCCCGACGGGCCGTTCGGCGACTTCTACGTCTGGTCGGACTCCGACGAGCTCTACCAGGAGGCCCGGATCATCTTCGTCGACACCGAGCCGTCGAACTGGACCTGGGACCCGGTCCGCCAGCAGTACTACTGGCACCGGTTCTTCTCCCACCAGCCCGACCTCAACTTCGACAACCCGAAGGTCCAGGAGGCGATCCTCGAGGCGATGGGGTTCTGGTTCGACATGGGCCTCGACGGGTTCCGCCTGGACGCCGTGCCCTACCTCTACGAGCGGCCCGGCACCAACGGCGAGAACCTCCCGGAGACCCACGACTTCCTCAAGAAGGTGCGCAAGTTCGTCGACGACGAGTACCCCGGCCGGATCCTGCTCGCCGAGGCGAACCAGTGGCCGTCCGACGTCGTCGACTACTTCGGCGACTTCGACTCCGGCGGCGACGAGTGCCACATGTGCTTCCACTTCCCGGTGATGCCGCGCATCTTCATGGCCGTACGCCGGGAGTCGCGGTTCCCGATCTCGGAGATCCTGGACCAGACGCCGGCGATCCCCGACAACTGCCAGTGGGGCATCTTCCTGCGCAACCACGACGAGCTGACCCTGGAGATGGTCACCGACGAGGACCGCGACTACATGTGGGACGAGTACGCCAAGGACCCCCGGATGAAGGCCAACATCGGGATCCGCCGGCGGCTGGCCCCGCTGCTCGACAACGACGACAACCGGATGGAGCTGTTCACCGCGCTGCTGCTCTCGCTGCCGGGGTCGCCGGTCCTCTACTACGGCGACGAGATCGGGATGGGCGACAACATCTGGCTCGGTGACCGCGACGGCGTACGCACCCCGATGCAGTGGACCCCCGACCGCAACGCCGGCTTCTCCTCGGCCACCCCCGGCAAGCTGCACCTGCCCGCGATTCAGGATCCCGTCTACGGGTACCAGAGCGTCAATGTCGAAGCCCAGCTGGAGAATCCCTCCTCGTTGCTGCACTGGACGCGTCGGATGATCCACGCGCGCCGGCGTCATCCCGCCTTCGGGCTCGGCGAGTTCAGCGACCTGGGCGGCTCCAACCCGAGCGTGCTCTCCTACGCCCGCGAGTACGACGGCGACAGCATCGTGTGCGTCAACAACCTGTCCCGCTTCCCGCAGCCGGTCGAGCTCGACCTCCGCCGGTTCGAGGGGCTGGTGCCGGTCGAGCTGCTCGGCGGCGTGCCGTTCCCCGCGGTCGGCGAGCTGCCCTACCTGCTGACCCTGGGCGGCTACGGCTTCTACTGGTTCCGGCTCACCGATCCCGACGCGGCCGAAGGGGGGCTCGTGCTGTGAACCTGGAGTCGCTCAAGGCGTTCGTGACCGAGGCCCGCTGGTTCGGCGGCAAGGGCCGCGAGTTCGAGATCGGCGACGTACGCCGGCTGGCCGAGGTGCCCGGTGCCCCCGAGGACGGGCCGTCGACCCACCTCCACCTGGTCGAGCTCCGCTACGACGACGGCGGGGTCGAGCTCTACCAGGTGCCGCTGGTCTTCTACAGCGAGCCCGCAGTCCCGCCTCGACCACGCCTTCGTCGGCTGGTGGGAGGAAGAGGAGCTCGGCTGGGTGCACGCCTACGACGCGCTGCACGACCGGGAGGCGATGGCCGGCTGGCTGCACGCCTTCGACACCAAGCCGGAGGGCGACCTGCGGTTCGAGCGGATCCCCGGGCACGAGCTGGACCTGGAGGCGCACTCGACGCTGTTCAGCGGCGAGCAGTCCAACTCCTCGGTGGCGTTCGGCGAGGACTCGATCCTCAAGGTGTTCCGCAAGATCACCCCCGGCACCAACCCCGACATCGCGATCCACGAGGTGCTCACGGAGGCCGGCTCGGAGCACGTCGCCCAGCTCTACGGCTGGGTGGAGGCCGACACCGACGACGGGCTGCTCCACCTGGCGATGCTGCAGCAGTTCCTGCGCACCGCCACCGACGGCTGGGAGCTGGCGCTGACCAGCGTGCGCAACCTGTTCGCGGAGGCCGACCTGCACGCCGACGAGGTGGGCGGCGACTTCGCGGGCGAGTCCACCCGGCTCGGCATCGCGCTGTGCCGAGGTGCACGTCACCCTGGCCGAGAACTTCGAGACCGGCACGGTGCCGGCGGCCGAGGTGGCGGAGGGGATGCGCGCCCGGCTCGACGAGGCGACCCCGATCGTGCCGGAGCTGGCGTCGTACACCGCCCAGCTGCGCGGCGCCTACGACGCGCTGGAGGCGCTCGGCGAGCTGGAGGTGCAGCGGATCCACGCCGACCTGCACCTCGGTCAGACGCTGCGCACGGTGCTGGGCTGGAAGGTCGTCGACTTCGAGGGCGAGCCGGCCAAGCCGCTCTCCGAGCGGGTGCTGCCCGACTCCCCCTGGCGTGACGTGGCCGGGATGATGCGGTCCTTCGACTACGCCGCGCACGCCGTGCAGCGCACCCTCGCCGGCCACGACGAGACCTCCGCCCACCAGCGCGCCCGGCGCGCCGAGGAGTGGGCGGCCCGCAACAAGCAGCACTTCCTGGAGGCCTACGCCGACGGCGAGCTCGACGGACGGCAGGGCACCATGCTCGCGGCGTACGTCGCCGACAAGGCGGTCTACGAGTGCGTCTACGAGACCCGCAACCGGCCGGCCTGGGTGTCGATCCCGCTCGAGGCCGTGGCCCGGATCGGAGTGCCGTGACCGTGAAGGTGCCCGTCGAGGAGCTCGAGCAGATCATCCGCGGCGAGCACGGGGAGCCGCACGCCGTACTCGGCCCGCACCCCCACGAGGGCGGGGTGACGGTGCGCACGCTCAAGCCCCTGGCCCGGCGGGTGGAGGTGCTGCACAAGAACGGCCCCACCCCGCTCACCCACGAGCACGGCGGGATCTGGGTCGGCGAGCTGCCCGGCACGGAGGTCCCCGACTACCGGCTGGCGGTGACCTACGACGGCCTCACGCACGAGGTCGACGACCCGTACCGCTTCCTGCCCACGCTCGGCCAGGTCGACCTGCACCTGATCAACGAGGGTCGGCACGAGCAGCTGTGGGAGGTGCTCGGCGCGCGGGTCCACCACTACGAGACCCCGCTGGGCGACACGGTGTCCGGTACGTCGTTCGCGGTGTGGGCGCCCAAGGCCCGCGGGGTCCGGGTGAAGGGCGACTTCAACTCCTGGGACGGCCGCGAGCACCCGATGCGCCAGCTCGGCGAGTCGGGCGTGTGGGAGCTGTTCGTGCCTGACATCGGCTCGGGGACGACGTACAAGTACTGGATCCTGGGCGCCGACGGGCAGTGGCAAGAGAAGGCCGACCCGCTCGCGTTCCACGCCGAGGTGGCGCCCGCGACCTCGTCGCGCGTCTTCGAGACGGCGCACGTGTGGGGCGACGACGCCTGGATGGCCGACCGCGCCCAGAAGCAGCCGGTCGACGAGGCGATGTCGATCTACGAGATGCACCTCGGCTCGTGGAAGCGGCACCCCGACGGCGGGTTCTGGTCCTACGACGAGCTCGCCGACGACCTGGTCCCCTACCTCTCCGACCTCGGGTTCACCCACGTCGAGCTGATGCCGGTGATGCAGCACCCGTTCGGCGGGTCGTGGGGCTACCACGTGACGTCGTACTTCGCCCCGGACTCGCGGTTCGGCGACCCCGATGGCTTCCGCCGCCTGGTCGACAAGCTGCACCAGGCCGGCATCGGCGTGATCCTCGACTGGGTGCCGGGCCACTTCGCCACCGACCCGTGGGCGCTGGCGCGGTTCGACGGCGGCCCGCTCTACGAGGACCCGAACCCACAGCGCGGCTGGCACGAGGAGTGGGGCTCGCACATCTTCGACTTCGGCCGCCACGAGGTGCGCAACTTCCTCTATGCCAACGCGGTCTACTGGCTGGAGGAGTTCCACGCCGACGGGCTGCGCGTCGACGGCGTCGCCTCGATGCTCTACCTCGACTACGCGCGCGACGAAGGCAAGTGGACGCCCAACAAGTACGGCGGCCGCGAGAACCTCGAGGCGGTCCAGTTCCTGCAGGAGATGAACGCCACCGTCTACAAGCGGGTGCCCGGGATCGTGACCATCGCCGAGGAGTCGACGTCGTGGCCGCAGGTCACCGGCCCCACCTCGGGCGGCGGCCTGGGGTTCGGCTTCAAGTGGAACATGGGCTGGATGCACGACACGCTCGACTACCTCGAGCGCGAGCCGGTGCACCGCTCCTACCACCACGGCGAGATGACGTTCTCGCTCGTCTACGCGTTCTCCGAGAACTACGTGCTGCCGCTGTCCCATGACGAGGTCGTGCACGGCAAGGGGTCGCTGCCCCGGAAGATGCCCGGTGACCGCTGGCAGCAGCTGGCCAGCCTGCGTGCCTACCTCGGGTTCATGTGGGCCCACCCCGGCAAGCAGCTGACGTTCATGGGCATCGAGATCGGCCAGGAGGCCGAGTGGGCCGAGTCGCGCGAGCTCGACTGGTGGCTGCTCGAACACCCGGAGCACCGCGGCGTGCAGTCCGTCGTACGCGATCTCAACGCGGCGTACCGCGCCTCCCCCGCCTTCTGGGGCCGCGACGCCTCCCCGGAGGGCTTCACCTGGATCGACGCCAACGACGCCCACCGCAACGTCTTCTCCTTCGTACGCCGCGCCCCCGACGCCCCCGACGTCGTCTGCGTCTCCAACTTCGCGTCCATCCCGCACGAGCACTACCGCCTCGGCCTCCCCGCCGAGGGCGAGTGGCGCGAGATCCTCAACACCGACGCCGAGATCTACGGCGGCTCCGGCGTCGGCAACCTCGGCGCGGTCACCGCCACCGCCGACCCCTCCCTCGCCGACACCCCCGGTGCCAGCGCGGCGTACGCCGAGATCGTGGTGCCGCCGCTGGCGACCGTCTGGTTCAGGCGAGACGGCTGAGGAGCCGCCCCCGCACCCGGTGCAGCCGCGGCATCACGCCGTAGATCACGATCGGTACGGCGACGGTCGCGAGCACGAACGTCCGCAGCACGCTGGGCGCGTCGACCAGCAGGTCGCCGAGAGCGAGGTTGAGCACCGTCAGGGTCGGGAAGACCGCGACCCAGATCATCAGGCGAGCTGGTGCTTGGTGGGCGGCGGGATGGTCGGGGTGTTCTGAGTCTGGGTCATGCATCGAGGGTGGCCGCCGGCACCCCCGACGACAACGCTTGTTGCCGTTTCCGGGAATTGCCGCTGCAATGGCCGGGTGAGCAAGCAATCACGCGGTGCGTCCGAGGTCGCCTCCACCCTCGACCTGGTGGCCCCACGACTGCGCCGGGTCAGGGAGGAGCGGGGTATCACGCTGACCGAGGTCTCTGAGCGGACGGGGATCTCGAAGAGCACCCTGTCTCGCCTGGAGAACGGCCAGCGCCGCCCGAGCCTCGAGCTGCTCCTGCCCCTCGCCCAGACCTATCGGGTGCCGCTGGACGACCTGGTCGGCGCGCCCGACGTCGGCGACCCCCGGATCCGGCTCAAGCCCCGCCGAGTCCACGGGCGCACCGTCGTTCCGCTGACCCGGCACCCGGGCGAGGTCCAGGCGTGGAAGATGCTGATTCCGGCGAGCCAGTCGAAGCCGACCACGCGGACCCACGACGGCTACGAGTGGCTCTACGTCCTGACCGGCAAGATGCGGCTGATCCTGGGCGAACAGGATCTCGTCCTCGGCGTCGGCGAGGCCGCGGAGTTCGACACCCAGGTGCCGCACTGGTTCGGCAGCACCGGCGACGGCCCGGCAGAGGTGCTGAGCATCTTCGGCCGGCCCGGTGAGCGGATGCATGTCCGGACCACCGGAACCGGCGGTGAGTAATGCCGGGTCCGCCGGCCGAATACCCGGCACTGGTCACCGCTGCCGGCGCCGTGCATCCGTCACCGGCCGACGACCTCGACGAGCCCCACCTCCTTCCTCTGGGACACCTCGCCTGACAGTCGACGCGGCGGCCGTCGGGCCGCGGATCCGCCGCGGTCAGCAGGCCGGGCCACCGGGTGCAGCGACTGACTTGCGGGTCGGCGCGGTGTTCGGTGAGGCGTTCGAGACCGCCCGCAAGGAGCTCCGGAAGCGCTAGCGCAGCACGTAGATGTGCGCCTCCACCGCGTCACCGCTCGGCGAGCCCGGCAATGGTCAGGACCCGCTCGTAGCCCTCGCCCTCGAACTCGTCGAGGCGCTCCCAGTGCCGGGCGAGCTCATCCGAGCTGAACACGAAGCCCGCGACCTCGGGACCGTCCTCGCTGAGGATGATGACGGGGTATCCCAAGGCCGCACCCCAGCCCTCCGGCAGCAGCTCGCCCCTGACCGTCGCGGGCTCCCAGGTGCCAGGAACGTCGGCAAGCACGTGCTCATTGGGTCGACCCGGGGCGAGGGTTCCGTAGACGAAGAGCCTGTGAGACATCGACAGCGACCCTAGACGGGCGGCCGACGCGACGCGGGTCGCGTCAGGCGCACCAGCGGATGGACTCGCTGGCCTGGTCCGCAGCGGGTAGCAGTCCCGCGAGGTCGGGCCGGCGACGCAACAGCTCGTCGAGCACCCGCGCACGTCTCGCCTCGCGACGCTCCCGTTCGGCGGCTTCCGACAGGTCCGGCGCGTCCTTCTTGGACGTGGGCATCATGGCGTCGGTCGGCGGACAACCCACCAGGCCGCGGCGTACGCCGCGAGCACTGCGGGGAGCGTCTGGTAGCTCTCGCCGAAGACGACCGCACCGATGTGGACGGTCGCCACGATCCCGAGCACGAGGCGCGCCGGGTCGACCGAACGCGGTGGCACTTCTTGCTCGACCATAGTGACCTAATAATAGCAACACACTGCACTTAAGGTCGATCTGTGAGTCCGTGCGTCGCGGGATCGACGGCCTACAGCAGCGGCAGGTGAGAGTCATCCGTGCCGACGCGCCCGGCCGCGAGCTCGGATCCAGGCCATCGGGTCGTTCACGTCGGGCCGACTCCCCGAGCGCTCCTCGTAAGCGTCGGCAAGAGTCGCCGCGACCGACTCGGCGGCTTCTTCGACCACCGGTGAGGTCCGCGCGTCGATGGCCCGCTCCAGATCGTCGCCGTGCACGACCAGCTCGAGCAGCCTGGTCTGCAGGTAGTCCGCGTAGGTGAGCGGGCCACGCCTGCCGAGGACGACGGGCCAGTCGACGCCCTCGATGGCGGCGAACGCCTCCGCAGCGATGCGGTCGAGGCCGGCCAGCAGATCCGGCTGCAGCTCGGCCGCCAGATCCCGCGTGCCGGCGGCGATCGCTTCGGCGGCGGGCGGGTAGTGGCCGACGTAGCGCCCGAACGACATCGGCTCGGTCCCGGGCTGCGCTGGCGTGATCTCGGTGAGCATGCCCAGGCCGAGGCCCAGGTGCGCCACGAGGTCGGAGACGCTCCAGGCACCCAGCCCGGTCGGGAGCTCCCCGCGGTCCAGCACATCGGCGTCGTCCAGCCAGCCGCGCAGCGCCAGCCACTGCTCCCGCAGCAGCTCCTCACGCATCGGTCGGCGACAGCTCCTTGGTCCCCCAGGGCGAGCCGTAGGCGGTCAGCAGGTCGAGGAACGGTACGGCGTCGAAAGCCTCGGGCCCCAGCACGCCGGCGCCCTTCCAGGTGCCCGCGGCCAGCAGCTCCAGCGCCACGACCGGGTTGATCGCGGTCTGCCAGACCACGCACTGGTGGCCGTACTCCCGCATGGTCCACTCGTTGTCGACCACGTGGTAGAGGTACGTCGAGCGCGGCTGGCCGTCCTTGCCCTTGCCGGTCACCCACAGGCCCGCGCAGGTCTTGCCCTTCATCCGGGGACCGACCGTCGCGGGGTCGGGGAGCACCGCGGCCACGACGTCGCGAGGTGACACCTCGACGCCCTTGACGCGCACCTTCTCAGTGCTGTCGAGGCCGAGGGTGTGCAGGACCTTGAGGATGTTGATGAACTCGTCGCCGAGGCCGTACTTGAACGTCGCCCGCTTGCACTCGACCCAGCGCGGCATCAGGAGCACCTCCTCGTGCTCCACGTTCACGCACTCGACCGGGCCGATGCCGTCGGGGAAGTCGAAGACCTCCGGCTCGGAGAAGGGCGGCGTCGTGTACCAGTCACCGTCCTGCCAGATCACCGGCGGGTTGAGGCACTCCTCGATCGTCGTCCACATCGAGAACGACGGCGCGAAGATCTCGTTGCCGTCGTCGTCGGTGACGACGAGGTTGGCGCCGTCCCGGGTGCCGAGCTCGTCGATCTCGGAGAAGAGATGGTCGGCGGCGTACCGGGCGAAGACGTCGGACAGCCCCGGCTCGACCCCGATGCCGACCAGGGCCAGCCGGCCCGCGGACTCCCAGTCGGAGGCGACGGCGAACTGCTCGTCGCCGAGCTTCACCCCCGTCTTCTCGTACGGCGCGGTCGGGTGCGGCTTCGAGAGCGACATCGCCATGTCGAGGTAGTCGGCGCCCGCCTCAAAGGCGCCGCCGAAGATCGACATGTTGAAGATCGGGTCGACGGCGTTCATGACGTGCGTGATGCCGTGCTCGCGACACAGCGCGGCGACGGCGTCGACCGAGGAGGCGTCGACCTGCGCCGCGACGTACCGGCTGTCGGTGGCCGCGGCCTTCTCGGCCCGAGCCTGGTCGTAGTCGGCGATCACGATCGTCTCGTAGAAGTCGCGGCGCGCGGCGATCGCAGCGAAGGCCGCCCCGACGCCCCCGGCGCCCACCAGCAGGATCCTCATCCGCTCGTCCCCTCGCCGGTAGGTGGTTTCGAGGCTCGCCGCGCGAGCCTCGAAACCACCTCGACCGTCCCCCGGTCAGTCACCGATGTAACTCATCACGTGCTTGATGCGCGTGTAGTCCTCGAAGCCGTACATCGACAGGTCCTTGCCGTACCCGGAGTGCTTGAAGCCGCCGTGCGGCATCTCCGACATGTACGGGATGTGCGTGTTGATCCAGACCACGCCGAAGTCGAGCGCGCGCGCCATCCGCATCGCCCGTCCGTGGTCCTTGGTCCACACGCTGGAGGCGAGGCCGTACTGCACGCCGTTCGCCCAGCGCACCGCCTCGTCCTCGTCGCTGAACTGCTGAACCGTGATCACCGGCCCGAAGATCTCGTCCTGGATCTGCTCGTCGTCCTGCTTCAGCCCCGAGAGCACGGTGGGCGTGTAGAAGAACCCGCTGTCCCCCTGCCGCGAGCCGCCGGTCCTGAGCTCGGCGTGGTCGGGCAGCCGGTCGACCATCCCGGTGACCCGCGCCAGCTGGTCGGGGTTGTTGAGCGCGCCGTAGAAGGCGTCCTCGTCGTCGGGCATGCCGGTCTTGGTGCCCTTCGCCGCTTCGGTCAGCGCGTCGACGAAGTCGCCGTGCACCCGCGGCCCAGCGATGACCCGGGTGGCGGCGGTGCAGTCCTGGCCGGCGTTGAAGTAGCCCGCCTCGGCGATCGCGGCGGCCGCCTTCTCGACGTCGGCGTCGTCGAACACGACCACCGGTGCCTTGCCACCGAGCTCGAGGTGCACGCGCTTCAGGTCGGTCGCCGCCGACGCGGCCACCTCCATGCCCGCCCGCACCGAGCCGGTGATCGCGACCATCTGCGGGGTCTTGTGCGCGACCAGCGTGCGCCCGGTGTCGCGGTCGCCGCAGATCACGTTGAGCACGCCCGGCGGCAGGAACTCGGCGCACAGCTCGGCCATCATCGTCGAGGTCGCGGGCGTGGTGTCGCTCGGCTTCAGTACGACGGTGTTGCCGGCCGCCAGGGCCGGCGCGATCTTCCACGACATCATCGCCAGCGGGTAGTTCCAGGGCGTCACCTGGCCGATCACCCCGATCGGCTCGCGGCGGATGAACGACGTGTGGTCCTCCATGTACTCCCCCGCCGACTTCCCCTCCAGGATCCGGGCGGCGCCGGCGAAGAACCGGAAGTGGTCGATGGTCGGCGGCAGCTCCTCCGAGGCGGTCAGGCTCAGCGGCTTCCCGGTGTCCTTGCACTCCGCCTGCACGAACTCGTCGGCCCGTGCCTCGAGTGCGTCGGCGATCTTGAGCAGCGCCTCCGACCGCTCCTTCGGCGTGCTGCGCCCCCACCGGCTCGCGAAGGCGCGTCTCCGCGGCGGCGTACGCACGGTCGACGTCCTCGTCCCGCGACAGCGCGGCCTGGGCGTAGGTCTCGCCGGTGGAGGGGTCGAGGACGTCGTAGGTCTCGCCGCCCGCGGCATCGACGAACTCGCCGTTCACGAAGTTGCGGAAGGTCTCGTCGGCCATGACGGCAGAGTACAAGGCTCACGACGAAATCAGGAGGGATTCTGCGCAGACGACGGATGAAATCGGCAGCACGTGACCGATGGCACGACGGATTCACTTGCGTCCGGCATCGTTCTCGCCCACGATGGCTCCATGGACGAACACGCTCGGCTTCAGCGCGCGGCCAAGGACCACCTGTGGATGCATTTCACCCGTCACGGGGCGTACGCCGACGCCGACGTCCCGGTCATCGTCCGCGGTGAGGGCGTCTATCTCTACGACTCACAGGGCAAGCGCTACCTCGACGCCCTGGCCGGCCTGTTCGTCTCCCAGCTCGGCCACGGCCGCACCGACCTCGCCGAGGCCGCCGCCGCGCAGGCCCGCGAGCTCGCGTTCATGCCGCTGTGGTCCTACGCGCACCCGAAGGCGATCGAGCTGGCCGAGAAGGTCGCCGGCTACGCGCCCGGCGACCTCAACCGGGTCTTCTTCACCAGCGGTGGTGGCGAGGCGGTCGAGACGGCCTGGAAGCTGGCCAAGAACTACTTCAAGCTCACCGGCAAGCCGATGAAGCACAAGGTGATCAGCCGCGCCATCGCCTACCACGGCACCACTCAGGGCGCGCTGTCGATCACCGGGCTGCCGCTGCTCAAGCAGCAGTTCGAGCCGCTGGTGCCCTCGACGTTCCGGGTGCCGAACACGAACTTCTACCGCGCCCCCGAGCGCGCCGACGACCTCGAGGCGTTCGGCCAGTGGGCCGCCGACCAGATCGCCGTCGCCATCGAGAACGAGGGCCCGGACACGGTCGCGGCGGTCTTCCTCGAGCCGGTGCAGAACGCCGGCGGCTGCTTCCCACCCCCGCCCGGCTACTTCCAGCGGGTCCGCGAGATCTGCGACGAGTACGACGTACTCCTGGTCTCCGACGAGGTCATCTGCGCCTTCGGCCGGCTCGGCCACATGTTCGGCTCCGAGCGCTACGGCTACCAGCCGGACATGATCACCTGCGCCAAGGGGCTCACCTCCGGCTACGCCCCGCTCGGCGCGATGATCGCCACCGACCGGCTGATGGAGCCGTTCCTGGGCGCCGAGGGCGCCATGTTCGCCCACGGCTACACGTTCGGCGGGCACCCGGTCTCGACCGCGGTCGCACTGAAGAACCTCGAGATCTTCGAGAACGAGAAGGTGCTCGAGAACGTGCGGGCCAACGAGGACGCCTTCCGCGCCACCCTCGAGCGACTGCTGGACCTGCCCATCGTCGGCGACGTCCGCGGCGACGGCTACTTCTACGGGATCGAGCTGGTCAAGGACAAGGCCACCAAGGAGACCTTCACCTCCGAGGAGTGCGAGCGCCTGCTCTACGGCTTCGTCTCCAAGAAGCTCTACGAGGAGGGCCTCTACTGCCGCGCCGACGACCGCGGCGACCCGGTCGTCCAGCTCGCTCCCCCGCTGATCTGCACCCAGGAGCACTTCGACGAGATCGAGCAGATCCTCCGCGCCGTGCTCGACAAGGCCGCCACGCTGATCTGACCCGCCCCTTCAGGGCGCGGCGGAAGCCGCCGGTTGAGTCTCGCTGTCAGGATGGCCGGGTGCGCCGTGCCGTAGGTCCCCTGCTCGCCGTGACCGTGGCACTGGTGCTCGCGGACTCCGCGGTGGTGACGCTGGCCCTGCCCGACATCCTCCGGAACCTGGATGCGTCCGTCGGGCAGGTCGCCTGGGTGCTGATCGCGTTCAACCTCGTGTTGGGGCTGGTTGCCGTGCCGACGGCCGTGATCTTCGGCCGGGCGCAGCCGCGGAGCTTCACTGCCCTCGGCATTGCGGTGTTCGCCGGCGCCTCGGCGTGGTGCGCGCTGGCGGACTCGATCGAGGTGCTGATCGCGGCTCGGTGCGTGCAGGCAGTCGGAGGAGCCTTGGCGCTGGTCGGCTGCCTGGAGCTCCTGGTCGCGATGTACGGCGAGCGCCGCGGCGTCGCAACCTGGGTCACGGCCGGGGTGGTCGGCACGGCCACCGGACCGGTCGCCGGCGGACTGCTCACGCAGGCGATCTCGTGGGAGGCCATCTTCGTGGTGCAGGTGCCGTTCGCCGTGCTGGCGGTGCCGGCCGCGCTCACCGTTCGTGCCGTACCGGCGCTCGAGCCGGACCGGCACCGTCCGGCCGTTCGCCCCAACCTGACCCTCGCCCTGCTCTCGGCGGCGCTCACGGCGGCGCTGTTCCTGCTGGTCCTGCTCCTGGTCGAGGGCTGGCGCCACTCCCCGGCCACTGCGGCTCTGACGGTGTCCGTCGTGCCGGTCGCGGCCCTCGCGGCTCGCCCGCTCGCGCGCCTCCTGCGGGCTCCGGCCGAGGTCGAGGTCGCGGTGGGCTGCTTCCTCATCGCCGGAGGACTGGTGGCCCTCGCGATCCTTCCGTCGGCCCACCTGGCCTGGACGATCGCGCCCCAGGCCCTGGTGGGCCTCGGGCTCGGGCTGACCATCGACCATCTGACCGCCCAGGCGATGGAGATGCGCCTGCCGCGAGCGGAGCACGCGGGGTGGACCATCGGCGCACGTCACATCGGCGTAGTCGTCGGACTGGCGATCCTGACGCCGGTGTTCACCGCGGACCTGCGGGACGCCGAGACGCCCGCCCAGGAGGCCATCACGTCCCTGGTGCTCGACGCCCCGATGGCGCCGCAGGACAAGATCGCGGTCGCCGAGGCACTCGGCCGCGAGCTGTCGGCCGCAGCAGGGTCAGGTCCCCGACCTGCACCGCGCCTTCGCGACGTTGGACCTCGAGCCCGAGGAGCGTCGCCGCCGCAGCCCAGCTCGAGCGCGACCTCGACGCGCAGCTGGAGCGCGCCGCCACGCGTGCCTTCCGCGACTCGTTCCTCATCGGCGCCGGCCTCGCGCTCCTCGCCCTGCTCATCGTGGTCGCGCCCCGCAGGCGGAGGACCATGAGCGCCCTGCCTCGCCTGGTCGGCCTGCCGGCCGTCGCGCTGGCTCTCGTGAGCGGTGTGATCGGGGTGCAGCTCGCCCACGGCGGGGGGACGTTCGAGCCACTCCGACCGGCCGACGCGTGCGCCGAACGCACTGTCACCTCGCAAGCCGACGGCATCGACGGCCTCACCGAGCGTCTCGTGCTGCTCGGCATCGACGGCGCCGCCTGCCACCTGGACGTCAGCCGCGAAGCGCTCACGCTGGAGCTCGCGCAGACCGGTGCCCCCACGGACGCCCAGATCGACGCCCTGCGCGAGGGCCTGCTGCTCGCCGTACGTCGGATGGAGGACGACGGGACACTGCCTCCGGCCTCGGAGCTGGTCGACGAGGCGCTCGACAACGCGGACCTCAACGGCTTCCTCGAGGCGGCGATCCGCGCCATGCCGGACTCGGTGATCGACGCGGCGCTGAAGACCGACGACATCCTCACGCGCGCGATCGAGGACCTCGACCTGCGCGCTCTCCTGGCGAACGTCGACAACCAGGACGAGCTCAACCAACAGGTCGAGGACGCGGTCACCGAAGCCGTCAAGGACTCGCTCGTCGCCCGCCTCAGCGACCTCCTGTGACTGTTCTGAGCCGGCCCGAGCGCCACCGGACCGGATCCGACGAGCGGATGAGTCGGCGAGTGGTTGCGGGCGGCACTTGTGATCGTCTCGAAGGGAGTCCTCCATGCGCGTCGTAGTGGTCAACCACGTCACCCTCGACGGTGTCCTGCAGGGGCCAGGCCGTCCCGATGAGGACACCCGCCACGGCTTCCGGCAGGGCGGGTGGGCGGAGCAGGCGGCAGCTGACCCGGCAATCGGCGCTGCGCTCGGGGAGCCGATGGGCAAGGACTTCTCTTGGCTGTTCGGCCGGCGCAGCTACGAAGACATGCTGGGTCACTGGAACGAGGTAGGCGGTCCGTTCAAGGACGGCCTGAACCACACGATGAAGTACGTCGCGTCCTCTAGTGCCGACACCGAGTTGCCGTGGCCGAACTCCGAGCTGATCAGTGGCGACGTCCCCCGCGCGGTCGATGCGCTGCGTGGGCAGCCGGGCGGCAATCTCGTGATCATGGGCAGCGGTCAACTCATCCGGTCCCTCCTTCCCCACGGGTTGGTTGACGAGCTGTTCCTGATGATCCACCCGGTCGTGCTCGGCTCGGGCCAGCGATTGTTCGGTCCTGCGGAGGACCGGATGCCGCTGACGCTTGTCGAGAGCGCCACCACGTCCACCGGCGTGATCCTGGCGACGTACCGTCCATGACCATCGTTCGCTCATGGGTTGGAAGCGCTGAGGCGTGCTCAGAACTCCTTGCGCGCCAGGAGCATCAGCCAGCGGCTCTCCTCGGAGTCTTCGCCAGCGAATCTCCACTCGACTCCGAGCCCGGCGTCCCCGAGCAAGGTGCGGAAGGCGGATTCGGTCCATTGCACGGTGAAGTAGGGGTTGCCCGAGTCGCCGACCTCCCAGCGCTCACCGACACCTTCGCGGATCGCAACCAGGAAGACCCCACCGGGCTGCAGCGCCGCGGCAACTCTGCGCAGGAGTGCCGGGATCTGGGCCCGGTCGACGTGTTGGAGCACGGCCAGCGCCATCACCGCGTCGTACGGGCCGCCGAGTTGGTCGCTGGTGACGTCGAGCTTGTCGACGTGCTTGCCCCGCTCGACCTGGAAGTCGATGAAGGCGGCCGCGACTTCGGTCCGCCGCACCGCGACGCCCTGCGACTCGACGAAGTCGGCGTCCCAACCGGGTCCCGAGCCCACTTCGAGCACGGTTCCGCCGGCTGGCACCGCGTCGACCAAGCGGCGCAGGCCCTCGCCACTGAATTCTGCCGGGCCACCTGAGTCAGGAGCGGTGTCATCGGCGTACTCCCGGGCGATGCGTTCGTAGGAGCCGATCGTGCGGCGGTTGGCTGAGTCGATGCCATCCTCCGGCTCGGGGATCCGTCGACGTGGGGTCACGGTGTGCACCGGCTTCTCGACTCGAGCATCAGGTCGTCTCGTACTGCGGGCGACCGGTGGTGCGGTACGTCTGGATCGTCAGCCCCTTCGGGGTGGACTGCACGTCGACCAGCTCCAGTCCCGTGTCCGCGCCGGTGGCGGGGAAGAGTCGCGTCCCCTGGCCGACGACCACGGGGTAGGTGAGCAGCACGATCTGGTCGACCAGCCGGTGGTCGAGCAGCCAGCGGATCAGGGTCCCGCTGCCCCACACTTGCAGCTCACCGCCTGGCTCGGCTCTCAGCTCGCCGATGGCGCTCTCGACGTCACCGGACAGGACGGTCGTGTGCGCCCAGTCCGGGTCTCTGAGCGTGGTCGAGGCGACGTACTTGGGCCGCGTGTTCAACGCCTCCCCGACGGGGTTCCCGGGATCCATGCCCGCTCCCCAGGAGCCGGCGAAGATCTCGTAGGTCCGCCGGCCGAACAGGAACGCGTCGGCGCGTTGGAAGGCCTCGCTGATGAACGTCGAGGCCTCGTCGTCGAGCAGGGGCGGGCCCCATCCAAACCGTTCGAAACCGTCGCTGCCGTCCTCCTCCGGCCCACGGCCTTCACGCCGGGTCCCGACCTCAATCCGTCGATGTCCCTGCGTCACTCCGTCGAGGGAGACATTCGTGACGGTCGTCAGCTTCATGTTCGCCGTTCCCTTCTTGCCGGGTCGTCGCTCGGTACGACCGGACTGCGGCGCCGATCTCATCGGTCGTGCACGTCTCTACCCCAGTCGCTTGGTGGCGCTGGTGATCGGGCTGGTCGCAGCACTGGTCTGGTCATTTCAGGGCGTAGTCACGTACGGGCGCCGTAGCCAGCACATTGCGGTGTTACGTTGCGCCGAAGGAGTCACCCATGACAGCCGCCAGGCTTCCCGTCCTCGTAATGGTGCTCCTGCTCGCTGCCTGTTCCGGAGGCGATCCCCCCAAAGCAACGGGTTCCGCGTCGACCGAGCCCTCGCCAGCCGATGGTTCTCCCACGTCCGTCGTCGACCCGGCGGCGCAGCCCTCCATCGACGACGCGTTCACAGTCGCCACCGGAGGCAGACAGCTGGCGTTGGTGTGCTGGGGCACGGGGAGTCCGACCGTGCTCCTCGAGACCGGCGGCGACAACATCGACGAGTGGGCAGGTTCTGGAATCGTCGACGAGCTCGCCGGCCGCGCGCGCGTGTGCACCTACGACCGCGCGGGAACTGGCAGCAGTGACGCGGCGCCCGACAGGCGACGGGACGCTGATGACGTCGTGACCGATGCTCATGCTCTGCTCGAGGCCGCCAATGTCGACGGCCCGCTCGTGCTGCTTGGTCGGTCCTTCGGAGGCATGATCGTGGCCCACTACGCGGACGTGATGCCGCAAGACATCGTCGGCGTCGTCGTGCTCGACACGCCAGCACCGTCGGCCGAGTTCACAGAGAAGAGCGAGCCCGACCTGGTCTGGGACGCGCCGGGCAACACTCAGCACCTCGACGTGGTCCACGGCTTCGAAAACCGCTTCGCCAACCACCCACCCAACTTTGACGCCCCCTGCTCCTGATCACCCCGGTCCCCGGCGAAGGCAGCGTCAAGAACGAAAGCTTCTGGCTGCAGACCAGCCCGCAGGCCAAGCAGGTGCAACTCGCCTGCGGCGAGGAGCCCACCGAGGGCCCCTGCGCCATCAAGGTCGCCGACTTCGTCGAGAGTCTCGACATGAGCAGTCACTGACCAGGTTCAGCGATTCAGGGCCCACTCGAGAAGCACAACGGGCTCGCGCCGACCGCCGCGAGTGACACGAGCCGTCGCGGCGACTGGCGGACAACAGTCAGTTCGCTCCCGATGTCGGGTCTGATCCATCAGCGCTCAGCGCGGCCAGCACCGCCAGCACCCGCCGGTGGTCGTCGGGCTCGTTGTGCAGGTCGAGCTTGGTGAAGATGCTCGCGATGTGGCTCTCCACCGTCTTGAGCGAGACCACCAGCCGATCGGCGATGGCGCCGTTGGAGCGGCCCTCGGCCATCAGCCCGAGGACGTCGCGCTCACGCTCCGAGAGCGCGTCCACCGGGTGGGAGCGGTCGTGCACATGCATCATCCGCCGGGCGATCTCGGGGTCGAGCACGGTGCCGCCGGCGGTGATCGTGTGCAGCGCGTGCATCAGCATCGAGACGTCGACGACCCGGTCCTTGAGCAGGTAGCCGAACCGCTCTCCGTGCCGCTCGAACAGCTGCGAGGCGAAGTGGGTCTCGATCGCCTGGGAGAGCAGCAGGATGGCGAGGTCCGGGTGGTCGGCCCGCAGCTGTACGGCGGCCACGGCGCCCTCGTGGGTGAAGTCCGGGGGCATCCGGATGTCGATCACCGCGACGTCCGGCCGGTGCTCCTCGACCGCCTCGATCAGCGCCGCCGCGTCGGGGACCGTCGCGCACACCTCGACGCCGGCCTCGACGAGCAGCCGGGCCAGGCCCTCGCGCAGCAGCGCGGAGTCGTCGGCGATCACGACACGCACGGCAGCACCGCCTCGATCTCGGTGCCCTGCGGCTCGAGCGCCCGCACCGACAGCGTCCCGCGCAGCGCGGCGACCCGATCGGCGAGACCACCGAGCCCATGCCCCTGGCCGTCCGCCCCGCCGACGCCATGGTCGGTGACGACGACCCGCAGCTGCGAGTCGGACGGTCACGACCGAGATGCTGGCCTCGTCGGTCTGCGCGTGCTTGACCACGTTGGCCATCCCCTCCGCGATCACGAACCACGCCGCGGCCTCGACCCGGGCGGGGAACCGCCGGTCGACCACGTCGTACTGCACCCGCAGCGGGATCCGTCCGGTCAGGTCGACGACGGCCGCGAGCAGCCCGCCACCGGCGAGCGCGGCCGGCTGCAGGCCGGCGGCAAGGTCGCGCAGCTCCCGGACGGTCTCGCCCAGGTCGACGACCGCGCGGTCGACCTCGCGGGTCAGCACCTCCGGCTCGCCGTTGACCCGGGCCGCCTGGAGCTGCAGAGCGATCGCCAGCAGTCGCTGCTGCGCGCCGTCGTGCAGGTCGCGCTCGATCCGGCGCCGCTCGTCCAGGTGCGCGGTCGCGAGCCGCGCCCTCGACTCGGTCACGACCTCCACCTGCCGGGCCAGCTCCGCCCGCAGCGCCACGTTGTCGATCTCGGGAGCGGCCGCCGCGGCCACCGCCTCCACGACCTCCCGGTCGCTTCGCTCCGGGTCGTACTCGACCCGCGCGGTCGGTACGCCGTGCCGGTGCACGTCGACGTACACCTCGCTCGGCGTCACCTCGTGCCCCTGCGCGGTGACCCAGGTGTCGCCGGCCGCCGGATAGACGACCCGCGCGCCGCTGTCGAGCGCCGCCGCCACCAGCGCGTCCAGGTCCGGTGCCGGGTCGCCGAGGCCGGATCGCACGGTCTCGACGGCGTCGAAGCGGGTCCGGTTCACGCGCCGGCCGACCGCCCTCCGCCCCCACACGTACGACGCGCGCGCGACCACGACCCCGGCCAGCGTCGCCGCGATCGTGGGCAGCTGGGCGCCGGCCTCGATGGGCGTGCTCCTGCTGATCACCAGGACCACCAGACCGAAGATGACCACGACCGAGACGGACGCGAAGGCGTACGCGGCCGACTCGGTGATCACGCGCTCGACGTCGTACAACCGGTAGCGCAGCACCGAGAAGCCCGCCCCGAGGACCAGGCTGACGATCGCCAGGCCGAGCAGCGCGCCGGCGAGCGAGGTCCGATCCGCCAAGGAGAACGCGAACGCGGCGACCACGACGGGCGCGACCGGTACGGCGCCCGCGACCAGCCACAGCAGCTGGCGGCGCGACTCACCGGTCGACCGCCGCCAGGCCCGCACGAGCAGGTACACCGACAGCAGGAGACATAACCCGAGGGAGTAGATGGCGAGGGCGGCACCGTTCTGCGCCGGCCAACGCAGGGCCTCCACGGCCCAGGGACTGACCAGGTCCTCGTGGGGCGGGTCGAGGTGAGTGGAGCGCAGCAGTGCCAGCACCTGGAACGCGACGCCGGTCAGCACGGTGACGGCGGGGAGCCGGGTGGCGAGGCGGCCCTCGCGCGGCCCCGGCGGTGTGAACTGCAGCACCAGCGCCAGGAACACGAACCACCACACGAAGCTCGTGTCGCCGAGGGTCGCCATGAGGTCGTACCCCGGCAGCGGGTCGGGGTCCCCGGCCGGTGCGTACTCGTCGGCGAACGCGCTCCAGGCGATCGCCGTCCCGAGGCCGAGGAACGCCCAGCCCGCCGGTTGCGCATAGGAACGGCCGGTGACGACCACGCCCACCAGCCAGCAGGCGACCAAGGCGGCGATCACGGGTACGTCGGCGGCGGCCGGTCCGGAGTCCGACGTGCTGCGCGACTCGGCGACGAGGGTCGCCACCAGCAGGGCAGGCGTGAGCGACCAGGTCAGTGCCCGGGTCAGCGTTCGTCCCGCCGCCCCCATCCCGACATCGTGACAGCAGTTCCGGCTCCAGGACTCAGGGTTAGCCCTGGTTGGAAGACCGGTGACTGACTCCGTCGTTCCGCGGCGCTGGTGGGCCGACGCTGAGGGCACCTACTCAGAACGGAGACCACCATGTCCGTCACCAGCACCCCGTCAGCCCAGCCCGAGACCCGGTCGACCACCGCCGCGAAGGTCGCCGTCGTCGCCGCGATCCTCTTCGGCGCCGCAATGTTCCTGACCGTCGCCAGCGTCAACGTCCCGCACGACGCCTCCGACGCCAAACTCCTCGAGTGGTGGCAGGAGCAGAGCAACCGCACCTCCGGCGTGATCTCCGGGCTGTTCGCGGTCTGCGCGGCGGCGCTGCTCGCCGTACTCATGAACCACGTGCACCACCTCGACGCCACCCGCAAGTCACCGCTGTGGCGCGGGTTCGCGCACTCGATGGCGACCGCCTTCACCGCCGCGATGCTGATCACCGCGGCCACCCGCTCGGCGATCGGGCACCTGGTCGACGTCATGGACGAGCCGCTGCCCGGCGTCGACGTCCTCCGCTACGCCACCGCGCTCAACTACCAGGTGCTCGGCCTGGCCGCGATGGGCGCGCTCGCCCTGACCATCCTGGCCACGTCCGTCCTGGCCCTGCGGACCGCGGCCTTCGGCCGATGGGCCGCGTGGATCGGTCTCGGCTGCGGCGCGATCATGCTGGCCGCGGTCGGCGCCGGGTACGGCGGCTTCACCGTTCCGCTGGCGATCCTGTGGTCCGTGTGCGTCGGCGTCGCCGTCCGGCCGAGGGGCTGAGGGCGGCGGCGCACGCCGTACTAGGTTGTTCCTCCACTCGACACCGTCGTCGCAAGGAGGAACTCGATGCCCTCGACGTCCCGGGAGGACTTCGTACAGCGGATGAACGACGCGGTCCTCGGCTCGTTCGAGATCGCGTCCACGTACCTGGGAGTGAAGCTGGGCTTCTATCGATCGCTCGCCGACGAGGGGCCGGCCACGGCCGCCGAGCTGGCCGCACGGACCGGCACCAACGAACGACTCGTACGCGAGTGGCTCGAGCAGCAGGGCGCCACCGAGCTGCTGGCCGCGACGAAGGAGAACGGCGAGTGGCGGTTCGCCGTGCCGCCCGAGCACGCCGACGTACTGCTCGATCCCGACGCCGTGGACGGGGTGGCCAGCACTGCGGTGTCGGTGGTCGCGGACCTCGCGCAGGTGCCACGGCTGGTGGAGTCGTTCCGTACCGGTGAGGGCATCCCGTACGCCGAGTACGGCCCCGACGAGGCCGAGGGGCAGGCGATGGGCACCCGGCCGATCTACCGGACCGAGATCAAGAGCTGGTTCGACGCCGTCCCGGAGCTGGCCGAGCGGCTAGCCGACGGCAGCGCGCGGGTGCTGGACATCGGCTGTGGCGTCGGATGGTCGAGCGTCTGCATCGCGCAGGCCTTCCCGGGCGTGCGGGTGGACGGCGTCGATCTCGACCCCGGCTCGATCGAGGCCGCCCGGAAGGTGGCCGAGGCCGAGGGAGTGACGGACCGGGTGACGCTCGAGCTGCGCGACGCGGCCACGCTGTCCGGCGCCGGGTACGACGTGGCGACCTTGTTCGAGATGGTGCACGACCTCGCGCGACCGGTGCAGGCGCTTCGCGCCGCCCGCGAGGCGCTGGGTCCGGACGGGGTGGTGCTGGTGGCCGACGAGCCGGTCGGTGACGAGTACGCCGGAGCGGCGTCCGACGAGGTCGAGCGACGCTACTACGGCTACAGCCTGCTGCACTGCCTGCCGGCCAGCATGACCGTGCCCGACTCCGCGGCCACCGGCACGGTGATGCGGCCCGACACGCTCCGGAGGTACGCGACCGAGGCCGGGTTCACCTCGGTGGAGGTGCTGCCGGTCGAGAGCGCGGCGTTCCGGCTGTATCTGCTGCGACCCTGACGTCCTGCCCACCGCGGTTTGGAGCCGTTCGGCTTGGATAGGGCCTCGTGGTGGGACTCGTCGGCTATCTCGCGAGCCTGGGCGCCATCAGCATGTGGATGCCGCAGGCCTGGCGGGTGCACCGTCACCGGCATGACGCCGCCGTGCTGGCGGGCGTCAGCGTTCTCGCCTACGCCACCGCGATGGTCTTCAACGGCCTCCTCCTGGCGTACGGCGTCGGCTCCGACAGCGTCCCGGTCGCCCTCAGCGGCGGCGTGAACCTTCTGATGAGCGCGTTCATCGTCGCCGTCGTGAGCAGGAGGCGTGCGACGTGATCGCGTTCGTGGGCTACCTGGCCGCGGTGATCGACATCGGTCAGTTCACGCCGCAGACGTGGCGGACGGTACGGCGGCGTCGGGACCTCGCCGCCATGAGCGGCATCAGCGTGACGGCGTACTCGATCGCGACGGCGCAGGCAGTGCTCTGGGTGGTGTACGGCTTCGCCACCGACCGCCTGCCCATCGCGCTGCCGAACCTGCTGATCGCGCCGGCCTGTGCCACCGTTCTGGTGCTCGGTGTCGTTGCCCGGCGGCGGGCGCGGCAGACGCGGGATGAGCTGCTGACGCGCCTACATACGAGTTAGTAAGCCCGTCCACCAGCAGAGAAGTGCTGGTAGTCCGGCGACTCGGCCCACGATCCGCCCCACTCCCAGCCGATGGCCGCGAAGGCCTCGACCGCCACGTCACCGTCCCGGATGGTCCCGGCCGGCACGGGCCCGGCTGCCCGATCCAGCCGGGCGAAGGGTCGCCCGGCTGGTGGATGGACCACCCCGTCGCGGAGGTAGGGGTTCTCGACCGGGTTGATGTCGATGGCCGCTCCGTAGGCGTGGTCCGACCACTTGTTGCTCCCAGCGACTCTTCGGCAGTTGTACGCCGACGTGTTGTCGGCCGCCATCGACCGGTCGTCGTCCCCGGCGAAGTCGCTCGACGGGACGCATCCGCCGGATCGGCCAGCGTGCGTCGTGGAGCCGGGCGAAGGCGCGAACGACGGCCCCGGCGTACTCGGCGCGCACGACCATGCCCCCGGTGTGCTCGCCCCCGTCGAACCCGACGTAGGGCAGCCGCAGGTAGCGCAGGTCCGGCCAGGCGACCGGGCACCCGCGCCCGTGCGAGGAGCTGAGGCGCTCCCGGAGCTTCGGCCCGATCCGGTGCACGGACCCGTGCTCCCGCCGGTCCGGGACCGCGGGGACCGGCGGGCCCACGAGCGGTCGGGCGGCCAGCCCAGCGCAGGTGCGCAGCTTCCGCCACCGCTCGATCGCGTCGGTCCGAGCCTTGCCGCGCAAGGGGCGCGGGCCACCGAACACCTGGATCTCCGCGGGCTCCCACGCGTCTGACGCGACGTGTCCGTCCTCCACCTGGAGCCGAAGCACCCCGGTGTCGGGTTGGTGGTTGTGGTACCAGAGGAAGTTGCCCAACCCGTAGTCGACGTAGGTCTGCCCGAGCCACCCGGCACCTTGCTGGACGTGGGCGTGGCTGCCCACGATGACGTCGGCTCCGGCATCGGCCAGGTCCTGCGCCAGGCGCTGCTGGTCCGGGCTCGGGCAGCTCGCGTACTCGGCGCCCCAGTGCAGGTAGACCACGACGAGGTCGTCGCGGCCGGCAGCACGCCGGACCGCACCCGTCAGCGCCCCCGTCCTCGTCTCCCTGGCCGCGGCCAACCCTGGAGTGTGTGCGCCGGCCTCCCAGACCCGGCCCGCCGACTCGCGCGGCGACGCGTCGGCGGCGAGGACGGCGACCGGGGTGCCCTCGATCGTGGTGCGGTACGGCGTGTACGCGGAGCGTCGGTGCCGGCCGATGCCGACGACGGGGATCGGGCCGCGACGTACGGCGCGCAAGGTGTCCTGCAGCCCTTCCGGTCCGAAGTCGGCGCCGTGGTTGTTGGCCATCGTGACCACGTCGACGCCGGCGGCCGACAGCACGTCGAGCGCCGCGGGCGGGGCCCGGAACCAGTACCGGTCGGCCGGCGCCTCGAGCTCCTTGGGATCGGGAGACCCGCCGTCAGTCAGCGCGCTCTCGAGGTTGAGCATCGTGAGATCGGCATCCCGGAGCGTCCTCGTGATCGGCCCGAGGGCGCCGCGCGGATGGTCGAGCAGGCCGGCCAGCTGGATCTGGAAATGCGCATCGCCCGCAAACGCCAGCGTGATCACCTGCCCGGGTTCGGGTTCGGCGTCAGGTGCCGGGCTGGGGGCCTCGGGTGGAGCGAGGCGCTCCACCGAAGCGCTGCTGCCCAGACAGCCGGTGAGGGCCACGCAGGCGACCAGGGCGAGCACACCGATCGCGGTGGCACGACGTGGCATCGCACGACTCCTACCCCGGGCCGCCTTCGGCCCTCCTATGGACACGAACCCCGAGGGCCTGGCCCGGTTCCGACGCGGGCGCTCGAAACATCGCCCCGTCAGCCGATCTCGGGCATCACCACCTGCTCCGGGAGTTGGTTCGCGAGCGTGCACGCCCGGGTGGAGAAGCGGCATTCGAGCAGGTCGTCGTTGCCCGCTCGGTTCACCGTCACGATGACGGTGTCGTCATCGACCCACTGGGTGAGCCAGTTGGCGGCCGCAGCCGGGTATCCGGGCGGCGCATCGAAGAGGAAGCGCCGGTTCGAGCCGCCGTCGCGCGCGTCCAACGGCTGTGGTCCCTGGGGCTCGACCCGGTTGCGGACCACGTCGAACTGCCAGTTGATCCCGTCGTGGACGCGGTACGTCGTGGGTTCCCCCTCCTCCGCGTGGCTCACCATCATCGTGCGCGGGGTGCCGGGACCCGGAATGTCCGCCTCGTAGTCGCTCTGGTCCACCGGCGTCTGATCTCCGGTGGCGAGCCCGATCCGGGCCTGGGGGACGGCGATGTCGTCGTCCGACTCCGGCGAGGTGTACCAGTAAGCGTTTTGCTCGGTGACCGACGCCAGCAGGGCGTAGGACCCGGGCTCCACGTCGAGCTCCTGTCGGGTCACCTGCACGCCGGCCTGCGTGTCGTAGACGACGAGCTCGGGCTGCCCCGCCTGGGGGAACTCGAACCAGGCGACCTGCGAGCCGGCGTTGCCGGAGACCACGAAGCCCCACGTGGTTGCGTAGGGACGGTCGGGCACGTCGTACGCCGAGCCGGGCTCACCGAGCGTCCCGACCTGCTCCGAGTCGGCGCCGTCGGTGAACCAGATCTCGCCGGCATCGGTGCGGAACACGACTCCGTCGTCGGTGAGGTCGAGCTCCACGACCTGGTCGGGAGCGGTGACCGAGCTGTCGCCGTAGAAGATCGTCGAACCGTCCGCGAACGTCACCGGGTGGGTCGTGGTAGCGCCGTCCGGCGGCTCGATCGGCTCCTCCCGGCCGTCGTCGTTGTCCGTGGTCAGGACCGCGACGCCGACGACGACTGCTGCGACCGCAGTGGCGGAGACGCGCGGTGACGAGCGTCCGACGACGGCTCCGAAGTCGTGCGGTCTCACGCAACGCTTCGAAGGGAGGCTGGTCGATCTGGTCAGCGAGACCGCGCAGCAGGTTCAGCTCAGACATGACGGCCCTCCGTCTCGTCGAGAAGGTCGGCAAGCCGGGCTCGCGCCCGCGACAGCCGAGACTTCACCGTGCCCACCGGGATCCCGAGCTCGTCCGCGACCTCCGCGACGTCCAGGTCGGCCAGGTAGTAGAGGACCACGACCTCGCGGTGATCACGGTCGACCTGCCCCAGCGCGGTCACGATCGCGACATGGTCGGGCCCGGCCTGAACCGGCTGCTGCGGACCCGGAACGCGGGGTTGGTACTTGCGCACCACCGTCGCGTGCCGCCATCCCTTGCGCAGACGGTTGAGGGCGGCCGTGCGCACCCAGGCTTCCGGGTTGCCGACCTTGCGCAGCTCGCGCTGCTTCCGGATCGCGGTCACGAAAGCCTCCTGCACCGCGTCCTCGGCGTCGGACATGTCACCGCAGATCGCGTACAGCTGCACGACGAGTCGGCGGTAAGACGCGTCGTAGAGCTCGTCGAGCGCAGGTTTGTCGACCATGCCCGCCTCCTCGATCCAATGTGCCACCGGCCGGACTGGGATGGCGGCCGAAATTGGGGATCTCGAAGTCACGAGCCCCGAGGGGCCCCTTCGGTTCCCGCCGGTCGGTGACGAATAGGCCGGGCCGGGGAAAGGCGAGCGTGGAGCCGGCTCAGCCGTGCTCGTCCGACGCCTGGGTTTCTGGCTGGACCGACCAGGCCGGAGGCTCGTCCTCGCCCGACTCCTCGTCGCGCTCCGCGTCATCGGACGTGGCCTGCACCAGGCCGGCCGCGTGGTGGACCGGCGCGTAGACCGCGTAGACCTGCAGGGGCTCATCACCGATGTTCGTGACGTTGTGCCACGAGCCTGCGGGCACGAGGATCGCCCAGCCATCCTCGACCTCCCGGTCGAAGTCGAGCCGGTCCTTCGCGGGACCCATCTGCACGCGACCTCGGCCCGCGTCGACGCGCAAGAACTGGTCGGTCTCCGGGTGCGCCTCCAGGCCGATGTCCTCGCCGACCGGGATCGACATCAGCGTCAGCTGGAGGTACTTCCCGGACCACGCGACGGTCCGGTAGTTGGTGTTCTCGACCGTCGCCCGCTCGAGGTCGAAGCTCTGCGGCTCCGGCCCGATGTCGTTGATCGTCATGCTCTCTCCTCGGTCAGGTCAGCGAGTCGGAATGGCTCGGCACCCGGCGCTCCGCATCCCGCGGCGGCCGGACGTAGCCCTGGGGCTCGGGCCGCTTCGGGATCGTCGGCGCCGCGTGTTCCATCTGCTCGTAGTCGATGCTGCTCAGCAGGTGATGGATCATGTCGAGCCGCGCCCGCCGCTTGTCGTCGCTCTCGACGATCCACCACGGCTCCTCGGCGCTGTCGGTGTGGACGACCATCTGGTCCTTCGCCCGTGAGTAGTCCTCCCACCGGGCCAGCGACTCCAGGTCGGTCGGGGACAGCTTCCAGCGACGTAGCGGGTCGTTGGCCCGCGACCGGAAGCGCGCCTCCTGCTCGGCGTCGCTCACCGAGAACCAGTACTTGCGCAGCAGGATGCCGTCCTCGGTCAGCAGGCGCTCGAAGATAGGGGCCTGATGCAGGAACCGGTGGTACTCGTCGTTCGTGCAGTAGCCCATCACGCGCTCCACCCCAGCGCGGTTGTACCAGGACCGGTCGAACAGCACGATCTCGCCGGCGGCCGGGAGGTGCTCGACGTACCGCTGGAAGTACCACTGGGTGCGCTGGCGCTCTGTCGGCGCCGGCAGAGCAGCGATCCGCGTGACGCGGGGGTTGAGGTATTGCGCGATCCGCTTGATCGTGCCGCCCTTGCCCGCCGCATCGCGGCCCTCGAAGAGCACCACGAGACGCTGGCCGGTGGTCTTGATCCACTCCTGCATCACCACGAGCTCGGTCTGCAGCCGCAGCAGCTCCTCCTCGTAGACCCGCTTGGGCAGGCGGTCAGACATGCCTGAACCATAGGCCCGGCGCCGCAGAAAGATCGAGGTGCGGCGTACGCCGGCTCAGCGGACTGCGAGCGCCTTCATCCGCCGGCGGTTGTTCAGCTCGACCACCCCCACGATCACGACCGAGACCGCGAACATCAGCGTGCCGACGACGTTCACCTGCATCGGTACGCCGACCCGGGCCGCGCCCCACACGAACATCGGGAACGTCGTCTCGGACCCAGAGTTGAGGTTCGTGATGATGAAGTCGTCGAAGGAGAGGGAGAAGGAGAGCAACGCCGCGCCCAGGATTCCGGGCAGCACCAAGGGGAAGGTGACGCGCCAGAAGGTCTGCGGCGGGCGTTGCATACAGGTCGGCTGCCGCTTGCTCCAGGTTGTCGCTCATGCCCGCCAGTCGTGACCGCACGGTCACCACCACGAAGGACAGGCAAAACATGACGTGGGCGATGAAGATCGTCCAGAAGCCGAGCTGGCCCGCGAAACCGCCCTGCACGAACAGGGTGAGGAGGGAAGAGCCGAGGACGATCTCGGGAGCGGCCATCGGCAGAAAGATCAGGAGGTTGGACGACGAGCGTCCGGCGAAGGCGTGGCGCACCAGTGCGAAGGCGGCCATGGTGCCGATGATGGTGGCCACCAGGGTGGCCAGCAGCCCGACGCGGATGCTCAGCCAGAGGCTGTCGCACATGCCGGGCGCCTCGCAGAAGTGCGTCCAGTTGTGCAGCGTGAAGCCGTCGAACCGGTAGATGTTGCGGGTCTCCGGGTCGTTGAAGCTCATCAGCACGACGACGCCGATCGGCACGAACGTGTACACCAGCACGAGCAGGCCGAGCATGAGCACCAGGTGCTCCCGGATCCAGCGCATCAGAGCAGCTCCTCCGTCCCGGCCCGGCGGACGTAGAAGAACACCATCGCCACGATGATCACCATCAGGATCATCGAGAGCGCGGCCGCGATCGCGGAGTTGTTGGCGTCGGTGAACTGGCCCTCGATCACCGCGCCGATCACTCGGGTGTTGGTGCTGCCGAGCAGCTGTGCGTTGATGTAGTCACCGGCGGCCGGGATGAAGGTCAGCAGGGTGCCCGAGACCACGCCGGGCAGTGACAACGGCCAGGTGACCTTGAAGAAGCCGGCTGACCGGGTTCGCGTAGAGGTCGCTGGAGGCCTCGATCAGCCGCGGGTCGATCTTGTCGATGCTGGCGAACAGCGGCAGCACCATGAACGGCAGGAAGTTGTAGGCCAGCCCGGTGATCACCGCGAACGGCGTCGCGAGCAGCCGGCCGTCGTCCCCGAGGATGTGCAGGAACTGCAGGGTGTCCACGATCAACCCGTCGTCGGCCAGGAGCAGCTGCCACGACAGCGTCCGGAGCAGGAAGCTGGTGAAGAACGGCACGATCACCAGCACCAGCAGCAGCGTCTTCCACCGGCCGGACTTGAAGGCGATCGCGTAGGCCAGTACGTAGCCGAGCACCAGGCAGATCAGGGTCGCGATGCCGGCGTACACCAGAGCGCGCAGCAGCGGCTGCCAGTACTCCTGGAGGGCGTCCACGTAGTTGCCGAACGCGTAGGTCATCTCCCAGCCGCGGAAGTCGCTGCCGCCCTGGTCGTAGAGGCTGGTCGCGACCAGGGAGTAGAACGGGATGACGAAGAACAGGCCGAGCCAGACGGCAGCCGGGAGCATCAGCAGGTAGCCGACCTTCCCGCGCCGGCGCGCCATCTCGGCCATCAGACGTCGGACTCCTGGGCGCCCGCGCGCGCGTCCTGGGACGCATCGAGGAGGAAGGCGTACTCCGGTCGCCAGGAGAGCTCGACCTTCTCCCCCACTCGGAACAGCCGGGTGCGGCCGGTGTTCTGCGCGAAGATCTGGAGCTCCTGGCCCCACGGCATCCGAACGAGGTACTGCGTGCTCACGCCCACGAAGCTGACGTCGGAGATCACCCCACCGGGCACGGTGTTGCCGGGCGCGTCGAGCTCGATACCCTCTTCCCCGATCAGCACCTTCTCCGGCCGGATGCCGATCCAGCCGGCATCGCCTTCGACATGTGCCCGCTCGGCGCGGATGGTCACGTCGATGCCGTGCATGTCGACGGTGACCAGGTCGGAGTCGCGGCTCTTGACCGTGCCCTCGATCAGGTTGGACTGGCCGAGGAAGTTGGCGACGAACGTGCTGCGCGGGTTCTCGTAGAGCTCGGTGGGCGCGCCCATCTGCTCGATGATGCCCTTGTTCATCACCGCGACCGTGTCGGCCATGGTCATGGCCTCCTCCTGGTCGTGGGTGACGTGCACGAACGTGAGGCCCACCTCGGTCTGGATCCGCTTGAGCTCGATCTGCATCGCGCGCCGCAGCTTGAGGTCGAGCGCGCCGAGCGGCTCGTCGAGCAGGAGCACCTCGGGCTTGTTGATCAGGGCCCGGGCCAGCGCGACCCGCTGCTGCTGGCCGCCGGAGAGCTGGGCCGGCTTCTTGCGCCGCTGTGCCTCGAGCTCGACCAGGGCCAGCATCTCGTCGACCTGCCGCTCGACGTCCTTGGACTTCCGTCGACGCAGCCCGAAGGCGACGTTCTCGTAGATGTCCAGGTGCGGGAACAGCGCGTAGTTCTGGAAGACCGTGTTGACCGGCCGCCGGTAGGGCTTGGTGTCGGTGATGTCCTGACCGGCGAGCGTGATCGTCCCCGAGGTGGGGGCCTCCAGGCCCGCCACCATCCGCAGCGTCGTCGTCTTGCCGCAGCCCGAGGGGCCGAGCAGCGCGAAGAACGAGCCGCGGGGTATGTCGAGATCGAGGTCCTGGACGGCGGTGAAGCCGGCGAACCTCTTCGTGAGCTGGCTCAGCCGCAGTCCGTCGTACGACGCATCGGTCGCGGGCGGCGCGGTGGCCTCAGCCTGTTGTGACATCCGACCAGTCTCCTTCGTACTTCTGTTGCTGACGGTCGTCGAGAGTCATGAAGTCGAACGTGTTCGCGAGCATCGCTTCGTCGGGGAAGATCAGCGGGTTCTCGGCCAGCGAAGGATCGATCTTCTCGATCTCCTCCCTGGCGCCCTGGACCGGACAGATGTAGTTGACCCACGAGGCGAGCTTGGCGGCGATGTCGGGCCGGTAGAAGAAGTCGATCCACGCCTCGGCGTTCTCCTGGTGGATGGCCTTGTTGGGGATCAGCATGTTGTCGCTCCAGAGGTTGAGGCCCTCCTCCGGCACGACGAACTTGATGTCCGGGTTGTCGAACTGCGCCTGGATCACGTCGCCCGACCACGCCTCGCAGGCGTAGAGGTTGCCCTGCGCCAGCTGCTGCAGGTAGTTGTTGCCGGAGAACTGCAGCACCTGCCCGTCCTCGATCACCTGGGTCAGCTTGTCCATGGCGTTGTCCCAGTCGGCGTCGTCGAAGTTCTCGGGGTCCGCGCCGGTCACCTTGAGCATGAAGCCCATCGTGTCGGGCATCTCGCTGAGCAGGGTGATCTTGCCCTTGAGGTCCGAACGGGTGATCAGGTCCTCGAAGCTGCCGACCTCGTCGACCTTCGCGGCGTTGTAGGCGATGCCGGTGAGCCCGCTCTGCCAGGGGGCGTGGTACTCGAGGTCGGGGTCCCACTGCCTGCCCTGCAGCGATTTGATCAGGTTCGCGTGCAGGTTGGGTACGGCGTTCGCGTCCAGCGGCTGCACCCAGCCCAGGCCGATCATCCGGGCCGCCATCCAGTCGGTCAGGATCATCATGTCCCGGTCGATCGGCTCGCACTCGCCGAGCTGGTTCTTCACCTTGGCGTAGAACTCGGCGTTGTCGTTGATGTCGACGTTGTAGGTGACGTCGATCCCGGTGGCGTCGTTGAACCGGCTGCATCGTGGACCCGTTGGGGTTCGGCGGGTCGATGTAGCCGGTCCAGTTGGAGATGGTCAGGCTCGGGTCGGACGACGAGACGTCGGTGGCCTTGCAGGTCAGCGGATCCTGCACGGCACCGTCGACCCCGAAGAACGGCAGCTTGAGGGCGGCGAGGCTCAGTCCGGCGAACGCCGCCACCCCGCCGCCCTTGAGCACCCCCCGTCGGGAAAGGGTGGAGCGTCGCGCAGGCTGCTGCGGCAGGTTCGACATAGTCCCCCTATTGTGACTCCGCCGTTGCCGGGGATCCTCGCACGCGGTCTTTCGTCTGACAAGCGATCCAGTCGCTTCGAAACACGCTTGCAACGAAATCCGCGACAGAACCTGCTCCTGGGCACCGAAGCCGAACTCATGCGAGCATCATTCCCATGAGCGCGCCCCCGGACCGGCCCGTTGTCCAGCTCGACGACGTCTCCAAGGCAATCATCTCGGAGCTGCAGCAGGACGGCCGTCGCTCGTACGCCGCGATCGGGAAGGTCGTCGGACTCTCCGAGGCCGCGGTGCGGCAGCGGGTGCAGCGGCTGATCGAGGGCGGGGTGATGCAGATCGTGGCGGTCACCGACCCGCTGGAGCTCGGGTTCGGGCGTCAGGCGATGGTCGGGATCCGGGTGTCCGGCCCGGTCTCCCCGGTCGCCGACGCGATCGCCGAGCTCGACGAGGTCGACTACGTGGTCGTCACCGCCGGGTCCTTCGACGTCCTGGCCGAGGTGGTCGCCGAGTCCGACGAGGGTCTCCTCGAGATCCTCTCCGACCAGATCCGCACGATCCCCGGCGTGGTGACCACCGAGACGTTCGTCTACCTGCGGCTCCGCAAGCAGACCTACTCCTGGGGGGTCCGATGACCACGACGGAGGCCCATCTCAAGTCCGACGCGATCGGCTTCGTCGACGCGCTCGTGATCGGCCTCGCGGCCACGTCGCCGGCGTACTCGCTGGCCGCGGTGATCGGTCCGATCGCGGCCCTGGTGGGTATCTACGCCCCCGGCGTACTGCTGGCCAGCTTCGTGCCGATGATGCTGATCGCCACCGCGTTCCTCTACCTCAACCGGGTCGACCAGGACTGCGGTACGACGTTCAGCTGGGTCACCCGGGCGATGGGGCCGTGGGCCGGCTGGCTCGGCGGCTGGGCGATCACGATGACCGGCGTGCTGGTGATCGGGTCGCTCGCCGACGTCGGCGTCCGGTTCGGGCTCTACACCGTCGGCCTCGACAGCTGGGGCGACGAGACCTGGGTCCGGATGCCGCTGGCGATCCTGCTGATCCTGGTGATGACGTACATCTGCGTGCTCGGCACCGACATCTCCGCCCGGCTGCAGAACGCGCTGATCTTCGGCCAGGTCGGTGCATTGCTGGTGTTCGCCGGCCGTGGCACTGTTCAAGGCCCTCGACGGCAACAGCTCGCTCGACGAGATCACCCCGTCCCTGGAGTGGCTGAACCCGTTCGGTGAGGGCGGCTCGGCGCTGAGCAGCGGGCTGCTGCTCGGCGTCTTCGCCTACTGGGGCTGGGAGTCGGCGGTCAACCTCAGCGAGGAGACCCGCGACGGCGCCAGCGCGCCGGGTCGGGCCGGGCTCTGGTCGACGTTCATCCTGCTCGTCACCTACATCTCGGTCGCCTACGCCGTGGTCGCCTTCGCCGGCACCCAGTGGCTCAGCGACAACGCCGGCGAGGAGGAGTTCGTCTTCGCCTACATCGCTCAGGAGGTGCTCGGCGGCTGGGACTGGATCCTGCTGTTCGCGGTCGCCACCTCGGCCATCGCCTCGACCCAGACCACGATCATCCCGGCGTCGCGCACCGGTCTGTCGATGGCCCGCCGCTACGCCCTCCCCTCGCGGTTCGGGCACATCCACACGCGACACCAGACGCCCGACGTGAGCACCTGGTGGGTCGCCGGCATCGCGATCGTCTGGTACGTCGGGGTCTTCCAGCTCAGCGAGAACGCGCTTTTCGACTCGCTCACTGCGCTGTCCCTCCTGATCGCGTTCTACTACGCGCTCACCGGGATCGCCTGTGCGATCTACTACCGACGGCACCTGTTCGAGAGCCTGAAGAACCTCGTGCTCATCGGCATCGGTCCGCTGGTCGGGTCGGGGCTGCTGATCTGGCTGCTGGTGCTGTCCATCCGGGACATGAGCGACCCGGACAACTCCTACAGCGGCCAGTCCTGGTTCGGCGTCGGGCCGCCGCTGGTGATCGGGATCGGGATCTTCGTGGCAGGCCTGGTGGTCATGCTGATCTGGCGGACCCAGGACGCCCGGTTCTGGCAGGAGCGGCCCGGGGTCGCCGATCCGGACATCGTGCACGGCACCAAGGCGGCGATCGCCGACCCCGACGGCATGGAAGGCTGATCCGATGGCAGTGGTGGTGGGGTACGACGAGTCCCCGGGCGCGGACGTCGCGCTCGACACGGCGATCCAGGTCGCGGCGCGCTGGGGCGAGCCGCTGATCCTGGTCTACGGCGCCGGTCCCCCGGGCGGGATGGGCGAGGAGGTCAGTGCGCATCGCGCCGCGCTGAGGGAGATCGGCAGGATCCGCGCTCTCGCACGCCGCTCGAGCGGGCCCAGGGCGCCGCGGTCGACACCCAGGTCGAGCTCGTCGACGCCAAGCCCGCCCAGGCGCTGATCCAGGTCGCCGACGCGCACGACGCCACGGTGATCGTCGTCGGCACGACCGGGGAGAGCCCGTTGAGCGGCGCGATGCTCGGCTCCACCCCGCACAAGCTGCTCCACCTCAGCACCCGCCCGGTCCTCTGCGTGCCAATTGCCGGTTGAGGAAGGCGCGCTAGCGCCTGTCTCGAAACCAGCCCCCCACGCGGTGGTTTCGAGACGGTTGCTCCGCAACCTCCTCAACCAGCGGCACCGTCAGGAGTCGAAGCCCAGGCCGAGCCGATCCAGCAGCCGCAGCCAGAGGTTCCGTCGCCCGGTCGCGTCCGCGCGAGCCAGCGACCACCGGGTCAGCTGGATGCCGATCCAGGCCAGCGGCTCGGGCGGGAACGGCAGCGGCTTGGTGCGCACCATCTCGAGCCGGGTCCGCTCGGTGTCCTCCCCCGCGAGCAGGTCGAGCATCACGTCGGCGGCGAACCGTGAGGCGCCGACGCCGAGGCCGGTGAAGCCGAGGGCGTACGCCGTCCGGCCGCCGTGCGTGCTGCCGTAGAACGCACAGAACCTGGTCGAGGTGTCGATCACCCCCGCCCAGCGGTGGCTGAACCGAAGCTCACCGAGCTGCGGGAACGTCTCCGCGAGGTGCCGGGCCAGGATCTCGTACGTCGCCGGCCGCTCCTCGTGCCCGGCCTCGATGCCGCGGCCGAAGTGGTAGATCGCGTCGTACCCGCCGAACAGGATCCGGCGGTCAGGGGTGATCCGGTAGTAGTGGAACTGGTTGCCCGAGTCGGCGATGCCGATCGCCGGGTCCCAGCGCAGCGCGGCCAGCTGGTCGTCGGTGAGCGGCTCGGTGGCGAGCACGTAGTCGTAGACCGGCACCGTCGAGAGCCGGAGCCGCCGCAGCAGCGAGGGGAACACGTTCGTCGCCAGCGCGACCTTCCCGGCGCGGACGATGCCGCCCGGAGTGGTGAGCTCGACGCCCGAGCCGCCCTTGCGGATCCGATCCACGCGAGTGCCCTCGGCGATCCGCACGCCCAGCCGTTCCGCGGCGTCGGCCAGTCCCCAGGCCAGCCGCGCCGGGTCGACGACCGCGCACTCGTCCGGCGCGTGCCGGCCGGCGAGGTACGTCGGGGAGTCGACCATCCGGCGTACCGCCTCGGCGTCCAGGAAGCCCGGCCGGTCCGGCTCCAGGTCCGCGACCTCGTGCGGCCGGGTGGCGACCGCCAGCGCACCGCCCCGGGCGAAGCCGCACTCGATGCCGTAGCGGGCGAGCGTCTCCTCGATCGCGTCCAGGTTGGCCACGCCCATCCGGTCGAGGACGTCGTACTCCCCCGGCCAGCGGGCCCGGCCGTTGGCCTCGCCGTGGGTCAGCGTCGCCTCGCAGAACCCGCCGTTGCGACCGGTCGCGTGCTCGGCGATCCGGTCCGCCTCCAGCACGATCACCCGGGTGCCGGGCGTGCGCTCCACCGCCCGCAGCGCGGTCCACAGCCCGGTGAACCCGGCGCCCACGACCGCCAGGTCGACCTCCACGCTCGCCGTCCAGCGCAGGGCGTGGCGCCGGCCGGTCGGGCGTGTCCAGCCAGAGCGGGATGCCCACGCGGTCAGTCGTTCCGCGGGAAGCCCAGCTCGAGCCCACCCTCGGGACGGTCGGAGGGGTCGACCCAGCGCGAGGTCACGACCTTGCCGCGGGTGAAGAAGTGCACGCCCTCCGGCCCGTAGGCGTGGGTGTCGCCGAACAGCGAGCTCTTCCACCCGCCGAAGGAGTACGCCGCCACCGGCACCGGGATCGGCACGTTGACGCCGATCATCCCGACCTGGACGTCGCGCTCGAACCGGCGGGCGGCACCGCCGTCGTTGGTGAAGACGGCGACCCCGTTGCCGTAGTCGTTGGCGTTGACCAGCGCCACGGCGTCGTCGTACGACGTCACCCGGACCACGGACAGCACCGGTCCGAAGATCTCCTCGCGGTAGATCTCCATCTCCGGGTCGACGTTGTCGAACAGCGTCGGGCCGAGCCAGAAGCCCTCGGCGGCGCCATCGGGCCGCACGTCGCGGCCGTCGACCACGACCTTGGCGCCGGCCCGCTCGCCGGACTCGACGAGGCCGGCCACCCGGTCGCGATGCGCCTTGGTGACCAGCGGGCCCATGTCGGCCTCCCGGCCCCCATCGCCGGGCGCGGCGCCGTCGCCGATCCGCAGCGTGCGGGTGCGCTCGGCGATCCGGGCCACCAGGTCGTCGGCCACCGGCTCGACCGCGACCACCACGCTGATCGCCATGCACCGCTCTCCCGCGCTGCCGTAGCCCGCGTTGACCGCGCTGTCGGCGGCCAGGTCGAGGTCGGCGTCGGGCAGCACCACCATGTGGTTCTTGGCGCCGCCCAGGGCCTGCACCCGCTTGCCGTGCAGCGCGGACTGCTCGTAGACGTACCGCGCGATCGGGGTCGACCCGACGAAGCTGACCGCCCGCACCTCGGGGCTGGTCAGCAGCGCGTCGACCGCCTCCTTGCCACCCTGCAGGACGTTGAAGACCCCGTCCGGCAGACCCGCCTCTCGCCACAGCTCCGCGACCCAGATCGAGGGCGACGGGTCCTTCTCGCTCGGCTTGAGGACGACGGCGTTTCCGGCCGCGATCGCGATCGGGAAGAACCACATCGGCACCATCACCGGGAAGTTGAACGGCGAGATGATCCCGACCACCCCGAGCGGCTCGCGCCGCGAGTGCACGTCGATGCCGGTCGAGAAGCCCGGCGAGTGGCCACCCTTGAGCAGGTGGCCGATGCCGCAGGCGAACTCCACGACCTCGAGGCCACGGGCGATCTCGCCCAGTGCGTCGGAGTGCACCTTGCCGTGCTCGGCGGTGACCAGCGCTGCCAGCTCCTCACGGCGAGCCGCCAGCAGTTCGCGGAACGCGAAGATCACCTGGGTACGCCGGGTCAGCGAGGTCGCCGCCCAGCCCTCCGCGGCGGCGCTCGCGGCAGCGATCACCCGCGCCGCGTCCGCCTCGTCGGCCATCGCCACCCGGCCGGTCACCAGGCCGGTCGCCGGGTTGGTCACCTCGCCGGTGCGGTCGCTCGCACCCGTCCACCTGGCACCGTCCACCCAGTGCGGGATCGTCGTCTCGTCCACACGGGCATCCTAGGCTGGTCGGCGTGACCGACTTAGCGATCCAGGTGGTGACCGTCGCCGACGGGGTCGCGCGGATCTCCTGGGACCCGAGGCTCACCGCCGCCGACTGGAGGCTCGCCATCGACGCGGTACGCCGCGACGTGGAGAAGGCGCTGGTCGAGCATCGCCCGGGTGGAGGCGCACGTCGCCGTCGGACGACCAGGACGCGCTGCGCCTGGCCACCTGGGCCGGGATGCGCCGCGAGGGCGTGATGCGCGGGGTGGAGTCGGACCTGGTGGTGTTCGCCCGGCTGCGGACCGATACTCCGGTGCACGAGCCGGGCGGGTTCCGGGCGCTGCTCAACTCGTTCCTGCCGCGCAAGCGGGCGATCAGCCAGATGCTGGTGCGCGACCACGACGGCCGGGTGCTGCTCTGCCACCTCACCTACAAGCAGGACTGGGACCTACCCGGTGGCGTGGTCGAGGTCGGCGAGTCGCCTCAGCTCGCCGTGTCGCGCGAGGTCTCCGAGGAGCTCGGGCTGACGATCCCCGCGGGCCGGCTGCTGCTCACCGACTGGCTGCCGCCGTGGGGCGGATGGGACGACGCGCTCTGCCTGGTCTTCGACGGCGGGGTCCACGACGCGGAGATCACCGACACGATCGTGCGCGAGGCCCGGGAGATCCGGGATGCCGAGTTCTGCACGGTCGACCAGGCTCGCGAGCGATGCGCCGACTTCACCGCCCGTCGGGTCGAGGCCGCGATCGCCGCTACCTCCGACGACGCCGGGTCGGCGTACACCGAGAGCGGCCGCTAGACGGTCTGGTCGACCAGCAGGTCGCGCGCCAGGCCCGTGGAACCGACCACGGCGGCCGGCATCACCAGGATCGCGCCGAGCGGGACCAGGAAGCACAGCTGCGTGGCGATGCCGAAGCCGAGCAGACCGCCCTGGTTGCGGCGTAGCAGCTCCCTGCGAGCGGCCCGGTCGAGCCCGCGGGCCTCGAGCGGGCGGGCCACCAGCTCCGAGGCGAGCAGCCGGCCCGACACCACCAGACCGACCGTTGCACCCAGGACCGGGCCGACGACGGGAAGGAAGCCCACCAACAGCACCCCCGCCCCGCAGACCACGCAGATCACCGCGAACGCGAGGGAGTCGCCGACCGACCGAAGCGTCCCGATGTCACGGTCGGGCACCGGACCACCGAGCATCTGCTCGGTGGCGCGCCAGATCCGCTCGTAGAACGGCTCGCCGACGGCCAGGGTGAGCGCCACGAACAGCGCCGCGGACACGAAGACCGCAGCCGAGAGCACCGCCAGCATCAGCCCGATCCGCAGGATCGTCCGCGCCGTCGTGGCCCAGTCGTCGGCGAACGGCGTGGCCCAGCCGACCAGGTCGTCGACCTTCCACAGCAGCACCAGGAACGCCGCAAGCAGCAGCAGGAAGACGATCAGCGCCGGCACCATCCCGAGCAGCATCAGGCCCGGCCGGCGCCGCCACATACCGAAGCCGCGGGCGAGGTGGCCGACCCCGCCGGCGAAGGTGGTCATCAGAACAGCGCCGACGCCAGCTTCTGTCGGCCGGCGAGGACCCGGGGATCGTCGTTCCCGACGGCCGCGAAGAGACCGAGCAGGTGCTCGCGGGCCCGGTCGCGGTCATCGCCCGCGGCGCGCCGGACCAGGTCGACCAGCCGGGCGAACGCGTCGTCGACATGGCCGCCGAGCAGGTCGAGGTCGGCCACCAGGGTCTGGGCCGCGACGTCGTCGGGGTTGGCCGCGGCCGCCTCACGGGCGGCGTTCAGGTCGACGCCCTGCGTGCGCTGCAGCACCTTGGCCATCGCCAGGCCGGCCGCCGCCTCGGCGTCGGCCGGGTTGCCGTCGACCAGCTTCTGGTACTCCGCCACGGCGCCGTCGACGTCGTTGGCCTCGAGCGCGGCCTCCGCAGCGGCGTAGCGCGGGTCGGCCTGCGGCTCGTCACCCTCGGTGGGCTCCTCGGCGGGAGCGGCGCCGCGGGGCTGGTGACGTCCGGTCACGCCCTGGGCGGTGAGCTGCTGGCCGAGCTGGTTGAAGAGCGTGTTCAGCTCGTCGGGCCGCATCGCCCCGGGCAGCGGCTGGGTCACCGGCCGTCCGTCGAGCAGCACCAGGAGCAGCGGCACCTGGGTGATCTGCAGCGCCTGCGCGATCCCCGGGGCGGCGTCGACGTCGACCACACCGACCAGGAAGCGCCCCTCGTAGCCCTCCGCGACCGCGGCCACGTCGTCGGCGTACTGACCGCTCTCGGGAGACTGTGAGGAGGAGTGGAAGACCAGCACCACCGGCGCGGTCATCGATGCCTCGACCGTCTGCTGGAAGTTCTGCTCGGTCACCGTCACGGAGTACGACGAGCCGTTTCCCCCGCCCGTGGGCGTGCCGCCCCCGGAGGGCTGCGCCTGGGCGGGGCGCTTGAGGCCGGACAGGTCGATGGCACCGGGACGCGAGAACGGCTGCTGGGTCATGCGGCCAATCCTAGGGAGCGCAGATGTCACGGACGGCCGGGGCTGTCTCGTCTCGGGGTTGAGAGACAGACACATCAACGGAAGGGTGATCGACATGCGGGTGTTCGTGGCAGGCGGGAGCGGGGTCCTCGGGCGGCGGCTGGTGCCGCAGCTGGTGGCCCGTGGCCACCAAGTGACGGCGACCACGACCGGCAGGGCCAAGCTGGGGCTGCTGCGAGCAGCTGGGCGCCGAGGGCGTGGTGATGGACGGTCTGGACGCGGCGGCCGTCGGTGAGGCCGTGGCCGCCGCCAAGCCGGACGTCGTCGTCAACCAGATGACGGCGCTGTCGGAGGCGCACTCCGGCAAGCCCAACCTCAGGAAGCCCGACCGCTTCTTCGCCGGCACCAACCGGCTCCGCAGCGAAGGGAACGACCACCTGCTCGCCGCCGCCGAGGCGACCGGCGTCTCCCACTTCGTCGCGCAGGGCCACGCCAGCATGAACGGCGTCCGCACCGGCGGGTGGGTCAAGACGGAGGAGGACCCCCTGGAGCTGATGGAGGGGACGAAGGCGGTCAACCACATGGAGGACGCGGTCGTCGCGGCGGGCGGTGCGGTGCTGCGCTACGGCGGGTTCTACGGGCCGGGTGCCAACGACGACCAGGTCGAGCTCGTGCGCAAGCGGATGTTCCCGCTCATCGGGGGCGGCACCGGCTGGTTCTCGTGGGTGCACGTCGACGACGCCGCGGGCGCTACCGTGCTGGCGGTGGAGCAGCAGGCGAGAGGCGTGTTCAACATCGTCGACGACGAACCGGCCCCGGTCAGCGAGTGGCTGCCCTACCTCGCCGAGTGCGTGGGAGCCAAGCCACCGCGGCGGATCCCCCGGTGGGTGGCCCGGCTGCTGGCCGGCGAGATGGCGGTGGGCATGGTGACCGAGGGGCGCGCCTTCTCGAACGCCAAGGCCAAGCGGGAGCTCGGCTGGGAGCTGCACTTCCCGTCCTGGCGGCAGGGCTTCAAGGAGGAAGCCGCATGACCCGGACCGAGGAGTTCGAGGAGCTGCGGCCGCTGCTGTTCTCGATCGCCTACCGGATCCTCGGCAGCGTGAGCGAGGCCGAGGACGCGGTCCAGGAGGCCTGGCTGCGTTACGAGACCACTCCGACGCAACCCAGCTCGCCCAAGGCCTTCCTGTCCGCCGTGGTCACCCGGATCTCGATCGACGTGCTGCGCTCGGCCCGCGTCCGGCGGGAGCAGTACGTCGGGCAGTGGCTGCCTGAGCCGCTGCTCACCGACCCCTATCAGGACCCGGAGCGGTCGGCGGAGCTGGCCGACTCGGTGTCGATGGCGGCGCTGTTGCTGCTCGAGCGGCTCAGCCCGCTGGAGCGCGCCGTCTTCGTGCTGCGGGAGGTGTTCGGGTTCGGCTTCGCCGAGATCGCATCGGCGGTGGAGCGGTCGGAGGAGGCGTGCCGCCAGCTCGCCGTACGAGCGCGGCGGCACATGGAGGAGGGACGTCCGCGGTTCGAGGCGGACCGCAGGGAGCGTGAGGAGCTGGCCGCCCGGTTCTTCGACGCGCTGCTAGAGGGCGACGTCGAAGGTCTGCAGGAGCTGCTCGCCGCCGACGTCGAGCTCACCGGTGACGGCGGCGGCAAGGCGCCGGCCCTGGCCCGGAGCGTGTTCGGGGCCGACAAGGTGGCCCGGGTGCTCGCCGCGAACTTCCCGTTGGTGGCCCAGCTCGGCTGGCGCTGGAGCGGGTCGACCTGAACGGCCAGCCCGGGGCGATCGTCCGCGACCGCGACCAGCAGGTGCTCAACACCGTGACCGTCGACGTCCTCGACGGTCGGATCCAGGCGATCCGACTGGTGGCCAACCCCGACAAGCTCGGCCACGTGGGTGCGGTGGCGGACGCCTGGGCGGTCGCCCGGGAGGCGAACAAAGTCCGAAGACCCGGGAAATGACCAAAACAGGCGTTGACACCCCTAGTGGTCGCGACGACGGTTAGCGCATGCGAATCCTCTCGGGTGCGCGGCTGGCCGCCGTACTCGTCACCCTTCCCCTGATGCTCGCGACCGTTCCCGCCGTCGCGGAGCCCCCGGCCCGTGACGGCCACCACCACGGCGACAGAGCGTGCGGTTCCAGACCTTCAACGCCTCGCTGAACCGCTCGGTCGCGGGCGAGCTGGTCGCCGACCTCTCGACGCCCGACGACCCGCAGGCCGCCACGGTCGCGGAGATCATCCAGCGGACCCGGCCCGACGTGCTGCTGCTCAACGAGTTCGACTTCGTGCCCGAGCGGGGAGGCCGTCGACCTGTTCCGGGACAACTACCTCGAGGTGGGCCACAACGGCGCCCGGCCCATCCACTACCGCTACGCGTTCATCGCGCCGTCCAACACCGGCATCCCGAGCGGCTTCGACCTCGACAACAACGGGACCATCGGCGGCGGCAACGACGCGTTCGGGTTCGGCGACTTCCCCGGCCACTTCGGCATGGCCGTCCTCAGCAAGTACCCGATCGACTACAAGCACGCGCGGACCTTCCAGAAGTTCCGCTGGGCGGACATGCCGGGCGCGATGCTGCCCGACAACCCGGCTACGGACGCCCC
Source organism: uncultured Actinomycetota bacterium (assembly GCA_963813615.1). Lineage (GTDB taxonomy): Bacteria > Actinomycetota > Actinomycetes > Propionibacteriales > Nocardioidaceae > Nocardioides. The sequence goes on from CAWFAE010000016.1 coordinate 237,933, forward strand.
CGCCGACTGGTACTCACCCGACGAGCTCGAGGTCGTCCGGCTGTCGAGCAAGTCGCACTGGGACCTGCCGATCCGGATCGGACGCAAGACCGTCCACTTCCTGGTCTCCCACCCGACCCCGCCGGTGTTCGACGGCGCCGAGGACCGCAACGGCAAGCGCAACTTCGACGAGATCCGGTTCTGGGCCGACTACGTGTCCGGCCGCGACTACATGTACGACGACCGGGGGCACCGCGGCGGCCTGCACAAGGGCGCGCGGTTCGTGATCGCGGGCGACCAGAACAGCGACCCGCTCGACGGCGACTCGGTGCCCGGGGCCATCCAGCAGCTGATCGACAACCACCGGATCGAGGACCCGCTGCCGACGTCCGCGGGCGGCCCGGAGGCGGCCTTGCGGCAGGGCGGCGCGAACCTCACGCACGAGTCCGACCCGCTCTACGACACCGCGGACTTCGCGGACACCGCGCCCGGGCAACCTGCGCGCCGACTACGTGCTGCCGGACAAGCGGCTGAAGGTGAAGGGCGCGGGCGTCTTCTGGCCGGTGCCCAGCGACCCGCTGTCCCGGCTGACCGGGGAGTTCCCGTTCCCGTCCTCCGACCACCGGTCGGTGTGGCTGGACCTGCGGCTCCGATAGGCCGGACGGGTCAGCCCGACCCGGCAGCGGACCCGGCACGGGTGGGTAGTGCCGCGAGCACGACGACGTACCCGCGCAGGGCCGCAGCTCCTTCGTCCGGTGCCGAAGCGCCGACAACGTCCTCGCGTAGCTCGGGTCGTCGGCCAGGTTGTTCGTCTCCGCCGGGTCGCGGAGGTGGTCGTAGAGCTCCTCGAAGCCCTCCGCGTAGTAGAACGCGTACGTGTAGCGGCCGGTCGTCACCCCGCGCCACCACCAGCCGTGGCGACGGTCCTCCGGCTGCTGCGGCCCGGCCTGGATCAGCACCGTGCTCCGCAGCGGCTTCTTGCGCCGGATCGTCGGCATCAGGGAGGTGCCGTCCACCTTCAGGTTGGGCCGAGCGCGGGCAAGGTCGGCGATGGTGGGCGCCAGGTCGATCATGGTGGCCAGCCCGTTGCGCTGCGCACCGTGCGGGACACGCGGGCCGCGGAGCAGCAGCGGCACCCGGATCGACTGCCAGTACGGCACGTTCTTGGTCAGCAGCCGGTGCTCGCCGAGCAGGAACCCGTTGTCGGACGTGAACACGACGTAGGTGTTGTCGATCTCGCCGGTGCGCTTCAGCGCCCTGATGATCCGCGAGACGCCCTGGTCCACGCCCTGGAGCGACCGGAGCCGGGCCCGGAACACGCGGTTGACGTGACGCACGGCGAGCGGCTGCGGGCGCTTGCGTCGCAACCACATGGTCTTGTCGGAGATGTCGCGCTCGTTGAACGCGGGGCTGCGCTTCGAGGGCGGCTTCGTCCGCCTGAACTTGTGTCGGTACCGGACCGGCGGCAGCGGCTCCGCGGTGGAACGGATCCCGTTGGCGGGGTCGAGCCGTCCGTGCGGCGCCACGTGCGAGGCCCAGATGAAGAACGGCTGCGGGTCCGGAGCCCACTTCTCGACCAGCCGCTCGACCTCGTGGTTCACGTAGTCGACGTTGTTGAGCCCGTTGTAGTACCTAGGCTCGCCGTTCCGGTACATCTGGTAGAGCTCGTAGTTGTACTGGCCGATGATGGTCGGGTCGAACCAGTCCCATCCAGGCTGGCTCCGGCCGCGGGTCCCGAAGCCGTTGAGGTACTTGCCCGTGAACGCCGTGCGGTAACCGGCCCGGTTGAGCCACACCGGCAGGGTCCGGTGGGTTTTCAGCGCGGGATAGGCGAACCGGCCCTGGTTGGACTTCACGCCGTTGTTCTGCGCGTACTGGCCGGTGAGGATCGCAGCCCGCGCAGGGCAGCACAACGGGTGCGGCGAGAGCGCGTTCGGGAACCTCACGCCCGCGCGGCCCAGCAGCTTGCGGGTCTTGGGCATCCAGTGCAGGTCGCTCGCCGTCATGTCGTCGGTGCTGATCAGGATGATGTTGGGCCGCTTCGCGGCCCGCTCGTCGTCCTGCACCTGGACCGTGCCGGCCCGGCTCTCGGCCACCGGCTGGCCCGCCAGCAGGCCCGCCCCGACGAGGATCGCGACCACGACGCCGGCCGCGCGGCGGCGCCGCTCGTTCCCCATCACGGAGGACATCATGCGGCATCGGCGGCGGATCGCACGGCAGGATGGGCCGCATGTCCTACCCACCACCGATCTACGACGGCGACACGGGCGAGGTCAGCGCCTGGGTCCGAGGCACCGACATCGAGCCGGAGATCGTCTACCCCAACGGCAACCGGGTCCGCCTCCTCGCCACCGGCGAGAGCACCGGCGGCCTGTTCGGGCTCTACCGATGGGAGTTCTCACCTGCCAAGAGCGGGCCGGGGCCGCACTTCCACAAGACGATGACCGAGTCGTTCTACATCCTGAGCGGGTCGGTCTCGATCTTCGACGGCCGGGACTGGAAGCCGGCCGGGCCGGGCGACTTCCTGCACGTCCCGGCGGGCGGGCTGCACGGGTTCCGCAACGAGTCCGGATCCGAGGCCTCGATGCTGCTGCACTTCGCGCCGGGCGCGCCTCGGGAGAAGTACTTCGAGGGCCTGGTGCGGCTCGCAACCGGCGAGAAGTGGTCGGAGGAGGAGTACGCCGAGTTCATGCGCTACCACGACAACTACTGGGAGGACTGAGCCAGGACGGCCGGCCTCCGGTCGACGACCGCGGGCGCTCGCCGGCTCCGCATCGCGACGAGCACGCCGATCACCAACAGCAGGCCACCCGCGGACTCGCCGGCGCTCGGCACCTGGTCCAGCAGCAGGTACGCCGACGCCATCGCGACGACCGGGGCGAGAAGCACCCACGGGACGACGTACGCCGACTCGTTGCGGGCGAGCAGCGAGTTGAAGATGGCGTAGCCGACGAGGGAGGCCAGGCCCGCGGTGTAGAGGGTCGAGAGCGCGGCCTGCCAGCCGAACGCCGCGAACCCGTCGGCCACCGCCGCCGGGCCGTCGACGACCAGGGAGAGCAGCAGCACCGGGACCGGCACCACCATGGCCGACCAGACCACGAGGGACAGGCCGCCGACCACACCCGCCGAGCGGGAGATCACGTTGCCGATCCCCCACGACAGCGCGCCGAGCAGGCACAGCCCGAGCGCCATGGCGGGGACATCTCCGCCGCGCCCGAAGCCGACCACCACGAGCCCCGCCGAGCCCACGACCACGCCCCACACCTGTGCCCGGGTCGGCCGCTCGCGCAGCACGCCGGCGGCGATCACGATCGTGAAGATCACCTGGGCCTGCAGCACCAGCGCGGCCAGGCCGGGCGGGAGGCCGGCGTCCATGGCGACGTACAGGAACGCGAACTGGCCCAGCGACATGAATGCCCCGACCGCGGCCACCGTGCGCCACGGGGCGTTCGGTCTCGGCACCAGGAAGAGCGCCGGCAGCATCACCACCGCGAACCGGACGGCCACCAGCACCAGCGGCGGCACGCCGTCCATGCCCCAGTCGATCACCACGAAGTTGAAGCCCCAGATGGTGGCGACCAGGGCGGCGAGCAGGGAGTCACGCAACGACATGACTCCATCGTCCGGGCCAGAATCATGAAGGTCCAGCGAATTGTCATACCCCTGATGATGTAGCATTCCTTCATGATTGATCTCGCCGCCCTGACCTCCCTCCGGGCCGTCTCCGACCACGGGTCCGTGGTCGCGGCCGCCGACGTGCTCGGCTTCACGCCGAGCGCGGTCTCGCAGCAGGTGAAGCGACTGGAGCGCCAGGCGGGGGTGCCGCTGCTGGAGCGGGTCGGCCGCGGCGTGATGCTGACCCGCCACGGCCGACACCTCGTGGACGCCGGCGCCAGGCTGCTCACCGACCTCGAGCAGATCGAGTCCGGGCTGCACCTGCAGGCCGGGGCGGTCGCGGGCCACCTGCGGGTGGTGGCGTTCTCGACCGCGATGCGCGGGATGGTCGCGCCGGCCGTGCGCGACCTGCTCGAGGCACACCCCGACCTGTCCATCGCGCTGTCCGAGCGGGAGCCCTGGGACACCATCGACCTGGTGGCCTCGGGTCAGTGCGAGATCGGCCTGGTGCACAGCTGGGGCGACGTACCACTCGCGATCCCGGAGCACCTGGCTCGTACGTCGGTCGCCTCGGACGTCGCCGACGTGATCGTGCACCGCACACACCCGCTGGCCGGGCGCAAGGCGGTCACCCCGCGCGACCTCGTCGACGAAGGATGGGTCGCCACGCCGGAGGGCACGATCTGCCGCCAGTGGCTGACCCGGATGTACGACGGCACCGGTCGGCTGCCGCGGATCGCCCACCAGTCGATGGAGTTCGACTCACACCTCGCGCTGGTGCGGGCCGGCCTCGGGATCGCGCTGGTGCCGCGCCTCGGCCGACAGCCGCTGGGCGACGACCTGGTCGCCGTACCGGCGCGGGCGCCGGTGCCCACGCGCGACATCGTGGCCCTGCACCGACGCAGCATGGCGGACTCCCCCGCCGTCGCCGCCGTGGTGGCTCACCTCAAGGCGGGCTGACTCAGAAGCGAGCCGGCTCGCGGTACTCCCCCCACTCCTCACGGAGCGCGTCGCAGATCTCGCCGAGCGTCGCCTCGGCGCGCACCGCGTCGAGCATCGGCTCGATCAGGTTGGCCTCGGTGCGCGCGGCGTCGACGAGCTGGGTGAGCCGCTTGGTCACCTCGGCCTCGTCGCGCGCCTTCCGGCGGGTGGCGAGGTCGCGCACCTGCTCGGTCTCGACCTCGTGCGAGACCCGCAGGATCTCCAGGTCGTGGGTCACCGAGTCGGTGTGGCAGTTGACGCCGACGACCTTCTTGTCGCCCTTCTCCAGGGCGACCTGGTACTGGAACGCCGACTCCGCGATCTCGGTCATGAACCAGCCGTCCTCGATGCCGCGCAGCAGTCCCTTGGTGACCGGCCACTCCCGGCGGCGCATCGCCTCGGCCAGGGCCTCGGGGTCGTCGTGCGTCAGCGTGGAGCCGCCCATCGCGAGGATCCGGTCGAAGATCGCGTTGGCCTCGGCCTCGATCTGGTCGGTGAGCGCCTCGACGTACCACGAGCCACCGAGCGGGTCGGCGACGTTGGTGACGCCGGTCTCCTCCATGATCACCTGCTGGGTGCGCAGCGCGATCTCGGCCGCCATCTCCGACGGCAGCGCCAGGGTCTCGTCGAGCGCGTTGGTGTGCAGCGAGTTGGTGCCGCCGAGCACCGCCGACAGCGCCTCGACGCTGGTGCGGACGACGTTGTTGTAGGGCTGCTGGGCGGTGAGGGACACCCCGGCGGTCTGGGTGTGGAAGCGCATCCACTGCGCCTTGTCGGCCTTCGCCCCGAAGACGTCGCGCATCCAGCGCGCCCAGATCCGGCGGGCCGCGCGGAACTTCGCGATCTCCTCGAAGAAGTCGAGGTGGGCGTCGAAGAAGAACGACAGGCCGGAAGCGAACGCGTCGACGTCGAGGCCACGGGACAGCCCGAGCTCGACGTACCCGAACCCGTCGGCGAGCGTGAACGCCAGCTCCTGCGCGGCCGTCGAGCCCGCCTCACGGATGTGGTAGCCCGAGATCGACAGCGGCTTGTACGCCGGGATCCGCTCGGCGCAGTACTCCATCAGGTCGCCGATCAGGCGCAGGTGTGGCTGCGGCTCGAAGATCCACTCCTTCTGGGCGATGTACTCCTTGAAGATGTCGGTCTGCAGGGTGCCGTTGAGCTTGCCGGTGTCGACGCCCGCGCGCTCGGCAGCGACGATCATCATGCAGAAGATCGGGACGGCCGGCCCGCTGATCGTCATCGAGGTGGTGACCTCGGCGAGGTCGATGCCGTCGAAGAGGATCTCCATGTCGGCGGCCGAGTCGACCGCCACGCCGCAGTGGCCGACCTCGCCCAGCGACCGCGGGTCGTCGGAGTCGCGGCCCATCAGCGTGGGCATGTCGAACGCGACGCTCAGCCCGCCGCCGCCGCGGCCGAGGATCATCTTGAACCGCTCGTTGGTGTGGTTGGCGCTGCCGAACCCGGCGAACTGCCGGATGGTCCAGGTGCGGCCGCGGTTGCCGGTCGCGTGCAGTCCGCGGGTGAACGGGAACTCGCCCGGCCACTCGGAGTCGTCGGTGCCGTAGGCCGGCTCGACCTCCATGCCGCTCAGGGTGGTGAAGTCGGCCTCGCGGAGCCTGGACTTGGCGTAGCGCTCCTGCCAGCGCGAGCGGGCAGTCTCACCGGGGTGGGTACTCATACCAAAATAGTAGGACGTCCAACTAAATTCACCAAGTTGCCGGCAGCCGGGCCGCGGGAGCGGTGACATAGGACCGGTGCTCGACGCCTTGACCGGTCCCACCTCACCGCCCTAGCCGGAGAGGTCGGTGGGAGCGGTGACTTGGGACTGGTCATTGACCCGCAGACCGGTCCTAGCCCACCGCTCCCCGGCCGTACGCCCGCAACCACTCGTCGCGAGACCCAACGACATCGCGGATCGACCGGAAGAGCGACCTCCACCGTTCGCCGAAGATGGGTGGCGGACCGGCATAGCCGAGCTGGGTGAGCTCGCGGTGGACGACAAGGACGAGCTTGCGTGGATTCGCGAGCCGCTCGCGCGTCACCTGGAGGTAGGGGACCCGGTTGCGGCGAAGCACCTCGTAGCGGTCGATGTCGCTGGAGTACTGCAGTCGCTCGGACTGGTGGTGGTCGCCTTCGTACTCGAGCACCAGGCCCCACGAATCAAAGAGCAGGTCTCCGATCACCACGGGCTCGCCGGCGCCGAGCGACAGCTCGACGTTGACGTCCGGCCGCGGCAGGCCGGCGAACTCGACCACGGCCCGTGTCTCCGACTCCTTGAGTGATCGCGACCGCTTGTCGAGGTGGTCGATGATCCAGACGGCCTCGTGCGCGCCGTCGCGCCACAAGGCAGCGAGTGCGAGGTTTCGGAGCTCCTCGACTGTCATGTGGCCCCAAAAGAGGAGCCAGTCGCCGACCTTTATCGCGTCCACCACTCGGGCATGGCTGCAGTAGAAGAGGAATGCAGCAGCGGCGCTGACGGCCCGGTCGTCGTGGGGGGCGAGCTGCTTCGTCCGGTGCAGGAAGATCTCGTCTGAGATCGATGTGCAGGTCACCCTCGATGACGAAGTGGAGCGGGAAGCGCGGCCCGAAGTCGAGGCCGAGCTGCTGGACGCGGGTGATCCCGGTCAAGCGGGCGCGGTCCGGGAGTGCCAGCCGGGCCGCCTCGACCCAGTCGAGATCGGTCATCTGGTGGTCCGGCCAACCGCCATACGCGGGGAAAGACCCTCACCAATCGCTCCCCCGCGAACATCGCCTTCGTGACACCGAGGTCCAAGGCCTGTTGCCGCGTGAAGGGACCCGGTCCGAGCTCGGGGGGAAGTGGATTGATGGCCATGCACCCGACGTTCGGTCACCCGACGGGGGCCTGGCGGCGACGCTGGCGCGGCCTGTGGACAACCAGCCCAGCCATCTCCCTGTGGACAGGAACGGGCTCTATGGCGGTGAGGCAGGACCGGTCGGCGTATGGAGCACTGGTCCTAACTCACCGCTCCCACCGAGCGCGCCCGTGGGAGCGGTGAGATAGGACCAGTGCCTTCTCCGAGCACCGGTCCTAGCGCACCGCCCCCGCCCCGATCCAGCGATAGAGCTGTCCGTCGCGGACCTCGACGTCGACCGGCGGTCGAGGGGTGGGTACGTCGCGCAGGTGCGGCAAGCAGCCGGCTCCGGCCGCGGACGGCGGTGCCGCGGTCGTCGTACCGGACGTACGGGTGCAGCAGCGGACGCAGCTCGCCCCACTCCTGCTGCTCGACCAGGTTCCAGGCCTCGGCGGCAGGGGCAGGGAGCTCCGGGAGCTCGTGCAGCATCTTCGGCACGCACATCCGCCACGCGTCGATGACGAACTCGCGCATCTCCTCGTCGTCGAGCCGGTCCAGGTGGGCGCACACCCACTGGTAGCGGAGGTCGGAGGTCGGCGGCAGGAAGAACGTCTCGGGGTCGGACGCGATCAGCCCGTCGCGCTCGGCCTTCGGGAAGCCGAAGCCCATGTCCTTCTCGTCGCGCGAGAACGCGCAGTAGACGATCTGCTTGACCCTGAACTTCCAGCGGCCGCGGACCTGGACCTCGTAGCTGCGGGGCAGCGCCAGCGCCACCCGACGTACGGCGTCGGCGTCGGTCACAGCACGGCCGCCTAGAAGTCGCCCGCGGCCGCCCGGACCGGGCGCAGGATCTCCGAGAGCTCGCGCAGCTCGACCTCGTCGAGGGCCTCGAGCCCGAACTCGGCGGCCACCAGGTCCTTGGTCGCCCGCTCGACGAGCGACCGCCCCTTGTCGGTGATCACGGCCAGCACCGCCCGTCCGTCGTCGGGGTGCGGGCGCCGGTCGATCAGGCCCGCGGTCTCGAGCCGCCGCACGATCGAGGTGACCGAGGTCGGGTGCACCTGCAGCCGCTCCCCCATCTTGCCGAGCGGCAGCGACCCGCGGGAGGAGAAGACCAGCAGCACCAGCGCCTCGTAGCGGGCGAAGGTGAGCCCGTGCGGCTTGAGGATCCCGTCCAGCCGAGCGATCACCAGCTGCTGGACCCGCATCAGCGAGGTGACCGCGTGCATCGGGGGCACGCCGGTCCAACGGGCACCCCACTGGCGGGCGGCCTCGTCGATCGGGTCGAACGGCAGGGTCATCGGGTCGGGTTCCTAGTTCACGATGCGCGGACCGCGCAGGCCGGAGCGCTGGACGACCCGCTGGATCGCCTTGTCGCGCTCGTCGGCGTGGCCGACGTAACGGATGTCGCGTAGTCCCTGCTCCTGCGCGGCGGACTCGAAGACGAAGTGGCCGAACCCGAAGATGCGGCCGAGGAACGGCTTCTTCACGGTGATGTCGAGGATCCGGTGCAGCGGCATCGTGGCCAGGTTGGACGTCAGCACGCCGTTCACCCGGAAGACCCGCATGTTGGTGATCACGAAGCGATCCCGGTGCTCCCGCAACGCACGCCAGATCGCGTGCAGCAGCAGGCCGAACGCGACGATCATCATCAGCCAGGCGACGTTGACGTTGACGAACGGCGAGAAGCCCAGCAGGGGCAAGGCGATCAGCGTCTCGATGATGGGTCTCATGTAGGCGGCCCAGTGGTGGCGCACCTCGTCGACGATGACCTCCCCCTCTTCGCGCAGCAGGTACTTGGCGATGTTGGGGTCGCTCAGCGACGCGATGATGCCCACTACCGGGGTCCGCCGCTAGTCAAGTGCGCCGAAGAAGTCGATGACCCCCGTGAACAGCTGCTCCGTCAGATCCCAGAGGTTGGCGCCGGCCGTCTGCGCGGCGTCGGCGAGGCCGTTGGGCTCGGTCAGCATCCAGAAGCCGAGGAACACGACGACCACCACGAGAATGGCCTTCTTCATGTTCAAGGTCAGGTCTCCGTCCAGCTGTGGGCATGCGTCCCCACATTCGTACCAGTCAGCGCCGGTAAGACACAGGAGGCGCGCTCACGACACACGCTCGGCCCACTCCGTGGTGCGTGTCCAGAGCCGTTCCGCCGCCTGGGTGTCGGCGGTTTCCGGCGACGCCAACCGCCATCGCCGAGCGCTGGTGGTAAGCACCCGGTACGGCGTCGGCCGAGGTCGCGCAGAAGACGCTGGTGCGCGCCCCCACCTCCGGCGACGTCAGCGTGCGGCGCTCGATCGGGGCGAGCAGCTTGCGCAGCCGACCCAGGACGGGCGCGGTCTCCAGCCCGCGGTCGGCCACCTTGGTGTAGACGGCGCCCGGGTGCAGCGAGTAGCCGTGCAGGCCCCGGTCGCCGTACCGGCGCTCGATCTCGGCCGCCTCGTGGACCAGGGCCAGCTTGGACGTGCCGTAGGCGTCCCAGGAGTCGTAGGGCCGGACACCGCCGTCGAGCCACTCGTTGCGGCCCCGGGTGTGCAGCTTCGACACGACGTTGACGACCCGCGCCTCGCCGACATCGGCAGCGGTGCGCAGCAGCGCGGGCAGCAGCAGCCGGGTCAGCTGCGCGGTACCGAGATAGTTGGTGCGCCAGTGGATCTCGTGGCCGTCGAGCAGCTGCGGTTCGCGCCACTTCCTGCGCAGGTCGAGGTGGATGCCCGCGTTGTTGACGAGTACGTCGACCCGGTCGGCGGCGGTCGCGATCCAGTCGGCGAACGACCTCACCGAGTCGGCGTCGGCGAGGTCGAGCGGGTGGAAGTCGTCGGTCACCTCGCCCGACCGTCGCGTGGTGATCACCCGCCCGTGCTCGCGAAGGGCAGTGGCCGTGGCCTCGCCGAGCGAGTCGGGACCGGCCCCCGTCACTACAGCGACCCAGCCGGCATTCACGGAGGGGAGGCTAGGGCATGACCGGCCAGCACACCTCGGTGTGGTGCGCGAGCAGGTCGTCCTCGTCACCCACCGGGAGGTACCTCTCGACCACCGGGCCGTCCGCAGAGAGCGCTCGCTCGAGGACCCTGCGGCCGACGGCGGAGTAGGCGCCGTCGAGGTCGACCATCGGCCCGTCGTGGAGGGCGACGGCGTACCTCGCCGCGGACCGGGCGACCGCCTCGACCCGGCCGGCCAGTGACGGCACCCGGTCGACCGGCACGAACGCCACCAGCTCAGCGCCGCCCTCGGTGAAGAACTCGGTCGGGAACTCCGCACCATCCGGTCCGGTGCGCGTGATCCCGGCGGTCTTGAGCAGTCGGTGCAGCTCGGTGAACGCCTCCATCCACCAGGAGACGGCGTCGCCGCCCTCGACGTGCCCGCGAATGGCCAGGACCATCGTCGCCGGCTCGTCCCGGTAGCTGATCCCGATCTCCTCGTCGTCGCCGGACAGCATCCGACGCAGGGAGTCGACGGTGTCCTGCACCTCTTCGAGCTGGCGGCTCATCCGGTCGAGGTGCTCGACCATGACGGCATTGCGGGTGGCCTCGTCGGGCGCCTCGAGCACCGTGCGTACGTCGTCGACCGGGAGGTCGAGGTCGCGGAGCCGGCGGATCAGCCGTGCTTCGGGGACCTGTTCGGCCCGGTAGTAGCGATAGCCGCTGCTCGGGTCGGTACGGGCGGGCTCGAGCAGCCCGACGTCGTGGTAGTGCCGCAGCGCCTTCACGGTCAGGAAGGTCATCCTCGAGAAGTCACCGATGGTGAGCAGGCCGTCCATGCGAACAGCCTGCACTCTCCCCCTGGGGGAGAGTCCAGCGGCTCGGATTCGGGGTTGACCCTCCCGCTGTGGGAGGCCGGAGAACTACGGCATGCACACCACAACAACCTCTTCGACAGAGTTCCGTCGGGGGCCACTCGCGGTCCTCCTGACCGGGATCTTCCTCATCGTCCTCGACTTCTTCGTCGTCAACGTCGCACTGCCGTCCGTGCAGCAGGACCTGGACGCCGACGCCACCGCGCTCCAGTGGCTGGTCGCCGGCTACGCGCTCACCTTCGGCGGGCTCCTCCTCGTGGCCAGCCGGATGGCCGATCGCTGGGGCCGCCGGCGGATGTTCGTGCTCGGCACCGGACTGTTCGTGCTGAGCTCGGCCGTCTGCGGCTTCGCGCCGGACGTGGACACGCTGCTCGTGGCCCGGCTGGTCCAGGGCGCCTCGGCGGCCGCGGTCGCCCCGACCGTGCTCGCCCTCATCGGCGACGTGTACGCCGGTCCGGCGCGGGTCCGGGCGCTGGGCGCCTACGCCACGGTCATGGGTGTTGCCGCCGCGTCGGGCCAGCTGATCGGCGGGCTGCTGATCCACCTCGACATCGCGGGTTCCGGCTGGCGGTCGATCTTCCTGGTGAACGTGCCGATCGGCATCGCCGCCCTGGTCGCCGCGCCGAAGCTGCTGCCCGAGACCCGCGTGGCCGCCCCGCGGCCCGACGCCGTCGAGAGCCTGCTGGTGGTCGGTGCGCTGACCGCGATCGTCCTTCCGTTGGTCCAGGGGCAGAGCCAGGGCTGGCCGCTGTGGACCTGGGTCACCCTCGGCGGTGCCGCGGTGCTCGCCTCGCTCGCCGGTCTCCGGGGCGCCGCGCTGCGTCGTTCGGGGATCGCCCCGCTCGTCGACCTCGCGCCCATGCGCTCGCGTCCGGTCGGCGCCGGGCAGCTGGGCCAGTTCCTCCTGTTCACGGGCATGGCGGCGTACTTCCTGGTGCTGGCGCTGTACCTCCAGGACGGCCGCGGCCTGGGCCCGCTGGAGTCGGGCACCGTGTTCACGGCGGTGGCGCTGCCGTACATGCTCGGCACCCGCAACGCCGCTCGCGTCCTGGGCCGGTTCGGTGCCCGGGTCGGCATCGTCGCGGCGGCGCTCGCCTTCGGCGCCGGCCACGTGCTGCTGCTGGCGGCCGTCGCCGAGATCGGCGTCGGCGGCTCGGTTCTCTGGCTGGTGCCCGGCCTGGCGCTCGGCGGCCTGGGCATGGGGGTCACCCTCTCCGGCCTGATCGGCACGGTGATGGTCTCGGTGGAGCCCCAGCACGCGGGCACCGTCTCCGGTACGTCGTCCACCTTGCAGCAGGTCGCGAACGCCGTGGGCGTCGCGCTGGTCGGGGTCATCTTCTTCGGGCGCCTCGACGAGGGCATGGTCACCGCGTTCGAGGCGAGCCTCGTCTACCTGGTCGGCACCACGGTGGCGGTCGCACTGGCGGCGACCTTCCTCCCCGGTCGCCCCAGGGCGGTGGGCGAGGCTCAGCCGCTGACGGTGGCCAGCAGCTCGTCGGCTGCGGTGTAGGGATCGCGGTCCCCGGCCACCACGGCCGCCGCCAGGTCGTCGAGCTCCGAGCGGCCGTGGACGTCGCCCCAGCGGGCGCGCAGCGCGGTCACCGCGATCGCCTCGATCTCGTCGCGCGCCCGGCGGGTACGACGGCGCTCCATCTCGCCCGAGGACTCGAGGTGGTCGCGGTGCGCGTCGAGCGCGGCCACCACCTCGTCCATGCCCTCGCCCTTGTGCGCCACGGTCTTGATGATCGGCGGCTTCCACGCACCCTCGGGGCGCTCGCCGAGCGCGAGCATCGAGCGCAGGTCACGGCGTACCTGGTCGGCACCGTCACGGTCGGCCTTGTTGATCACGTAGACGTCACCGATCTCGAGGATCCCGGCCTTCGCGGCCTGGATCCCGTCACCCATGCCGGGCGCGAGCAGCACCAGCGTGGTGTCGGCGAGCCCGGCGATCTCCACCTCGCTCTGTCCGACCCCCACGGTCTCGATGATGATCACGTCGCAGCCGGCGGCGTCGAGCACCCGGAGTGCCTGCGGGGTGGCCCAGGCCAGACCACCGAGGTGGCCGCGCGAGGCCATCGACCGGATGTAGACCTCGCGGTCGAGTGCGTGGTCCTGCATCCGGACCCGGTCGCCGAGCAGCGCCCCTCCGGAGAACGGCGAGGACGGGTCGACCGCGAGCACCCCGATCCGCTTGTCCTGCTTGCGGAGCTCGCCCACCAGGGCGTTGGTCGACGTGGACTTGCCCACGCCGGGCGAGCCGGTGATCCCGATCACCTGGGCGTTGCCGGTGTGCGGGACGAGGGCCGCCATCACCTCCCGGAGCCGCGGCGACTCGTCCTCGACCAGCGAGATCAGCCGTGCGACCGCGCGGGCGTCGCCCTCACGGGCGCGACCCACGAGGTCGTCGACGGACTGCTCAGCCCTTCGGGCTCCCTTCATGGTTCCCTCGCAGTTCGAGCGCAGGGTTCCGAATGAATGCAGAGTGCAGTCTGAGGCGCTCTCACGCTTTGGGAACGCGCACGATCAGGGCGTCACCCTGTCCACCACCGCCACAGAGGGCGGCCGCACCCACGCCGCCACCGCGACGCTGGAGCTCCAGGGCCAGGTGCAGCACGATCCGAGCGCCGGACATGCCGACCGGGTGGCCCAGGGCGATCGCGCCGCCGTTGACGTTCACCTTGGACTCGTCGAGGCCGAGGGCGCGGGTGGAGTCGATGCCGACCGCCGCGAACGCCTCGTTGAACTCGACCAGGTCGAGGTCGGCGGGCGAGATGCCCTCCTTGTCGCAGGCCTTCTTGGTCGCGTTGGCCGGCTGCGACTGCAGGGTGGAGTCGGGACCGGCCACCATGCCGTGGGCGCCGATCTCTGCCAGCCACTGAAGGCCGAGCTCCTCGGCCTTGGCCTTGCTCATCACCACGACCGCGCAGGCGCCGTCGGAGATCTGCGATGCCGAGCCGGCGGTGATGGTGCCGTCCTTGGCGAACGCCGGGCGCAGGGCACCGAGCGACTCCGCGGTGGTGTCGCCGCGCACGCCCTCGTCCTGGGAGACCACGACCGGGTCGCCCTTGCGCTGCGGGATCGAGACCGGCACGACCTCCTCGTCGAAGAGGCCGTTCTTCCAGGCCTCGGCGGCCTTCTGGTGCGAGGCGGCGGCGAACTGGTCCTGCTCCTCGCGGGTCAGGTTGCTGCCGGCTGCGTTGCAGGACTCGGTGAGCGCGCCCATGGCCTGCTGGGTGGCCTGGTCGAACAGCGCGTCGTAGGCCATCGAGTCGACCAGCGTGGTGTCGCCGTACTTGAAGCCCTCGCGGGACTTCGGCAGCAGGTGCGGGGCGTTGGTCATGGACTCCATGCCGCCGGCCACGATGATCTCGGCCTCGCCCGCACGGATCAGCTGGTCGGCGGTGGCGATCGCGTTGATGCCGGACAGGCAGACCTTGTTGATCGTGATCGAGGGCAGCGACAACGGCAGGCCCGCGGCGATGCCGGCGGTGCGGGCGGGGTTCTGCCCGGCGCCGGCCAGGATGACCTGGCCCATGATCAGGTAGTCGACCTGCTCACCGCTGACACCGGCCTTCTCCAGGGCGCCCTTGATGGCGACCCCGCCGAGGTCGGCGGCCGAGAGCGACTTCAGGCCACCGAGCAAGCGGCCGATCGGGGTGCGAGCCCCCGCCACGATGACACTGCTTGAATTGACGGAGTCGGACATGGAAGGCCTCCACAGAAGTTCAGGTGATGCTGGCGACGATACCCACGCGTCACTTGAACGGCGAGGGTGTGCCACCCACCCCGGATGCGGCACTTGTCACACCCGGTCGCGCGGAGCGGCGCGAGGAAGGACCATGTGCGCCATGATCCCTGAGCACCTGTTCACGGCCATCGACCACGTCGGTGTCGCCGTGCCCGATCTCGACGAGGCGATCGCGTTCTACCGCGACACCTTCGGCATGCGCCTGGCGCACGAGGAGGTCAACGAGGAGCAGGGCGTTCGTGAGGCCATGATGTCGGTGGGAGGTGACCCAGTCGGCACAGCGTCGTGCATCCAGCTGCTCGCCCCGCTCGACGAGAACTCGACGATCGCGAAGTTCCTGGAGCGCTCCGGCCCCGGCATTCAGCAGATGGCCTACCGGGTGACCGACGTGGAGCAGGTGAGCGCGATCCTGCGCGAACGCGGCGTCCGGCTCCTCTACGACGCCCCGCGGCGCGGCACCTCCGACTCGCGGGTCAACTTCATCCACCCGAAGGACGCCGGCGGCGTGCTGGTCGAGCTGGTCGAGCCCGCCGCACACTGAGACCTCACCGCGGCCGCGGTTACTCACGGGTAGATTGCCGGCCAAGCGCTGACCGAGTTCACCGACCAAAGGGAGTACGACGTCGTGCAGCACATCCTCGACGCCATCGAGTCCGACCAAGCCACCGCCGAGGACTTCGCCGCCCTCCAGGTCCCGGAGTCCTATCGGGCCGCCTTCGTGAAGAAGGACGAGGTGGACATGTTCGCGGGCATGGCCAGCCAGGAGAAGGACCCGCGCAAGTCGCTGCACGTCGACGAGGTCGCCGTGCCCGAGCTCGGCCCGGGCGAGGCGCTGGTCGCGGTGATGGCCAGCGCGATCAACTACAACACGGTGTGGACCTCGATCTTCGAGCCGCTGTCCACGTTCGGGTTCCTCGAGCGCTACGGCCGGGTCTCCCCGCTGGCCAAGCGGCACGACCTGCCCTACCACGTCGTCGGCTCCGACCTGTCCGGCGTGGTGCTGCGGACCGGCGAGGGCGTGCACAGCTGGAAGCCCGGCGACCGGGTGGTCGCGCACTGCCTGTCCGTCGAGCTGGAGGGCCCCGACGGGCACAACGACACGATGCTCGACCCCGAGCAGCGGATCTGGGGCTTCGAGACGAACTTCGGCGGGCTGGCCGACGTGGCCCTGGTCAAGGCCAACCAGCTGATGCCCAAGCCCGAGCACCTCACCTGGGAGGAGGCCGCCTCCCCGGGCCTGGTCAACTGCACGGCGTACCGCCAGCTGGTCAGCAAGAACGGCGGCGACATGAAGCAGGGCGACAACGTGCTGATCTGGGGCGCCTCCGGCGGGTTGGGCGGCTTCGCGACGCAGTACGCCCTGAACGGCGGCGCCACGCCCGTGTGCGTGGTCTCCAGCGACGACAAGGCGGAGATCTGCCGCTCCATGGGAGCCGAGCTGATCATCAACCGCAACGAGGAGGGCTACCGGTTCTGGAAGGACGAGCACACCCAGGACCCCAATGAGTGGAAGCGCCTCGGGGCCCGGATCCGGGAGCTCACCGGCGGTGAGGACATCGACATCGTCTTCGAGCACCCCGGCCGGGAGACCTTCGGCGCCTCGGTGTTCGTCACGCGCAAGGGCGGCGTGATCACCACCTGCGCGTCGACCTCGGGCTTCATGCACGAGTACGACAACCGCTACCTGTGGATGAACCTCAAGCGGATCATCAGCTCACACTTCGCCAACTACCGCGAGTCGTGGGAGGCGAACCGGCTGATCGCCAAGGGGATGATCCACCCGACGCTGTCGCGCACCTACCCGCTCGACGACGTCGGTCAGGCCGCCCTGGACGTGCACCAGAACGCCCACCAGGGAAAGGTCGGCGTCCTGTGCCTGGCGCCGGAGGAGGGCCTGGGCGTGCGCAACGAGGAGCTTCGCGCCACGCACGAGACCGCGATCAACCGCTTCCGCGGCGTCTGAGCGACGATTCCGCAAAGAGTCACCCACCCCGCTGGGTTCTCGGGAGGCCATCAGCAATCATGGTCCCCGTCTGCCCACCCAGCCGAGACGAGGAATGCCCCCATGACTGACCAGGGTCTGTCCATCTTCGACGACGAGCCCGACGACGTCGACGCCCCCGAAACCGACCCGTCGGCCAAGGACACCGCCGACGGCGGCACCGACGGCGAGAAGACCCAGGTCATCCCGGTGGTCGACAAGGCACCGGAGCCCAAGCCGGCCCAGGAGCTGCCCGAGAAACGGCCGGTGATCCCGCCGTCGCCCGCTCCCGCGGGCTCCGCCCCCTCAGCCGTCTCCCGCGCGGCCCTCCCACGGGACCAACGGTGGCACCCCGACGTTCCCGGTGGTCCGGCGCAACGGCTACGACCGGTCCGCCGTCGACACCAAGGTTCGCCAGCTCAGCAGCGAGAAGGCCGGGCTGAGCGCCAGCCTCACCGAGGCGGAGCGGCGGGTGATGCAGCTCGAGGCCGAGGTCGCCGCGGCGCGCGACGAGATCTCGGAGCAGGAGAGCCCGTCGTACGCCGGACTGGGCGGTCGGGCCAGCGCGATGCTGCGGCTGGCCGAGGAGGAGGCCGACGAGATCCGCGGCACCGCCACCGCCGAGGCAGTGGAGATCCGCGCGCAGGCAAACCGCGACGCGAAGGCGATCCGCGCAGAAGCTGCCCGCGAGGCTGAGGACATGCGGGTCGTGCAGCTGGAGGAGCTCGACGGGCAGCGCAACCGCCTGATCAAGGACGCCGAGCAGGAGAAGGCGCTGGCCCAGAGCGAGGCCGCAGACACCGTCGCGGCCGCCAAGCGCGAGGCCGACCAGCTGCGGCTGGCCGCCCAGCAGGAGACCAACGAGCTGCGCACCTCCGCCACCCGCGAGGTCGAGCAGGCCCGTGCCGCTGCCGACCGTGAGGTGCAGGAGGCGCGCCGCACCCTGGCCGTGGAGAAGGAGCGGCTGGCCCGCGAGGCGACCGACCACCACACCAGCGCGATGACCGAGACCCAGCGACTGGTCGAGGAGGCCGAGCAACGGGCCTCCGCCGCCGAGGACCGCGCCCGTGAGGCCACCAAGCAGGCCACCGAGCACCGGGCGGCCGCGCAGTCGGAGGCCGAGGCGCTGCTCCTCCGGGCCCGCCGGGAGGCCGAGCACATCGTGACGTCGGCGCAGACCCAGGCGGACTCGATCGCCAGCGCCGCCGACTCCGAGGCCCACCGCGAGGTCGCGGCGGCCAAGGCCGAGCTCGAACGCCTCACCAAGCGCCGCGACGCGATCACCGCCCAGCTCGCCTCGCTCCGCGACGTCGTCGCCGGCTTCGCCGAGGACGACAGTTGAGCCAGCCCGCGCCCCCTGACGGGGGCGAGGGCATCACGGAGGACGAGGCCCCACCGAGTTCGGGCGCGGCCTCACGTGCCGCGCGCGCCGCCCGGAAGGCCGAGGCGGCCGCCGCGGCGGCCGCGCTCGAGGACCTCGGGGATCCGGGCGAGCCGTTCGAGCGCCGGTCGCCGTACTTCATCGGGTTCATCGGCGGCCTCGGCGTACTCACGGCGTACTTCCTGTTCACCGCGCTGATGGGGATCAGCTCGGTGCTGCTGCTGATCGTGGTCTCGCTGTTCCTGGCGTGCGGGCTCAACCCCTCGGTGGAGTTCCTCGAGCGTCGCGGGCTGACCCGGGCCTGGGCGGTAGCAGCCGTGATCGTCGCGGCACTGCTCGCGCTGGCACTGTTCCTGCTCGCGATCGTGCCGGTCATCACCGACCAGGTCCGTGCCCTCAGCGACAACGTGCCCGGCTGGCTCGACGACCTCCGCACCAACCGGCGGATCCAGGAGCTCGACCAGGAATACGACATCATCGACAAGGTCCAGGGCTATGTCACCGAAGGTGACTTCGTGGGCACCCTGTTCGGTGGTGCCCTCGGTTTCGGTCTGAAGATCATCTCGGCGCTGTTCAACGCGTTCATCATCGTGGTGCTCACGCTGTACTTCCTGGCCTCCCTCGAAACGACGAAGAAGGCGATGTACCAGCTGGCTCCGGCCTCGCGACGCGACCGGGTGACCAAGCTCGGCGACCGGGTGATCCACAACATCGGCGGCTACGTCTCGGGCGCGTTCGTCGTGGCGATGTGCGCCGGCATCTCGTCGCTGATCTTCCTGTTCTTCGTCGGGCTCGCCGAGTACGCCGTGGCGCTGGCGTTCGTGGTCACCGTCCTCGACGTGATCCCGATGATCGGCGCGACGATCGGCGCGGTGATCGTGACCGCGATCGCGTTCGCCACCGACGTCAAGACCGGCATCCTCTGCGCGATCTTCTACGTGATCTACCAGCAGGTCGAGAACTACGTGATCTACCCGCGGGTGATGCGCCGCTCGGTCGACGTACCCGGCGCGGTCGTAGTGATCGCCGCTCTCGTCGGAGCCGCGCTGCTCGGCGTCATCGGCGCGCTGCTGGCGATCCCGACCGCCGCCGCCGTACTGCTGGTGATGCGCGAGGTCGTGGTCAAACGACAAGACACCAGGTAGGGGTTCAGTCCCCTACGACGATCCGGGCGAGGTGGCTGTCCTGGGGCACCGGGCCGAGCTCGTCGGCGACGAACACCCGCCACTGTCCCTCCACCAGGCCGCACAGCGCCCAGGTGGGGTCGACGTGCGGGATCGGGTGGAACGTCATCGGGTGCTCGCCGTCACCGGCGCAGCTCGGTGGCCGAGCCGTCCAGCTGGACCGTCGGCTTGACGCCGTAGTCCTGGCTGACCGCGCGGACCACGTGGTACGTCGTCCCGTTGACCGTCGCCGTGGCCGCGCAGAGCGTGCCCTCCGCCAACGTCGGATCCGTGCCCTCCGTGCCGGACGAGCCGCCCGCGTCGGTCACCGATGCCTGCCCGTTCGAGCAACCCGCGACACTGATGAAGAAGGAACGCCACCATCACCAGGGGGACGAAGGTGCGGGGCCGGATGGACATCGCCGCCAATCTACCGAGCGACCCCTAAGCGATCCTGAGAATCGGCTGGTCATCCCTGGGCTCCGATGAAGTAGTCGTAGGCCCACTGCGTGGACGGACCGTAGAGGCTGGCTGAAACGCCACCGACCGCCCAAGGAGCGACGGTGTCGGCCGTCAGCCGGGCCAGTCGGCCCCCCTTGCGCACATGCCCGCATCTGAGGTCGTACACGAGGTCCTGATGCAGGCGAAGCTCCGACTCATCCGGCGAGAAGAAGTCCGCGAAGGTCGCGGACAGGACGACGAACTCGTCGGTCGCCTTGCACCGCTTCTCGGAGTCGGGCGCCGCGTCGACCGCGGCGAAGGCGCTCAGGGCGGCCCTCGGCTCCAGCTCGCTGCCGAAGACGAGCTCGAAGTCGTTCCCATCGACCTGGTAGGCGCACAGCGTTGCCGAGAGCAGCTCGCCCACCCCCTCTTTCGTGGTTTCGGCGCGAGGCACCGGTGGACCGGTCAGCCGGGCCGGGCAGAGTGAGGCCTCGCGCGCGGAGCCGAGGATTCGCTCTCGCAGTGCGTCGTTGTCGGTCGCGACAGTCACCGTGGACTCCCCCACCTGGATGGTCTCCTGCGTCCACCCGTCGCCGAGGTCGACCGTTCCCGGCTCCAACGGAACACCCAGCCAGGCGTAAGGAGCCGACGGAGCAGTCCGCTCCTCGGGCGACCAGCCGGCGCATGAGTCGGTCTGGCTCACCGGACGACCGACGTACGGCCGACCGGGTGGCACCTCGGTGCAGATGGTCCAGGTGTCCAGCGAGCGCGTCGGAGCACCACCCCACGCCCAGCTCGCCGGAACATCGACCTGGATGTCCGCCCAGTACTCGGTCCGCCACTCTCCGACCGGCAGGTCCGCCGGGGCGTCCGAGGGCTCCTCGGACGGGGTCATGCTGTCGAGGGACGCGATCACCGCAAGGGCCGAACCGCCACCGCCGCGGCCGCTACGCCGACCGCAAGCCGCCCGCGGTGCCGCCGGCGGACGGCGACCTGTCGCCCGCTGAGCCACCGGCACCGCTACGTCGACGTCGCCGGCCCGGCGCTCGAGGCTCTCGCGCATGAGCAGTTCCAGCTCGGCGTCGTCAGCCATCGGGCAGCTCCTGTCGCTCGAGCTCGCCGCGCAGGGCGGTGAGCGCACGGTGGACGTGGGAGCGCGCGGTCGGCTCGGCGACGCCGAGGAGGTCCGCGATCTCGGCGTACTCCAGGTCCTCGTAGTAGCGGAGCACGACGGCCGCCCGCTGCTGTGGGGGCAGCCCCTCGCACACCCGCCAGACCGCGTCGGTCCGTGCGACCTCGTCGGCGAGGGTCGACCGGGTCGGTCGCTCGCACCTCCGCGACCGGCGACTCCTTCCGCCGCGCCCGCCGCCAGGCGGAGACGTGCTCGTTGACGATCATCCGGCGCACGTAGGCGTCGGGGTCGTCGGCACGGCGCACCTGGGTCCACTTCCGGCAGGCCCGCTCCAGGGCGGACTGCACGGCGTCCTCGGCGGCATGTTGGGAGCCCGTCACCAGATAGGCGAATCGGAGCAGGGCAGCGGCGCGCGCTTCCGCCCAGTCGTCGAACGACGGGTCGGAGAGCGCGGGTCGCGGCTCGCTCACCCCCACATCCATGCACGACTGACGTCCGGAAGGGAGCAGATGTTGCATCCAGGCCGCAGATTTCGAGACGGGTCGCTCAGACGGGCGTCGGCTCCGGACGCACCGTGCTCCGCTCGCCCAGCTTCACGCCGACCACGCCGATCAGGATCAGCAGGCCGCCGAGCAGCTGGATCGTGCGGGGCAGCTCGTCGAGCAGCACCCACGCCCACAGCACGCTGGCGAGGACCTCGGTGAGGGCCACGAACGACGCGAGCCGGGAGCCGAGCCGGCGGATCGCGGCGATGCCGAGGGTATAGGCGATCGCGGCGGTGACCAGGCCGAGCAGCAGGAGCGGCACCCACCACGCGAACTCGTTGCCGGCGTAGACGACCGAGTCGGTGCTTGCTCGCATCGGCAGCAGGCCGACCAGGCCCAGCGCGCCGAGCACCGCGGCGCCGACGACAAGGCCGCCGGCTGCGAGCGAGAGCGGCGGGAGGCCGGTGCTGTCGTCGCCCGAGATCAGGAAGTACGACGCGGCGCCGACCATCGCGCCCAACGCCCACAGCACGCCGGCGAGGCTGAGGTCGGCACCGGAGATGAGATCCAGGACGAGGACGAGGCCGAACGCCGCCACCGCCGCGCCGGCCAGCGTGATCGCCCCGGGCCGCTGGCCGTGGACCAGCCACAGCCACACGACGACCGCCGCCGGCGCGGTGAACTCGATGAGGATGGCCGGTCCGACCTGCATGTACTGAACCGCGGAGAAGTAGCAGAACTGAGCACCCGCGACGCCGAGCACTCCGTAGAGGGTGAGCAGCCGGGCGTTGCGCCGGATCAGGTGCCAGCGGCCGCGCAGCGCGTGGATGCCGAACGGCAGCACGATCAGCGCACCCAGGCCGATCCGGACCAGGACCGTGGCGCCCGGGCTCCAGCCGGCCTCGAGCAGCGGCCGGGCCAGGGCGCCGGAGAGGCCGAAGGCGGCGGCGGACAGCAGCGCGAACCCGAGGCCGGCAGCGGTGCGGGAACCGGCCTCCGTCGGGTGCGTGTCATGCGCCAACGTCGCCATAGCTAATGACGGTACGGCAGAGGGTGTAATATGTCAAAATGGTTTTCGCTCATGACACGGAGGTCTCGCTCCAGGCGGCGGTCACGTTGGCCAACTCCGCGCTGTCGCCGGACACGCTGGAGACGATCGAGGACCTCGACGCGTTCTACTCAGACTACGAGTTCACCGGCCGCCGTGACCACGACGACGGCCGAGCTCGAGGCGGTCCGTAGCATGCGGCCCCGCCTGCGCCAGCTGCTCACGGCCGGCCGGGACGACGCCGTGGCGATCGTCAACGAGATGCTGTCCGACGCCCAGGCGGTCCCCCAGCTGGTGCGCCACCACGAGTGGGACTGGCACGTGCACGCGGTCGACCCCGACTCCCCGCTCCCGACGCGGATCTGCGTGGAGACGGCGATGGCGATGATCGACGTGATCCGCGCCGACGAGATGTCCCGGCTCGGGGTCTGCGCCGACGACGAGTGCGAGGGCGTGGTGCTCGACCTCTCGCGCAACCGGTCCCGCCGCTTCTGCTCGACCACCTGCGGCAACCGCAACGCGGTCGCGGCCTACCGGGCCCGCCAGTCGGCCTCCTGAGGCCGCCGCCTCACCCGATGAACTGCCGGAGCACCTCGAGGAACACCTCCGGCTGCTCGGAGTGCACCCAGTGCCCGGCGCCCTTGACGGTCACCCGCCGGTTGCGCGGGAACAGCCGGTTCATCGCCGCGGCGTGCTCGGCGCGCACGTAGTCGGAGTTCTGGCCACCGACCCACAGCACCGGACCGTCGTACGGCGCCAGCCCGGCCAGCTGGTCCTCGGGCCAGCCGCCGACCACTCGCAGATCCTCCCCCAGCACGTCGAGGTTGGCCTGCCAGCGCCAGCCATCGCCGTCACGTCGCAGGTTCTGGAGCAGGAAGCTGCGCACGGTCGGGTTCGGCACCGCCGCCTCCATCGCGGCATCGGCGTCGCCACGCTGGGCGAGCGAGTCGAGGTCCAGGCCCTGCATGGCGTCGACGTAGCCGGCGAACTCGCTCATCCGGTGGTAGGCCACCGGCGCGACATCGACGACGCAGAGCCGCTCGACCAGCTCGGGGTGCCGCAACGCCAGCACCATCGCGGCCTTGCCGCCCATCGAGTGCCCGACCAGGGTCACCGGGTCGCTCGCGGACAGCAGCCCGGCCACCTGGTCGGCGACGTCGAGGTAGTCGAAGCGCTCGGCCCAGGGCGAGCGGCCGTGGTGGGGCAGGTCGACGAGCAGGATCCGGTGCTCACCAGCCAGCGCCTTGCCGATCTGGGTCCAGTTGCGGCCCTGGCCGAACAGGCCGTGACAGAAGACGACGGGTGACCCGTGGTCGCCCAACGCCGTGGAGTGCAGGTCCGAGGACATGCGTTGCATTCTCCGGGTCAACACCACCGGTGCACGCCGGTGGGTGTGAGGTCGCGGTTCCGCAGCACGATCGCCAGGTGGTCGGCGTACCTCCGGCACGCCCGGCGGAAGTCACGCTTGCGGTACTCGATCACCAGCACCCGCCGGCCGTAGGACGCGACGTACCGCTGGCACTCGCGGTAGCGCGCGCACTCCTCGGCGACCGCGAAGTCGAAGCCGATCCGGGAACCGTCGAAGCCGGCGAGGTTCTTCTGCCCCACCGCCAGGTCGGCCGCATGCGCGCGGCGGACCAGCAGCCGGGCGAAGGCGATCGCGTGCCGGCGCTCGAGCAGCCCGTGGCTGCGGGTGAACGAGTCGAGGTTGTCGTACTCCACCGCCGCGAACCCGTCGTCGGCGCACCGCTCGGTCCAGCGGCCGACGATCCGGGCCAGCGCCCGCCGCTTCGCCTGCGTGCGGATGTCGAGCAGCCACTCGCCCCACGCCTCGTCGACGACCGGCCGGCCGCCGCGCTTGAGCACCAGCCGCATCCGCTTCTTCCAGAACCCGCGCTCGTCGGGCTGGGTCTGGAAGCCGTTGACGTAGCAGACGTTGTAGCGGCCGTCGGCGGGTGCGGCCCGGCGGTCGCGGACCAGGATGCCGACGTGCGCCGGCATCGCCTGTCGCGCCACCGAGCTGGTAGTCGACATCGGTGTCCACGGGCGGCGGATCGACGTCGGCCGTCGCCGGGGCTGCGAGCGCCAGCACGAGGGCGGCCACCAGCGCGGCCGCCCAGCGGAGCCGCGGCATCAGAAGTCGAAGCCGCCGTCGAACATGTCGCCGACGCCGTCGCCGATGCCGCCGAACATGTCGCCCACACCCTCACCCATCGCGCCGATCCCGTCGCCCATGCCCTCGAAGCCACCGAACGCGCCGAACATCAGGCCCATGAACATCACGTCCATCGGGCCGAAGGCGCCGAAGTAGCCCGCGGCGTACGGCGCGTAGGCGCGCCCGCCCTGGTAGTAGGGCACCCGCCGCGAGCCCACCATGACCATCCGGGTGTCGGGATCGGCGCCGGCTTCGACCCGCTCGGCGTCCAGCGCGCACGCGGGCACGTCGCGCTGCGTGCCTCCCGGCGGCGTGTAGGGAACGTCGGTGACCGACAGCCCGTGGCGCGGGTCGAAGAAGCACGGCGGTCGCCGGGTCGGGAGCGGCTCACCGGCCACCCGGGCCCGCACGCAGGCCATCGCGTAGCGACCGTCCTCGAGGATCGTGGTGATGTTCTTGATGTCCTCCGGCTCCTCGATCCGGTCACCGGCGAACTTGGCCGACTCGTAGGCGTCCAGCGCCCGCTGGTAGTCGGCATTGGCGCCGGCGTCCAGCTCCCGCCCTGCCAGTTCGACGTCGAAGTCCTGGAGGTCGACCCCGAGCGCGGTGATGTCCTCGAACGCCAGCTTCTTCACCGGTTCGAGCTCCTCGCGCTTGCGCTCCAGCTCGCGCTGCTTGCGTCGCCGGTTCGTGACGACCACCACGCCCACCACGGCCACCACGAGAACCAGAAGGATCACCAGGCCCATGAAATGAGTCTACGTCCGCCGCGAATGCCCAACTGTGCCCGTGGGCACCGTACGATCGATACCACATGACTGCACTTGCAGAAACGCCCCGACAGCCAGGTCGCCCACCTGACCCCCGACGACATCGACCAGATCGGCCGGGAGCTCGACGCCCTACGGGATCGCGTGTTCTCCAGCCTCGGCGAGCGCGATGCGGCGTACATCCGGCGGGTGATCGACGTCCACCGCAAGCTGGAGCTCGGCAGTCGGGCGTTGCTGATCGCGGGCCGCTTCCCGGGCGCATGGCTGCTCGGCACGATCGGGCTGTCGGTCGCCAAGATCCTGGACAACATGGAGATCGGGCACAACGTCCTCCACGGCCAGTGGGACTGGATGCGCGACCCGAAGATCCACTCCACCACCTGGGACTGGGACCACGCGTCGCCCCCTGAGCTGTGGCAGCGCGCCCACAACCAGCGGCATCACACGTACACGAACATCCTGGGCAAGGACAACGACCTCGGCTACGGCATCATGCGGGTCGACGAGGACCAGCCCTGGGAGCCGCGCCACCTGTTCCAGCCGGTGCAGAACTTCGTCACCGCCTGCATCTTCGAGTACGGCATCGCGATGTTCGACCTCGACCTCGGCGACCACCTCCGCAAGGACAAGGGCCTGACCCCTGCGCTGCGCGACGACCTGAACTCCACCCTGAACAAGATCCGCAAGCAGGCCACCAAGGACTACGTCGTCCACCCGATCCTGTCCGGCTACGGCTGGCGCCGGACCCTGGCCGCCAACGCGGTCGCCAACGTGGTCCGCAACCTGTGGAGCCACTCGGTGATCATGTGCGGGCACTTCCCCGAGGGCGTCGAGACGTTCGAGCTCGAGACGATCGACCCCAAGGAGAGCCGCGGCCAGTGGTACCTCCGGCAGATGCTCGGCTCGGCCAACATCCGCGGCAGCAAGCTGATGCACCTGATGAGCGGCAACCTGAGCCACCAGATCGAGCACCACATCTTCCCGGACCTGCCCAGCAACCGGTACGCCGAGATCTCCCGCGAGATCCAGGACCTCTTCAAGCGCTACGGGCTGAAGTACCACTCGGCGCCGATGGTCCAGCAGGTCGCCTCGGCCTGGCACAAGGTCTTCCGGCTCTCCCTGCCCAACGGCTTCCTGGCCGAGACCACCTGAAGAACTCGCCCCGGCAGCTCAAGAAGCTGGCCCGGATGGCGCTGGGCTCCCGCCAGAAGGCGCTGGGCGGCGCGCCCGCGATGAAGGCACTGCCCGCTGCCGGCTGACGGCTACGCTTGGTGTAGTCCCGGAACCCGCGCTGGGTCTTGCGGCCGAGGTAGCCCGCGGTGACCAGGTGCTCCAGCAGCGGCGCGGGCGCGAACCCGGGCTCGCGGAACTCCAGGTAGAGCTCCCGCTGGATCGCGAGCGACACGTCGTTGCCCACGACGTCGAGGAGCTCGAACGGGACCCATCGGCAGCGCGCAGCCCTGCTTCATCGCGGTGTCGATGTCGTCGGCGGTGGCGTAGTGGGCCTGGAGCATCTTGACCGCGTCGTTGAGGTAGGGGAACAGCAGCGCGTTGACGATGAAGCCGGCCCGGTCGGTGCACGAGACCGCTACCTTGCCGACCGCCGCACACAGCGCCCGGGTGGTCTCGGCGACCTCCTCGTCGGTGGACACGGTCGAGACGACCTCCACCAGCTTCATGACCGGGGCCGGGTTGAAGAAGTGCATCCCGATGACGTCCTTCGGGCGGCCGGTCGCCTGGGCACAGGCGATGATCGGCAGCGACGACGTCGTGGTGGCCAGGATCGCGCCGTCCTTGCAGATCTCGTCGAGGTTCTCGAAGAGCGTGGTCTTCACGTGCAGGTCCTCGGCGATCGCCTCGACCACGATGTCGACGTCCTTGAGGTCGTCGAGCGAGCTGGTGCCGGTGAGCCGGTCCAGGACCTCGGCCTTCGCCGACTCCTCGAGCTTGCCGCGCTGGATCGCCTTGTCGAGCGACTTCTCGATGGTGGCGCGGACGCCGTCGACCTTGGCCTGCGAGCGGCCGACGTACAGGACGTCGTAGCCGCCCTTGGCGAAGACCTCGACGATGCCGGTCGCCATGGTTCCGGTGCCGACCACGCCCACCAGCTTGATGTCGCGGCGCAGCTGCGGCTGCTCGTCCGCCGACGGGGTCAGCGCGTCGGGCACGACGACCGAGCTGTCGACGTCCTCGTAGGTGTAGAAGCCGCGCCCGGTCTTCCGGCCGAGCATCCCCGCGGTGACCATCTGCTTGAGGATCGGGGCCGGGGCGTGCAGCCGGTCGCGACCCTGGCGGTACATCGTCTCGAGGATCTCGTACGCCGTGTCCAGGCCGATCAGGTCGAGCAGGGCGAGCGGGCCCATCGGGTAGCCGCAGCCGTAGCGCATCGCGGCGTCGATGTCCTCGCGCGTCGCGTAGCGGCCCTCGAACATCGCGACCGCGTGGTTGAGGTAGCCGAACAGCAGGGTGTTGGCGATGAACCCGGCCTTGTCGCCGCAGACCACGGGGTTCTTGCCGATCTTCTCGACCAGGGCCTCGACGTCGGCGAGCACGTCGGGCTCGGTGACCACCGTGCGCACGATCTCGACGAGGTTCTGGACCGGGGCCGGGTTGAAGA
Organism: uncultured Actinomycetota bacterium; assembly: GCA_963813615.1. Classification (GTDB taxonomy): domain Bacteria; phylum Actinomycetota; class Actinomycetes; order Propionibacteriales; family Nocardioidaceae; genus Nocardioides. The sequence continues at coordinate 266,041 of CAWFAE010000016.1, forward strand.
AGTGCACGCCGATGACCCGGCCCGGGTGGGCGTTGGCGGTGGAGATCTCGGTGACCGACAGGGAGGAGGTGTTCGTGGCCAGGATCGCGTCCGGGGAGACGATCGACTCCAGCTCCGCGAAGATCTTCTTCTTCGTCTCCAGCGACTCCACGACCGCCTCGACCACGAAGTCGGCGTCGGTGAGGTCCTTCAGGGACGTGGCGTAGCTGATCCGGCCGAGCAGCTCGGCCTGCTCCTCCTCGGTGAGCTTGCCGCGCTTGACCGCCCGGCCCGTGGAGTTCTCCAGGTGCTGGCGCCCGCGCTCCACGCCCTCGTCGTTCAGCTCGACCCCGATCACCCGAAAGCCGTTGCGGGCGAACACCTCGCCGATTCCGGCGCCCATGGTGCCGAGACCGACGACGCCGATGGTCGTGAACGTGCGGGGGCTCGCTTCGGGCGCGCTGCTCGTCATGGCGCGCATCATTCCACGAGCGAGTTGCCCGCTCGCACAGGGTTCACTGGCCGGTAACTTGCGCAATCCGGACGGTCTTGGACCTGCTCGAGTGCCCGCGTACGACGCTGACCGACGCCCGGGAGCTCGCGACGACTGACACGGCCGGAGTGTGGGTAGGCCGATGAGAATCACCGTCGACGCGAGTCCTTCATCTGTGACGGAGACCTTCGCGACCGGGTTACAGATGGGCGAGTCCGCCCGATGGCACGACGGCCGGTTCTGGATGTGCGACTGGCTGGCCGGGGAGGTGCTCGCGTTCCACCCCGACGGGAGCCGAGAGGTGGTGGCCAGGCTCGAGGGTCTGCCGTTCTCGATCGACTGGCTGCCCGACGGCCGGATGGTGACCACCACACCGTCAGGTGTCGTGGTCGGCGCCGAGCTGTCGCCGTACGGCGCCGCGGGGCAGCCGTTCAACGAGATCGTCGTCGACGCCGCCGGCCGTGCGTGGGTCGACATGCCCGGCTCGATGCCGTGGGAGGAGCGACGGCCGGGGGTGGTCGGGGTGGTGCTGCCGGACGGCACGTATCGCCACGCCGCTGACGACGTGTGGTTCCCCAACGGAATGGCGGTGCTCGGCGACGACACGCTGGTCGTGGCCGAGTCACACGCCGACCGGCTCACCGCCTGGACGATCACCTCCGACGGCGGGCTCGTGGATCGCCGGGTCTGGGCCGATCTCGGGAAGGGCGCCGCGCCCGACGGCATCTGCGTCGACGCCGACGGGGCGATCTGGTACGCGACCGTGCCGGGCGAGCGCTGCGTCCGGGTAGCCGAAGGCGGACGAGTGCTCGAGACCGTGCACGCCGACCGTGGCTGCTTCTCATGCATGCTCGGCGGCGACGACGGCCGGACCCTGTTCATCGTCGCGAACAACTACGGCCCGGAGGGAGCGTCGGACGGGGTGGTCCTGACCCACCGGGTCGACGTACCGCACGCCGGCCGTCCTTGAGCGGGCGGAGCCACTGTAGATTCACGCCCCGTGAGACTCGTCGTGGCCCGCTGCCAGGTCGACTACGCCGGCCGGCTGACCGCCCACCTCCCGATGGCCACCCGGGTGCTGATGATCAAGGCCGACGGCTCCGTGCTGGTGCACTCCGACGGCGGCTCCTACAAGCCGCTGAACTGGATGTCTCCCCCGTGCACGCTGCGCGAGGGCACGACCGAGGACGGCGCGGTCGAGTGGACGGTGACCTCGCGGGGTTAGACTCGGGGGCAGGATGACACGCTGCGGATCCTGATCGAGGAGATCCACCACGACTCGAGCCACGAGCTCGGCGTCGACCCGGGGCTGCAGAAGGACGGCGTCGAGAAGCACCTCCAGGAGCTGCTGGCCGAGCACCCCGCGACGCTCGGCGACGGCCTGACCCTGGTCCGCCGCGAGTACCCCACCGCGATCGGCCCGGTCGACCTGATGTGCCGCGACGCCGACGGCGCCTCGGTGGCCGTCGAGATCAAGCGGCGTGGCGAGATCGACGGCGTCGAGCAGCTCACCCGCTACCTCGACCTGCTCAACCGCGACCCGCTGCTCGCCCCCGTCCGCGGCATCTTCGCGGCGCAGGAGATCAAGCCGCAGGCGCGGGTGCTGGCCACCGACCGCGGCATCGCGTGCGCGGTCGTCGACTACGACGCGCTGCGCGGCCTCGACGACCCGAGCCACCGGCTGTTCTGACGGAGCCGGGGTCTCGACGACGCTCGGTGGCGCTCGCTGCTCGACCAGCGGCCCTACGCTGAGCCCGTGTCCCGGATCTTCCACATCGCCACGGTCGCGGACTGGGCGGAGGCGCAGCGGTCCGGGAGCTACACGACGTCGACGCTGGGCCGCACGCTCGTCGAGGAAGGGTTCATCCACGCCAGCCACGCGGACCAGTGGCAGGGCGTGCGGTCGATGTTCTACGCCGGGGTGACCGAGCCACTGGTGCTGCTCGCGATCGACCCGGACAAGCTCACGGCGCCGGTGGTCGAGGAGGTGCCGGAGGGTGCCGACCGGGCGTTCCCGCACATCTACGGCCCGCTGAACGCCGACGCCGTGGTCCGGGCGATCCCGCTGGACGAGCGCGGCGAGCCGGTGGGGGCGGGCGAGTCGTTCAGCCGGATCTTCCTCCAGGAGATGTTCCACAACGTGCTGCTGGCCTGCATCGTCCTGGCCGGCGCCGTGATCGGATCGCTGCTCGGACGAGCGATCGACGACGAGTGGGGCGCCCTGGTCGGCGCGACCGCCGGTCTACTCGGCGGCGTGGCGGCCGCTGTGGGCCTGCACCGGCGCCGCAAGTAGCTCCACGACCTCGTCCGCGCACCCCCAGCTGAGCGTCACGCCCGCGCCGCCGTGGCCGTAGCAGTGCACCACGTGGCCATCACGCTCGAGCCGCACGGTGGGTCGAGCGGGTCGCAGCCCCACCTTGTGCCGGATCACCCGGGCCGTCCGCAGGTCCGGCACCAGTCGGGCGGCGCGCTCGAGGATCGACTCCGCGGTCGCGGGTGAGGGCGTCCGGCTCCAGTCACCCTCGACGTCGGTGCCTCCGACGACGACGTCGTGCGAGCGCGGGATGACGTACGTCGGGCCCTCGGCCGCGTGCCCGTCCAGCCACCACCGGTCCAGGCCGAACTGCTCGACGTACACGACCTGCCCGCTGACCGGCTGCACCGAGGCGTCGGAGCCGAGCAGGCGCGCGCCCAGACCGCTGCAGTTCACGACGGCATCGCCACCGCGCGGCAGCTCGCGCAGGTTGAGCCGGGTGAGCGTGCCGCCGAGGTCCAGCACCCTCCGGCCGAGCCACGCCAGGTAGACCGGCATCTCGACGACCGCCGTGGTGAACGTCCAGCCGTCGACGTACCCCTCCGGCAGCGTGGTCTCGCGGTGCAACGACGGGACCGCACCCGCCCACCACGGGTCCGGCTCCCGGGTCCGCAGCAGCTCGGTGCCCTCGACCATGCGCACCCCGGTGTCAGGGTCCTCGACCAGGCCGTCGAACGCCGCGTAGGAGTGGGCGGTCCAGGCGGCGACCCGGTCCCGGGGCGCCGCGAGGTAGGGGTAGCAGATCGCCGCGGCCACGGCCGACGTGGTCTCCAACGGCAGGTCGCGGGCGACCACGTCCACGCGGTGCCCCGCCTCGAGCAGTCGTACGGCGCAGCTCAGCCCGACGACGCCGGCACCCACCACGATCACCCGTTGCACAGGCCCGAGTCTGCTACTCGCACGTAACCCGCGTCACACCGCGGCGTTGGAACCAGTCGAAAGGGGTCTCGATGCCGCGTCTGCTCCGTCTCGTCCTGGTCCTGTGTGTCCCCGCCCTGCTTGCCGCCGGGCTGCTCTCCGCCACCGCCACCTCGGCCGGTGCGCACGAGGAGCGACCAGCGGTGTTCCCCGACGGCACCGGCAAGCGCCCGACGTTCCTCGGCTACGACAACTCCAACCACCGGGTGGTCTGCCGACCGGAGTCGCGCGCCCGGATCGCCAAGATGCCCGACGGAGAGCGCAAGCGGCTCGCCCCGCGAGGCGTTCTGCCCCAACTCCACGGCGACCTCCCGGCCGCCGGGATAGGTCTCAAGCGCCGGCGATCCGGGGCGCGGTGGGGTCGTCGTCGCCGCCGCTGTGCTCGCGGGCGACGTACTCCTCGATGTCCTCGATGTCGTCGGCGTTGCGCGTGACCACCGCGAGCAGGTCGCTCATCGTGGCGACCTCCTCGACCTGCTCCTTGATGAACCACTGCATGAACTGCTCGGAGGCGAAGTCGTTCTCCTCGCGAGCGATCGTCAGCAGGGTGTTGACCTGATCGGTGACCCGCTTCTCCTGCTCGAGGGCCAGCCGGATCGGGGCGACCACGTCCTCGAACTTCGAGACCGTCTCGCCGACGGCGGGGATGACCACGTCGGCGTCGGTGTCCAGGAGGTACTGGATCATCATCATCGCGTGGTCGCGCTCCTCGAGCGCCTGCGCGTAGAAGAACGCCGCCATCCGCGGCATCGTCTCGGCGTCGTAGTGCACGGCGACCGCGAGGTACTGGTTGTGCGCGGCGAGCTCGTTGCCGATCTGGAGGTTGAGCTGTTCGGTGAATCGCGGGGCGGGCATGCCACCGATCCTAGAGGTCAGCGCGACGGCCCGGTCAGGCGGCCTTGGCGAGCTGCTTCTTCTTGACCTTCTTGCCGTCCGACCCGGACCAGCTTGCGCTTCTTGACCGTGTAGCCGACGGGCAGCGTGCCGTCCTTGAGCATCCGGATGGGGCACCGCCCGCAGCGCGTCTTGGACACGCAGCACTCCACCTTCGGCAGCTTCCGGGTCTCTTGCCCACGGGCGGCACCCTACAGGAGGTAAGGCTCGCCTTACCTAACTGTGGCTGCGTGTCATAGCCCGGCAAGCTCCGTGAGCCGCGCCATTCCCGGCCAGGCGTGCTCGGCCACCCGTCCCTGGGCGGCCAGAACCTCCGGCCGCTCCCGGTGCTCGGGCGCGACCCGGGCGGGGTTCAGCAGGCAGTCCTGCGCCCACGCGTGGATGTCCGGCTCCGAGCCGAACGACGTCGTGGCCCGGGCGCCGAGCACCATCATCCGCACCCATTCCTGGGGCGAGTTGCCGTACGGCGTCGACGGGCACAGCCGGTTCTTCTCCTCGTCGTCATCGCGCGTGGCCTCGACGTACCCGGCCAGTGCCGCGCCGAAGCAGGGGAAGCCGCTCCGGATCGGCTGTATGACGATGCCGCCCTCGCCCCAGATCGGCACCGCCGGCTCGTCGCGCAGCCCGGCACCGGCGCAGTGCACGACCAGTGCGTCCCGGGCCATCTCCACGTCCCGCCGTCGAGCTCGATCTCGCCGGTGCGCACTGCTCGCACGTGGCCGAGCCGCACGACGTTCTCGATGCTGCGCAGCAGGTCCAGCTCCCACTGCGGCCAGCGTCGGCGCCCGCGCCATGGTCGGCACCAGTCCCCGGTCGATCCGCAGCATCACGCCCGCTGCCTCGAGACGCAGGAACAGGTCATCCACCGACTTGGCGGCCTGCGCCGGCCTCGACGAAGTCGCGCGACCAGGCCGGTGAAGACAGCCGGGTCCGGCTGGATCACGGCTCGGTTGAACATCCACGGCTCTCGGGGACGGATCCAGCAGATCGCGTCGGGATCGACGCCGTTTCCGAGCAGCCAGACGCAGGCGTCCGTGGCGGTCTTGCCGGAGCCCACGATGACGTACTGTCCCGGCGTGGCGCCGAGCGAGACCAGCCGGTGGACCGGGATCACCATGCCGGGCTCCGCGGCGAACGGTGCCGGCGTGGTCGCCGGGATGTGCGGCTCGAGGTAGTGCGCGTTGACCACCCGCCGGCGTACCCGGACCTGGTGCTCGTGCCCGGAGACGCGGGACCGGACCCGGCCCTCACCCAGGTAGTCGCAGCCCGAGAGGAAGGTGACCTTCCCGGAGCGCACCAGGCGCTCCATCACCCGGACGTAGTAGGCGCAGATCTCCGGCGCGGTCGCCCGTTCCTGCAGACCGGCCTCGGGACCGTCCGGCTGGATGCTGCCGTCCCCCAGCTGGGTCGACGCGACGCCGTAGAAGATGGAGGACTGGTGCAGGCGGACGAACGGATAGGCGTCCAGCCAGTGCCCGCCCGGGCCGTGGCGGCGGTCGACGACCACCACCTGTACGTCGGCGTGGTCGATCAGGGCGTCGGTGAACGCCAGGCCCGAGGCACCGGCGCCGACCACCAGGTAATCGGTGTCCAGCGTGTGCCGCATGGCCGCACGCTACTCGGCCTCAGCTGAGCCCGTTGGCCTTCCGGATCACGTCGACGATGCCGTCCATGATCTCGGTGAGGCCGAAGTCCTTGGGCGTGTAGACCGCCGCGACCCCCTGCTCGATCAGCCGGCGCCCGTCGGAGTCGGGGATGATCCCGCCGACGATCACCGGTACGTCGGCCAGTCCGGCCTCGCGCAGCCCCTCGAGCACCGTCGGCACCAGCTCCATGTGCGAGCCGGAGAGGATCGACAGCCCGACGCAGTGCACGTCCTCCGCGACGGCTGCGGAGACGATCTGCTCGGGGGTGAGCCGGATGCCCTGGTAGACCACCTCGAACCCCGCATCGCGAGCGCGTACGGCGACCTGCTCCGCGCCGTTGGAGTGACCGTCGAGGCCGGGCTTGCCGACCAGGAGCCGCAGCCGGCCGCCGAGCTCCTCGCCGGTCGCCTGGACCCGCTCCCGGACGGCGGTCAGCTCGGCGCCTGCCTCAGCACGCCGACGGCGCCGCTCACGCCCGTCGGGTGCGCGGTACTCGCCGAAGACCTCGCGCAGGGTGGCGGCCCACTCCCCCGTCGTGGCGCCGGCGCGGGCGGCGGCCAGGGTCGGACCCATCAGGTTGGTGCGGTCTTGGCGTCAGCCGTCAGCGCGCGCGAGCGCCTCGGCGACCTCGGCCTCGTCGCGCTCGGCCTTCCACGCCTTGACGCGAGCGAGTGCGGCGCTTCTCGGCCTCGGGGTCGGCGGCCATGATCGCGGCGTCGAGGTCGGCGGTCAGCGGCGAGGGCTCGGTGGTCTCGAACCTGTTGACGCCGACGATGATCTCGTCGCCGCTCTCGATCCGGGCCCGCCGGGCGGCGTGTGCGGAGACCAGCCCTGACTTCATGTAGCCGGACTCGACGGCCGCGATCGCGCCGCCCATCGCCTGCACCCGGTCGATCTCGGCCCGGGCTCCCTCGACCAGCTCGGCGACCTTGGCCTCGATCACGTGCGAGCCGTCGAAGATGTCGTCGTACTCGAGCAGGTCGGACTCGAAGGCCAGCACCTGCTGCAGCCGCAACGACCACTGCTGGTCCCAGGGCCGGGGCAGGCCGAGCGCCTCGTTCCACGGCGGGCAGCTGCACCGCGCGGGCGCGGGCGTTCTTGGAGAGCGTGACGCCGAGCATCTCCAGCACGATCCGCTGGACGTTGTTCTCGGGCTGGGCCTCGGTCAGTCCGAGCGAGTTGACCTGGACGCCGTAGCGGAACCGCCGCATCTTGGGGTCCTGGACGCCGTACCGCTCGCTGGTGATCTCGTCCCACAGCTCGACGAAGGCCCGCATCTTGCAGGTCTCCTCGACGAACCGCACTCCGGCGTTGACGAAGAAGGAGATCCGGCCGACGACCTTCTCGAAGTCGTCCTCGGAGACCTCGCCGGCGGTCTTGACCTGTCGAGCACCGCGATCGCGGTGCACAGCGCGTAGGCGAGCTCCTGGGTCGGGGTCGCGCCGGCCTCCTGCAGGTGGTAGCTGCAGATGTTGATCGGGTTCCACTTCGGGATCTGGTGGACCGTGTAGGCGATCATGTCGGCGATCAGCCGCATGGAGTGCCTCGGGCGGGAACACGTAGGTCCCGCGCGAGAGGTACTCCTTGATGATGTCGTTCTGGGTGGTGCCGGCCAGCTGCGCGGCGACCTCCTCGGGCGACAGGTCGGGGTTCTGCTCCTCGGCCACGACCTGGTACATCGCGAGCAGCCACATCGCCGTCGCGTTGATGGTCATCGAGGTGTTCATCTCGGTGAGCGGGATCTCGTCGAAGAGCTTCCGCATCTCACCGAGGTGCGGCACCGGCACGCCGACCTTGCCCACCTCGCCCCGCGAGAGCGGCGAGTCGGGGTCGTAGCCGGTCTGGGTGGGGAGGTCGAAGGCCACCGACAGGCCGGTCTGGCCCTTGGCGAGGTTGGTCCGGTAGAGAGCGTTGGACGCCGCGGCCGTCGAGTGCCCGGCGTAGGTGCGCATCACCCAGGGCCGGTCCCTCTCGGGCCTGTCCTTCTCGGTCATGCTGACGAGCGTAGGACGTCGGCTACCGCTTGGTAACAGGCTGGACGTGTGGGGTTTCCGACACGTCCGAGGGCTGTGAAACAGGCCTCAGTGAGGCTTGGTCGAGGCTCGCGACCGCCCGCAGGGCGGTGTGCCAGTCAGGCGGTCGCGGCCTCGCGCTCGAGCTCCACGACCCGGATCAGGTGGGAGAGGTGGAGGAGGCGACGCATCGCGGGGCCGCAGCCGCGCAGGGTCAGGTGCTGACCGGACCGGCTCGCCTCGCGGGTCGCCACCGCCAGGACCTTGAGTGCGGTCAGGTCGACCAGACGGACATCGGAGAGGTCGATGTGCACGTTGCCCTCGCCCTGGGCGGCGAGGTGGTCGTAGATGGCGCTCCTGACCATCCAGGTGCTGCGTACGTCGAAGTCACCGCTGAGCACGAGGGTCGCGCCGTCGGTGGTGATCTTCACGTGCGCAGCCCTCCTCGAAGGTGATGAACCTTTGTACCCACTATGACGCCGTAGAACCGCGAAGGGTTGCGTTGGAACTCCTGCGAGTTTGATGAGTATTTCAACCACCGGGCACCATGGAGGCATGACCGACACCGGCGTCACCATCGGACGGGCCGCTGGAGCTGACCGGCCTGACGGCCGACACCCTGCGCTACTACGAGCGGGACGGGCTGATGCTGGGGCCCGTGGGCAGGTCGAGCACCGGCCACCGGCTCTACTCCGAGTCCGACCTCGACTGGGTCCGGCTGGTCACCCGGCTGCGGTCGACCGGCATGCCGATCCGTGAGGTCCGGCAGTACGCCGGGCTGGTGCGCTCGGGCACCGGCAACGAGGCCGAACGGCTGGAGCTCCTGCTGGCGCACCGTAAGGCTGTGCTCCAGCAGCTCGACGAGGTGCAGGGGCACCTGGCGGCGATCGACTACAAGATCGCGCTCTACGAAGGCGCGATCGCCAAGTCGGCTTGACCTGGAGTGCACTCCAAGGGCTTGTGTGGGTGGCATGACGATCCAACACCGCACTCTCGGTAGCACTTCTCCCCTCACCGTCTCCGCCCTCGGCCTCGGCTGCATGGGCATGTCGGAGTTCTACGGCACCGGCGACGAGGCCACGGGGATCTCCACGATCCACCGTGCCCTCGACCTCGGGGTCACCTTCCTGGACACCGCCGACATGTACGGCCCGTTCACCAACGAGCAGCTCGTGGGCAAGGCCATCGCCGGCCGCCGCGACGAGGTCCAGCTGGCCACCAAGTTCGGCAACGAGCGCAACCCCGACGGCAGCTGGGTCGGCATCAACGGGACGCCCGACTACGTGCGCTCGGCCTGCAACGCCTCCCTGCAGCGGCTGGGCGTCGACCACATCGACCTCTACTACCAGCACCGGGTCGACAAGACCGTGCCGATCGAGGAGACCGTCGGCGCGATGGCCGAGCTGGTCGAGGCGGGCAAGGTGCGGCACCTCGGGCTCTCCGAGGCGAGCGCCGACACGATCCGCCGCGCGGCGGCCACCACCACCATCACGGCGCTGCAGAGCGAGTACTCGCTCTTCACGCGCGACATCGAGGACGACGTACTCCCGACGATCCGCGAGCTCGGCATCGGGCTGGTGCCCTACTCGCCGCTCGGACGCGGCATGCTCACCGGGCGGATCACCGCCGAGGCGTCCCTCGACGAGGACGACTTGCGGCGCACGGGCCGGTTCCCGCGGTTCAACGGCGAGGCGCTCGACGCCAACCTGGCCCTGGTCGCGGAGGTCGAGAAGATCGCGGCCGCCAAGGGCTGCACGCCCGGCCAGCTCGCGCTGGCCTGGGTGCTCAGCCGCGGCGACGACGTGGCGCCGATCCCCGGCACCAAGCGGGTGGCGTACCTCGAGGAGAACGTCGGGGCGGCCGACGTCGCCCTCGATGCCGACGACCTGGCTGCCCTGGAGGCGGCGGTGCCGCGCGACGCGGTGGTCGGCGACCGGTACGCCGACATGAGCAGCGTCAATGCCTGACCGGAGCCGCCTGCAGCCGCCTGACTAGTCTTGCCGCATGGTCAACCTGACGCGGATCTACACGCGTACCGGCGACGGTGGCGAGACCCGGCTCGGTGACATGAGCGTCACCACCAAGAACGACCTGCGGCTGCAGGCCTACGCCGACGTGGACGAGGCGAACGCCCATCTCGGGCTCGCGGTCGCGACGGGTGGCCTCGACGACGACGTCGTGAGCGTGCTGACCCACGTGCAGAACGACCTGTTCGACGTGGGCGCCGACCTGTGCACCCCGGTGGTCGACAACCCGGAGTACCCACCGCTCCGGATCGAGCAGGAGTACGTCGACCGGCTCGAGGGGTGGTGCGACCACTACAACGAGGAGCTGCCGAACCTGCGCTCGTTCATCCTGAACGGCGGCACCCCCGCGGGCGCGCACCTCCACGTGGCGCGCACCGTGGTCCGCCGCGCGGAGCGCTCGGCGTGGGCCGCCCACGAGCAGTTCGCCGACACCATGAACGTCTTGGCCATCACCTACCTCAACCGGCTCTCCGACCTGGTGTTCATCCTCGCGAGGTATGCCAACCGCGAGGACGGCGACGTGCTCTGGGTGCCGGGCGGGGAACGCTAGCCGGCGCCCGGCGACGGGAAGATCGACTCGGTAGCTCCCGGCGCGCTCGTCGAGCAGGTGGTCGGCATGCCGGAGCAGGAGCACCAGCGAGACCAGCCCCACCACGCCACCGACGCTCGCGGACACCCAGAGCGTCGCGTCCGCGACCGCGGTCAGGGCGATCGCGATCGCGCTCGCACCGACCACGCTGTTGATCACCGCGACCACCGTCGCGAAGGTCAGGAACTGACGTCGACCCTCGGCCGGCACGGCGGCGTTCGCGAACACGCCGCGCCCGTCGTCGTGGCCCGAGAGCAGGAACAGCCTGGCCTGGTCGCCCGCGATCTCCTTGTAGTAGTGGCGGATCCGATTGATGGCGACGCCGTACCGGTAGTCCTCCGCGCCGCACTCGACCACCCGCACGAACGTGAAGACGCCGAGCACGTACAGCGTCGGCAGGACGGTCAGGGCGAAGACGTCGAACGTCCGGCTGCTCTCCGATGCCTGCGTGATGAAGCCCAACGCCACGAGGCTGCTCGACACCGAGAGGATGTACAGGGAGGCGCGGGAGGCGCTCTCGCTGGCCGTCTGCGCCCGGGCACCCTGGAGGGTGAAGTGCTCGGTCGTGAGCGCGGTGAGGAGCTCCTGGCGGTCGGGTGCGTCCGGCACGCCGCCAAGTTACACCGCCACCCGGATCGCTCGCGTGCTAGAAACCGTGCTCCTCGCGGAGTCCCTCGATCCAGGTGCGGGCCAGCCTCAGCCGCCACCGGTCGGTGAGCTCGAGTGCCGCCTCCACGTGCTCGGTCGCGGCGGCGCGCTCGCCCATCGCGGCGGCAGCGAGGGCGAGGAAGGTGTCGACCGGGCCGGCGTTGAGCGCCGAGCCGGCCTGGGCCGTGCGTCCGGCGTACGGCGCGATCCGGTCGTGGCACCGGCGCGCCATGTCCTGCGTCGCCGAGCCGGAGGGACAGCTCGGCGGCGTGGCAGTCGAGGTAGAGCGAGAGCGGGGTCTCCCCCGGGCCCTGCCGTAGCCGTTCCCTGGCGTCGTCGTCGAGGTGCTGTGCCGCCCGCTCCGGCTCTCCGGCGCGCCACAGCAGCGCGGCCACGAGGGCCGTCAGCTGGTAGGGCTCCTGGTCCAGGCCGTGCAGCAGCTCGGCCGCCCGGGCCGCCTCGCCCTGCCACATCCAGATCGTCGCCTGCGCCGCCACGACCGACTCCCCCGCGAACGACTCGTTCACCCGCCCGGCCAGGACCTGCATCCGGTCCAGCAGCTCGGCACACTCCTCGAACCGCCCGCCGAGGGCGAGCCAGGGCATGGTCACGGCGCCGAGCACCAGCTCGCCGTACGGGATCCGGAGCCGCTCCGCCTCCGCCCGGGTGACCGCGGCCGCGGCGGCCATCTCCTCGGCGCGGCCAAGCTCGCTGAGGACCACCGTGCGCAGCGTCGACGACACCACGAAGGCCTGGTCCTCCTCGGTGGTCCGGGCGAGCGCGACCGCCTCGGTGCTCCAGCCCAGCCGCTCCTCGGCGACGGACGGGGACCAGATCGTCGCGCACGCGACCTGCCGGGCGTGCAGCTCCAGGTGCGGGTCACCGATCCGGGCCGCCATCGCCAGGGCCTCGTCGATCAGGACCCGCCCCTCGGCCATCGGCACGACCGTGCTCTCCTCGTTCGCCAGCGCCAGCAGCACCCGGCAGCGCAGGTCCCCGTCCCCGGGCGGCAACGACTCGAGGGCCGTCCGCAGGGTCCCGACGACGCGCTCGTTGACCTGGCCGTCGGGCGCGGACTGCCACAGCCCACCCTGGGTCGCGGAGAGCGCCGCCCGGGCCGCGAGCTCCAGGTCGCCCATCTCCTCCGCGGCGTCGATGGCCGCCTGCACGGCGCCGACCAGCTCGGGAAGCCGGGCCGACCAGCGGTAGGCCTCGATCAGCCGGAGCAGCAGGTCGTAGCGGTCGGCGAGGGTGCTCTCGGGGTCAGCCGCACCGGCCTCCAGCGCCGCCACCAGCAGGTCGGCCGCCTCCTCGTGCGCGTGCATGCCACGGGCCTGCTCCGCCGCCCGGGCCGCGGCCCGCCAGGCCCGCCCGGCGTGCGCGGGGCCCGCCGCCAGCCAGTGCTTGGCCACCTCACTCTCGCGCCCGGCGGACGGCTCCAGCACCTCGGCGACCCGGGCGTGGGTGCGGGCCCGGCGCGAGGCCGAGGCATCGGTCAGGAGGGTGTCGCGCACCAGCGCGTGGGTGAACACGTGCCAGTCGATCGCGTCCTCCGCCACCAGCCCGGCGGCCTGCGCCGGCTCGACCAGGTCGAGGAGCAGGTCCGGGCCGGTACCCGTCACCGCGGCCAGCGTGTCCGTGTCGAACCGGCGGCCGACCACGGCGGCGATCCGCAGCACCTCGACGGTCTTGTCGTCGAGCTTCCCGAGCCGCCGGCGTACCACGTCGGACACCGCCACCGGGGGCTGGCGCTCGGCCAACAGCCGACCGACGTCGGACCGCTCGCCCGCGAGCCGTGCGTACTCCACCAGGAAGAACGGGTTGCCGGCGGTCCGGTCCCGGAGAGCCGCGGCCTGGTCGGGCGTGATCTCGTTGTGGCTCACCTCGGTGAAGACGTCCCTGGCCGCCTCCTCGGAGAGCCCGGCCAGGTCGATGCGTACGGCGTGCCTCCGGGCCAGTGCCTCGGCGACGTCGGCCAGCGCGGGGCCGACCTCGCGGTCCCGCCAGGTGACGACCACCAGCAGCCGGGCGGTTGTCACCACCTCGGTCAGCAGGCCGAGCACCCGCAGCGTCGAAGCGTCGGCCCAGTGCAGGTCGTCGAGGAGCACCACCGTGAGCCGGTCCGCGGCCGCCCGTTCGAGGTCGCCGACGATCTGCTCCCAGGTGCGGAACGAGGCCCCCACGTCGTCGGTCGGCCCGGGTGCCGGTAGCTCGGTGCCCAGCCCGGCCAGTACCCCGCGCCACGGCCACAGCGGCGGCGCGCCGTCGTCCTGGGAGCAGCGGCCGAGCAGCACCCGAGCGCCGCCGGCCTCGGCCCGCGCCGCGATCTCGGCGCCGAGCCGGGACTTGCCGATGCCCGGCTCGCCGGTCAGGACCGCGAATGCCGGCGATCCGCCGTCGGCCTGCTGCAGTGCACCCACCAGGGCACCGACCTCCTCCTCCCGGCCGGCCAGGGGCCAGCCCGCAGGCGGCACGACGACGGCGGTGGTCGTAGCCGGCTCGGGCGCGGCGACCGTGGGCTCGGGCGTACCCGGCGCCGGAGGCGACCAGGCCAGGTCCGGGTCCTGGCGCAGCAGTGCGGTCTCCAGGTCCCGGACCTCGGGCGACGGGTCCAGCGCGAGCTCGCTGTCGAGCACCTCGCGAAGCTCGCGCAGGGTGGCCAGCGCGTCGGCCTGGCGTCCGCTGCGCTGGAGGGCGACCGCCCGCAGCGCCCAGAACCGCTCGCGCAGGGGGTGCTGCGAGGTCAGCTTCTCCAACGTCACAGCCGCCGCGGTGTGCCTGCCGAGCGCGAGCTCCGCGGTGACCCGGTCCTCCACCGCCACCAGCCGGAGCTCCTCGAGCCGGGTGCGCTCGGGAACCGCGGTCGGGGAGTCTCCGAGCTCGGCGTACGGCATCCCCCGCCAACTGTCCAGCGCCACCTCCAGGTCCGCGACAACCCGCTCCAGCTCGGCGCCGGAGAGCGGTGGCGCGCCCCAGCCCCGGAACTCGCGCATCCGCGACCGGCACCGGGCCACCGTCGCCTCGAAGGCCCGCGCGTCGACCCGGTCGTCGGGGACGGCGAGTGAGTACCCCGGAGCCACGGTGACCAGCACCGTCGACGTGCCGCGGCGGGTCCGGCCCGGCTCGAGCACCCGGCGCAGGTGGGAGACGTAGCCCTGGAGCGTGCTGCTCACGCTGGCGGGCGGGGTCTCGCCCCAGAGCAGGTCGACGATCGTGTCGACGGAGACCGGGCGGCCCGGCGAGAGCGCGAGCGCGGCGACGAGCGCGCGCTGCTTGGGGGTGCCGAGGTCCACGGGGGATCCGTCGATCCGCACCTCGACCGGACCGAGGACCGACACCTCCACGAGCGCAGCGTAGTGACGCCGGGGCGCCGCGTCTCCAAGTCAGGTCCAAGTGCCGCCCAAGAGCGGCAAACGACGGTGGTCACACCACGAACTCGAAGGAGACCCACCCATGACCATCGACCTCGACCTGCGGCCCCTGGCCCCCGAGACCACCCTCCACCTCCCGGGCGACCCCGGGTACGACGCGGCCCGCGTCGCCTGGAACCTCGCCGTCGACCAGCGCCCCGCAGCGGTCGCGCTCCCCCGCACCGCCGCCGAGGTGACCCAGGTGGTCCGCGCGGCCGCCCAGGCCGGCCTCCGGGTGGCCCCGCAGAGCACCGGCCACAACGCCGCGCCGCTCGCCGCCGGCGGCCTCGACGACGTCGTCCTGGTCCGCATGTCCGGCATGGACCTGGTCGTGGCCGACCCGGTCCGCGGCATCGTGCGCGCCGAGGGTGGCGCGCTCTGGGAGCCCGCCGTCGTGGCGGCCGCCGCACATGGCAGCGCCGTGCTGCACGGCTCCTCCCCCGACGTCGGCATCACCGGCTACTCGCTCGGCGGCGGCATCGGCTGGTTCGCCCGCAAGCTCGGGCTGGCCACCAACAGCATCACCGCCGTGGAGCTGGTGACCGCGGACGGCTCGCTGGTGCGCGCCGACGCGTCCACCAACGCCGAGCTGTTCTGGGCCCTGCGCGGCGGCGGCGGCAGCTTCGGCGTGGTCACCGCGCTCGAGTTCCGGATGTACCCGATCGAGACGGCGTACGCCGGCTTCCTGATGTGGGACATCGCGGAGACCGAGCCGGTGCTGCGTGAGTGGGCCGCGTGGGCGCCCGAGGCGCCCGACGAGGTCACCACGTCGTTCCGGGTGATGCGGATGCCCGAGATGCCCGAGCTGCCCGACTTCCTGCGCGGCCGGGAGATCGCGATCATCGACGGCGCCGTGCTCGGCTCCGACGAGCGCGGGGAGGAGCTGCTGGCCGGGCTGCGCGCGCTGCGGCCCGAGATGGACACCTTCGGGCGGGTCCCGGCGGCGTCGCTCGTGCGGCTGCACATGGACCCCGAGGGCGGGGCGCCGGTGGCGTCGGACAGCGCGATGCTGGGCGGTTTCCCGGACGCTGCGGTCGACGCCTTCCTGGCCGAGGTCGGGCCCGGTGCGACCACCCCGCTGCTGATGGCGGAGCTGCGCCAGCTCGGTGGTGCCCTGAGCCGCCCGCACGCGGGTGGCGGGGTGCTGACCCACCTGGACGCGGAGTTCGTGATGTTCGCCGGCGCGCTGGCCATGGACGCCGAGTCCGGCGCCGCAGGGCACGCGGCGGCGGTCCGGCTCAGCGAGGCGCTGGCGCCGTTCGCGAACGGCCGTCAGTACCTCAACTTCGCCGAGAACCCCGTCGACGTCGCCTCCGCCTATCCCGAGCGGGCCTGGCGGCAGCTGGCCGGGATCCGCAGCGCGGTCGACCCCGACGGCCTCCTCGTCGCCAACCACCCGGTCCCGCGGCTGTATGAGCAGGGCCGGTCGACGACCTGAGTAACCGGGGCCTCAGGCCGCCGCCCGCAACGGGCGGGCGGCGGCCGCTGAGAGCGCCGCGGGGACCATCAGGAACACGACGACGAGCAACGCGTCCAGCGTCCCCACCCGGTCGCCGAGGTGGCCGACCAGCGGGGGTCCGCTGAGGAAGCCGCCGTACCCGATCGTGGACACGACACTCACCCGGGCCGCGGCCCGGGAGGGCTCGTCCGCGGCGGCGCTCATGCCGACGGGGAAGCCGAGGGACGCGCCCAACCCCCAGGCCACGACGCCCACCGCGATCACGAGGGGGTGGCCTCCGAAGACGGTGATCAGGGCCCCGGCCGCGACCGCCGCGGATGCCGCCCACAGCACCGGGACCCGGCCGTGGCGGTCCAGGACGACCGGGCCCACCAGCCGCCCGGTGGTCATGGCGGCGACGAAGAGGGTGAAGGCCGCGACACCGACCCACCGAGGCGTGTCGTGGCCGTCGATCATGGCGAGCGAGATCCAGTCGTTGGCGGTGCCCTCGGCCAGCGCGAAGGTCAGGACCATCACGCCGATGAGCAGGGTGCGCCGCTCCTTCCAGGCGCTGCGTGCCGTCCGCCGGTCCGGCCCCTCCCGGTGCGGCGCGACCGGAAGGAACCTGGCGGCCGCCCACAACGTGAGGGCGAGACCCAGCAGGGCCACGGCACCCACATGGGCGGCGATCGGTACGTCGAGGGCGGTCGCGGCCACCCCGCCTGCCGCACCCGCCACGCTGCCGAGGCTCCAGGCGGCATGGAACCGTGGCATCACGGTTCGGCGCAGGCGCCGCTCGACCTCGGCACCCTCGACGTTCATCGCGACGTCCCACACGCCCGTCCCGACGCCGTACGTGAACAGCCCGACGGCGGTGCCGACCACCGATCCGACCGACTCCTCCGCGCACACCCCCGCACCGACCAGTCCGATGGCGCTGAGCACGGCACCCCCTCGGACGACGTTGGCGGCGCCCCACCGCTCGACGAAGCGGCCGGCCGACGGCAGCGCGAGCACGGACCCTGCGGCGATCGCCAGCAACAGCAGACCCAGGGAGCCGTTGTCGAGGTCGAGACCCTCCCGGACGTCCGGGACCCGAGCCAGAAGGGTGGCGAAGAGGAACCCGTTGAGGGCGAAGACCAGGCCGACGGCGTTGCGGGCGGTGGTCAGCTGCACCGGCCCAGTGAACCGGCTCAGGCGGCGGATCCGCACCCGCCTTTCACCCGCCGCACCTGCGTGCCCCGGATCCGGAGCGGCAGCACGGACCGGTTGTCGGTCTCGTCGCCCTCGACCAGCTGGTCTCGCGGGTCGGCGGTGACCACCAGGCACACGGTCGTCCGCGGGGTGTCGGCCGGGAGAGAGAAGTACTGGCCGTCCAGGTCGGACCCGTAGATGTCGATCCAGCCCGGCGAGATGCCCTGGTCGGAACGCCGGTCGCACTCGCCGAAGTAGGCCCGCCGCACGCCACCCTCGGCGCCCCGGACCCGGGTGTTGTCGCGCAGGCAGAAGCTCACCTTTCGCCTTTCGGCGATCACGTCACCCCCGGGGTCGCGCAGCGAGTAGCGCGCCATCGCGTCGAAGTGCCAGTGGTCGTGGGTGGGGTGGTCGAGCATGCAGCCGGCGTCCCGCCGCAGCCGAACCGGGTCGCGGCGACGCTGGAACGCGCCGTCCCCCGACGTGTCCCGGTAGACCAGCTGCTGCACGGAGATCTGCCGCGGCGGGCACACGCCCCGGTCGCCGGGGCGGACCACCATCGGCCCCGGGCCGAGGTTGGCCAGGGAGCCCGCGAACCGCAGCCGCCGCTCACCGTCCTCCAGGACGACGCGCAGGTCCGATGCCGCGAAGCTGCGCATGTTGGGCCGCAGCAGTTCGTCGGTGGCCGGGTCGGCGGACGCGGCGCTCGGCTGCGTCGGCTCCGCGTCGCTGGGCGCACCGACGCCTGGCTTCTCCGACTCCGACGAACGGTCGTCTCCGGCGCACGCGGTGAGCATCACCACGCACGCGACGAGTGGGCCGCACCACCGGTGCATGTGCCGACGATACGGAACTGGTTCAGCTTTCAGCAGTACGTCGGCTAGATGCGGTTCCAGTCGGTGCCCGGTGGGCGGGCCTCCAGCCAGGACTGGAACCCGGTCAGCGAGGCCTCGCTCATCGCCAGCTCCACCACCCCCCGTGCGGTCTGGCAGCGGATCACCAGGTGGTCGGGGTAGAGCGAGGTCTGCTCCGCGCCCAACGGCTCCCGGCGGCCGTCGTAGGTCAGGTCGTCGCGCTGCCACCGTGCCTTCGGGCGCGGTGACAGCGAGAAGATGCGGAACCACTCGAGCGCCTCACCCGAGTAGCGACCGAACCCGAGCAGCCACCCGCGGCTGACCCGGTGGCTGAGCTCGAAGGTCCCGCCGTGGCGGGCCAGCACCCGGCGGCGTACGACGAGAGCGAGGCCGTAGACGACGATGAGCAGGAGCAGCACGCCGGCTCCGTCGAGCAGCCACTGCCACCACTGCATCCCGCGCGTCCTCCCCTCGGAGGGGCCACCTTATCGGCCGGCCAACCGCGGAGAGGGTCCGGCTACGACGCCCTCTCGGCCGCCCGGATCCGCGCCGAGGCAAGCCTGATCCGCCGGTCGCGCTCGTTGTCGGTGGTCGGCAACCCCTCGGCCGAGTCGAGCTCGGCGCGGGCCTCGTCGACCTTGATCTCCTCGGCCAGCAGCGCGCCCTCGGACAGGATGGAGACCCGGTCCGCAGCCACCGAGATGAACCCGCCCTCCACGGCGGCGTGCACGACCCCGTCGGGAGTCGCGATCTCGATGGCCGCCTCCGTGAGCAGCGACAGGATCGGCGTGTGTCCGCGCAGAACGCCGACGTCGCCCTCCACCGTCCGCGCGATCACCATCGAGGCCTCGCCTGACCACACGGTGCGGTCGGCTGCGACCAGCTCGACGTGCAGGCCGGTGCCCTTGTCGTCGGCCATCAGAGGCTCTTCTGGATCTCTGCCCACTTCTGCTCGACGTCGTCGAGACCGCCGCACATGAAGAAGGCCTGCTCGGCCACGTGGTCGTACTCGCCGTCGGCGATCTTGTTGAACGCCTCGACGGTCTCCGAGACCGGGACCGTCGAGCCCTCGAGGCCGGTGAACTGCTTGGCGACGTAGGTGTTCTGCGACAGGAACCGCTGGATCCGGCGGGCCCGGGACACGATGATCTTGTCCTCTTCGGAGAGCTCGTCGACACCGAGGATCGCGATGATGTCCTGGAGCTCCTTGTTGCGCTGCAGGATCTGCTTGATCCGGATCGCGCAGTCGTAGTGCGCCTGTCCGATGTACTGCGCGTCCAGGATCCGCGAGGTCGACGTCAGCGGGTCCACCGCGGGGTAGATGCCCAGCGAGGCGATCTCACGCGACAGCTCCGTGGTGGCGTCGAGGTGCGCGAACGTGGTGGCCGGCGCCGGGTCGGTGTAGTCGTCGGCGGGCACGTAGATCGCCTGCATCGAGGTGATCGAGTGACCACGCGTCGAGGTGATCCGCTCCTGCAGCACGCCCATCTCGTCGGCGAGGTTCGGCTGGTAGCCCACCGCGGAGGGCATCCGGCCGAGGAGCGTGGACACCTCGGAACCCGCCTGGGTGAACCGGAAGATGTTGTCGATGAACAGCAGCACGTCCTGCTTCTGCACGTCGCGGAAGTACTCCGCCATGGTCAGCGCGGACAGCGCGACCCGCAGCCGGGTGCCCGGCGGCTCGTCCATCTGGCCGAACACCAGGGCGGTCTGCCCGATGACGCCGGCCTCCTCCATCTCCACGATCAGGTCGTTGCCCTCACGGGTGCGCTCGCCGACACCGGCGAACACGGACACACCGCCGTGGTCCTTGGCGACGCGCGCGATCATCTCCTGGATCAGCACGGTCTTGCCCACGCCCGCGCCACCGAACAGGCCGATCTTGCCGCCCTGCACGTACGGCGTGAGCAGGTCGATGACCTTGATGCCGGTCTCGAACATCTGGGTCTTGGACTCCAGCTGGTCGAACGCGGGTGCCTTGCGGTGGATGCCCCACCGCTCCTTGACCTCGAGCGTCTCGCCCTCCTCGAGGTTGAGGCAGTCGCCGAGGGTGTTGAACACCTTGCCGAGGGTCACGTCGCCCACCGGCACCGAGATCGACTCGCCGGTGTCGGTGACCTGCGCGCCACGCACCAGGCCGTCGGTCGGCTGCAGCGAGATGGCGCGCACCATGCCGTCACCGATGTGCTGGGCCACCTCGAGCGAGAGCAGGTGCTTGTCACCGCTGAGCTCGAACTCGGTCTCCAGCTTGTTGTACATCTCGGGCATCGCGTCGACGGGGAACTCCACGTCGACGACCGGGCCGATCACGCGAGCGATCCGGCCGACGCCGGTGGCGCCCGTCTCCTTGGTCTCTTCAACCGTTGCAGTCATGTTGTTCACTCACCTGATCATTCGTTGGCGGCTTGGGCGTCGGCGAGGGCGTTGACGCCACCGACGATCTCGCTGATTTCCTGGGTAATGCCGGCCTGGCGGGCCTGGTTGGCGATGCGGGTGTACTTCTTGATGAGCTCGTCGGCGTTGTCGGTGGCCGACTTCATCGCCTTCTGCCGGGCCGCGAGCTCGGAGGCCGCGGACTGGAGCAGCGCGAAGAAGATCCGGCTCTGGACGTACTGCGGGAGCAGCCCGTCGAGCACCGCCTCCGCCGACGGCTCGAACTCGTAGAGCGGGAGCACCTCGTCCTTCTCGGGGGCGGCTTCGCCCTCGACGACCTCCAGCGGCAGCAGCCGGATCGCGGTCGGCTCCTGCAGCAGCATCGACCGGAAGCGCGTGTAGACGACGTGCACCTCGTCGACGTCGCCCTCCTCGCCCGCGTCGAGCATGAACGAGTCGATCAGCGTCCTGCCGACTTCACGCGCCGCGTCGTACGACGGCTGGTCGGAGAACCCGGTCCACGACTGGACGATCGGGCGGTCCCGGAACCGGAAGTACGCCTCGCCCTTGCGGCCGCAGATGTACCAGTCGATCTCCTTGCCCTCCTCGCGGAGGGTGGTGGCCAGCCGCTCGGCCTCCTTGAGCACGCTCGAGGAGAACGCGCCGGCCAGGCCGCGGTCGCTGGTGACGATGAGGACGGCGGCCCGCTTCGGGTCCTCCTCCTCCTTCGTCAGCGGGTGGTCGACGTTGGAGTACGTCGCCACCGCGGACACGGCGCGGGTCAGCTCACGGGCGTACGGCGCCGCGGCCTGGGCCCGCTGCTGCGCCTTGATGATCCGGGACGCGGCGATGAGCTCCATGGCGCGGGTGATCTTCTTCATCGACTCCGTCGACTTGATCCGCGCGCGGTACTCGCGCACCGAGAGAGCCATGGTCAGCCCCGCTTCTGCTTGACGATCTGCTCCTGGTCCTCGTCCTCCAGGGCCTCCGCCTCGGGCTCGTGGCCGACCTTGATCGACCCACCCTCGGAGGTCTCGAACTGGTCGAGGAAGGAGTCGTAGGCGTCCTCGAGAGCCTTCTCGGTGTCGTCGTCGAACCCGAGCGTCTCGCGGATCCCCTCGAGGATGCCCTCGTGCGAGCGGCGCAGGAAGTCGATGAACTCGTGCTCGAAACGCAGCACGTCGTCCAGCGGCACCCCGTCCAGGCGGCCGGTGGTGCCGACCCACAGGGAGACCACCATCTCGTCGAGGGGGTACGGCGAGTAGGCCGGCTGCTTGAGCAGCGCCATCAGGCGGGACCCACGGTCGAGCTGCTGGCGGGACGCGGCGTCGAGGTCGGAGGCGAACATCGCGAACGCCTCCATCGCGCGGTACTGCGCCAGGTCGACCTTGAGCGAGCCGGTCACGGCCTTCATCGCCTTGGTCATGGCCGAGCCACCCACGCGGGACACGGAGATACCGACGTCGATCGCGGGACGCTGGTTGGCGGCGAAGAGGTCCGACTGCAGGAAGATCTGGCCGTCGGTGATCGAGATGACGTTGGTCGGGATGTACGCCGACACGTCGTTGGCCTTGGTCTCGATGATCGGGAGGCCGGTCATCGAGCCCGCGCCCATGTCGTCGGACAGCTTCGCGCAGCGCTCCAGCAGCCGGCTGTGCAGGTAGAACACGTCGCCGGGGTAGGCCTCGCGGCCCGGCGGGCGGCGCAGCAGCAGCGACACCGCGCGGTAGGCCTCGGCCTGCTTGGTGAGGTCGTCGAAGATGATCAGCACGTGCTTGCCGTCGTACATCCAGTGCTGGCCGATGGCCGAGCCGGTGTAGGGGGCGAGGTACTTGAAGCCCGCGCTGTCGGAGGCCGGAGCGGCCACGATCGTGGTGTACTCCAGCGCGCCGGCCTCGTCGAGGGCACCGCGCACCGAGGCGATGGTCGAGCCCTTCTGGCCGATCGCGACGTAGATGCAGCGCACCTGCTTGGCGGGGTCGCCGGAGTCCCAGTTCTGCTTCTGGTTGATGATCGTGTCGATCGCGATCGTGGTCTTGCCGGTGGCCCGGTCACCGATGATCAGCTGGCGCTGGCCGCGGCCGATCGGGGTCATCGCGTCGATCGCCTTGATGCCGGTGGCCAGCGGCTCGTGCACCGACTTGCGATGCATCACGCTGGGGGCCTGCAGCTCCAGCGCACGCCGGGTCTCGGACTCGATCTCACCAAGACCGTCGATCGGGGTGCCGAGCGGGTCGATCACGCGGCCCATGAAGGCGTCGCCCACAGGGACGGAGAGGATCTCGCCGGTACGCCGCACCTCCT
Source organism: uncultured Actinomycetota bacterium (assembly GCA_963813615.1). Lineage (GTDB taxonomy): Bacteria > Actinomycetota > Actinomycetes > Propionibacteriales > Nocardioidaceae > Nocardioides. The sequence continues at coordinate 289,134 of CAWFAE010000016.1, forward strand.
GCCCCTCCTCGATCTTGTCGAAGTCACCGAGGACGACGACGCCGATCTCGCGGGTGTCGAGGTTCAGGGCGATGCCGAGCGTGCCGTCCTCGAACTCGAGGAGCTCGTTGGCCATCGCCGAGGGCAGGCCGGAGACCCGCGCGATGCCGTCCCCCGCCGTGGCGACGGTGCCGACCTCTTCCTTGCTCGCGGCCGACGGCTTGTAGTCGTCGACGTACTTCTGGAGCGCGTCGCGGATCTCTTCCGGACGAATCGAAAGCTCCGTCATTTCCCTGCCTCTTCCCTGATTCTCTGGCTCTGTGGGTCTGTGGGTCTGGTGGGTGGTGCGTGCCGGCCGGTCAGCCGGCCAGTCTCCGGCGCGCGTCGTCCAGCCTGCCGGACACGGTGCCGTCGATCACGTCGTCGCCGATCTCGACCCGCAGCCCGCCCACCAGGTCGGGCTCCAGCACCACCCGGAGCCGCACGTCGCGGTTGTACTGGCGTCCCAGGGCCTCGCTGAGCCGGGTCTGGTCGTCGTCGGAGAGCTCATGGGCGGAGCGGACCGTGGCCAGCAGCTCGCCCTGGACGTCGGCAGCCACCTGCTGGAAGTTGGAGATCGCCCGCTCCACCGAGCCGGTGGCCGAGCCGACGGCGTACTCCACGAGCGTCAGCGTCGCGGGCAGCACCTTGCCGTCGAGCAGCCCGCGCAGCAGGCCGACCTTGTCGTCGGTCGACCGGGACGAGTCCGCCAGCGCCCCCCGCAGCTCGGGGTTGGCCTCGATCACGCGGCCGAGCGCGAAGAGCTCGTCGGTGATCCGGTCGCTGCGGGCGCCGGCGGACCGGACCAGCGCGACCACACCGAGCTGCTCGATCACGGCCGGCAGCTCCGACGACACGGTCCAGCGGCGGCCTACGGCCTCGGTGACCACCGCGAGCGCGACGTCGCCGAGGGCGTTGCCGAACACGCGGTTCGCCAGCTCCGCCTTCGCGGACGCCTCCACCGAGGTGTCGGTGACGACCCGGCGCAGCGCGGGCTCGTTGCGAAGGGTCTGGGCGACGCCGAACAGCTCCTCGCCCGCGGCCCTGGCATCGTCGAGCGTGGCGGCCCGGTTGAGCAGCCCGCCGAGGTCCGCGAGCGTCTCCGACGCGGTGGTCGACACCATCAGCCGGCCCCGTTCGGGCTGGCCGCGTTCTGGGAGGTCTCCAGCGTCTCGAGGTCGGCGAGGAAGCGGTCGACGACCCTGCCGCTGCGCTCGTCGTCGTCGAGGCTCTCGCCCACGATCCGACCGGCGAGCGTGGTCGCCAGGGTGCCCACCTCGGCGCGCAGGGAGGTCAGCGCCTGCTGGCGCTCGGCCTGGATCTGCGCGTGTGCGTGCTCCACGATCCGGTTCGCCTCGGTCTGGGCCTGCTCGCGCAGCTCGGAGATGATCGCCGCTCCCTGCTCGCGGGCCTCCTCGCGGATCCGCGCCGCCTGGTGCCGGGCGTCGGCGATCTGCGAGGTGAACTCCTCCTTGGCCTCGTTGGCCTCGGCCTTGGCCTCCTCGAGGTCGGCGAACTCCTTGCGGATCGCCTCCTGGCGGCTGGTCATCGCCCGGTTGATCGGCGGGATGACGAACTTGGCCAGGATCCAGACGATGATCGCGAAAGCCGCGAGCTCGACCAAGAACGTGCCGTTCGGGACGAGGAAGTTGCTCTCCATCGGGACGAGCAGGCTCGTGACGCTAGACATCATTCGGTCCTTTGCTTTTCTCGGTCTGAGGTGCCGGGTCAGGTCAGCTGAGGACGAACACGAACATCGCCATGAAGGCGAGGTTGATGAAGAACATCGCCTCGACCAGACCGACCGTCAGGAAGAAGATCGTCTGCAGGCGGCCCTGGGCCTCCGGCTGGCGGGCGACACCCTGGATGTAGGACGCACCGGCCAGGCCGTCACCGACGCCGGCACCGATCGCGCCACCGGCCAGGGCAATGCCACCGCCGACGAACGCACCGGCGAGCTGGACTGCCTCGTCGCTTACTGCCATTTTGTGTCTCTCTCCTTGGTTGTGCACCGGGTCCCGGTGCTCGCTTGTGGTGCCGCAGCGCTGGTCAGTGCGCGGCGACGGGGGTCTTCTCTTCTGCTTCCTCTTGATCGTGCTCGGGCTCGTCCTCGTGCTCGTCCTCGTCCTCGTGCTCGTCTTCGTGCCCGGCACCGGCCATCCCGAAGTAGAGGACGGTCAGCAGCGCGAAGATGAAGGCCTGGATGCCGCCGATGAACATGTCGAACAGCTTCCACAGGATGTTGGGCATCCACGAGCCCCAGATCGGGATCAGCCCGATCAGGGCGAGCATGATGCCGCCGGCGAAGATGTTGCCGAAGAGTCGCAGCGCCAGCGTGATCGGCTTGACCAGCTCCTCGAGGATGTTGAGCGGGAGCAGGATCGGGAACGGCTCGAGGAAGTGCTTGAAGTAGCCCTTCCAGCCCTTCTGCCGGATCCCGAACGACCACACCCCGACGATCACCAATGCGGCGAGCGCGTAGGTCAGGTTCGTGTCGGCCGTCGGCGCCGGGAGCAGGTGCCCGCTGTCGTCGTTGTACTCGCTCGGGATGATCTCGAACCAGTTCGCGATCAGGATGAAGAAGAACAGCGCCACCGCGAGCGAGATGACCGTGCGGTTGACCTTGCCGAGGTTGTCCTCGACCTGCTTCGTGGTCTCGCCGATCACGGCCTCCCAGATCAGCTGGATCTTGGTCGGGACGTGGTCCGCGGTCTCCTTGGTGAGCTTCGCCCGCGCCCAGAAACCCGAGGAGTACGACGATCGTGCCGGCGAGCAACGTGGTCCAGATCGTGTCCATGTTGAACGTCATGCCGAGGAACTCGCGCGTGACGTGGTGACCGATCTCGATGTCGCTGTCGCTCTCCTCCTCCTCGGCGGCCGCGATCAGCAGCTGGCGCATCACTGGCTCTTCAACTCCTTCAGCAGGGGCAGCCCGGTCATCACCAGGGCGATCAGGCGGAACACGGCGAGGCCGAGCAGCAGGCCGATGCCGTCGGGCCAGAAGAGGACGGCGACGCCGACGGCGACCACGGTGAGCACGGTCAGGCGGCTGATCGTGGCGGCGATCATCTGGTTGCGGGTCGGCTGGGCGCCGGACTCGATGATCTTGAGCAGCCAGTACTCGGTGTAGAGGTGGTTGAGCAGGCCGAGGAACACGCCGCCGGCGACGCAGCCGGCGAGCTGCCAGCGGTCGAGCTGGCCGAACACCCAGAAGGAGGCGACCATCATCACGCCGGCAACCAAGAGGGTTTTGCGCTGGTCTCGGACCACCCGCCAGGGGGAAGGCCGGCGGCCGGTGGGTGCGGTGTCTTCAGTGCTCATCAGCGTCGTCAGGCTATCGGTCATCAACGGTCACCCCCGCAGTGCGGTACGGACCCGGAGCCAGAAGCCGACACCTCCCAGCACGATGCCGAGCGCGATGCCTGCCAGCGTGAACGCCGGCGAGGTGCCCGCCGCCCGGTCGACGAGGACGCCGAGGACGAGACCGCCCACGACGGCACCGACGAGCAGGCCCCCGAGCCCGATGAGGTCGCGACCTCGCAGGGTCGGTTCGGAGTGCTGCTCATCAACCATTCACCCGGGTGGCTTTCAACTGAGAACGTGGGGATGTCGACGCTGGAGGCGCTCTGAAGCGCGGGCCGGATCGGCCCCCACGACGGCGCGAAACTACCACAGCGAAGAGGTACCCACGAACCGTGGGGCACCGCCGCTCATACCGGTCCCTCGGGGGTGTCGGCTGAGGTAGGTCGTCATCATCTGGCGGCCATTTCGTCGAGGGACTTCTGGTGCTTGTGAAAGTTAGCACAAAGTCCTGGAGGGGTGGAAACCGGGTCCGGGTCTCAGTCGTCCGTCGGCCGAGCGCGCGGGGGCGGTGCAGCACGGGGAGCACGAAGGTCAGCGTCAGCGTCACGGCGGCCATCAGCCCGATCGCGATCCACACCGAGGGGCCGGTGTAGAGGCTCGCGAGCACCGTGCCGAACGCGATCAGCCCGGCCCACAACCACATGATCAGCACCGCCCGCCGGTGGGAGTGCCCGATCTCCAGGAGCCGGTGGTGCAGGTGCTGCTTGTCGGGAGCGAACGGCGAGCGGCCCGCACGGGTACGTCGTACGACCGCCAGCAGGAGGTCGACCAGCGGCACGATCAGGATCAGGATCGGCAGCGACAGCGGCAGGAAGATCGGCAGCAGGCTGGCGCGGCCGCCCTCGGCGCCCTGAGCCAGGTCCTCCTGGGCGAACTGGGTGGTGACCGTGATCGCGGTGGCCGACAGCACCAGCCCGATCAGCATCGAGCCGCTGTCGCCCATGAAGATCCGCGCCGGGTGAAAGTTGTGGACCAGGAAGCCCGCACAGGCTCCGGCCAGCGCGGCCGAGAGCAGGGCGCCGGTCGTGGCCCGGCTGGCGTCGTTGAGGACGGTCAGTCCGTAGCAGAACACGAAGAAGGCAACCGCGCTGATGCCGACGACCCCGGCCGCCAGGCCGTCCAGGCCGTCGACGAAGTTCACCGCGTTGACGGTCGCGACCACGATCAGGGCGGTGAGCAGCGCACCCTGGCTGCGTGTCGAGCGAGAACTGCCAGCCGTCGGTGCTGGTGAAGAAGTAGCGGAACTGGATGCCCGAGTAGATCAGCAGGCCGACCGCGAGCACCTGGCCGCCGAACTTGGTCAGCGCATCCAGGTCGAAGATGTCGTCGAGCACGCCGACGCCGCAGACCAGGGCGCCGGCCACGATGACCGAACGAGCGTCCTCGAAGACGAACGGGCCGCTGGTGGTGGAGAGGAACGGCAGCTCCCGGGCGACGAGGTACGCCGCCACCAGCCCGCCGAGCATCGCGATCCCGCCGAGGTACGGCACCGGCTCCGCGTGCACGTCGCGGTCGCGGACCGCGGCCACGGCGCCGGTGCGCAGCGCGATCTCACGCGCGACGACGGTGAGCAGGTAGGTCACCGCGGCGGCGACCAGGAAGACGATGAGGTACTCCCGCACCCGGGATCAGCCCTCGTCCACGATGGTGGCCCCGGTCGGCTCGAGCACCGCGTTCAGCTCCTCCAGCGACAGGGCGCCGCGCCGGAGCACCCGGCCGTGCTCGCCGGTGACATCGATGATGGTGGAGGCCTGGCCACCGGGCGAGGGACCTGCGTCGACCAGCACGGCGACGTGCTCGCCGAGCATCCGCTCCGCCTCGTCGGCGTCGGTGGCCGCCGGGCTGCCCGTGGTGTTGGCCGAGCTGACCGCGAGCGGTCCGGTGCGTTCGAGGACCTCGCGGGCGAGCTCGTGGTCGGGCATCCGGATGGCGACCGTGCCGCGGGTGTCACCGAGGTCCCACTGGAGCGAGGTCTGCTGGTGGCAGACGATGGTCAGCGGGCCGGGCCAGAACTTCTCGACCAGGGCCCGGGCGTAGTCGGGCACCCGCACCGCGAGCGCGTCGATCGTGGTGGCCGCGCTGACCAGCACCGGCGGCGGCATCTCGCGACCCCGGCCCTTGGCCCGGAGCAGCGCCGTGACCGCCGCCGGGTCGAAGGCGTCGGCCGCCACGCCGTACACGGTGTCGGTGGGCAGCACGATCAGCTCGCCGCGCTGGACCGCGAGACTGGCCGCGTCGATCGCCGACTCCCGCTGCTCGGCGGTGTCCGTCGGGTAGCGCTCTGCCGTCACGCGGTCATCCTCGCACTCGCGCATCGCCCACGGAGCGAGCGGTCAGGTAGCGCGGCCGGCCCGCCAGGTCGCGGTGGTCGCGCACGTCGGTCCAGCGCCCGGCGGCCGCGAAGACGGCCGGCGCCGACTCCCCCTGGACGTCGGCGTGCTCGGCCCCGACCACTCCCCCGGGCCGCAGCAGCGCGGCCGCGCGCTGCTCCAGCGCCCGGATCGCGTCCAGGCCGTCGGCGCCGGAGAACAGCGCCAGGTGCGGGTCGTGGTCGCGCGCCTCGGTGGCGACCGACTCCCAGGCCTCCAACGGGATGTACGGCGGGTTGCAGACCACCACGTCGACGCGGCCGTCGAGCTCGGGGTACGCCGTGGCGAGGTCGCCCCGCCGCAGCTCGACACCGGTGCCGGCGAGGTTGCGCTCGGCCCAGGCGTGCGCCGCGGGGTCGACCTCGGCGGCGTGCACGGAGGCGTGCGGAGCCTCGTCGGCGATCGCCTCGGGCGATGGCGCCGGAGCCGGTGCCGAGATCGACGACCACCGGTGCGTCGAGCTCGCGGGCCCGGTCGATCGCCCAGCCGGCGAGCAGCTCGGTCTCGGGGCGGGGCACGAAGACGCCCGGGCCGACCGCGAGCTCGACGTGCCGGAAGTAGGCCGTCCCGGTGAGGTGCTGGAGCGGCTCGCGGGCCGCTCGGCGGGTGACCAGGGCGTCGTACCGTTCCGCGGCGTCAGTGGGCACGTCGTCGACCATCGGCAGCCGCGCCCGCTCGGTGCCGAGCACGTGGGCCAGCAGCTCGGCGGCGTCGTGCTCGGGGCTGGCGACGCCGGACCGCCGCAGCCGGTCAGCGGCCCCGGCCAGCAGCACCCTGCGGTCGGGCATGCTCAGGCCTCGAGTGTGCCGAGCCGGGCCGCCATGTCGGCCTCGAGGCACGAGTCCAGCACCGGCTGCAGGGCGCCGTCGAGCACCTGGTCGAGGTTGTGCGACTTGTAGCCGGTGCGGTGGTCGGAGATCCGGTTCTCCGGGAAGTTGTAGGTGCGGATCCGCTCGGAGCGGTCGACCGTGCGCACCTGGGAGCGGCGCGCCTCGCTCGCCTCGGCATCGGCCTCCTCCTGCGCCGCGGCCAGCAGCCGGGCCCGGAGGATGCGGAGCGCCTGCTCCTTGTTCTGCAGCTGGCTCTTCTCGTTCTGGCAGCTCACCACGATCCCGGTCGGGACGTGGGTGATCCGCACCGCCGAGTCGGTGGTGTTGACGCTCTGGCCACCGGGGCCGCTGCTGCGGAAGACGTCGATGCGCAGGTCGTTCTCGTCGAGCGTCACGTCGACCTGCTCCGCCTCGGGCAGCACCAGCACGCCGGCCGCGCTCGTGTGCACCCGGCCCTGCGACTCGGTGACCGGCACCCGCTGGACGCGGTGCACGCCCCCCTCGAACTTCAGCAGTCCGTACGGCGCCTGGCCCGGCTCCGGAGTCCCCTTGGCCTTGACCGCGACGGTCACGCCCTTGTACCCGCCGAGGTCGGACTCGGTGGCGTCCAGGATCTCGACGGACCAGCCGCGGGCCTCGGCGTACCGGGTGTACATCCGGAGCAGGTCACCGGCGAAGAGCGCCGACTCCTCGCCGCCCTCCCCCGACTTCACCTCGAGGATCGCGTCCTTGTCGTCGGTGGGGTCGCGCGGCACCAGCTGTCGGCGCAGCCGCTCCTCGGCCTCGCCACGCTGCTTCGCCAAGGTGTCGACCTCGTCGGCGAACGACGGGTCCTCGGCGACCAGCTCGCGCGCCGCTTCCAGGTCCGCGCCGTACTGCTGCCACTCGCGCCAGGTCCCGATGATCGCGCTCAGCTCGGCGTAGCGCTGGTTGAGCCGCTTGGCCAGCCGCGCGTCGGCGTGGGTCTCGGGCGCGGACAGCCGGCCCTCGAGCTCGGCGTGCTCGGCGAGCAGGCCCTCGACCCCCTCGAACATGGCATTCCTCGGTTCCCGTAGTCGTGACAAAGACACGGCGCCGGCCCCGCACAGCGTGCGTGGGCCGGCGCCGGGAACGAGCTACTGGGAGGGAGCCGACTCCTGGGCAGCCTCCGCGGCCTGCTTGTCGGCGGCCTTCTTCTTGGCATAGCGGGCCTCGAACCGGGCGACGCGGCCGCCGGTGTCCAGGATCTTCTGCTTGCCGGTGTAGAACGGGTGGCACTGCGAGCACACGTCGGCGTGGATGTTGCCCGACGTCGCGGTGCTCCGAGTCGTGAACGTGTTGCCGCAGGTACACGTGACCTGGGTCTCGACGTACTCGGGGTGGATGTCCTTCTTCATGGTGTCCTCTCATAGGGCCGCCGGGTCGCCGCGCGGATGCGGGGCGTGAACCGGAGCCAGCGAACGATTCTAGTAACGCTGACGAGCGCCCACCAATTCCTTGGAAATCAGTCCTCGCTGCTGCTGCCGGAGGGGGTAGGCGTCGTCTTCTGCACCTGCATCAGGAACTCGATGTTGGTGCTCGACTTCTTCAGCCGCTCCAGCAGCACCTCCAGGGCCTGCTGCCCGTCGAGCGCCGGACAGCACCCGGCGCAGCTTCCACACGATCGCGAGCTCGTCCTTGCTCATCAGGAGCTCCTCGCGGCGGGTGCCGGAGGCGACGGCGTCGATGGCCGGGAACAGGCGCTTGTCGGCGAAGTCGCGGCGCAGCCGGATCTCCATGTTGCCGGTGCCCTTGAACTCCTCGAAGATCACCTCGTCCATCTTCGAGCCGGACTCGATGAGCGCCGTGGCCAGGATGGTCAGCGAGCCGCCGTTCTCGATGTTGCGGGCGGCGCCGAAGAACTTCTTCGGCGGGTAGAGCGCCGCGGAGTCGACGCCACCGGAGAGGATCCGGCCCGAGGCGGGGGCCGCCAGGTTGTAGGCGCGGCCCAGGCGGGTGATGCCGTCGAGCAGCACCACCACGTCGTGGCCGAGCTCGACCAGGCGCTTGGCCCGCTCGATGGCGAGCTCGGCGACGATCGTGTGGTCGGCGGCCGGCCGGTCGAACGTCGAGGAGATGACCTCGCCCTTGACCGAGCGCTCGAAGTCGGTGACCTCCTCGGGACGCTCGTCGACCAGGACCACCATCAGGTGGCACTCGGGGTTGTTGGTGGTGATGGAGTTGGCGATCGACTGCATGATCATCGTCTTGCCGGCCTTGGACGGGGAGACGATCAGGCCGCGCTGGCCCTTGCCGATCGGGGCAGCGATGTCGATCACCCGGCCGATCAGGTTGGTGGGCTCGGTCTCGAGCCGCAGCCGCTCGCTGGGGTAGAGCGGGGTCAGCTTGGAGAAGTCGACCCGGGTCTTGGCCTGCTCGGGGTCCGCACCGTTGACGCTGTCGATGCGCACCATCGGGTTGAACTTCTCCTTGCGCTCGCCCTCACGGGGCTGGCGCACCTGCCCGACGATCGCGTCACCGCGGCGCAGTCCGAACTTCCGGACCATCGACAGGGAGAGGTAGACGTCCTCCGGACCGGGCAGGTAGCCGCTGGTCCGGACGAAGGCGTAGTTGTCGAGGACGTCGAGGATGCCGGCGGCCGGCACCAGGACGTCGTCCTCGAGGACGGTGGTGTCGGGCTCGTTGCGCTGCCCGCCGCCGCCCGGTCGGTTGCGGTCGCGCCCGCGGCGGCGCCGGTTGCGGTTGCGGCCCTCGCCCTGGGCGCCCTGGCCGTCACGGGCGCCGTCGCGGTTGCCGTCGCGGTCGTCGCGGTCCTGCTTCGGGGCGTCGCCGCGCCGGTCGGCGTCGCGGGACTCGGATCCGGGGGCGTCCTCGCGCTTCGGGGAGTCGGTGCCGGCATCGGCGTCCTTGCGGACCTCGGCCGTGGCCTCGTCCTTCTTGGCGTCGTCCTTCTTGCTCTGGCCCTTCTTGCCGGTGCTCCTTCTGGCCGCCGTCCTTCTTGGCGTCCTTCTGGCCCGCGTCGCTCTTGCCCCCCGCCTGGGCGGCCTTGATCGCCTCGACGAGCTGGGCCTTCTTCATGCGGCCGGCGCCGGCGATGCCCATCCCGCCGGCCATCTGCTTCAGGTCGGCGAGGAGCATGGAGTTGAGCCCGCCACCGCGCTTCTTGGTGGTGGTGGGTTCGATGGTTTCCGTCACGTGAGGTCCTTCCCACGTTCAGTGCCTACGGGTCGATCCGAGCCGTGGGCGGCTGGACACTGCATCCCTCTGCGCCGGGCTCCGTGGGGAGCATGGGGCCGGGGTGCGGATGAGATCCGCACGAGGTGAGGGGGGTGTTGCGCCTATCTCTCAGGCGCGGGGCCAATGTACCACCGGTCACTCGGCGCGGACGCCGTGAGGGTCGATGCCGAGGTGGAGCGGTGTCCAACCGTCGGGGCACCGGGCCAGCAGGTCGGCCGTCCCCGGGGCGCTCGGCCCGTTGGCGAACGCCAGCACGGTCGGGCCGGCGCCGGAGATCACTGCGGGCACCCCGTCGGCCCGCAGCGCCTCCACCAGGGCCAGGGAGTCGGGCATTGCCGTACGCCGCTGCTGCTGGTGGAGGTAGTCGCGGGTGGCCCGCCACAGCTGCTCGGGCTGGCCGGCGAGCGCCGCCACCAGGAGTGCGGTACGGCCTGCGTTGGCGGCAGCGTCCGCGTGCGGCACCTCGGCGGGCAGCAGCCCGCGGGCCAGCTCGGTGGACACCGGGGAGGGCGGGACCAGGACGACCGCGCTGATCCGTGGGTCGACGCCGCTGCGGACGGCGTAGCAGGAGCCATCACCGTCATAGCCGGAGATCACGAACCCGCCGTAGAAGGCCGGCGCCACGTTGTCGGGGTGGCCCTCGATCTCGGCCGCCAGCCCGAACAGCGTCGCGTCGTCCATCAGCAGGGTGCCGCCGGCCACCAGCGCCCGGGCCAGGCTGACCCCGCCGACGATCGCGGCCGAGGAGGAACCCAGGCCGCGCGCGTGCGGGATCGCGTTGGTGCAGCTGAGCCGCAGCCCGGTCGGACGGGCGCCCATCGCGTCGAAGGCGGCGCGCATCGAGCGGACCACGAGGTGGGACTCGCCGAGCGAGACCTCGCCGGCGCCGGCACCCTCGACCTCGACCACGAGGCCCGCCTCGACCACCTCTGCCTCGAGCCGGTCGCGCAGGTCGAGCGCGAGCCCGAGCGAGTCGAACCCGGGACCGAGGTTGGCCGAGGTGGCCGGCACGGAGAGCCGGACCGGGCCCTTGACGAACGTCGTCATGCGGTGCTCATGCCAGGCCCGCGGCGACGGCCGCGGCCGTGACGTCGGGGTCGATCACGGTGTCGACCAGCTGGCCGAACCCCTCCAGGGCGGTGGCGGTGTCCTTGAGGCCGTGTCCGGTGACCGTGATCGCCACGGTCTTGCCGGCGTACGACTCCCCCGCCGCGACCTCCTGCAGCAGCCCGGCGATGCCGGCCGCGGAGGCGGGCTCGACGAACACACCGTCACGAGCCGCGAGCTCGCGCTGGGCGGCCAGGATCCGGTCGTCGCTGACGGCGGCGAACCGGCCGCCGGACTCGTGGGCGGCCACCTCGGCGAGCTTCCACGACGCCGGGTTCCCGATCCGGATCGCGGTCGCCTTGGTCTCCGGGTCCGGGAACGGCTCCCCGGTGACGAGCGGCGCGGCGCCCTCGGCCTGGAAGCCACGCAGCACCGGCGTCTTGGTGGCCAGGCCGAGCCGGGCGTACTGGCACCAGCCGATCCAGTACGCCGCGATGTTGCCGGCGTTGCCGACCGGCAGCAGGTGGTAGTCGGGGGCGTCGCCCAGGAAGTCGACGATCTCGAAGGCGGCGGTCTTCTGCCCCTGGAGCCGCACCGGGTTGACCGAGTTGACCAGGGCCACGGGGTACTCCCAGGCGAGCTGACGGGCCAGCGCCAGGCAGTTGTCGAAGTTGCCGCGCACCATGATCACCCGCGAGGCGTGCACGATGGCCTGGGCCATCTTCCCGGCGGCGATCTTGCCCTCCGGGACCAGCACCACCGGGGTGAGCCCGGCCCTCGCGGCGTACGCCGCCATCGAGGCCGAGGTGTTGCCGGTCGAGGCGCAGACGACCGCCTTCGCGCCGTCGGCCTTGGCCACGGAGATGGCGGTGGTCATGCCGCGGTCCTTGAAGGACCCGGTCGGGTTGTTGCCCTCGACCTTCAGCCACACCTCGCCGCCCGTGACCGAGCAGAGCCACTCGGACCGCACCAGTGGAGTGCCGCCCTCGCCCAGGGTCACCGCGGGCGTGCTCTCGGGGATCTCGAGCAGGTCGCGGTACTCCTCGATGACGCCCCGCCACTGGTGGGTGTGGCTGATTTTCGGGGTCCGTCACTCGTCGGCTCCCTCGACCCGCATCACCGAGGTGACCTCGCGGACGATGTCCATGCCGCGCAGGCCCTCGACGGTCGCGCTGAGCTGGGCGTCGGTCGCCCCGTGGGACACCACCACCAGCTGCGCGTCGTCGTCGCGGCCCTCCTGACGAACGGTCTGGATCGAGACGTCGTGCTCGGCGAAGGCCGTCGCCACCGCCGCCAGCACGCCCGCGCGGTCGTCGACGTCGATGGCCACGTGGTAGCGGGTCCGGGTCTCGCCCATCGGCAGCACCGGCCGGTCGGCGTACGCCGACTCGCCCACGCCACGGGTGCCCTCACGCACGTTGCGGGCCACCGTCACCAGGTCACCCAGGACCGCGCTCGCGGTGGGCGCGCCACCGGCGCCCGGGCCGTAGAACATCAGCTGGCCGGCGGCGGCACTCTCGACGAAGACCGCGTTGAAGGCCTCGCGGACGCTGGCCAGCGGGTGCGACCTCGGGATCATCGCGGGGTGCACGCGCACCGAGACCGCCTCGCCACCGGCGCCGTCACGCAGCTCGGCGATGGCGAGCAGCTTCACGACGCAGCCCATGTCGCGGGCCGACTGGACGTCGGCCGCCGTGACGTCGGCGATGCCCTCGCGGTGGACGTCGGCGGCGGTCACCCGCGAGTGGAACGCCAGGCTGGCCAGGATCGCCGCCTTCGCGGCGGCGTCGAAGCCCTCGACGTCGGCGGTCGGGTCGGCCTCGGCGTAGCCCAGCTCCTGGGCCTCCTCCAGCGCCTCGGCGAAGCCGGCCCCGGAGGTGTCCATCCGGTCGAGGATGAAGTTGGTGGTGCCGTTGACGATGCCGAGCACCCGGGTGACGCGGTCGCCGGCCAGCGACTCGCGCAGCGGCCGGAGGATCGGGATCGCGCCGGCGACGGCGGCCTCGTAGTAGAGGTCGCGGCCGGCCTTCTCGGCGGCCTCGAACAGGGTCGGCCCGTCCTCGGCGAGCAGCGCCTTGTTGGCGGTGACGACGCTGGCGCCGTTCTCGAGGGCGGCGAGGATCAGCGAACGGGCCGGCTCGATGCCGCCGATCACCTCGACCACGAGGTCGACGTCGTCGCGGGCCACCAGGCCGGCCGCATCGGTGGTCAGCAGCCCGGCGGGTACGTCGACCTCGCGCGGGGCGTCGATGCGGCGTACCGCCACGCCGGCGAGCTCTACCGGGGCGCCGACCCGGGCGGCGAGGTCGGCGGCCTGCTCGTGGAGCAGCCGCACCACCTGCGACCCGACCGAGCCGCAGCCGAGCACGGCCACGCGCAGCGGTGTCAGCCATCGATGTCTCCCACGTCCGTCGCCAACAGGTCGTCCTCAGTCTCGCGGCGCACGATCACCCGGGCCTCGCCGTCCCGCACCGCGATCACCGGGGGCCGCAGCGAATGGTTGTAGTTGGACGACATCGACCGGCAGTAGGCGCCGGTGCCGGGGACGGCGAGCAGGTCGCCGGGCGCCACGTCGCCGGGGAGGAACTCGTCCTTGACCACGATGTCGCCGGCCTCGCAGTGCTTGCCGACCACGCGCGCGAGCACCGGCTCGTCGTCGGAGTGCCGGTTGGCGAGGGTGCAGGAGTAGTCGGCGTCGTAGAGCGCGGTGCGGATGTTGTCGCTCATGCCGCCGTCGACGGACACGTAGGTGCGCACGGCGCCGCCGTCGAGGGTGACCGGCTTGACCGTGCCGACCGTGTAGACCGTGCAGACCGAGGGGCCGACGATCGCCCGGCCGGGCTCGATCGACAGCCGGGGCTGGTCGATCCCCAGCGCCTTGCACTCGTGCTCCACGATCTTGCTCATCTCGGTGGCCAGCTGCGCGGGGTCCGACGGGTCGTCCTGGGTGGTGTAGGCGATGCCGAAGCCGCCACCGAGGTCGAGCTCGGGCATGGTCACGCCCAGCTCCTCGGAGATCCGCGCGTGCAGGGCCAGCACCCGCCGGGCGGCCACCTCGAAGCCGGAGGAGTCGAAGATCTGGCTGCCGATGTGGGAGTGCAGGCCGAGGAGCTCCAGCCGCTTGGCCGCGCGGACCTGCCGGACCGCCTCGAACGCGTCGCCGCTGGTGATCGAGAACCCGAACTTCTGGTCCTCGTGGGCGGTGGCGATGTACTCGTGGGTGTGCGCCTCGACCCCGGCGGTCACCCGCACCATCACCCGGGCGGTGCGGCCGAGGTCGGAGGTGATCTGGGTGAGCCGCTCGATCTCGGTGAAGCTGTCGACGATGATCCGGCCCACGCCGGCGTCGACGGCGCGGCGCAGCTCGGCGTACGACTTGTTGTTGCCGTGGTAGCCGATCCGGCCCGGGTCGAAGCCGGCGCGCAGGGCGACGGTGAGCTCGCCGCCGGAGCACACGTCGAGGCAGAGGCCCTCCTCGGCGATCCACTTCGCCACCGTCGTGCAGAGGAACGCCTTGCCGGCGTAGAAGACGTCGAACGTCGCGAACGCGTCACGGAACGACCGCGCCCGCGCCCGCAGGTCAGCCTCGTCGAGCACGTACGCCGGGGTGTTGAACTCGGCGACCAGGTCGGCCACCGCCACCCCGCCGATGGTCAGGTCACCGTCGACCTTGTGCGCCGTGGAGGACCACAGGGTCGGCACCAGGGCGTTGGGGTCGTTCGGCTGGCGCAGCCAGGAGGGGCTCTTGAGGGCGCCGTCGGCGTGCGCCCATCCGGCTTCGTGGGAGGGCATCGGGGTGACTACATCCGTTCCGGAGCCGAGACGCCGAGCAGGCCGAGACCGTTGGCGAGCACGGTGCGGGTGGCCGCGACCAGCAGCAGGCGGGCGCGGTGCAGATCGGTCGGCTCCTCGTCGCCCATCGGCAGCACCCGGCAGTTGTCGTAGAAGCGGTGGTAGGAGGCGGCGGTCTCCTCGAGGTAGCGGGCCACCCGGTGCGGCTCGCGCAGCTGGGCGGCGCTGGCCACCACTCCCGGGAGGGCCGCGAGGGCGCGCAGCAGCTCGCCCTCCTTCTCGTGGGTCAGCAGGTCCGGGTGGGACTCGGGCGCGAGTCCCAGGTCGGCTGCGTTGCGGAGCAGGGAGCTGACCCGGGCGTGGGCGTACTGGACGTAGAAGACCGGGTTGTCGCTGCTCTGCCGGGTCATCTCGCCGGCATCGAGGGTCAGCGGCGAGTCGGCCGGGTAGCGGGCCAGGGTGTAGCGGAGCGCGTCGACGCCGATCAGCTCCACCAGCTCCTGGAGGGTGACCAGGGTGCCGGCGCGCTTGGAGAGCTTGAGCTCCTCGCCGTCCTTCATGATCTTGACCATCTGGCCGATCAGCACCTCGATGTTGTGGTCCGGGTCGTCGCCGGCGCACGCGGCCATCGCCCGCAGCCGGTTGACGTAGCCGTGGTGGTCGGCGCCGAGCAGGTAGATGCACCGGTCGAAGCCGCGCTGCCGCTTGTTGACGTAGTACGCCGTGTCGCTGGCGAAGTACGTGAGCTGGCCGTTGGACCGGATCAGCACCCGGTCCTTGTCGTCGTCGAACTCGGAGGTGCGCATCCACAGCGCGCCGTCGGCGTCGAACAGGTGGCCCTGGGCGCGGAGCTTCTCCAGCTGGGCGGCCACGTCCTCGGAGTCGTGCAGCGACCGCTCGGAGAACCACACGTCGAAGTGGGTGTTGAACGCGTCGAGCTGGTCCTGCTGGTCCTTCAGCTGCACGGCGTAGCCGGCCTCCCGGAAGGCGATGGTGCGCTCCTCGCCCTCGAGCTCGAGGATGCCGGGGTTGTCGGCGACCACGCGTTCGGCCAGGTCGGCGATGTAGGCGCCGCGGTAGCCGTCCTCGGCGACCGGCTGCCCGAGCGCGGTCGCCTCGATCGAGGCGCCGAAGAGGTCCATCTGGTTGCCGCGGTCGTTGATGTAGAACTCCCGGGTCACCTCGGCGCCCGCGGCCTCCAGGACCCGCGCGAGCGCGTCGCCCACCACCGCCCAGCGGGTGTGCCCGAGGTGCAGCGGCCCGGTCGGGTTGGCCGAGATGAACTCGACGTTGATCCGCTCCCCGCTCAGGGTGTCGTTGTGGCCGTAGCCGTCGCCGGCGGCGACGATGTCGGCCGCGACCTTCCCCTGGGCCCCCGCTGCGACGGTGATGTTGAGGAAGCCCGGCCCGGCGATCTCGACGTCGGCCACGCCCGTCGTGCGCGCTCAGACGCGCACTGCACCAGCTCGGCGAGAGCACGCGGGTTGGTGCCCGCCTTCTTGGCCAGCTGCATCGCCACGTTGGTGGCGTAGTCGCCGTGACCCTTCTGCCGCGGGCGCTCCACCGTCACCGTCGCCGGGACCCCGTCCGGCAGGGTCAGCGCACCCTCGTCGGACAGCGTCGTCAGGACATCGACGATCGCAGTGGAGAGCTCTTCGGGGGTCACCGGCAAAGGGTATCGGCGGGGCTCCGCGAACCCCGAACCGGTTTCACTCCCCGAGGACGAGCCAGGTAAGGTTCCGTCCACCCGAGCCCCCGTAGCTCAGGGGATAGAGCACCGCCCTCCGGAGGCGGGAGCGTAGGTTCGAATCCTACCGGGGGTGCCGTGCGGCAGGTGCGAGGCACGAGCGGCTCCGACTGAGGCCGGTCGAGCAGCCGCGCGACCGAGCAGCGAGGTCGCGACCGGCGTACCGAGACCCGGTGACCCGACGAACCGACGGTGCGCTGCAGATCCGGGGTCTCGACGACGCTCGCTGGCGCTCGCTGCTCGACCACCGGAACACTGACGCCATGCTCGGGCAGACGGTCGCCGCTGGCGCTCGCTGCTCGACCACCGGAACACTGACGCCATGAGCGGGCAGACCGTCGTCGCCAGCGCGAACATCCTCTACACGCTCCCCCGACGCGACGCCGCGGACGACGCTCACGCAGGTGCTCGACGCTGAGCCGGACCTGGTCGGGCTGCAGGAGTGGTACGTCTCCCGGCTCGGGTTGCTGCGGCAGCTCGGCGACGTCCGGGTCGTGCCCGGATTGCGGATCGGCGTCCGCGAGCCGGCGTACCACTGGGTCTCCGCGGTCGCCGGAGGCAACGTGGTGGGTGCCCGCGCCGATCGCTTCGAGCCTGTGTCAGCGCGAGCCCCGTTCCTCAGCGGCATCGGCCGCTCGGACCGGCCGGACCGGTTCCTGCGGCCTGGAGCCGCCGCGGGAGGTGACGATCGGCGTGTTCCGCGACCGCGAGAAAGACCGCACGGTCGCGATGATGAGCTACCACCTGGCGCCCGGCGTCGAGGCCGGTGCGGAGTACCGCGCCGACCGTCCGCGCCTGCGTCGTCGCCACGAGTCCGAGGTACGCCGGCTCGAGCGGCTGATCGCCGAGCACCAGCAGGCCGGGCACGTCGTGTACGCCGTCGGCGACTCCAACTTCGACGGCCTACGCCTCGCCGGCCTCACCTCGGCATGGGAGGGCCGCGAGGATCACCCGGGCACGATCGGCAAGGCCACCCGCAAGGTCGACGACGTGCACGGGCCGGGCCCGGCCAACGCGGTCACGCTGCTGACCACGCCGTCGGACCACCGGGCGGTGCTGGCCACCCGCCCGAACTGAGTGGCCACGTGCCGCGCCCTACTGCACGCCGTACAGGCTCACCGTGAACTGCTCGGTCTTGGTGCCGTGGGAGTCCTCGGCCGTGATCCACAGCGAGGCCTTCCCGCCGGCGGCCGACGAGTTGTCCACGATCGCCACCCAGCGATCGCCACGCCGCTCGACCGGGACCTCGGTCCAGGCGTAGTCCTCGAGGGGCTTCTCGCCCACGGGGTCGATCTCGTCGAAGCTCACCTTCGCCGAGAACGACCGGAGTCGACCCGGGTCGTAGCCGTCCTGGCCGTGGAACGTGACGCTGACCGGGAAGCCCGGCCCGGCCGGGGCCAGGTTGCGCTCGTCGACCGGGGCGTCGTACCGGGGCAGCGCGATGGGCAGCGCTGCGGTGGTCTCGCCCTTCGGCCGGCTGGTCCGGAAGGTGAAGCGGCTGATCGTCCCCCGGCCGATCTCCCAGAAGTCGTGCCGCGAGGTTCGTTCCTGGGTGACCTCCACCTTGAGCTCGTAGGTGCCCTCCCCGATCGTGGCCTGGCCGGACGGGAACGGGTTGTGGCCGACGTACTCGCCGTCCTGCCAGAGCGTGAGGCCACCGATGTCGCGGAAGCCGCCGGCGGCGTACCGCCCCTCCACCGTGTCCTGCCAGGTCGGGAACGCGAACCCGACGAGGGATCCCTGGCGCTCGGCGATCCGGGCCGGGCTGCCGTCGCGGTTGGCCGCCATCGCGGTCAGCGTCGGCAGCTTGAACCACTCGGTCTCCCGCCGGTCGCCGGCGCGGTAGGTGCGCACCCGGTCGAACCAGGTCTCCGGGCGGGTCCGGAAGCCGCCGCTGGAGGCGTGCTGCTGCCAGGCCACGCCGGGCGAGTAGTACGCCGTCCGGGAGCCGGGTGCGGCGACCCGGTCCCCGGACGACGAGTAGAAGGGACCCGTGCCGTCGTCGACGACGACGCGGGTCCACTCCTCCGGCTCCCACGGCTGGCGCTGCGCGTACCAGCTCTCGTCGACCCTCGCCAGCCGCTTGTCGGACACGCGGTAGCTCAGGTCGGAGGGCACCCTGTCCTCTTCGGTGAAAGCCAGGTTGTAGACGTACTCACTCTCTTCGGTGGGGACCGTCGGGTCGAACGCGCGCAGGTAGGTCCCGTATGTCATGTCGCCGATGTCCGCACGGTCCGTCGGCGTGGCGTAGAACTCGGGGTCCCGCTCCGCGAACAGGGAGTCACCGACGATCCACCGGTCCCAGGTCCTCTGCACGCCGAACGACCCGGAACGGATCTTCATCGGGCGGTCGCCGCTCACGCTCACCCGCCGGGTGTCCCTGGCGTCGAGGACCAGCGTGGTGTCGTGGGTGAAGCGCCGGTCCGGGTCGACGAGGTGCGCGTAGGCGTAGGACCCGTCGTCCTTGGTGGTCCGGATGAACGAGCTGAGGAAGTGGCTGCCGGCCCGGAGCCGGAGCGTGATGTCCTCGCCGGTGAAGAGGTAGAGGGCCCGGCTGGGCTGGTGCAGGTCGGTGATGTCCAGGTTGCCGGAGGTCGCCGGGTCGCCGTTGCGGTCGATGGCCCGGACGGTGACATCGACCATCTCCGGCTCGAGGTACATCCCGACGGCCGTGGTCACCCGCAGCCGGTCGTGGCCGTGACCGGCGCTCGCGACGATCCGGCCGCCGATCTCGCCGTACGCCGTGTCGCGCAGGTCGCCGACGTCACCGCGGGCATCGACCTCGACGGTCGCGGTCCCGTGCGCCGGCACCGTGACGGAGTGGTCGTCCAGCTCGAGGATGCGACCGGGCACCCGGCCTCCGTCGGCGCCGGTGACGTCCTCGAGGTCGAGGTGCAGGCGCAGGTCGCGGCCGGAGTCGTTGGTGTAGGTGACCGTCTCGCTGGCCCGCTCGTCGCGGCCGTGCGGCCAGTCGAAGCTCGCGACCTCGACGCTCACGTCGCTGGTCACCTTGGCGTCGATGGCGTCCGGGGTCCACAGCTCGCCGGCGCCCTGGTCGTAGACCGTGCCCTCGGGCGAGCCCTTGACGCTGCGGTCAGCGCCGCCTTGACCTGCTGCGCCGTCCAGTCGGGGTGGGCCTGCCGCACCAGCGCGGCGGCGCCGCGACGTGCGGCGTGGCCATCGACGTCCCGGACATCGCGATGTAGTGGATCCCGCCGGGGCTGTCGGCCTGCGCGCCGACGATGGCCACGCCCGGCGCGGCGATGTCGGGCTTGAGGTCGTGCGTCCCGAGCGCCGCGCCGCGGCTGGAGAACCCCGCGGTCTCGCCGTCCGTCATCGACCGCGCCCACCGTGAGCACGCCCTCGACGCATCCCGGGGAGGAGACGGTCTCGCGCGCCCCGCTGTTGCCGGCCGCGACCACGAACAGGGTCGACGTCTGCTCGGTCAGGGCGGCCGCTGCCTGGGCCATCGGGTCGGTGCAGTCGGTCGGCAGGTCGGAGCCCAGGCTCATGTTGACGACGTCCGCGTCCTGGGCAACCGCCCACTCCATGCCGGCGACGATCCACGAGATCTGGCCGCCGCTGAAGCCGAGGACCTTGCCGATCAGCAGCTCGGCGCCTCGGGCGCCATGCCGGTCCGGGAGGCGTCGGCGGTGCCGTCGCCCGCGATGGTCGAGGCCACGTGGGTGCCGTGGCCGTCGGTGTCGGCGACGCCCTGGCCGGTGAAGTCCTGCGCAGCGACCACGTGGTCGGCGAGGTCGGGGTGCTCGGCGTCGTACCCGGTGTCCAGGACGGCGACCCGGGTGCCCGTGCCGTCGTACCCACGGTCCCAGGCCCGCGGGGCGCCGGTCTGCTCGACGCCGGTCGCCGGGTCCAGGTCGACGTCGGATCCCTCGACCTTCGCGTCCAGCCACACCTTCTCGGCGCTGCCGCCGGCTCGGCTGCGGGCTCCCACGAGCCGTCCGAAGGTCGCGTCGAGATCCTCCTTGCCGACGGTGACCGCGGTCGCGTCGATCGACTCGAGCTCCGCCTCGACCTGCATCGTCTCCGCGCCGCGGGCGCGCGGCAGCCCGCCCTCGACGATGAGCGGCAGCGTCTCGCTGTGCTCGTCGTCGTACCCCTGCTCGACGAGACCGGTCACGTTGAACAGCTCGAGGTCGAGAACGTCCGCGGCCAGCGCGGCCTCCGCCTCGAGCGGGATGACGTAGAGGTCGTCGCCGATCCGGCGCACGTAGTGGTCGCCCTCCGCACTGATGACCCCGGACGGCGAGCCATCGGCTCCCGTGGCGAGGAGCACGCGCTCCCCGGTGACCAGGGTGACCGGCACGGGGTTCCGCCCGGCGTCGGCGGCGGGACCGCCGGACAGCGGGGTGAGGCCGTCGTCGTCGGCAGCACCCGCAGGACCCGGTACGGCGGCCAGGGTGGCGACGCAGGTCAGGACGGCGAGAGGTGGCCAGGGCGCGGCGCCGCGGCAGGGCAAGAGACATGAGGGAGCTCCGAGAGAGTCAGGGTGGTGGCAGCACCCTCCCCGCTGGCGGTGCCTCCGGGCCAGACGTGCGGACGGCGAGATCCGGCCATGTCCGCAATCCGTCATCCAGCCCGAGGCTCAGACGCCGAACCAGCCCCTGCGTGCTGCCTCGTGCCCGAGCGCGAACCGGGTCGCCACCTGCGCTCGCGCCATCAGCGCGGAGACGCGCCGTTGCACCGTCCGGGCCGAGATCCCCAGCTGACCGGCGATCGCCTGGTCGGTGAGGCCGGCCAGCAGCAGGGTCAGCAGCCGGGCGTCCATCTCGTCGATCCCGTCGGTCGGCCGGTCCGCCAGGCCGGTCGCCGGCAACAGCTCCCGCGCGGACGCCCACACCATGTCGAAGAGGTGCACCAGCGCGTCCAGCAGCCCGGACGGATGGATGACCAACGCGCCGGCACCCGAGTCGTCGGACGTCGGCGCCAGCGGCAGCAGGGCGACGGACCGATCGGCGATCAGCAGCCGCAGCGGCAGGTCGTCGGTGACCCGCACCCGCTCGCCGGCCTGCACGGACTCGGCCACCAGGTCGAGGAAGCCGGGCTTCTCCATCGCCGCGCGCTCGACCACCACGCGGTAGGTGACACCGCGGGACACCGCGACCTGCTCGTCGACGTTGTCCTCGGCGGACACCAGGGCGACCGTGGACTTCACCAGGGCGAGCACCTCGTGAGCGGCGCCGCGTTGGAGCTGGGCGAAGCGCTGGGCGACCGCCTGCTCGCCGTGCACCACGTCGACGACCTCGGTGCTCGCCCGGTCGGTGGCGGCACCTCGGTACTCGCCGACGAGGCGTTCCAGCTCGAGCTCGGCACGCCGGATCTCGTCGCGCCGCTCCACGATCATCGATCCGACCGCGATGGCCGGGGGCGAGGCCACGTAGTCGCCCGGCGTCGCCGTCGAGCGCGCGACCAGACCCTTCTCCTCGAGCGAGGACAGGGCCGAGCGGATCTCCGAGAGCGGCGCCTCCTCGGTGGCGGCGAGCGACTCGGCCGAGGCCGAGGGGACGCCGACCAGGTGTCGGTACGCCGCCTCCTCGACGGCGTCCAGCCCGAGAGCGCCCAGCATCGCTGGCTTCCTCAGCACCTCTCGATGGTGGCGTCTTTGCGGGCCTGGTTGCCGTAGCTGCGGGCCTGGTCGACGTACGGCGTGACCACGCTGGCGCCGCCCACGTTGGCGAAGCCGCCGTGCACCACGCAGCCGGTGATCTTCTTCGGGTCGACCTGGGCCACCGCCTGGGCGATCTTGAACAGCTCGGCCGGGGGGACGGCGGTGTGCATGTGCTTGAGCACGGTCAGCACGCCGGACTCCATGAAGCCGCGCTCGTGCGCCCGCCGGGCGATGGTGCCCTGGATGCCCTCGAGCACGATCTGCTGGTTGGCCGACCGGTCGAAGTCACCGCCGGGCAGCGACTTGCGGATCCGGGCGAAGGCCATCGCGTTGTAGCCGTTGAGGTGGTTCTTGCCGGCCGGGAAGCCGTTGGGCTTGAGGTAGGGGTCGGAGAACGGTCGCGGGTTGCGCACGTCGACCCCGCCGATGTCGTCGACCATGTCCTCGAAGAACGGGAACCGGGTGACGAACACGTAGTCGGGCTCGATCCCGATCAGGTTGCCGACCGCCTCACCGAGCAGCTGCGGGCCGCCGTAATAGAGGGCGGCGTTGATCCGGTCGGAGCCGTGGCCCGGGATCGACACGTAGGAGTCGCGCGGGATCCCGATGCTCGTGGCCGCGCCGGTCTTGGTGTTCATGCCGACCAGCTGGAGGGCGTCGCCGCGCACCCGGAGCATGTTCTCCCCGGGCCGGGCGTCGGAGCCGACGGCCAGGATCCAGACCAGGTCGGGGTTCAGGTCGACCCCTTGCGAGTGCCGGAACTCCACCAGCACCGCGTCGGTGGAGGCCACGGTGGAGTTCGGCACCACCAGGCCGGTGATCGCGAGCACCACGCCGAGCACCACGCCTCGGACCAGGTTGCGCGTACGCCGACTCGATCGTGGGGTCGTCATGCCACCCTCCCGCGCTTCACGTCGTAGCCGAAGACCTGCCAGTCGCTGCCGGAGTAGCTGAGGAACAGCCGGCCGGCGATCCGGTCGGTACGCCGGACCTCGCCGTCGAGGTCGAGCACCAGCACGACCTGGGCGGTGACCCCGGCGGCCTTGCCGCGGTCGGCGAGGACGTCGATCCGCAGCCGCCGCGCCTTGGCGGTCACCGAGTCGACCCGGTCGGCCACCTCGGCGTTGCTCATCAGCCCCTTGTCGCGCTTCGCGAGCACGGCGGCGTCCTTGCTGAACGCCTTGAAGGCGTCGGAGAAGTCGTTGCGCGGATAGTCGCCCGCGACGTACGCCGCGTCGATCCACAGGTCGACGGCCTTGGTCACCTGCTTGCGCACCTGCTTGCGCCGGTCGGGCTTCAGCTTGCCCTTGACGAACCCGATCGTGGACCGGGTGGGAATGCCCGGCGTCGCCTCCGTCGCCTCCGGGGCTGACCCGTTCGTCTCGTCCGGGTCGGAATCGTCGTCCGAGCACGCACCGAGCGCGGCTACCAGGACCAGCGACGCGGCGGTCGCCAGGGCAGCACGGACGGCGCGTGCGGGGGTGGGGAACATCGGGGTGGGACTCCCATCGTGTGGCTCCGGTTACAGGGTGCACGAAAGCCCAAGGTCAGCCGCGCATTTGCTGGCCCGTGGGTCTAGCCTTGACGTCGCACCATACGTTCCCCTAACGCGCTCATCCGGAAGAGGCGAAGCAAGTCGTGCCGCAGTCGTCAGGACAGCAGTCCCCCCAACCATCCACCTCGGACTTCGGAGCCAACGAGTGGCTCGTCGAGGAGATGCGTGAGCGATACAAGGCCGACCCGTCGAGCGTCGACGCCAGCTGGGCCGACTACTTCAGCAACGGGTCCGGCAGCAACAGCACCGCGAAGGCCAGCAACAGCACCGTGACGACCGAGCAGAAGCAGGCCGCCCCGGCCGCGAAGACCGAACAGAAGGCGGCGCCGAAGGCCGAGACAGACAGCAGCAGGCGCCGCAGCAGGAGAAGGCGCCGGCGAAGGCCGAGTCCGAGGCCAAGCCCGCGCCGAAGGCCGTGCCCCGCCAGCCGAGCAAGGCGGCCGAGCCGGCGAAGGGCACCACGAACCCGATGCCCAAGGAATCGCGCCCGACCGCGCCGGCCGCGGCCAGCGACGAGCCGACCTACACCGTGCTGCGTGGCGCCCCGGCCCGCACCGCGATCAACATGGACGCCTCCCTGAGCGTGCCTACGGCGACCTCGGTCCGCTCCGTGCCGGTGAAGCTGCTCTGGGACAACCGGACGGTCATCAACAACCACCTCGCCCGGGCGCGCGGCGGCAAGGTCTCGTTCACCCACCTGATCGGCTATGCCCTGGTCCGGGCGCTGCGCTCGATGCCGGAGATGAACGTCGGCTTCGAGACGGTCGACGGCAAGCCCAACCTGATCACCCCGGCGCACATCAACCTCGGCCTGGCGATCGACGTCAAGAAGGACGACGGGACGCGTCAGCTGCTGGTGCCCAGCATCAAGGCGGCGGAGCGGATGGACTTCGCGGCCTTCTGGACGGCGTACGAGGAGATCGTCCGCAAGACCCGCAACAACAAGCTCACCATCGAGGACTTCCAGGGCACCACGATCTCGCTCACCAACCCCGGCGGCATCGGCACCGTCCACTCGGTGCCGCGGCTGATGAAGGGGCAGGGCGCGATCATCGGCGGTCGGCGCCATGGAGTACCCACCGGAGTGGCAGGGCGCCTCGGAGGACGCGATCGCGCGCAACGCGATCAGCAAGGTGATGACCCTCACCTCGACCTACGACCACCGGGTCATCCAGGGCGCGCAGTCCGGCGAGTTCCTCAAGCGGATGCACCAGCTGCTGCTCGGTGAGGACGGGTTCTACGACGAGATCTTCCGCTCGCTCCGGATCCCCTATGAGCCGATCCGGTGGAGCAACGACATCGCGACGTCGCACGACGACGAGATCAGCAAGCAGGCCCGGATCCTCGAGCTGATCCACGCCTACCGGGTGCGCGGCCACATGATGGCCGACACCGACCCGCTGGAGTACCGCCAGCGCAGCCACCCCGACCTCGAGGTGGAGAACCACGGGCTCACCCTGTGGGACCTCGACCGGGAGTTCGCCACCGGCTCGTTCGGCGGCGAGGGCCGCCGGTTCATGAAGCTGCGGCACATCCTCGGCATCCTGCGCGACTCCTACTGCCGCACCACCGGCATCGAGTACATGCACATCATGGATCCCGAGCAGCGCCGGTGGATCCAGGAGCGGGTGGAGCAGCCGCACGTGAAGCCGCCGCGCGAGGAGCAGCTGCGGATCCTGCTCAAGCTCAACCAGGCCGAGGCGTTCGAGACGTTCCTGCAGACCAAGTTCGTCGGCCAGAAGCGGTTCAGCCTCGAGGGCGGCGAGACCACCATCCCGGTGATCGACGAGATCTGCGAGGCGGCCGCCGAGGCCGAGCTCGACGAGGTCGCGATCGGGATGGCCCACCGCGGCCGGCTCAACGTGCTGGCCAACATCGTCGGCAAGAAGTACTCCCAGATCTTCCGCGAGTTCGAGGGCAACATCGACCCGCGGACGGTCCAGGGCTCCGGTGACGTGAAGTACCACCTCGGCGCGGAGGGCGCGTTCACCTCCGAGCGGGGCGCGAACATCAAGGTCTCGGTCGCGGCGAACCCGTCGCACCTCGAGGCCGTCGACCCGGTGCTCGAGGGCATCGCCAGGGCCAAGCAGGACGTGCTCGACCGCGGCGCCAAGTACCCCGTGCTCCCGCTGCTGGTGCACGGCGACGCGGCGTTCGCCGGCCAGGGCGTGGTGGCGGAGACGCTCAACCTCTCCCAGCTGCGCGGCTACCGCACCGGCGGCACCATCCACGTGGTCGTCAACAACCAGGTCGGGTTCACCACCTCGCCGGGCTCCTCGCGGTCCTCGCTCTACTGCACCGACGTCGCCCGGATGGTGCAGGCGCCGATCTTCCACGTGAACGGCGACGACCCCGAGGCCTGCATCCGGGTGGCCCGGCTCGCGTTCGAGTACCGGCAGGCGTTCAACAAGGACGTCGTCATCGACCTGGTGTGCTACCGCCGGCGCGGTCACAACGAGGGCGACGACCCGTCGTACACCCAGCCGCTGATGTACGACCTGATCGAGCAGAAGCGCTCGGTGCGCAAGCTCTACACCGAGTCTCTGATCGGTCGCGGCGACATCACCATCGAGGAGGCCGAGCAGGTCCTCAAGGACTACCAGCAGCAGCTGGAGCGGGTCTTCACCGAGGTCCGTGAGGCGAGCAGCCAGCCCTCGGAGTGGACGACCGTCCCCGACTACCCCGACAAGCCGGCGGGCGAGACCAAGACCGCGATCCCCATGGAGTTCCTCAAGCGGATCGCCGACGCCTATGTCACCCCGCCCGACGGCTTCACGGTGCACCCGAAGGTGATGCCGCAGCTGCAGCGGCGGGCGACCGCGATCACCGAGGGCCCGATCGACTGGGGCACCGGCGAGATCCTCGCCTTCGGCGCGCTGCTGATGGACGGCCGGCCGGTGCGGCTGGCCGGCCAGGACTCGCGGCGCGGCACGTTCGTGTCGCGGTTCGCCACGATCATCGACCGGGTCAACGCCGACGAGTGGACGCCGCTGTCCAACCTCACCGAGGACCAAGCCAAGTTCCACGCCTACGACTCGCTGCTCTCGGAGTACGCCGCGCTCGGCTTCGAGTACGGCTACTCGGTGGCCCGTCCGGATGCGCTGGTGCTGTGGGAGGCGCAGTTCGGCGACTTCGTCAACGGCGCCCAGACCGTGATCGACGAGTTCATCTCCGCGGGCAAGACCAAGTGGCGCCAGGAGTCCGGCGTCGTGCTGCTGCTGCCGCACGGCTACGAGGGCCAGGGCCCCGACCACTCCTCCGCCCGGATCGAGCGGTTCCTCACCATGTCCGCCGACGACGCGTTCGTGGTGGCCCAGCCGTCCACGCCGGCGTCGTACTTCCACCTGCTGCGAGAGCACTCGCTCGGCGAGAAGCACCGGCCGCTGGTCGTGTTCACGCCGAAGTCGATGCTGAAGCGCAAGGAGGCCGCGTCCCAGCCGAAGGACTTCAGCGAGGGGACGTTCCGGCCGTTCATCGGGGACGCGGACGCCGACCCGGCGAAGGTCGACACCCTGCTGCTGTGCTCGGGCCGGGTGACCTGGGACCTGATGGTCGAGCGGGCCAAGAAGGACGACGCCGAGCGGTTCGCGATCGCCCGGATCGAGCAGCTCTACCCGCGCCCGGTCGAGGAGATCAAGGCCGAGATGGCCCGCTACTCCGGGCTCAAGACGGTGCGCTGGGTGCAGGACGAGCCCCGCAACATGGGTCCGTGGCCGCACTACGCGCTGAACGTCTGGCCGGACCTGGACATCACCGTGGAGCCGATCTCGCGCGAGGCGTCCTCCTCCCCGTCGGTCGGCACCATGAAGCGGCACACGGCCGAGCAGAAGGACCTGCTCGACCGCGCGTTGAGCTGACCGGGCAGAGCTGACCACCGGATGTACTTCACTGACCGCGGGATCGAGGAGCTCGAGCGCCGCCGTGGCGAAGAGGAGGTGACCCTGGCGTGGGTCGCCGACCGGCTCCAGGAGTTCACCGACACCCATCCCGAGTTCGAGAACGCCGTGGAGCGGTTGGCCACCTGGCTGGCCAGGCTCGACGACCCCGAGGACTGACCAGGTGAGCGACCACATCGAGTACGCCGAGTGGGGCGAGCGATTTTTCCGCACCGCCGTCTCCGCCGAGCGGGTGCTGGCGGGCATCAACGTGCTCGCCGGACAGCAGATCGACGTCGGGCCGATGGGCGTCGGTCCGGGCCGGGTCGTCAAGGTGACCGCGCGCGGCGAGATCGGCAGGGCGGTCGGCGACCGGGTGTCCGACGACCCCGTGACGTTCGCGGTCTCGCTCCCCGCGTCGCTGGAGTTCGCGATCAACCTGGGCGTCGACACGCATCGGTTCACCGCCGACCTGACCATCCCGCTCACCCTCACCGCCCGCGCCCGCGAGGACCTGGCGATCCTGATCGACGTCACCCCTCCCCGCGCCGGCGAGGTCGGCTGCGAGCTGAAGGCGCAGGGGCTGCGCGCGTCCATCACCCAGTACGCCGCCAACGTCGAGGGCGAGCTGAAGCGGTTCGTGTCGAAGTACGTCACCCGCGAGATCGAGAAGCCGTACGTCGTCAAGGCGCGCACCATCGACGTCTCCGGCGCGATCGACAAGGCGGTGGGAAACCTCGCGCCGAGGTACGGCCAGACCGACGAGCTCAGGTCCGACCTCACCGGCGCGCTCGAGGCGGAGATCCTCGAGTCGGAGAAGCTGTTCGTCGAAGACGGTCTTCCCGTTGAGACGCCCGCCGCCGAGGGGCAGTAACACGTTCTAGGCTGGGGTCATGACCGCTCCGCTGCCGTACGAGAAGGTCGCCTACCCCGCCGCACCCTGGCAGATGGTGGGCTCGCTGTGGCTCTCGCTGTTCCGGCTCAAGCAGGACGTCGACGAGCTCCGCCCGGCGGGCGTGTACGGCGCGGCGTTCGTGTCCTACGACGAGGGCAGCCCGCTCACCTACTCCGAGCTGCTCGTCGCCCGGCCGGTCAGGTCCGACGAGCACGGGCGCCGGGTGACCATCACCGACATCTGGGTCGACTCCCCCGCATCGGTGGCCGGCGGCCGCGAGCTGTGGGCGATCCCGAAGGGCCTGTGCGACTTCACGCTCGAGTCGTCCTACCGCGGTCCCCTCACCACCACCGAGTGGTCGGCCGGCATCGACCGCCGGCCGGTCGCGAGCGCCAGGTTCACCGACGTCTCGCGGCTCGCCCCGCGGCTGCCGTTCAAGGGCGGCACCTGGCAGCCCGAGCTCCCCGAGGGCGGCGGCGAGAAGACCGCGACCCTGCAGGGGTCGTCGAAGGCCGCGCCGTGCCGGGGCTCGTGGGAGTTCGACCCGGACGGCCCCCTCGGCTGGCTGCGCGGCGCTCGACAGCTCGCGTCGTTCCGGCAGGCGGCGTTCCGGATGTCGTTCGGCTGATCCGACCGAGCCTGCGAGGGCGGATCAGGGAAGAACGAGCCCTCCAGGCGGTGTCCGATTTCCGCCAGAACCATCCTCCGCGCTCCGCCAGGATGGAGTCATGCACTCAGTCGTTCCGCTCAAGGTCCACTACTACGGCACCCCCGTCGTCCTGGTCTCCTCGACCAACCCCGACGGGACCACCAACCTCGCGCCGATGTCCTCCGCATGGTGGCTCGGGCAGGAGGCGATGCTCGGCCTGGGCGCGTCATCGCGGACCACGCAGAACCTGCTGCGCACCCGTGAGTGCGTGCTCAACCTCGCGCCGTCGTCACTGGTCGACCACGTCGACCGGCTCGCACTGCTCACCGGGACCCCGGAGCTCTCCGAGCACAAGCGGGCCACCGGATACCGCTACGAGCCCCGCAAGTTCGAGGCCGCCGGGTTGACGCCGCAGCCGTCCGACGAGGTGCGGCCCGATCGCGTTCAGGAGTGCCCGATCCAGCTCGAGTGCCGCGTGACCGACCACCTGTCGCTCGACACGGAGTCCACGTCGGCCCGGGCGATCCACGTCACGGTGCTGCGCGCGCACATCGACGATTCGGTCCGGCTGCTCGGCACGAACCACGTCGACCCGCTGGCCTGGGACCCGCTGATCATGAAGTTCTGCGACTTCTTCGGCTCCGGCGACGCCTTGATCCCCTCGCGGCTGGCCGCCGGCTGGCGGATGCCCGGTCGGCTCGAAGCGGCGTCCTGAGCGGCTAGGGCGCGTCGCCGTCGTCCGACGGCGTCGCCCCGTGCTCCTCCGCGGCCTTGCGCGAGGCGTCCTGGATCTCGTAGACCTCGCTGGCGAACCCGCCGATCGCACCGGCCACGTCCTGCACGGCCTTGGTGATGATCGAGGCGACCTGGCCGACCGTGCGTGCGGCGGCCTCGACCGTCGACTGGACGGCGTCCTTGCCGATCTCGGACTTGCTCAAGTGGTCGCTCATGTCCTCAGTGTGACCCCGTGAGCCTCAGGCCGCCAACGCGGGCTCGGTCACATCCGCCGTACCCGGCCCGTCGGTGCTGGGCTTCCGGTCCGGCAGCGCCATCCGGCAGATCTTCCTGGCCACGCTCCACAGCTGCTTGCTGAGCGAGCCGGTGTTGTAGGCCAGGCCGTAGCGCTCGCAGATCTCGCGTACCTCCCCGGCGATCTCCGGGTAGCGGCGGGCCGGCAGGTCCGGGAACAGGTGGTGCTCGATCTGGTGGCTCAGGTTGCCGGTCATCACGTGGAAGAGCCTGCCGCCGGTGATGTTCGCCGAGCCGAGCAGCTGGCGGTAGTACCAGTGGCCACGGGTCTCGTCCTCGCACTCCTCCTGGGAGAACGTCGCGACGCCGGCCGGGAAGTGCCCGCAGAAGATGATGTTGAACGCCCAGATGTTGCGGACCAGGTTGGCCACGGCGTTGCCGGCCAGCGTCATGGGGAACAACGGCCCGGTCAGCGCCGGGAACAGCAGGTAGTCCTTGAGCGCCTGACGCTTGACCTTGCGCATGATCCCCGCGTGCAGGGCCTTGTTCTCCTTCATCGTGCGCTTGCCCTTGACGATGTTCTCGACCTCGAGGTCGTGCATCGCGACGCCCCACTCGAAGAACACCATCAGCAGGAACGCGTAGACCGGGTTCCCGAGGTAGTAGGGATGCCACGGCTGGTCCTCGTCCATCCGCAGGATCCCGTAGCCGATGTCGCGGTCCTTGCCGAGGATGTTCGTGTAGGTGTGGTGGATGTAGTTGTGGGAGTACTTCCACTGCTCACTCGGGCAGACGTTGTCCCACTCGTACATCCGGGAGTTCAGGCCGGGGTCGCCCATCCAGTCGTACTGGCCGTGCATCACGTTGTGCCCGATCTCCATGTTGTCCAGGATCTTGGCCACGCTCAGCGTCGCGACCGCGAGCGGCCAGGCCGGCGGCAGGTAGAACAGCGCCCGGCCGGCCACCTCGAGGCCGCGCTGGGCCTTGACGACCTTGCGGATGTACGCCGCGTCGTCCTCGCCGAGGTCGGCGATGATCCGCTGGCGGATGGCGTCCAGCTCCTCGCCGAACGTGTCGAGCTGTTCCGGGGTCAGCTTGCTCATGTTCTCTCTCCTCAGAGCTCTACGGCGCAGTCGCCCTCGGGGGCGCTGACGCAGATTCGGATGTCCTCATCGGGCAGCGACGACGTCTCGCCGGTGAGGATGTTGCGGACGGTGCCCTCGGTCTTGCGGGAGACGCAGGAGAAGCAGATGCCCATCCGGCAGCCGTACTCGGGCGTGAGGCCCAGTGCCTCGGCCTGCTCGAGCAGGGCCGCGCCGGAGTTCGCCGCGGCCCTGCCGGACCGGGTGAACTCGACCTCGCCCTCGCTGGAGCCGGTGGCGACGCGCGGCGGCTTGAAGTACTCGACCCGCAGCGCGTCAGAGCCGTCGTACGCCGCCTGCACGGCCTCGATCAGCGGCGCCGGTCCGCACGCCCAGGTGGGGATGTCGCGGTAGCCGGGAACCAGCCGCTCGAGGTACGCCGGCGACAGCGCCGGGTCACCGAGCTCGGGGTGCAGCAGGTGCACGTCGATGCCGTGCCCGGAGCGGCGTACCTCGTCCAGCTCGGCGGCGAAGATCTGGTGCTCCGGACTCTGCGCGTAGTGCAGGAAGGTGACCCGGCCCCGGTGCGTGCGGCGCTGCAGCGAGCGCAGCATCGACATCACCGGGGTGATCCCCGAGCCGCCGGAGATGAAGAGGACGTGGTCCGGCACCTGGTCCGGCAGCACGAAGTCACCCTCGGCCTGCGAGAGGTGCACCGTCGTGCCCGGGCCGGCCTCCTCCACGAGGTAGCGCGAGACGACGCCTTCGGGGTTGGCCCGCAGCGTGATCGTGAACCGGTCGCCGTGCCGCGAGTCGGGACTGGAGACGGTGAACACGCGGGTCGTGCGCCGGCTGCCGTTGATCTCCACGCCCAGCTGCACGTGCTGCCCGGCGCGGTGACCGCGCCAGGTCGAGGTGGGCTGCAGGGTGATCGTGGCGACCGGAGGGTGCCCGGGCACGTCGACCTCGCGGTGGACGCCGACGACGCGGGCGCGCACCTCGTGTGCCGCCCACATCGGGTTGACCTGCTCGAGATAGCGGTCGACACCGTGCGGTGAGGTGAGCGCCGCGAGGGCGCGGGACCGGAGGATGCTGCCTCCGACCGTGGCGGTGATGCCCATGACAATTGCTCCCGGTGATCGAGCCTGTCGAGTTCAGTGTACGACTGTACTCTCAAACTCTGATGGGTCCCCGTGGCCACGGTCAAGGGAACCGGGACGTGTTCGTGCACACATGTTCACTTCTAGACTGTCCGGGTGACCGAGACCCGGGGCGAGCGCAAGGAGCGGACCCGGCGGGCGATCCTCGACGCCGCGCTGGCGCTCGGCGAGGACACCAGCCTGTCCGCGCTCTCGCTACGCCAGGTGGCCAAGGAGGTCGGCATCGTGCCGACCGGCTTCTACCGCCACTTCGACTCCATCGAGGCCCTCGGCCTGACGCTGGTCGACGAGGCCTTCGGCTCGCTCCGCGCGATGCTGCGCGACGTACGCCGCGGCGACCCCGCCTTCGGCGACATCGTCGACGGCTCGGTCGCGATCCTGGTGGACCACGTGCACCGGCAGCGCGCGCACTTCCTGTTCATCGCTCGCGAGCGCAACGCGGGGCCACCCGCCGTACGCGCCGCGATCCGGCACGGCATCGAGCTCTTCGAGCACGAGCTGGCCACCGACCTGGCCCGGCTGCCGGGCACCGAGGCCTGGTCCGCCGAGGACCTGCGGATCCTCTCGAACCTGATCGTCACCGCCATGGTCGGCACGGCCGAGGCGATCCTGAGCGCCGGCCCGAAGGCCGAGGCTCAGGTCACCTCGAACGCGCGCAAGCAGCTCCGGATGGTGCTGGTCGGTGCCGTCAACTGGCGGTCCCGGGGCTGAGCTCCCCGAGGTCTTCCTCCAGCTCCTCCAGCTCGGCGTCCAGGTCGCCGACCTTCTCCTCCGCCGCCGGTCCGGCGTGCGGGTCCACGGCCGGACGGCTGGGCAGCATGAAGGCCAGCACGACCACGGCCACAGCGATCAGGGCGCTCACCAGGAACGCGAGCTGCATGCCGTCGATCGTCGCCTCGAGCGGCGCCACCCCGTCGGCGAGCTGGCTCTTGGCGTGGCTGGTCATCAGGGTGATCACCAGCGCGGTGCCGAAAGCGCCGGCGACCTGCTGGATGGTGCCCAGCATCGAGCTGCCGTGGGAGTAGAGGTGCATCGGCACGTCGCCGAGGCCGAGCGTGAACACCGGCGTGAACAGCGCGGCCAGGCTCAACATCATCAGGATGTGGTTGCCCAGGATCAGTGCGTACGGCGTCTCCGCACCGATCTGGGTGAACGCGACCAGGCTCAGCACCATCACGATGCTGCCGGGGATCACCAGCGGCTTCGAGCCGAACCTGTCGAACGCGGCGCCGACCCGCGGGCCGAGCACGCCCATGGCCAGACCGCCGGGCATCACCAGCAGACCGGTCTCCAGCGGGGAGAGCTCGCGGACCTCCTGCAGGTAGAGCGGCAGCAGGATCATCGCGCCGAGCATCGCCATGAACGCGATCGACATCATGATCAGCGACAACCGGTAGGTGCGGTGCCGCAGGACGCGCAGGTCGAGCAGCGGAGAGCCGTTGCGCATCAGCCGCAGCTGACGCGTGACGAACAGGGCGATCGCGATCAGGCCGGCAGCCACGATCAGGCCCGGGCGGAGCCGGTCGCCGTTCGCGAACTCGCTGAGCCCGTAGACAAGCCCACCGAAGCCGAGGGCGGCGATCGCGACGCTGGGCCAGTCGATGTCACCGGGCTTCGGCTCACCGACGTTCTCGAGCTTGCGCATCGACACCACGGTCACGGCCAGCGCGATCGGCAGCACGGCGGCGAAGATCAGCCGCCACGAGCCCAGCTGCAGCAGCACGCCGGAGACCGCCGGGCCGAGCGCCGGAGCGACCGACATGGCGAGCGTCACGTTGCCCATCACCCGGCCGCGGTCCTGCATCGGCACCACGGTCATCAGGGTGGTCATCAGCAGCGGCATCATCACGGCGGTGCCGCTCGCCTGGATGATCCGGGCGATCAACAGCACCCAGAACGTGGGCGCGACGAGCGCCAGCGCGGTGCCGATCGAGAACGTGATCATCGCGGTGGCGAAGGCGGTACGGGTGCTGACCCGTTGCAGGAACCAGCCGGTGACCGGGATCACCGAGGCCATCGTCAACAGGAACGCCGTCGAGAGCCACTGGGCGGCGTTCAGCGACACATCGAAGTGCTCGGCCAGACTCGGGATCGCGTTGATCATGATCGTCTCGTTGAGGATCACGGTGAACGTCGCCGCGACCAGCCATCGGATGACGACCGGGGTCCGGCCGGTCTCAGCTGGTGCGGGAGCAGGCGCAGTCATGGGGGGTCCTTGGGAGTCGCAGGTGGGGCTGATGCCGGGAGAGACCGGCGGAGGGAGGAGAACTCATCGAGTTCTGACAACCATTCTTTACGTTCCGGGTATTCCGGACCAAACGATATTGCGGTGTGGCCGGATTGCTGGCAACTGGGTCCCGGTCGCGGGACCAGCGGGCGCACCGTCACCTCGGGGATGGTGACGCCCTCGGGAAGGTCGAGCACGTGCAGGATCGTGTCGGCCACCACAGCCGGGTCGATCCACTTCGACGGGTCGTAGGTGCGGCCCTCCTGCTCGTGCACCTTCTCCTGCATCGGGGTCGCGGTCCGGCTGGGGAACACCGTGGTGACCCGCACGCCATGCTCGATCTCCTCGGCGCGGAGTGAGTCGGCGAACCCGCGCAGCCCGAACTTCGAGGCGGCGTACGCCGACCACATCGGGCTCGCGGACAGGCCTGCCGAGGAGTTCACGAACACGATGGTGCCGCCGGTACGTCGTACGGCGGCCAGGGTGAGCCGGGTGAGCACGGCCGGCGCCACCAGGTTGACGTCGACCTGCTCGCGCAGCTGCTCGACGGGCTGGTCGGCCACCGGGCCGAGGTCGACCACGCCGGCGACGTGCAGCACCGAGTCGAGGCGGTCGACGTCGGGCACCCGGATCGAGGCCGGGTCGGCGAGGTCGGTGGCGAAGGTCCGAGCGCCCGGGAAGCGCTCCGACAGCTCGGCGGCGCGCGCCTCGCTGCGGGCCAGCAGCACCAGGTCGTCGCCGCGCGCGGCGAGCCTGTCGGCTACGGCGGCGCCGATGCCGGAGCCGGCACCGGTGATCAGATGGGTGCGCGTCATCGGGTGAAGACGATCTTCCCGAACACGTCACCCTCGGCCATCGCCGCGAAGCCGTCGCGGGCCTTCTCCATCGGCAGCGTCCGGTCGATGAGCGGGCGGGTGCCCGAGGCGTCCAGCAGGGTGACCAGCGAGGCGAGCTCGTCGCGCGTGCCCATCGTCGAGCCGACGACGCTCAGCTGCAGGAAGAAGATCCGGGTGAGCTCGGCATCGTCGAGCTTCGGCCCGGAGGTGGTTCCCGAGATCACGATCCGGCCGCCGGGACGCAGCGAGCGGATCGAGTGCGACCAGGTGGCCCGGCCCACGGTCTCCATCACCGCGTCGACCTTCACCGGCAGCCGGGCGCCGGACTCGAACACGTCGTGCGCGCCGAGCTCGAGCGCCTTCGCCCGCTTGGTCTCGTCGCGGCTGGTGGCGAACACCCGCAGCCCGCCGGCCCGCGCCAGCGAGATCAGAGCGGTCGCCACTCCCCCGCCCGCGCCCTGCACCAGCACCGTGTCACCGGCCTTGAGGTCGCCCTGCCCGAAGAGCATCCGGTACGCCGTCAGCCAGGCCGTGGGCAGGCAGGCCGCCTCCTCGAAGGAGAGCGAGGCCGGCTTGGGCACCACGTTGACCCGCGGCACCGCCACCGTGTCGGCGAACGTGCCCTGGTAGCGCTCGGAGAGCAGCGACCGCTTCGGGTCGAACGTCTCGTCGCCCCGCCACGAGGGGTCCGAGATCACGGCGTGCACGACCACCTCGTTGCCGTCCTCGTCGATGCCCGCCGCGTCGCAGCCGAGGATCATCGGCAGCGCCTCTTCCTTCAGGCCGACGCCGCGCAGCGACCAGAGGTCGTGGTGGTTCAGCGCGGACGCCTTCACGGTCACCGTCGTCCAGCCGTCGGGCACCTCGGGATCGGGTCGCTCCCCGACCACCAGCCCGGACAGCGGGTCGTCGGTGCTGAAGGACTCGGCGTACACAGCGAACATGGTGGCCACGCTATCGATGGCACCATGCGGCCATGCCCCTCACCTCCCACAACCCGGGCGGGGTGTTCCCGCCGTACGCCGGTTATGCCCACGCGGTCGAGGTGCCTCCAGGCGCCCGAACGCTCTACGTCAGTGGCCTGAACGGCTACCAGGCCGACGGGGTCACCATGCCCGCCGACTTCGCCGGCCAGGCAAAGCTGATCTGGCGCCACCTTGGCCTGGTACTCGCTTCAGCCCGGATGACGTACGACGACCTGGTGTCCCTGCGGTTCTTCCTGGCATCCGCTGCCGATGACCCTGCGAACGTCGCGATCCTCCATGACCACCTCGGCGAGCATCGGGCAGCACGCACGGTCGTGGTGCAGCAGCTCCTGGAGCCGGAGTGGCTGCTCGAGATCGAGGCGGTGGCGGCCAAGGTCGACTAGGCCGCGGTGAGCCGTCCGAGGTCGGTGGTGCCGGTGCCGTCGCGGTAGTAGGTCAGGCCGGTCGGGCGATGGTCCACAGGTAGGCGCCGGGTCTGCAGGAACCGGTAGCGCCATCGGGCGTGGGTCTTGGCCCGGTGATGCGGCGGCACAACGGGGCGATGTTGTCGCGATGACTGGTGGTGCCGCCGCGGTCGTAGGGCTGGCAGTGGTCCTTGTCGCAGGACCGGGCGGGTCGGGTGCACCAGGGGTGCACGCAGGTGCCGTCGCGTTCGGTGACCTGGTCGGCGAGCCGGTCGGGGACCTCGTAGGCGTCGACCCGGATGTGCTCGTTGAGGTCGCGGATCGGGCGGATGATCACCTGGGTGTCGGGGTGGGTGCACCAGCCGCTTGCACCTGCTCGACCGAGATCGGGGCGCGGGTGGTGTCGCAGCGGCCGGTGTCCTGGTCGCGGAGGTGCACGTTGATGGCCACCTGGCGGGGCTTGACCAGCGGCCCGGCCTCGGATCGGCCGGTGTTGAGGGCGTCGCCGAGGTAGTGGCGGGCGATCACCCCGAGCGCCATCGACCGGCGCACGTCCAGCGACTCGGTGGATCCGGCGGCTTTCAGTTCGGCGGCGGCCTGGGCGACCGCGGTCTCGAGGTCGAGGGCGTCGGCCAGGTCGACCAACGCGGCGACCTCGACGGTGCCGGTGCGGCCGGCATCGCGGGTGGGCACGTCGACGTGCCGGGCCTCGGCGGCCGCCAGCCGCCGGGCCTCGGCCTCTTGCGGGTCGAACTGATCGAGGGCCTCCTGGCAGAGCCGCTCGGTGTGCACCACCCCGACCTTGTGCGCGACCGACGCCAGGCGCCGGTCCACACGAGATGGCACCCGCCATCGGGAGGGCCAGGGTGTGGTCGGCGATCCGGGCGGCCCGCCACCACGGAAGCTCCCCGTCGGTGACTCGTGCCCAGAGCCGGCGGGAGCCGGTACCGGACCTCGAGCACCCGCCCACCAGACGCCGGCAGGAGTCGATGGTCATGCCGAGCGCGGCCGCGAGCTCGACCATCGCGAACTCCGAGACGAACGGCGCCCCCGGCCCGGCCAGCATCAGGCCGGTGTCGCGGCCGTGCTCGACGACCGTCGCCGCCTCGGCCTCGTCGCACCTCGTGGGCGGCGCAGAACTCGACCACGCCCTTCAGCATCCGCACCTCGGCGGCGTCCCGCGCGGCCTGTTCAGCGCGCACCTGCATCGAGGAGGGCGACCTGCGGGTCACCCTCGAACTCGAGCACCGATGCTGCTGCCATGACCCCCATTCAACCCGCCACCACGGACACTCTCGAACGGTCCGCACGCCCCTGTGGACGACCATTCGGAATCACGTCGACCTGCTGGTGCCGGTCTCCCGATCGGCCCGTGAAACCACGCGGCCCCTCGGTGAAAGCGCGCTGAAACCGGGCCCGGCCACGCTTCCCGGCATGAACACACACCACGACCTGGCCGTCACCGCCTCGGGACTCGTCAAGCAGTTCGGCGACAACCGCGCGGTCGACGGCATCGACCTGGAGGTACGCCGGGGAGAGATCTTCGGCGTGCTCGGCCCGAACGGGGCCGGCAAGACCACGATGCTGAGCATGCTGGCGACCCTGCTGCGGATCGACGCCGGAGAGGCGCGAGATCTTCGGGGTCGACGTGGTCCGGCAGCCGCACCAGGTGCGGCAGCTGATCGGCGTCACCGGGCAGTACGCCTCGGTCGACGAGAACCTCACCGCCACCGAGAACCTCTGGCTGTTCGGCCGGCTGATGGGCCTGTCCCGGCCGGCCGCCAAGGAGCGGGCGACCGCCCTGATCGAGCAGTTCGGGCTCGAGGAGGCCGCCGACCGGCAGATCGCCACTTCTCCGGCGGCATGCGTCGGCGCCTCGACCTCGCGGCCAGCCTGATCCGGCGCCCACCGCTGATCTTCCTCGACGAGCCGACCACCGGCCTCGACCCGCGGACCCGCGGCCAGATGTGGGACACGATCCGCGCGCTGGTGGCCGACGGCAGCACGGTGCTGCTCACCACGCAGTACCTCGACGAGGCCGACCAGCTCGCCGACCGGGTGGCCGTCATCGACCGCGGCCGCAAGGTCGCCGAGGGCACCCCCGACGAGCTCAAGACCTCCGTCGGCAGCCTCGACCCTGCAGCTGCGGCTGGAGGACCCCGACCAGCTCAGCCCGGCCGCCCAGATCCTGGAGCGGGTGCTGCGCCAGGAGCCGGTGCTCGACCCCCGAGGCCGGCGGCCTCAACGTGGCCCTCGATGCCGCCGACCAGGCGGCCGACGCGCTGATCGCGCTGCGCCAGGGCCGACGTCGAGCATCGCCTCCGTCATCGGTGGCGAAGCCGAGCCTCGACGAGGTCTTCCTCGCCCTCACCGGACACGACACCACCGTGCCCGACACCACCGACGACGAACTGGAGCCCGCACGATGAGCACCATCACCACCGAAGCGCCCCGCGTCGACCCCGCGCTGCCCGTGGACGTACGACGTCACCGACCGGGTGAGCCCGGTCGAGACCGTGAACCAGACCATGTCCATGGCCTGGCGGGCGACCAAGAAGATGCGCCGCAACCCGGAGCAGTTCTTCGACGTGACTCATCCAGCCGCTGCTGTTCACCGCGATGTTCGCCTACATCTTCGGCGGCGCGGTCACCGGCGACGTCGAGAGCTACCTGCCGCTGCATGATCCCCGGGATCCTGGCGCAGACCACGCTGACCGCGTGCATCGCGACCGGCATCCAGCTGCGCGAGGACATGGACAAGGGCGTCTTCGACCGGTTCCGGTCGCTGCCGATCGCGCGGATCGCGCCGCTGGCCGGCCCGATGGTCGCCGACGTCATCCGCTACACCGTCGCCACCGTGCTCACCTTCGCCACCGGCATCGCGATGGGCTACCGGCCCGGCGGTGGCGTGCTCCGGCGTGCTGGCCGCGGCCCTGCTCACGATCGCCTGCGGCTGGTCGATGGCCTGGATCTTCACCTGGGTCGGCATCAAGGGCCGCAGCGCCCAGTCGGTGCAGGGCGATCTCGATGATGATCATGTTCCCGCTGACGTTCATGTCGAACGCGTTCGTCCCCGCCGACACGCTGCCGGGCTGGCTGCAGGCCTTCGTCGACATCAACCCGGTCTCCCACGTGGTGACCGCGGTGCGTGACCTCGCCAACAACGGCCAGGTCACCGCCGAGGTCGGCTGGGCGGTCGTCGCCTGCGTCGCGGTGATCGCGATCTTCGCGCCGCTGTCGGTGCGGAGCTACCGCAAGGCCCTCTGAACCACGGCCGCGGCCTCCTCCAGCAGGTCGGCCGCCCGGCGCCCGGCGTACTCGTCCTCCACTAGGGCGAGGACGCCGGGCGCGACGCGTTCGGCCAGGGCCGTCGCCCGGTCCCACGACATGCTCGGGATGCCGCGGTAGTAGCCGAACCGCTCCCCGATCACCAGCAGTCGTACGGCGTCCGCCGGGTCGCCCGTGCCGGCCACGAGGCGCCACTGGCCGACCGCGCACAGGACGCCGCCCACGACCGGGATGTCGCGGCGGCGGCCGTCGATCTCGAACAGCTCGGGGAGCCGGCGCTCGAGCTCGGCGGCCAGGTCGGCGGCCTGGGGGGCGAGGTCGTGCTGGATGTGGGCGACGAGCGCGCACGACGTGCTGAACAGCACCCAGGGCGTGAGCTCCAGGTCCAGCTCGAGCCCCGGCAGGGTGCGCGTCCGGGCGGCGGCGAGGCTCTCGCGGTAGAGCTCGACACCGCGCTCGACCTCCCCCTTGGCCAGCGCCAGCTCGGCCATCCCGTTGGCCCCGAAGATCCAGGCGAGGCTGCGCCGGGCCCGTTCGTCGGAGGCCATGGCGTCGAGGGCCGTTCGGCCGCCGCCACGTCACCCCTCGCCAGCTCGGCGAGCGCCTCGAAGCTGCGCAGCTGGACGACGTCGTCGATGGAGCCGAGCGCCTCCATCGTGGGCAGCGCCCTGCGCATGCGACGCGAGCGCGAGCTCGGTGTCGCCGTTCTGGAAGGCCAGGCCGGCCATCTGCGACTCCGCCATCGCCCGCACCCACGGCCCCGCATCGTCGTCGACCACCGCCAGGGCACGTCGCGACGTGGCCCGGGCCGCGTCCAGCTCGCCGGAGTTCTCCTGGATCTGGCACAGCCACACCAGCGCCGTGAGGGCGACGCGCGGATCGTCGTCGTTCGCGAGCGTCTTCGAGAGCCGCGGTGTCGTCCTCGCCGAACATCGCGAGCATCACCTTGGTGATGCTGTACGCCCGGGAGCCGGCCGATCCCGGACCCAGCTCGCGCAGCCGGTCGAGGGAGGGCTCCAGGGCCTCGCCCCCGAGGATGATCGTGCCCATCGCGAGGTCGGCCAGGACCTCCCGGAGCTCGTCGGCCGTCGATGGCACCTGGCTGGACGTCAGCGAGCAGCTCCTGCACGGGCGCGGCCAGCGCGAACACCGAGCCGTGGTCGCCGCGGATGGTCCAGAACGGCGCCAGCGTGGCCAGCAGCGGCACCACGGTCTCCGCGTCGCCCCTGTCGATCGCCCCGCGCAGCACACCGGTGAGGTTGCCGGCCTCCTCCCGGAGCGCGGTCACCGTGGCGATCTGCGTCGGGCCGGTCAGCCCGGCGGCCATCGACCGGGCGTAGGCCACCGCCCACCCGCCAGTCGCTCCTCGACCGCCTCCGCTCCCCGGCCTCGTCGAGGCGCTGCGCCCGCGAACTCGCGCACGGTCTCGAGGAACCGGTAGCGCAGCTCCTCCTCCTCGCGCACCACCAGCAGGGACTGCTCGGCCAGGTGCCCGATGTCGGTGAGCGTCTCCCGGCCGAGCACCGCCTCGGCCCCGAGCAGCGTGAACCCGTCGGGAAACACGGAGAGAGCTCGCAACGCCTGGCGCGGTGACTCCGGCAGGAGCTGCCAGCTCCATTCGATGACCGCTTCCAGGGTCTGGTGCCGGTCCGGCGCGGCCCGGTCACCACCGCGGAGCAGCGCGAAGCGGTCGCCGAGCCGGCGCGCCACCTCGGCCACCGACATCACCCGCACCTTCGCGGCGGCGAGCTCGATAGCGAGCGGCAGCCCGTCCAGGCGCTCGACCAGGCGGCGTACCTCATCGTCGTCGAGGCGTACGCCGGGGCGCGCGGCCAGCGCGCGCTGCCGGAAGACCTCGACGGCGGCGTCCGGCTCCAGCTGCGGCAGCAGGAACACCCGCTCGGCGCCGATGCCCAGCGGCGCGCGGGACGTGGTGAGCACCCGCAGGTCGGGCACCGTGCCGACGAGGAACGCGACCAGGTCGGCGACCGCCTCGACGAGGTGCTCGCAGTTGTCGACCACCAGCAGGGTCGGCGCACCCAGGAGCTGCTGGGCGATCCGACCGCGCAGGTCGGGCGCGGCGCCCGCCTGGAGGGGCTTGGAGACGGCGTCGCGGACGCCGAGGACCGCGGCCACCTCGGGCAACAGCCCGTCGGGACCGCTCACGCCGGCCAGCTCGACCAGCCGGACCACGGGCTGTTCGGCGAGGTGACCGACCAGGTGGGCCATCCGGGTCTTGCCGAGGCCGCCGGGACCGACGATCGACACCACCCGGGCCCGGTCGAGCAGCTCCCGGATCGCGGCGACGTCGTGGTCGCGTCCGACCATCGGGACCGCGTCGTAGGTCAGGCCCTCGCGCACCGGCGCCTCGCGCGCCAGCAGGTCGAGGTGGAGGCGCCGCAGCCGGTCACCCGGCTCGGCGCCGAGCTGGTCGCGGGTCCTCTCGTCGTAGACCGCGTAGCGGGCCAGCGCGGCGGGGACCCCGCGCGCCACCGCCTCGGCCCGGAGCACCTGGGCCAGCAGCTCCTCGTCGTCGGGCCGGCGCTCCAGCAGCGGCTCGAGCAGCTCCAGTGCCCGCACGTGGTCGCCGCGGGCCAGGGACGCGGCACCGAGAAGCTCCTGCGCGACGGCCTGGTCCTCCATCGCCTCCGCCACCAGGTCACGGGTCACCTCGTCGCCCGCCGCACCGACCGTGATCGCCAGCGCCGCCTCCGCGCAGACCCGGGCCAGGTCCAGGTCGCCGGCCGCCGCGGCGGCCCTCGCCTCGCCGACCAGCCGGGACAGCTCCATCGCATCTACGTCGGAGTCCCCGAGGCCGAGGCGGTAGCCGCCGCCGGCGCGCTCGACCACCTCCGGCGCGGTGCGCGAGCGGGTCCGCGAGACCAGCACCTGCAGCGCCTT
The DNA here is from genome assembly GCA_963813615.1 of uncultured Actinomycetota bacterium. Taxonomy (GTDB): domain Bacteria; phylum Actinomycetota; class Actinomycetes; order Propionibacteriales; family Nocardioidaceae; genus Nocardioides. The sequence continues at coordinate 331,972 of CAWFAE010000016.1, forward strand.
CTCGGGGTGCTCGGGCAGGTCGTCGGACCAGACGTGCTCGACCAGACGGCCCGCGGAGACGGCGTGCGGAGCGACGGTCGCCAGGACGGCGAGCAGGCGCTGCGACCGGGCGCCGACGACCTCGGCACCCTGCCAGCGCACGCCATCGAGGACGGTCAACGCCGGTTGGGTCATCACTCAGCGGCGGGCGACACCGTCGCGGCGAGCGGCGTCGGCGACCGCGCTCGACACGGCCGGGCCGACACGGGGGTCGAACGGCGAGGGGACGATCATGTCCTCGCTCAGCTCGTCGCCGACCAGGCCGGCGAGGGCGTCTGCGGCGGCGACCTTCATCCGCTCGGTGATGGCGGTGGCGTGCACGTCGAAGGCGCCACGGAAGATGCCGGGGAACGCGAGCACGTTGTTGATCTGGTTGGGGAAGTCGGACCGACCGGTCGCCACCACCCGAGCGTGCCGGTGCGCGACCTCGGGATGCACCTCCGGCGTGGGGTTGGCCAGCCCGAAGATGACGGCGTCGTCGGCCATCGTGGCCACCACCTCCTCCGGGACCGTGCCGCCGGAGACGCCGATGTAGACGTCGGCGCCGTTCAGTGCGTCGGCCAACGAGCCGGCGCGGCCGAAGTGGTCGGCGGTGTCGACGGCGAGCGCCCGCTTCACCGGGGTCAGGTCGCCACGCGTCGAGTTCAGCACGCCCTTGCGGTCGGTGACCGCGAGGTCCTTGATGCCGGCCTCGAGCAGGATCCTGGCCACGGCGACACCAGCGGCGCCGGCGCCGGAGATCACCACGCGGGTCGACTCCGGGGTGCGGCCGGTGAGCCGCAGCGCGTTGGTGAGCGCGGCGAGCGCCACCACGGCCGTACCGTGCTGGTCGTCGTGGAAGACCGGGATGTCGAGGCGCTCCTTGAGCCGGGACTCGATCTCGAAGCAACGCGGCGCGGAGATGTCCTCGAGGTTGATCCCGCCGAAGCTCGGCGCGAGCCGGGCGACGGTCTCGATGATCTCCTCGACGTCGGTGGTGTCCAGGCAGATGGGTACGCCGTCGACGCCCCCGAACTCCTTGAAGAGCACCGCCTTGCCCTCCATCACCGGCATCGCCGCGGCCGGGCCGATGTCGCCGAGACCGAGCACCGCGGTGCCGTCGGTCACGATCGCCACGGTGTTCGGCACCCACGTGTAGTGCTGGGTCAGGGAGGGGTCCTCGGCGATCGCCTCGCACACTTTAGCGACGCCCGGGGTGTAGGCGAGGGAGAGATCGTCGCGCCCGGCCAGGGAGACGGTGGAGACCGTCTGCATCTTGCCGCCGACGTGCAGGTCGAAGACCGGATCCCCGGCGCGAGGGTGCGCGGACGCGGACGGGTCGGGGTGTGCGGCAGCCACGAGGATCAATCTTTCCACACCGGGAGGCACCGGGCCGATCTTGCTCGGCTCAGGCGGGTCACAGGCGGCGTCGTGGACGCGGCCAGACGCGCGCCAGCACGACGGCCAGCACGTTCTCGTCCGCGACCGGCCCACGGTGTCGCGAGTCGACGCCGGCCTCCGGGTTGTCGCTCAGCAGCCACCAGCCGTGACCGCGCCGCTCGATCGCGCGCTTCACGGCGAGGGTGCCGTCGGCGAAACGGGCGACCACGACGGCGCCCTCGGACGGCGTACGCCGATAGCTCACGAGCAGCCGGTCACCCCCGCGCAACCCCGGCCGCATCGAGTCCCCGCGCACCACGGCGAAGCCGATGGGCGGGCCGGATCGGGGGTACCTCACCGGAGTAGTGTCCCGACAAGTACGAACTTCCCATCGAAAGGACCCGCATGTTCGCGCGACTGCTTGCCCCCACCGTTGAGGTCTCCGCCCACTGCGACCTGCCGTGCGGCGTCTATGACCCGGCCCAGGCCCGGATCGAGGCCGAGTCGGTCAAGGCCATCATCGCCAAGGTCGCGGACAACGACGACCCCGACTTCCGGACCCGCGCCGTGCTCATCAAGGAGCAGCGCTCCGAGCTCGTCAAGCACCACCTGTGGGTGCTGTGGACCGACTACTTCAAGCCCCCGCACTTCGAGAAGTACCCGCAGCTGCACACCCTCGTCAACGAGGCCACCAAGCTGGCCGGCGCCACCGGCACCAAGGGTGAGATGGACGCCGGCAAGGCCGACGAGCTGCTCGCCAAGATCGACGAGATCGCCGAGATCTTCTGGGAGACCAAGAAGAGCTGACACTCGTCAAAGGGCCTTTGGCCTGCGCGAATGTCACTCAGCGGCCGCCTCGGTCCGCAAGGGGTCCGCAAGAGGACTGAGCGCGGCGTCTGCCACGTCCCGCACCCTGTCCTCATCGCCCGGCCAGAGGTGCGCGTAGGTCCGCAGCGTGACGACCGCAGAGGCGTGACCGAGGACCGTCTGCACCTGCTTCACCGAGGCACCACCCGCAAATCAGGGCCGAGGCGAAGAAGTGCCGGAAACCGTGCGCGGTCACCTCCGCACCCGCTGCCTTAGTTGCTGCGGCCAGGAGGGGCTTCCATCGCCAGTACGGCAATGGCTCCCCTAGCTCGTCCACGAACAGCGACCCATCGCTCAGGTATGCCGCGAGGTGGGCTGCGAGTGCGTCGATGACCACCTGGCCGACCGGCACCGTTCGTCGCGACGTCTTCGACTTGAGAGGAGTCAACGTGCCCGCCTGGTCGCGCTGGTTCCGCACGTGGATGCTTGAGACGGAGAAAAGTCGACGTCCTCGACCGCGAGGCCGCGTAGTTCACCGATGCGCAAGCCCGATCCCGCGAGAGTGACGACCACGGCCCGCCATCGGCCTCCGATGGCGTCTGCGACTGCGGCCACCTCGTCCACGCTGGGGATGCCCAGCTCGTCGCCGTGCGCCCGTGGGAGTCGAATCTTGCGACATGGAGTGTGTGCGATCACGCGGTCATCGACTGCGGCCGCGAATACGCGCGCGGTCACGTCGTAGACGTTCCGCACCGATCCTGCGGAGAGGCCCTGGGACTCGAGAGTCGATCCACCGAGCGATCAAGTCCGGCGAGTTGGCGGCCAAGCGGACGAGTCGTCCGAAGGAGGCTGGCGAACTACCGCGCGGGAAGACCCTGATCCTCGCAAGGAGCTTGAGGCTTGGCTCAAGCGGCTGCCAGAAGATTGGTGGGGCTACCGCTACTCGTAGCGGTGACTGCGTTCCACGCGTACTGACTATCGACTGATGCCCGTGGCGGGCGCAAGATCACCTCTATGGAGGAGCGGCCCTTCTCGACGGTTGTAGGCCCTGACGGGCGCACGCTGGCCGTCAGCGGATCGGTCGACGAACTGGCCGTGGACGATTTCAGCCGGGCGTTGCAGCAGTGCGTGAACGGGTCAAGCGATGCCGTCGTAGTCGACCTGAGCGATGTCGACTTCTTGCCGAGTATGGGGATCGCGGTACTGGTCAGGGCGATGAAGCCGGATGGGGGCTCCGTGACCATTGTGGCGCGGCGGGGCTGCTTCGCAGCCAGGGTGCTCACGCTCTGCTGCATCCCTTTCGAACACCTCGACGAAGTGCCTCAGTCGAGCGTTTCCTGATCTACGACCATCCCGCCCTTGCGCAGGTAGCCCACCAGGCGACCCACCTGGATCCCGTCCTCTTCATCGAACACATCAATCTCGGTTCCTCCAGCCACGTTGCGGGCGGATCCAACGCCATCGCTGAGCTTCACGATGTGGAGGTTTCCATCGGTCAGGGCGGAGGCGAAGTCGGATCGATCGAGGGCGTGGAACACGTCGGCGATCGGGGCGTGCACATGGATGAGGTGACGAATCATGGCACTTCTTCTTGAGGGGACGGAGGAGTGCGTAGAGGTGCCCAGACCCCAGGATGCGAAACCGCCCCGTCGAGCTAGGGACGAACGACGGGGCGGTGCCGGGTATGGGTGACTGAGCAGCTCGGGGGACGAGCAGGTCAGTCGCCCGGCGCTCCGCATCATGCCCAAGACGGACAAGCCGTGCTACTCAAATGAGGCTGGATCGCGCCGCACTCATCGGCGGTACTGTCAGAAGGTGTGGGGCGGGCCTCCGTTTTCACGGGGGACGGCGCCCCAGCCAATGTCCAGATCCGGGGACACAGAACCGCCCCACCCGCCTTGTTCGCGGGTGGGGCGATTCTATGAATGTCAGGTGGTCGGTTTTCACTCACCGACGCCCAGTGGCTGCCGGTGACCTTCCCAACGCATTGTCGTGGGATCTTGTAAGCCGCCTCGTCTGCCACCCTCCCAAGTAGGTGGGCGGGGCGGCACAGCGGGCGCGGCAAGGAAGTTGGCGAACCTGCAACATCCTGCTCATCCATGAGGGGCGTTTGTGGGTCTTGCGTGCTGGGTAACGGCAGTCCTCTCGGGAACTTCCCGGGTTAGGCACCGACCCGCGGCCGCACCCCACTGCGGCGGTGGAACTAGCCCGGTGGGGATTGTCCCTCAATCGCCGCAGCGCTTGGGGCGCTGCGCTGGGAGGGACAATTCATGTCGCCCCGGCACTATTGACCCTCCCGCCGGGGCCGGGGCGGGACGGTTGTGCCGGACCTTTCCGACCGGTCTTCCTCGGGGGGACGACGTGCCGGAAGCCCGGTCTCCGGCGCCAGCAATTATATGGCGGTACTGGGTTGGTAGCGGGTTGGTCGTATCGCGACGAAAGCCGTCCTACAAAAAACGGGTTGAGGAGGTTTGCTCTCTCGTCGTGCTGGAGACCTATTAGATCCCGGCGATGTCGGGTCCCGCGGCCTCAGGCAGCGACCGCGCCACCCCGGGCTAAAGATCCGGGGGGAGGTTGAGGGTCAGGCACCGTTCGAGCCCCGAGACTTGGGCGGCGTCGCCTCATCGGGTCGCCCCTCCTTGCAGCGCCCGCCGCTCAGGGAGGGGCGATCGTCGTCTAGTTGGGACCCGTTTTCGCTATCGACAGCAGCAGGGAGCGGGCGCATGAATCGACACATGGAAGAGCGGCCCTTCTCGGCGGTCATGAGCGCTGACGGGCGCACGCTTGCCGTCAGTGGGGTGATCGACGAACTGGCTGTGGACGACTTCCGCCGGGAGCTGCAGCGATGCATGAAAGGGTCGAGCGATGCCGTCGTGGTCGACCTGAGCGACGTCGACTTCCTGCCGAGCATGGCGGTCGGGGTACTTGTCGGGGCGATGAATGATGACCGAGTCTCAGTAACCGCTGTCGCGCGGAAGGGTTGCTTCGCGGCCGCGGTGCTCAGTGTGTGCGGTGTTCCGTTCGAGAGCCGCGAAGAAATGCCCGACTGAGGACCGTGGGCGAAGCCGCAGAGCCCGTCACTCTCCTCAGTGGATCGAATCCTTGACGTCGTAGTCCGGCGCCTGGTTCCTGACACTGCCCCAGGTGTGCGGCGGGGAGTAGATCTCGTCGTGGCCGTCGAACAATCAGTGGGGGAAGCGCAGCCACCGCCTAGTTGGTCGGCCGAGGTTCGTGAAGCCCTGCCGTTCGGATCGTCCTCTCATGCCTGAGATGAGTGCGAAGTGCCACGGACGGTGGAGCAGCGACCGTTCCCCAGCGCGCAATGGTCGCCGACGCACCGCCGATCGGCGTAGCAACGTCCACCGATGACTCAGCGACCGAAGTCGGCGGCGGTTCGCTTCGGTCGCTCAGCCACCGCCCGGATCTGCCGCTGGTCGCGCGCTCGTGCCGATGAGCGGTCGAGGTAAGGACTCGTTGCCTAGCCTTTGGTCACGTCATACGCCGTCTGGTGGCCAGGGCTTACTTCTTGAAAGCATCCTTCGTCTTTTCACCGGCCTGCTTCAAGTCTGCCTTTGTCTGCTTTCGCTGACCCTTGCCGGTCCGGGTCGGGTTGTCGGTCGTTTTCCCCACAGCCTCCTCGGCCTTACCCTTCGCCTTCTCGGCCGCGTGGCGAGCCTTGTCTCCAGCACCCATTGTCGGACCCTCCTCATCTTTGCGCGGAGGTAGGAAGACCCCCGGGCTTATCCCGTACCCGAAGGCCGGAGAAGCATGAGGCCCGTACTGGTCGCCTGTATGCGCGAGCCCATGCCGCGATGCGCTCGGTTCTGATGCGGTGAGGGTGATGTGCCATGGGCGGTTGCGCAGCGACCTTTCCCCTGCGCAGAACGGCCGCTGAGGCACCGCTGCTTGCCTAGAATCGCGGCCAGCGGTGACTCTGAGACCGAAGTCGGCGGCAGTCGGATCGTTCAGCCACCGCCCGCTGATGCCGCAGTCCGCTCAGCGCTAGCACGACGACCAGGTAGAAGGCTGAGGGTCTAGGTCTGAGCGTTGCTGACCCGATGCCGCAGACCCCTAGGGCAGGCGCCACCACCGCAGGCCCGAGACCGGTGCTGTGGCTCACTCTCCGTTCAGGTCTGGCAGCTTGGACCCCTCCTCGGCAGTCCGCAGGGAGTCCGCAAGACATCCGAGAACGGCCAACTCTTGCCAACGGTCGAAAGGGTGCTCCACCGCAGGTCAGGGACCGTATTGCTCAGACTGCCAACGGTTACCAGTGCCGTGGACCTACCAGGAGACCAAGAAGCGCTGACACCACGGAAAGGCCTCTGACCTGCACAAAACGCTAATCGGACGCCGCCCCTCAGTTCGCAAGGGCTAGGCGCGGCGTCCGCCCATGTTGCGAACCCGGTCCGCGCCGCCCGGCCAGAGATGCGCACAGGCGCGCGGCCTCACCACGGCCGACGCATGTCCAAGCACGGTCCGCACCTGCTTGACCGAGGCTCCTTCCGCGATCAGCGCCGAGGCCGAGAAATTGTCGGAAGGTCGCGACCGCGAGCTGGCGCTTCAACCGCTACAGCGGCATCGGCTCCCCAGCTAGTCCAGGAACACGAGCGCACTGGGACAACTGGCGCGGATGAGCGGCTAGCGCGCCGATCACCATTCGGTGATATAGCGGGCCGCGTCGAATCCGTCGCCCCCGTGCGTGTCCTCCTCGGTGTCGCTGGCCGCATGCTCGTCCAGCCAGACGATCGCGGCGTCGACGTGGCGGCTGGTAGCCAGGACGTACGCGATGATGTTCGCCTCGGGGCAGGTGAAGTACGGGCCAACCCGCTCCGCCGTATCGGGGCGGCCAAAGACTCGGGCCAAGCCGTCCAGCGCCTGCTCAAGGTCACGGCCTTCGTCGCGCCCGGCGCGAAGCATGCGAATCAATGCTGGATCCACACCCATGACGCTGGTGTACCCACAATCGCCGCAGATCATTACGCATTAGACGCATGGCGTAACGGCTCATGCCCGCTGTCAGGCACGAGCTGACTGACACAGGTGAGCGGACCTACGGAGCCGGAATCGGCGAATCCTGCCTGATGGGTCACGCGGTCTTCTTGGGGGTCACCTCCATGCCGACGTCGGCGGGTTCCACGATTCCCATGTTGACGGCCAGCGCCTCTGCGAGAAACACGAGGCGATCGGTGGCGTCGGCCAGCCTGACCAGCGCCGTGCCTACGTCGGAGGCGACTTCGAGTGGTTTCGGTGCATCTGACATGAGCGGTCCTGTCGGAGGTTGCGGGCAAGCAGTTGTCTTGGGGGATCGCGGCGCCGGGACGGTGAATCATGCGCCGCTCATACCGGGCCCGCTCCCGGCGGCTCGACCTCGTCTTGTCGATGGTCGTACCCGTCTGAAACGAAATCAGAGCGCGCCGGGTAGGTCAGTTCTAGGCGGCTCCAGTTCGTGTCCTAAGCGGCACCGGCCTTCTTCTTGGCGGCACCGGCTTTCTTGGCGGCACCGGCCTTCTTGGCGGCACCCGTTGTCTTCTTGCTCGCTCTCTTGGTGGTCTTCCTGGCCCGTGACGCAGCCTTCTTGCCGGTCTCCGCAGGCTGGGGTGGGAACCACACCGCCTTCGTGGCCTTGACCTTCGCCACGAACGTGGCACCGCGTGCGGCCCAACGTTCTCGGTCCGTGACGCCTTTCCATGCGCTCTTGAAATCGGTCATCTGCTGCTTCCTCCCACTCGTCGTCCCTCACGTGCGCCGGCCCTCGCCCGGAAATTGTTCTCTCGGGTTCTCGTTCTCGGGGTCGGCGGTTCCCTCCGAATAGCCAACCTTCCGTACCCAAAAGGCAGATGGGATAATCCGAGGTCTGCGACGTCGCATCAGGTAGTTGAGCGGCAGTCGAGTCCCCAGGACTCTTCCCAAGACACGAGCCCCGACCGGTCGTCGGTCGGGGCTCGTGGAGTTCGATGTTGCATCAAGTCAGCTTCGACTTGACCTTCGATACTTTGGACTTGTTCCTGCCGGTGACAGTGGAGGCGATGACGACCAACACGGCCGCAACCAGGATCGCCACGATCCAGCGCACCCAGTCAACCCCCGACGTCTCGTCACCGCCGAAGGCGTCGTAGACGAACCAGCCGATGAGAACTCCACCGATACCGCACACAATCGTGAGCCAGATCGGAATGTTGTCCTTGTCTCCTGGAGCCACAAACTTTCCAAGCAGGCCAATGATGATGCCCGCGATAATGACACCGAGGATTTCCATTCAGGGTCCCTCCCTTGTAGCAACCCGAGTCGCGGTCGCGACATGCATTGCAGTACCCACTCGGCGCCTTGCATGAACCCCTCGTCACGGGTTCTCTCTCGTGGCGGTGTACCTCCCGCACCGGCAGTACACCTCAGGCCGCTGACGCGCGCTCGTGCCGGAGTGGCCGCTAGCTGTGGCTCTGGCTCCAAGGAGAGTCGTTGGGAAAGGACATTCATCCAGTAGTGCGGCGGGCCCGGCCCTCGTGGAGCGGAACCCGTGGGACCTGATGGTTCCGGATGCGGTCGTGTGCCACGCCCGCGTTTGAACCTCGGGATTGTCGGGCACCGGCCCTCGGGTGCCGGACGCCCCGGTACCCAACGTGTAGATGTTGAAGGGACAGACATGGCCATCGGACTAGGCATCGCTCTCATCGTCGCCGGGCTGATCCTGGTGTTCGGTGTCGTCGATTGGGACACCTCGACGGTCGAAACCGGGACCCTCGGCTGGATCCTGCTGGTCGCAGGAGTACTTGCGATCGTCATCTCGCTGATCGTCAACGCTCAGCGCACGCGCTCCACACACGTCGTGGAAGAGCACCGGACACCACCACCCCGCGTATGACCACCGCGCGGCCGGACCGCAAGCGGTAGCGGTCGTCGAGACCCTCGACAGCCCGGGCTGCAAGATGAACGTGGATCTCCGCGACCGCGACCGCCGTCTTGGCGCATGGACCCCGGCCGGGAGGAGCGCAGCAGGTCATGACTCGAACGTCGCACTCTGCAAGCAGTTCGGGTTACGTAGACCCGCACGACGACAGACTCGTTGACTCCCTGACTGAACTGGAAGGTCGGTCCCTCCGTTACGCGTTACGGAGGGCAGTCCGCGAGTTCATGACCGACCAGTGCACCGATCTGGCCGCCGCACTGACCTACTATTCAGTTCTTGCGTTGTTTCCAGCCGCCCTCGCCTTGTGCGCACTGCTCGGCGTCGTCGGCCAAGGAGAGTCGGCCGTCGACGAGGTCCTGAACATCGTCGAGGACCTCGGCGGTGCCTCCCTCGTGGACAGCATCCGGCCCACGCTCGAGCAGCTGGCCGAGTCGCAGAGCGCCGGGCTCGCGCTGGTCCTGGGACTTGCCGGCGCCCTCTGGGCGGCCAGCGCGTACGTCGACGCGTTCGGTCGGGCGATGAACCGGATATACGAGATCGACGAGGGCCGGCCGATCTGGAAGCGCCGGCCGACGATGCTCCTGCTGACCCTGGTCCTGGTCGTGCTGACGGCAGTTGCCCTTGTAGCGATCGTGCTCACCGGACCCGTCGCCCAAGCGGTCGGCGACGCCGTCGGACTCGGCTCCACCGCCGTGGCGGCCTGGCGGATCGCCAAGTGGCCGCTGCTGCTGGTCGTTGTGATCGTCATAGTTGCCCTGCTGTACTACGCGACACCGAACGTCAAGCAGCCCAGGCTCCGCTGGGGCACCATGGGGGCGTTCCTGGCCATCGTGATTTGGGCATTGCTCTCGGCGGCCTTCGGCTTCTACGTCGCCAACTTCTCCTCCTACGACCGGGTCTATGGCGCCCTTGCTGGCGTCATCGTCTTCCTGCTCTGGCTGTGGTTGACCAACCTCGCGCTGCTGTTCGGCGCCGAGCTCAACGCCGAGCTTGAGCGGGCCCGCCGACTCCAGAGCGGCATACAGGCCGAGGAAGCGCTACGTCTGCCACCGCGGGACACCAGCGCGATCGAGAAGGCGGAGGATCGGGAGGCCAAGGACAAACGCCGTGGCAGCGAGCTCCGCCGTGGCCGCTCCGCCCGCCGCCGACGTACCTGACAGGACTCGCTCACAGGTGGCGCACGCCGCTGTGCATGACGTGTCGGTGGGATGGGCACCTCTACCTCTGCATCTGGTTTACGTCGTCAACCGCCGTGCGGCAGCGGGCGACGTGACATGACACTGGGGAGGGTCAGATGGCTGGCAAGTTGAGTTTGCTGTTCGGATTCGGCGCTGGATATGTGCTCGGCGCAAGGGCGGGCCGTGAGCGGTACGACCAGATCGCCGGCAAGGCCCGGGAGGTGTGGCGCGACCCGCGGGTCCAGCAGAAGGCAGGGCAGGCGCAGCAGGTCGTCAAGGAACGGGCAGGGCAGGCGCAGCAGGTCGTCAAGGAGAAGGTCGGCGACAAGATCACCAGCAATGGTTCCGGGTCGCCTGCCTCCTCTATGACCGCCGGCGCGGGTAGCGGCTCGTCGTCGTGAGCCACGTCGCGGAACCGCCCAGCGGCCGGGACACCTCCTCGGCGGGCGGGGACCCGTCGACCGGTGAGCTGGTGTCGCGGCTGTCCAACGAGGTGTCCCAGCTGGTGCGTGACGAGCTCCGCCTCGCCCAGGCGGAGATGAGAGGCAAGGCGAAGAAGGCCGGCATCGGAGCCGGCATGTTCGGAGCCGCGGGGCTGCTGGCCCTGTACGGCGGGGGCGTCCTGATCACCACCGCGATCCTCGCCCTCGCCCTCGCCGTGGATGCCTGGCTCGCGGCCCTCATCGTCGGCGTCGTCCTGCTCGCCGCCGCCGGCGTCGCCGCGCTCCTCGGCAAGCAGCGCGTCCAAGAGGCCGCGCCCCCGGTCCCGAGCAGGGCAGTGGACAGCGTCAAGCGTGACATCGAGACCGTCCGCCACGCCGGCGACCACTGACCCGAGCACACCCCGGCCAGGGACGGCATCGACGTCGAAGGAGAACCACGTGAACGACAACAACCGCGAAACCTCAACCGGTCGCGAACACAGAGGACCCGTCCGTGGTCACGGACCCCGCCGAGCCCTCCGAGGTGGATGCGCTCGAGGCCGACATCGCTCGCACGCGCCAGGACCTGGCGCACACCGTGGACCTGCTCGCCGCGAAGCTGGACATGAAGACCCGTATCCGCAACCGCGTGGCCGAGACCAGGGAAGCTGCGACCGCCCAGGCGCAGACGGCGCGCACTTACCTCGTCGGCGTCGATGGCAAGCCCAGACCGGCGGCGATGTCGGTGGGTGGTGGCATCCTCGCGGCCCTTGCAGCCGTGGTCCTGGTCAGGTTGTGGATGCGTCCCTCGAGGCGCCACAGCCGCGGCAGGCGGCGTCGGCGCTGAGGATCGACAACGGATCGGACTGCCCACTGTCGCCGGTGCGAACGCTTGCCCTGGCCCTCATGCAGTTCGCGAAAGGGATCCCTACGTCCACTGCTTGATGCCCTTGCGCCGGCCTAGTTTGCGTTCAGTCTTCTTCCGCAGCTTCTTGGCCTTTTTGGTTTTGGGCATCACCTTGGAGGCATTCTTGTGACCCTTCCGCAGCGCCTTCTTCGTACCGCCGAGCGCGTCGTCGGCCGCATCCGAGGACTTGTCGCCGAACTCCTTGACGGGATGCCGGACAGCTCTGGGAAGTACGAGTTTTCCGGCCAGCGCAACGAGTCGCCGAGCGAGCATCAGCAGCGGTATTCCGAGCGGTAGCAGCACCACAGTCACGCAGAGGATGGCGCCGAGCAGACCGATGACCCCGGCCAGAAGCCATAGCAGGCCGGCGCCGAGCCAACGCAGGGGTTTCATCGGCGGTCAGCTCAGCGCGAGGACGCGCCGAATGATCGACATGCTCGGATACGTGTCGCCGTCGATCTTGCTCATCAGCACTGCGGCATAGGCGGGCGCGGTCTCGGGAGTGATCAGCTTCTCGATGATGTCGAGCATGGTCGAGGAGGGGTAGGTGTCCTCGTCGACCTTGCCCAGCAACAGCTCGAAGAGCTGTGCGCGCACCTGTTCGGTTTCCTCGCCGGCCATCGGTCCCTCCCCTGGTTGAATTCGCTTCCTCCCCGTACCCCGCTGGGCCGGTCTCGATGCGCCCGGACCCGCCGTTTCAGTCTCCGAGAAGCGGCCCGAGCGGACCAAGGTCGAGGTTGAGGTCGTCGGCGGTGAGGTCGAAACGGTCCTTGAGCTCCTCCATCGCCTGCTCGAGGTGCATCAGCCCAAGCCCGAGATCCTCGATCTGGCTGTCACTCAGGTCGCCCTGGTCAACCCGCCGCAGGGCCTGCTTCTCCATCAGCTGCCGGACCAGCTCCACGATCGTCAGGACCAGCTTGACCAGGTCGCGCTGCACGCTCTCCGGGTCGGTCTCCATGCGCTGCGGGAGGCTTCGTCTTTCGGCCATCACGTCTCCGGTGAGTCGATGTCGGTCCCGAGCTCGGCACGGACGGAGGTGATCAGTGCACGCAGGCTGATCTGGACCAGATCGACACCGGACAGCGAGATCACGATGTCTCCAGAGAGCACGACACCGGTCCCGAGCAGCCGGTCGAGCAGGTCCACCAAGGCGATCTGCTGCCGGGCGGCCGGGCGCATTTCCGCGCCCGCCTGCGTGCTGAGGGTCACGTCTGCTCCAGGACGGCGAACGAATACGGGGGCCAGGGTCCACCGCTTTCGATCCGGGCTTCCGGATGTGCGGCCGCGAGCTCGCGGACACGGCGCTGGAAGCGGTCTCCGGCCGCAACGTCCACCAGGTAGGCGCCATTGAGCACCATGGTCCCGGCGTAGCGTGTGAGCTGCGGATCCTGGGGCGAGAGCAGCCTGCTGGCGACCGTGATGCGGGCGAGGTCTTGATGGATCTCTTCCCCGATGTTGGAAGTCCTTGCCAGCCGATGCTCGCGTTCTTGTTGCTCGGCCCGCTTCTGCTGGAGGTACGCAACCCCGCTTCCGCTGCCGGACGCGGCAGCGGCTGCGGGCTCAGGCGGAGGCACGAGCACCTTCACGCTCCACTCGGCGCGACCCTCGACCCGGTCCAGGACACCATGCAAGGCGTCGTGCCACTCATCGAGCCTTGCCCGGACACCATCGTCGTCCAGGCACATGGTCGCCAGTCGCATCGGCGCAACCGGTCCGGCCGCGGCAGCTGCGTGGACCACCTCATCGTGGCCACGGGCCACCCGCTCCAGCCAGGACAGGCTCTCCAGATTCTGCTTCAGGGCCAGCTCGCCGAACTCGTCGAGCGGAACGTCGCTGACCACAGCGTCGAGGCCGCGGTGCGAGACGACGTGAAGCGGCTCGCCCATCAGCCCCCCGACACCGGCGAGCGCGTCGGGGGCGAGGTCCCGGCTGATGGCGTACAGATAGCGTGCGGTCTCACCCACGCTGTCGGTCACCCCTCGCCTGCCTCGAGCTGTTCGATGCGTTGGCGCAGCTGGCGGTTCTCGTCCGCAAGCTCCTCCCCGCTGGTGGTCAACATCGGGTCGTTGCGCCACCAGTCGATGCCCATCTCTGCGGCCTTGTCGACCGAGACGATCAGCAGCCGGATCTTGACCGTCAGCAACTCGATGTCGAGCAGGTTCACCCGGATGTCGCCGGCGATGATGATGCCCTTGTCGAGGACACGCTCGAGGATGTCGGCCAGGGTGGCCGGTTGCGGACGGTCCATCTGGCCCGGATAGGGGCGGGAGGTCGGGATGGGGCTGGACTCGCTCATGCCCGATCCTCACTGGTTGACCCGCGGACGTAGCGATGCAGCCGCCGGTAGCTGTCCAGGTCACCATCGGAGTCCATCAGGACCTCGTAGGTGGCGAGCACGTCGGTGGTGTTCGGGACCCGTCGGAGCTCGAGAACGTCCAACTCGACCCGCCAGCCATCATCGGTCCGCTCCAGGCCGGTCACACCCTCCACCTCCTTGGCCGCGAGCTGCCCCAGCTGACGCGCGGCGGCTGCTGCAATTTCTGCGCCCGACTTCCGATTCGGCGCTGCGGCGCGGGGTGCGCGCCTGGAACTGGCGCTACGCGACTTCCCTGAGCCTGACGTGGCCTCCTGTGCGTTCGTCTTCTTGCCGGCCGCGCTCCGTTTCGTCGTCTTCTTGGTCGACTTCGACGTGCTCCGCTTGGCCGTGCCGCTGCTGCTCCCTGAGGCTTCCGCCATCTCACTCCTCCCGCGCTCGGTCACGGCCGACCATCAGCCGCTCGATGAGGACGTCCTCCCAGCGCGTCGCCTCGTCCTCGCTCAGCTCCCCCGACTCGCGCATCCGGTCCACCTCTTCGAGCTCAGCCCGGATCCGAGCTGGATCGTAGAACTCTTCCTCGGCCTGGCGGCGGATCTGCTCGGCCACCGCCACAGTGCCCCGCAGCGGCGCCAATGGCAACCCGAGGATGCCGGTGAGCAGGCCCATCAGGCGTCACCTGCAAAGTCGTACGGCGCCATCGGTCCCATGAGCCGTAGCCGCATTCGTTCGGAGACGCCCTCAGCGAGTGTCTCCAGGGCGCGCTCGAGCTCCTGCTGCCGGCCGATATCCACCAACAGCGAAGCCTCGAGCAGACGCTCCAACCCGGACGCCGGACGGATCACGTGCGCGACCGTGAGGGGAAGGATCACGTCCAGCAGCAGGTCGGCGTCGATGGCCCGCTTCTCCTCCATGGCGCGAGCGACGAGCTCGCCCAGTCGAACCCGGTCGCCGTAGGCCACGTCCTCGGGGAGCTCCCGGGTGCGACGGCGCAGCTCGGCGATCTGGGGGCTCGAGGCGACGATCTCCGACAGCACCACCTGTTCCAGGTAGCGCGCCTGAATCGTGAACTGCGCTCGACCCCTGAGCCCATCCAGCGTCGCGACCAGCTCCGCCTCGCGAGGGGCGAGCAGTTCCTCGATCACCCCGGTCTCGTCGGCGAGCACCGAGCCGAACTGCACCGGGATCACCGGCCCGACATCCGCCACCGCATCGAGGGTCCCGCTGAAGGCGAGGAGATCGACGCGGCGACCAGGCGGACGCTCGACGGCGATGGTGGTGACGACGGCGGCCACCCGTTCGTGCGCAATCTTGCGGAGGGGCGCGTCGTCCAGGCCCACCACCCACTCTGGGAGGTCGGCCATCGCGTCGATCACGCCGTACACGAACAGACCCTGGTCGACGGCCAGACCGTCAGAATCCGCTCGGGCAGGTTCGGCCATCCGGCTCATGCAGTGGACTTACGGCGCGAGGCCTTCTTGGCCGGACGCCGCTCGCGCTCCTCGTCATCGTCGCCCGCCCGGGGTCAGCGCCTTCTTCGCGCCGCTGACGGCGCCCTTGACCTTGCGCCCGGCCCCGCTCTCCTGCAGGTCGCCGATGAACTCGTCCAGCGGCTTGCCTCCGCCCTGCTCCATCAGGTCCAAGCGGTTGGTCGCCTCGGCGAACCGCAAGTAGGTGTCCACGCTGGCGATGACGATGCGCGCATCGATCGTCAACAACTCGATGCCCACGAGGGACACCCGGACGTAGGCATCGATGACGATGCCCTTGTCGAGGATGATCTCAATGACGTCGGCCAAGCCGCTGGGTGCCGGACGATCGAGATAGCCGCCGCCACCGCGACGCTGTGTCTGAACAGTCATGAACGTGTCTCCTTCGGCCGTGGGTCTTGGTCAACTGGCACGACGCCGCCGGCGTCGGGGCTGCTCGTCTTCCTGCTCTTCTTCCTCCTCGTCCTCCTCGTCCGCGTACTCGTCCTCAGCGTCCTCGCTTTCGGGTTCCTCGTCGAGAGGCTCCTCGGCCTCGCCCTCATCGGGTTCGCCCTCATCGGGTTCGCCCTCCTCGGCGTACTCCTCCTCGGGCTGGTCCTCCTCGGCGTACTCTTCCTCGGCGTACTCGTCCTCGGGCACACCCTCCTCGGAGTCCTCCTCCTCAGGCTCCTCCTCCTCAGGCTCCTCCTCGTCGACGGCCTCGGCGTCATCGGCTTCCTCGTACTCGTCGTCGGCCTCTCTGCCGTCTTCCTCGTACTCTCCCTCGTCGCCTTCGTACTCTTCGCCCTCGGCGCTCCTCCTCGGACTGCTGTTCCTCTTCCTCGACGACCTCCTCGTGTGTCTTGACCACCTCACCGTCCTCGATGACGCCGCGCCAGCCCTCCACCTCCTCGGGGTCGAGGATGGTGCGCGTCATGACGTGACGACGGAAGTGCCGGAGCTCGGCACGGGCGCGCCGCCCCTGCGCCTCCCAGATGTTGCCTGTCTTCTCGAAGAGGCCCTGGGGGTAGTACTCGAGCACCACCAGGATCCGGGTGAGGTTGGGGCCGAGCTCGTGGAACGTCACGGCGCCATCGACATGGCCCTTCTGACCCTTCGAGCGCCACACGATGCGCTCGTCGGGGATCTGCTGCAGGATCGTCGCCTGCCACGACCGGTGCGAGAGGAAGATCTGAGCCTTGAACTCGATCTTGTTATCTTCCTGTGCCTCGACGTTCTCGACCTTCTTCATGAAGCTCGGGAACGCACCGAACTCGGTCCACTGGTTGTAGGCCACCGTGATCGGGACACCCACGTCGATGGTCTCGATGATGTTCGTGGACTTCGTGGCCTTGCCGCCGCCCGACTTACCACCGCCACCACCCCCGGTGATCTTGTCCTTGACCCCTGACGCGGCGCCCTTCAGCGCTCCCGCGATGGCCGAGCCTCCACCCGCGGACGCCTCGGCGCCTTGGGCGACCGCCTTGCCGATCGGACCACCCCCGGCGATGTCCTCGAACTTGTCGGTCAGGCCGCTCACCTTGTCGGTCACGGTGCCGACCGCTCGGTCTCCGAGCGCCTTCAGGAAGTCCTGAGACGTGTCCTTGAGCCGCTCCATCGGATCCGTACGCGCCATCACCGGTTACCTCCTCGCCCGCCGCGAGAGCGCGAGGAACTGGCCTTCTTGGCGCTGCCCCTCGGGCCGACTTCTTCGCCGGAGCCTTCTTGGTTGCGGACTTCTTCGCCGGCGCCTTCTTTGCCGCCGACTTCTTCGCCGGAGCCTTCTTGGTTGCGGACTTCTTCGCTGGCGCCTTCTTTGCCGCGGACCTCTTCGCCGGTGCCTTCTTGGCGGCGCTCTTCTTGGTGGTGCTCGAGCTGCTGGACGAGGTCTTCTTCGATGCGGCCTTCCTTGCGGAGCCGCGCTTCGACGCCGCCCTGGTGGGCCGGCGCGTCCGGGACTTGGCGGAACGGCGCCGCCTCGGCGGTTCCTCTTCCTCCGGCTCTTCCTCTGCCTCGTCCTCCGGCTCTTCCTCTGCCTCTTCCTCCGGCTCTTCCTCTGCCTCGTCCTCCGGCTCTTCCTCTACCTCGTCCTCCGGCTCTTCCTCTGCCTCGTCCTCCGGCTCTTCCTCGTGACCTCCTCGACCGGCTCTTCCTCGGACTCGTCAGGCTCTTCCTCGTCGTACTCCTCGTCGTATTCGTCCTCGTCACGATCGCTATCAGGGCCACGCAGGGTGCTGCTCATCAGTTCCAGCCGCGAGGACGCCTGAATTCATCGCGGCGGTCTTGGCGGCATCGAAGAGCTTGCCGGTGATCTGGTCCTGCAGCTTCTTCAGCTCGGGGTTCTTGTCGAGCAGCTGCGACCCCTGCGCCATCAGGGCCTGGGGATTCGTGGCGAGCCGCTTACCTGCCAGCAGACTGCCCACCGTGATTGCGAGCTTGAGCTTCTTGGTTCTGCCGAGTAGGTATCCGCTCGCCACTCCGACGGCGATCTTGGTGGTCGCAGACATGTGCTCCCGTCCCTCCCAAATGCCTTGTGGGCACGTGTGTGTCGAATGCCTTGTGGGGCACGTATGTGTGGATCTCCCTCGCCGCAGCGGTACCCCGGGGTCATTCAGGTCATGCCCATCGGCAGGATCCGAGCCCACTTCCCAGAGCCCCGCGTTTCGGGGGAATGGCACCTCGGAGGTCGACTGGGTCGCTGGTTGTCGCCACCACCATCGCGGCCGTGTGTCGTGTTTGCAGTCCGGGACGTGCCGAGAGGTGGGTGCACTCCCCGGAGGGTGCAGCCACCGGCTGCACCCCCCGGGGGCCGAATGCCTGAGGACCGCTGGTCAGAGGCGCAGGATGGCCAGAACCGAGTTGAGGATCTGACGTACCTGGGTCAACAACCCACCTTGGTCAAGCAGGCCGGCGACGGCGCAGAGCAGGTTGCCGAGCAGGTTCCCCGGGCCGGGGGTGGCGAAGATGTTGAGCACCACCCGGTTCAGGTGGACGTTGAGCCCGAGCAGGTTCAGGTCGAGCGGGCCCAGAACCAGGTTGAGGATGTCGCAGTCAGCTTGCCTGGCCGCGGACCGGTTGACGGGACCCCCCTCTGCCCTACGTACCGGCAGCACTACGCTCCGGCTCACCTTGCCGACGACATGTCCATTGCCGCGCTTCAGGGTTGCGCGCAGCTGTCCGACGGCCAGGAGTTGGCCGCCCACATTCTTGAACCTCCGCGGCGTGAACGTTCCGGTGACCGTGCCGTTCCGACCGAAGGTGCCCCTCACGCGGGACGTCGCCCTGCCGAAGTCGGACTGCAGCACCGGACGCTGTGTCTCGGCCGCCGGCGCGCTCGAGACGACGTCGCGCGCGGCAGCCGTCTGGGCGGCCTGGCCTGGCGACCCGATCGCCATCGCCGTCACCATCGCGGTCGAGACCACGCCTGCCAAGATCGGAGTCCGCAGACGCCGATTACCTATGATTTTCATGATTTGCTCCCTCTTCCGAGCGGCCTCCCGCCGCCGACCAACGCCCGGTCCCCGGGTCGACGTGATCCAAACAACAGGCAGACAAGGGGTCGGCGGGAGCGTTCGGGTCACACCGATGTGCGCACGGACCACGCCGACGCCGGGACGAGGAACCGGCGGGCGTGGACCAGTCAGCAGGATGTCGCTCCCACGGACTCGATCTGCTCGCAACTCAGTAGCCGCAGACCTCCGCTCGAGCTGCGCGATCGGGCGGACGGGCGCGGGCCTCGTCGCTGCGGCTGGCTAGTCAGTCGGCTCCAGGGTGCCGGTCTGAGGTTGACTGGCTGGCACGCCGTAGTCTGATTGTCGTGCGCGACGACAAGTGCTACGTCTGCACTCATGTGTTGGCAGCCGCCCGCCCCGTGCTCTACGCATGCCGCAAGGACGGGGACTTGATCCTGGCTTGTGGCGGTGACGACCACGATCAGAGCACCGAAGACTGGGAGGTCGTCCATCGCGGGCATCTGCTCGAACTCGATGCCGAACTCGACGCAATCGCGGATCTCGCCGGCAACGAACAGGCCCGACGCGCAGCAGTCGGCGAACCCTGGACTCGGGGCCCGATCACCGACTGACAGCTCGCCATGTCTCCTGAAAATTGCACCGGGTCCCTTGGCTCCCGCACGAACCTCCTCCTTTGACCGACACTCCCACAAGCACCTGGCGCGGCATCTGGCACGTCACCACCCCGGGTGACCCAGGCGATCGGCCGCGAGGCTACGGCGGTGGCGCGAATGGCCGCACCGACTCCGCATAGGGCGTCGATCCCGATCGGTCAGAACTCCTAGTCCTTCCTGCCCATCCCGCCGCGAGAGGGCACACCACCCGCTTACCGTCATTGCCATGGGAGTGGAACTTCGGGAGTCCAAGGCATCGCCGCGGTGGTCGGAGAAGAACGACAACACGATGGCCATGTTCGGCGTCCTCGGGCTGTTGGTCATGCCGCTGGGCGCGTTTGTGATTGGCATCGTGCTACTGCCGCGGCGCGCCGGAACCGGCGTGTTTCTGATGGTGGCATCGGTGCTGCTGGTCTGGCTGTTCGTCGCGAGCTTGAGGTAGGACGAGGCGGACACCCCTCAGGCGCCGCACCACGTCACGTCGCCGAAGCCCTCGGTCGTGAAGATGAACAGCGCGGGACGTCCACACGGGCACGGTGGGTCGCTCTCGTCAGCTGGTCGGCTGGCCGGCACGAGCCGGCTGCGAGGCGCGTGGGCGACCACCGGCGTGCCTCCGCCCCGGCAGACGCGCTTGAGGTGCTCGTCATGTGGTGTGCGATGACTGCAGCGGCTCGTGTCCATGCGCGTCCCTCCCAGGCGTGGCATGAGTGTCACTGGACAGTGAACGAACGAGTCGGCCGCGGATCGACAAAAGCCAAGGAGTATCGCCAATTCTGGGGAGCACCAGGAAGGGCTGCCGCGTCGGCATTGGGCGGCGCGAAGGTGGGTAGAGGGTTTCAGTAGGGTCGGTCCATCGGGGGCACGACCAGGGAGGCCGAACACATGACTGAAAGCGCCGACGTCGAGCTGCGACTCCCCGCCGACGGTGCGTATGCGTCGGTCCTGCGGACGACCAGCGCTGCGCTCGCCGCGCGGATCGACTTCACCATCGACGACATCGAGGACCTACGGATGGCGGTGGCCGAGGCCACCGCGATGGTGCTGGAGGTGGCCGACGACGGGACCGACCTGGTCAGCAGCTTCGGTCTGCGGCCGGGCGAGATGACCGTGGCGGTCAGCGTGGGCGCGCAGTCGCCCGGTGAGCCCGACTACGACAGCTTCGCCTGGCAGGTGCTGACGACTCTGTCCACCACCGCGAAGGTGGAGGCGGCCGGTGGTCGGTTCACGGTGACCATGACGCTGACGTCCACCGCGACAGCACCGACGGGACCGGCGACGCCGGAAGCCGAAGCCTGAGATGAACTCCATCTCTCGGGAAGAAGGGGCAGTGCCGGACCCGGATCCGCCCACCGGGATCGAGCTGACCAGGCGCCGCAGCGCGGAGCTGTTCGTCCGGTTCCGCGACGACGACGCGCCGGCGGTCCAGCCGTGACCAGGCTCGCGACGACCTGGTCCACCTGCACCTCCCGCTGGTCGAGCACTGCGCGCGGCGCTTCCGCAACCGCGGCGAGCCGTTCGAGGATCTCGTGCAGGTCGGCACGATCGGGCTGATCAAGTCCATCGACCGGTTCGACTCCGACCGCGGCGTGGAGTTCTCGACGTACGCGACCCCCACGATCATCGGCGAGATCAAGCGCTACTTCCGCGACAAGGGCTGGGCGATCCGGGTGCCGCGCCGGCTGCAGGAGCTGCGGATGCAGATCGGCGCCGCCACCGCCGAGCTCACCCAGTCGCTGGGGCGCTCCCCCACCCCGCGCGAGCTGGCCGAGAGCATCGGTTGCTCGGTGGAGGAGATCGTCGAGGGCATCGAGTCCAGCAACGCCTACTCGACGCTTTCGCTCGACGCCACCGACGACGACGACGGCTCGCCGAGCATGCTCGACGCGATCGGGATCGACGACGAGGCACTCGAGCACGTCGAGATCCGGGAGTCGATCAAGCCGCTGCTCGACCGGCTCGACCCGCGGGAGAAGAAGATCCTGCTGCTCCGGTTCTTCCGCAACATGACCCAGTCGCAGATCGCCGAGGAGATCGGCGTCTCGCAGATGCACGTCTCGAGACTGCTCAGCCGCACCCTCCAGCACCTGCGGACGTCGCTGGAGACGCCGGAGTAGCTACTCCTGCAGCGTCTTCAGGGTCGCGGGGTGCAACATGCCCGCGAGTACGACGGCGGAGGTCACCGCGAGCGCCACGGCCACCAGCGGCAGGTCGCGCAGGTTCCAGGCCAGGCCGAGCTGGATCAGCTGGGTGATCAGCACCGGGCCGCGGGTCCAGCCCTGCTGCTGGGTGAGTGCCCAGGCACAGGCCAGCAGCAGGACGCCGTAGACCAGGAAGAAGACCGCCGTGGAGATCCCCATCGACATCCGGTCGGAGGTCATGCTGGCCAGCTCGAGCACCGCCAGGGCGACCAGCACGAACCCCTGGATGGACACCAGGGACGCGGCCACGGTGAGCGGTGGCGGGTTGTCGTCGGGCAGCAACGGCACGGGCAGCAGCCTAGAAGGGGTCCCTGGACTTGTGACCCACAAGACCAGGGAAGGGGGTTGATTGCTGGGCGGATAGTTGGAACCCTGGGGGGTGCGCTCGTGAAACCCTTCACATTTGCACATAAGCGCGCGCCCGCTGGGAGGAGCCTTCCTCCCCGCACGCCAGCAGAAAGCGAGACCCACCAGCCATGGATTGGCGCAACCGTTCCGAGTGCCTCGACGAGGACCCGGAGCTGTTCTTCCCGATCGGCAACACCGGTCCGGCCATCCTCCAGATCGAGGAGGCCAAGCAGGTGTGCCGACGCTGCGAGGTGCGCGAACAGTGCCTCGCGTGGGCGCTGGAGGCTGGCCAGGACCATGGCGTGTGGGGCGGCCTCAGCGAGGACGAGCGGCGCGCACTCAAGCGCCGCAACGCGCGGGCCCGGGTGCGCACCGCTTAAGCCCTAGTCGAGCGGCAGGTCGATCACGGCGCGGGTGCCCTTGGCGGGTGCCTGCCCCAGCTCCAGCTGGCCGCCCAGCTCGGACTCCACGAGCGTGCGCACGATCGACAGGCCCAGGTTGGTCGAGCCGTCCAGGGTGAAGCCCTCCGGCAGGCCCACACCGTCGTCGTCGACGGTGACGTGCAGCCGGCCCACCAGCCTCCGCACGCTCACCAGGATCTCGCCCGGTTGCTCCGCCGAGCCGCCGGCGTAGCCGTGCTCGACCGCGTTCTGCAGCACCTCGGTCAGCACCATCGCGAGCGCCGTCGCCGTCTCCGAGGGCAGCACCCCGAAGCTGCCCTCGCGACGGACCCGCACCTGGCCGCTGTGCGCGCTCACCTCGGTCACCATCGCTCCGAGCCGGTCGACGATCTCGTCGAAGGGCACCGTCTCCTCGACCGCCTGGCTCAGCGTCTCGTGGACGATCGCGATCGAGCCGACCCGGCGTACCGCCTCCTCCAGCGCCGACTTGGCCGACTCCGAGTCGATCCGCCGGGCCTGCAGCCGGAGCAGCGCCGCGACGGTCTGCAGGTTGTTCTTCACCCGATGGTGGATCTCGCGGATCGTCGCGTCCTTGGTGACCAGCTCGCGGTCGCGCCGCCGCAGGTCGGTGACGTCGCGGACCAGCACCAGGCTGCCGATGTGCTCGCCGGCGGGGCGCAGCGGGATCGAGCGGACGATCAGCTCGACCTCGTCCGAGCCGACCTCGGTGTCGCGGTGCGCGCGGCCCCCGAGCACCGCGCTCAGCGTCTCCTCGTCGGGGCGCCGGCGGGGCGGCACCAGCTCACGGGTCAGGTCGGCGAGCGACAGCCCGGCCAGGTCGCCGTTCAGGCCGAGCCGCCGGTAGACCGACAGGGCGTTGGGGCTGGCGTAGACGACCTTGCCCTCGGCGTCGATGCGCAGGAAGCCGTCGCCGACCCGCGGCGAGTCGGCATGGTCGCTGCGGGGTCCCGGCTCCGGGAAGTGCCCGGCGGCGATCATCTGGGTCAGGTCGGCGGCGGTCTGCAGGTAGGACAGCTCCAGCCGGCTCGGGGTACGCACGCCGAGCAGGTTCGTGTTGCGCGCGATCACCGCGATCACCCGGCCCTCGCGGCGTACCGGGATCGACTCCACCCGGACCGGCACGTCGTCGCGCCACTCGGGGTCGCCCTCGCGCACCAGCCGGCCCTGGGAGTACGCCGTGTCCAGCAGCGGGCGGCGACCGATGGGGACGAACGTGCCGACGATGTCGTCGACGTACGCCGTCGGGCCGGTGGTCGGACGCATCTGGGCACCCGCCCAGAAGCCGCTCCCCTGGCTGTCCGGAAGCCATAACACCAGGTCAGCGAAGGAGAGGTCGGCGATGATCTGCCAGTCGGCCTGGAGCAGGTGCAGCCAGGCCACGTCCTGGGCATCCAGGTCGGTGTGGCTGCGCACGAGCTCGGCGAGGGACGGCACCCGAGAAGCCTAGGACTCGGGCCGCGCCCGAGCCGTCGAGCCCCAGGAATTGCGGAAACGCCCAGCTTTGGCAGGATGCCTCTCATGCCGTCCGTCAATTGGAACCGGGTCCATGACGACGACTTCCGAGTACCCACCGACCGGCCCCTGGCAGACCTGACCGCCGAGCTGACCGGACTGCTCGGTGACGTTGACCCGCAGCGCCGCGACCGACTCGCCTACCCAGTGCTCGCCACCTGGATCGAGCGGGGGGTCTACGACGACCTGCTCCCCGGCCTGGGCGACGGGATGGCGGCGGGGCTCGGGGTCGGGCTCGGCGAGGTCGAGGGCGACCGCGTCTTCCGCCGCAGCTTCTCCGCACTCATCCTCGGCGAGTGCATCTCGCGCGACTCCATCCAGCCCCTGGTGCCGGGCGGCAAGGTGCTCGAGTGGGGCGACCGGATCGCCACCTGGTTCCTGGCCGAGCGCGACCTGCGCGGCTACGTGCCGGGCAAGGGGTGGGCGCACGCGATCGCCCACGGCGCCGACGCGCTCGGCGTACTCGCCGGCTCGCCGCACGCAGCGATCGGCGAGCTCACGGTGATCCTCGACGTGATCGCCGAGCGGGTGATGCAGCCCGCCGACCGGGTCTTCTCCTCCGGCGAGCCGGACCGGCTGGCGCTGGCGGCGATGCAGGTGCTGCGCCGCGACCGGGTGCCCTTCGACATCCTCGAGCCCTGGGTGGAGCGGCTCGGCGAGCACGCCACCAGCCGGCCCCTCCGCCGCAACATCGATCCCTACCTGCACGGCGGCAACGCCGACGCCTTCCTGCGCGCGCTCTACTTCCAGCTGGCGTTCGCCCCCAAGCCCCCGGAGGTGCGGGGCGACGTCCTGCTGCTCGTCGTCGACGCACTCAAGGCCGCCCACCCCCACTACCTCGGAGCACCGCAGCCCGCGCACTGAGTACGGTTCCTGCATGACATCCATCGACGGTCACGCCGGTCAGCTCGCGGTCGCCGTGGCCCGCGCCCACGGCGTGGAGACCCTGTTCACCCTGTCGGGCGCCCACGTGTTCCCGATGTACGACGGCGCGGTGAAGGCCGACCCGCCGATGCGGCTGCTCGACGTACGCCACGAGCAGACGGCGGCGTTCGCGGCCGAGGCGACCGGCAAGCTCACCCGGGTGCCGGGCCTGGCCGTGCTCACCGCCGGGCCGGGGGTGACCAACGGGGTCAGCGCCATCGCCCAGGCGCAGTTCGCCGGGTCGCCGATGGTGGTCGTGGGCGGCCGCGCGCCGGCCAACAGGTGGGGCAGCGGCAGCCTGCAGGAGCTGGACCAGCCGCCGATCCTGGAGTCGGTCTCGAAGCTCGCGAAGACGCTGCACACCGCGGCCGACGTACTCCCCGGCATGGACGAGGCGTTCACCGCGGCGCGGTCGGCGCACCGCGGGCCGGTGTTCGTCGACGTGCCGATGGACGAGTTCTTCAACACCGCCTCGGGCGAGGTGCCGAGCGCCGGCGAGGCGCCGTCCCGCGAGCCGGACCCCGACGCGATCGACCGGATCGCGGGGCTGCTCGCGCGGGCCGAGCGCCCGGTGCTGATCCTCGGTACCGACGTCTGGGCCGACCACGCCGACGAGGCCGCGCTGCGGTTCGTCGACGCCGTGGGCGTCCCGGTGATCACCAACGGCATGGGCAGGGGCGTGATCCCGGGCGGGCACCCGCTGCTCGCCACCAAGGCCCGCGGTCAGGCGCTGGGTGGCGCCGACCTGGTGATCGTGGTCGGCACCCCGCTCGACTTCCGGCTCGGGTACGGCGTCTTCGGCGGCAAGGAGGAAGGCTCCAGCCCCGCTCAGGTCGTGCACGTCGCCGACTCCCCCGGCCAGGTCTCCGCGCACGCGTCCCTGGCGGCCTCGGTCGCCGGCGACCTCACCGCGGTCTTCGACGGGCTCCAGGCCGCGCTCGAGCGAGGCAGCAAGCCCGACTGGGCCGCGTGGGTCGCGTCCCTGCAGGACACCGTGGCGCTGGCCACGAAGCGGGACGCCGAGCTGCTGGGCGCCGAGGCCGACCCGATCCACCCGGCGCGGATCTACGGCGAGCTGGTGCCGCGCCTGGCCGACGACGCCGTGGTGATCGGCGACGGCGGCGACTTCGTCAGCTTCGCCGGCAAGTTCGTGGAGCCGAAGCGGCCCGGTGGCTGGCTGGACCCCGGCCCCTACGGCTGCCTGGGCGCGGGACTCGGCTCGGCCATCGCCGCCCGGCTCGCCCGCCCGTCCGCACAGTGCGTGCTGCTGCTCGGCGACGGCGCCGCGGGCTTCTCGCTGATGGACGTCGACACCCTGGTCCGCCACAACCTCCCAGTGGTGATGGTGATGGGCAACAACTCCGCCTGGGGGCTGGAGAAGGGTCCGATGCAGATGCTCTACGGCTATGACGTGATCGCGGACCTGGCGCCGCGCACGGCGTACGACGAGGTGGTGAAGGCGCTCGGCGGCGCCGGCGAGACCGTGACCGACCCGCGCCAGATCGGCGCGGCGCTGGACCGCGCCTTCGACTCGGGCGTGCCCTACCTGGTCAACGTGATCACCGACGTCAACGCGACCTACCCCCGCAACACCTTCGGGATCTAGGACGTGGCTCTCCATCCAAGGCCGTCGCGAGCGTCGCGATGGGCGTGCGATGGCAAGGCGCCGGAGCGCTGGCATGCTGGGCGCACGTCGAGCGACGGCAACGCCGCCAGCGTGCGTCCAGCGCGGCGCGTAGCAGGTCAGGGATGGGGAGGCACGTCCTAGTGCAGGTACGTAGAGCCCGCCCGGAGGACCACGAGGCGATCGGAGAGGCGACGGTCGCGGCGTACGAGGACTTCCTCACCGGCGCCGAGGACTTCTACATCGAGCACCTTCGCGACGCCGCTTCCCGCGACCGGGACGCGGAGCTGTGGGTGGCCGAGGACGAGGGGACCGGCGAGGTGCTGGGAGCGGTCACGCTGTGTCCGGTGGACTCGCCGTGGCGGGAGATCGGGGCGGACGACGAGGCCGAGTTCCGGATGCTCGCGGTGGCTCCGGGCGCTCAGCGCCGCGGGGTCGGCTCGGCGCTGATGGACCTGGTGGTCCGGCGGGCGCGCGAGGACGGCGCGCGCGGCATCGTGCTGTCCAGCCTCGCCGAGATGACAGCGGCGCACCGGATCTACGCGCGCCAAGGCTTCGAAAGGGTGCCGGACCGCGACTGGTCCCCGGTGCCCAGCGTCCACCTGATCGCCTTCCGGAAGGAGCTCTGATGGAGGCCACGCTCAGCTTCACGGTCACCGACGACGACACCGCTCTGGCGGTGGGGTCCGGCAGCCTGCCGGTCCTCGGGACCCCGCGGCTGCTCGCGTGGTGCGAGGCGGCGACCTGCGCCGCCATCGACCCCACCCTGGACGCCGCCTCGACCAGCGTGAGCACCCGCGTCGACCTCGAGCACGTCGGCGCGAGCCCGGTGGGCCAGGAGGTCAAGGTCACCGCGTGGGCGTCGTACGTCGACGGCCGCCTGCACCGCTTCACCGTCGCCGCCCGCAACGTCGCCGGCGGACGGCACCGAGGGCAAGCTCGTCGGCACCGGCGAGATGACCCGCGTGGTCGTCGACCGCGAGCGCTTCCTCTCCCGCCTCTGACGTACCGATTTCTCGGCCCGGGTGCCACCTGGGAGACTGGCACATCTCGATCCAGGAGGACACCATGAGCAAGACCGGCCGCAAGCGCCGTTCGCGTCGCAAGAAGGACGCGAACCACGGCAAGCGCCCCAACAGCTGACGCTGACCCAGGCCGTACTCGAGCGCTGAACATGAAGGAGCCCCCGGCCATCGGCTGGGGGCTCTTCGTGTCAGCGGGTCAGGACTCGCGGATCTGGATCTGGACCTCGCGGATCTGCACCCGCACCCGCTCGCGCAGGCCCTCGGGAGCCTTCTCGGCGCAGGAACGCGCCACGACCTGCTTCACGGTGCGCTGCAGGTCGTAGGTCTCCAGGCACGGGTGGCACTCGTCGAGGTGCATTCGCACGAGGGCGCACTCGGCCTCGTCGAGCTCGTTGTCGAGCAGGTAGACGATGCGCTCGAGGAAGTCGGCGCATTCCTGCTTGGAGTGCTCGCTCATGACTCGCCTCCCACGGTGCCGGAGGAGAGCAGGTCGTTGGTGCGCACATAGTCCGAGAGCATGTCGCGCAGCTGCCGTCGTCCACGGTGCAGCCGGGACATCACGGTGCCGATCGGGGTGTCCATGATCTCGGCGATCTCCTTGTAGGCGAAGCCCTCCACGTCGGCCAGGTAGACCGCGAGCCGGAACTCCTCGGGCAACCGCTGAAGGGCGTCCTTGACCTGTGAGTCCGGGAGGTGCTCGAGCGCCTCCATCTCGGCCGACCGGAGCCCGGTCGAGGTGTGCGACTCGGCCCGCGCGAGCTGCCAGTCCTCGACGTCCTCGGACATCGACTGCTGGGGCTCGCGCTGCTTCTTCCGGTAGGAGTTGATGAAGGTGTTGGTGAGGATGCGGTAGAGCCAGGCCCGGAGGTTGGTGCCCGGCTTGAACTGGTGGAACGCCGAGTAGGCCTTCGCGAACGTCTCCTGGACCAGGTCCTCGGCGTCCGCGGGGTTGCGCGTCATCCGCATCGCGGCGGAGTAGAGCTGGTCGAGGTGCGGCAGCGCGTCACGCTCGAAGCGGGCCGAGCGCTCGGCCTCCGTCTCGGTCGCGAGGTCGACGGGCTCGACGTCGGTGGTGTCAGTCATCGTGCCCCAGCGTACGTCGTTGGTGGGGCGTTCGAGCACGGCGATCACGTGGGTGGAACCAGCGACGGGCTCGGGTCATTCCCCGACGATCTCCCGCACGATCCACTCCAAGCGCCGACTCGACCACGATCTCCATCGCCTCGTCCTGGGAGATCGAGCCGCGCTGCGGGGACCCGGAACCCGTGGTCGGCGTCCGGGACGACGCTCAGGTCGAGACCGACCGGGAACTCCTCCGGCCGGCCCATCGGGTCGCGCTCCCCCTGGACGACCAGCAGCGGCACCCCGGCGCCGTGCAGCTCGTCGAGCCGGGACTTCTCGGGGCGGCCCGGAGGATGCAGCGGGAAGGCCAGCGCGAGGCAGCCGCGAGCCCCGATGCCCTTGGCGCAGCGTGCGGCCGAGCGGGCGCCGGCGGACCGGCCGCCGACGATCAGCGGCGTGCGCACCCGCAACCTGGCGACCGCGGCCAGCAGTGCCTCGTCCAGAGTGGCGGGACGCGTGGCGATCTTGCGACCGGCTCGACGCCACGGCTGCTCGAAGCGGATCACGGTGACGCCGTTGCGCGGCAGGTAGTGCGCGAGCGCCTCGAGGTCGCGGGCCTCGATCCCGTTGCCGGCGCCGTGCCCGAGCAGGAGCGTCGCCACCGGCCGGTGGGCGCGCGCGGTGACCAGGCGACCCTCTCCGTGGGGCGTGTCGACGAGCAGCTCGCTGGTCACTCCATGGCCTCTTCCAGCGGGAGCGGCTCGACCAGCTCCGGGCCGTTGTTGCGCACGTTGCCGACGGCGATCGAGACGGGGAAGGCCTCCAGGTTGCCCTGCTGGGCCGGGACCAGCAGGTCGAGCAGCGAGTCCTGCGGTGTCTCGGGGTCGAGCCAGGCCGCCCACCGCTCGGGGTCGACGCTCAGGGGCATCCGGTCGTGGATGTGGCCGACCGCGTCCTCCGCCTCGGTGGTGAGCACGGTGCAGGTCCAGCGGAACCGCTCCGGATCGTCCTCGTCGCGGGTGGGGTCGCGCCAGATCTCGTAGAGACCGGCCATCGCCAGCACCCCGCCGTCCTGGGGTCGGATGAAGAACGGCTGCTTGCGGGGCTTGCCCGCCTTGGTCAGCTGCGAGGTGGGGTACCACTCGAAGTAGCCGTCGGCCGGCAGCAGGCACCGACGCACCGCGAACGCCCGCTTGTACGCCGGCTTCTCGGCCACCGTCTCCATCCGGGCGTTGATCATCCGGTTGCCGATCGACGGGTCCTTGGCCCACGACGGGATCAGCCCCCAGCGGAGGACCCGGAGCTGCCGGGCCGGCGGCTCGGGACTGTCCTTCGAGGGCGGCCGCTCGACGACGGCGTAGACCTCCTTGGTGGGCGCCACGTTGTAGTCGGGCTCCAGCGGCTTCTCGACCCGGTCGTCGACGACCTCGAACTCCTCGATGAGGTCCTCGGGGCGCCTGCTGGAGGCGTAGCGGCCGCACATGCGGCCACCTTAGTGACTGTCTGCTTCCCGGCTCAGCGCGGCGAGCTCGTCGAGCAGGGCGCCCGCGGCTTCGTCGGAGCCGGGCAGCCCCTCGATCCACACCCGGGCGTGCTCGCGCTCGGTCATCGTGCGCAGCAGCGTCACCCGCTGCGGCAGCTGCTCGTCGCGTTCGGCGATGACCACCACCCGGCGCAGGCCGATCCCGCCGATGGTCTCGCTGCCGGCGAAGACGGTGCGCGACGTGCGTCCCACCTGGGCGAGGGTCATCCGCTGCTCGAGCCCCTCGTCGACGGGCCGGATCTCCAGCACGACCAGCGCGTGGGTGTCCAGCGGGCGCTCCGGGCTGCGCTCGCGGGCGCGGTAGAGCTCGGAGAGCCGGCTGCGCACGTGCGGCTGGGTGGCGAGCCCGGTCAACGGGTCGTCGCACGAGAGCCGGTGCAGATAGCCCAGGGTTGCCTCGCTCCACGCGGTGGAGAGGGCGACCACCTCGGCGTACTCCGGGTCGCGGCCGCGAACCAGGGTCGAGGTGGCCTTCAGCCCCTCGAGCGCCTCCTCGAGGGACACCCCGTCGCCGGCCAGGACGCCGCCCAGATGGCGGCAGGCCTCAGTGGGGTCCGCACCCGACGCCTGGGCCTCGCCGACCGCCTCGAACCGGGGCGGCAGGGCCGCCCGCTGCTCGTTGGTCAGCTCACCCAGAGCGCCGGACCCGGGGCCGCGACTCTTCATCGCGAAG
Organism: uncultured Actinomycetota bacterium; assembly: GCA_963813615.1. Lineage (GTDB taxonomy): Bacteria > Actinomycetota > Actinomycetes > Propionibacteriales > Nocardioidaceae > Nocardioides. The sequence goes on from CAWFAE010000016.1 coordinate 362,828, forward strand.
CGGCCCATGACCCCTCCTGAGTTGATTGCGGTGCACGACACGCCCGCTGCAGCGCGTCGTACGACCCTAAAACGTCCATTTGGGTTACCTATGACGCGAAATGTGAATAGTTTTCCAATCGTGCCGCGTCACATCCGTCGCACGGCAGCGTCCCACCCTATGTGAGCCTCCTGATGACCACCGACCAGCAGCCGAGCGATGCCGAGCTCATCTCGGCTGTGCGCGGCGGCGACTCGATGGCGTACGGCGAGCTGTTCACCCGCCACGTCGAGTCGGCCCGCCGGTTGGCGCGTCAGCTGGCCACGGCCGGGGACGTCGAGGACCTGGTCTCCGAGGCGTTCGCCAAGGTGCTCACCATCGTCCACCGCGGCGGCGGCCCGGACCTGGCGTTCCGCGCCTACCTGCTCACCGCGGTCCGCAGTCTCTACATCGACACCGTGCGCGGGACCACCCGGCTGCGGCCGGTCGACGACTTCGCGCCGTTCGACGACGGCGTCCCTTTCCGCGACACGGCCGTGGAGGGCTTCGAGAACCAGGCGGCGGCACGCGCGTTCGCGACGCTGCCCGAGCGGTGGCAGCTGGTGTTGTGGCACACCGAGGTCGAGGGACAGAAGCCCGCCGAGGTCGCCAAGCTGCTCGGCATGTCCGCCAACTCCGTCTCCGCCCTCGCCTACCGCGCCCGGGAGGGTCTGCGCCAGGCGTTCCTGAACATGCACGCCCAGGACGCCGAGAACGACGCCTGCGCATGGACCCAGGACAACCTGGGCGCCTACATCCGCAACGCCGCGAGCAAGCGCGACGTGGTCAAGGTCCGGGCGCACATCGACGAGTGCCGACGCTGCATGGGCATCTACCTCGAGCTGTCGGAGGTCAACACCAACCTCTCCGGCATCATCGGCCCGATGGTGCTGGGCAGTGCCGCCGCCGGCTACATCGCCGTCAGCGCGGCCGCCGCCCATGGTGGCCTGGTCGGGGTGCTCGGCCGGGCCGGCGACATCGTCGGCAACCACACCTCGAGCCTCGCCCTGGCCGGGGCCGCGGCCGTGATCGTGCTGATCACCGGCCTGGTGCTCGCTCTCCGCGGCCCGTCGCCGGAGGAGGCTCCCCCGGTCGCCGAAGCGCCCGTGGTCACTGCGCCGGCGCCGTCCACGGTCGCCGACGACGGCCCGACCCTCAGCCCGGACCGCTCGCCGGTCCCGTCGAGGAAAGTGTCCGACTCACCACCGACCGATGATCCATCCACCCCCACGAGCCCGTCGACGAGCGCGCCGGTGCAGCCCGGCGAGACGCCTCGCGATTCCGGCGACCCGTCGTCGGAGCCGGAGGACAAGCCGGACGCGACGATCTCGGTGCCGCCGACGCCCACCCTCCCGGAACCGCTCCCTGAGGTCGACGCCGTTGTCTCGGCCGAAGAGACGGTGCTCGAGCCCAACCTGAAGTGGGTCGAGCTGGAGGTGTCCGGTCTCGCAGAGGAGGGCGGGGTGCTCGAGATCACGACCAGCAACAACGAGGAGGTGGACATCGAGGGTGACTGCCCGGAGCGCGTGTGCGTAGTCGACCCGGGGACGACGATCCTCAACTTCGCCGTCGACGGGCTGGAGATCGAAGAGTTCACGATGGTGTACTTCAACATCACCCCGTCGGGTGACGTGATTGATCCCAACACCGACAACAACACGGTCCAGGTGGAGCTCGACCCGGTCCCGTGAGTTAGCGACCCCGACATCGGGTACCACTGGGGCATGTCCCTCAGCCGGCTGGTCGCCCGCCCGATGCTCGCCTCGATCTTCGTGGTCGGTGGTGTCAACGCGCTGCGCAACGCCCCGAAGCTGGCGGCCAAGGCGGCTCCGGTGACCGACAAGCTGGCGCCGCTGGCGCACAAGGCTGCACCCCAGGCGCCGCTGCCGGAGGACGTCACCAACTGGGTACGGCTCAACGCCGTGGCCCAGATCGCCGGCGGTCTCACCCTGGCCACCGGTCGAGCGCCACGGCTCTCGGCGGCGCTGCTGGCCGCGACCCTGGCGCCGACCACCGCCGCGGCGCACCGGTTCTGGGAGATCGACGACAAGGAGCAGCGCACCCAGCAGCAGATGCACTTCTTCAAGAACGTCTCGCTGTTCGGCGGCCTGGTGATCGCCGCCGGCGACACCGACGGCCGGCCAGGGGTGGCATGGCGGGCCCGCCGCGCCGCCAAGGACGCCCGCCGCGAGACGCGCCACCTCGCCGCCGCCGCGCGCCGGGAGGCCAGGCTGGCGAAGGCGCAACTCACCTAAACTTCCTGGCGTGACCGTCCCCGCCGACCCGTGGCCCGCGCCGCGTGCGACCCGTCCGGTCGAGGCGACCGTCTCACTGCCCGGCAGCAAGTCCCAGACCAACCGTGCGTTGGTGCTGGCGGCGCTGGCCGACGGCCCATCGGTCGTACGCGCGCGCGCTGCGCTCGCGCGACACCCTGCTGATGGCCGCCGCTCTCCAGCAGCTCGGGCTCGACGGTCGACACCAGCGGCGACGACTGGGCGATCACCCCGGGTCGCGCCGAGGTGGACACCTCCATCGACTGCGGCCTCGCCGGCACCGTGATGCGGTTCGTCCCGCCGGTCGCGGCCCTGTCCGTCGGCACGATCGGCTTCGACGGCGACGCCCACATGCGGGCCCGCCCGGTCGGCCCGGTGCTCGACGCGCTGCGGGCACTGGGCGTCGAGATCGACGACGGCGGCCGCGGCGCGCTGCCGTTCGCCGTACACGCGACCGGGACCGTGCCCGGCGGCACCGTGGTCATCGACGCCTCGGCGTCGTCGCAGTTCGTCTCGGCTCTGCTGCTCACCGGGGCCCGGTTCGTCCACGGCGTCGACGTCCGGCACGACGGCAAGCCGGTCCCGTCGCAGCCGCACATCGAGATGACGGTGGCGATGCTGCGCGAGCACGGCGTCTCGGTCGACGACGGCGACGCCAACCGCTGGGCCGTCGCGCCGGGACCGATCCGGGCACTCGACCGGCGTATCGAGCCCGACCTCTCCAACGCCGCACCCTTCGTTGCGCTCGCCGCGGTGACCGGGGGCTCGATCACCGTTCGCGACTGGCCCCGCGAGACCACGCAGGCGGGTGACGCGCTCCGCGAGATCCTCACCGCGATGGGCTGTTCGGTCGGCGTACGTCGACAACGGCCTGCGGGTGACCGGTCCCGACCGGCTCCAGGGCGTCGACCTCGACCTGCACGACGTGGGCGAGCTGACCCCCGTGGTCGCGGCGCTGTGCGCGCTCGCGGAGACGCCCTCCCACCTGCGCGGGATCGGCCACATCCGCGGGCACGAGACGGACCGGTTGGCCGCGCTGGCCAAGGAGCTCGGCGGGCTCGGCGCCGCGGTCACCGAGCGGCCGGACGGCCTGTCCCTGGAGCCCGCACCCCTCACCGGCGGGCTCTGGCACACCTACGCCGACCACCGGATGGCGCACGCCGGTGTCGTCGTGGGTGCGGCCGTCGACGGGGTCCTGGTCGAGAACGTCGCGACCACCGCCAAGACCTTCCCCGACTTCGCCGACGTCTGGTCGACGCTGCTGTGAGCCGGCCGACCGGGCGCTACTCCGACCAGGACTTCGAGCACTACGACCGACCCCGTCGGCACACCCGCCCCCGCACCAAGGAGCGGCCGACGTACGACGACGCGGTCGACGGGGTCGTGGTCACCGTCGACCGGGGCCGGTTCACGCTGCTCGTCGACGAGACGACGGTGCTGGCCGTCAAGGCGCGCCCACTCGGGCGCAAGGGCGTCGTGGTCGGCGACCGGGTGCGCGTCGTCGGTGACGTGTCCGGCATCGAAGGCGCCCTGGCCCGGATCGTGGAGGTCAGCGAGCGCACCACCACGCTGCGCCGGACCGCGGACGACGACGACCCGATCGAGCGGGTGCTGGTCTCCAACGCCGACCAGCTGGTCGTGGTCACCGCGCTGGCCGACCCCGAGCCGCGGCCCCGGCTGATCGACCGTGCGCTGGTGGCGGCGTACGACGCCCGGATGCGGCCGCTGCTGTGCCTGACCAAGTCGGACCTCGCCGACCCGGAGTCGCTGATGTCGACCTACCGATCCCTGGGCGTGCCGTGGGTGGTGACCCGCAAGGGTGGCGACCTGTCCGAGCTCCGGGAGCAGCTGGCCGGACGGGTCAGCGTGCTCGTCGGCCACAGTGGGGTGGGCAAGTCGACGCTGGTCAACGCGCTGGTTCCGGATGCCGATCGCGAGATCGGCCACGTCAACGTGGTCACCGGCCGGGGTCGGCACACGTCCACGTCGGCGATCATGCTGCGGGTTCCCGACCCCGGCCGTGCCACTTGGATCATCGACACGCCCGGCATCCGGTCGTTCGGTCTGGCGCACGTCGAGCCGGAGCACCTGATCGGAGCGTTCCCGGACCTCGACGAGCTGACCGGCGACTGTCCGCGGGGCTGCACCCACGGCGAGGACGAGCCCGAGTGCGGGCTCGACGATGCGGTCGAGGCGGGCACCGCCGACCCCGACCGGGTCGCGTCGTTCCGGCGGCTGCTCGCCGCGCGGAGCGTGTCGGACTACTAGGCGGCCAGCACCCAGCGGCCCGGTTGGATCTCGACCCACCGTGGCTGCGGTGGCTGGTTGGGGCGGCGTCGGTGCGCGGGAGCACTGAGGGTCTGACCGCTCGGGGTGGTGATCTCGACCTCGTGCCGATCCGTAGGGCCGGACACGGTGCGATGTCGCCAGCCCGGGCTCTCCTTGATCTGGTTGCAGGCCTGGCAGAGTCCCTGAGCGTTGTCGTCGGTGGTGGTACCGCCCGTACGCACGGGGACCACGTGGTCGCCGTGCCGGATAGGGGCGTTGCACCACGGCGTTCGGCAGGTCCGATCGCGGAGCCGGATCAGCAGGGCGCTCAGGCCACGGAAGGTGCGGCTGGTGGACTCCAGGCAACGAGACGGTCGGTCTCTTCGAATCGGAACAGCCGCCGGATCTTCGTCTGTTCCTCGGGCGAGGCGATCACCATCTCACGCGCGACGGACGCTGGGACCGGCCCGCAGCCGGCGACGTCGGCGGGTTCGTCGTCGTCACCGAGCAGGGTCTCGGCGGAGACCACGAGATCGACGTTGACCGGGACCGCGGTCGCGACCGTCTGTCCGGTGAGGCGTTCGACGAAGATGTCGGCCTCCAGCTGCGACTGGCTGCGGTCGCCGGCTACCCCCGTCGTACGCTCCAGCGCCACGCGCTCGGCAAGTGAGGTCATGATCGCGGCGGCGTGAATGTCGGAGACGACCCCGCTGACCAGAGCGGTGCCATCGCCCAGGTTGCGCTTGGTCACTCGGCGGCGGGTCTGGGCCTTCTCGCGGCGGCGCTGCGCGCCGGCCTCGTCGATGCGGTAGACGATCCGTTGGACGAGCATCTGCAGGTCGCGGTCGCCGAGGTAGCGGAGCTCACGGGAGATCTCGGCGTCCGCCGCGAGTCGATCCTCGCGGGACAGGTCCCTGGTCCCGTCGGCGATGATCTCGGCGCGTCGCTCGTCGATGTCGCCTCTGGCAAGAGCGGCAAGGGTGGCCGGCAGATCGTCGACCAGGGCACGGGCCAGGCCGAGCTTGCGGCTGCCGCAGTGGGGTGACTGGTGACGGGCGACACCGATCTCGGCGCCCAGGCTCGAGTCCGAGACGGCGTGGGTGGGGTGGGCGTCGTTGCGGTGGTCGTCGAAGTCGGAGGTGATCCGCGCCTGGGCCGCGGAGGCCGCGCACTTGAGCCGTTCCAGCGCCTCGACCTGGTCCAGCATCCCTCGTGCATCGGGATCCGAAGGCACCTGTTCGAGGGCGTCAACCAGGGCGCGGAGGTCGGCCGCCGCAGCACTCCCGAGATCGAACATGTGTTCGATTATAACGCAAACCGTCGACACTCACCAGCCCGCTTCAGCCCACGATCGGCGGTGCCCAGGTATCCGGATCAGCCGATGAGAGTGCGTTCGCGTGCGCCGGAGCGGTTGGGGCCGTTAGGACCCGAGCGGCCATCCGCTTGACCGTGTTGGCCAAGCGGACCTGCGAGCGCGGTTGTCTATGATCTGGAGCGCTTTGACGCCAGCGTCGGCCGCACCAGGAGAGCGGGGTCGACTGTGCGCAGGGTGTCGGGCTTGAAGCCGTTCTCTACTCCCCACATCAGCGCGTGCGAGCGCCGCGTGACCCCGACCTTGCGGTAGGCGGAGCGGATGTAGGTCTTCACCGTATTCATGCTGAGGAACACGCGATCGGCGATCTCCTGATTGCTCAGCCCCTGGGTAATCAACGCCAGCATTTCCGCCTCACGCGGAGAGAGTCCCGCGGACCGGCCCGGCCAGTCACCCACACCACCAACGCTGGTCTCGTTCTCACCGGTGATGATGACGACCTCGCCACGCATGACCCGCTCGAGAGCAGCGACAACCTCTGGTCCGGTGAGCACCTTCGAGAGATATCCACGGGCACCACCGGCCACCGCCTGCTCGATCATCTCCGGCTTGAGGTTCCAGCTGTAGACGACCACCTTCGCGCCGCTGTCTCGGACGAAGTCCTGCAGATCGATGCCGACGCCCTGCACCTGACCGAAGGTGTCGTAGAGGACGATGTCAACGTCGGTGATCACAGGCGTCAAGGCCCCGGTCTCGACCACATCGATCCGCTCGGCCGCCAAGAACGCCGCGACTCCTGCAACGACCACGGCGTAGTCGTCGACGATGGCAAGTCGCAGCGGGCGATTCACTTCTGGCCCCATGCTGGCACTCTAGACCAGCATTTTCTGACACAGAGTCGCGCCTGTCGGCTCACGCAGACAGGGCCGCGTGCGGCACCGTACTGCCGGGGGAGGACCTGTGGTTTCGAGGCGGTGCGGCTCTGACCTGTTCCCGTCAGGTGATTCGCTGCAGCAGGGCGTCGAGGTGAGTTTCGGTCCTGGGGTCGTGGGGTTCCTGGGCGAGTGCGTCGACAAGCCTCAAGGCAACATCGCGCAGCTTGAGTTGCGTGATGTTCGACGTCGAGCGAAGTATCCCAAACGCGGTGTCGGCGTCGACGCCGTGCGCCAACATGATCGCGCCCTTGGCGAGATCTATGACGCCTCGGTGTTCGAGAGCACGGTCGAGCGCCTCTTCCACTGCGGGCTGGACGTCGTTTTGGCGTGCGTCTGTGAGGTCGACCAGGTATCCGGTCACCTCGAACACCCGCCCGATACCGTCAGCATGCCCGCTGCCGACGGTCAGGATGTGCCGAGTCCGCATGCGAGTGTCGATGATGCGGTGGTAGTTGGAGAAGGGGCCAGGACGCACCTTCGCGCCTGCGAGCGTGGATCGACACTTCTCTAGGTCGTCGAGGACCTTGTGCGCGAGCATCAATGCAGTCGTGGGAACAACCTCGCCCGGCTCGAAGCCGTGGATGGCATAGATCTCGTCAGACCACCACCAGCGGTCTTCCAAGACGTTCCACGTCCAGGTGCCGGCCATGGGCCCGATGACCGGGATGTCCGGGTGCGTGGCCGGATCCGGTTGGGTCAGGGCTGGTGTCGTCACGGCCGAAGCGGTGCACGGGTCTGTGAGGCTCATGGTGGGTGTCCCTCCGGGTCTGAGCATTCGCTCGCTGCATTGGCCGTTTCCCGGCCTCCACCGCTGTCTACGCGCCAATGCTCCTTTGGTGTCTCGGCGAGAACTACACCCGCTCGGGCGTAGCTCCCTTGTGGCGGGCAGGAAGCACGTTCGTCGACCCCGTAGGGCTTGTTGGTGGCACACGAGAGATGTGATGACAGTCACCCGGCATCACCCCCCGACAGGTGTAGTTCGGACCCAAAAGGCTAGGGATCGTAAGCCGTGCACGCCCCATGAGGGCCGCATCGTTCCATCAGAACGGCCCGACCGGGGCCAGGGCCAACAGGCCGCGAAACACACAGGAGAGCACGTCATGTCGCACACTGCTCACAACACCGACGCCCGCACGAACACCACCGGCCACAACCCGTCTGTGCGCGTCTCCACCGAGACCAAGTCCTCCTACAAGACCACCGAGCTGATCGCCTACGTCGTCGCCGTCATCGGCGTCCTGATCGCCTCGGCCATGGTCGACGCCAGCGACTTCGGCTCCCAGGAGGCGTGGTTCTACATCACCCTCCTGACCATCGGCTACATGGTCAGCCGCGGGCTGGCTAAGTCCGGCAGCCGCGACTTCTACGGAAGCAACGTCCACGATGCCTTCGACGTCGACGGTCGCTGACCCAGCTCGCCTATGGCGGGCGCAAAATCACCTCATGGACGAGCGGCCCTTCTCGGCGGTCACGGGTCCCGACGGGCGCACGCTGGCCGTCAGTGGCGCGGTCGACGAACTGGCCCTGGACGACTTCCGCAGGGCGTTGCACCTGTGCATGAACGGGTCAAGCGATGCCGTCGTCGTCGACCTGAGCGATGTCGACTTCCTGCCGTGCATGGCGATCGGGGTGCTCGTCGGAGCGATCAAGCATGACTGGGACTCAGTGACCGTTGTCGCACGGGACGGCTGCTTCGCGGCCAGGGTGCTCGCTCTCTGTGGCATTCCTTTCAAGAACCGGGACGACGCACCTCAGTCAAGCGTTTCCTGATCTACGACCATCCCGCCTTCGCGCAGGTAGCCCACCAGGCGACCCACCTGGATCCCGTCCTCGTCATCGAACAGGTCGATGTCGGTTCCCTCACCCACATCGCGGGCGGCTCCAACGCCATCGCTGAGCTTCACGATGTGGAGGTTTCCATCGGTCATCGCGGAGGCGAAGTCGGATCGATCGAGGGCGTGAAACACGTCGGCGATCGGGGCGTGCACATGGATGAGGTGACGGAGCATGGCACTTCTTCTTGAGCAGAGACGGAGGAGTGCCTAGAGGTGCCCAGACCCCAGGATGCGAAACCGCCCCGTCGAGCTAGGGACGACAACGAGGCGGTGCCGGGCATGGGTGACCGACCACATCGGGGGACGATCATGGTCGGTCGCCCAGCGCTCCGCTTCATGCCCGAGACGGCCAAGCCGTGCTACTCAAATGAGACTAGATCACGCCGCACTCATCGGCAGTACTGTCAGAAGGTGTGGGGCGCACTCCGCTTTCACGGGGGGACGGCGCCCCATGCCAATGTCCAGATCCGGGGGACACAGAACGTCAGGTGGTCGGTTGTCTCTCCGACTCCTGCCTCATTCTCGGACCTGCAGGCTAGGCGGGCGCTTCGGCGCTGTCGAGGACGCCTGCGGTTCAGAACGTCCTCTCATGCCTGCGGGCGGTCGGGCCGTCGCCGGGGTCCGGTTGCTTGGTGCCTACTCAGGCAATGGACCCCGGCACAAGCAGAACGGATGCCCAGCAGGATCTGCGTACACCTGGAACACTTCGCCGTCCGTCGCCGGGTCGTTGGCGGTCTGGAGCAGCGTCGCGCCGAGGGACATCGCCCTGACGTGCGCTTCCGCCAAGTCGTCAATCCACACGTCCAGATGGATCTGCTGCTGCTGTTGACCTTGCGGCCACGCCGGAGCGACGTGATTGGGCGCGAGTTGGATTCCCAGACGCCACTCACCGTCCACGATGACGCTGTGCCATTCGTCCTCGGCGTCAACGATGCCGCCGAGCATCCCGGCCCAGAAGGCACTCTCTGCATGCAGGTCGGGAGCATCGAGAACATGAATCAGTCTCATCACGCGCATGACACCGATGCTGCCGAACGAGACCTCTCGATGGAAGGATTAACCGCTCGTCAACGCCCTGATCTGCCGCGATCCGCTCAGCTCATGCCATGCGCGGGTTCCGCTTGGGCAAGGCAGCGGTGAGCTACTTCGCCACCGCTATTCCCCGCCCGTCGTGCACGACGTCCGGCCAAGGCTCCCGCGCCCACGCGAGCCCCTCATCGAGCGCTCGCCCTATCTCGTCGGCGGTGTCCCCCATCTCGGTGAGGTCGTGGGCGTATGACGTGATGTCGTGGCCGCTCCGGCTCAAGTAGTCAGGCAGCCCGCTGCGCAGGAAGGAGGTCAACCAGCCTCGTGGGTCGGCCGGCATCCCGTCCTCGAACGTCCTGTCCCCTGGCTCGCCGTGGGCCATCTCGGGGTGCCAGTGCATCCGGTCGGCCTTGCCCGGTCCCGACTCGAGGAAGTCGCACCGGCACAACGCCTGGTCCAGCGTGACGACGTCGGAGGCGTATACCGACCCCTGGGCCTGCGTCTGCGCAGGCTTGATCTCAACGCGCACACCGCGCTCCCGTGCGTCAGGCTGGTCCGCCAGCGCGGGGTCGAGGAAGTCGACCCGGCGCATCGTGACGGCCAACCGGTCGAACGTCCACAAACGCTCCATGCTCCATCGCTCCTGCGTCGTCGAAGCCGGTCGGCCCACACTAGTTGAGGCCTTCTGACCGCACTTTCATGCCCCGAGGTGCGTGCGGTCACTCACGCAAAGTGCTGGCCGTAGGGCAACCCATCGCGGCCTCGTAACACTTGACGTCAGTTGTCTCCGGCCGAGTGAGGGATGGCGACGGCTTCTTCACTCGGCTCGGGTCGAACACGCGTCGGACCATCGGCTCGAAGACCTCCAGCGGCTCCGTTGGGTAGTCGGGGTCGAAGGAGTTCTGGTCGTAGTCCGCGCAGAAGTCGGCGCACGCTTGATACCAGGGGTGGCCCGCCCACCGGTCGCGGGCGTTCGGGTCGGCACCGATGTGCTGGAACCAGTACACGCCCTGAAACACCCCGTGGTGCTTCATGATCCAGTAGTTGCGTTCCCAGACGTAGGGCCGAACGACGGCTGCGGCAACCTCGGAGTGGTTCGCAGGCGCGAGGACGTCACCGACGTCGTGGACCAACGCGCATACCACCATCTCTTCGTCCTCACCTGCCCGCATAGCCCGCGTGGCCGCCTGCGGGCTGTGACCAAGTCTGGTGACCAGATAGCCGGTGTGCTCGTCCATGCCCCGAAGCCAGCCGAGGATGCGTTCCGGCACCTGCGCCAACTCTTGCTCCTCGTACGGGACCAACAACTCGTAGTCATCGGCGGTGCCCTCCGTCATCGCGGTGAAGCGGACCGTGGGCCGACCAGCCGAAGGTTCCTGGGACTTGGACGAGGCCGTCATGACACCCCCTGGCGCGGATGTTGCCCGGCTCCACCGACGACGTGTCTGGACGGCACGTGACTCCCGTGCGCTGGATCAACCGAGACTAGATGCGGAGGGCGCATCCGCACATGCCGCGATCCGATCGGTCGTGCCGATGAGCGCAGGTTGGAGCCCACGCCGGTGAGATGGTGACTCGACCGGTGTCCGTGTCAACGATCTCGAGGACCGGGACGACCGCAAGTTTCAGGCGCAGGCAGTCCCTAGCGGTCTAGGACGATCCGGGACGCTTCACGTACCACCAGATGACGATCACGCCGAGGAAGATGGCAGCGGCCCCGATAACGAGGACTGCCTTTGTGCGTTCGTAGCTCACATCCACGTCACCCCACAGAGACCCAACGCACTACCTAGTAGACCTCATCATTCATGGAGTGCCGCCGTCACGGCAAGGGCTCCAGCCCGCCACCCACGGCGACGGGAGATCACCGATGGAACCGAAATCGCCGTGCGGCCCGCTGTCCCCTACGGCTAACGAGACCGTTCGCTCGGAGGGTTCGTCCGCGGGAGAACAAATCCACTCACGCCACAGATAGCCGCGCTGCGGCCATCCGGACATGCCGCGGATGGCGTGGCTGCTGGTCGGGAGATCAGGTTCCTGAGGCCATGTAGGCGGCGAGGATGTAGTTGGGGTGGCGGTCCAGGTTCTTCCGTGCGTGGTCGTATCGCATCGTGGTGCGGGGGTCGGCGTGGCGGGCAGCGATCTGTACGTCGCGGAGGTCTACGCCGGCGTCGAGCATGGTGGTGACGAAGGTGTGCCGGAGCATGTGGGGGTGCATGCGTGGCAGGTTGACGCCAGCTTGTTCGGCAAGCCGGCGCAGCCGCCGGGTGGCGCAGTGCCGGTCCATCCTGGTCTGACGTCGGGTGAGCAGGATCGGTCCCGCGTTGCGGTCCGCGACTGCCCGTTCCATGGCTCGCGCCACTGCGGGCGGCAGCGGTGTGAGTACCACTTTGTCTCCTTTGCCGCGGACGCGCAGGACTCGATGTCCGTGCTGCTCGCCGAGGTCCTCGATGTTGCTGCCGGTCGCCTCGAAGATCCGCAGTCCGAGGAGTCCGAGCATGGTGACCAGGGCGAAGTCGAACCGGTTGGTCGACTGTCTCGCGGCGCTGAGCATGGCCTCGAACTGGAGGTGAGTGAGCCCCAGGGTCGGTGACACTGCTGGCACGTTCGGCCGACGCACGTAGTCGGCCGGCGAGTGCTCCAAGACACCGTCGATCACACAGGTGCGGTAGAACCCGGCAACCATCGACGTGCGGCGAGACACCGTAGAGGGTCGATAGCGGCGTACCTCCTGCATCCAACGCAGGTACAGCTCGATGTGCGGACGGGTAGCGACAAGTGGGTCGAGCCCATGGGTCTCGCACCAGGACAAGTAGCCCTTCAGGTCGGACTCCGTGTGGACCCGCGACTGACCCTTGAACCGAGCCAGATAGGCGGCCAAAGCGAGCCGCAGATTGGGCGATGTGGTGACGAGAACACCGGAGACGGCCGGGCCCGGATGAATGAGCTCCATCCCAGCATTCGCGACCACAGCCGGGGACTCGTCAATCGCCGCAAGGTCGCCGGATCGGGCGCAGGCCATCCCTGCCTTCCACACTGGGTGTCCGACGAAACCGTGACCGACCGACGCGGAGAATCATCGGCGCCTGGGCGCGCCCCGCTCCCACCAGTCGGCCGGTGCGCTGTCAGCAATCAGGCTTGCGGTGAACTCGACGTCCGGAAGGTTGCAGAACTTCCAGAGCTCCTTCGCGGCACGGCTGTACTGAAAGATGACCTGGTCCGCGTCGAACGCGTCAACCTCGCCGGCTCGAAAACGGTCAACGGCTTCGCCCACACGTTGGACCAGTTCGGCCAACCGAGCCTCGTGATACGCGGCCACCCTTTCGCGTGCGGCCCGCCGCTCAGAGTTGCTCGACATTCCAGCGACGCTACTCGGGCTCAGGGGCTGGAGTCAGCACCCACCGGGACGGTGGCGCAAGCCGCGAACCTCGATCGAACAGCGGCAGATGCACCGACTTCGTTCAGTACTTCGGCAACGCTCGGCATCGGCACGATCGCGCGGTCCGCTGCAGATCCGGACGTCGACGATCGTGTCCCCAAAGGGCGGCGGATAGACGCACCTGGGACCGCGCTGCGCTCGCGGAGCCGCCCATGCCGTGCGAGCGCGGCGGGTCGTGCCGGGCCGACCGGCTCAGGGCACGAAGATTCGTGTCGACCGTTCGGCCACAGTTGGACCGGGGAGGCCGGTCTCGTTGCGGCTTCCCGGCAGCAGGTGGTCGAGCCAGTTCGGCAGCCACCAGTTGGCGTTGCCCAGCAGCGTCATGGTGGCGGGCACCAGAACCAGCCGGACGATAGTGGCGTCGAGGGCGATCGCTGTGGCCAGGCCGAGTCCCATCATCTTCACCAGTGGGTCGGCGCCGAGGACGAAGCCGCCGAAGACGGCCACCATGATCAGCGCCGCCGAGGTGATCGTGCGTGCGGTCCCGGCCAGGCCGCGCACGACTGCCTCGTCGTTGTCGCCGGTGCGCACGTACTCCTCCCGGATCCGTGACAGGAGGAAGACCTCGTAGTCCATGGACAGCCCGAACAGGATCGCGAACATGAACAGCGGGATGAACGACAGGATCGGCACCGTGGACTCCAGGCCGATCAGGTCACCTCCCCAGCCCCACTGGAAGACCATGACCAGGACGCCGTACGCCGCGCTCACGCTGAGCAGGTTCATCACCGCGGCCTTCAGGGGCACCAGCAGCGAACGGAACATCAGCATCAGCAGGAGGAAGGACAGCAGCACGACGGCCGCGATGAACCATGGCAGGCGCTCCTGGACACGGTGGCCGAGGTCGGCGAAGACCGCCACCTGGCCGCCGACGTGGGCGCGGGCCGGGCTACCGGCCAGGGCCTCCGGCAACACCTCCGAACGCAGCCGGTTGATCGTCTCGCGGGTGACCTCGGACTGGGGGGCCGTGGCCGGCTCGGCGACCAGGACGGCCACGTCCGTGGGCGGCGACACCTGCGGAGGCGAGACCTCCGCGATCCCGGGATCCGCCCCGATGGCGGACGCCAGCGCCGGGAGGACGGTGGGGTCGCCCGCGACGTCGACCGCGATGACCAGCGGGCCGTTGGCGCCGGGTCCGAACCCGTCCGCGATCAAGTCGTAGGCCCGTCGCTCCGTGCGCGACTGCGGCATCGTCCCCTCGTCGGGGAAGCCGAGGCGGAGCGCCGTCACCGGCGCCGCCAGGGCGAGCAGCAGGACCGTGGCGCCGATGGCGTACGCCGCCGCGTGCCGTCCCACGTGGGCACCCCACCGGCGCCACCGGTGGCACGAGGTGTCCTGGCGGCCGGAGCGGCGCCCGTTGACCCGGTGGCCCGCGATCCCCAGCAGCGCCGGCAGCAGTGTGATGGATGCGAGCACCATCACCAGCACGATCAGGGAGATCCCGATCCCCCCGGCGGTGATGAACGGGATCCGGGCGACGGTGAGACCCAGGATCGCCACGACGACGGTGCCACCGGCGAAGACGACCGACCGGCCAGCGGTGGCCAGCGAGCGGCCGACGGCGTCCTCAACGTCGCGGCCCTCGGCGAGGTGCTCACGGAAGCGGGTCAGGATGAACAGCGCGTAGTCGATGCCGACGCCGAGTCCGATCATGGATCCGATGACGACCGCCCAGCTGGGGATGTCGACGAGGTAGGCCACCACGGATAACGACCCCGCGCCGACCGCGAGGCCGAGCAGGGCCGTCCCGATCGGCAACCCCATGGCCACGATGGACCCGAAGGCGAGCAGCAGGATCACGATCGCGACCGCCAGGCCGAGGGCTTCGCCGACACCGGTCGGCGCCTGCTCGAACGCGAAGTACAGGTCGCCGCCGGCCTCGATGCGCAGGGAGGTCGCGGTACGAAGGTCGTCGAGGGTCGTCTTGAGGTGCTCCAGGTCGGCGGGCGACAGGTCGGCGCGCCCGGGGTACTGGATCCGGATTAGGGCGACCTCGCCGTCGGGCGAGACGACCCCGGAGTCCACGGCGGACTGCCGGCCCCCGTCGAGCGCGCCGGCCGGGTCGCTCGTGCCGAGCACGTGGGGCAGCGCCGCCACGGCTTCCTGGACCCTGGCTACATCGGCCCGCGCTCGAGGGGAGTCGAAGAGGTTCTCCGACGGGTCGCGCGGCGTGAGGACGACGTCGGCGCCGAGGCCCATGTCGCCGGCGCCGGCCCGCGTGAGCAGCTCGGTGGCGCGCTGCGAGTCGAGCCCGGGTGCCTCGAACGGGTCGTCGAGCTCCCGACCGAATGAAGCCGCGGCGGTCAGGACCACGAGGCAGACCGCTGCCCAGGTGGCGATCACGACCCAGGGGCGACGGGCGGCGAAGCGGCCCAGTCGTTCGAGTACTCCGGACACGGTGGCCTCCTCGGTGAGCGGCCGGCGTGGGGTGCGCCGGCCAGTGCCTCCACGCTGGTGTCGCCGGGGGTGCCGACACATCGGCGTCGAGGCCGGGATGCGGTCGTGCCTTCGGCCGGGGGCGAATCAGACTTTCGGCCGGTCCCGGCGTACTGCGGCTTCCCTAGGCTGGGCCGGTGATCAACCCGCTGCGGTCCGTGCTGGACGAGCCGCGCGCCTCGTCGCCGCCGGCGCGGGTGTGGTGGGACTGGGTGCTGGTCGGCGTGGTCGCGGTGGCCGCCGTGCTGGAGGTCACACTGCGTGAGAACCTTCTGCTTCCGTGGCTGTCGCTGCTCGTGACGGTGGGGCTGGCGCCAACACTTCTGTGGCGGCGTACGCATCCGTTCACGGTGGTCGCGGTGGCCTTCGGCACGTCCGTGGTCGTGGACATCGGGCTGATCATGGCGGACGAACCAGTGCTCGAGATGTACACGATGATCTACTTCCTGCTCCTGCCGTACGCGCTGTTCCGGTGGGCTTCCGGGCGTGAGGTGCTGGCAGGGCTCGCGATCATCCTGGTCGTGGCCACGACCGCGTTCTTCGTGAGCTGGACCGGGGTCGGGGACCTGGTCGGCGGGGCGGCCGTGCTGATGACCTCGATGGCGCTCGGCGTGGCGGCGCGCTCGCAGCACGATCACCGGCGCCGCCGGCTCGAGCAGGTGAAGGCCGAGGAGCGCGTTGAGCTGGCGCGCGAGCTGCACGACACCGTGGCCCACCACGTCTCCGCGATCGCGATCCAGGCCCAGGCCGGTCGCGCGCTCGCGGCGAGCAGTCCCGAGTCGTCCGTCGAGGCGCTGGAGGTGATCGAGGCCGAGGCGTCGCGGACGTTGGCGGAGATGCGCGCGATGGTGCGGGTGCTGCGCAACCAGTCGCCCGCCGACTACGCCCCGCAGGCGGGGGTCGCGGACCTGGAGCGGCTGGTGGGCGCCTCACCCGCTGGGCCCCGGGTCCAGGTCAAGCTCTCAGGTGATGTGACGGCACTCCCCGCGGCGGTGGACACGGCGGTGTTCCGCATCGCCCAGGAGGCGGTGACGAATGCTCTGCGTCATGCCCGGAACGCGACGCTGGTCGAGGTGCGGGTCGACGGCGAATCATCGTCGATCCGCCTGAGTGTCCGCGACGACGGAGACCACAATCCGGGCCGGACCACCGGGTCCGGGTTCGGCATCATCGGCATGGTCGAGCGGGCGACCCTGCTCGGCGGGGGTTGTTCGGCTGGCCCCTGCCCCGAGCGCGGGTGGCTGGTCGAGGCAACCCTGCCCCGGGAGGTGACGGGGTGACGATCCGGGTGCTGGTCGCCGACGACCAGGACCTGGTGCGGATCGGGCTGCGGCTGATCCTCGGCACCTTGGACGGCATCGAGGTCGTGGGCGAGGCAAGGGACGGGCTGGAGGCGGTTCGGCTGGCCCGCGAGCTGCGTCCCGATGTCTGCCTGATGGACATCCGGATGCCCGTACTGGACGGGGTGGAGGCGACTCGTCAGCTCGCCGGCCCGGGCGTCGAGGACCCGGTCGCCGTCGTGGTGATCACCACCTTCGACCTCGACGAGTACGTCCATGGAGCACTGCAGGCCGGAGCCACGGGGTTCCTGTTGAAGGACGCCGGACCCGAGATGCTCGGCGAGGCGATACGGGCGGCCACCCGAGGCGACTCGCTCATTTCGCCGAGCATCACCCGCCGGCTCTTGTCGTCGTTCGCGCGCACCGGCCGCGTGGAATCGCCGACGCAACCGATCGACCCGCTCACCGAACGGGAGGAGCAGGTGCTCATCACTATCGCCCGCGGCCGCACCAATGCCGAGATCGCCCGTCGAGCTGCACATCAGCCTGAGCACAGTCAAGACCCACGTCGCCAGCCTGATGGCCAAGCTCGGCGCACGGAACCGGGTGGAGGTCGCCATGTGGGCCTACGAGACCGGCCGGGTCAGCGACTGACGATCGCTGGGATTACGAACGCCCACCATCAGAGCTCGTCGATGAAGCCAAG
>CAWFAE010000017.1:0-270514 GCA_963813615.1 uncultured Actinomycetota bacterium
GGACAGCTCGTTCTTCGTGTCCGACACCGAGGACGAAGTCGTCTGGGTCGACTCTGACGGTCCCGAGCTGGTAGACTACGACCTCGACACGGGGGAGCGGCTACTGGAGATCGATCTGGAGGGGGACCGGGCCCGGATCATCCCCTCCAGGACAGAACCGCCTACGTCGCCTCCGATGAGCAGCTGCTGTCGATCGACCTCGACGCCGGCACGGTCGACGAGGTGCCCGACTGGAGGCTGCCGGGAGAGCTGGACCGCTACGGCGCGGTACGTGCTGACCAAGGAGGGCGGCGGTGCCGCCACGGCTCGGGTCCGGCTCTACGACACCGACACCGATCGCCCGGTCCCGCTCGACATCGACGAGCCCCGGAGCGTCACCGCCGCCCGCTTCGCGCCGGACGGTTCGGTGGTGTTGATCCTCGAGCCGCCCGCCGTGCAGGTCTCGGAGCTGCATCGCTGCGCCGCGCCGTACGGCGATTGCATGCTGGCCGCGTGGTTCCCGGCCGGCGGTGCGCGCTCCCTGCTGCCTCGCTAGCGATTAGGTTGGCACCGTGCAGGTCTACCTCGATCTCCTCCGCCGGATCCTCGACGAGGGCGCCGAGAAGGGCGACCGCACCGGCACCGGCACGCGCAGCGTCTTCGGCCACCAGATGCGGTTCGACCTGAGCGCCGGCTTCCCGCTGGTCACCACCAAGAAGGTCCACACCCGGTCGGTGTTCGCCGAGCTGCTGTGGTTCCTCCGCGGCGACACCAACGTGAAGTGGCTGCAGGACCGCGGGGTGACGATCTGGGACGAGTGGGCCGACGCCGACGGCGACCTCGGGCCGGTCTACGGCTACCAGTGGCGCTCCTGGCCCACCCCCGACGGCGGGCATGTCGACCAGATCGCGAAGATCGTCGAGCAGATCCGCCAGGACCCCGACTCGCGCCGACACATCGTCTCCGCGTGGAACGTCGCCGACATCCCGCAGATGGCGCTGGCGCCGTGCCACGCGCTGTTCCAGTTCTACGTCGCCGACGGCAGGCTCTCCTGCCAGCTCTACCAGCGCTCGGCGGACGTCTTCCTCGGCGTGCCGTTCAACATCGCGTCGTACGCCCTGCTCACGCACATGGTCGCCCAGGTGACCGGGCTCGAGGTGGGCGACTTCGTGCACACGCTCGGCGACGCGCACCTCTACGCCAACCACCTCGAGCAGGCCCGGCTCCAGCTCACCCGCGACCCGCGGCCGCTGCCGACCCTGGTGCTCGACCCGTCGGTCACCGAGCTCGACGAGTTCGACCTCGAGCACATCGAGGTCGACCGGCTACGACCCGCACCCCGGCATCAAGGCGCCCATCGCCGTCTGATGCCATCGGCGACCGCGCGTGGTGCTGATCGCGGCGGTCGCCGAGAACGGCGTGATCGGCGACGCCGGCACCATCCCGTGGCGCCTGCCCGACGACTTCGCGCACTTCAAGCGCACCACCCTCGGCCACACGCTGGTGATGGGCCGGGCGACGTACGAGTCGATCGGGCGGCCGCTGCCCGGCCGCACCACCGTGGTGCTGTCCCGCGACCCGTCCTGGTCCGCCGAGGGGGTGCGGGTGGCGTCGTCGTTCGAGGAGGCGCTGGCGCTGGCCGCGGACCTGCCCGGTGACGTCTACGTCGCCGGGGGAGCCGCGATCTACGCCCTGGCCCTCCCGTACGCCGACGAGCAGATCCTCACCGAGGTGCGGCTCGCGCCGAGGGCGACACGTTCTATCCCGCGTTCGACCGGGACGAGTGGGTCGAGATCCGGCGCGAAAAGCGGGATGATTTCGACCTGGTCTGGTGGCAGCGCCGATCGAACTGACCATGGGGGGTCCGATGGCCGAGGCCGTACCACACCGCGACGTGCACACCCGGCGGATCCGGTTCGCCTATCCCGAGGGCGGCCTGCGCAAGCACTACGTCGACGGCGATCTGGTGATGAGCCACGTCGTCGCGGTGCTGTCGGCGACGTTCCCGCCGGGGGAGGACTTCTTCGTCCGTTCGGTGCGCAACTTCTCGGACAAGATCACCGACCCCGAGCTCAAGCGACAGGTCGCCGGCTTCATCGGCCAGGAGGTCACCCACGGGCGCGAGCACCGGGAGCTCAACCGCCGGCTGCAGGAGATGGGCTACCCGACCCACCGGGTCGCCCGGCTGGTGAAGTGGTCGCTGCTGGACGCCGAGAAGCGGGTGCCGCCGAAGCTGCGGCTCGCCTACACGGCGGCCCTCGAGCACTACACCGCCACCATCGCCGAGGCGCTGCTCCGCAAGCCGGCCGCCCAGGCACTGCTCGGCGACACCGAGGTCCGTTCGATCCTGCTCTGGCACGCGCTGGAGGAGTCCGAGCACAAGGCCGTCGCGTTCGACGCCTATCGCGCGGTCGGCGGAACCGAGCGGATGCGTCGCTGGGGCTTCCGGATCATGAGCGTCGGCCTGCTCGGGCTGGTGGTCGTCGCCACCTTGCTCTCGATGCTGCTCACCGACCGGTCGACGTACCACCCGGTGCGGCTGGTGCGCAGCCTGGCCCGGCTGCGGCACTCGCCGTTCCTCGAGCGCGACGTGATCGCCCACCTGCGTGCCTACACCCGCGAGGGCTTCCACCCGGACGACTTCGACGCCACCGACCTGCTCGAGCGCTGGCGAGCTCGAGCTGTTCGGGCCCGAGGGGCAGCTGACCGACCATCTCCACTAGTCGTGAAGGACGCCGCCCGGCTGCGTGACAGGGTGGAGCGCATGGACCTGCGGATCTTCACCGAGCCCCAGCAGGGTGCGACGTACGACGACCTGCTCGCGGTCGCCCTGGAGGCCGAGCGACTGGGATTCGGGGCGTTCTTCCGCTCCGACCACTACCTGGCGATGGGCACCGACGGCCTGCCCGGGCCGAGCGACGCCTGGGTCACGCTGGCCGGACTGGCCCGCGACACCACCACGATCCGGCTCGGCACGATGATGACCAGCGCCACGTTCCGGCTCCCCGGCCCGCTGGCGATCAGCATCGCCAACGTCGACCAGATGAGCGGCGGGCGGGTCGAGCTGGGCATCGGCGCCGGGTGGTTCGACGCCGAGCACGCGGCGTACGGCATCCCGTTCCCGGAGCACCAAGGAGCGGTTCGACCGGCTCGAGGAGCAGCTCGCGATCATCACCGGGCTGTGGGCGACCGAGGGCGGGTTCTCCTACGACGGCGAGCACTACCAGGTGACCGACAGCCCCGGGCTGCCCAAGCCGGTGCAGGCCAGGCCACCGGTCCTGATCGGCGGCAAGGGCCACCGGCGCACGCCCGCGCTGGCCGCCCAGTACGCCGACGAGTTCAACCTGCCCTTCGTCGACGAGGACGGTCACCGAGGCGCAGTTCGCCCGGGTCCGGGAGGCCTGCGAGCGGCGGGACCGCGACCCCGACGAGCTGACCTACTCCAACGCCCTCACCGTGTGCGTCGGAGCGGACGAGGCGGAGGTCGCCCGCCGGGCCAAGGCGATCGGCCGCGAGCCCGACGACCTGCGCGAGAACGCTCTGGCGGGGACACCCGACGAGGTGCTGGACAAGATCGGCCGGTACGCCGCCCTGGGCAGCCAGCGGATCTACCTGCAGGTGCTCGACCTGGACGACCTCGACCACCTGCGTCTGCTGGCGGCTGACGTGCTTCCGCACGCCCTGGCGATAGCCTGAACCCATGACGTCCACCCCCGCCACGCCGTTCGGCCGGGTCCTGACGGCGATGGCGACCGCGTTCACCGACGACGGGTCCGTCGATCTCGACGGCACCGCGGCGATCGCCCGGCACCTGGTCGACAACGGCAACGACGGTGTCGTGGTGTCCGGCACGACCGGCGAGTCGCCGACCACCACCGTCGCCGAGGACGGGCAGATCCTGGCAGCGGTCAAGGACGCCGTCGGCGACCGCGCGGTCGTCGTCGCGGGGGTCGGCACCAACGCCACCGCCCACTCCATCGAGCTGGCCCAGCAGGCGGAGAAGGTCGGCGTCGACGGGCTGCTGCTGGTCACCCCCTACTACAACAAGCCCGGCCAGGCCGGCGTGCTCCACCACTTCCGGTCCGTGGTCGAGGCCACCGGCGTGCCCGTGATGCTCTACGACGTGCCCGGCCGAACCGGCACCCAGATCGCGCTCGAGACCTACGCCGAGGCGATCTCCTGGGACGCCCGTCGTGGCCGTCAAGGACGCGGTCGGCGACTACGTGCGCGGGGTGAAGCTGATCGAGATGGGGTACGCCGTCTACTCCGGTGACGACGTCGCCAACCTGGGCTGGCTCGCACACGGAGGCTTCCGGCTTCGTCAGCGTGGTCGGCCACGCGGCCGGCAAGGAGCTGGCGGCGATGGCCGACGCCTTCGCCGCCGGCGACCACGCCGAGGCGCTGGCGGGTGTTCGCCCGCATGGTCCCGGCGATCGAAGCCGTCATGGGGGTGCCCAACTACGGCGCCACGACCGCCAAGGCAGCACTCCAGCTGCTCGGCGTACTGGACAACCGCAACGTCCGCGCACCCCTCGTGCCGCTGGACGACACCGAGGTGGCCGCGCTGCGCGAAGGTCTCGCCGCGTCCGGCCTCCTCTGACAACTCAGACAAGGAACCCACTTGAGTCACCCCCACCCAGAACTCTCCGCGCCGGCAGATCTGCCGAAGGGGGGTCTGCGGGTCATCCCGCTCGGAGGTCTCGGCGAGATCGGTCGCAACATGACCGTCTTCGAGTACGACCACCGCCTGCTGATCGTCGACTGCGGGGTGTTGTTCCCCGAGGACCACCACCCCGGCGTCGACCTGATCCTTCCCGACTTCGCGCCGATCAGGGACCGCCTCGACCAGATCGAGGCGCTGGTCCTCACCCACGGCCACGAGGACCACATCGGGGCGGTGCCCTACCTGCTCCGCGAGCGCCAGGACATCCCGCTGGTCGGCTCCGAGCTGACCCTGGCCCTGCTCGACAGCAAGCTGCGCGAGCACCGCCTCCGGGAGACCGTGCACCACAAGGTGCGCGAGGGCGACCGGCTCACCCTCGGGCCCTACGAGCTCGAGTTCGTGGCGGTCAACCACTCGATCCCCGACGCCCTGGCGGTCGCGATCCGCACCGGCGCCGGCATGGTGCTGCACACCGGCGACTTCAAGATGGACCAGCTGCCGCTGGACGGCCGGATCACCGACCTGCGTGCGTTCGCGCGGCTGGGCGAGGAGGGGGTCGACCTCTTCCTCACCGACTCCACGAACGCCGAGACGCCCGGCTTCACCCCCGCGGAGACGTCGATCACCCCGGTGATCGACCAGGTCTTCCGCGACTCCACGCAGCGGGTCATCGTGGCCTGCTTCGCCTCTCACGTGCACCGGGTGCAGCAGGTGCTCGACGCTGCCGTCGCCCACAACCGCAAGGTGGCGTACGTCGGCCGCTCGATGGTGCGCAACATGGGAATCGCCCGCGACCTCGGCTACCTCAAGGTGCCCGGCGGCGTGCTGGTCGAGGCCAAGGAGCTGGCCGACCTGGCCCCGGAGCGTCAGGTGCTGATCTCCACGGGTTCCCAGGGCGAGCCGATGAGCGCGCTGAGCCGGATCGCCCAGCGCAACCACAACTTCGTGCACATCGAGGAGGGCGACACCGTCCTGCTCGCGTCCAGCCTGATCCCCGGCAACGAGAACGCCGTCTACCGGGTGATCAACGGGCTGGCTCGCTGGGGCGCCCGGGTCGTGCACAGGGGCAACGCTCTGGTGCACGTCAGCGGACACGCGAGCGCCGGCGAGCTCCTCTACTGCTACAACATCGTCAAGCCGCGCAACGTGCTGCCTGTGCACGGCGAGATCCGGCACATGCTCGCCAACGCCGCCCTGGCCCGGCAGACCGGCGTCGACAACGTCGTGATCGCCGAGGACGGGGTCGTCGTCGACCTGGTCGACGGTGTCGCGACCATCTCCGGCAAGGTCGACTGCGGCTACGTGTTCGTCGACGGCGCGTCGATCGGCGACATCACCGAGAGCTCGCTGAAGGACCGCCGGATCCTCGGCGAGGAGGGCTTCATCTCGGTGATCGTGGTGATCGACTCGGTCAGCGGCAAGGTGGCCGGCGGGCCCGAGATCCACGCCCGCGGCTTCGCGGAGGACGACGCGACGTTCGACGAGATCAAGCAGCCGATCATCGACGCTCTCGACCTCGCCGTACGCGAGGGCAACACCGACGAGTACCAGCTCCAGCAGACGGTGCGCCGGATCGTCGGCCGCTGGGTGAACAACACCCACCGCCGTCGCCCGATGATCATCCCGGTCGTCATCGAGGCCTGAGCAACGGCGCCGTTCGCCCGCGAGCGGTTGCGTCGGACCGTACCCTTTGCGCGGCGGCACGGTGGATGGGTCGTCGCGTTCCGGGGAGGGAACATGCGTCGGCTGTTGGTGCTTGTCATTGTTCTGGTCGGATCCGGGACCGGGGTTCTCGTCACGGGTCAGGCTGCGTCGAGTGCGCCGCCGACCCGGACACTGGCCGTCGCCGGTACGGCGGTGGGGATGTACCCGGAGTTCGATGCGGCGATCCTCCGGTACGCCGCGACCACCACGTCCGCGACCGCCGGGACGCTGGAGATCACCGCGACCACCACGGACCCCGGCGGCGTCGTGCTGGTGAACGGCACACCCACCACGTCTCCGACGACCACCGTCACGGGACTGACCGAGGGTCAGGACGTGCGAGTCGTCATCGACGACGACGTCGGCCGCACGGCGTACTCGGTGATGTACCTGCCGGCCGGCTTCCCGGCCCTGCACGCCACCACCAACCTGCCCGGCCAGGTCCAGCCCGGCCTGGTCGGCCTGACCCTCAACGCTTTCGACGGCGTCCAGCCCGCGTTCGGGGCCATCGTCGACCGCAACGGCGTGCCGGTGTACGCCGTCACCGGTCCGTGGGACACCGACCTCAAGGAGCAGCCGAACCAGGAAGTCACCGTCTCGCGGCTGACCTCGAAACCCGGCAAGTCCGGTTACGCACTGGCCACGCTGGACACCACCGAGCGGCAACTGCCGAGCTCAAGCGGCGCGACGTCGGCGACGACCTGACCAACACCGACGGGCACGACTCGATCCGGCTTCCCGACGGCGGCACGATCCTGATCGGCTACGAGCCGAACGCCGGAACCGGCAAGACCGATGCCACCATCCAGAAGCTCGACGCGGCGGACGAGCCGGTGTTCACCTGGAGCTCGGGGGACGACCCGTCGATCCTGGGGGAGTCGCTGGCCGCGTCGAACAACCCGGACTATGCGCACATCAACTCGGTCGTCAGCGTCGGCGACGGCGACATCATCGCGTCGTTCCGCCACCTCAGCGCGGCGTACCGGATCGCGACGGTGGCCCATGACGGCTACGCACCCGGAGACATCGTCTGGAAGCTCGGCGGTCGGGACAGCACCTTCGCGTTCGTCGATGATCCGTTCCCGGGTGGGCCGTGCGCCCAGCACACGGTGAGCGAGCTGCCCAACGGGCACATCCTGGTCTTCGACAACGGGACCGACGGGTTCTGCGTCGACCCGTCGGATCCGCTCGGCCCGGGGGTCGCGCGCGGCCGGACGCGGGTCACCGAGTACGCCCTGGACCTGGAGGCGACCCCGCAGCCGACCGCGACCCTGGTGTGGTCCTATGCGCCGGCCGGGAAGTACGCGCAGTTCGCGGGCTCGTCGCGGCGGCTTGCGAACGGCAACACCCTGATCGGCTGGGCCGCCGATCGGAGCGCGCTCGCGACCGAGGTCGACGCGGCGGGCACCACGGTCTGGGAGCTCCAAGCGGCCGACCCGCCGCAGGGCAGCCAGCGGTACGCCACCTACCGTGCCGAGCTCATCACCGCGCTGCGTCCCCAGGTCCGGCTCTCCGGTTCCTCCGACGGCGCGACCTACGTGCAGGGCGCCGTCGTGCGGGCCAGCGGGTCGTGCACGGACTTCGCCGGCAACGCCTTGGCTGCATGCACCACAACCGGGATCGTCGGGGCCAGGCTGGACACCTCGTCGCTCGGCCCCCGCACCTGGTCCGTCACGGGGGTGGACGGAGCCGGCAACACCACGACACGGACCCGGCACTACACGGTGCTCGCCGCCCCGAGGCCGGACGGACTGATCCGCAAGAACGGCGGTGCCTGGCACGGCGGCGACGTCTACGGCTCGGCGAAGGACCAGACGATCCGGCAGCTCGCCCGGCGAGGGCAGACGGTGTCGTCGCAGTGGCTCGTTCAGAACGACGGGCAGCGCGCCGAGAGGTTCCGGCTCGTCGGCGCCGCCGGCAACCCACGGTGGAGGGTGCGCTACTTCGCCGGTGGCAGGGACGTGACGCGCGCGGTGTCAGCGGGGACGTACCGGACCGGCACGCTGGCACCCCGTCAGCGGGTGTCGCTGCGGGTCACCGTGTCGCCGACGCGCCGCGCCCGCCTCACCAGCACCCGCACGTTGACGCTGCGTGCAGCGGCCTCTCCCGGAGTGACCGCCACGGACGCAGGTGGCCATCCGGGTGCGGGTGAAGCGCTGACCCGTCGGGTTTCGAGGCTCGTCGCTGGCGCTCCTCGCGCCTCAACCACCGGGTCGAGCGAAACGTTGACCCGTCGCGAAGTTCGCGACGGGTCAACGTGTTAGAGCCGGGTCAGCGGCGCTTCCTCACCACCTTCACCGTGAAGCGGTCGTTGCTCGGCTTGAACTTGTTGTTGCCGAGGTACTTCACGACCAGGTTCACCTTGCCGGGCGGGAACCGCTTGGTGACCGTGACCCAGGCGCCGCCGTGGTCGAGCGTCGCCTTGCCGACCACCTTGCCGGCCTTCATGATCTCCACGCGTCCGTTCGGCGTGCCCTCGTCGGCGGTGACCTTGACCCTCACCTTGAACGAGCGGCCCTGCGGGACCGGCTTGGGCTGGTACTTCACGACCTCCGTGTCGGTGGCTTCCGGCCCGGGCGGCGGGACGGCCACGCAGGAGTCGACCTGCACGTTGTCGACGTACCAGCCGGACTCGTTGATGCCGGCGCCGCAGCCGTCGCGGCCGATGGCGAACCGGACCTGCACGGTGCTGCCGGGCTCGACGCCCGCCGCCGCGAGGTCGACCACCGAGGTGCCCCAGCTGCCGAACGCGTGGCCCGGGTTGGTGCCCGTGAAGCCGTCCTGCCCCTCGAGCGGGTTGGTGCTGCCCTCCGGCTCCGAGGCCAGTACGTCCGGCCCGTTCTCGACGTAGGCCTCGGCCGGGATGGCCGAGAACTCGCCGCCGTCGACGCTCAGCTGGGCGTTGCCGCCGTCGAAGCCCACCTCGGTGACGACGTAGTGGTCGAACGACAGCCGCGGGGCCTGGGCGTCGGCGGGGACGAGGATGTTCCCGCTGTCGAGATAGTTGGCACCGCTGATGTCCGTCGCGGTGCCCGAGCAGTCACCCTCGTCCGGAGCCGGGCCGAACGCGACCGCGCTGGTGTGGCCGTCACCCTTCGGCTCCTCCATCGGGGAGCCGGGTGAGGCCTCCCAGTCGAACGTCGGACCGCCGAAGACGCTCTCGTCGGTCTGGGTCCAGCCGTCGAGCCCGTCCTCGAAGTCCTCGGTGAAGAGGTTCTCCGTGGTGAAGCCCTCGCCACACCCGGCCTCGACGCCCGGCTCGAGCAGCTGCGTCCAGGCGCACTGCTCGGTCGGGTCGAGCCGCAGCTGCAGGGCCCGGATCATCTGCGTGACCTGCGCGCAGTCGGCGCCCGTGACCTGCTCCGGGGAGTCCACCGAGTCGTTCGGCGATGTGCTCGGCTCCTTCAACGTCTCACCAACGAGGTCGCCGCACGACACCAAGAGTGCATCGGCGTGATCGACGAAGTTGCTGATCGGCGTCTGGTAGCCCGTCATCGCCCGGTAGTAGATCGCCAGCGCCTTGGTGATCCCGATCCCCTCGATGGTGACGCCGTTGAACGTGCCGCCGTCGACCAGGAAGGAGTAGCCGTGGTTGATCACGCCCGAGTTGCTGTGCACCCCACCGCTGTCCTCGGTGCCGCAGATGTACTCCGCGTCCGAGACCTTGCCGGGGTCGCCGTAGCAGGTCGGGTTCCACATGTCGCGGATCGCCCCGCCGAAGGCGTCGGACTTCTCGCCCATCAGCCAGCGGTAGGAGTCGGCCTTCTCCTCGACCTCGACGTCCTGGATCGTCATGTTGACCGGACCGGCCACGGACTTGATCTTCGTCCCGTCGGCCTGGGTGACCATCAGCCCGTAGAGGTCGGAGACGCCCGCGATCGAGATCGGGGCGCGGTTCGGCGCACGTTGTTGCCGACGATGATGCCGGTGGCGCCCGCGGCCTCGGCGTTCTCGATCTTGACGGCGAACGTGCAGGTGCCGCGGTCGACGAAGACGAACT
Source organism: uncultured Actinomycetota bacterium (assembly GCA_963813615.1). GTDB lineage: Bacteria > Actinomycetota > Actinomycetes > Propionibacteriales > Nocardioidaceae > Nocardioides. The sequence continues at coordinate 10,347 of CAWFAE010000017.1, forward strand.
TGCCCGCGACGTCAGCCGCGTTGTCGAGCGGCGAGCAGCCGTCGGTCGTGGTCGGGCCTGCCGCGTCGGCCGCGTCGGTGCCGACGACGACGTCGGTGGTGACGCCGGTCTTGTCGAAGACCGGGCCGAACGCCGCGGCGGCGGCATCGGCACAGGGACCGGCGATCGCCGCCGGGCTGTTGATCGTCGCGCCGATCGCGCCCCGGGTGAACTTCGAGCAGAGACCGTCGGGCCGCGGCGCGGTGATGTCGCCCTCGCCCTCGTCCTCACGGCCGTTGATCAGGTCGAGGGTCTCGCCGAAGACGTCGGAGTACGCCTCGTTGAGGGCACCCGACTGCCACTGGTAGATCAGCCCGTGCGTGAACTCGGTGTAGGCGTGGCCCCACTCGTGGGACACCACGTCGTCGGAGGAGACCCCGTCGCAGTAGTTGGTCGTCACGCCGTTCCAGTTGGCGTTCGGGCAGTTGATGCGCGGGTCGTTGTTGACCGTCTTCATGGTCGCGCCGGCTCCGTCGTAGGAGTCGCGGCCGAAGGTGTTCTGGAACATCCAGTAGGCCTCACCGGTCGAGGGCACCATGTTCTGCTGGTCCTCGTTGAGGTCGCCCGGGAAGGGGTCGCCCTCCTCCCACACCGGCTCGGTGTCGGGCGAGGTCTCGTAGAGCTCGCGGTCCAGCGCGTCGTGGATCATCGAGTAGCGGTTGACGACCTTGCCGGTGTCGGCGTCGACGAACACCATGTCGCGCACGTTGGCGTCGTTGGAGACCTCGACCAGGTAGACGAGGCTGGTCTCGCCGCCGGCGAGGCCCTGCACCAGGCCGCGCTTGTAGAGGACCAGCTCGGAGGACTTGGCGCGGATGCCCTCGGTGTCGGACCGGCCGTCGCTGTCGGTGGGCGGCTCGGCCTCGACCAGGCCGACCGCCCGGTCGCCCGCCTCGGCGGCGCTGAGCTCGGCGTCGGTGTCCACCGACTTCACCGGCACCAGCTCGCCGTTGACGGCGGTCAGGTCACCCTGCTGGTCGACGTGGACGCGCAGGGCGGTGCCGAAGACCGAGATGCCATCGACCTCCTGGGTGTAGGAGACGACGGTGCCGAGCTTGTCCTTGGAAACGCTGCCCTGGACCAGCTGGTCACGGTCGGCTCCGAACGCGGCGGCGTACTTGTCGAGGTACGCCGACGCCTTGTCGACCGCGTCGGCCTTGGTACGGGCGCCGGTCGACGGCATCAGGTCGCTGCCGTCCGCGGAGCGGACGAAGCTGACCTTGCCGGTGGCGCGTTCGGTGGAGATGCGGACCTGGCCGTCGGCCTCGGTGCGCATCTGCTGCACCAGGGAGTCGTCGGCGGCGGGTGCGCCGACGGCGGCGGTCTGCAGCGCAGGTACCGCCGAGAGACTCGCGCCTAGGAGCGCAAGGCCGAGTCCCTGCTTGAGGGTTTTCACTTGTAGGTCCCTTCCCGAGATAGGGCTGTGACGGTGAGCGTGATCTGGCTCACCCGAGCGGCACCTTAAGGCGCTCCGTCTGAGCCGGGTCCAGGGGGGGGTGGGCAACCGACACGCACCCCTGTGATGCGTGTGACTGGTGTGACTGCGCCCTAGTGTGGTGACCATGGCGACCCGTACGTCTTCCCCGCCGGGGTCGCGGAGCAGGAGCACGTCCTCGTCCAGGTCGAAGTCTGGCGGTCGAGGCGGCTCGAGCACCCGCACCCGGGGTACGAAAGAAGAAGAAGAGCAGCAAGCGGCGGCCCGCGCCGCGTGCCGTGCGCAACGGCACCGGGCCGGTCGCGCGGTTCTTCAGGGCGCTGTTCCGCGGGGTGACCGCAATTTGGCTCGGAATTGCCCATGCCGTCGGGTCGGCGGCCCGCGGTATCGGGCACACCGCTCGCGACCTGGACCCCGAGCATCGCCGCGACGGGGTCGGGCTGTCCCTGTTCGGGCTGGCCATCGTGATCGCCGCCGCGGTCTGGTTCGAGGCGCCCGGCGGCGTCCTCGAGTTCGCGCGCACGGTCGTCTCCGGCACGCGTCGGCAAGGTCGGCTGGCTGGTGCCGCTGGTCGTGGTGCTCGCGGGCTGGCGGGTGATGCGCGATCCGGTGCGCAACGGCCCGGCCGGCCGTCAGGTGATCGGCTGGTCGGCGTTCTGCTTCGGCGTGCTCGGCCTGGTGCACATCGCCAACGGCAGCCCGCAGCCGGTCAGCGGCGACACCACGCCGCTCCGCGAGGGCGGGGGAGCGGTCGGCTTCGTGGTGTCCTCGTTGCTGCTCGACCTGCTCCGCTCCGAACTGATCGTGGTGCCGTTGCTGGTGCTGCTGGCCTTCTTCGGGGTGCTGGTCATCACGGCGACGCCGCTCTACCGGGTGCCCGAGCGGCTGGCCGCCGCGCGGGACCGGGCCCTCGGCCGGCACCGTGGCGAGGACGGACGCCGACTCGGAGGACACGCAGCCGATCAAGCGCCGGCGCAGGTCGGATACCGACCTCGACGGCCTCGAGCTCGGCGACCCGGCGTACGACAGCCCGGTGCTCGAAGACCGGGAGCGCCGGAAGCGCAAGAAGGCCGCCGAGCCGGTGGAGGACGAGGCGGCGGCCGAGCCGAGCCCGGACGTGACGACGACCGGCGAGCTCGAGCCGCCTCCGCACACGCCGATCCCGGCAGCGGGTGGAGCAGCTCGCCCTGTCCGGCGACATCGCCTACTCGCTGCCGGCCAACGACGTCCTGAAGCCCGGCTCGCCGCACAAGGCGCGGTCCCGCGCCAGCGACGAGGTGGTCGATCGGCTCACCCAGGTGCTGGAGGAGTTCGGCATCGACGCCCAGGTGACCGGCTACACCCGCGGGCCGACGGTGACCCGCTACGAGGTGGAGCTCGGCCCGGCCGTGAAGGTCGAGAAGGTCACCGCGCTCTCGAAGAACATCGCGTACGCCGTCGCATCGGCGGACGTGCGGATCCTCAGCCCGATCCCCGGCAAGTCCGCGATCGGCATCGAGATCCCCAACCGGGACAAGGAGATCGTCTCTCTGGGCGACGTGCTCCGGTCGAACACCGCGCGCGCCGACCATCACCCGATGGTCGCGGCGCTCGGCAAGGACGTCGAGGGCGGCTTCGTGGTCGCCAACCTGGCCAAGATGCCGCACCTGCTGGTCGCGGGCGCGACCGGCTCCGGAAAGTCGAGCTTCATCAACTCGATGGTCACCTCGGTGCTGATGCGGTCCACGCCCGACGAGGTGCGGATGATCATGGTCGACCCCAAGCGGGTCGAGCTGAACGCCTACGAGGGCGTGCCGCACCTGATCACGCCGATCATCACCAACCCCAAGAAGGCCGCGGAGGCGCTGGCCTGGGTCGTGCGCGAGATGGACATGCGCTACGACGACCTGGCCAACTTCGGGTTCCGGCACATCGACGACTTCAACAAGGCGGTGCGGGCCGGCAAGGTCAAGGTCCCGCCGGGCAGCGAGCGCGAGCTGTCGCCGTACCCCTATCTGCTGGTGATCGTCGACGAGCTCGCCGACCTGATGATGGTGGCCCCGCGCGACGTGGAGGACGCGGTCGTCCGGATCACCCAGCTGGCCCGGGCTGCGGGCATCCACCTGGTGCTCGCCACCCAGCGCCCGTCGGTCGACGTGGTCACCGGCCTGATCAAGGCCAACGTGCCCTCGCGGCTGGCGTTCTCCACCTCCTCGCTCGCCGACAGCCGGGTGATCCTCGACCAGCCTGGTGCGGAGAAGCTGGTCGGCCAGGGTGACGGGCTGTTCCTGCCGATGGGCGCGTCCAAGCCGGTCCGCGTGCAGGGCGCCTGGGTCACCGAGGCCGAGATCCACCAGGTCGTCAAGCACTGCAAGGGCCAGCTGGAACCCGTCTACCGCGAGGACGTGACGGCACCGCAGCAGAGCAAGCGGGAGCTCGACGACGACATCGGCGACGACCTCGACCTCGTGGTTCAGGCCATCGAGCTGGTGGTGTCGACGCAGTTCGGCTCGACGTCGATGCTGCAGCGCAAGCTCCGGGTCGGCTTCGCCAAGGCCGGCCGGCTGATGGACATCCTCGAGAGCAGGGGAGTCGTCGGCCCGAGTGAGGGCTCGAAGGCCCGCGACGTGCTGGTCAAGCCCGACGAGATCGATGCCGTGATCGCGACCATCCAGGGGGAGGCGTCGTGAGCGAGCTCGAAGACGTCGAAGTACGACGAGACGGACCGCTCACCGCGGTCATCGGCATCGGCGCCGCGGCACTCGCGATCGCCTACCTGGCCCGGGCGGTCGGCTCCGGCGGCTGGCTGGACTGGGCGCTGATGGGGGTGCTCGGGAGCATCGCGGCGCTGTACCTCACCTCGTTCCTCGACGCGCGGGCGCCGCTGCTGCTCGCCGACCGACAGGGCATCCGGATGCGCTCCGGGCGCTCCTGGCGGGGAGTCGCCTGGTCCGAGGTCGAGCGAGTGGAGCACCTGCCCCGCAGCGGCCTGCTCCGCGACGGCCGGATCGTGGTGACGACCGGACCGGAACGGGTCCTCTCCCTCCGACTGTCGCTGGCCACCCGCCTGGTCGGCGCCGACTGGGACGAGCTCACCACGGCACTCCGCGAGCTGGCCGGCGATGCGGCCGAGGTGGTCGAGCTCGGGCCCGTCCCGGACGACGCGGACTCCGGTCCCGACGCGGATCCTCCGGTGGACGAGGCGTCCGACGAGGACGGCGTACCGCTGGACCAGCCGAGCGAACGCGCCCCGAGCGCCCTGCGCCGGATCGCGGTCGGCGTACGGTCCGAGGTGCGCTACTTCACCGCCGGGGCCACTGCGCTCAAGCGCCACCCCGCCGAGGCGACAGCGGTGTCCATGCTTCCCGAGGCCGACGAGCTCCGTCGCGACCCCGAGACCGAGTGGGAGGAAGCGGTCGTCCCGATCGGACCCGTTGAGGATCCCGAGCAGACCGTGGTCATCGACGACGTCCGGCCGGCCGCGGTCGCCGACCCGGTGATCGGCCCCGGACTCGCCGCGGCCCGCACCCGACTCCGCCTGAGCGTCGACCAGCTCGCCGAGCGGACCCGGATCCGTCCGCACGTGATCGAGTCGATCGAGGTCGACGACTTCGCTCCCTGCGGCGGCGACTTCTACGCCCGCGGCCACCTGCGGACGCTGTCCCGGATCCTCGGCGTCGACGCGGCACCGCTGCTCCGGTCCTACGACGAGCACTACGCCGACGCGCCGATCGACGCGCGTCGGGTGTTCCAGGCCGAGCTCGCCACCGTCGCCGGTGGGTCGATCCGCGGCACCCGCGGCGGCCTGAACTGGTCGGTCCTGGTCGCCGCGGTGATGGCGGCGGTCCTGGTCTGGTCGATCGCCCGGCTGATCGTCGACGGCCCGGTCGAGCTGGACCGGGCGCCGGTCCTCAACGGCTCGCCCAGTCACGCCGGCCAGGGAGCCGGAGCCGCCCCCGAGGTCCCCGTGGTGTTCACCGCGGCCGGCGGCGGCACCAAGCTCAAGGTGCGTGATGGCCAGGGCGACCTGGTGTTCGACGGTGATCTCGCCTTCGGGCAGAGCGCCAGCCTCGACGTGTCCCCGCCGATCCGGGTCTGGGCCAGTGACGGCTCGGTCACCGCGACCATCGACGGGGAGGAACGCGGGGCGCTGGGCGAGACCGGCGAAGAGACCTCCGGCACGTACGTCGCACGCTGATTCGGGTCTCGCCGGTTCGTCGCGGCGCTGCCCCGGCCGTCATACTCGGGGTAGCCATGACCGACACCGACCTCTCCGTCGCGCTGCTCACCTTGGGGTGTGCGCGCAACGAGGTCGACTCCGAGGAGCTGGCCGCCCGGCTGGCCGACGGCGGGTTCCGGCTGGTCGCCGACGCGGAGGCCGCCGACACCGTCGTGGTGAACACCTGCGGCTTCGTCGAGGCGGCCAAGAAGGACTCGGTCGACACGCTGCTCCAGGCCGCCGACCTCAAGCAGGACGGGAAGGCCCGCGCGGTGGTGGCGGTCGGCTGCCTGGCCGAGCGGTACGGCGAGGACCTCGCCGCGTCGCTGCCCGAGGCCGACGCCGTCCTCGGCTTCGACGACTACCCCGACATCGCCGCCCGGCTGCGGTCGATCATCGCCGGCGAGCAGCACCATCCGCACACGCCGCAGGACCGACGCAAGCTGCTGCCGATCAGCCCCGCCGAGCGCCAGGGCGCTCCGGCCGAACCGGTCGAGTTCCACCGGCGCCGGCTCGACGCGGGGCCGCTGTCCCCCCTGAAGCTGGCGAGCGGTTGCGACCGTCGCTGCACGTTCTGCGCGATCCCGACGTTCCGCGGCTCCTTCGTGAGCCGGCGGCCGAGTGACGTGCTGGCCGAGGCGCGCTGGCTGGCGGCGGAGGGAGCCCGCGAGCTGTTCCTGGTCTCGGAGAACTCCACGTCCTACGGCAAGGACCTCGGCGACCTCCGGCTTGCTCGAGACGCTGCTGCCCGAGATCGCCGCCGTCGACGGCGTCGAGCGGGTGCGCGTGTCCTACCTGCAGCCCGCGGAGACCCGGCCGGGGCTGATCGAGGCGATCGCGACCACGCCCGGGGTGGCGGCCTACTTCGACCTCTCGTTCCAGCACGCCAGCCCGGCGGTGCTCCGTCGGATGCGTCGCTTCGGCGACCCCGACAGCTTCCTCGGCCTGCTCGAGCAGGTGCGGTCGCATGCGCCCGCCGCCGGCGTCCGCTCCAACGTGATCGTCGGGTTCCCGGGTGAGACCGAGGACGACCTGGCCACCCTGTGCGGCTTTCTGGAGGCCGCCAGGATGGACGTCACCGGGGTGTTCGGCTACTCCGACGAGGACGGCACCGAGGCCGCGTCGTACGACGACAAGCTGGACGCCGACGAGATCGCGGCCCGGGTCCGGCACGTCACCGACCTGGTCGAGGAGCTGAACGCCCAGCGTGCCGAGGAGCGGATCGGCGAGGAGGTCGAGGTGCTCGTGGAGTCGCTCGACGACGGCGAGATCGTGGGGCGCGCAGCCCATCAGGGGCCCGAGGTCGACGGCGTCGACGTACCTGGTCGGGAGCCTGGCGACGGTCGGTGACGTGGTGCGCGCGACGGTCGTCGAGACCGAGGGCGTCGACCTGGTCGCGAAGGAGAGTGCATGACGGAGGCCCAGCAGGTCAGCAACTGGAACCTGCCGAACGCGCTGACGACGTTGCGGATCGTCCTGGTGCCGTTCTTCGGCTGGGCGCTGCTCGTCGACGGCGGCGAGTCGGTGCTCTGGCGGATGGTCGCCTTCGTGATCTTCGTGGCGGCGATGATCACCGACAAGATCGACGGCGACATCGCCCGGTCCCGCGGCCTGATCACCAACTTCGGCAAGATCGCCGACCCGATCGCCGACAAGGCGATCACCGGGATGGCGTTCATCGGCCTCTCGATCGTGGGCGACATCTGGTGGTGGGTCACCATCGTGGTGCTGGCCCGAGAGTGGAGCGTGACCCTGCTCCGCCTCTCCATCCTCAAGTCGGTGGTGATGCAGGCCGCCGACCTCGGCAAGCTCAAGACGACCGTGCAGGGCGTGGCGCTGGGCATCCTGCTGCTTCCCCTGCCGCACGGCGACGAGGCCCATGGCGGCGAGTTCGACCAGTTCGGCACGGTCGGCGAGGTGGTCTTCTACATCGGCCAGGGCTTCCTGGCGGTGGCGGTCGCGCTGACGCTGTGGTCGGGCTGGAGTTCTTCCGGGACGTCTGGAAGCAGCGGGCGAACATCCGACGAAAATCCGGCTGACTTTCGAACCTTTTCTCGAATCCCAGGGTTAGGGTGCTGCGAATCACACCCCCCTGAAAGGTTCGCCTTCGTGCCTCTTTCGTCCCTGCCGCGCCGCGGCTATCGCACTTTGGCAGCAGGGATGGGGGTGGCGCTCGGCGCTACCTCTCTCGCCGTCCTTGCCGCCGCACCCGCCCAAGCTGCCCCTGTCCAGATCCAGATCCTGGCCACCAACGACTTCCACGGCCGGTTGATCAACGAGAGTCCGGCACGCCCGCCGGCGCCGCCGTGCTCTCCGGCGCGGTCAAGCAGCTGCGCGCCGAGAACCCGAACACCGCGTTCGTCGCGGCCGGTGACCTGATCGGCGCCTCGACGTTCGAGTCGTTCATCCAGCAGGACGAGCCGACCATCGACGGCGCTCAACGAGGCCGGTCTCGACGTCTCCGCGGTCGGCAACCACGAGCTCGACCAGGGCTTCGACGACCTCAACGACCGGGTGCAGGACCCTGGCCGACTGGGAGTACATCGTCGCCAACCTGCGGCTCAAGGCCGGCGGCGACCACGCGCTCGCCCCGACCTGGACCCAGGACCTGGGCGGCGTGACGGTGGGCTACGTCGGCGCGGTGACCGAGGACCTGCCGGCCCTGGTGTCGCCGGCCGGCATCGCGGACCTCGACGTCACCGACATCGTCGACGAGGTCAACGCCGCCGCCGCGGACCTCGGACCGGCGGCGCCGACCTGGTCGTGATGCTCGTGCACGAGGGCGCCCCCGACACCGACTGCGCCACGATGGACGACGACCCGAGCTCGACGTTCGGCAACATCGTCACCGGGGTCAGTGCCGACGTCGACGCGATCGTCTCCGGGCACACGCACCTCGCCTACAACTGCTCGTTCCCCGTGCAGCAGTGGGAGGAGGGACCGGATCGTGACCGATCGGCCGGTCGTCTCCGCCGGGCAGTACGGCAGCAACCTGAACCAGCTGGTGTTCACCGTCGACGGCGACGACCGGTGACGTGTCGGCGAAGACCCAGGCGATCCTGCCGCTCAGGGCCCGGACCCCGACGGCAGCGGGCCCGAGGTGCCACCGCCGCTCTACCCGGCCGACCCCGCGGTCGAGACCATCGTCGCCGACGCGGTGGACGGCGGCCAACGAGCTCGGCGCCGCTGCAGCTCGGCGACGTCGACGCGGCCCGTTCGACCGGGCCCGCTGGTCCGCGCCGGACGGCGACGACGCCGGACACGCGACCCCGACATCGTCGAGAACCGCGGTGGCGAGTCCACGCTCGGCAACCTGGTCGCCGAGGTGCAGCGCTGGGCCACCGAGCCGGAGGAGTTCGGCGGCGCCGAGATCGCGTTCATGAACCCCGGCGGGCTGCGCGCCAACATGGCGCGGCACCCGACGGTGACCTACCGGCAGGCCGCCGACGTGCAGCCGTTCGCCAACACGCTGGTGAACATGGACCTCACCGGGGCGCAGATCAAGACGGTCCTGGAGCAGCAGTGGCAGCGCGACGGCGACGGGCAACATCCCGACGCCGGCCGTTCCTGCGCCTCGGCACGTCCGAGGGCTTCGAGTACTCCTACGACCCGTCCCTGCCCGAGGGTCGACCGGATCACCGGGATCTGGCTGAACGACGAGCCGATCGTCGCCGGCGACGTCGTACTCGGTGACCGTCAACTCGTTCCTCGCCGCCGGCGGTGACAACTTCCGCGAGTTCGCGAACGGCGCGAACAAGCGCGGACACCGGCCAGATCGACCTGCAGGCGATGGTCGACTACATGGAGGAGTTCGCCAGCGACGCGCCGCTCGCCGGTGGACTACGCCCAGCACTCCGTGGGCGCCACGGTGACCGACGACTGCATCACTGCTCCTCGCTGGCGATGACGGGCGTGAACGACGTCCGATGGACGCCGAGGTCGAGGTCGTTCGACGGCGCACGTCGCTGGGCACCTTCCCGGTCGAGTAGCGACGCTGAGCACGGAGCCGTTCGACGAGTGCGGGCACGGTGCACGGCTGCCGAACACCATCCCGGAGCGACGGCCAGGCGCACCTGCTGCGGGTCGGTCGGCGACCGACGACCGGCACCGACGATCGTGGTCCGGTCCGTGGCAGCGGCAAGGCCGCGGCCGACCTGAAGGTGATGGTCAAGCCGCGACCGGGTCGTCGTGGACCGCACCAGGGCCAAGGTCATCGCCACGGTCAAGGCCGGCGGTGCGGCCGCGACCGGTCGGATCGAGGTCAAGGTCGGTAGCAAGACCTACAAGGCCAGGCTCGAGAACGGCCGTGCCGTCGTCGCAGCTCGACCGGTTCGCGCAAGACCGGCAAGAAGAAGGTCAAGGTCAGCTACCTCGGCAACGGCTCTACGGAGTCCGCGTCGGAGACGGTCACCATCAACGTCCGTCGCCGCTAACGCTCCACGCGGGGCTCGGCCGTCCGGCCGGGCCCCGCGCCCAGTTTCATCTCCTCAAACGCTCGGAGAAATCGTCGTGTCCTCACGTTCCCCCGCCGTCCTGTCGTCGCCGGCCTCGCCGGCCTGGCCGTCGCCCTCTCCGGCGCTCGCGGTCGTGGTCCGCCGCAGCGCCGACGCCCAAGCGGCTCGCGCTGCCCTCGTCATCAGCGAGGTCTACGGCAGGCGGAAGGCCAACGACAACTGGACGGGCGTCCCGTGTCGCAGGGCGATCTCGGTCGACTGACACCACACCCGACCGCTGGCGCCATCCGCAGACCGTGACGGCTGATGCAGCGCGATCACCGACGCTGTCACGAACGCTGCGTGACCAGCACGAGCGTGGTGGCGTCCTCGAGACGGAACGTGCCGGCGATCAGCCACTACCTGGTGCAGGCGAGCACCGCCGACTGCCGAATGCGTGTTCCGCCTTGACCTTACCGGTCAGACCGCGGGCGACCATTCTCGCTGTCGGCGCCAAGGACATCGACGGTGATCCTGGCCGACGACACGAACCGGCACATTGCGGTCCAGTACCGGCGATGCGACACGACCGGCGCGTGACACGAACCTGTCGGCTCGGGTACATCGCCGACGCCACGACAGGCCCAGCTCGCGACGCTGGTGACCCACAAGGACGTTCCGCTTCCAGCCGGCACCGACGGCCAAGCGGACGTGTTCGTACGACGACAACAACCGACAGACGCACCGAGCTCCGACGAGCTGCGTCGGCATCGACGAACTCCGTCACGGCGGGCGGCGAGGACCTCGCCGCGCGACCGACCCGGCCGACGTGACGCGGTTCGTCGGCGTGCCGATCGAGACGATCAACCTGGCAGGCGAGCGGCGGCACCCCGCCGTACAGCTGGGACATCAGCGGTCTGCCCGCCGGCCTCTCCGAGACCAGCGACGGCGTGATCGGCGGGACCCCGACCGACGGCGGGCTCGTCCACGGTCACGGCCACGGTGACCGACTCGGCGACGCCGACGGCGGCCACGGACTCGGTCGAGTTCACGATCACCGTGAACCCGGAGCCGCGCCGAGTCACGATCGCCGAGATCCAGGGCGACGGCGCGGCCTCCGACCTGGTCGGCGACCCGGTGATCACCGAGGGCGTCGTGACCGCGGCGTACCCCAGCGGTGGCTTCTTCGGGTTCTACCTGCAGACCGAGGGCACCGGTGGGTCGGTGGACCCGGCCACCCGCACCACGTCCGACGGCATCTTCGTCCGGCAGACCTTCGATGCGGGTCCCGTGACGGTCGAGCCCGGCGACTTCGTGCAGGTCTTCGGCACGGTCACCGAGTTCGCCGGCCAGACCCAGGTCGAGGTGACCGACGCGGCCGACATCGAGCCGGTCGCCGGCACGCCCGACCCGGTCACGCCCGTCACCACGACGAGCTGGCCGGCCACGGACGCCCAGAAGGAGGCGCTCGAGGGGATGCTGTACAGCCCCGAGGGCGACTTCACGATCACGAACAACTTCGCGACGAACAGCTTCGGCGAGCTCGGCCTGGCGGTCGGTGACAAGCCGCTGATCCAGCCGACCCAGGTGGCGCTGCCGAACTCGCCCGAGGCGGACGCCGTCGAGGCCGACAACGCCGCTCGCGCGATCGTCCTCGACGACGGGTCGTCCACGAACTTCATCCAGACGGGCAACGCCACCCAGTGCAACCCGCGCCCGGCCGGGTGCCTGCTCAACGGGAACCTGACGCCGCCGTACATCTCGAACGACACGCCCTACCGGGTGGAGGCAGTCGGTACGTTCGACGACGACGTGATCTTCACCCAGGGCGGTAGCCCGTCGGCGCCCACCTACCGCTTCGAGCCGACCGAGACGGTGGTCGGTCCGGACGAACGACGCCGCACCCGCGACGTTCGAGAACACCCGCACCGCGGCACCCGACGAGGGGCAGATCGCGGACGGGGGAGTCCCGGCCGTCAAGGTCGCGTCCTTCAACGTGCTCAACTACTTCACCACCCTGGGCGACGCCAACGACGACAACGTCGGCGACGGCGGCTGCACGGCGTTCCGGGACCGGGACGACGACGGCAACAGCGTCAACAGCGGCTGCGACCAGCGCGGGGCCTGGGACCCCCAGGACCTGGGTCGTCAGCAGGAGAAGATCGTCAGCGCCATCAACGCGCTCGACGCCGACGTGGTCGGCCTGATGGAGATCGAGAACTCGCTCGCCCTCGGCGAGCCGGCGGACGAGGCCACCCAGACCCTCGTCGCCGCGCTCAACGCCGACGCGGGGCCGGGACCTGGGCGGCCAACCCGTCGTCCGCGGAGCTGCCTCCGGCCGACGGACATGGACGTGATCACCAACGCGATCATCTACAAGCCCGCTGCCGTCACCCGTCTCGGTGACGCTCGGGCGCTCGGCGACCAGAGCGAGGGAAGCGATCCCCCCGCCGCGACCGACGAGCCGTTCGCCAACGCGCGCGAGCCGATCGCCCAGGCGTTCACGCCCGCGGGTGACGGGACGCCGTTCATGGTGGTCGTCAACCACTTCAAGTCGAAGGGGTCGGCGGGCCCGTTCCCCGGCGACACCGACCAGGGTGACGGCCAGGGCGCCGGCAACGTCTCGCGCGTCAAGCAGGCGACGGCGCTGGCGGCGTGGATCCCCACCGTCCAGGGCGACGTCGACGACGTGCTCCTGCTGGGTGACTTCAACTCCTACACCCAGGAGGACCCGCTGCACGTGCTGTACGACGACGGGTACGTCGACCTCGAGGAGGAGTCCGGCAACGAGGAGTACTCCTACTCGTTCTCGGGGCTGTCCGGATCGCTGGACCACGTGCTCGCGAACGAGTCGGCGCTGGAGCGGTTCACCGGGGCGGACGTCTGGAACATCAACGCGGTCGAGCCGCTGCCGATGGAGTACAGCCGATGGAACTACCACTCCACCGACTTCCACCAGCCGGGTCCATACCGCTCCTCCGACCACGACCCGGTCGTGATCGGGCTGGACCCGATCGCCCCGAGCCCGAGAAGGTCGACCCCGAGATCAGTGCTAAGCACTCGCCGAAGAAGGTCAAGGCCGACAAGCACCGGGCCAAGCTAACCGTCGTCGTCAAGGCGGAGGGAGTCACGCCCACCGGCTGGGTCAAGATCCGCGTCCAGGGCAAGGGAACCTTCGTTCGCAAGCTCGACAACGGTCGCGCCACACTCCGGCTGCCCAAGTTCGGCAAGCCCGGGAACAAGGTCATCCAGATCCGTTACAACGGCAACAGCGACGTGCGTCCGGGAGCAATCACCCACATCGTGCGGGTGGTGCCATGACGGCTCGCCGAAGCGCGAGCGGGCGGTGACTGATGTTCGACGATCCGGACCGTGACCTCGCTTGCTGAGACCGTTCACGACCTGCTGAAGGAGCGCGGCGAGACCGTGGCCACCGCTGAGTCACTCACCGGTGGCCGGCTCGCCGCGCTTCTCAGGGCGGCCGGCGCGTCCGGAGACGGTCGCGGGCGGGTGACGCTATGCCACCGAGCGGATCGCGGGTCGGCGTCGAGGCGGAGCTGTGGCACGGGCTCACGGCGGTCCTGCTGCCGAAGTTCGGCACCGTCGGGGAGCACCGGCTCACGATCGAGTACTCCGGTGACGATCGGGTCGCGCCGGGCACGATCCAGCACACCGTGAGGGTGGTGAGATAGTCCGGGCGCCCCGAACTTTCGGCCTCCGACGCATCTGTGGGTGCGTGAGCGCGTCCGGAAGCTGAACACGCCGTTCCCTGTCTAGCTGGGAACGGCGGTACCGCAGTGCCGGGATCCTCGTCGCGACTCGCAGACCACCGCCTGTCCAACGGGCTCATCGAGTCGACCATCACCAAAATCAGGCACCTCACCCGGATCGCGTTCGGTTCCACTCCGCCACGCCCTCATCGCCCTGGCCATGCTCAACCTCGGCGGCCACCGCCCGGCCCTCCCCGGCCGGACGTGACCCACAGGTCAGTCAGGAGAGCCCGAAGCGTGCCCAATTTCGGGCATGCCTTCGGGCGTCGCGCGTTGCGAGTATCGCCGTGCGCCATCCCCAGCCCCCCACGACTCTCTGTGAGGTCTCCAGTGTTGTTCAAAACGACTCGACACCGGGGGCTGGTCGCCCCCACGCTGCTCGGCCTGATCGCCGCCCCGCTGGCGGTCCTGGCCACCTCCGTGCCGGCCCACGCCGCCGGCCCCGGCCTTGTCATCAATGAGGTGTACGGCGGCGGCGGCAACACGATCGCCACCTTCGAGAACGACTTCGTGGAGCTGCGCAACACCAGCACCGAGCCGATCTCGCTGACCGGCAAGAGCCTCCAGTACCGCGGCCCCAACAGCGTCGTCCTCCCACTCGCCGAAAATGTCCTCGTCCTCCCCGACGTGGTCGTACCCGCTGGCGAGACCTTTCTGGTGAAGGGAGCGACCGCCAGCGGCGAACCGAACCCGCCGGGCGCGCCTCTGCCAGAGCCAGACATGACCACGACCCTGCAGATGAGCGGTACCGACGGGCAGATCTACCTCGCCGACACCACCTTGCCAACCAACCCGAACCTCGTGAACAACACGTCGGGGAACGAGTTCGACGCGAACGTGCTCGACTTCGTGGGCTACGGCGCCGCGTTGAGCTTCGAGGGAGCCGGGCCGACGCCCGCGCCGACCGCCGCCGTCTCGGTGAGCCGCACCGGCGGAGTGGACACTGATGTCAACGGGACCGACTTCACCGTCTCCGCCCCGCCCACCCCGCTGGCCACCCGCGAGGTGTCCGACGTGGTTGCGACCCCGGAGCCGGTGACCTACGGACAGGACTGGACAGCGGCGGTCTCGGTCGCAGCCGGCTGCAGCCACCGGAAGTGTCGAGATCCTCGACGGTGCCACCCCGGTCGGAACGGCGACCCTCACGGACGGATCGGCGGAGGTGCCGATCAGCGGGACCGCGCTCGCGGGAGGCAGCCACACGCTGAAAGTGAGATACCTCGGTGACGCGACTTACGCGCCGTCGGAGGGCTCTGTCGATCTAGAGGTCGCCAAGGCAGCCTCGAGCACCCAGCTCACGCTGGCGCCGGCCGTCGTGGTCGGCCAGGGCCGGACCACGTTGAGCGCGACGGTCGAAGGCAACGGCTTCACCCCCTCCGGCGGCGTGGAGTTCAAGGTCGACGGCGTCACCGTCGGCACCGCCACCCTGGAAGAGGGAGAGGCGACGCTCAGCGGCGGCCCGTTCAACGCGGTGGGGACGTTCGACGTCACCGCCAGCTACCTGGGCGACGCCAACACTGAGGCCAGCGAGTCCGACGCGGCCGAGCTTCAGGTCGTCAAGGCAGCGGCTGCCCTCAGCGTGACCACCGCGCCAGGCAAGGTCGTCGTCGACCGCACCCGGGCCAAGGTGACCACCGCTGTCAGGGCCGGGGGCCAAGCCGCCACTGGCCGGATCCAGGTCAAGGTCGGCAACAAGACCTACAAGGCGACGCTGGCCAACGGCCGCGCCACGGTCGCGCTCAAGCCGTTCCCCACGACCGGGAAGAAGCAGGTGAAGATCACCTACCTCGGCAACGCCACCACCAAGCCGGCCGTGAAGACCTCACGATCAAGGTAGTCCGTAAGAAGAGGTGACCACGGCGGGCCGGCACTCTGCCGAAGCTCGCGGGCCTGGGGCTACGTGGTCGAGATCGCGTACTCCGGCGACGATCGGCGCGGGTGACAATCGAGCACACAGTGACGTGTGCGAGCATTGCCGCCCGTGAGCCCGCGAGACGCATCGCACGCAGAGGCTGCTGGAGGATCGCGGCGAGACGGTGGCCGTGGCGGAGTCGCTCACCGGCGGCCGGCTGGCCGTGCTGCTCACCGAGGCGCCCGGCTCGTCCGCGACCTTCCTCGGTGGGGTGGTGAGCTACGCCACCGAGGCGAAGATCGACGTGCTCGGCGTCGACCGCGGGCTGGTCGAGCGGCACGGCGTGGTCTCCGCGGAGTGCGCCCGGGCGATGGCCCGCGGGGTGCGCGCCCTGATGGGGGCGACGTACGGCGTCAGCACGACCGGCGTCGCCGGCCCCGACGAGCAGGAGGGGAAGCCCCCGGGCACGGTGTACGTGGGGGTGGCCGGCCCTGACGGCGACACGGCGCTCGCGCTGGACCTGGTCGGCGGCCGGTCGGCGATCCAGGACCGGACCTGTACACGAGGCACTGTCGGCGTTGGCTGGAATCATCCGCGTGGAAGAAACCGGTCTCGGGTAGCGTTGGGCAGAACACCCGGCAAACGTTCCACTGAGTGCGACCGGAGAGGAGATCCGCATGGTGCTGTTCCGTCGACTGCTCGGCGACGTGCTGCGCGAGCGGCGCGGCGAGCTCGGCATGACCCTGCGCGACGTCTCCAAGGAGGCCCGGGTCAGCCTGGGTTACATCTCCGAGATCGAGCGCGGCCAGAAGGAAGCGTCCTCCGAGCTGCTCGCCTCGCTCTGCGGGGCGCTCGAGATGCCGCTCTCCTCGGTGCTGCGCGAGGTCTCCGACGCGGTGGCCCTGGAGGAGGCGGCGCTGCAGCCGACGCCGATCTCCGTCAACAGCCGCGTCATCGCCGGCGAGGTCGTGGCGTCCGCCGCCTGAGCCTCACGCCTGGCAGCGAGGGCACCAGTACGACGCGCGCTCCCGCCCCGGCTCGCCGCGCATCGCCACCTCGATCGGCGTGCCGCAGCGGCGACAGGGCGCCTTGTCGCGCCGGTAGACCCAGAACGGCTCGCGCAGGTTGCCGGTCGTGGCCTGGGTGGCCCGGGTGACGTTCTGCTCGAGCATCTGCTTGGCCAGCCGGACGAGTCGCGCCAGGTCGGGCACCTCGGCGATCGGCGTCCGTGGGTTGCAGGCCGGACGACGAAGCACAGCTCGGAGGCGTACATGTTGCCGATGCCGGCGAGATCGCGTCTGGTCGAGCAGGGCCTCGGCCAGCGGTCGGGCGGGGTCCTCGCGGAGCCGGCGCAGCGCCTCGGCCTCGTCCCAGTCGGGGCCGAGCAGGTCCGGCCCCAGGTGGCCCACCACGTCGGGCTCCTGGCTGGTGGGGATCAGCTCCACGATGCCGAGGGAGAACCCGACGGCCTGGTGGGTCGAGGTCACGAGCACCACCCGGGCCTGGTGGGCGGGCCGCTTCCAGCGCTCCCCGCGCGCGTAGACGCGCCAGGACCCCTCCATCTTGAGGTGGGTGTGCAGGGTGCGCTCCTCGTCGCCCGCGATCCGGGTGAGCAGGTGCTTGCCGCGGGCGACGGTCTCGACGACGCGGGCGCCGGTGAGGTCGGAGGTGGCGAGCTGCGGCACCCGGAAGTCGGTGCGCGGTCAGCGAGTGGCCGGACAGGGCGCGGTGCAGCCGGCGCGCCGTGCGGTGGACGGTGTCACCCTCAGGCACTCCGCATCCTCAGGCCGCGCGGCGTGGCCACGAACCCGGCCGCGGCGAGCGCCTCGCGGAGCGGGGTGGAGCCCCCGCCGAGCAGCCGGTCGCCGTCGGCCTTCTCGACGGTGAGCCGGCCCAGCGCGCCGCGCCTGGCCGCCTCCGCCAGCGCCGCGGCCGCCGGCATCAGCAGGTCGGGGTCGTCGCTCCAGGTGAGCAGCGTGCGTCCGCCGCGCTCGACGTACAGGGTGAGCACGCCGTCGACGAGCACGACCATCGCTCCCGCCTTGCGCCCCGGCCGGTGGCCGCCGCCCGAGGAGGGCCAGGGCAGCGCGGCGCCGTAGGGGTTGGCGGGATCGGTGGCGGCGAGCGCGAGGCGCCTGCGGCTTCGCGTCGACCGGGGTCTCGCTGAACGTGCGCAGCCGGTCGATGGAGCCCGCGGTGCCGAACTGCGCGGCGCCGAGCCCGCTCACGAAGTAGCCGCGTCGGCAGCGGCCGGACTCCTCGAAGGCGGCCAGCACCTTGTAGACCGCCGCGAACCCGCCGGGCACCCGCTCGCTGACCACCGCGCCGCGGATCACCACGCCGTGCCGGTCGAGCAGTCGCTCGGCGGTGGCGTGCGCCCGCTTCGTCGGGTCGGTCTCGATGCTCGGCAGCAGGGCCCAGCGACCCGCGGTCTCCGGCGGCCCGGTGCGTGCGGGGCGGCCGGGGCGCGGAGGCGGGCGCCGGGTGCGATGGCTGGGCGTGCCGGACCGGGTGAGCGCCCGGAGCGGGACCAGGGTGTCGTTGCTGATCCGCCCGGCCCACACGAGATCCCACAGGGCGGCGCTCAACGCCCGGTCGTCCTGCGAGCCCACGGCGTCGGAGAGCTGGCGGAAGAACCACGCGCCGCCGGGCGCCAGCGCGTCGAGCACGGCCTGGTGGAGCTCGGTGTGGCTGAACGGCTCGGGAGGCGGCAGCGTCAGCGGGGCCTGGTCGGCGAGGTGCAGCGAGACCCAGCCGTCGGTGCCGGGCAGGGCGGAGTGCCCGGCCCAGAGGACCTCTCCGGCGGCGGTCAGCTCGTCGAGGTAGGCCGGCTCGTAGTCGCGGACCCGGGCGCCCAGGATCAGCGGCTCCAACGCGGAGGCCGGGACCGGGCAGCCGGCCAGCTGGTCGACCACGCTGAGGACGCCGTCGACCCCGCGCAGGCGGGACGCCGAGATGTGCTGCCAGGCACCGAGGAAACGGCCGAGCGCCTCGGGCTCGACCGGCTCGACCTCGCGGCGGAGCCGGGCCAGCGAGCGCCGCCGGAGCCGGCGCAGCACCTCGGCGTCGCACCACTCCGACCCGCTGCCGGCCGGTCGGAACTCGCCGTCGAGGACCCGGCCCTGGTGGGCCAGCCGCTGCAGGGTGTGCCGGACCACGGCGGCACCGAGGCCGAGCCGGGCCGCGGCGTCGTCGGTCGTGAACGGCCCGTGGGTGCGGGCGTAGCGGGCGACCAGGTCGGCCAGCGGGTCGTCCACCGGCTCGGCGAACACGTCGGGGGTGCCCGGCGGCACCGGTACGCCGAGCCCGTCGCGCAGCCGGCCGACGTCCTCGACGACGCTCCAGCGCGGGATGCCGGCCATCCGCACCTCGACCACCCGGCGCGCGTCGGTGAGCGCGGCCAGCCATCCCGTCACGTCGGCGCCGGGCACGCACCGCGCGACCACCTCGTCGGTGGCCAGCGGCCCGAGCAGCCGGAGCAGGTCGACCAGTCCCTCGGCGTCGCGCGCCTGCCGGTCCGGGGCGAGTCGCTGCAGCTCGGCCTCGACCTCGGCGAGCACCTCGGGGTCGAGCAGCTCGCGCAGCTCGGCGCGGCCGAGCAGCTCGGCGAGCAGCCCCTGGTCGAGCGAGAGCGCCGCGGCCCGGCGCTCGGCGATGGGGGAGTCGCCCTCGTAGACGAACTGCGCGACGTAGCCGAACAGCAGGCTTCGGGCGTACGGCGAGGGCGTCGGCGTGGCGATGTCGGTGACCGTCACCTCTCGCCGGTCGACGGCCCGCATCAGCGCGACCAGGGCGGGCAGGTCGTAGACGTCCTGGAGGCACTCGCGGACCGCCTCGAGCACGATCGGGAACGAGGGGTACTTCGCGGCCACCTCGAGCAGGGCGGCGGACCGCTGCCGCTGCTGCCACAGCGGGGAGCGCCGGCCGGGATCGCGGCGGGGGAGCAGCAGCGCCCGGGCGGCGCACTCGCGGAACCTGGCCGCGAACAGCGCCGAGCCGCCGACCTCCCCGGTGACCAGGTCCTCGATCTCGTCGGGCTCGAAGACCACGACGTCGCCGCCGGGAGGCTCGGCATCGGTGTCGGGGATCCGGATCACGATGCCGTCGTCGGAGGCCACGGCCTGCCCGTCGACGCCGTAGCGCTCCCGGAGCCGGGCGTTGATCGCCAGCGCCCACGGCGCGTGCACGGGGACGCCGTAGGGGGAGTGCAGCACCAGCCGCCAGTCGCCGAGCTCGTCGCGGAAGCGCTCGACGAGCAGCGTGGTGTCGGAGGGCAGGATGTTGGTGGCCTCGAGCTGCTCGTGGAGGTAGCCGACCAGGTTGCCGGCCGCCCACTCGTCGAGGCCGTGGTCACGGGCCCGCTGCTCCGCCTCGTCACGGGGGACGGCGGCCAGCTCGCGGGTGAACTCGCCGATCGCGGCGCCCAGCTCGGCCGGGCGGCCCAGGGTGTCGCCCTTCCAGAACGGCAGCCGCCCCGGAACCCCCGGAGCCGGCGTGACCAGCACCCGGTCGTGGGTGATGTCCTCGATCCGCCAGCTGGTGGCGCCCAGGGCGAACACGTCGCCGACCCGGGACTCGTAGACCATCTCCTCGTCGAGCTCGCCGACCCGCTTCCCGGGCCCTTCGGCGCCGACCAGGAAGACGCCGAACAGCCCACGGTCGGGGATGGTGCCGCCGCTGGTCACCGCGAGCCGCTGCGCGCCCGGACGCCCGGTGAGGGTGCCGGTGACGCGGTCCCACACGATCCGCGGCCGCAGCTCGGCGAACTCGTCGCTCGGGTAGCGCCCGCTGAGCAGGTCGAGGGTCGCGTCGTAGGCCGAGCGCGGCAGCTGGGCGAACGGCGCGCTGCGGCGGACCAGGTCGAAGAGGTCGTCCGCCGACCAGGCCTCGAGGGCGGTCGCGGCCACCACCTGCTGGGCGAGCACGTCGAGCGGGTTGGCGGGGATCCGCAGCGCCTCGATGCCGCCGGTGCGCATCCGCTGGACGGCAACCGCGGTCTGAGCCAGGTCGCCCCGGTGCTTGGGGAAGAGCACCCCGCGGCTGGTCTGGCCGACCTGGTGGCCGGCGCGGCCGACCCGCTGGAGGGCGCTGGCGACACTGGGAGGCGACTCGATCTGTACGACGAGGTCGACGGCGCCCATGTCGATGCCGAGCTCGAGGCTGCTGGTGGCGACCACCGCGGGGAGCCGGCCGCGCTTGAGGTCGTCCTCGATCAGCGCGCGCTGCTCCTTGGACACCGAGCCGTGGTGGGCCTTGGCGATCACTGTCTCGGCGCCCGCGGAGGCGCCCGACTGGGCCATGATCTCCGCGGGGGGTTTCGAGACAGGCGCTAGCGCGCCTTCCTCAACCAGCGGTGCCGCGGACTTCTCGGTGGCGATCTCGTTGAGCCGGGCGGTCAGCCGCTCGGCGAGGCGGCGGGAGTTGGCGAACACGATCGTCGAGCGGTGTTGCCCGATCAGGTCGGCGACCGACTGCTCGACGTGCGGCCAGATGCTGCCGGTGCGGTCGTCGTCGGCGTCCTCGACCGCTTCTTCGTCGTCGGGCGAGGTCATGTCCTCGACCGGCACGACCACTCGCAGGTCCCACGACTTCTCCGAGGGCGGCGCCACGATCTCGACCGGGGCGGCGCCACCGAGGAACCGGGCCACCTCCTCCAGCGGCCGCACCGTCGCCGACAGCCCGATCCGCTGCGCGGGCCGGTCGAGCAGGGCGTCGAGCCGCTCGAGCGACAGCGCCAGGTGGGCGCCGCGCTTGCTGCCCGCGACCGCGTGCACCTCGTCGACGATGACGGTCTCGATGCCGCGGAGCGACTCGCGCGCCTGGCTGGTCAGCATCAGGAACAGCGACTCCGGCGTGGTGATCATGATGTCCGGGGGTCGGGTGGTGAGCCGACGGCGGTCCGCGGCGCTCGTGTCGCCGGAGCGGACGCCGACCCGCACCTCGGGGACCGTGACGCCCATCCGCTGGGCGGTGTGCCGGATGCCGGTGAGCGGCGCCCGGAGGTTGCGCTCCACGTCGACGGCCAGCGCCTTGAGCGGCGAGACGTAGAGCACCCGGCAGCGCTTCGACTCCTCGACCGGTCGATGGGTGAGCAGCCGGTCGATCGACCACAGGAACGCGCTCAGCGTCTTGCCGGAGCCGGTCGGCGCGACGACGAGCGCATGCCGGCCGGCCGCGATCGCCTCCCACGCGCCCGTCTGCGCCGCCGTGGGCTCGGCGAACGCCGCGCCGAACCAGGCGCGGGTGGGCTCGCTGAACTGGTGCACCGCTTCATCCTGCCGCAGGCCACCGACAGTGGGCGGCGCGTGCAGCGGCTCACCCGGCGACAACTGCGTTAGCGTCGAGTGGTGACGGAGCCGGAGAGGCCAGGACTCCTCGGGCGCGCCGCTGGGGCCCTGACCGGCCGGGTGGTCGAGACGATCCCGCCCGACGTGATCCTCGAGCACATCGACATCGACGCCCTGCTGGACCGGATCGACATCAACCGCGTGCTCGACCGCGTCGACATGGACCGCCTGCTCGCTCGCATCGACGTGGAGACGCTGCTGGGCAACGTGGACATCGAGAGCCTGGTCCGGCGGTCCGGCGTACCCGACCTCGTGGCCGAGAGCACCCAGCGGCTCGCCGGTGGCGCCCTCGACGTCGCCCGGCGACTGGTGGTCGGCCTGGACACCATCCTCGTCGGCGTGATCGCCACCGTGCTTCGGCGGCCGATCGCGGATGCGCCGACGGCGCCGCCGGCACTTCGGCCTGCGGAGGAGGAGCAGGACGTCAGCACGGTCTCCGGACAGTACGCCGGCCCACTCGGTCGGCTGCTCGCCTTCGGCATCGACGCAGGCCTGATGTTCGCGCTGTTCACGATGGGGACGGCCGGCCTCGACTACCTGTTGCGCGTGTTCTTCGACACGAGCATCCGGGGCCAGGGGGACACGCCCTGGTCGCTCGTGGCCGCGATCGCGTGGGTCTTCGTCTACGTGGTCGTCACGACGACCATCGCCGGCCGCACGCCCGGCAAGGGCATCGTGGGACTCCGGGTGGTGACAGCCGCGGGGTACACGGTCACGCCCGGCAAGGTGCTGCTGCGAACGATCATGATCCCGGTCGCGGTGATACCGCTGTGCCTGGGGCTGCTCCCGATCCTGCTGAGCCGCACCCGGCGTGCCCTGCAGGACGTGGTCGCCGGTACAGCGGTCGTCTACGACTGGGGCGACCGTCCGGCCAGGATGCCGGCCCCAGTGTCCACATTCGTGGCCAGTCGGACCGAGCGGGCGTAGCACCCCCTAGGTGACGCCTCGGGGTCGGCTGGTGCCCCGTTTCAGTGAGCTCCCCGATGTGAGGCACGCACTGTCGGCGCACTCTGGCACCCTCATCGAGATCCCGAGAGGAGGTGGCGGACATGATCGAGTGGGGATCAGAGAACTGGGGTGGCAACGTTCACCACGCAGCCAATGGTTCGTGGAGCGTCGAGGGCGAGGAGCCGGACGAGTGACGCGTGCGGTCCGCCAGCCACCTGGAGACGGTGGCGCCCGGCGTAGCTGAGCGGCGTCCGGCTCAGCTGGTCAAGCGCTCCAGGGCCGCACGGAGCGGCGGCCACCGGTCGCGACCGCGCCGGGTGACGGCGTACGCGCGAAGCCGCACCTCGGGATCGGTGAGCGGGACCACCTTGACGCCCCGGCGGGAGGTCGGGCCGAGGGGGAGGAGGGCGATGCCGTGCCCGGCGACGATGAGGTCGTCGACGAGCTCGAGGGCATCGATCCGGTGGACGACCTTGGGGGTGAACCCGGCCATCGACGCGAGCGTGCTCAGCACCTCCTCGTCGGCGGTGTGGCGGGAGTTCACGATCCAGTCATGATCGGCGTACGTCGCCAGGGGCGCCGGCGGTTCGGACGACGGCACCCCGAGTCCCCATGCGATCTCCCACAGCGGCGTGACGTCGTACTCGCTGCGCCACGAGGCCGGCGCGAGGTCGTAGTCGTAGGTCAGGGCGAGGTCGACGTCATCGCGCGCGAGCAGGTCGAGGGCCTCCAAGGGCTCGTGCTCGTGGACGCGCACCTCGATGCCGGGGTGGGACTGTTCCAGGTCGTCGATTGCCGGCAGCAGCGAGCGTCGGATGGCGGTCGCGAATCCGGCGACGCGCAGGACGCCCGCGGGCTCGGCGGTCGGGTCGAGGTCGAGCCGGGCCGCGTCGACCGCAGCGATGATGGCGACGGCGTGCTCGGCCAGGCGATGCCCCGCGGGAGTGAGGCGGACGCGGCGGCCGTCGGGCTCAACGAGTGGGGTGCCGACGTCGCGGGCGAGCGCGGCGATGCCCTGGGAGACGCTCGAGGTGGTCGTGCCCAGCTCGGCGGCGACCTCGTGCATCGAGCCCAGCCGAGAGAGCTCGAGCAGCAGCGTGAGTCGGCGGACGTCCATGCCACATTGTGCTGATTTCTTGAACGATGTGTCCAGAAAAATCACGTGGACGCGAACGTTCCTGGGCCGGTTCACTACTCGCATGGCTCGTTCATCCGCTCGCACCGGCGCCTCGATGGCCGTCGCGTCGATGGTCTGCGTCCAGCTCGGGCTGGCCGCATCGATCGGGCTGATCGACGACATCGGCGCCGGCGGCGCGGCGTGGCTCCG
Organism: uncultured Actinomycetota bacterium; assembly: GCA_963813615.1. Taxonomy (GTDB): domain Bacteria; phylum Actinomycetota; class Actinomycetes; order Propionibacteriales; family Nocardioidaceae; genus Nocardioides. The sequence goes on from CAWFAE010000017.1 coordinate 34,696, forward strand.
CCTGTTCTGGGCGGGCGTACTACTACTGGTCGTCCTGCGGCCGCGGCCCTCGTCGTTCAGCCGGGAAACCGTCCGGGCTGGCGTCGCTCTCGGCGTCGCGACCGCCGGCGTGACTCTGCTGTTCATGGCCGCGGTGGCTCGGCTTCCTCTTGGTACGGCGAGCGCGCTGGAGTTCCTGGGGCCGCTCGGTGTGGCCGTGGTCCGCAGCTCACGGCGTGGCCCGCGCCTGGGCGCTGGTGGCCGCGGGCGGCGTGCTGTTCCTGACCCAGCCGTGGTCCGGCGCGGCCGACCCGGTCGGTGTGGGTTTCGCGCTCGCCGCGGCCGCCTGCTGGGCGGCGTACATCCTGCTCACCCAGAAGGTCGGCGACTCCGCTGACGGTATCGCCGGGCTCGCCATCTCGATGCCGGTCGCCGCGCTGGTCGCGACCGTCGTCGCCGGCCCCGGAGTCGTCGGACAGCTCACTCCCGAGCTGCTGGTGATGGGGCTCGGACTCGCGATCCTGCTACCGGTCGTCCCGTTCGCACTGGAGATGCTCGCCCTGCGCCGCCTCACCGCGGGCGCCTTCGGGACGCTCATGGCGCTGGAGCCTGCGTTCGCGCTCGTCATCGGGTTCGTCGCGCTGCACCAGTCCCCGAACCTGGTCGCGGTGCTCGGCATCGGGCTCGTGGTCACCGCGGGTATCGGCGCCGAACGCAGCGGTTCTCGCGCCACGTCCGCTTCCCCCGAGGACGCGGACGACCTCGGCCCGCTTCAGACTGCGGCCTGACCGGCCGTCTCCGTCAACCAGCGGAACAACGCGGGCCCGCTCGCGTCGAGCTCCGGGTGCCACTGGACGCCGACGGTGCGGTCGCCCCACTCGGCGCCTTCGACCAAGCCGTCTGCCGACCAGGCGGTGGCCCGCCAGTCAGCCCCGAGCGTCGCAACCCCCTGGTGGTGCAACGAGCTCACGACCGACCCGGATCCGAGCAGCGACCCGAGGACGGATCCGGCCGCTACATCGACAGGATGACCGACCTCCGGCCTCACGTGCGGCAGGTCCGGGCCGAGGTCCGCGACCAGCGTGCCGCCGTCGGCGACGGCGAGCAGCTGCAGCCCGCGACACACGCCCAGCAGCGGCAGCTCCCGCTCGCGCGCGGCCCGCACCAGAGCGATCTCGGCCTTGTCCCTCGCCGGGTCCGCACCGATGTCGTCGCCACCGGCGAGCACGACCGCGTCGAGAACGTCCAGTAGCTCGGTCGCGTGCCCCGGAGGCAGGATCATCGGGCGCCCGCCGGCGGCAGCGACCGCGTCGACGTACGACGTCGGGACGCCGCGCACCGGAAGCTCGCCCCAGAAGCGGGGAACGACGTACCCCGCTCCGGCGACGCCGATGATCGGGCGGTGATCCACGGCGGCTACACCGTCGCGACCGCGGTGACCGCCAGCGCGATGCCGGTGAGGTAGGTGCCCAAGGCCCCCGAGTCGCGGACCGGACCATGAGCGGCGAGGGTCTTCGCACTCAACATGCCGTACGCGTGCAGGTAGCGGGCGACGACGGCCGCGACGGCCAGCGCGTCCACCCACCATCCGTCGCTGAGGGTTCCGCAGACCAGGATCAGCACGGCGAGCGTCGGAACGTACTCCGCGGCGTTGCCGTGCGCGCGGATCGCGATGAGCATCCGGTCGGCGGGGTCGGTGGGCTGCTGGTTCCCACCGGACTTGCCGCGGATGGCGCGGTGCCGGGTGACGTTCGCGCCGAGCACGAAGACGAGCAGTCCGAGCAGGGCGAGGCAGACGATCTGGAGCGTGTTCATGCGAGGAGCCTTTCGTTGCAGGGGTGAGCGATCAGCCGACGGACGATCCCGCCGCTGAGGTCGGTGCCGAGGAGCGCGTCGGTCTTGTGCATCCCGCCGGGGCAGGTGACGTTGACCTCGATCAACCGTCCGTCGATGACGTCCAGGCCGGCCAGCGCGATGCCGTTCCGGGCCAGGGCGGGCGCGAGCGTCGCGACGATGGCGCGGTCCCTCGCGTCGGGCTCGGCGGCCACCGAGGGCGGGCCGATCCGGAAGTCCTTGGGTGCGGGCAGGCGGTCGACGGCGCCGATGATCTCGCCGTCGAGCACGAACAGCCTCTTGTTCCCGCCGGCCACCGCCGGCAGGTACTGCTGGAGCAGTACCTGCCGGCGTCCCCTGCCCGTCGCCGACTCCACCAGCGAGGACACGTTCGGGTCGTCGGCTCGGAGCAGCCAGACGTCGATGCCGGAGAAGCCGTCCACCGGCTTCACCACGGCGGCACCGTGACGGTCGAGGAAGGCCCGCACGTCGTCCGCATCGGCGGTGACGATCGTGGCCGGGCACAGGTCGGGGAAGCGCAGCGGGAACAGCTTCTCCTGCACCTGCCGCACCCCGGCGGGGTCGTTGACGACCCGCACGCCGGCGGCGACCGCCGCGTCCAGGAGGTACGTCGTCCGCAGGTAGCGCGGGTCGACGGGCGGGTCGGGGCGGAGGAGGACGAGGTCGACCTCCGCGGCGACATCGATCAGTGCGTCGGTCGACCTCGTCGTACCAGGTGGGCTCGACCAGCCAGCGGTGGTCGCCCCGGGAGACGCGTGGCCGCAACGTGATCTGCCGCGCCCGCGCGACGAGCCGGCCGGCGATGAGGGCGAGGTCCTCGGGCCGGCAGACCCAGACCTCCGCGTCGTGCTCCTGAGTGGCGGCCATCAGCCCGACGCTGCTGTCGATGCCGGCGTCCAGCCCGTCGAGCGGGTCGGTGACGAACAGCGCGCCGGTCATGCCGCACCCGCCATCGGGACGGCGTCGCCCAGCACGCTCGTGCCCGAGGTCCGCGACCAGGTCGGGGGTCAGCGCCGCGGCGCGCCAGTGCTCCGCCAGCCGCGTCCTGCTCGGGCGCGAGGAGAGCCAGCGTCCGCCGGCGCCGCTCGTCGTCGTAGAGCAGGTCGGCGAGGAGCGCCGCGATCGGGCCCACCAGGTGGTCGGGCTGGGCGTCCAGGAAGCGCACCTCGAGGTAGCGGCCCCGGGGCCGGACCGGCGGGAACAGCGTGGACAGGTGCTCGGCGGAGGGCACGAACCGTGCGGCCCCACGCGCGAAGGCGGCGTACGCCGCCACCGGGTCGTCACCGCGGAGCAGCCGTTCGTCGAAACCGGTGCGGTCCGGGTCGACGGCCAGCCAGGTGGCCAGCCGCGAGTCGGGGCCGGCGCTCCGGTTGAGCAGCGGCCGCCAGGAAGGGGCCGGCGAGCAGCAGGACGCGCCACTGCTCCAGCCCCGCGCGTCCGGGCCACCAGTCCAGGCACACCTGCGTGCTCGTCGTCTGCCGCATCATCCGGCGGCCGGCCGGGCCGATCCGGTCGAAGTGCTCCTGCATGGCGAGGTAGCGCGGCGACCGCAGCTGGAGGGGGATCCGGTCGAGCGGCCGCGGGTCGACCGGCGACGACTCGAGCCGCACGCCCGCGTCGGCGCAGCGCTCCCGCAGCTCCGAGACTGCGGTCCCCAAGCATTGGTCGAGCTCGCGCGGACCCGGCGCGCAGGGCTGGTTGAGCTCGACCTGCCCGCCGGGCTCGAACGCGATCACGCCGGCCAGGGGAGTGCCCTCGACCGCGCGGCGTACGCGCTCGATGTCGACCGCGTCCCCGGTCCGGGTGTCGAAGGCGAGCAGCTCCTGCTCGACGCCGACCCGTGTCGTGCGGGGCAGGTCGCGGGTCGGGAACAGGGCCGCCACCCGTCGGTGTAGGCGGTTCATCGCTGCGTCCCCATGGTCTTCATGCGCATCAGCGTCACGACGGGGAAGCATCCGGGGCAGGAGCAGCGGTGCCCGACCAGCCGGGCGATCGACCGGGCGAACCGGGAGAGACTGCCAGTGGGGGTCGGCGTGTCGGTCATGGCTTCTCTCCGATGGGGTAAAGTAAGGGTGCCTGTCGAATATAGAAAGGCCACCTTACTAATGTCAAGCACCGAAGAACCGGAGATCCAGCGCAAGCCGTTGATCGCGATCGTGGACCGGCTGACGCGCTTGCTCACCGCCGACATGCTTCATGAGGCGCACGAGCGGGGGCACACGCAGCTCCGGCCGGCGCACGACCCGGTCTTCGCGACGCTGCCGTCGGCAGGGGCGCGCGCCTCCGACATGGCGGCCCGGGCGGGCATCACCAAGCAGTCGATGGGCGAGGCGATCCGCGACATGGTCGCCCTGGGCCTGGTGCAGATGACGGAGGACCCCGACCGACCGACGGGCCAAGCTGGTCACGTTCACCGAAGCCGGTCACGAGGTGGCCCGGGGCGGCAAGCGCTACATGCACACGCTCGAGCAGCAGTGGATCGAGAAGTTCGGCGAGAAGGAGTACGAAACCGCTCGCGAGGTCCTCGAGGGGATCGTCGAGATGATGTCCCGCGAGCCGTGAGTCAGGCCGTGCGCAGCAACGGCGGCTGGATCACGGTGGCCGGCCCGCGCCGGTAGAGGAGCGCGGTCCGACCGCCGTTGGCGGCGCCCTGGCTGTCCGCCGGTACGACGAATCCCTCCGTCCCCAGGACCTTGCGGCGGAAGTTGCCGAGCTCGGGCGGGGTGCCCCAGACCGCGGCGTACACCCGCCGGAGGTCGGGCAGCGTGAACGGCTCCGCGACGAACTCGGTGGCCAGCGTCGTGTACTCCAGCTTGGCGCGGATCCGCTCGCGGGCGTCGGCCAGGATCTCGGCGTGGTCGAACGCCAGCCCGACCTGGTCGTGGTCGAGCACGTCCTCGACCGCCCACCATCGCGCGTTCGCGGCGTCCGAGCCCGCCTCGGGCTCGGGGAGGTCGGGGGCGAAGGCGACGTGCGCCACCGAGACCACGCGCATGCGGGGGTCGCGGTCCGGCGCGGAGTAGGTCTTCAGCTGCTCGAGATGACCCGCGAACCTCTCCACGCCGGTCTCCTCGTGTAGCTCGCGCCAGGCCGCGGCCTCGGCGTCCTCGTCCGGTTCGATGAAGCCGCCGGGGAGGGCCCAGGAGCCGGCGTACGGGTCCTCGCCCCGCTCCACCAGCAGCGCCGAGAGGGCGCCGTCGCGGATCGTGAAGATGGCCAGGTCGACGGCGACGGCGAACGGCGGGTGCTCGGTCACGACGCCACCCGCTCCGCTCCGGCGGCTGCCATCTCCGCGAGCGCGGCCTCGCTGCCCTCGGCAGTGACACCGGCGTGCAACCCGTCGAGGAGACGCACGCCGAAGCCGAGCCGGCGGGCGTCGAGGGCGGTCTCGCGTACGCAGAAGTCGGTGGCGATGCCGACCACGTCGAGGTCGACGACCCCGTGCTCGCGCAAGAGATCCTCGAGGGGTCGGCCGTCGTCGAGTGCGCCCTCGAACGCGGAGTACGCCGGCACGCCCATGCCCTTGCGGACGTGGTGGGTGATCCGGGTGGTGTCGAGCTCGGGCGCGTACTCCGACCCGTGCTCCGTGGACACGCAGTGGGCCGGCCACGTGGTGGAGAAGTTCGGGTCGGACCCGGACGGCGTGGAAGTGGCCGCCGTTGCTCGAGTCGGGGTCGTGCCAGTCGCGCGAGGCGGCCACCAGGGCGTAGTCGTCGGCGTGCGCCGCTAGGTAGTCGCCGATCCGGGCGGCCACGGCGCGGCCGCCGGGGACGCCGAGCGAGCCGCCCTCGACGAAGTCGTTCTGCACGTCGACGATCACGAGGGCGCGGGTGCTGTCGGTCATGGCTGGTCTCCCTCCAGCTGCACGGTCAGGTAGGGGACGCCGGCGGCGACGTCGCGGGCCTCGCTCGGCAGGCTGGCGACCCCCCGGGCTGCGTGCTCGCGGATCTCGCCGAGGGTCGGTCGGTGGACGACGGCGCCGTCGCGGATCGCCGGCACCTGGACGTCGGACTCCCGGTCGTCGACGGTGAAGGACTCATGGGTGAGCACGCCGTCGGCGTACTCCCGGTGGACGGACTTGCGGCCGCCCACCGACACCTTCGCGGCCGACTTCTTGGCCACCGGGCGCAGTGGCGCGTCACGGCCGGGCTCGTCGGCGACGGCCACCAGCTTGTAGACCATCGCCGCCGTGGGATGCCCGGAACCGGTCGCGACGCGGGTGCCGACGCCGTACCCGTCGATCGGTGCGTCCTGCAGCGCGGTGATCACGAACTCGTCGAGGTCGCTGGTCACGATGATCCGGGTCCCGGTGGCGCCGAGCTCGTCGAGCAGCGCGCGTGCCTTCCGGGACTCCTCGGCCAGGTCCCCCGAGTCGATGCGTACGGCGCCCAGGCCGGGACCGGCGACCTTCACCGCGGTCCGGATGCCGTCGGTGATGTCGAACGTGTCCACGAGCAGCGTGGTGTCGGTGCCCTGCGCCTCGACCTGGCTGCGGAAGGCGGCCTCCTCGCTCTCGTGGGCGAGGACGAACGCGTGCGCGGCGGTGCCCACGGTGGGGATGCCGTAGCGCCGACCGGCGGCGAGGTTGCTGGTCGAGGCGAACCCGGCGAGGTAGGCGGCGCGGGCGGCGGCGATCGCCGCCTCCTCGTGGGTGCGCCGGGTGCCCATCTCGACGAGGGGTCGTCCCTGCGCAGCGGTGACCATCCGGGCCGCCGCGCTGGCGATCGCCGAGTCGTGGTTGAGGACGCTGAGCAGCAGCGTCTCCAGCACGATGCACTCGCCGAGGCTGCCGGTGACGGTGAGGATCGGGCTGCCGGGGAAGTAGAGGTCGCCCTCCGGGTAGGCGTCGATGTCGCCGGTGAACCGGAAGTCACGCAGGTAGGCGGCGGTCGCCTCGCTGACGACGCCCTGCTCGCGCAGCCAGCCGACCTCGTCGTCGCTGAACCGGAAGGCCTCGACCAGGTCCAGCAACCGGCCCAGGCCGCCGAGGACCCCGTAGCGGCGGCCGTCGGGGAGCTTGCGGGCGAAGGCCTCGAACACCGCCCGGTTGTGCACGCTGCCGTCGGTGACCCACGAGCTGAGCATGGTGAGCTCGTAGCGATCGGTCAGCATGCCGGGGGAGTGGTCCATCGGCGCCACCTCCATGTCGTCAGGCACTAGCGTGCCAGCGTGCGCGCGCTACGGGACGGGGTGGTCGAGGCGGCGCGCCTGCTCGGGGACGAAGGGGTACCCGCCGCCCTGAGTTTCACGTGCGCCGAGATCGCCGACGCCCGCGGCACGGCGTGGGGACCCCGGGGTCCGGAGGACGTCCGGATGGCGCTCGCGCCGTGGCGCGACCCCGGCGCGGAGGAGCATCTCGGCGCCGTCCACGAGTCGCTGCTGGTCGGTCGCAAGGAGGCGGGCGCGTTCTACACGCCGGCGTTCCTGGTCGAGCACCTGCTGGAGGAGGCGCTCGTCCCGCTGCTGTCGCCGGGCGAGCGGGTGCGAGTGCTCGACCCGGCGTGCGGGACCGGCGCGTTCCTGGTGCCCGCGGCGCGCCGGATCGCGCAGGTGACCGGGCTGCCGCTCGCCGACGCGGTCACGTGCGTGCACGGGGTCGACCTGGACCCCGTCGCCGTCGACATTGCGCGCTTCCTGCTCTGGCTCGAGGCACCGTCGGTGCCGCGGTCGGTGCTGGAGGCGCACGTGGTGGTGGGGAACGGCCTGGAGCTGGCGCCCGACGCGTCGTACGACGTCGTGGTGGGCAATCCGCCGTTCCTGAACCAGCTCCGCACCGCGACGACGCGCGAGGCACCGATCGAGGGAGTGGGGCCCTACACCGACACGAGCGCGGTCTTCCTTCTCCGGTCCGCCGGCCTGGTCCGCGACGGTGGGCGGGTGGGGCTGGTCCAGCCGCTGTCGGTGCTGGCGGCTCGCGACGCGGCGCCCGTGCGGGCGGCGCTGGACGGTGACGGCGGGCTGGTGTCGCTGTGGGCGTCGGACCGGCCGGTGTTCGACGGGACGCCGGTGCTGACGTGCGCGCCGGTCTGGGAGCGCGGCCGGGCCGGCTCCGGCGAGGAGTGGAGCGCCCGGGCCGCGCCGGCGTTCGGGATCCCGGCCGTGAACCTGTCGACCGACCACGGCGTGCTCGGCGACCTCGGCCCCTGCACCGCCGACTTCCGCGACCAGTACTACGGGCTGGTGCCGTTCGTGCACGAGGCGACCGCGGGCGCCGTGGGAGCGGGCCAGGTGGCGCTGGTGACCACGGGCCTGATCGAGCCGGCGGAGTGCCGGTGGGGGCGGTCGCCGACCCGGTTCGCCAAGCAGAGGTACGTCGCGCCCGTCGTCGACCTCGACGCGTTGCGGGCCGACGGCTCGCTGGCATCGTGGGCCGAGTCGCGGCTTGGTGCCCAAGGTCCTGGTGGCCACCCAGGGCGCGGTGCTCGAGGGCGTCGTCGACGTCGACGGCGCCTGGCTGCCGTCGGTGCCGACGCTGGTCTGCACGCCGCCGCCCGATCGGCTGTGGCACGTGCTCGCGGTGCTCCTCGCGCCGCCGGTCGTCGCGCTCGCCGCGGCCCGCTACCTCGGCACCGGTCTGTCCGCGCGCTCGGTCAAGCTGAGCGCGAAGCAGCTGGCGGCGCTGCCGCTGCCGGTCGATCGTGCTGCCTGGGACCGCGGCGCCGAGCTGGCCCGCGCCGCGCAGGGGGCTGAGTCCTCGGACGAGAGGGTCGGGCTGCTGCTGTCGTGTGCCGAGGAGATGTGCGCGGCGTACGACGCCGACCTCGGCGAGACCTTCGCCTGGTGGGTGAAGCGAGCACGGCTGACCTGATGCGTTCCGGCGTTTCGGTGCGAAAGTGGAGGTATGAGGAGACGCCCTGCGATGGCAGGGGCGCTGCTGACGGCCCTCGTGGTCACGTTGACGGCCTGCACGTCGGATGACGGCGACGATGCGTCGCCGGCCGCCGACATCCCATCCTCGCCATCGGCGAGCCAGTTCGCCTCCGACCGGCACTCCTACAACTCGAGGTCCCCCCTGAGTGGGACGTCACGGAGTACGACGGGACCTGGACCGACTTCGCACAGTTCAGTCCCGGAGCCGAGGTTCCCGGCGAGGACGTGGTCTCCTCACCGGACCGCAGCGCGTTTCTGGTGTCCAACTCGATGGTCATCCCCGAGGGCATGAGCGCCGACGAGTGGCTGGCCGAGCTCGGGCGCCTCATCGGACCCGGGCCGGATCCGAGCTGCCAGGTGTCGACCGGCACCGATGTTGTCGGCGGCGAACCGACACAGGTCCTCGAGCACCGGTGCGAGGACATGTCCCTCGTTGGCAGAAGCCTGACCCACGCAGATCGTGGCTACTACTTCACGATGGGCTTCCCGGCCGGCGACGCGACGACCGAGGCCACACTGGAGGGCATCGTCGCCTCCATCGGCTTCGTCGACTAGGACCGGAAGGCTGCGGCCGGGACGCCGGCGGTCTGGCCGGTCCGGGCGCCGTGGCCCTGCGTCCGGCTGCTGCTGAAGTCGCCCGCGTAGTAGCCGTTGTGAGGGTGGTGCACCCGGCCGCTGTACGTGCCGGACTCCACCTCTACGGGGATTGTTGCGGCCATTGGATCTCACCCTCTCGTGCCTGTTTGGTCTGATGCAGGTACAGACCGGAGGGGGTTCAGGAACTCATCGCCGACGCAGAAAAAGTTCCGGTGGTTGAGGTGCGACTGCACCTCAACCACCGTTGAGGTCAGGCTCCTTCGATGACCGGGTAGAGCTTGTCGGCCACCAGCCCGTGGGCCTCGCGGTGGACGGTGATGGCGGCATCGGCGTCGGGGGCCTCGACGAGGCAGAAGACCTTGCCGTTGGCCTCGTCGACCCAGTACTGCCGGTAGTTCACGCCGTACTGGCCTTGGGTCGCGAGGTCGGCCTTGTGGGCGTCGGCCACGTCGCCGGCGGTGGCTCCGTCGGGGAGCTGTTCGTGCACGTCCATGAAGAGTGCCATGGGGTAATTCCTTTCAGAATGGGGGATTTCGCTGACACACTCAGTCTCATGTCGGGGGCCGCCGGTGGGCCATGACTCTGCGCCCGACGTCACTGATCGGGCAGCCACGTCGGCGCTCGACGACGCCCTGGGGCGGCTCCGCTTGCAGGGGGCGATCTTCATGCGCGGGAAGTACTCCGAGGCGTGGGCCTACCAGTCCTTCCCGGCGGCGGACGCCGCCAAGGTGCTCGCGCCCGACGCGGCACGGGTCGTGCTCTTCCACGTGATCGCCTCGGGACGCTGCTGGATCGAGGCGACCGGCGGAGAGCGACTCTGGGCCCAGGCCGGTGACGTGATCGTGCTGCCCTACAACGACGAGCACCGGATGGGCGGTACCGCCGAGGCCGCGGCCGTCTCGGTGAGCGACCTGATCGCGGCGCCGCCCTGGGACGTGATGCCGTTCATCCAGCACGGCGAGGGCGGCGATCCCACCGACGTCGTGTGCGGCTACCTCGCGTGCGACGACGCGCTCTTCGACCCGCGGATGCGTGCCTTCCCGCCGGCGTTCGTGGTCAGCCCGACCGAGGGCGCTGCGCGGGCCTGGGTCTCCGCGAGCATCGAGTACGCCGTCCAGCGGACCACGCTGGTGTCCGCCGATCGGTTCGAGGCGCCGACCGGGGTGTCGGAGCTGCTGCTGGTCGAGGTGCTGAAGCAGCACCTGGCAACGGCACCGGCGGCCGACCACGGTTGGCTCGCCGCGATCAAGGATCCGGTGCTGGCCCCGGCACTCGCGGCGGTGCACGGCTCACCTGAGCAGAAGTGGACCGTCGACGGGCTTGCCAAGCTCGCGGGCGTGTCGGCGTCGCTGCTCGACGAGCGGTTCCGGAGGGTGCTGGGACTGGCGCCGATCCGGTACCTCACCGGGTGGCGGATGCACGTCGCCGAGGACCTGCTGCGCACCACCGACCTCGGTGTCGCGGCGGTGGCCCGGCGGGTCGGGTACGACTCCGAGGAGGCCTTCAGCCGCGCGTTCAAGCGCGCGCACGACGCGGCCCCGAGCGTCTGGCGGGTGCGGCGGACGATCTGAAAACCCTTCCCGTTCGCCCGGCCGATCAGCGATCATATGTGCCGAGGAAATGAGGAGGTGCCAGCCGTGCGAGCGACGACCGCGGGGACGGTGGTGCTCTTCAACGCGTCCTACGAGCCGATGGGCCGGGTCAGCTTCAAGCACGCGGTGCGGATGCTGGTCCGCCAGGTCGCGGTCGTGCACGAGCCGCACGGCGAGCGGATGATCGGGCCCTACCAGTGGCCCAACGCCGTCCGCCTGGTGCGCTACGTCGCGGCCACCTGGCTGCACCGCCCGGCCGGCTGGACCAAGCGCGGCGTGCTGGCCCGCGACCGGAACCGGTGCGCCTACTGCCGCGCGCACGCGGCCACCATCGACCACGTCGTGCCCCGCTCCCGTGGCGGTGACTGGTCGTGGCAGAACACCGTCGCGGCGTGCACGCGCTGCAACGAGCGGAAGGGCAACCGCACGCCCGCCGAGGCGCGGATGCGGCTGCTGATCGAGCCGTGGCACCCGACCCGCGCTCAGCTGCTCACGGGCTAGCGACGACGGCGTCCAGCTCGACCTCGTAGCGCCAGCGAGGGTCGAGCAGACCGGCGACGACGACCATCGTCGAGGCCGGCCGGATCTCGCCGAACACCTCGCCGTGGACGGCCGCCCACGGCCTCGACGTCATCGGGCGAGACGACGTACTGGCGGGTGCGGACGACGTCCTCCGGCCGTCCGCCCAGCTCGGCCAGCGCGCCGAGCGCGATCTCGAAGCACCGGCGGGCCTGCGCCGCCGGGTCGGGGTCGACCTCGCCGTCGGGCCACACCGGCGCGGTGCCGCTGACCATGACCAGGTCGCCGGCGCGGACCGCGCGGCAGAACCCGATGGTCGACTCGTACGGCGACCCGCTGGCCGCATGGCGTCGTTCCATGCCGCAGACCCTAGGGGGATGCCCCACGCCACGACAGGAACTCCCCGGGCTGGTCCAGCGCGACGTGACCCGGAGCCGTCCGGGTTCGCGATGGTGATGCCGTCGAGCGCCGGACCACGCGAGGAGCCCGTCGGGACCCCAGGTCGGGAAGACCCCCTCGGATGCCAGGACCTGCTCGTCGGTGCCGTCCGCGCGGATCCGCAGCAGCTCCCACCGCTCGCCGGTGTCGCGGCCGAAGGCGATCCACTCTCCGTCGGGCGACCAGGCGGCACCGAACTCGGTCTCCGGGGTCGACGTCAGGTCGGTGCGATCGCCGTCGCCGTCGACGACGACGAGGTCGTACCTCCCGCCGCTGGCCGCGGAACAGACGAACCGCCCGTCCGGGGACGGCGCGGCGTACTCGCACCAGCCCTCCCCGATCAGGCGCTGGTCGGAGCCGTCGGCCGCCATCGACCACAGCTGCGGCTGGCCGGGGCTGTCGCGCTGGCTCGAGTACACGATGCGTCCATCCGGGGACCAGGTCGGCGCCCAGTTGAGGTCCTCCGGCGACCGCGTGAGGTTGCGGCGTCCGGTCCCGTCGACGCGCATGACCCAGATGTCGGCCTCGTCGCTGTCGGCGCGCGGGTTGACGCGGTAGGCGATGAACGCGCCGTCCGGTGAGAGCGCGGGGTCGAACTCCTTCGCTGGCGCCGTCGGTCAGCCGGACCGGCTCGCCACCCCCTCCTTGGAGGTCGAGCACGAAGACGTCGTCGGAGCTGGCCTCGTCCACCACCGTGGAGTACGCCAGGGTGCCGTCGAGCTCGGCCTCGTCGAGTGGTGGCAGTGGCGTGGGCGACGGCGCCGGCCGCTCGGCGGGCGCGTCGTCGGAGCATCCCACCAGCGCGGCCACCACCAGGAGGCTTGCGAGCCAGCGCATGCCCGGACCCTAAATGGTCGGTGCGTGTCGCCGCTGCCGACTAGGGTCGGGCGCCGTGAGCGAGTCGATGATCCACGCCCGAGGGCTGCGCAAGTCGTTCGGCGACTTCGAGGCGGTCAAGGGCATCGACATCGACGTCCGGCGCGGCGAGGCGTTCGGGTTCCTCGGGCCCAACGGGGCCGGCAAGTCGTCGACCATGCGGATGATCGCGGCCGTCTCGCCGGTGACCGGCGGTGATCTGCGGATCCTCGGCCTGGACCCCGCCACCGACGGTCCCGCGATCCGCGGCCGGCTCGGCGTGTGCCCGCAGGAGGACACCCTCGACAACGAGCTCAACGTCCGCGACAACCTCTACATCTACGGCCGCTACTTCGGCATCGCCAAGGCCGAGGTCAACGCGCGCACCGACGAGCTGCTCGAGTTCGTGTCGCTGACGGAGAAGGCGAAGTCCCGGGTCGAGGACCTCTCCGGCGGGATGAAGCGGCGGCTCACCATCGCCCGCAGCCTGATCAACCAGCCCGACCTGCTGCTCCTCGACGAGCCGACCACCGGGCTGGACCCGCAGGCGCGGCACACGCTCTGGGACAAGCTGTTCCGGCTCAAGCAGGCCGGGGTCACGTTGGTGATCACGACTCACTACATGGATGAGGCCGAGCAGCTGTGTGACCGGCTCGTGGTCATGGACAAGGGCGTGATCGTGGCCGAGGGCTCCCCGCTGGACCTGATCCGGACCCACTCCACGCGCGAGGTCGCCGAGCTCCGGTTCGGGGTGGGCGAGCACGACGCGGTGGCGGAGAAGATCGCCGACCTCGGCGACCGGGTCGAGGTGCTGCCCGACCGGCTGCTCGTCTACACCGAGGACGGCGAGGCGGTGACCGCCAAGGTGCACGAGCGCGGCCTCGAGCCGGTCGCCGTACTGGTCCGGCGGTCCACGCTCGAGGACGTGTTCCTCCGGCTCACCGGCCGGACGCTGGTGGACTGATGGCGACTGCAACCACCACCGCCACCGCACGTCGGAGCTCAGCCTCGCCACCGGGGTGATCCGCCAGTACGACTACTGGGCCACGGTCACCAAGCGCACCTGGCGCGCCTCGATCGTCTCCAGCTTCCTGTCTCCGATCTTCTACGTCGTGGCGATGGGCGTGCTGCTCGGCGGGTTCATCGAGGGCGACCCCGACCAGCTCGAGGGCGCCACCTCCTACCTGGCGTTCATCGTGCCCGGCCTGGTCGCCGCGCACGCGATGCAGACCGCGGTGGGGGAGACGACGTACCCCGTGATGGGCATGTTCAAGTGGCACAAGACCTACGAGGGGATGGCGGCCACGCCGCTGCAGCCGCGGCACCTCGCCGGCGCCCACCTGATGTTCGTGGCGTTCCGGCTGGCGACCACCTGCGGGGTCTTCATGCTCGTCCTGGTGCCGTTCGGGCTGTTCGAGAGCTGGTGGGGGCCACTGCTGGCCTACCTGAGCCAGATCCTGGTCGGGATGACCTTCGCGACGCTCGTCTACGGGCTGAGCTGCCGGATGCAGCGGGAGACCGGGTTCGGCGTGCTGTTCCGCCTCGGGGTGTTTCCGCTGTTCCTGTTCAGCGGCGCCTTCTTCCCGGTCAGCAACCTCGGCGACGTCGGCGCCGCCATCGCCCGGATCACGCCGCTGTGGCACGGCGTCAACCTGTCCCGGATGTTCGCGATCGACAACGTCGACTGGGGCGTCGCGGCGATCAACGTCGCCTACCTGGTGGCGATCACGGCCTGGGGCTGGCGCTGGTCGGTCACCGGCATCACGAAGCGGCTGATCAAGTGACCCTCCTCCCGAGCTGGACCTCGAGCGGCGAGTCCGTCGACCCGCTGAACGCCTGGCAGGCCACCAAGCTGCTGGTCGAGCGCAACTACATCACCTACCGCACCGAGTGGAAGCTGTTCCTCACCGGCTTCCTCGAGCCGGTGTTCTACCTGCTGTCGATCGGCATCGGCGTCGGCCAGCTGATCGAGTCGTTCGAGTTCAACGGCCACGACATCCCCTACGCCGAGTTCGTGGCTCCCGGCATGCTCGCCGCCTCGGCGTTCAACGGCGCGCTGCTCGACAGCACCTACAACGTCTTCTTCAAGCTGCGCTACGACAAGCTCTACGACCAGATGCTCGCCACCCCGCTCCGCCCCGGCGACATCGCCCGCGGGGAGATCGCCTGGGGGCAGATCCGGGGCGGCAGCTACTCGGCGATGTTCCTGGTCGTGATGGTCGCTCTCGGGATGGTGCACTCCTGGTGGGCGGTGCTCGCGTTCCCGGCGGCGCTGCTGATCGGGTTCTCCATCAGCGCGTGCTGCATGGCGCTGACGACGTACATGAAGTCGTGGCAGGACTTCGACAAGATCACCCTGATCCAGCTGCCGCTGTTCCTGTTCTCGGCGACGTTCTTCCCGATCACGGTCTTCGACGGGTGGCTGCGGTGGATCGTCGAGGCCACGCCGCTCTACCGGGGCGTCGTGCTGTGCCGGGAGCTGACCACCGGCGTGGTCACCTGGGACTCCGCGGTCTCGGTGGTCTACCTGGTCGCGATGGGGCTGTTCGGGATGGTCGTCGTCCGCCGCCGGCTCGAGACGCTGCTGCTGACCTGACGGGAACCCGTCAGGGCTCGGGCACCGTCACAGCGATGTGGAGAGTCGTAGCCTGAGGCACATGTGGAAGTGGATCGTCGCCGGCCTTGCCGTGGTCGTGATCGGCGTCGGGCTGTGGGCGTTCGAGCCATGGCGGCTGTTCACGTCGAGCGAGATCGACGAGCCGCTGCCGAGCGTGGCGGTCGACGACAATGCCGCGTCCGACGGACCC
This sequence comes from uncultured Actinomycetota bacterium, assembly GCA_963813615.1. Taxonomy (GTDB): domain Bacteria; phylum Actinomycetota; class Actinomycetes; order Propionibacteriales; family Nocardioidaceae; genus Nocardioides. Next base: position 50,207 of record CAWFAE010000017.1, read on the forward strand.
GGGACCAAGCAACCTGCGGAGCCGGAGCTGGTGGAGCTCGCCGAGGGCGACTTCGAGGACGCCGAGCACGACACGTCCGGCACCGCCCGGGTCATCGAGCTCTCCGACGGCAGCCGGTTCGTGCGGCTCGAGGGCCTGGCCAGCAGCGACGGGCCGGACCTCCACGTGTGGGTGACCGACCAGCCGAGCGGCGGGGACTGGGGCTCCTACGACGACGGTCGCTACGTGAAGCTGGGCGAGCTCAAGGCCACCCACGGCAACCAGAACTACGAGATCCCGGACGACGCCGACCTCGAGGGCCTGACCTCGGTGGTCATCTGGTGCGACCGGTTCAACGTCGCGTTCGGCACCGCGCCGGTGAAGCTCTAGTCAGACCTTGAGCGCCCAGAAGGCGGTGTCGATCCAGCGGTCGAACTTGTGGCCGACCTCGGGCAGCACACCCACCCGCTCGAAGCCGCAGGCGCGGTGCAGCGCCTCGCTGGCCGGGTTGGGCAGCGCGATGACGGCCAGGGCGACGTGCATGCCGTCGGCGCGGAGCCTGGCCAGCAGGTCGTCGTACAAGGCGCGGCCGAGGCCCTGGCCGACCGCATCGGCGGCCAGGTAGACCGACGTCTCCCGGGTCCGCGCTGTACGCCGGCCGCGGCCGGTACGACGCGGAGTACGCGTAGCCGACCACCGCGCCGTCCCGCTCGGCGACGAGCAGGTGGTCGCCCGACTCGGTGCTCGCCAGCCGGGCCCCCCAGTACTCCAGCGGCGGCGGGGAGGTGTCGAACGTCGAGATCCCGGTCTCGACCTGATGGTCGTAGATCGCCTTGATCGCGGGCAGATCCTGCTCGGTCGCGACCCGGGTCACCATGTCCGCATTCTCTCGGTGCTTGGCAGAAACCGACGCGGCGGGGGTCGGCGTCGCGTGTCAGGATGTGGCCGTGGCAACACCCGAGCCGATCACCCCTGACACCAAGGACTGGACCTGGGTCCTGGAGCGCCCCTGCCCGGAGTGCGGGTTCGACCCGGCAGCCGTGGCCCGCGACGACCTCGGCCCGGCGATCCGCGACAACGCGGCCGGCTGGCCGCCGGTGCTCGAGAGCGCCGGCGCGACCGAGAGGCCGCGCGGCGACGTGTGGTCGCCGACGGAGTACGCCTGCCACGTCCGCGACGTGCACACGCTGTTCGCGGAGCGGCTCGGTCAGATGCTCGCCGACGACGGCGCCCGGTTCGCCAACTGGGACCAGGACGTCACCGCCGTGGAGGACCGCTACGACCTGCAGGACCCGGCCGAGGTCGGGCCGGCGCTGGTCGAGGCGGCGGAGCGGGTCGCGGCGGTCTACGACTCGGTTCCCGACGACGCCTGGGAGCACCGCGGGGTGCGCAGCAACGGCACCGTCTTCACGGTGGAGACCCTCGGCCGCTACCACCTGCACGACGTCGTCCACCACCTGTGGGACGTCCGGCTGACATGAGGCACACCGAGTTCTGGAGCCGGCTCGAGCACCACCTCGGCACCGGCTACTACAAGGTGTGGGCCGAGCAGTTCGTGATCGCCGAGCTCGGGCGACGAACGCCGCAGGAGGCGCTGGACGCCGGCGTCCCGCCCAAGCAGGTGTGGGCCGCCGTCTGGCGCACTCTCGAGCTGCCACCGAGCGAGCGATGACCACGACGGCGGCCGGCACCGACGTCGTGCTGGTCCAGCGCCGGACCGTGCGCGTCCTGGTGCTCGCCCAGGCGGTCGGGGCGCTCGGCATCACGATCGGCATCGCCACCGCCTCGCTGCTCGCTCGCGACCTGTCCGGCTCGGAGTCCCTGGCCGGCCTGGCGCAGACGGCGCAGGTCCTCGGCGCCGCGGTGGCGTCGTACCTCCTTGCCCGGGTGATGTCGCGCAAGGGCCGCCGGATCGGCCTCGCCACCGGCTACCTCGTCGGTGGGGCCGGGGGAGTGCTCGCGGTCGTCGCCGGCGTCGTCGGGTCGATGCTGCTGCTGATGGCCGGCGCCGCGCTGCTCGGCTCGGCCACGGCGGCCAACTCCGGCGCGCGCTACGCCGCCACCGACCTCGCGCCCGAGGCAACCCGCGCGCGGGCGCTGTCGGTCGTGGTCTGGGCGACGACGATCGGCGCGGTCGTCGGGCCCAACCTCACCGGACCTTCCGAGGTCGTCTCGCGCTGGCTGGACATCCCCGAGCTCACCGGCCCGTTCGCGATCGGCGCCACCGGGATGCTGCTGGCCGCCCTGGTGGTCGGCATCCTGCTGCGTCCCGACCCGCTACTGGTCGCCCGCGAGGTGGCCGGCAAACCGTTGGCCGAGCCCTCCGGCACGTCCTGGAACCGCGCCCGGGTGGCGGTGCGCGAGCGCCCGGTGCTGGGCTTCGCCGTCGCCGGGCTCGCCCTCGCGCACGCGGCCATGATCGGGGTGATGGTGATGACCCCGCTGCACATGGAGCACGGCGGGGCCGAGCTGCGGGTGATCGGGATCGTGATCAGCGTCCACGTGCTCGGCATGTTCGCGTTCTCGCCCCTGGTCGGCATGCTCGCCGACCGGCTCGGTCGCCCACGGGTGCTCGCCTGCGGTGGCGGGATCCTGGTGCTGTCGTTGCTGATGTGTGCCTGGGCGCCCGAGGGCGCGCACTGGCGGATCTTCGCGGGGTTGTTCCTGCTCGGCCTGGGCTGGTCCTTCTCGATGGTGTCCGCCTCCACGATGGTCGCCGACCACGCGCCGCTCGACGCCCGGACTGACGTCCAGGGCGCCGCCGACCTGGTCATGGGCGTCACCGCCGCCGCGGCCGGTGCGCTGGCCGGGCTGGTGGTGGGGCTGGCCGGCTACCACGTGCTCGCACTCGTCACACTGTCGTTGGCTTTGGGCGTCGTGGTCGCCGCCACGCGTGCGGCACAGTTGGCCGAATGAGCTCACCTGTGGCCGAGGTCGCCGTGATCGGCGGCACCGGCTTCTACTCCTTCCTCGACGACGCGCAGGAGCACGCCGTGGAGACGCCGTACGGCGACCCGTCGGCGCCGGTCGCGGTCGGCACCGTCGCGGGTCGCTCGGTCGCGTTCCTGCCGCGGCACGGCCCGCACCACGAGCACCCGCCGCACGCGATCAACTACCGCGCCAACCTCTGGGCGCTGCGGTCGCTCGGCGTCCGCCAGGTGCTCGCCCCTTGCGCCGTCGGCGGGCTCAGCCATGACGTCGCTCCCGGCGACATCGTCGTCCCCGACCAGCTCGTCGACCGCACCCACCGCCGGATCTCCTCCTACGTCGAGTCCGGCGCCTGCCACCTGCCGTTCGCCGACCCGTACTGCTCGCGGCTCGGCGACGCCGTTGCGACGGCCGCGCCGGACGTCACGGCGGGCGGGACGATGGTGGTGATCGAGGGGCCGCGGTTCTCCACCCGCGCGGAGTCCCAGCACCACGCCGCCCAGGGCTGGTCGCTGGTCAACATGACCGGCAGCCCCGAGGCCCCGCTGGCCCGCGAGATGCGGCAGTGCTACGCCGCGATCGCACTGGTCACCGACATGGACGCCGGGCTCGAGTCGGGCGAGGGCGTCGGGCAGGAAGAGGTGTTCGCGCTGTTCCGGGCCAACCTGGCCCGGCTGAGCGGGCTGCTGGCCGACGTGATCGAACGGCTCCCGTCGGCGGACGGCTGCTCGTGCTCCACCTGGGCGGATGGCATGGAGCTCACCTACGAGATCCCGTAACGACACGCCGCCACGGATGCGTGCTTCGAACAGATGTTCGGGCTAACTTTTCTCCACAGGCACGACGCATGGCGAGGTTCTCCACAGCAAGGCTCACCGCTGATCAGGCGGTGTCGGTGGCTCGTCCTAGCGTCGCCGATGTGCCTGGACAACGACGAGCAAAGGACTCAGCAATGGCTGGTGGAGACCGCGACAAGGCCCTCGACGCCGCGCTTCTCAACATCGAGAAGCAGTACGGCAAGGGATCGGTGATGCGCCTCGGCGACGAGACGCGCGCCCCCCTGGAAGTCATCCCGACCGGGTCGATCGCCCTCGACGTGGCGCTCGGCCTCGGCGGCCTGCCCCGCGGCCGGGTGGTGGAGATCTACGGGCCCGAGTCCTCGGGCAAGACGACGGTCGCCCTGCACGCGGTGGCCAACGCCCAGTCCGCCGGCGGCATCGTGGCGTTCATCGACGCCGAGCACGCGCTCGACCCCGACTACGCCAAGGCGCTCGGTGTCGACACCGACGCGCTGCTGGTCTCCCAGCCCGACTCCGGCGAGCAGGCGCTCGAGATCGCCGACATGCTGATCCGCTCCGGCGCGCTCGACCTGATCGTGATCGACTCGGTGGCCGCGCTGGTGCCGCGTGCCGAGATCGAGGGCGAGATGGGCGACAGCCACGTCGGCCTCCAGGCCCGGCTGATGAGCCAGGCGCTGCGGAAGATGACCGGTGCCCTCAACAACTCCAAGACCACGATGATCTTCATCAACCAGCTGCGCGAGAAGATCGGCGTGATGTTCGGCTCGCCCGAGACCACCACGGGCGGCAAGGCCCTGAAGTTCTACTCCTCCGTGCGGCTCGACGTCCGCCGGATCGAGACCCTCAAGGACGGCACCGACATGGTCGGCAACCGGACCCGGGTCAAGGTCGTGAAGAACAAGGTGGCGCCGCCGTTCAAGCAGGCCGAGTTCGACATCATGTACGGCAAGGGCATCAGCCGCGAGGGCGGTCTGATCGACGTCGGCGTCGAGGCCGGCCTGGTCCGCAAGGCGGGGGCTTGGTACACCTACGAGGGCGACCAGCTCGGCCAGGGCAAGGAGAACGCCCGGGCCTTCCTCAAGGACAACCCCGACCTCGCCAACGAGCTGGAGAAGAAGATCCTCGAGAAGCTCGGGGTCGGTCCGCAGGTCGACGCCGAAGAGGCGACCGACGAGCTGTCCGACGAGCCCATCGGTGTCGACTCCTTCTGACTCGGCGCCCTTCGGCCTGATCGGGCACATCCGCGTCCAGCCGGGCCGACGGGCGGAGCTCGCCGCGATCCTCACCGAGGGGAGCGGCGAGATGCCGGGGTGCCTGTCCTACGTCGTCGCGGAGGATCTCAACGACCCGGACGGGTTGTGGGTGACCGAGGTGTGGCGGGACCGGGCGGCGCACCGTGCCTCCCTCGAGCTGCCCTCGGTGCAGGAGGCGATCGGCCGGGGGCGCCCTCTCATCGTCGAGTTCGACGCGTTCCACGAGACCCGGCCGATCGGGGTCGAGTCGTGACCTGGGAGGGCGACGTCCGGCTCGGTGTCGAGGCGTGGGGTGCCGGCCAGCCGCCGCCCGACGACGTCGAGGCTGCCGGTCCCGATGCCGACGCCGAAGAGGTGGCCCGCAAGATCCTGCTCGACCAGCTGACCGGCCGGGCGCGCAGCCGCAAGGAGCTGGCCGACAAGCTGGCCAGCAAGAACGTGCCGGGCGAGGTCGCCACCGCGCTGCTCGACCGGTTCGAGGAGGTCGGGCTGATCGACGACGAGGCCTTCGCGCGCCTCTGGGTGGCCGATCGGCAGCGCAGCAAGGGGCTGGCGCCGCGGGCGCTGTCTCAGGAGCTGCGCCGCAAGGGCGTCGCCGACGAGGTGGTCAGGGCGGCGCTCGACGAGGTGGAGCCGGAGGCCGAGGAGGCGGCGGCCCGGGCCCTGGTGCGCAAGAAGCTGCGCACCCTGAGCCGGGTCGACGACACCACGGCCATCCGGCGGCTGGTCGGGATGCTGGCCCGCAAGGGCTACCCGTCGGGCCTGGCCTTCTCCGTGGTGCGCGACGAGGTCCGCGCCGCTGGGCGAGAATGCGAGGATGGCTGACGCTCCGGTGCACGTGGTCGTCCACGACGGCGACCGACAGCACAGCGGCGTGGCCCATGCCGGGGAGTCCTGGAGCGTGGCCGCGCGCCGCACCGTGGCGAGCATGCACGACGACCCGTTCCCGCTGGACCTCTCCGGCGAGGTCAAGCACTTCGCGATCGACCGGGACACCAAGGTGGTGCTGCGCGCCATGGGTCGCGGCGACCTGCCCGACCTGCTCCGCTGGCGCACCGCGGAGCACGTGATGAAGTGGTGGATACGCGACGGGCCGCCCACCCCGGAGGAGATCCAGGAGCGCTACGGACCGCGGATCGACGGGATGGCGCCGACCCGGATGTGGGTGACCGAGGTCAACGGCCGGTCGGTCGGATTCGTGCAGGACTACGTGATCGGCGACTACCCCGACTACGCCGTGCTCTGCCCGGACCCGCGGGCCATCGGGGTCGACTACGCGATCGGCGACCCCGAGTGGACCGGCCGCGGTCTCGGCGCGCGGGTGCTGTGGGCATGGATGCTGCGGGCCCATCGACGGTTCCCGGACGCCACGTCGTACTTCGCGGCGCCCGACCACCGCAACCAGGCTTCGCTCCGGGTGCTCGCCAAGGTGGGCTTCACCGAGGGGGTGTGGTTCGACGAGACGAACGGCGAGCACACCGCCACTCACGTCGGGTGCACTCTGGACGTGCCGACCGTGCTCGGGTGAGGGCAGGCCCTAGTGTCTGGACATGACCAGCCTGCGTGTGCCTCCCGGTCCGGTCGATCTCTCGGCCATCGAGACCGACGCAGCCCCCGGTTTCGACGGCGGGAAGACCGCCGGGAGGGCAGCCCTCGCGGAGATGGGGCCCGAGCTCGCCGATCTCCAGGAGCGGCTGTTCGCCGAGGGGAGATCCGAGGGTCGCCGTCGGATCCTGCTGGTGCTGCAGGGCATGGACACCTCCGGCAAGGGCGGCACCCTGCGCCGCACGGTCGGGCTCGTCGACCCCCAGGGCGTGCGGATCACCTCGTTCAAGGCACCGACCGAGGAGGAGCGCTCCCACGACTTCCTGTGGCGGATCCGCAAGGCGCTGCCGGACGCGGGGTACGTCGGCGTGTTCGACCGCTCCCACTACGAGGACGTGCTGATCGCGCGGGTCCGCGAGCTGGCCCCCGCCGAGGAGATCGAGCGCCGCTACGGCGCGATCAACGAGTTCGAGGAGGAGCTCGTCGCGGCCGGCACCACGATCATCAAGTGCATGCTGCACATCTCGGCCGACGAGCAGAAGGAGCGGCTACGGGCCCGCCTCGACGACCCGACCAAGCACTGGAAGTTCAACGCGGGGGACCTCGACGAGCGCGCGTTCTGGCCCGCTTACCGCGCGGCGTACGAGACCGCGCTCGAGCGCACCAACACCGAGCACGCGCCGTGGCACGTGATCCCGGCCGACAAGAAGTGGTTCCGCGACCTGGCCGTCGGCGGCCTGCTGCTCGACGCGCTGCGGGGCATGGAGCTGTCCTGGCCGAAGGCCGACTTCGACGTCGATGAGCAGCGCCGGCGCCTCGAGGAGGAGGACCCGATCCGGTGATCCCCACGGTCGCGGTCACCCGCTACGTCACCCCGCTGCGCGAGGGCGGCAGCCTGCCCGGCGTCGTCGAGGGAGACGACCTGGGCACTTATGTGTGCAAGTTCCGCGGCGCCGGCCAGGGTGCCCGGGTGCTGGTCGCCGAGGTGATCGTGGGAGAGCTGGCCCGCCGGATCGGGCTGAACACCCCGCGGCTGGTGGCCCTCGAGCTGGATCCGGAGATCGCGCGCTACGAGGCCGACGAGGAGGTGCAGGACCTGCTCAACGCCAGCTCCGGACTCAACCTCGGCATCGACTTCCTCCCCGGCTCGTTCGGGTACGACGGGGAGCTGCACGGCGACGGCGCCGAGGCCGGCCGGGTCGTCTGGCTCGACGCGCTCTGCGCCAACGTCGACCGATCCTGGCGCAACCCCAACCTGCTGGTCTGGCACGGCGACCTGTGGGTCATCGACCACGGTGCCAGCCTGTACTTCCACCACGGCTGGGGCGGCGGCATCGGCGACCCCGAGCGCTTCGCCGCGCAGCCGTGGGACCCGACCGACCACGTGCTGCTCGACCGGGCGCGGGGGCTCGGTGAGATCGACGAGGAGCTGACCGCCCGGATCGACGAGAACGCGCTCGTGGAGGTGGTCGCCGAGGTGCCGGACGCCTGGCTGGAACCCGTTCCGGGTGCCGAGTCGCCCGAGGCCCAGCGGGCGGCGTACGTCGGGTTCCTGACCGCCCGGCTGCGCACCCGCGCGTGGCTCCCGGGTTTCGAGACAGGCGCTTCACGCCTTCCTCAACCAGCGGAGGAATCGTGAAGCTGCCATACCAGTACGTCGTGCTCCGCTGCGTCCCCCGCGTCGACCGTGAGGAGTTCGTCAACGTGGGCGTGGTGCTCTACTGCGAGGCCGCCGACTACCTCGACGTGCGCTGGCACGTCGACGCCGCGCGGCTACGCGCCCTGGATCCGCAGGTCGACGTCGACCAGGTCAGCGAGTCCTTGACGTTCGTCGACGGGGTGTGCGTGGGTGACGAGCGCGGGGGAGCGGCCGCCCGCGCGCCGATGGGCCAGCGCTTCGGCTTCCTCAAGGCGCCGCGCAGCACCATGCTCCAGCCCGGCCCCGTGCACGGTGGCGTCACCACCGATCCGGCCCGCCAGCTCGAGCACCTCCTCGAGCGCTTCGTCGGGTAGGCCCTTGCGCACCGCGAAAAGGTCACCGGGTCGCGACTTCGCGAGCTCAGTCCCGCCGCTTGCTCGACCACCAACGACGAGGGCGCGCGCTCGCAGGCTCGCGCGCCCCTCGTCAGACCGGGACGAGCTCGACGGCTCCGACGGCGTAGCGGGCCAGCACCGTGCGGGCGACCTCGGGGTGGGCGCCCATCGGCTCGGAGACCGCGATCGCCCCGGCCTCCAGGGCCAGCTCGGTGGCCCGGTCGACCAGCGGGCCGGGGGTGAGGAACAGCGAGGCGACGGCGATGTGCCGGCGACCCTCGCCGCGGAACGCGCGGACCGCTTCGCCGGTGGCCGGGGGCGCGCTGGCGGCGTACGCCGCGGTGACCGGCAGCTTGTGGTGGGTGCCCCACAGGCGGGCCAGCCGGGCGACGGCCTGGTTGGCCAGCGGGTCGGTCGAGCCGTCGGCGGCGAGCACCAGCGCGTCGAGCTCGCGGACCCGCGATGCCTTGAGCGCGTCGCGCATCCGCACGTCGAGCACCTCGAGGAAGCAGGCCTCGAGGCCCAGGGTGGTCGTCACCCGGATCCGCAGCTCGGGGTGGCGCGACGTTGCCTCGGCGACCGCCTCGGACACCTCGCTCGGCGGCGGGTCGCTGAGCAGCAGCGGTACGACGACGATCTCCTCGAAGCCGGCTCGGACCAGCCTGTCGACGACCTTCTGGAACTCGGGCCGTGACCTTCTCCAGGTACGCCTTCTCCACGCGCAGGTCGGGGCGCTGCGACTTGACCTCGTCGACCAGCGCGGTGACGGTCCGTGCGGACCGTTGGTCACGGCATCCGTGAGCCAGGGCAACCAATGCAGGGGCGGCCATCAGACCGGCCTCCTCTCGTGCTTTCTCCGGGATATCGGAACCGACCACGTTGTCGGCGGGGTGGTGCTGGATCTTCTTGGAGTTCATGAGTGGATCCCGCACTCGGTCTTGTTGGTGCCGGCCCAGCGCCCGCTGCGCGGGTCCTCGCCGGGAGCGACGCGTCGGGTGCACGGCCAGCAGCCGATGGAGGGGTAGCCGTCGTAGACCAGCGGGTTGACCAGCACACCGTTCTCGGCGATGTACCGCTCCACCTGCTCGTCGGTCCACCGCGCGAGCGGTGAGACCTTGACCTTGCCCTTCTTGGCATCCCATCCAACGACCGGGGCGATCACTCGGTTATGGGTCTCGGCCCGGCGCAGTCCGGTGGCCCAGGCGTCGTACTCGGCCAGCGCGTCCCTCAGCGGCTGCACCTTGCGCAGCGCGCAGCAGAGGTCGGGGTCGGTCTTGTAGAGGTCCTTGCCGTACGCCGCGTCCTGCTCCTCCACGCTCTGCTTGGGCGTGATCGAGAGCAGGTTGACGTCGAGCGTCGCCTCGACCGCGTCGCGGGTGCCGATGGTCTCGACGAAGTGGTAGCCGGTGTCCAGGAACACCACGTCGATGCCGGGCACCACCTTGGACGCGAGGTCGGCGAGCACCGCGTCGCCCATCGAGGAGGTGATGCAGAAGCGGTCGCCGAACGTGGCGGCCGCCCACTCGATGATGTGCTCGGCCGGGGCCAGCTCGAGCTCGGCACCCCAGTGGGACACGAGCTCCCTCAGCTCCTCGGGCGAGCGGCCCTCGGTGTGGATGCCGCGGTTCAGCGCGGCGTTCTGGGTGGCGGCGCTGGTCATGACGACGCCCCGTTCGGTCGCACGATGCCGAGCATCTTCAGCGTGAACGCCCGCAGGCACGATCGGCACTCCCACGACCCGTGCGCACCCTCGTGGGGCCAGAGGTTCTCGTCCCCGCAGTAGGGGCAGTGGAAGGGGATCGCGCGCTCGGAGGTCATGCGATCTCCAACGCCTTGTCTCCGCGGAGCATTTCCTCGTCGGCACGGGCGGCCCAGGTCGCGAAGCTCTCCCCGTCGTCGACGCGGTCGGCGAGGTAGTTCCGCACGATGTTGGTGATGTAGTCGTCGAGGCCGGCGCTGGTGACCTTGTGGGCGCGCAGCTTGCGACCGAAGTTGGCCTGCAGCCCGGTCGCCCCGCCCAGGTGCACCTGGAAGCCCTCGACCTGCTCGCCGTCGTGCATCACCAGCTGGCCCTTGAGGCCGATGTCGGCGACCTGGGTGCGGGCGCAGGCGTTCGGGCAGCCGTTGACGTTGACGGTGATCGGGGTGTCGAGGTCGGGGAACCGCCGCTCGAGCTCGTCGACCAGGTCGCGGGCGCGGTTCTTCGTGTCGACGATGGCCAGCTTGCAGAACTCGATGCCGGTGCAGGCCATGGTGTTCTGCCGCCAGGCCGAGGGGCGTGCGGAGAGGCCGATCTGGTCGAGCCGGTCGAGCAGCCCGTCGAGCCGCGCCGGGTCGACGCCGATCAGCACGATCTTCTGGTACGGCGTCAGGCGGGCGCCGGCGACGCCGAACTCCTCGATGGCGTCGGCGAGCTGCACCAGCAGGGATCCGGACACCCGGCCGACCGTGGGCGCGATGCCGACGTACAGCTTGCCGTCCTTCTGGGGGTGCACGCCGATGTGGTCGCGGTGCCCGGTCGGCGACGCGGGAGAGGGGTTCGGGACGAGCTTGCGGTCGAGGTACTCGTTCTCGAGCACCTCGAGGAACTTCTCGCCGCCCCAGTCGGCGACCAGGAACTTCAGCCGGGCCCGGGAGCGCAGCCGGCGGTAGCCGTAGTCGCGGAAGATGCCGGCCACGCCGGCCCACGCGTCCGCGACCTCGTCGATCGGGATCCAGACGCCGAGCTTGGTGGCCAGCATCGGGTTGGTGGACAGTCCGCCGCCGACCCAGAGGTCGAAGCCGGGCCCGAGCTCGGGGTGCACGGTGCCGACGAAGGACACGTCGTTGATCTCCGGCGCCACGTCGTGGCTCGGGTGACCGGTGAGCGCGGTCTTGAACTTGCGCGGCAGGTTCGAGAACTCCGGGTTGTTGATGTAGCGGCGCTTGATCTCGTCGAGCGCGGAGCTGCCGTCGATGATCTCGTCGGCGGCGACACCGGCGACGGGGGAGCCGAGGAACGGCCGTGGCGAGTCGCCGCACGCCTCGATGCTGGACAGCCCGGCGTCGTCGAGCCGCTGCCAGATCTCCGGCACGTCCTCGATCCGGATCCAGTGGAACTGGATGTTCTCCCGGTCGGTGACGTCGGCGGTGTCGCGCGCGAAGTCGACGCCGATCTGGCCGAGGGCGCGTACGGCGTTGGCGTCGAGCAGGGCGCCGTCGGATCGGACCCGCAGCATGAAGAACTCGTCGTCGAGCTCCTCCTCCTCGAGCATCGCGGTCTTGCCGCCGTCGAAGCCTGGCGCGCGCTGGGTGTAGAGGCCCATCCATCGGAAGCGGCCGCGCAGGTCGGCGGGGTCGATCGACGCGAAGCCCCGCTTGGAGTAGATGTGCAGGATCCGGTCACGGACGTGGAGCGGGTCGTCGTCCTTCTTGGACTGCTCGTTCTTGTTGAGTGGCTCGGTGTACCCGAGCGCCCACTGACCCTCGGCCCGTTTGGGGCGCGGGATCTCGGTGCGGGCCGCAGGCTTTGCCTGGAAGCGCAGGTCGGGCATGAGGAACGTGGTCCTTCGCTGAGGTGCCGCGCTCGACGTCGGGCGCGGGAGCGGAATCGTCTGACTGAGGCGGTTCAGCGGGACCAACACATGGCGCTGCGGGTGCGCCCGAGATCCACGTGGCGGCGAGCCACGAGGTGCGCATGCGTTGCAGCAGTGACCATGTCAAGGAGTCTCAAGCCTCGGACTCGCATCCCACAAACCGCAATCTCATGACCTGAGACGGCGCGCCAGGATGTGAGACGGCCTTCACCGATCCCGCCTGGGAGGACGACGCCGATGCGGCCCAGGTCACATCCGACGGCACGTCGATCAGGTGTAGCGCCACCCGGGGGATCACGTCCTAGTCTGTCGCCATGACCGACGCGCTCGCCACGACCACCAGCTCCGCCTACCAGCAGGCACTCGAGGTGATCGCCTCGGTCGAACCCCGGATCGCCGAGGCGACCCGGCAGGAGCTGATCGACCAGCGAGGATCGCTCAAGCTGATCGCGAGCGAGAACTACGCCTCGCCGGCGGTGCTGCTCACCATGGGCACCTGGTTCAGCGACAAGTACGCCGAGGGCACGATCGGGCACCGCTTCTACGCCGGCTGCCAGAACGTCGACACCGTCGAGGCGCTCGCCGCCGAGCACGCCCGGGAGCTGTTCGGCGCGCCGTACGCCTATGCCCAGCCGCACTCGGGCATCGACGCCAACCTGGTGGCGTTCTGGTCGATCCTGGCGCACCGGATCGAGGGCCCCTGGCTGGAGAAGGCCGAGAAGAAGAACGTCAACGAGCTGACCGAGCAGGACTGGGAGGCGCTGCGACACGAGTTCGGCAACCAGCGGCTGCTCGGGATGTCCCTCGACGCCGGCGGCCACCTCACCCACGGGTTCCGGCCCAACATCAGCGGCAAGATGTTCCACCAGCAGCAGTACGGCACCGACCCCGAGACCGGGCTGCTCGACTACGACGTCGTCGCGGCCAAGGCGCGGGAGTTCAAGCCGCTGGTGATCGTGGCCGGCTACTCGGCGTACCCGCGCCGGGTGAACTTCGCCAAGATGCGCGAGATCGCCGACGAGGTCGGCGCGACGCTGATGGTCGACATGGCCCACTTCGCCGGTCTGGTCGCGGGCAAGGTCTTCACCGGCGACGAGGACCCGGTGCCGCACGCGCACATCACCACGACCACCACGCACAAGTCCCTGCGCGGGCCGCGCGGCGGCCTGGTGCTCGCCCAGCCGGAGTACGCCGACTCGGTCGACCGCGGCTGCCCGATGGTGCTCGGCGGGCCGCTCTCGCACGTGATGGCCGCCAAGGCGGTCGCGCTCGCCGAGGCCCGCCGGCCGGAGTTCGCGACCTACGCGCAGGCCATCGCCGACAACGCCAAGTCGCTCGCCGAGGGCTTCCTCACCCGCGGCGCGAAGCTGGTGACCGGTGGCACCGACAACCACATCGTGCTGCTCGACGTCTCGTCGTTCGGCCTCACCGGCCGCCAGGCCGAGTCGGCACTGCTCGACGCCGGCATCGTCACCAACCGCAACTCGGTGCCCAGCGATCCCAACGGCGCCTGGTACACCTCCGGGGTCCGGCTGGGCTCGCCTGCGCTCACCACCCGCGGGTTCGGGCACGACGAGTTCGACACCGTGGCCGAGCTGATCGTGCACGTGCTGCAGAACACCCAGCCCGGCACCACCAAGGCCGGCGGCCCGTCGAAGGCGTCGTACACGCTGAACGAAGGCGTGGCCCAGAAGGTCCATGACGCCTCTGCGGAGCTGCTCGACAAGCACCCGCTCTATCCCGGTCTCGAACTCGCTTGATCGGGAGGGCGCGGGCGGTCATCGCCGTCCAGCTCTTCATCGGAGCGGCGATCCTCGTGCTCGCCGCCATCGGGTACGCCGGTGAGCGCGACGCCCTCGTGGTGGTGGCCGTGCTGCTGGTCGGGTCCGTGGGGCTGAGCCAGGTGCTGCCGGCGCTGGTGTCGGTGTTGCTGCTCCGGCGGGATCGGACCGACGCGGCGCTGCTCATCTCCGGGACCGCCGCGTTCGTCCCGGGCGTGATGATCGTGTTCCTGACCCTCACCAGCAACCCGGCCGGGCAGGCCATCATCCTGGTGGTGTTCGGCCTGGTCCTGGCGGGGTTGGGCTTCCACCAGATCGTGGTGCGCTCCCGGCTGGCCTGAGGCGGCGACCCTGCCGCGCGCTGCGCGGGGTGCGGCGTACGGGCGGATACCGTGTCCACATGACGGCGGAGCCACACGAGACCGCCGCGTCCGACCGCGTCGTGGACTGGCTGCGCCGGACGTGGGCGGTCATCTGGCGGCTGATCGTGACCACCGTCAGCTCCTGCCTCCGCTACCGGGTCACCGGCCTGGCCGCGGAAGGGGCGTTCTTCGCGATCGTGTCGGTGCCGCCGCTGGTCTTCGCGCTCGCCGGGGCGATCGGCTACATGTCGGACCAGTTCTCCGCCGCCGCGGTCGAGCAGGTCCGTCAGTCCGTGATCGACCTGTGCTCGACGTTCCTCACCGACAGCGCGGTCAACAAGGTGATCGTGCCGACGATGGACGACGTGCTCGACGGCGGCCGGTTCGACGTGATCTCGCTCGGGTTCGTGCTGGCCCTGTGGTCGGGGTCGCGGGCGCTCAACGTCTTCGTCGACACCATCACGATCATGCACGGCCTCGGTGGGCACCGCGGGATCATCAAGACCCGGGCGCTGTCCTTCGTGCTCTACATCATGGCGGTGGTCACCGGCGGCATCTCGATCCCGCTCGTGGTGGCCGGTCCGACCCTGGTGCGGGAGTGGCTGCCGGAGCGTGCCGACTTCGTGATGACGTTCTACTGGCCCGTGGTGATCGTGGTCTGCATCTGCTTCCTGGCCACGCTCTACCACGTGTCCGTGCCGGTGCGGACCAACTGGAGCTTCAACCTGCCCGGGGCCACGTTCTCGCTGGTCGCCTGGGTGCTGGGGTCCTACGTGCTCCGCTGGGTGCTCACCGTCACCGCGGCCGACTCGCGGTCGATCTACGGCCCGCTGGCCGCGCCGATCGCCGTCCTCATCTGGCTCTACATCGTGGCGCTCGCCGTGTTGATCGGTGCCGCCGTCAACGCCGCCTTCGACACGGTGTTCCCGCAGAAGACCACCACCACCGCCCGCCTCGAGCTGATGAACCGGCTGCGGAACCGGATCTCCAAGGACCGCGCCTGACCGGATCGGGGGAGCGCGGCGGCTAGATTCGGCACGTGCATCTTGAGGGGGACCGGCAGAGCCAGGGGCTCACCAGAGGCCGGATCGCCCTTCCCGAACGGGTCCGGTCGCCGTGGTGGGAGCTGAGCCGCCGACTGCTGGCTGCCCTGGCGATCCTGGTCGGCACCGTGCTGCTGGTCTACTTCGACCGCGACGGCTACCGCGACGGCAACGATCCGCCGCTGTACGGCCTCAGCCTCATCGACTCGATCTACTACACGACCGTCACCCTGAGCACGACCGGGTACGGCGACATCGCGCCGACCAGCGACCAGGCCCGGCTGGTGAACGCGTTCCTCATCACGCCCCTGCGCATCGCGTTCCTCGTGCTGCTGATCGGTACCACCCTCGAGGTGCTCGCCTCGCAGGGCCGCGAGATGTTCCGGGTCGCCCGTTGGAGGAAGAAGATGGGAAAGCACGTCGTCGTCGTCGGATACGGCACCAAGGGCCGCAGCGCAATCGACACGCTCGTCAACAACGGGCTCGACCGCGAGAGCATCGTCGTCGTGGACCCGCGGGACGCCGCCAAGGCGGACGCACACGCCGACGGACTGGCGGTCGTCACCGGCGACGCGACCAGCCGCAGCGTGCTGCGCCGGGCGCAGGTGGAGGACGCCGACCAGGTCATCATCACCACCGACCGCGACGACTCCAACGTGCTGGCCACGCTGACCGTCCGCCAGCTCAACCCCGACGCGTACATCGTGTCCGCGGTCCGCGAGCAGGAGAACGCGCCGCTGATGCGGCAGTCCGGCGCCAACTCGGTGATCACCTCGTCCGACGCGGTCGGCCGGCTGCTCGGACTCTCCTCGCTGTCGCCGACCCTGGGCTCGGTGATGGAGGACCTGCTGACGTACGGCGAGGGGCTCGAGGTCGCCGAGCGCGACCTGCTGGTGAGCGAGGTCGGCAAGCAGCCGCAGTCCCTGCCCGACCAGGTGATCTCCGTCGTGCGCGACGAGAAGGTCTACCGCTACTTCGACCCGGTGGTGACCCAGCTGGCCCGGGGCGACCGGTTGATCGTGGTCCGGCCGGCGAAGGAGCTGCCGTGGGCGCCGCGGCCCGGGACCCACAACGAGGAGACCGCGGACGAGGGTTGAGTCGTGAGCGACAGTTTCGAACAGATGTTCGAAACTGTGGGACCCTGTGCTCCATGGGTGGCGGCTGGGGCAAGCAGGGGAGCGGGATCCCCATGTCCGAGCGGGTCCGCGCCGGCAGTGCGTGCTCCGGCGCCCGCGGGTGAGGTCTGCCCCGCCCGGCACTGCTGGGTGGCCGACGCCGCCGACGGGCTGGGCGTGAAGCGGCCCGGTCTGCTCGTCGAGTGGCGCCAGGTCGCCGACGTCTGGGAGGGGCGGGTGGTCTACGCCGTCCGGCTCCGCCCCGACGCCTGGCAGCTGGTCGAGGAGTGGCTGCCCGCCGCGCTGCTCACCCCCGCCTGACTACCTTGGCTGGATGAGCGACAAGGCGATCCTGGTGGTCGGCGCGGGTCCGGGCGTGAGCGGCTCGGTGTCCCGGCGATACGCGCGCGAGGGGTACGACGTCGGGCTGGTCGGCGTCGACGACGGCGTCCTGAAGACCCTGGCCGACGAGCTGCGCGGACTCGGCGTGGAGGTGGAGTCGGCGGTCGCGGACATCACCGACGTCGCGGCCGCGACCGCAGCGCTGGCGGGCCTCGCCGAGAGGTTCGGGCGGGTCGACGTGCTGCACTTCAACCCGAGCGCCTTCCGCGAGAAGGACCCGCTCACCCTCACCGTGCCCGAGCTGCTCGAGGACGTCGCGCTGGGCGTCGGGGCGCTGCTCACCGCCGTACAGGCCGTGCGCCCGCACCTGCGCTCGGGCTCGCGGGTCACGGCGACGGGCAGCATGGCCGCGGACAAGCCCTGGAACATGGCCGCCTCGCTCGGCGTACAGAAGGCCGGCCTGCGCAACCTGGTGCGCAGCCTCGACACCACGCTGGCCCCGGACGGCATCCGTGCGGTGTCGGTGACGGTGCGCGGCACGCTGGGCAAGGAAGGGCCGTTCACCCCCGACCGGGTCGCCGACGCGCTCTACGACGCGGCGTTCCAGGACGAGGACGAGTGGCGGACCGAGGTGCCGTACACCGGCTGACGGGCCTCCTCGCGCACGCTGCCGCACCAGCTGCAGGTCTCGCCGCGGCTGGTCGTGAAGTGCCGTCTCGCGCGGCGACACACCGTGCAGTAGGTGGTCCGCCACGTCGTCGCCCGTCCGCTCGCCATACCCCGAACGCTAGGGGTGACCACCGACACTCGGCCCCGGTGGCGTGATCAGGCGGGGCGGCCGGCCCGCAGGCGCTTCAGTGCCGACTCGGCGGCGTTGAAGCCGCCCATGCCGTGCACGCCCGCGCCCGGGGGAGTGGCCGAGCTGCAGAGGTACACGCCGTGCACGCCGAGGGCGTACGGGTCGAGCGCGAACCGGGGCCGCAGCACCACCTGGCGGCCGGTGTTGGCGCCGGCAGCGATGTCCCCGCCCACGTAGTTGGCGTTGTAGCGCTCCAGCTCCTGCGGACTGCGCGTGTGGGTGGCTACGATCCGGGCCCGGAAGCCGGGGGAGAACCGCTCGATCTGGGCGACGACCGCCTCGGTGGCGTCGCCGCGGTAGCCGTGCGGCACGTGGGCGTAGGCATACAACGGGTTGATGCCTCCCGAGGACCGCGAGGGGTCGACGAGATACTGCTGACCCAGCAAGGTGAACGGCCGCTCGGGCATCTGCCCGTTCGAGGTCGCGGCCTCGACTGGCCACGATCTCCGCCGCCGTGCCGCCGAGGTGCACCGTGCCGGCACGGGTCAGACTCTCGTTGGTCCACGGCACGTCGCCGTCGATCGCGAAGTCGACCTTGTGTGCCGCCGGCCCGTAGGTGTAGTGACCGAGCGCGCGGCGTACCCGCCCGGGCAGGGCATCGCCCACGATCCGCAGAGCGGCGTCGGGTGTGGTGTCCAGGAGCACGACGTCGGGCCGCTTCCCGCTCAGGTCGCGCAGCTGGTCGAGGCCCGGTGACGGTGGTCCCGGTCTTGATGTCCCCGCCGAGCTCGGTCAGGAGCGCGGCCATCGCGTCGGTGATCCGCTCGGAGCCGCCCGCCGCGACCGGCCACCCGTACCGGTGGCCCGCGGCGGCGAGCAACAGGCCGACCGAACCGCTGAGCGGCGTGTCGAGCCGCCCGAACACATGGGCGGCGACGCCCATGTAGAGCGCGCGGGCGGGATCGTCGTGGAACCGCCGCGCCGTCCACGTGGCCGGAGCGACCGCGCGCAGCCCGAAGCGGGTCAGGGCGATCGGGTGGGATGGCACGTGCAGGATCGGGCGGAACACCTCGGACACGAGCTTCGGGAGGTCCTCGCCATCGGCTCGAACAGGCGGCGCCAGACGGCGGCGTCCTGGCCGAGGCTGGCCACCGTCTCGTCCATGTCCCGCGACAGCACGGCCGCTCGGCCGTCGTCGAGCGGGTGGGCGAGGTCGATCTCCGGCCACTGCCACTCGAGCCCGTACCTCTCCAGGCCGAGGGACTGGAGGAACGGCGACGCCACACCGGTCGGGTGGAACGCCGAGCAGTCGTCGTGCAGCACTCCGCGGAACATCAGCTCCGAGGTGCGCGTTCCGCCTCCGGCGCGGTCCGCCGCTTCCAGGACGGTGACGCGGATGCCCTCCTGCGCCAGGCGGATGGCACCCGCCAGGCCGTTCGGGCCCGATCCAACGACGACTGCATCGGTCATGGCGTCACGCCTTCGAGAGGTGGGAGCCCGGGGTCGGCTGCGGAGCCCTCCCAGGAGCGTAGTCCGAGGGGGTCCAGGTCACGACGAGCGAGCGACCGGCCAAGAATTTCCGGGGCGCGGTGTCGTATTGGGCCGGTGCCGTTCGTGGAGTAGGTGAGAGCAAGCCACGACACGAACCAGGAGGCACGGCCATGTGGGACCGCCCCCAGACCAACCAGATCCACCTGTCGCACGACCTTCCGTGCCAGCAGTGCGGACATGCGGCGCACATCTACCTGCCGTGCGGCGACACCTGCGCCTGCGTCCCCGTCGGGATGCCCGGCGTTGCACTTGCCGCGTGATCCCGGGCTGGACCGCTGCGCGTCGTTCGAGACTCCGGTCTGGATGATGGCTATCTTGGTCGCGACCCTCGTCCTCGACGTGATCTGGTCCTGGGCTCGCCGGGCGGCGAGGAAGGACGGCGATGACAGCGCGACCGGAACCGGCGGCGACGCAGGCAGCGGCTGGCGCCGGGCTGGTCCTGCTGACGCTGGCCTCGGCGCAGTTCCTGATGACGCTGGACAGCTCGGTGATGAACGTGTCCATCGCCCAGGTGGCCAAGGACGTCGACACCACCGTCACCGGCGTCCAGACCGCGATCACCCTGTACACGCTGGTGATGGCGACGCTGATGATCACCGGCGGAAAGATCGGCAGCATGATCGGCCGGCGCCGGGCCTTCGCGATCGGGTGCGTCATCTACGGGGCGGGGTCGTTCACCACCGCCCTGGCCCCGAACCTGGCCGTCCTCATCATCGGCTGGTCGTTCCTCGAGGGCATCGGTGCCGCGCTGATCATGCCCGCGATCGTCGCGCTGGTCGCCTCCAACTTCGCGGCCCCGGAGCGACCGCGCGCCTACGGTCTGGTCGCCTCGGCGGGGGCGATCGCGGTTGCTGCCGGGCCGTTGATCGGCGGCGCGTGCACCACGTACCTGACCTGGCGGGTGGTGTTCGCCGGTGAGGTCCTGATCGTCGCGGTCATCCTGGTGCTGAGCCGCAAGATCCGGGACGCGCCGTCGGAGGGGCACACCAGCCTGGACCTCGTCGGGGTGGTCCTGTCCGCCGCCGGCCTCGGTCTCGCGGTCTTCGGGGTGCTCCGATCGGGCGAGTGGGGCTGGGTCGCTGGCCAAGCCCGACGCGCCGTCGCTGTTGGGCATCTCGTTCACCGTCTGGCTGATCCTGGCCGGAATCGTGATCATCCGGATCTTCTTCTGGTGGGAGCAGCGGATGTCGGCCGCGGGGCGGGAGCCCCTGGTCGACCTCACGATGCTGCGCAACCCGCGCCTGGTGGGCGGGCTCACCATGTTCTTCTTCCAGTTCCTGATCCAGGCCGGGCTGTTCTTCATCGTCCCGCTGTTCCTGTCGGTGGCGCTCGGTCTGAGCGCGGTCGAGACCGGCGCCCGACTGCTGCCGCTCTCGGTCACCCTGCTGGTGGCGGCCGTCGGAGTGCCCAAGGTCTGGCCGCAGGCGTCGCCGCGCTGGTCGTGAACTGGGGGCTGGCCGCGCTCCTGGCCGGCATCGTCTCCCTGATCGCGGCGCTCGAGGCCGGTGCCGGCCCCGAGATCGTCACCGTGCCGCTGCTGTTCGCCGGTCTCGGCGTCGGGGCGCTCGCCTCCCAGCTGGGCGCCGTGACGGTCTCGTCGGTCCCCGACGAGCAGAGCGGCGAGGTCGGCGGCCTGCAGAACACGGCCACCAACCTCGGCGCGTCCCTCGGGACCGCGCTCGCCGGGTCGGTCCTGATCGGCGCCCTGACGGCGTCCTTCATCAGCGGAGTCCAGGACAACCCGGACGTCCCGGCCGAGGTCTCGGCCGCGGCAGAGGTGGAGCTCGCCGGCGGCATCCCCTTCATCTCGGACGCGGACCTCGAGGATGCGCTGGACGACACGGAGCTCCCGCAGGCGCAGGTCGACGCCGTCGTCGATGAGAACGAGTCGGCGCGCATCGCCGGGCTCCGGCTCGCCTGGCGGTGCTCGCCCTGATAGCAGGCCTCGCGCTGTTCTTCACGCGCCTACTGCCCACTGCGCCGGTCGGTAGCGATCCGGCCGGTCAGCCCGCCTCCGAAACCTGACACCGGACCAAGAAATCCAAGAACTTCCGTGACCACGGTGTCGTATCCGGCCGGCGCCGTTCGTGGAGTAGGTGAGAGCAGGCCACGACACGAACCAGGAGGCACGGCCATGTGGGACATCCCCCAGACCAACCCGATCCACCTGTCGCACGATCTTCCGTGCCAGCAGTGCGGGCACGCCGCGCACACCTACCTGCCGTGCGGCGACACCTGCGCCTGCGTGCCCGCCGGGATGCCCGGCGCCGTCGCACTCGCCGCGTGATCCCCAAAAGAGGCTAGGCGCGGCACGGCGGCGCGCCTGTAGCGTCACGCCAGCGGCCTTCACGTCGCTGAAGGAGAGGCCATGGCCAAGCCCACGATCCTCGCGGTGGACGACGACGCCGCGGTCGCGGGAGCCATCGTGCGCGACCTCCGCAGCCGCTACGGCGCCGACTACCGGGTACTGCGGGCGACCTCCGGTGGCGAGGCTCTCGAGCTGATGGCCGACCTGGCCCTCAAGGACCGGCCGGTGGCCGCGGTCGTCTCCGACCAGCGGATGCCCGAGATGACCGGCATCGAGGTGCTGCGCGAGGTGCGGCGGAACTCGCCGGACTCCAAGCTGATGCTGCTGACGGCGTACGCCGACACCGACGTGGCGATCCAGGCGATCAACGACATCGCGCTCGACTACTACCTGATGAAGCCGTGGGACCCGCCCGAGGATCGGCTCTACCCGGTGCTCGACGACCTCCTCGAGGACTGGCGCCGGGCGCACCCCGACCGCGCGTCGGAGGTGCGGGTGCTGGGCCACCGCTGGTCGGAGGGCACGCACGAGGTGAAGAGCTTCCTCACCCACAACCACGTGCCCTACCGCTGGCTCGAGGTCGACCAGGGCGAGGAGGCCGCACGGCTGCTCGAGCTGGCGGGCGCCGGGCCCGACGACCTCCCCGTCGTCGCGCTGCCCGACGGCGAGGCGCTGCGCTCGCCCACCACGGTCGAGCTCGCGGAGGCGCTGGGGCTGCGCACGCAGGCCGACCAGCCGCTCTACGACCTGTGCATCGTGGGCGCGGGTCCGGCCGGGCTCGCCGCCGCCGTGTACGCCGCGTCCGAGGGCCTGCAGACCGTGGTCGTCGAGCGGGACGCGCCCGGGGGACAGGCGGGCCAGAGCGCGTCCATCGAGAACTACCTGGGCTTCCCCAAGGGGCTCTCCGGCGCCGACCTCACCCACCGTGCGGTGGCGCAGGCGGCCAGGTTCGGGGCGGAGATGGTGCTCGCCCGCGACGTCACCGGCTTCGAGACCCGCGGGCCCGTGCGCGCCGTACTGCTCGACGGGTCGGCCGCGATCGAGGCGCGCGCGGTGCTGGTGGCGACCGGCGTCTCCTATCGACGGCTCGAGGCGCCCGGGCTCGAAGGGATCGGGCTACCACGGCGTCGCGTACGGCGCGAGCGCCAGCGAGGCGGTGCAGTGCTCGGGCGAGGAGGTCCACATCGTGGGGGCGGCCAACTCGGCCGGCCAGGCCGCGCTGAACTTCGCCAGGTACGCCAAGCGGGTGGTCCTCCTCGTCCGCGGCGCGACCCTCGAGGCCTCGATGTCGCAGTACCTCGTCAGCCGTATCACGGCCGCCCCGAACATCGACGTACGGCTGCGGACCGAGGTGGTCGGCGCCCGCGGCGACAACCACCTCGAAGCGCTCACCCTCGCCGACCGGGCCGCCGGCACCGAGGAGGAGGTGGCGGCGAGCTGGCTGTTCGTGTTCATCGGCGCGGCTCCTCGCACCGACTGGCTCGGCGACGAGGTGGCCCGCGACCCGTACGGCTTCGTGCTCACCGGGCCGGAGCTGTCCGTCCGGCCCCCAGACCGCCTGGCCGCTGGACCGCGCGCCGTTCGCACTCGAGACCAGCATCCCCGGCGTGTTCGCCGCCGGCGACGTCCGGCTCAACAGCATGAAGCGCGTCGCCTCCGCCGTCGGCGAGGGCGCGATGGCCGTCTACCTCGACCCACCGCTACCTGGCGACGATCTGATGCTGTACGACGACCTCCGCGGCCTCCCTCTCTTCGACGGGTTCAGCGACGAGCAGGTCGCCGAGCTGGCGGCCGACGGGGAGGAGCTGGTCTTCGAGGAGGGCGAGCGGCTCTTCGACGAGGGCCGGCCGGCCGACCACTGGTGGTTGCTGCTCGACGGCGACATCGACCTGGTGCGCCGGATCGGGCACGAGGAGACGGTGCTCGCCACCATGCAGGTCCCCGGCCAGTGGGCGGGCGGCTTCCGGGCCTGGGACGAGCACGGCGTCTACATGGGCAGCGGCCGGGCCGCGCGGTCCGGCCGGGTGTTCCGGATCACGGCGGAGCGGTTCGGCGCGCACGCTGACGCGTGGTTCCCGTTCGCCGTCCACCTGCTCAGGGGGCTGATCGCGACGGCCCGCCGGATCGAGTCCAACGCCCGACAGCGCGAGGCCCTGGTGGCCCTCGGCACCTTGGCCGCAGGGCTCGCCCACGAGATCAACAACCCAGCCTCGGCCGCCGTCCGGTCGGTAGGCGCGCTGGGCGAGTGCAGCGACGAGCTGCTCGGCTCGCTCCAGCGGCTCGCCACCGAGTCGATCACCGCGGAGCAGTTCGTCGCCCTGGACGAGCTGCGGCGCGGGATCGACGGTGAACCGGTACTCGACCGGCACCGCGCTGGCCGCGCGCGAGGACAGCCTCTCGGAGTGGCTCACCGACCACCAGATCGACCGCGACTGGGTGATCGCTCCTGCCTTGGCCGCCGCCGGCGTCGACGTCGAGTGGTGCGACCGGGCCGCGACGCTGCTCGAGGGCCATGCCCTGCAGGCGGGCCTGGAGTGGGTGGCCCAGGCCGTCACGATGACCACGCTGATCGCCGAGGCCCAGGACTCCACCCGCCGCATCTCCGAGCTCGTCGCCGCGGTGCGCGCCTACTCGCAGCTGGACCGGGGGACCGTCCAGCGCATCGACGTGACCGAGGGGCTGGAGAGCACGCTGGTGATGCTGGCCCACAAGCTCAAGTCGGGCGTCGTCGTCCAGCGCAGCTACGCCGAGGACCTGCCCCAGGTCGAGGCCTCGCCCGGCGAGCTGAACCAGGTCTGGACGAACCTGATCGACAACGCCATCGACGCGATGGACGGCGCGGGGGAGCTCCGGGTCTCGACGTACGCCGACGACCTCGGCATCGTCGTCGAGATCGCCGACACCGGCCCCGGCATGACCGACGAGGTCGCTCGCTCACGCCTTCGAGCCGTTCTTCACCACCAAGGAGGTCGGCAAGGGCACCGGGCTCGGCCTCGACATCTCCCGCCGGATCGTCGTGGAGCGGCACGGCGGCGAGATCACCGTCGACTCGCGGCCCGGGGACACCGTCGTGCGGGTTCGGCTGCCGCTTCGCGGCGTACAGGGCTGATTTCGGCGGCCGATCAGCGTCTGTCCGGAGCCGGGGTGGTGCGAGCTACGCGTCTCGGACCTCCTGCAGCCGCCGTGCGGGGTTGGCGTTCAGCAAGACGGCTGCTCTGGGGGACATTCAGGCATCACCCCGATCGGGTGGTTCGGCGTCCGTGGCTGCGGCCGACCAGCCCACCCCGCCGGGGTGAGGCGGGACCACCCACCGCGTGATCACCATCGAACGGCAGGCAGACCGACGCGTGGAGGCATGCGATGACAGGTTCGGATCTCACTCCTGCCGTGGGGCAGAAAGCGCTCAATCCGGTTGCCGTCGAGGTCGACCAGGTGTCGCGTGAGATGGGAGTCGACCCGAGTCTTGGGCTGTCGGCGACGGAGGCCCGGTCCCGGCTGGAGTCCCACGGTCCGAACCGGCTGGCCGCCGGCAAGAAGGAGCCGGGCTGGCGGGCCTTCCTGCGTCAGTACGAGGACTTCATGCAGGTCATCCTCCTGGCCGCCGCCATCGTCAACCAGATCGTCACCGGCGACACCGGCACGACCGTCGTGCTGGCCGGGCTCACCGTCTTCAACGCCGTGATCGGTCTGCGGCAGGAGTCCAAGGCCGAGGAGAGCGTCAAGGCTCTCGCGCAGATGATGAAGACGATCGCCCGGGTGCGTCGCGACGGTCAGGCGGTCGAGATCGACGCCCAGGAGCTGGTGCCCGGGGACGTCGTCCTCGTCGAGGCGGGCAACCTGGTCCCCGCCGACGCGCGGGTCAGCCACGCCGCGACCCTGGAGATCGAGGAGGCGGCGCTGACCGGCGAGAGCCTCCCCGTCGGCAAGTCGACCGATCCGGTCCCGGGGGAGGACGTCCCGCTCGGTGACCGGACCTGCATGGCGTACATGAACACCTCTGTCACGCGCGGGCGTGGAGAGCTGATCGTCACCGCCACCGGCATGGACACCGAGATCGGTCACATCGCCGACATGCTCGCCAACACCGAGACCAGCAAGACACCACTGCAGAAGCAGCTGGACGCGCTGTCCAAGATCATCGCGTCCATCGCTGGCGTCGCACTGGTCCTGGTCGTGCTGCTGGGCCTGCTGCGCGGCGAGTCGTTCGACACGTTGTTCGTGACGGGTGTCGCGCTCGCCGTGGCCGCGATCCCGACCGGGCTGCCTGCGGTGGTGACCGCTCTGCTCTCGATGGGCACCCGTGAGATCGCCCGCCGCAACGCCATCGTCAAGCGGCTGCCGGCCGTGGAGACACTGGGCTCGACGTCGGCGATCTGCTCGGACAAGACCGGGACCCTGACCCTCAACAAGATGACCGCACGGGAGCTGGTCATCCCGGGCCAGAACCGCTACACGGTCTCCGGCGAGGGCTACAGCACGGAGGGGGAGATCAGCCACGTCGGCGGGCAGCACTACGACCTCGACCCCTACTTGTTGCCGATGGTTCTGTGCGCCGACGCCGTGCTCGACGGCGCGAACCTGATCGGGGACCCCACCGAGGGTGCGCTGATCGTGCTCGGCGCGAAGGGCGGGCTCGACATCGAGGAGACCCGCAGGGCGCTGCCCAGAGTCGCCGAGGTGCCCTTCGACTCCGACTACAAGTTCATGGCGACCTTCCACGAGATGACCGCGGACGACGGCCGGCCGGTCGTGCGCTGCTACGTCAAGGGTGCGCCGGACGTCCTCATCGCGCGCGCCACCACGATCCGGCATCCGGACGGCAGCCTGGTCCGCATCACCGACGACAACCGGCACCTCGCCACCACCGCCAACGACCAGATCGCGAACGCCGGCGAGCGCGTCATGGTGGTGGCGCAGCGCGACCTCGACCCGAGCGTGCTCACGTCGGGTGGCGACCTCATCGACCAGGTGCAGGAGCTCACGCTTCTGGCGATGGTCGGCATCGTCGACCCCCCGCGACCCGAGGCCAGGGTCGCGATCGGCGAGTGCCACGATGCCGGGATCCAGGTCCGGATGATCACGGGCGACCACGCGACGACGGCCGCCGCGATCGCGGGGGAGCTGGGTATCGAAGGGCGGGCGATCACCGGCACCGAGTTCGCCGCGATGAGCGACGAGCAGCTCCTGCGCGAGCTCGACGAGATCGGTGTGATCGCGCGGGTGGCGCCCGAGGACAAGGTCCGCCTGGTCCGCCTGCTCAAGGAGAAGGGCAACGTCGTGGCGATGACGGGCGACGGCGTGAACGACGCCCCGGCCCTGAAGACCGCGGACATCGGCGTGGCGATGGGCATCACCGGCACCGAGGTCTCCAAGGAGGCCGCGGTGATGATCCTGACCGACGACAACTTCGCCACGATCGTCGGCGCCGTCTCCTACGGCCGGACGCTCTACGACAACCTGCTGAAGTACCTGCGCTTCCAGATGTCGACCCTGGTCGCCTACATCGCGATCTTCATCGGCGCCGGGATCATCGGCATCGCCAACGGTGCACCCCTGAACCCGCTGCAGATCCTGTGGCTGAACATGGTCGTCGACATCCCGCTGGCGATCGCGCTCGGGTTCGACCAGCCCGCCCGGGGCCTGATGGGCCGCCCACCGCGGCCTGTGGGAGCGCCGGTCCTGTCCCGCAACAACTGGTTCCGACTGGTGGCCCAGGGTGCGGTGATGACGGTCGGGTCCCTGATCGCCTACCAGATCGGCGACGATCAGGACGGTGCCGTGGTCGCCGCCACCATGCTCCTCACCACGCTGTCGGTGTTCCACGTCGCCGGTGCAGTCCTCTGCCGTGACCAGCTGAACACGATCTTCGACCGAGACGCCGCTGCCGGGGTCGTGCAGCTGCGGCGCTACGCCGTGTCGCTGCTCGCGATCGTCCTCGTCACCTCGCTCGACTTCCTGCAGCGGATCTTCGGCACGGCCGGGCTCACCTTCACGCAGTGGTGCATCTGCGTGGGGATCGCCCTCTCCATCGTCGTCGTGGAGGAGCTCATCAAGCTCGTCCTCCGGCACCGCCAGCAGCCCCTCCCCGGACCCACCGCTCCAGCCGTGGCCACCCCCGCCTACGCCAGCCTGAGAAAGGCCCTGTCATGTCCTTCAACCTCCGCAACCGCAGCTTCCTCAAGGAGCTGGACTTCACGCCCGAGGAGCTCCGGTTCCTGCTGAAGCTCTCGGCCGAGCTCAAGGCCGCCAAGTACGGCGGCTACGAGGTGCCCCGCCTCGAGGGCAAGAACATCGCGCTGATCTTCGAGAAGACCTCGACCCGCACCCGCACGGCGTTCGAGGTGGCCGCCAAGGACCAGGGCGCGCACGTCACCTACCTCGATCCCGGCGGCACGCAGATCGGCCACAAGGAGTCGATGAAGGACACCGCGCGAGTGCTGGGGCGGACCTTCGACGGCATCGAGTACCGCGGCTTCTCCCAGGAGACGGTCGAGATCCTCGCGCAGTACGCCGGGGTGCCGGTGTGGAACGGCCTGACCGACGAGTTCCACCCGACCCAGATCCTCGCGGACATGCTCACCATGACCGAGCACAGCGACAAGCACCTGACCGAGATCGCCTACTGCTATCTCGGCGACGCCCGCAACAACATGGGCAACTCGCTGATGGTCGGCGGCTGCAAGCTCGGCATGGACGTCCGGCTGTGCGCGCCGCGAGCACCTCTGGCCGTCCGACGACCTGGTCGAAGGCGTGCCGGGAGATCGCCGACGAGACCGGCGCGCGCCTGACCCTCACCGAGGACGTCGACGAGGGGGTGAGCGGCGTCGACTTCCTCTACACCGACGTCTGGGTCTCGATGGGAGAGGACAAGAGCGTCTGGGAGGAGCGGATCGAGCTGCTCACGCCGTACCAGGTGAACGCGGACGCGCTCGCAGCGCACGGGCAACCCGAAGGCCAAGTTCATGCACTGCCTGCCGGCGTTCCACAACCGGGAGACGAAGGTGGGGGAGGAGATCTTCCAGAAGTACGGCATGGACGGGCTGGAGGTCACCGACGACGTGTTCGAGTCCCGAGCCTCGATCGTGTTCGACCAGGCCGAGAACCGCCTGCACACGATCAAGGCCGTCATGGTCGCCACCCTCGGGATCGTGAGACGGAGGCGCCGGCATGCGTGTGGTGGTGGCCCTCGGAGGCAATGCTCTGCTGCAGCGCGGCGAGCCGATGACCGCCGACGTGCAGCGCAAGAACGTGCGCAAGGCGGCACCAGCACTGGCGCAGATCGCCGCCGACCACGAGCTGGTGCTCTCCCACGGCAACGGTCCGCAGGTGGGTCTGCTCGCGCTGCAGGCCGCGGCGTACACGGACGCCGAACCGTCGACGCTCGACGTGCTCGGTGCCCAGACCCAGGGGATGATCGCGCTACCTCTTGGAGCAGGAGCTGCGCAACGCACTTCCCGCCCGACGGAGCGGTTCGCGACCATCCTGACGATGGTCGAGGTCGACAAGGACGACCCCGCCTTCGCGAACCCCACGAAGTTCGTCGGGCCGATCTACACCGAGGAACAGTCTCAGAAGCTCGCCGAGACGAAGGGCTGGCCGTTCCGCAAGGACGGTGAGTCGTGGCGGCGCGTGGTGCCGTCCCCGCTGCCGCAGCACATCTTCGAGCTGGACGCGATCCGGGCGCTGCTCGACCTCGACATCGTCGTCATCTGCACCGGCGGAGGCGGGATCCCGACCCTGGTCACCGAGGTCGAGGGCAAGCCGTCCCTGACCGGGGTGGAGGCCGTCATCGACAAGGACCTCGCCAGCGAGCTGCTGGCCCGCGAGGTCGGCGCCGACCTGTACGTCATGGCCACCGACGTGGACGGCGTGTACTCGGACTGGGGCACGCCCGAGCAGCGCAAGCTCGAGCGGGTGACGCCGCAGGAGCTGCGCGGCCTGGAGTTCCCGGCCGGCTCGATGGGCCCGAAGGTCGAGGCGGCGGCGCACTTCGTCGAGGCGACCGGAGGTCGCGCCGCGATCGGCGGCGCTCGGCGAGATCCAGCAGATCGTCGACGGCGACGCGGGCACCCAGGTGGTGGCCTCGTGAGGCGTCAGCCGCGCGGAACGGAGGAGACATGACGACGTTCGGCGTTCACTCGGAGGTGGGCCGGCTCCGGAAGGTGATGGTGCATCGGCCCGAGCTCAGCCTGCAGCGGTTGACCCCGTCGAGCCACGACGACCTGCTGTTCGACGACGTCCTGTGGGTGGAGCGTGCGCAGTACGAGCACGACCAGTTCGTCGCGAGGATGCGCGAGCGCGATGTCGAGGTGTTCTTGCTCCGCGACCTGCTGGGGGAGACGCTCGCCGCGAGCGACGAGGCGCGGCAGCAAGCTGATCGGGCTCGCGGCCTCGGAGTTCACCGTGGGGATCTCCATGGTCGACGAGGTGCGGTCGGTGCTGGGGGCGATGGCTCCGGAGACGCTGGCCCGGCACCTCATCGGCGGCCTGACGGTCGCGGAGTCGGGCCTCGACCTCGGGCGGCTGCGCTCCCAGTCGGTGATCGCGGCCGCGGTCGACGACCAGAGCCTGTTCGTGCTGCCGCCGCTGCCGAACACGCTGTTCACCCGCGACTCGTCGTGCTGGATCTACGGCGGGGTGTCGATCAATCCGATGTTCTGGCCGGCCCGGCGGCTCGAGGCCTACAACGTCGCCGCGATCTATCGCTACCACCCGATGTTCGCCGAGGCCGACTTCGAGTTCTGGTACCCCGAGCTCGGCGACGACGACCGCTTCAACGCCCTCGACTTCGGCCGGGCCTCGCTGGAGGGCGGGGACGTGCAGCCGATCGGCAACGGGACCGTCCTGATCGGCATGAGCGAGCGCTCCCAGGCCCGCATGATCGAGCAGGTGGCCCGCGCCCTGTTCGCCAAGGGTGGGGCCGAGCGCGTGGTAGCGGTCGTGATGACGAAGGACCGCGCCCACATGCACCTCGACACCGTCTTCACGATGCTCGACCGCGACGCGGTGACCGTCTACCCACGCGTGATGGACCAGGTGCGGGCGATCAGCCTCCGCCCCGGCGTGAACGGCGCCGAGTTCCACGTCACCGAGGAGAAGGGCTTCCTCTCGACGGTCGCCGACGCCCTCGGCGTCCGCGACCTGCGGGTGATCGAGACGGGCGGCGACGCCTACCAGCAGGAGCGGGAGCAGTGGGACGACGGCAACAACGTCGTCGCCCTCGAGCCCGGCGTGGTCGTCGCCTACGAGCGCAACACCTACACCATCGCGAAGATGCGCGCGGCCGGCATCGAGGTGATCACCATCGAGGGCTTCGAGCTGGGCAAGGGCCGCGGCGGCGGTCACTGCATGACCTGCCCGTTCCTCCGAGACCCCCTCTGATCGGACCACGACCATGAACGACGCAACTCGCTGGATCCTCGCCGCCGTGGCGATCGTGCTCGTCGTGGGCCTGCTCGTGTGGGCCCGCGGCGACGATCACCACCGCGGCGACGACGTCGGCTCGCTCGGGATCACCGGAACCATCGCGGGCCCGTGAGGCCGCCATGGCGAGCAAGCATCCCCGGAACAGCGGCCCGAGACCCCCCAGCCTCCTCGACGCCCTGCTGCCGATCGTCGTCCTGATCGCCCTGCTCGCCACTGACGATCGTGCTGTTCGGCGTGAGCGCCACCGACGGCCCGCTCCAGGTCGCGCTGCTGCTGAGCGCCGCCTTCGCGAGCCTGGTCGCCTTCAAGAACGGCTACACGGTCGCATCGATGGCCGAGGCGGCCGTGGGTGGCGTGGCAATTGCGATGAGCGCGGTGTTCATCCTGCTCGCGGTCGGCGCCCTGATCGGCACCTGGAACATGGCCGGGACCATCCCCACCGTCGTCGACTACGGCATCCGGCTGGTCAGCCCGAGCTGGTTCTACGTCACCGCGGCCGTCGTGTGCGCGGTGGTCGGCATGGTGACCGGCAGCTCGTGGACGACAGCCGGGACCCTGGGCGTCGCCTTCGTCGGCATGAGCAACGTCCTCGGCCTCGACGAGGCGGTCGCGGCCGGAGCGGTCATCTGCGGGGCGTACTTCGGCGACAAGATGACGCCGCTGTCGGAGACCACGATCCTGGTGCCGCAGCTCGTCGGCGGCGGACTGACCGTCGGGCAGCACGTGCGGAACATGGTCTGGACGGCGGGACCCGCTCTCGGCATCAGCCTCGTGGCGTTCTTCCTGCTCGGGCGCGCCGCCGACCCCGACGCCGAGGTCAGCACCGACGAGGCGCGCGCGGCGCTGGCCACGGCGTTCAACATCTCCGCCCTCAACCTGCTGCCGCTGCTCCTGCTGGTGGTGCTGGCCGTGATGCGGATGCCGCCGTTCCTGTCCATCCTCGGCTCCGCGGTGTTCGCCGCCGTGCTCGCCCCGTTCCTCCAGTGGGACGCGGTGGTGGCGTTCGTCGACGACCCGAGCCTGGGGAACGTCGGCGACCGCCGTGAAGGCCGGCTACGCGGCGATGGCCACCGGCTTCGTGAGCGACTCGGGCGTGCCCCAGATCGACGACCTGTTCTCGCGCGGCGGCATGTCCAGCATGCTCACGACGATCTGGCTGGTCCTCGGCGCGCTCTCGTTCGCCGCGGTGATGGAGCGCGCCGGCTTCCTGCAGCGACTGCTCGAGCCGATCGTGTCCCGCGCCCGCCGGCGGGGCTCGCTCATCGCCTCGGTCACCGCGAGCGGCGTCGGCCTCAACGTGATCGCCGGCGACCAGTACGTCGCCGACGTCCTGCCGGCGCGGATGTTCCGCAAGGAGTTCGCCCGCCGCGGGCTGGCACCCCAGGTGCTCTCCCGAGCCGTCGAGGACTCCGGCACGGTCACGTCCGTCCTGGTGCCGTGGAACACCTGCGGCGCCTACATCTCGGGCGTGCTCGGTGTCTCGACCGATCGCGTACCTCCCGTTCTGCTTCTTCAACCTGCTCAGCCCGCTGCTCGACATCCTCTACGGCTACCTCGGCTTCAAGGTGCCCCAGGCGGAGACGCCCTGGGAGGACGAGGCCACGACCGCCGCGCTGCCGGCCGCTCCCGGAGGAGAGACCCATGACTGACCCGACCACGACAGCGCCGGCCGAGCCGCGGCGGGGGTTCAAGCTCCCCTCGGCGTACACGATCCTGTTCGCGCTGATCGTGCTGATGGCGATCGCGACCTGGATCATCCCCGCCGGCACGTACGACGCTCGACAAGGACGGGAGCCCGATCCCGGGCACCTACCACGCGGTCGACTCGCACCCCGCACGGATCCTGGTCGACTCGCTCACGGCTCCGATCAACGGCCTCTACGGCATCGAGAACGCCAAGGGGAACATCAGCTACTACAACTCGGGCACCCTGTTCGGCGCGATCGACGTCGCCCTGTTCATCATCGTGATCGGCGGGTTCCTCGGGCGTCACCATGCGGACCGGCGCGATCCAGGCCGGGATCGGCCGGCTGGTGGCGCGGCTGCGGGGCCGGGAGCGGTGGATGATCCCGATCCTGATGACCGTCTTCGCGCTCGGCGGCACGACGTACGGCATGGCCGAGGAGAGCCTGGCGTTCTACGCGCTGGTCATCGCGGTGATGATCGCGGCGGGGTACGACGCACTCACCGGCGCCGCGGTCGTCCTCCTCGGCTGCGGCATCGGCACCTACGGCTCGACGATCAACCCGTTCGCCACCGGCATCGCCTCCGGGTTCGCCGGTGTCTCGATCAGCGACGGCCTGCTGCTGCGCCTGGTCATGCTCGTCGTCGGCCTCGTGCTCGGGCATCTTCTTCGTGCTCCGATACGCCGACCGGGTCAAGGCGGACCCGTCCCGGTCGGCGGTCGCCGACATGCGCGAGGAGAACGCGCGGCACTTCAGCGTCGACACCGGCGAGGAGGAGGCGGTCATGACCGGACAGCCAGAAGGCGATCCTCGTGGTGTTCGGGCTGGCCTTCGGCGTGATGATGTACGGCGTCATCCCCTGGGAGGACCTCAACATCGGTCTGCCCACGCTGTGGTGGTGGTTCCCCGAGATGACCGCGTCGTTCATCCTCTTCAGCATCGTCATCGGCCTCATCGGCCGGATGTCCGAGGACGACCTGACCGAACTCGTTCGTCGACGGTGCCCGCGACCTGCTCGGCGTCGCTCTGATCATCGGCATCGCCCGCGGCATCACCGTGGTCATGAACAACGGCGAGATCACCGACACCGTCCTGCACTGGGCCGAGCAGGCGCTCGGTGACGTCGGCGAGGCCGGCTTCGCCGATCGTGATGTTCGTGCTGTTCCTGCCCCTGTCGTTCCTGATCCCGTCCTCGTCGGGCCTCGCCACCGTCGCGATGCCGATCATGAGCCCCACTCGCGAACTTCGCCGACGTCCCGCCGCAGCTGGTCGTCACGGCGTTCCAGAGCGCCTCGGGCATCATGAACCTCTTCATCCCGACCTCGGCGGTCGTGATGGGCGGGCTCGCCATCGCCCGGGTCCCCTACGGCACCTACCTGAGATGGGTTTGGCCGCTGCTGGCGATGCTGGTGGTGCTCAGCGTGCTCGGATTGGCGGCCGGAGCGCTTCTGAACTAAGGCCGCTCACACCCTCGAGCCGTTACTCACCACCGAGACGTCGGCAAGGGGACCGGGCTCGGGCTCGACATCTCGCGCCGGATCGTCGTGGAGCGGCACGGCGGCGAGATCACCGTCGACTCGCGGCCGGGGGACACCATCGTGCGAGTGCGGCTGCCGCTGCGGGGCGTGCGAGAGTGAGGAAGGGCGCCGCCCCGACTGTTCCGGGGCGGCGCCCTCTTTCGCGGAAGCCAGTACCTGGCAGGGTGGGCCTCCGCGAGCCCTGTGCCTCGCTCAGGTGACGAGCGAGCTGCGCGACGGCTCGTCCTCATCGCCGGTGTGCGCGGCCGCCTCGGCCTCGGCGATGATGAGGTTCTCCTCGTCGCGGTTCTTGCGGTACTGCGACACCGAGTAGGCCACCGCGCCCGCCCAGAGGGCGAACAGCGCGACGTACACGATGTTGCTGACGGTGCTGGACGCGCCGACCCAGTCGCTGCGCAGCAGCGTCCGGGAGTTGGTGACGATGATCAGGCCGCCGACCAGCGAGCCCAGGATGCGCGGCGGGATGTGCCGGACCAGCCACGCCGCGATCGGCGCGGCGATCATGCCACCGATCAACAAGGCGAGCACCCAGCTGTAGTTCACGCCCTCGGACCCAATACCGATGATGAACCCGAGGCTGGCAGCCACGGCCACGAGGAACTCGCTGGTGTCGATGGAGCCGATGGTCTTGCGCGGCTCGAGGCGGCCGCTCGCGAGGATGGCTGGTGTACCGACCGGACCCCACCCGCCGCCACCGGTCGAGTCCACGAACCCCGCGACCAGCCCCAGCGGGCTCAGGAACCGCTTGCGGAGCGGCTTCCCCAGCTTGTCCTTGGGGAGCCCCGCCACGGTGAACCGGGTCAGCACGTAGGCGCCAAGGGCCAGCAGGATGATCGACATCAGCGGCGCGGCCGACTCGGTGGACAGGCTCGAGAGGAACGTTGCGCCGACGAAGGCGCCGACGGCGCCGGGGATGCCGATCTTGAACACGACACCCCAGTCGACGTTCCCGAACCGCCAGTGGGACACGCCAGACATCAGGGTCGTGCCGATCTCCGCCAGGTGGACGGTCGCGGAGGCAGCAGCGGGGTTCGTGCCGACTGCCAGGAGGAGAGTGGTCGAGGTGACGCCGTAGGCCATACCGAGGCTGCCGTCGACCAGCTGTGCGCCGAGGCCCACGAGCGCGAGAAGAAGGAGCTTACGCATTGAACATCCCTGCCAGGTTGTTTACTTAACTCTACTAACACCCCTGACTTTAGTGGAACGACTCGGTTAGTGGCAAACCTGTCTGGAGCGCCTGCGTGTCGGACCGTTCGTGGAGGGCAGGATTCGTCCCGACCATCAAGCGGCACCTCTCACGGGCCGATAGTTTCGTCGCATGCAGGACGCGGACTCCGAGCCCCCGAGCGGCATTCCCGAGGAAACGATCAACCGCAACTGGACCGAGCTGGTCCAGGAGTTGAGGTCGACGCAGACCGGTGTGCAGGTCTTGACCGCATTCCTGCTGACCGTGCCCTTCACCGACAAGTTCGACAGCCTGGACCAGGTCCAGCGCACGGCATACCTGATGGTGCTCGCCGGGGCTGTCACGGCCACGGCAGCGATCCTGTCTCCGATCGCCTACCACCGGATCCTGTTCCGGCGCGGGCGGCGACCCTGGCTTGTCCAGACCGCCAATCAGGTCGCCCGGGCCGGGCTGGTGCTGGTGGCGCTGACCACCTGCGGGGTGGTCTTCCTCGCGTTCGACCTCGCCGCCGGGAGAACGGGCGGGATCGTTGCATCCGTCATCGCGTTCCTCGGGTACCTCGTGCTCTGGGTTGCAGTCCCGCTCCGTGCCCGGCACTGACGGCGCCCTTCCCTGTGGGACTCGCAATTTCCCCGGCGCGTCGGTGTCGTTACCGGTAGGACACTGGAACAGTTCGTCCCGACCCGAAGGAGGCGGCATGTCCGACACAGGGGAGCCGACGATGCCGAACCCGGCTCAACGGCGCCGCGTACTCGCCATCGCTGTTCTCCGCGGACTGGGCATCAGCACCGTCCTCACCGTCGCCTACTTCGCGCTGCCGCTCGAGGAACTGGCGAAACTACCGTTCGGCCTGATCGTCGGCGGCGGTGTCGTCGTACTCGCTGCCGTCATCGTGTACCAGGTGGGCTCGATCTTCCGGGCGGCCTACCCGGCGGCCAGAGCCATCGAGGCGCTGGCCCTGACCGGACCGCTCTTCCTGCTCCTCTTCGCCTCGACCTACTTCCTGATGTCGCAAGCAGACCCTGGCAACTTCAACCTGTCGGGGCTCACCCGCAGCGACACCCTCTACTTCACCGTCACCGTCTTCACGACGGTTGGCTTTGGCGACATTGTGGCTACCAGCCACAGCGCCCGCACCTTGGTGACGGTCCAGATGATCCTCAACCTGGTCCTGATCGGCGCCGTGATCAGATCCTTCGTCGAAGCGGTCAGGATGGCCCACCATCGTCCGTCCGCCCCGTCCGCGGACGCCTGAAACGCCACCCCCACATCCGGCCTGGCGGGAGACCAAGCAGGATCGCCGACGCTATGTTGGTCTCGCCCGTCCACCGATCTGTCTCGACTGGCGCTAGCTCTACCAGCACTAGTCGGACAGAGATGAATCAGGAGGCATGTCCGTGAGCGACCCGACGGGCACCTCCTCCCACGGGACCACCGGTGCCGGGGCTCCAGCCGCACCAGGGCCGGGATCTCTCGACCCCGCGGCTGCCGTCAGGTCCAAGCCGTATCTCGCCGCCCTGCTGTTTGCCGCGATCCTGGGCATTCCGATCTCGGCAGCGGCGTACGGGTTCCTGGCGTTGGTCAGCGAGCTCCAGGAGATCGTGTTCGACGACCTTCCAGACAGCCTGTTCGACGCCGGCGCCCCAGCCTGGTGGCCCATTCCCTGGTTGGCCCTGTGCGGGCTCCTGGTCGGCCTGACCATCCGTTACCTGCCGGGCAACGGGGGGCACTCGCCGGCGTTCGGCTTCAAGACCGGCGGACTGCCCGTGGACCGAGAGCTCCCCGGCATCATCCTCGCCGCCCTGGCGACGCTGAGCCTGGGCGCCGTGCTCGGACCCGAGGCGCCCCTGATCGCGATCGGTGGCGGCCTCGCAGTGCTGGCTGTGCACCTGGTCAAGAAGGACGCCCCGCCCATGGCCTTGACCGTCATGGCCTCTGCCGGCAGCTTCGCGGCGATCAGCAGTCTGCTGGGATCACCTCTGCTCGGCGCGTTCTTGATCATGGAGGTCGCCGGAGTGGGTGGCGCGACCCTGAGTCTGGTCGCGCTGCCCGGACTGCTCGCCTCGGGGATCGGCGCGCTCGTGTTCGTCGGACTCGACAACTGGACCGGACTCGGGGAGTTCTCGCTGATCCTCACCTCGGTGCCGCCGGCGGTGAGCCCGACAATCGCCACCATGGCCTGGGCGCTCGCCATAGGCGTGGTCGGCGCGCTGCTGGGATGGGTGATTCGGTGGATCGGTCTGTGGCTCCGTCCGCTTGTGCACCTGAACCGGGTCTTGGTGACCCCCGCCCTTGGCGTGTTGATCGGCCTCACCGCAACGATCTACCAGCTGGTCTCCGATCGCAGCTTCACCGACGTGCTCTACTCGGGGCAGTCCGCGTTGCCCGGGCTCGTCGAGCACGCCGCCGACTACTCGCTGGGCGTCCTGATCCTGCTCGGCGTGTGCAAGATGTTGGCTTACGGCCTCTCGCTGAGCGCGTTCCGCGGCGGACCAGTCTTCCCCGCCATGTTCGTAGGTGCCGTGCTCGGGATCGCAGCGGCCGAGCTGCCCGGGATGGCTCTCGCTGCGGGCATCGGCATGGGTATCGGAGCGATGTGCGCAGCGATGCTCCGGTTGCCCATGACCTCGGCCCTGTTGGGGACCCTGCTGTTGGGCTCCGACGGCGTCTTGGTGACGCCGCAGGTCGTGGTCGCAGTCGCGGTCGCCTTCGTGCTCACTCTGGCATTGCCGACTCCGGGCCCCAAGGATCCGACTCCGCAGCCTGTCGCGGCCGCGTGATGGGGGTGGCAGCGGGGAGCGAGGGTCGGAGAGCGGGTTGCTTTTCGCGCGGCTCGCGCCCGGAGGAGTCACGGCGCGACTCGGGCTCGAGAAGCCCGATGCTCCTTGCCGCTGCCTGCTCCCGACCGTAGGGTCTCGGCATGGCTGCGGCTCTCGCGCTCGTCGCGGCCATGGCAGCATGATCTACGTCGGGGCCGAGGTTCTGTTCTACGGCCTTGCTGCGGCCGCCAGTGCTCTCGCGCTCTCGGCGACCTTCGTCGCTATTCGGAGTGAGCGGCCCCGCACCAACGGGATCGCATTCTTGACCGGCTTCCTGTTCGGAACGGTGATCGCGTGCGGCCTCGGCCTGGCCCTCGGCCAAGCCTTTGTCGACCGGCTCGACTCGCACGAGGAGCTCAAGGCGGCTCTCACTCTCCTCCTGGGCGTTGCTCTGCTCGCCGTCGGACTCCGGGCGCGGCAGACGCCGCCGCGATCGGAGGCGCGCGGGAGTCGTGCGAAGGCGATCCTCGCTGGGATCCGAGGCGTCGGCCCTGCCGCGACGTTCTCCATGGCCGGGCTCCTCGGCTTCGGAGGGCCGAAGCGACTCCTGCTCACCTTCCTCGCCATGGCGTCGGCGACGGCGGCCGGTCTCGGTGACTTCGCGGATCTCATCTTGGTCGCGATCTACGTCGTCATTTCCACGCTGGTTGTCTCGGTGCCGGTCGGCATCGTGATCCTCGCGGGAGATCGCGCCGACGTGACCTTCGCTCGCGGCCAATCCTGGGTGAGCGAGCACGCGGGCGCGCTGCGCGTCTGGCTCTCGCTGGGGATCGGCAGTGCGCTCGTGGTCGATGCGCTCCTGCGGTTGTTCGCCTAGGTGGGAGGGACCCGAGAGCGGCGGTGGGTCAGCGGCAGCACGGCCCGGCGCTTCGCGCTGTGCCCGGAGTCGGGCCTGCGGGTCTTTCCGCTCGAAGCCCAGCGTCCGCGCGGCCGCATCCGTGTCGCCGCGTTTCGCCGCCTCCCCGAGGCCCGCATCCGCTCCGTCAGGCCGGGCGCCCGGTCCCAGTCCACGTCAACGCGCTGGGCATCGGATGCCGACACGGTCTCCGGCAATGACTGGCCGAGCAGCGGCATCTCGTCGTGAGGGACTTGAGGTTGTGCGTCGTCCTGCCGCGCAGCCATCGCGGGTCGGAGCGGCGCCGTCCCCGCGCCGCGGCGACGCCGAGATCGCGAGGCGGCTGTCCCAGAGGGTCGACGTCAATGCTCACCCGGGCGTTCGCCGTACGTCCTGCCCCTGCCGGCGGCGGAGGTGCGCAGCCGCCAGGCGACCAGTGCCAGGTCCAGTGCGGTGCGCCGGTGGCGATCGGTGAGGTCGAGGCCGCCGAGGACGTGGGAGACCTGTTCGAGGCGGGCATAAAGGGTCTGTCGGCGGATGCCGAGTGCCGATGCGGCCGCGGTCTTCGACAGGCCCGCCTCGAGGTAGGCGTCCAGGGTCTGCACCAGGTCCGACCCGGTCCGGGCGTCTCGCTCGAGGAGCTGCCCGAGCTGCTCGGCGACGAACCGCTCGAGCTCGTCGTCGGCGACGACCGCCGACAGGATGTGATAGACGCCTAGGTCGTTGGCCAGCACGATGCGGGAGCCGAGCGTGAGTGACTCCGCGAGCCGCGCCGCCTCCAGGGCCACCGGCACCGACCGCGCCAGGCCGGAGACGTCGTCGACGAAGTTGCCGGCGGCCACTTGCAGAACGTGGCCACCGACGGTCGCGGTCAGCTCCCGGTCGAGTGCCTCGACGAGCTCGTGCAGGGTCACCCGCAACCCCAGGACGGCGGGTCCGCGCACCGCCGCGACCACCAGCAGCCGCCGGTCCAGCTCGGCGACCAACCCCCGGCCCAGCAGATGGCTCACCGCCGCTCGCAGCGCGGTGGCGCCCGAGGACCCGGGGCGTACGTCGTCACCCGCACCGCCAGCGCGAGACAGCGCTCCGTCGCGGAGATGCCGAACCCGGCCTGCGACGCCAGGGCGGTGATCTCGTCGCTCGACAGCGAGCCGGTGGCCAGCCCAGCCAGCAGCTCGTCGCCCGGGCCCCTGGAGGGCGTCGTCTCCGGATCCGGCTCGGACAGCAGGAGCGGATGCACCTGCTCGGTGACCTCGATGAACGGCACTACCCCGTGCAGCACCACCAGCGGGAGTCCGGTCTCGCGGGCGGCATCCACCATCGACGCCGGAGGCGCCGTGAACGTGCGGCCCAGCTCCATGACCAACGCCGCCACGCCCTTCGCCGCCAGCGCGCGGACGTAGTCGCCCTGCGCCTTCGGTGAGGAGGCGACCAGCCCGAGCCCGGTCGTCAACAGCACCTCTCCACCCTTGAGCAGCGGCGCGATGTCGTAGATCTCGGAGGTGTGCACCCACCGGATCGGCCGGGACGCCAGCGCCGAGCCGGCCACCACCTCCGGCCGGGCGGCGGCCAGCACCGGCATGGCCAACAGGTCGGACACCGTGAGCGACATGACGGCAGCATGGCGCACGATCTGTCCGGTCGCACGCGTTAGGAATGGACGATTCGTCCCTGGCCGCGGAAGTCCGATTGGGGTTGGATGACCGGCAGCCGAACTATTCGTGGAGGTTGTCCGATGCGCCCGATGCCCGCCCGACAGCTCGCCCTGACCCTCCTGCTCACCGTGACCGGCACGGCACTGGCCGCCTGCGGCGGCACGACCGGCGAGGAGGACACGGCCGGCAGCGACTCCGATGCCCCGCTGGTGTACGGCGTGTTCGCGACGCCGCTGGAGGAGCCGTGGGACGGCGCCATCCACGCGGCGCTCACCTCGGCCGCGGACGACGGCGAGATCACCTACAAACACATCGACAACCTCGCCACGAGCGACGAGATGGAGCGAGCGCTGCGTGACATCGCCGAGAACGAGCAGCCGGAGGCGATCGTCGGCGACGCGTTCGCTGCGGAGGACGCAGTGCGCGCTGTGGCCAAGGACTACCCCGACATCGTGTTCGCGTTCGGATCCGGTGAAGGACCGCAGGAGCCCAACCTCAGCGTCTTCGACAACTGGATGCAGGACCCGGGGTACCTCGCCGGCATGCTCGCCGGCGGGCTGACCGAGTCCGACACCATCGGCGTGGTCGGCGCGATGCCGATCCCCGAGGTCAACCGGATCGTCAACGGCTTCATCAAGGGTGTGCAGGAAGAGAACCCCCAGGCCACCGTGAAGGTCTCTTTCATCAACTCCTTCTTCGACCCTGCCGCCGCCAAGCAGGCCGCCAACGCCCAGGTCGCGGCCGGCGCCGACGTCCTCTTCGCCGAGCGGGATGGCGTCATCGCAGCCGCGGAGGAGGCCGACATTCCCGCGATCGGGATGATGGTGGACCAGAAGGAGGATGCGCCGGAGCACGTCGTCACCTCGCTGCTGTGGGACGTCCGGCCCACCATCGACGCCGTCGTGAAGCAGATCGAGGACGGCCCCCAGGCCGTCGACCTGGGTGAGTACTCCTTCATGAAGAACGACGGCTCGTCGATCGCCGAGATCAACACCGACATCGTCGGTGGCGTGCCGGACGATCTGGTCGAACAGGTCGAGGCGACGAAGGAGGAGATCGAGAGCGGCAGCTTCACCGTGCCGGTCGACGAGTCT
Source organism: uncultured Actinomycetota bacterium (assembly GCA_963813615.1). Taxonomy (GTDB): domain Bacteria; phylum Actinomycetota; class Actinomycetes; order Propionibacteriales; family Nocardioidaceae; genus Nocardioides. The sequence goes on from CAWFAE010000017.1 coordinate 91,860, forward strand.
GCTCCCAAGGGCTCGGTCACCGCCGGACAGTGATGCCCACCCAGCCGCTGTTGGAGCTGCGCGGGATCACCAAGCGCTTCGGCGACCTAGTCGCCAACGACGACGTCTCGCTGCACGTCGCCCCCGGCGAGGTGGTGGCGATGCTCGGGGAGAACGGCGCCGGCAAGTCCACCCTGATGAAGGTGGTCTATGGGCTTCTGCGTCCCGACGAGGGCAGCGTCAGTATGGACGCTACGGCGCTCGAGCTGGGCTCACCGCGGGACGCGATGCGCGCCGGGATCGGCATGGTCACCCAGGAGTTCTCGCTCGTCGACACCATGACCGTCGCGGAGAACTGCGCGCTCTCCTCCCTCGGCTGGGGCCGGATCGACCGCGGCGAGCGTCGCCGCCTGGTGGAGGCGGCGATGGAGCGGATCGGCGTCCGGATCGACCCGGACCGCCTGGTCGGTGGCCTCTCGATCGGCGAACGGCAGCGGGTAGAGATCGTCAAGGCGCTCGTGCACGACTGCCGGGTGCTGATCCTCGACGAGCCCACCGCGGTGCTCACCCCGGGCGACGTCCGGGCGCTGTTCGCCACGGTCCAACGGCTCCAGCGCGCGGGAATGGGCGTGCTGTTCGTCTCCCACAAGCTGAAGGAGGTCGCGGAGATCTCCGACCGGGTGGTCGTGCTCCGGCACGGCCGGCTGGTGGGGGAGCGCCGCACCGGCGAAGTCGGCCCGACCGAGCTCGCGAACCTGATGATGGGTGTCGCCGAGGTGGCCGACCCGGACACCGCGGCGGCCGTCGGACTCGCGGTCACCGAGACGGCGTCCGTCGGTCCGCGGACCGGTGAGCGCGTGCTGCGCGTGGTCGACCTGGTGGTCGAGGGCGGCGGGAGACGTCTGCTGGACGGCGTTTCCGTCGATGTCGCCGCCGGCGAGATCGTCGGGGTCGCAGGGGTGAGCGGGAACGGCCAGACCGAGCTCGTCGAGGCGCTCTGCGGGCGTCGTGCGGCGGCGGGCGGGCGGGTCGAGGTGGCGGGGCAGGACCTGACCTCGCTGGCGGTGGCCGACCGGCTCGCGGCCGGGCTCGGTCGGTTGACCGAGGACCGGCGCGGCAGCGTCGTACCGCACCTGACCGTCGAGCAGAACCTGGTCCTCGAGGACCTCGCGGCCTTCACCCGGCGGGGCCTGCTCGACCGGGCCGCGATCCGCCGGCACGCCGAGGAGATGATCGAGCGCTTCGAGATCAAGGCGACGCCCACGACGCCGGTGGCGACACTGTCGGGCGGCAACGTGCAGAAGGTGCTGCTCGCCCGCACCCTGCACCGCGACCCGCGGGTGCTGGTGGCTGCCCAGCCCACGCGCGGCCTCGACGTGGGCGCCTACCGCTACGTCCACCAGCGGCTCACCGAGCTTCGGGAGTCCGGTGGCGGCGTGCTGCTGATCTCCGAGGACCTCGATGAGCTGCGGGCGCTCGCCGACCGGATCGTCGTACTGCTGCGCGGCCGGATCGTCGGCGAGCTCGTCGCGGCGGGGGCGACCAACGACCGGCTGGGTGCACTGATGACCGGGCAGGCGGTCGCATGATCCGACTGGTGCTGCGCGGCCGGGAGTCGCGGTGGGTCGCGCCGGCGGCCGTGCTCGCGGCCGTGGTCGTGACGGTGCTCCTCACCGCCGTGCCGATCAGGCTCGCCGGCGCCAACCCACCCGCGGCCTTCGAGCGCTACCTGGTCATGCCGCTGTCCAGCGCCCACGGCATCCAGGAGGTGCTGCTCAGCGCCACCCCGTTGCTGTTCACCGGCATCGCGGTCGCGCTCGCCTTCCGCGCCGGCTACTGGAACATCGGCGCCGAGGGGCAGTTCCTCGCCGGCGCCGTCGCGGTCACCGGGGTCGGGATCCACCTCACCTCGCTGCCGGCGTTCGTGGCCCTGCCGCTGGGCGTGCTCGCCGGCGCCGTCGGCGGCGCGTCGTGGGCGCTCGTGCCGGCCTGGCTGAAGCGCCGCCGCGGGATCGACGAGGTGGTCACCACGCTGCTGCTCAACCCGGTCGCGCTGCTCGTGGTCCAGGGCCTGCTCAACGGGCCGTGGCGCAACTCCGAGACCGGCTTCACCGACAGCGACCGGCTCGGCTCCGGCTACGCCCTGCCGGAGCTGTGGGCCGACAGCCGCGCCCACTGGGGCCTGGTGATCGCCCTGGTCCTGGTGGCCGGCACCGGGTTCGTGTTCTCCCGCACCGCCCTCGGGCTGCGGATCACCGCCTGCGGCCAGGCGCCGGAGACAGCGGAGTTCAGCGGCATCCCGGTCCGGCGGTTGCAGTTCCGGGTCGCGCTCGTGTCCGGCGCCGCCGCCGGGCTCGGTGGCGCGGTGCAGGTGATGGCGGTGCAGCACCAGCTGGTGCAGGGGATCAGCAACAACTACGGGTACACCGGGGTCGTGGTCGCCACCCTCGGTGGACTGACTGCGGTCGGCGTACTCCTCGTGGCGCTGCTGCTGGGTGACATCGCGGTCGGCGCCCAGAACGTCTCGCTGGTGCTGCAGGTGCCGACCCAGCTCGGTGCGTTCTTCGGCGCACTTCTGCTGCTGATGGTGCTGTCGGCGATGAGCCTGCGGCGCTATCGCCTGGTGTGGAGGCGACGCTCGTGAACATCGTCGCGCTGCTGACCGCCGCCCTGGTGATCGCCACGCCGCTGGTCTGGGCCGGCCTCGGTGAGCTACTCGTCGAGCGCACCGGGATCCTCAACCTCGGGATCGAGGGGACCATGGTGCTCGGCGCCTTCGTCGGCTTCGTGGTCGCCCACGACACCGGTTCGCCGATGCTGGGACTTGCCGCCGCGGCCGGCGCGGGCGTTGTGGCCGGGCTGCTGCTCGGCGTCTTCGTGGTCACCCTCGGCCTCAACCAGCACGTCTCCGGTCTCGCTCTGACGCTGCTGCTGATCGCGGGCTGCGAGTTCGCCTTCCGGGTGGGGTACGGCCAGGGGGAGCGGCCACGGCTGGCGCACCCCTTCACCGTCTGGTTCGACGGCGCGTCGGTGCTCGAGCAGCACTGGTTGACCTACTTCGCGTTCCTGGTGCTGGCCCCCGCCGCCTGGTGGGTGCTGCGGTCGACCGGGTTCGGGCTGCGGCTGCACGCGGTCGGCGAGAGCTTCGAGGCCGCCGACGTCGCCGGCATCCACGTCAACCGGACCCGATACCTCGCGCTGGGCGTCGGGTCGGCGCTGATGGCGGTGGGCGGCTCGTTCCTGACCCTGGCGGTGCTCGGCAGCTACACCCTGGACATCGTCAACGGCCGCGGCTGGGTGTGCATCGCACTGGTGATCTTCGCGCAGTGGCGGGTGTGGCCGGTCGTCGGTGGCGCGCTGATCTTCGCGCTCACCGACGCGCTGCAGCTGCAGCTGGCGATCACCACCACGTTCGCGGAAGTGCCGCGCGAGGTGATGCTCGCGCTGCCCTACCTCGCCGTCATCGTCGCGCTCGCCATTTGGGGCAAGTCGGTCCGGTACCCCGCGTCGTACCTCAAGGCCCACCGTCGTGGCTGAGCCACACCGACCCCGGGAGGGATTCATGTCGATCACCGACGAAGAGCTGCTGGCGGTAGCGATCGCCGACGCCCGCACCGGGCTGGCCGAGGGCGGGATCCCGATCGGCGCCGCGTTGGCGCACGACGGGGTCCTGCTCGGGTCGGGGCACAACCGGCGGGTCCAGCTGGGCTCCCCGATCCGGCACGGGGAAACCGACTGTCTGGAGAACGTCGGCCGGCTGCCGGCGGCGACGTACGCCGCTTGCACCATGGCCACCACACTGTCGCCGTGCGACATGTGCACCGGCGCGATCCTGCTCTACGGCATCCCGCGGGTCGTCGTCGGCGAGAACCACACCTTTCTCGGTGGCGAGGAGCTGCTGCGGTCCCGCGGCGTCGAGGTCGTGGTCGTGAACTCCGAGGAGTGCATGGCGATGATGCGCGACTTCATCGCGGCCTACCCGCAGTTGTGGAACGAGGACATCGGGGTCTGATCGGCATCGGTTCCCCGGCCCCTATGAGCGGAACCCCTGACATGCGTTGCCGCACGCCGTCCTTGATGCCTCGCCCTGCCGCCATTCAGAACCTCGTGCCCTGCCCGGCCTCGAAACCGGGATGGGCCGCTTTCACGGCGCACAGGGCGATGGTGCGTCAGGGTCGCAGCGACAAGTGACGTTGCGGAACCGTCGTCGGCGTGCCGGTCACACGCTGGACCAGCGACTCCGGTGCCAAGTCGGCTCCGATGCGGCCGTGGCCCCGACCCGGGGTGCGGAACACCGCGCTCGCGCTCGGCTTGGTCGTGCCGTTGCCGGCATAGAAGAAGCGCCAGCGGGTGTTGTTGGGCTTGAACTTCCACGCCACGATGCCCTTGCGGGTCTTGGCGGCGTCGATCTTGTACCAGTCACCCTTGATGTTCGCGGCGAGGATGACCCGCTGGTGACTGTAAGCCCTGCCCGACCTCAGGAGCTTGCCGCCAATCAGCCACGGGAAGGTCTTTCCCGCCGTGAACTTGCGCTTGGTGACGATGCGCGAGCCAGCCTTGGATGGCGCCTTCACCTTCTTGAGCACGAAGGTGTCCGACCCGACGGCCTCGGTTCCGTCGTAGGTGTCGTAGACCGCGACGGACACCTTGTAGGTTCCTGCCGGATCCGAGCCGCACATCGGGATGTAGAGGTTCAGCGCGCCGGTGTCGTCGGAGAAGACGTCGTTGGCGATCTCGACGCCGCTCGGGTCGGTGACCGACACGGTGACATCGGCGTCAACCCAGTCGCCGTAGATGTCGATCGGCGCGTTCTTGCAGGCGCTGCCCGTGACCGTGACTCCGGTGGCAGACACCTCGACGTAGGTGACGGCGTATGCGGGCGCTTGGCCAACCATGGAAGGGGTCGCCGCCGCCAGGGCGGTGACCAGCAGAATGCAGAAACGCTTCAGCAAGAGTGCTCCTCAGGTAGTGATAGACGCGCAGAAAAGTACGTTTGGGGCAGGCGTCTGTCCGGCGTTCCCGGAAGAACCAACCGAAAGGACAGTTGGGGCCTACCCAACGGGCCACACACTGCCTGCGGGGGTCCGCTGGGTGGCTCCGCGATTTCGTTGCAGGTCGGGCCTTAGGGCGTGAACCCGAGAGCCGGGTGCCGGACGGCCTTGTGCTCTGTCGCCGGCGCCCTCGCAACATTCCCGGGCGCCATGGTGTCTCAGCGCAGTTTCGTGAGGCCCAGCCCGTTCATCTGCGCCCGCGTCCGGGGCAGAACGCATGAACCGTCAGCCCGGCGTGCCTGTCGTCGAACACCTGATCCAGCGCCGGACCCACCAGCTCGATGCTGTAGAACGACCGGTCACCCCTCGTGACCACGACGCCGCCCGGCAGTTCACGCTCGTACTCTGGCGGCACCTCGTCGGTCCAGCAGTCGTGCCGGTCGATGAGCTGCTCGACCCGGGCCACTTCGGCGTCGACTGCCCCCGTGTCGTCGCGCGCCGGCTCTACACGTTCCGCCTGGTCGACCACGGCCATCACCAGCACCACGCCGGCCGCGAACCCCACCGCCGCGACGACGCCCCGCACAGTCCAACGAACCACCCGAGAAGGCCCAGGCACGTGACCACCAACCCCATGACTAGTGTCCCCACCGACGGTACCCCGCCGGGGCGGACATGCTGCTCGCGTCATTCCGCGAACTTCCACTCTCCGGCCGGGCCACGTTGGGGTGGCGGGCCCCGCGTGCCCTAACGGCGAGCGACGGCTGATCGCATGTAGAAAGCACGAGAGGCGGCCTCCCAACCGGAAAACCGCCTCTGACCTGCGGAAACGTTGGTGGGCGATACTGGGTTTGAACCAGTGACCTCTTCCGTGTCAAGGAAGCGCGCTACCACTGCGCCAATCGCCCGTGGGTGTTGCGGATGAAGTTGTCCGTGTGTGGAGGTGGGTACGGGATTTGAACCCGTGTACACGGATTTGCAGTCCGTTGCCTCGCCTCTCGGCCAACCCACCATCGAGGCCCCGACGGTTTGATGCAGCCGTGACACTGACCTCTCCGAGCGGACGACGAGGCTCGAACTCGCGACCTCAACCTTGGCAAGGTTGCGCTCTACCAACTGAGCTACGTCCGCCTGCGACATCGGGGTGCCCCTGATGTGCGTGAGAACCGTACCCGATGCGGTCAGGCCCTCCAAAACCGGCCACGCCGTACTCATAAGGTGAAGTCATGCGTGCCTGGATCGACGGAGAGCTCCTGCCCGAACCGACCGGACCCGCGATCTCGGTGACCGACCACGGGTTCACGGTGGGCGACGGAGTGTTCGAGGCGATCAAGGTGATCGACGGGCTCCCGTTCGCACTGGATCTGCACCTGCAGCGGTTGGCGAGATCGGCTTCGGGCCTCGGTCTACCGGAGGTCGACGAGGAGGTGGTACGCCGCGGCGTCGAGGCCGTGGTCCGCGACCAGGACCTCCCGCTGGGCCGGATCCGGATCACCTACACCGGAGGTCCGGCACCCCTCGGCTCGGGCCGCGGTGATGCGCCGCCGACGCTGGTCGTGGTCGCGACGCCGCTGAGCCCGTTCGCGGCGACGACCGCGGTAGCCACGATGCCTTGGCCCCGTAACGAGCGGGGGGCGCTTGCCGGGCTCAAGACCACGTCGTACGCCGAGAACGTCGTCGCGCTCGCCGAAGCCGAGCGCCACGGCGCCTCCGAGGCGATCTTCGCCAACCTCGCCGGCCACCTGTGCGAGGGCACCGGCTCGAACGTCTTCTACGTCGTCGACGGCGAGCTGCGCACCCCCACGCTGGACAGCGGCTGCCTCGCCGGCGTCACCCGCAGGCTGATCCTGGAGTGGTACGGCGGCCGCGAGGTCGACGAGCCGATCGAGGTGATCGCCCAGGCGAGCGAGGTGTTCCTGGCGTCGACCACGCGCGACGTACAGGCCGTGCACCGCTGGGACGACCGCCCCCTCATCGCCCCCGGTCCGATCACCACGGCCGCCGCGGAGGCCTGGCGCGAGCGCGAGCCGGAGCTGCTGGGGTTCTAACCCGCGAGCAGCTCCTCGACCAGCTCGTCGAGGTCGACGTTCTCGCCCTCGCTGCCGGGAGGTACGGCGGCCCAGGTGCGGGCCAGGAACTGGTAGACGTCGGAGGTGCGGGCCTCGACGATCAGGCGGCCCTCGGGGGAGTGGAAGTCCATGGAGACCACGGCGCGGCCGTCGGGGTCCAGGTTCGGCCACAGGCAGACGTCGCCTTCACCGGTGGGCTCGTCGATGCCCTGGGCGAGCAGGGAGCGGGCCAGCACCCAGTGCACGTCGCCGCCCGGGATGTGAAACGTGAGCCAGACGGCGTACGGGTCCTTCGGGTCGTAACCGAAGGAGGAGATGAAGGTCAGCGGGCGCCCGAGCTCGTCCTCGCACCCCAGCGCGATCTCCTGGGTCACCGCTCGAGCGGCATCTTGTTGCGACATTGTCCCCTCCGGCCGAGATATAGGCACCGGCTCCTAGTGAGACGTGCCATGACAACAGGTCTGACGCGAAACCCGGCCCTGAGGTTGCCTGGCATGACGAATTGGGCGGAATGTGAGTAGGCGCCGCCGATGAGTTAGAGTCTGCGACCGCATCTAGAGGGCGATTGGCGCAGTGGTAGCGCGCTTCGTTCACACCGAAGAGGTCACTGGTTCGAACCCAGTATCGCCCACCTCCGAACCCGCAGGTCCGTAGCTCGTGCCGAGACCCTGCGGGTTTCTTTGTGCCCATTGCGGGCCCGTCCAGAGTTCGTTTCCGATGCCAGGGACGCACTCGCCGTTGTCGCTTCCACCACCCGAGCGCCCGCCTCTCCTTGTCGGTGAACACCGGCGACGGCGCGGCAGCGGCGACCTCGACGTTTGGTGGGGCTACTCGTCGCCTTCTCCGGGCCGGCCGGCCCTTCTCCGTTCAAGGCGCCAATGGACCTCGTGGGTCTCCGAATTCCTCCACTCACGCAGTCGGTACTCGAACCCCGGTAGCAGCACGATCGGGATCGGGTCAGGAGACGCCGGAGCGACCTCCCCCACGACGATCTTCGCGTCAGCGGGGATGAACGGGGACTGTGCGGGGATCGGCTCGGTGACGATCTCTACCGGGTCTGTATAGGGGCGGGACATGTCGTGAGAGTAGCAGTAGCGGCAGGAGTGACGCACCTTACACCCCGATAATTGCGCGATAGCGTCGCTATAGAAGACACTTAGAGTACGACAAGGAGCCGAAATCCAGGAGAAGTGGCACCACCGCCGCCCTCGCGCGGGCGTGTCGCAGGGTGCCTCGCCCTACCCCCAGTGGGAGGGGCATCCTGCGGGCCGCCCAGCTCGAGCCATCGCCCTGCGGGGCACACCGAGAGAAGGAGCAAGATGAGGAAGAAGCAGGCGTTGACCGGCCTTGCTGTGGCAGCAGTGTTCACGATGGGATTCGTCCCCGTGTCGCAGGCCCACGCCGACGAGCCGTGCGTGCCGAGCGCGGGTAACCCCGCCGAGAGCGGCGCTTGGTCGTGGACCGCGTTCACCCCGTGGCAGGCCGGCCCGGCCCAGCCTGCCGACCCGGACGGTGAGTCCGGCGAGGACAACATCGCGAACATGACCCAGATCGGTGAGGGTTATGCCGACACCGCCGACGGCGCGTACCGGCAGAAGGTGAGCGACGGCTGGCAGCGGTTCACGCCCTGGCAGACCGATGCGACTCCGCCCGCCGTGGCCGCGAACGAGGAGGCCGGGCACCGCTACGAGCGGACCGTCAAGGGCGAGGGCTGGACCGAGACCAAGACGGTCGTGGTCGAGAAGGCCTGGACCGAGACCATCGAGGGCACGCCGGGCGTGTGGGCGAACTTCTCGCCCAACGACAGCCAGGCCACGTTCGTTGGCCCGCCGACCTACCCGAGCGACCAGCGTGGCACCTGGCACCACCACGGCGACCTGCCTCCCGGTCAGGCCGGACCCGACGGCGTGTACGCCAACGGCAACGCGGCCAAGGGCGGCAACTGGTTCTATCGCGAGGCGGGCACCGAGGCGGAGACCATCGAGCACCCGGCGGTCACCGAGGAGGTGACCGTGGAGCACCCTGGCGGCACGCACACCGAGTACCAGTGGGACGTGGACGCGTTCCACTACGAGTACCGCTGGTCGGTCTACGAGCGCACCAACGTCGAGGGCACCGACCCGGTGACCTGCGAGACCGAGCCCACGGACCCGACGGACTCCACCGACGTCATCGAGCCGGACGAGCCGACGACGGAGCAGCCGAGCACCGACGAGCCGCCCACGGCCGAAGCGACGGACGACAGGCCGACGCCGCTTCCCGCTGCCCGGTCCGAGCGGGTCGGCGACCGGGGCCTGGCCCCGAAGCACTCGAAGGTGCCGACCGTGATCGACGCGGGGCTCTGAGATGAGGTGGCTCCTGCCGACCCTGGGTCTCGTCGCGATCCTGACGGGCTGCAGCGGGACAACGGAGACGCAGGAGTCGCCTGCCCAGGCCCCCGTCACCGCGCAGGTCGCGGCGCCGGCGGCAACCACACTCTCCCCGACCCCGGTCCAGCCGGAGCGGCTGAGGATGGATGACATCGATGCTCGGGTGCTGCCTCTCGAGCTGAGCGGCGACACCCTGGTGCCGCCGGACGACCCGACCACCCTCGGGTGGTGGGGCCGGAAGGCCGGGGCGAGACACGGCACCACCCTGCTGGTCGGGCACACCGTGCACACCGGGGGCGGGGACCTGGACGACCTGGAGGACATCGCACTCGGTGAGACTGCCATGGTGGGAGGGGTCGAGTACGAGGTGACCTCCAACGAGGTGATCTCCAAGGCGGCCCTCGCCCGCCGGGCCGAGCGGCTGTTCGGCCAGTCCGGGAAGCACCAGCTGGTGGTGGTGACCTGCGAGGACTACGACTCGCTGACCGGCCACTACGACAGCAACGTGGTGCTCACCGCGGTGCCGACCAACTGATCGCAGAGCGAGTAGAGAGACCGAGCGGCCAGCCGAGTTCGGCCGACTTCAGCAGGTTCGGCGATCAGCTCCCCCTTGTCCGGCAGTGAGCGCTCACCTCCCGGCCCAGCTGCAGCAGCGGTGCGTCGTCGGCGCCCACGAACCCGAGCCCTTGCCTGATCTGTCAGATCACGACGGTCACCCTCTTGTCGATCCCCGTCCCGTAATCCGGATCGCTGCCCCGCACATGCAGCTCGTGCCGCGTCGCCCGCGCTCGGTAGAGCCTCAGGTCCTCTTCCCCGCTCAGCTCCTCGGGGGCGAACGCACGCGCGCCGTCGCCCCGGAGATGCGCGAACGCACGCGCGCACTCAGCGGCGAGCTCGGCCTCCGGCACCTCGGCGGCGTCCGCGTCGACGTACACCGCGGCCTGGGCCTTCTGCGCGGGGGTCACGCTGGAGTCGAACACCACGAAGGAGATCTGGGGGCGCGCCGCGATGTTCTGGGAGTGGTGGGAGGCGGGGGACGACACCCAGTAGAAGTCGCGGTAGTCCGCGTGGTTGAAGTAGACCGGCGAGACGCGCGGTCGGCCGTCGTCGTCGATCGTGCCGAGTACGACGAACCGGTTGGCGTCCAGCACCGCTCTCGCCCTGCGAGTGAGTTCATCCATGCCGGTCCGACTCAGCGGGCCACGCAGACTCATCGGTGAGAAACCGCTGCGCGCGAGCCGGTGACCGGTCGTTACGATCGATCCTCGATCCACCATCCCCGCCCAAGGAGCATTCGTGTCCGACATCAAGATCGTCCGCAGCCACGCCGGCGAGCGCGCGGAGCAGGCGGTCACGACCGGCACCAAGGCGTGGGAGCTGTTCAAGGACGACGCGGAGGTGATCGCGGCCCGGGTGGGCGGCGCGCTGAAGGATCTCGCCTACGAGCTCGCCGACGGCGACGAGGTCGAGTCGGTCGCGATCGACAGCCCCGACGGCCACGACATCCTGCGGCACTCCACCGCACACGTGATGGCCCAGGCCGTGCAGGACCTGTTCCCGGACGCTCGCCTCGGCATCGGCCCGCCGATCGAGAACGGCTTCTACTACGACTTCGACGTCGAGACCCCGTTCGTGCCCGAGGACCTCGACAAGATCGAGACCCGGATGCGGAAGATCATCAAGGAGGGGCAGCGCTTCTCCCGCCGGGTCACCACCGACGCCGACGCGATCAACGAGCTCCAGGAGGAGCCGTACAAGATCGAGCTGATCGGGCTCAAGGGCGGCGGGGCCTCGACAGGCTCGACCACCGAAGCCGTCGAGGGCGCAGCCGTCGAGGTCGGCGCCGGCGAGCTCACCATCTACGACAACATCCGGCGCGACGGCGAGGTCGCCTGGAGCGACCTGTGCCGCGGCCCGCACCTGCCCACCACCAAGCGGATCCCGGCGTTCAAGCTGATGCGGTCTGCCGCGGCGTACTGGCGCGGCGACGAGAACAACAAGCAGCTGCAGCGGATCTACGGCACCGCCTGGGAGTCCAAGGAGGCGCTCGAGGAGCACCTGCACCGGATCGAGGAGGCCGAGCGCCGCGACCACCGCAGGATCGGCCGCGACCTCGACCTGTTCAGCTTCCCCGACGAGATCGGCTCCGGCCTCGCCGTCTTCCACCCCAAGGGCGGTGTGATCAAGCGGGAGATGGAGGACTACGTCCGCCGGCGGCACATCGAGGAGGGCTTCTCGTACGTCGGCAGCCCGCACATCAGCAAGGAGGGGCTGTTCCACACCTCCGGGCACCTGCCGTACTTCGCCGACACGATGTTCCCGCCCATCGAGATGGAGGGCGCGAACTACTACCTCAAGGCGATGAACTGCCCGATGCACAACCTGATCTACCGGTCGCGCGGGCGGTCCTACCGGGAGCTGCCGCTGCGGCTGTTCGAGTTCGGCACCGTCTACCGGTTCGAGAAGTCGGGCGTGGTGCACGGCCTGACCAGGGTCCGGGGGCTGACCCAGGACGACTCCCACTCCTACTGCACGCCCGAGCAGGCGGCCGACGAGGTCAAGCACCTGCTCAACTTCTGCCTCGGCCTGTTCCGCGACTTCGGGCTCGACGACTTCTACCTGGAGCTGTCGACCCGCGACGACGCGAAGGACAAGTTCATGGGCTCCGACGAGCAGTGGGCGGTGGCGACCAAGGTGCTCGAGGACGCCGCCGCCGATACCGGCCTGGAGCTGGTGCCCGACCCGGGTGGCGCCGCGTTCTACGGCCCGAAGATCTCCGTGCAGGCGCGGGACGCGATCGGCCGCACCTGGCAGATGTCGACGATCCAGTACGACTTCAACCAGCCGGCCGGTTTCGAGCTCGAGTACCAAGCAGCCGACGGCTCGCGGCAGCAGCCGGTGATGATCCACTCCGCCAAGTTCGGCTCCCTCGAGCGGTTCTACGGTCTCCTCGTCGAGCACTACGCCGGCGCCTTCCCGCCGTGGCTGGCGCCGGTGCAGGTGCAGGGGATCCCGATCGCCGACCGGCACAACGACTACCTCTCCGACGTCGCGCAGCGGATGCGCGCCGCCGGGCTGCGGGTCGAGGTCGACGACTCCGACGACCGGATGCAGAAGAAGATCCGCAACGCACAGGTGCAGAAGGTGCCGTTCATGGTGATCGCGGGCGACCAGGACATGGAGGCCGGCGCGGTGTCGTTCCGCTACCGCGACGGGCACCAGGACAACGGCGTACCCATCGACGAGGCCATCCAGCGGGTCGTCGCTGCGGTGGATTCGCGCGAGCAGGTTTGACCACCATCAAATCGTTGGATGTTGCCCGCGCTACGTGACACGGTCGATCGAATGGTCCACGACTACTTCGGCGCAGATGTCGCCCCAGGCTACGACGACGACTCCGAACGCTTCGGCGCTGCCTGGCTGGACGCCGAGACGGGTTTCCTCGCCGACCTAGCGGGGACGGGCGGGAGGGCCCTCGAGCTAGCGATCGGCACCGGTCGGGTCGCGCTTCCGCTGCGGGCGCGCGGCATCGACGTACACGGGATCGACCTGTCCGAGTCGATGGTCGAGCAGCTGCGCGCGAAGCCTGGTGGCGATGACATACCGGTCACGATCGGTGACATCGCCAGTGCGCGCGTGGACGGCACGTTCGACGTCGTCTACCTGGTGTTCAACACGTTCGGCAACCTGACCAGCCAGGAGGCCCAGGTCGCCTGCTTCGAGAACGCAGCCGCGCACCTCCGACCCGGCGGCTGCTTCGTGATCGAGGGTGGCGTTCCGGGGGTCCGGTCAGGCGAGCGGTACCGGGTCTTCCACCACAGCGACGACCACCTCGGCGTGGACGAGTACGACACCGCGACCCAGCAGATGTTCTCCCACCACTACACGCGCGAGGACGACGGTCGCTACCGGCGCAGGTCCATCCCGTTCCGCTTCGCGTTCCTTTCCGAGCTCGACCTGATGGCCCGGATCGCCGGCCTGAGGCTCCGGGAGCGCTGGGCCTGGTGGGACCGCAGCCCGTTCACCGCGACAGCGAAGCTCACGTGTCGGTGTGGGAGAAGCAGGTCTGAGCGGGGCTTGTCCGGCGTGATGGGGTGGACGCATGCCCCGACGTATCGCCACCACCACCGAGGTCGACCGAGAGGCCCTGCTGGACTTCGTCCGGCCGCGGCACCGGATGGTCGTGATCACCGCGCGACGTGACGGCCGCCCGCAGGCATCTCCGGTCACCGGGGGAGTCGACGACGAGGGCCGGATCGTGATCTCGACGTACCCCGACCGGGTCAAGGCCCGCAACGCCCGCCGCGACGCGCAGGTCAGCGTGTTGGTTCTCTCCGACGAGTACGACGACGCGTGGGTGCAGGTCGACGGTGCCTGCGAGGTGATCGACCCGCCGGACTCCGTGGAGCCGTTGGTCGACTACTACCGCTGCATCTCGGGCGAGCACCCCGACTGGGACGAGTACCGCCAGGCCATGCGCGACCAGGGCAAGTCGCTGCTCCGGATCACCCCGGAGCGCTGGTCTCCGGTCGCCACGGGCGGCTTCCCCGCGCGGCTGGCGTGATGTATGCCGCGACCTAACGTCACGGATACCCTTTACATGTGACGCGGAGTCTCACTAACCTCGGTTCCATGACCGCACTCCACGAGACCGGCCAGACCTACGAGGACCGCCTGCGCACTCTGTCGGAGGCATCGGTGCACCAGCACTTCGACGCGTTCCTGGACATCGACTGGGACCACCCGGACTTCGCGATCGACCCGACCGACGAGCGCTGGATCCTGCCGGAGGCCGACGTGCTCGGCCGGCACCCGTGGTACCAGGCGCTGCCCAAGGAGGAGCAGATCCGGGTCGGGCTCTACCGCCAGGCCAACGTCACCAAGGTCGGCCTGCAGTTCGAGCAGATCCTGATCGCGGGGCTGATGAACTACGCGTTCCGGCTGCCCAACGGCTCGCCGGAGTTCCGCTACTCCACGCACGAGGCCACCGAGGAGTGCCACCACACCCAGATGTTCCAGGAGTTCGTGAACCGCTCCGGCCAGGACGTGCCCGGCGGCAGCCGGTTCTTCCGCGCCGTCGGCCCGGTGCTGCCGATGGCCGCGCGGATCGTCCCGTTCGGCTTCTTCTACGGCGTGCTGGCGGGCGAGGAGCCGATCGACCACGTGCAGAAGTCGATCCTTCGTGCCGGCGACGAGATGCACCCGCTGCTGCAGCGGATCATGCAGATCCACGTCGCCGAGGAGGCGCGGCACATCGGCTTCGCCCACCAGTACCTCCAGCACAAGGCGCCGCGGCTGAAGCGGCACGAGCGCGCTGTCCTCTCCGTCGCGGTGCCGGTGATCATGCGTTGGCTCTGCGACGAGATCCTGGTGCCGAGCCGCCGGGCCCGAAAGGACATGGGCATCCCGCGCCGCGTGGTGAAGGACCTCTACTGGGACCTGCCCGAGTCACGGAAGGTGCTGCGCGACCTGTTCGGCGACGTGCGGATGCTCGCCGAGGAGACGCAGATGATGAACCCGGTCTCCCGACGGGTCTGGAAGCTGATGAGGATCGACGGCCGCTCCTCGCGCTACCGCAGCGAGCCCGCGTCCGCTGCCGCCTGAGCAGCCGGAGATTCACATGCCGTACGTCGTCACGCAGTCGTGCTGCGCCGACGCCTCCTGCGTCGTCGCCTGCCCGGTCAACTGCATCCACCCCGCTCCCGGTGAGCCCGGCTTCGCCGAGGCCGAGATGCTCTACGTCGACGCGCGATCGTGCGTCGACTGCGGGGCCTGCCTGACGGCGTGCCCGGTGGACGCGATCCAGCCGCACACGGCGCTGACGCCCCAGCAGGAGCCGTTCGTGGCGCTCAACGCGGAGTACTACGACGCGTTCCCGCACCCCGACCGCACGCCGCTGGCCCTGGTGCCGCGCCAGCGTCGGCTCACCCGGCGCGGGCCGTTCCGGTTCGCCGTGGTCGGCTCCGGCCCGGCCGGGATGTACGTCGCCGACGAGCTGCTCCGGCACCCCGAGGTGACGGTCGACGTGATCGACCGGCTGCCGACGCCGTACGGGCTGGTGCGCGCGGGAGTCGCGCCCGACCACCAGGCCACCAAGCAGGTGACCACGCTGTTCGAGGCGATCGAGCGTGAGCCGGGGTTCCGCTACCTGCTCGGCGTCGAGGTCGGCCGCGACGTCACCCACGACGAGCTGGCCTGCCACTACGACGGCATCGTGTACGCCGTCGGGTGCGGCGAACGACCGCCGGCTCGGGATCCCGGGGGAGGACCTGCCCGGCTCGGTCTCCGCCACGGACCTGGTCGGCTGGTACAACGGCCACCCGGACAAGCAGGACCTGCACGTCCCGCTGCACCACGAACGGGTGGTGGTGGTCGGCAACGGCAACGTCGCGCTCGACGTGGCCCGGATCCTCACGACCGATCCCGACGACCTCGCCACGACCGACATCGCCGCCCTGCCCTGGGCCACGCTGAGCCGCAGCCGGGTGCGCGAGGTGGTGGTGCTCGGCCGCCGCGGTCCCGCCGACGCCGCTTTCACCGTGCCCGAGCTGGTCGGGCTGGCGGCGCATCGAGGACCTCAACATCGAGGTCGACACCGGCGGCGAGCCGATCGCCGGCGACACCGCCAAGCTGCGGCTGCTCGCCGAGCTCGCGACCCGGCCTCGGGTCGAGGGGCGGCGCACGCTGGTGCTCCGGTTCCGCACCACCCCGGACCGCATCCTCGGCGCCGAGCAGGTCACCGGCGTGCGAGGTCGCCCGCGACGGCGCGTCCGAGGTCATCGAGTGCGGCCTGCTGCTCCGCGCGATCGGCTACCACGGCGAGCCGGTCGCGGACCTTCCGTACGACCCGGCCGCCGGCACGGTTCCGAACGACGGGGGCCGGGTTCGGCCCGGCGTCTACGTCGCCGGCTGGGTCAAGCGCGGCCCCACCGGCTTCATCGGCACCAACAAGTCGTGCGCGCAGGAGACCGTCGAGCGGATGCTCGACGACATCGACGCGGGCGCTCTCCCCGCACCCACGCGCACCCGCGACGACCTCGCCAGCCACGCTGGAGTCGCGCGGCGTCGACCCCGATCGACACGACCGGCTGGCGGGCGATCGACCGCGAGGAGCGCCGCCGCGGGATGCAGCGCGGACGGCCGCGGCTCAAGCTGGTGGACCCCGCCGAGCTGCGCCGGGTGGCGCGCGATGGGAGCGCTCGCCCCGGTTACAGTTCTGCACGCAGACGAAGGCAGAAGCGGGGTTGAGATGTCGTCCACCGAGCGCGGCCGTCCCGACGGGCGGCAGCTGCGGTGGGACAAGCACAACCAGGCCCGGCGGCGCACCATCCTGGACGCCGCGATCGCCGTGCTCGAGGACGCCGAGCCGGGCGAGGACATCCACGTCCAGCAGATCGCCCAGCGGGCCGGGCTGAGCCGGACCGTCGTCTACCGGCACTTCTCCGACCGCGCCGACCTCGACCAGGCCGTGCAGGCCGCGGTCCTCGAGATGCTGGCCGGTGAGCTGCTGCCCGAGGTCACCCTCGACGGCACGATCGAGGAGATCATCCGCCGGATCGTCGGCACCTACGTGCACTGGACGGTCGCCCACCCGAGCCTGCACCGGTTCGCCGAGCACGACGTGCCCGGTGCCTCCGGGTCCAGCGCTCTCGAGGTCGCCGTCGTGCAGATCGCCGGACAGGTCGAGGAGCTGATCACCCTCGGCGCAGCGCAGCTCGGAGTGGAGCTGGGCCCCGACGACGCCGACTCGCTGGACCCGCTTGTCTTCGGTCTGGTGGGCGCGGTGTTCAGCGCGACCCGACGCTGGTTGGCGCGCACGGAGCGGCGGCCCGACACCGAGACGTTCGTGAAGCTGGTCAGCGACTCGGTCTGGCACATCATCGACGGGCATGCGCGACGCCTCGGCATCGAGCTCGACCCGCACGTCAGCGTGGAGTCGATGTTCGCCGCCGCCACGGACCGGGAGACCGGCACATGAGCGACGGCGTTCGCCAGCACGGCGTGGGCGAGCCCGACGACCTCGATCGGCTGTGGACGCCGCACCGGATGGCCTACATCCGCGGTGAGAACAAGCCGGTCGACGAGAGCTCGGGGGAGTGTCCCTTCTGCCAGGTGCCGAAGATGGACGACGACTACGGGCTGGTGGTGCACCGGGGCGAGCTCGCGTACGTCGTGCTCAACCTCTATCCGTACTCGCCGGGCCACCTGATGGTCTGCCCCTACCGGCACGTCGCCGACTACACGGACGCCACCGAGGCCGAGGTGGTCGACATCGCCGACCTGACCCGGACCGCGATGCGGGTGATCCGGGCAGTGTCGGGGGCAGGCGGCTTCAACCTCGGGATGAACCAGGGCCACATCGCCGGCGCCGGCATCGCCGCCCACCTGCACCAGCACGTCGTACCCCGCTGGCCCGGTGACCAGAACTTCATGCCGATCATCGGCCGCACCAAGACCCTGCCCGAGCTGCTCTCCGACACCCGGTCGCTGCTCGCGGAGGCCTGGGAGAACTCCTAGACCGGCGTCTGCACCGGCTCCGGCTCGAACGTCGCCAGCAGCGCCTCGAGCGCCTGCTGGTCCGGTCCCACGAACTCGGGCGCGCTCGGAGCCTCGTCGAGCGCCGCGAACATCGCGTCGTTCATCCCCACTGCCGGCGGCAGGTGGGTGCTGAGGATCGCCGAGGGGTCGAGCCCGCGGAAGGCGTTCACCGAGGCCGCGAACTTGTTGGCGTCGACGTTGAGCACCCAGGGGCTGTCGATCGCCGCCCACAGCAGCTGGGCGGCGCGGAGCTCGTCGCCCGGGACGTCACGGGCGTCGGGACCGCAGGCGAGCTCGGGGGAGGTCATCGGGCCGCCGAAGCAGTCCGAGGCGAACAGCGTCCCGGTCTTGTCGTCGAGCAGGCCGACCGTTGCCGGGTTGTCGAACAGCGGCGGCCGGTAGCCCGTCACCGTGCGGTCCCCGAGGTCCAGCTTCTGGCCCGGGTTGAGCAGGTAGACGCGATCCATCGGGACCGTCCACTCCGTCGACATGATGCCCACACCGATGAACGTGGTGACCAGGCGTGCGTTGGGGGCCGCCTCGAGCAGCTTCCAGAGGCCGCCGGTGTGGTCGCGGTCCGGGTGGGTGATCCAGATCCAGCGGACGTCCTGCGGGTCGATCACGTCGGACAGCTCGCCGACGAAGTCCTTGTCCGCGTTGCTCAGCCCGGTGTCGATGACCAGGGGTTGCTCCGCGTGCAGCACGAACGTGTTCACCGCGAGGCAGCCGATGCCCGGCACCTCCGCGTAGTCACTGAGCACCGTGACGTCCGTGCCGACCTTGTGCTTCTCCATGTCAGTACCTCTCGGGATCAGAAGGGGACCTGCGTCTGCAGGAGCCCTTCGGCTGGGCCGCGTCCCGAGACAACTCGGCAGAACTCGATCGCATCCATTTCGATGGTGGGGCCGTCCTCGGCGGTTGTCCACGAACCGCCGGCTGGTCCAGTCAGGCTGAGGGAATACGGCCGACCGTGGCGGTCGGCCCACTCGGCGACCACATCCGCGACGATGACGCCGTCGTGGTCAGCGGTCAGTACCGGCTCCGTGTTCAGCGCCTTTGCGATGTCCATCCTGTGCATCCACGGGTCTCTGGTGAGGATGACATCGGTCATGAAGCCGATCGTCCAGTGCTCGTCACAACCGTTCACGTGCTGCGGGTTCGGGAACTGCCGCTTCCGCATGAAACCGGGCGTGAGGCGTCGGGCGCGGGCCGCCTTGGGCCCGACCTTCCTGGCGCCCTTGACGATGTCGTCGACCGTCCAGTCGGCGCGCTCGCTCACCTGGAGACCGGTCAGCGGCGGTCAGCACGTCGACGCCCTGGGCCTCAGCGTCGGCGTCGGCCTTGCGCGACTGCCGGCGCATCTCGAGCGGCGTGGTCACCATGTGCGCCATGCCGACCATGTGGCAGGCGAGCTGGCGGACGTCCCACAGACTGCAGTCCGTCGGGCGCGTCCAGTCGTCGGCGCCGAGGCCTGCGATGGTGTCGGCCATGCGGGCGTACTCGGTCTCGGCGAGCCGCATGGCGAGGGGACGGGGGATGCGCGGCCGCACAGGGACGTCCAGGTGGGGGGTCGTGGTGCTCATTTCGTGCTCCGGTGAGGTGATGAGGGTGACGCCTTGTCGGGAAGGCCGACGGCATCGGCCCACATGTCGACGGCTCGGGAGAGCAGCGCGCTGATGCGGGTGCCGCCCGGGTCGTTTGCGAAGTGCTGGTTGATGAGGCCGCCGAGGATCGACACCCAGATCGTGAAGTCTGCGTCCGAGATGTCTCCGAGGCCCATGACGCGCCGGCGTCCGCGCTCCATGACGCGGACCGACGGGGCATAGGACTCCGGGCTCGGCTCGAAGCCGGGGACGATCCGCTCGTTCATCAGCTGGTAGCGCGGGTGGTCGGCGACCGCGAAGTCGTAGAACTGACGTGAGACCAGGTGCATCGCGGCGCGAGGATCGCGGTCCTCCAGCTCGGCGACCTTGCCGTCCAGCTTGTCGAGGGTTACCTCGTACTCGCTCCAGGCCTCTCCGAACATCGCGTCGTAGATCGCCATCTTGGAAGGGAAGTGGCTGTAGAGGGACGGCGGCTGCATGCCAACCCGGTCGGCGACGTCGCGCAGGGTGATCTGGGTCAGGCCGGCCTCCCGGGCGAGCGCCCAGGCCGCGTCGAGGATCTCTCGCCTCGTGGCCGCACGGCGTTCGGCCACCCTATCGCGCTTCGGCGTGCCTAACATGGTTAGGAGAATGCTCCGGGCACACGGATTCGTCAAGCCCTTGCGGGCACCGGCCTAGGCCGGTTGTCGAGCCTCAGGTGGGGCGCGGACGGCTCAGCGCTTCTTCTCCGTCAACCTCTCCATAGAACCGGCCTCCGAGGCGGAGGCCTTGCCACGCTTCTCGGCGCGCTTTTCCTTGATGGATTTCCTGGGACTTCTTGGACATGGACTGTCGCGGCGACTTGTCGCTCATCTGGGATCCCTTGTTGCGGGTTGCCTGAACGGCCCCGTGCGGCGATGCTACGCCCGGTCGAAACCGTCGCACGCCGCCCGATAGCCTTCGGCCCACCATGCTCGAGAGATTCCGCGCGTTCTGGACCAACTTCTGGAAGCCCGTCGCCCACCTGCTGATCCGGCTCGGCGTGACCCCCAACATGGTCACGTTCTTCGGCACCGTTGGGGTGGTCACCGGGGCGCTGGTGTTCTTCCCGAGGGGCGAGCTGCTGATCGGCGTCCTGGTGATCACGGCATTCGTGTTCAGCGACCTGATCGACGGCTACATGGCTCGGCTGACCGGCAACACCGGCAAGTTCGGGTCGTTCTGGGACTCGACGCTGGACCGGTTCGGTGACGGCGCGATCTTCGGCGGCCTGGCGCTCTACTTCGCCGGACCCGGCGACAGCTACCTCTACCTCTGCCTCTGCCTCTTCAACCTGGTGACCGGCGCGGTGACGTCGTACGCCCGGGCCAAGGCCGAGTCTCTCGGGCTCGAGGCCAAGGGCGGCATCGCCGAGCGGGCCGACCGGCTGGTCTCGATCCTGGTGATGACGGGTTTGGCCGCGATCTTCGACCTGCCGATCCTGATGTACGTCACGCTCTGGGCGCTCGCGTTCGCAAGCACCTACACGGTGGGGTTCCGGGTGCTGAAGGTCTACCGGCAGGTGGCGGCCGAGGAGGCCGCTGCCGATGCCGGGTCGGCGGCCTGACCGCCGTACGATTGGCGCATGGCAGAGACCCCCGAGCAGACCACCGGCACCGAGGCCAGCACCACCGGCACCACGCGCGTGAAGCGCGGGATGGCCGAGATGCTCAAGGGCGGCGTGATCATGGACGTCGTCACGGCCGAGCAGGCGAAGATCGCCGAGGATGCCGGCGCGGTGGCGGTGATGGCGCTGGAGCGGGTGCCCGCCGACATCCGGGCGCAGGGCGGGGTCAGCCGGATGAGCGACCCGGACATGATCGACGGGATCATCGAGGCGGTCTCGATCCCGGTGATGGCCAAGGCCCGGATCGGCCACTTCGCCGAGGCGCAGGTGCTGCAGAGCCTGGGCGTCGACTACGTCGACGAGTCCGAGGTGCTGACGCCGGCCGACTACGAGAACCACATCGACAAGTGGGCGTTCACCGTGCCGTTCGTGTGCGGTGCGACCAACCTGGGTGAGGCGCTGCGCCGGATCACCGAGGGCGCGGCGATGATCCGCTCCAAGGGCGAGGCCGGCACCGGCGACGTGTCCAACGCGGTGACCCACATGCGCACCATCCGTCGGGAGATCCGTCGGCTGGCCGCGCTGGAGGGCGACGAGCTGTACGTCGCGGCCAAGGAGCTGCAGGCGCCGTACGCGCTGGTCAAGGAGGTCGCCGAGAGCGGCACGCTGCCGGTGGTTCTGTTCACGGCCGGTGGCATCGCGACCCCGGCCGACGCGGCGATGATGATGCAGCTGGGCGCCGAGGGCGTCTTCGTGGGGTCCGGCATCTTCAAGTCGGGCAACCCGGCGCAGCGGGCCGAGGCGATCGTCAAGGCCACGACATTCCACGACGACCCCGCGATGGTGGCCAAGGTGTCCCGCGGGCTCGGCGAGGCGATGGTCGGCATCAACGTCGAGGAGATCCCCCAGCCGCACCGGCTGGCCGAGCGCGGCTGGTAGCCGGCGCCTCGTCGTTCCCCTAAGAGGTTCGCTCTCGTAGTCATTTCGGACCGCACACGCGCGATTCCGTCGTCTGCAGGCCCCTCCGGCCATTTGGATGGTCGCTGACCCGGCCTGGACCCCGGGTCGACTTCACGGCTCGGGACGGCCATGCACAAATGAGTCTGGGGGACAGACATGAACAAGAGCACTCACGGCAAAATGCAGAAGCGCACTCTCCTCGTGGGCGGGGCAGTTGCCGCCGCCCTCCTGATCAGTGGTGCCTCCGGCGCAGTCGCCGGTGGCCTGATCACCAGCCACCAGATCAAGAACGGGACCATCCGTTCGGTGGACCTCAAGAACGGCGCGGTCAAGTCGATCGACGTCAAGAACGGCACGCTCAGCACGGCGGACTTCAACGCCGCTGCCAAGGCGCGACTGGCCAAGGCCGGGATCAAGGGCCTCGACGGCGCGTCGGCGTACCAGATCTGGCTGGCCGCTGGCAACGACGGCGATGCCACTGCCTTCCTCGACTCGCTCAACGGCCTCCCCGGTGCTGACGGCGCTGACGGCATTGACGGGACCGACGGCACCAACGGTGTCGACGGGACCGACGGTGTCGACGGGACCGACGGTGTCGACGGGACCGTCAACGGTGTCGACGGGACCGACGGCCTGAACGGCGCCAACGGCAAGGACGGCGCTCCCGGCCAGCAGGGTCGTGACGGCGTCGACGGCACCAACGGCAAGGACGGCGAGAAGGGCGACCGCGGAGCCGACGGCAACAACGGCGAGAACGGCCACGACGGGCTCAACGGCAAGGACGGTGAGCGCGGCGAGGCTGGCGAGCACGGCCAGTCGGCCTACGACCTCTGGGTCCTGAGCGGCGGCGAGGGCGACATGCACGACTTCGTCCAGTCGATGAAGGGCGAGAAGGGCGACCCTGGAGTTCCCGGTGTCGACGGCTCCAACGGCTCCAACGGCACGAACGGTGTCGACGGCAAGGACGGCGCTCCGGGTCAGGCACGGTCGTGACGGCGTCAACGGCACCGACGGCGCTCCCGGTCTGCAGGGCGACCGTGGCCCGCAGGGCGAGCAGGGTCCGCAGGGTGTTCCCGGTCTGAACGGCAAGGACGGCAGGGACGCCCCGCCGCTCACGCAGCGCACCATCTGCATCATCACCAACCCGGCCGGCTCCAACCCGCGTCTGGCTCTCGACGGAGCCTGCGCCGGAAAGCCGGACGCGCTGACGATCTACACGCCCGCGGCCTGATCCGCTCGGCAACCACCAGCACCCCGTCCCGCTTCGGCGGGGCGGGGTGTTGTCGTGCCCGTCCGGCCGGGTCACGACGCGGAGGCTTTGCCGGTCCGGCCGCTGAGCAGGTCGGACACACCTTCTGGTTCGCGTCACGCGCCTGCTGCTCGTTCACGTGCAAGTACCGGTCCGCCTGACCGCCACCGAGTCGTGGAGCCGGATGCGCGGCAGCCCAAGGACGGCGCTCGGCGCCGAGGGCGTCTTCGTGGGGTCCGGCAGCTTCAAGTCCGGCAACCCGGCGCAGCGGGCCGAGGCGATCGTCAAGGCCACGGCGTTCCAACGACCCCGCGATGGTGGCCAAGGTGTCCCGCGGGCTCGGCGAGGCGATGGTCGGCATCAACGTCGAGGAGATCCCGCAGCCGCACCGGCTGGCCGAGCGCGGCTGGTAGCCGGCGCCTCGTCGTTCCACCGAGAGGTTCGATCTCGTAGTCATTTCGGACCGTACACGCGCGATTCCGTCGTCTTCAGGCCGTTCCGGCCACTTGGATAGTCGATGACCCGGCCTGGACCCGGGTCAAGTTCACGGCTCGGGACGGCCATGTACAAGTGAATCTGGGGGACAGATCATGAACAAGAGCACTAAAGGTGCCCTCGCTGCCGCATGCGGTGGCGTCCTGCTGCTGGGCTGGGCGGGATCGTTGGCCTACTGGACCGACGGCACCAACATCGACGGGGACTCGTTCGCAAGCGGCCACCTGCAGCTCACGAACGACACCTGCGGCACTGCCGCGTGGAAGCTCGACGGCGGCGCGAACTACGGCTCGCAGCTGATCGTGCCCGGTGACACGCTGACCAAGACCTGCGCGTTCACGGTCGACGGGGCGGGCGAGCACATCGGGGTCACGCTGGACACCGCGACGCCCGGCTGGACGGGTACCAACGCGCTGACCGCGGACCTCGCGGTCTCGGCAGTGTTCACGGACGCCAACGGCGCCACCATCGTCGACGGAGCCACCGTGGATGCGGACGAGACGGTGACCGCCACGGTCACGGTCACCTTCGCTTCGGGCTCGGACAACGATTCCAACGTGGCGCCCAACGGGCTGTCGGCTGCGCTGGCGGACGTGACCATCACGGCCACCCAGACGCACGCGGCCTGACGGAAAGACCGGGGGACGGTGATGTCTCGCGGGCTGCGGGTGACCGGCCGGGTTGCATCCTGGCTGGTCATCCTCGGCATGGGCGTGGCGCTGACGGTCGGGGTCGTGGTACCCCGGCTCGGCGGCGCCACGCCGTACGCCGTACTCACCGATTCGATGCGACCGGACCTGCCACCGGGAACGTTGGTCGTGATGCGGCCGACGCCGGCCGAGGAGCTGGCCGTGGGTGACGTGATCACCTACCAGCTGGACTCCGGCGAGCAGGCGGTGGCGACGCACCGGATCGTGACGATCGGGATCGGCGACGACGGAGAGCGGATCTTCCAGACCCGCGGCGACGCCAACGACACGCCCGACGCCGCCTGGGTGCGGCCGGTGCAGGTCAAGGGCGAGCTCTGGTACGCCGTGCCCTTCCTGGGCTACGCGCACCGCCTCCTCACCGCCCCACAGCGGCAGTGGGGGATCTACGCGGTGGCCGGCGCGTTCTTCGGCTTCGCGGCGCTGATGTTCATCAGCGCTGCACGGACCAGACGGCAGCAACCGCTGCAGGAGGTGAACCATGCGTGACTCATGGAAGCGCGCACGGACCTGGTGGTCGGGGCGGTCGCGCACGCTCCGGGCACTGCTATGCCTGGGGGGCCTCGTGTTCGCGGCCGCGACCACCGGCACCTACGCGCACTGGACCGACGACGTGGCCATCAGCGGCACGACGTTCACGTCCGGGACGATCGACCTGCGGGTCAACAACGCGAACTCGGTGACCTCGTCGACGCTCAGCATGACCGGCGGCACTCCGATGGTGCCGGGCAACTCGTCCGCCGAGGTCTTCACCCTGCGCAACTCCGGCACGGCGCCGCTGAAGTGGACGATGACGGGCGGGCTGGGTGGCACGGATGCCGGTGCCTACAACTCCGCCGGGTCGCTCCGAGTGCGCGTCGTCGTCGGCGGCACCCGCAGCGGCACGGGCAACGCCGCCACCTGCACGGGAGGCACCGAGCTGGTCGCCGGTGCGGCTCTCACCAACGCGCCCGGCACCGCGATCGTCAGCAACCGACAAGGGCCGATCGCGCCCACCGCAACGGTGAACGTGTGCCTCCAGGTCACCTTGGCGAGCGACGCCCCTGCTTCCTTGCAGGGCAGGACGGCAACGGCGACGTTCACCTTGACCGGGACCTCGGACGTGAGCTGATGTCCACGACGTTGAAGCGGCTGGCCGACCTCGCCCTGACCATCGGTGCGGTGGTGGGTGTCGGCTGTCTGCTCGTCGTCGTGGCCGGCCCGCTGCTCGGGGTGAGTGCCCAGTTCGTCCGCTCGGGCTCGATGGAGCCGGACTTCGGGACCGGGGCGCTGGTGTTCGCGCGCGAGGCTTCGGTGTCGGACCTGACCGAGGGCGACGTCGTATCGATCCAGACCGAGGGCAGCCGGATCACCCATCGCATCGTAGAGATCCACCGCGACGGCGACATGGCCACTCTGACGCTCCAGGGTGACGCCAACCGGAACCCCGACACGCGCACCCACACCGTGAGCTCCGCCGACCGGGTGTTCCTCGACGTGCCCTGGCTGGGCTATCCGCTGGGCTGGCTCCGGGCACCGCTCGGGATGATCATCCTCGCCGGGCTGGCCGTGGTCCTGCTGGTCCGGCTCCTCCGCGGGGTGTGGCGGGAGCGCGAGCGGAAGCCCGCTCGGGTCGGCAACCCGACAGCGATCGTCGTGGCCGGCGTACTGTCCGCCGGGGTCATTGCCGCCTTGGTGGTGTCCCGTCCGACCTGGGGAGCCTGGAACGACGACGTGGTCGTCTCGGGCGCAGTCTTCACCGCGGCGGCGTCACCGCCGACGCCGGGAACGCCGGGCGGAGGAGCCTGCACCGGCGGTGCCTTTGATCCGCTCATCATCCGATGGACCAACGTCGGTGCCAGCTACGACTACGTGATCGACATCTATCGAAACGGCGTCACGGCTCCCGTCGGCACCATCAACGTCGGCGCGCCCACCACCCAGCAGCAGCTGAGCGCCTCCCAGAACGGCGTCACGGTGAACGGGCAATACACCGCAAGGGTGTACGCCTATCTACGAGGTTCGCCTGCGTGGCGCTCGTCGTCGTACCTGTCGGTGGACTTCGACCGCAACACGTTGTTCGGCAACTTCTTCCGTACCTGACCTGCGGCTGAGCGCGCTGGTCGTCGAGGATCGGCCAGCGTGCGGGTGTCCTGAGCACCGCGATCGGGTCATTGCCGGTCAGACGTCGTCGGGATCGACGTAGGCTCACGCGACGTGAGACGCGTCCCGGCCTGGCTGAGTGCAGTCGTGCTCGCGGTGGCTGGACTGACGGCCTGCACTGCGCCCGGGGACGATGACTCCTCCGCACTCGTCGTCGAGACCGAGCAGGGCAAGGTCAGGGGGATCAACGAGGAAGGGATCCGCGCCTGGCGGGGCATCCCGTACGCCGCGGCGCCGGTCGAAGACCTGCGTTGGCAGCCCCCGCAGGAGCACGACGACTGGGAGGGGGTCCGCAGCGCCGCGCAGTACGGCCACACCTGCCTCCAGACCAACTTCCCGGCCCCGGGGCAGACCGGCTCGTTGCCGCTGGCCAACTCCGCCGAGGACTGCCTCTTCCTCAACGTGAACGCCCCGAAGGAGGCCGACGACCTGCCGGTGATGGTCTGGCTGCACGGCGGCGGGTTCGTCGGCGGCACCGGGGGACCATCGCTGGCCAACTCACCGGAGATGGTCAAGCGCGGCGTCGTCTTGGTGACCCTCAACTACCGCCTCGGCCGGCTCGGCTTCTTCGCCCACCCGTCCCTCGAGGGGGACGTCGCCAACTACGGCCTGCTCGACCAGGTCGCCGCACTGGAGTGGGTGCAGGACAACATCGAGGGCTTCGGCGGCGACCCCGACAACGTCACCATCTTCGGTCAGTCGGCAGGCGGCATGTCCGTCAACGCACTGATGACCTCGCCGGCGGCGGACGGCCTGTTCGACAAGGCGATCTCGCAGTCGGGGCTGGGCCGGGAGCGGTCGATCTCGCTGGACGAGGCACGGGCGGACGGCGAGCAGTTCCTGCCCGGCCTGGACGCCGACGCGCTGCGGGAGATCGACGCGAACCGCCTCCTGGGCCCACCGCAGGACATCCTCGCCGGCGATCTGCCGATCGTCGACGAGGTCCTGCCGATGCGGGTCGCCGACGCCTTCGCGGCCGGCGAGGAGGCCGACGTGCCCTACCTGACCGGCACCACCAACGCGGAGTTCCCGGACTCGGTGTTCGAGTCGCTGGCCCGGCCCCCCGATACGGCGCGGTCCTTGCTCGTCGGCAGCGATCGCGCCACCTTCCTCTCCTTGTACGGCGGGGAGCTGGGGCTCCAACAGCACGTGCTCAGCGACTTCCTCTTCACCGAGCCCGCGCGCTACCTCGCCGGCCTGCACTCGGAGCGGGCGCCGACGTACCGCTACCTCTTCTCGATCGCCTCCCCGGCGGAGCAGGCGACAATCGGCGGCGCGCCCCACACGGCCGACGCGCCGTTCGTTTTCGACCACGGCGTGGACGACGCGCTCGCCGACCCGATCTGCGACTACTGGGTGAGCTTCGCGAAGACCGGCGACCCCAACCACGACGGGGCCGCCGAGTGGCCGACGGCGGACGACGGCGCTCTCATCGAGTTCACCGGGCAGGGGCCGGTGGCGGAGTCGTCGGACCCGTGGGGGTCCCGGCTCGACGCCGTACAGGCGGCCACCGAGCGGCTGTCCTGACCACCCCATAAAATCGAGGTCATGACCACCATCGGCGTCCTCGCGCTGCAGGGCGACGTGCGGGAGCACCTGCACGCGCTGCAGCGGCTCGGCGTACGCACGATGCCGGTGCGAAGGCTCGAGGAGCTCGACGCCTGCGACGGACTGGTCATCCCCGGCGGCGAGTCGACGACGATGGCCAAGCTGGCCCGCACGTTCGAGCTGATCGAGCCGCTGCGGATCCGGATCAAGGCCGGCCTGCCGTGCCTCGGCACCTGCGCGGGCATGATCCTGCTCGCGGAGCGGATCGTCGACGGCATCGCGGGGCAGGAGACGTTCGGGGGCCTCGACGTCACCGTGCGGCGCAACGCGTTCGGGCGCCAGGTCGACTCGTTCGAGGGCGACCTGTTCATGGACGGGATCAACGGGCCGGTGCACGGCGTGTTCATCCGCGCGCCCTGGGTCGAGGAGGCCGGGCCGGGGGTCGAGGTGCTGGCGCGCGTTCCCGGCGGACCCGCCGCGGATAGGATCGTTGCGGTCCGGCAGGGTCCGTTGTTGGCGACGGCGTTCCATCCCGAGGTGGGCAGCGACACCCGGATCCACCAGATGTTCGTCGACCTGGTGCAGGCAGCGCCGGTCGACCGCACCCACGGCAAGTAGACGCAGCAGAAGAGGAACCGCATGTCCGGCCACTCCAAATGGGCGACCACCAAGCACAAGAAGGCGGTCATCGACGCCAAGCGCGGCAAGATGTTCGCCAAGCTGATCAAGAACATCGAGGTCGCCGCCCGGATGGGTGGCGGGGACCCTGCGGGCAACCCCACGCTCTACGACGCCATCCAGAAGGCCAAGAAGTCATCGGTCCCCAACGACAACATCGACCGCGCGGTCAAGCGGGGCTCGGGTGAGGACACCGGCGGCGCGGAGTACCAGACGATCATGTACGAGGGCTACGGCCCGTCCGGTGTCGCGATGCTCATCGAGTGCCTCACCGACAACAAGAACCGCGCCGCGATGGAGGTCCGCACCGCGATGACCCGCAACGGCGGCTCGCTCGCCGACCCGGGATCGGTGTCCTTCCTCTTCAACCGCAAGGGTGTCGTGATCGTGCCGACCGCCCAGGAGGGGAAAGAGATCGGCGAGGACGACGTCCTCGAGGCGACCCTCGACGCGGGCGCCGACGACGTGAATGACCTGGGGGAGGCGTTCGAGGTCATCACCGAGGCGACCGACCTGGTCGCCGTACGCACCGCCCTGCAGGCCGCCGGGATCGACTACGACTCGGCGGAGGCCTCGTTCGTGCCGGACATGCAGGTGGCGCTCGACCGCGAGGGCGCCGGGAAGATGTTCCGCCTGGTCGACGCTCTCGAGGACCTCGACGACGTACAGAACGTGTTCGCCAACTACGACGTCTCCGACGAGATCATGGCGAGCATGCAGTAGCGCGCGAGGAACGAGCGCGCTGCGTCGCATGCGAAGGGTTGAGTGAGCCCGCGACTGAGCTTGCGAAGTCGCGAATGGGCGCATCGAAACCCGGTGACCAGTCAGATCACCGCGACCACCGCGTGTCGTGCGCGGTGGGGAAGGTGCTCGCGGTTAGCGTGTTCTCCGAACAGGTGTTCGGACGAAGGGCGGAGACGTGCGCGTGCTGGGGATCGACCCGGGGCTGACCCGATGCGGTCTCGGTGTCGTCGAAGGTGAGGTGGGCCGGCCGCTGCGGCTGGTGGATGTCAACGTCATCCGGACGTCCGCCGGGGTGCCCGTGGCGGAGCGCCTGGTCACCATCGAACGCGGTATCGACGCCTGGCTCGACGAGCACTCGCCGGACGCCGTCGCGGTCGAGCGGGTCTTCGCGCGGTCGGACTCCAGCACCGTGATGGGCACCGCGCAGGCCAGCGGGATCGCGCTGGTGGCGGCCGCTCGCCGCGGCCTGCCGATCGCGCTGCACACGCCGAGCGAGGTGAAGGCGGCGGTCTCCGGCAACGGCCGAGCCACCAAGGGGCAGGTCGGGGCGATGGTGACCCGCATCCTGCGTCTCGACGCGGTGCCGAAGCCCGCCGACGCCGCCGACGCCCTGGCGCTGGCGATCACCCACATCTGGCGCGGGGGAGCGCAGGCCCGGATCGAGGCCGCCCTGGCCACCACGAGGAGCAGACAATGATCGCGTTCGTGCGGGGCCGGGTCGCCGGCCTCACCCTCTCCAGCGCCGTCGTCGAGGTCGGCGGGGTGGGTCTCGAGGTGATGTGTACGCCGGGGACGCTGGCCGGCCTGCGCACCGGGCAGGAGGCCACCCTGCCGACCAGCATGGTGGTCCGCGAGGACTCCTTGACGCTGTTCGGCTTCGCCGACGACGACGAGAAGCAGACCTTCGAGCTCGTGCAGACCGCCTCCGGTGTGGGCCCCAAGCTGGCCCAGGCGATGGTGGCCTGCCTGGCCCCCGACGACCTCCGCCGCGCGGTCGCCGGCGACGACGTGAAGACGCTGACCCGGGTGCCCGGCATCGGTCAGAAGGGCGCCCAGCGGATCATCCTGGAGCTCAAGGACCGGCTGGGCGCGCCGACGGTCGGCACCTCCCCGATGTCAGGTCCGGCCGACGCTCCGTGGCGCGGGCAGGTGCACCAGGGCCTGGTCGGGCTCGGCTGGTCGACCAAGGACGCCGACCAGGCCGTCGATGCGGTCGCCCCCGAAGCGGGCGAGACCCCCGACGTGGCCGCCCTGCTCCGCTCCGCCCTCCGCAGCCTGAGCAAGGCCTGACATGGACGATCTCGAAGCGGCAGAGGAGTCGCACCTGCGGTCCCTCACGGCGGCCGAGGCCGAGGGCGACGAGCGCGCCGTCGAGGCGGCCCTGCGTCCACGGACCCTGGACGAAGTGGTGGGCCAGGGCCGGGTCCGGGCGCAGCTGGGGCTGGTGCTCGAGGCGGCGCGGCGGCGCGGCCGCGCGCCCGACCACGTGTTGCTCTCCGGCCCCCCGGGGCTCGGCAAGACCACCCTGGCGATGATCATCGCCCACGAGATGTCGGCGCCGTTGCGGCTCACCAGCGGCCCCGCGATCACGCACGCGGGTGACCTCGCGGCGATCCTGTCGGGGCTGAACGAGGACGACGTCCTGTTCGTGGACGAGATCCACCGGATGTCGCGTCCCGCCGAGGAGATGCTCTACATGGCGATGGAGGACTTCCGGGTCGACGTCGTGATCGGCAAGGGGCCGGGCGCGACCGCCATCCCGCTGGAGATCCCGTCGTTCACGCTGGTCGGCGCGACCACCCGCGCGGGGCTGCTCCCCGGACCTCTGCGTGACCGGTTCGGGTTCACCGGGCACCTGGAGTTCTACGACCCCGACGAGCTGGACGTGATCGTGCACCGGTCCGCCGGGCTGCTCGGGGTCGACCTCACCGACCAAGGTGCGGCCGAGATCGCGTCGCGCTCCCGGGGCACCCCACGGATCGCCAACCGGCTGCTGCGGCGGGTCCGCGACTACGCCCAGGTGCGTGCCGACGGCATCGTCACGCTCGACGTCGCCCGCGCGGCCCTGGACCTCTACGAGGTCGACCGGCTCGGCCTCGACCGTCTCGACCGGGCCGTGCTCGACGTGCTCTGCCGTCGCTTCGGTGGCGGCCCGGTCGGCCTGTCCACCCTGGCGGTCGCGGTCGGCGAGGAGCGGGAGACCGTCGAGGAGGTGGCCGAGCCGTTCCTGGTGCGCAACGGCTTCCTGGCCCGCACCCCGCGCGGCCGGATCGCCACGCCGGCCGCCTGGCAGCACCTCGATCTGGAGGCGCCCCCCGCACTTCCGGAGACCCCCGACGACGAGCCGCTGTTCGACGACTGACCGCCGGTTCGCAGGGATTCACGTCTCCCCGCACCGGCACGGCTACACTTGCGCGTCGGTCGGCCCTGCCAGGTTTTGCGGTGGCCGCAATCTCACTCAAGCTCGAGAGGTTTCGTCGTGGAAGGGATCGTCTCCCTGCTGCCACTGGTGGCCATCGCCCTGCTGTTCTGGCTCCTGATCATCAGGCCTGCCAGCCGGCGACAGAAGGACCAGGCCCGGATGCAGTCCGCCATCAACGTGGGGGAGCAGGTCATGCTCACCTCCGGGATCTTCGGCACGGTGACCGGGATGGACGACGATCGGCTGTCGATCGAGATCGCGCCCGGCATCGTTGTCAGCGTGGCCCGCGGCGCTGTCGGGTCCGTCGTACCGACGGAGCAGCCCGACGCCGAATACACCGACGAGCCGGCCGACGACGAGTACGCCGACGACGAGTACACCGACGAGCCCTCTGACGAGTCGACCGACGGCGACGACGCGGCGGAGGAAAAGAAGTAATGGCGAGCAAGAAGCTTCGCCCGGGCCGCACCCTGATGGTGTTCTTCATCGGTGTCGCGATCGCCTACGGCCTGGTGGCGCTGAACGGTTCGTGGACCCCCTCCCTGGGTCTCGACCTGCAGGGCGGCACCCGGATCCAGCTGACCGCGAACAGCGATCCCAGTCAGGAGAGCCTCGACGAGGCGCGCAGCATCATCGACCAACGAGTCAACGGCCAAGGTGTCGCCGAGGCCGAGGTGACCACCCAGGGCGGCAACCAGATCGTCGTGGAGGTCCCGGGAGAGAGTGCTGGAGAGCTGGAGGAGGTCGTCAAGCGCCAGGCACAGCTGCGGTTCCGGCTGGTCGCGTGCAGCGACTTCTCCCCTTGTGGCTCCGGCACGCAGACGCCGCAGAACCCGCTCACTCCGAGTGCGGAGCCCACGGCCGAGCTGCCCGAGGCCCCGCAGAGCCCCCAACGGCCCCCGGTCGGCTTCGACCGCGCCGCCGACCCGACGGGCGATCCCACCGACGAGCCGAAACAGGACCAGAGTCCCTCCGGTGACCAGTCGCCTTCCGAGCCGGCGCCGAGCGAGAGCGCGCCCGTGGACGACGACGTCCCCGGCGTCGACGACGAGAAGTTCACCGCTCCGGTGGACGACGAGCTCGCATGGTCCCAGTCACCCGACCCGGCCGAGGTCGCGGTGTACGACCAGTTCACCTGCGCCGACGACGGGACCCTGCAGAACGCGGACGGCACCGCGGCGACGGTTGCGCCCAACGCACCGGTGACAGTCCCGACCGTCGACGACCCCAGCAAGCCGCTGGTCGCCTGCGAGCCGGCGGAGAACAACCCCGGCACCGACTCGGACCGTCCGGCGACGAAGTACCTGTTGTCGCGTTCGGTGATCAACGGTTCCGACCTCGACTCCGCGAGTGCCGGCGTCCCGCAGAACGAGGTCAGCTGGGTGGTGAACCTCGAGGTCGGCGGTGACGGCCAGGACGCCTTCACGGCCATCTCGCGGGCGCTGGTCGGCACCGAGCAGCAGTTCGCGATCGTGCTCGACGGCGAGGTGATCTCGGCGCCGACCATGGACGGCTTGATCACCAATGGCCAGGCCCAGATCAGCGGCAACTTCACCGAGGCCTCCGCGAACGCCCTGGCGACCAGCCTGAAGTACGGTTCGTTGCCGATCACCTTCGCCGATGATGCGACCACCGTCGAGGAGATCGGCCCCACCCTGGCCGGCAACCAGCTCGCCGCCGGCATCACCGCGGGTCTGATCGGCCTCGGCCTGGTGATGCTCTACTGCCTGCTCTACTACCGCGGTCTGGGGCTCGTCGTGGTGGCCTCCTTGGCGGTAGCCGCGGCGGTCACCTACGCGATGGTCCTGCTCCTGGGGGAGGCGGCCAACTTCACGCTCACCCTGCCCGGAATCGCTGGACTGATCGTCGCAGTCGGCATCACAGCAGACTCGTTCATCGTCTACTTCGAGCGGATCAGAGACGAGATGCGTGAAGGCAAGTCGATGCGCGTGGCAGTGGAGTCAGGCTGGGTCAGGGCTCGGAACACCTGTCTCGCCGCCGACGCGGTCTCCGTGCTGGCTGCGATCGCACTGTTCATCTTCGCGGTCGGAGTCGTGAAGGGCTTCGCGTTCGCGCTGGGTCTTTCCACCCTGATCGACGTCGTCGTCTTCTTCTTCTTCACCAAGCCGCTGGTGTCCTGGCTGGCGCGGTACCGGTTCTTCAACCGTGGTCACCGGCTGTCGGGTCTCGACGCCGGAGCGCTCGGCGTTGAGTCGATCAACCTCGGCACTGCGGGAGGGAGGGCCTGATGGGCAAGTTCGCAGTGCTCGGCAACGAGCTCTACTCCGGCAAGAAGTCCATCGACTTCGTCGGTCGCAAGTGGCTCTGGTACTCCATCTCCGCGGTGATCCTGCTGATCGCCATCGGCGGCTGGACCATCAAGGGCCTGAACTTCGGCATCGAGTTCACCGGCGGCAACCAGTACGTCGTGAGCGTTCCGCAAGATCTGGCGAACCAGGACACGGCCGACGAGCTGCGTGAGGCCATCAGCGACACGGGGATCGACGACGCGTCGTCCCCGATCGTGACCACCCAGGGCGACAGCGCGATCGTCGTCCAGACCGAGCCGCTGACCGACGACGAGGGCGATCAGGTCGAACAGACGATCGTCGATGTCACGGGAGTCGACCCCGAGCAGGACATCTCGCCGAACGAGATCGGACCGAGCTGGGGTCAGGAGGTCGCCGAGCGATCCATGATCGGCTTGGCGGTGTTCCTGATCGCGCTGGTGCTCTTCATCTGGGCCTACTTCCGTCAGTGGAAGATGGCCGTGGGTGCCCTGGTCGCAGTGGCTCACGACGTGCTCATCACCGTGGGCGTCTACGCCATATCAGGGTTCGAGGTGACCCCTGCCACCGTGACCGGTGTGCTGACGATCCTCGGCTTCTCGCTCTACGACACTGTCGTGGTGTTCGACCAGGTTCGCAACAACACCAAGAACCTCCGGCAGTCCAAGCAGAGCTACGCCCAGGCCGCCAACCTGGCGGTCAACCAGACACTGGTGCGGTCGATCAACACCTCGATCGTGGCGCTGATCCCGGTTGGCGTGATCCTCTACGTGAGCGCGGTGCAACTCGGCGCGAGCTCCCTCAAGGACCTCTCGCTGGCCCTGTTCGTGGGCACCGCGGCCGGCGTCTACTCGTCGATCTTCATCGCCACGCCCCTGGTGGCCCACCTGAAGTCGAACGAGTCGGAGGTCAAGGAGGCCGAGCGCCGCGCGAAGGCGCGAGCGAAGGCCGAGGCCGACCCCTACGCGTCGGTTCCGGTGTTCGCCGAGGACATGCCAGCGCGCGACGACGTCGACGAGGCCGACGAGGTGCTCGAGGAGGACGCCCCGGTCTCCGGGTCGGCGCCGAGCCGGCAGCCGAAACCAGGTGCGCCGGGCCGCGGCCGGACCGCGCCAGCGGCCCGGCGCCCGGTGCAGGAGAGCCGCTCCAGCGGCCGCCAGCAGCCGTCACGGCAGTCGAAGTCCAAGCGGCAGAAGTAGCCGCGTGACGGAGGAGGTGCGCGCCGCGCTCGAGCGACTCGTTGCCGATGTGCCGGACTTCCCCGAGCCGGGGATCGTCTTCAAGGACATCACGCCGCTGCTCGCCGATGCGGAGGGGCTGCGTCTCGTGACCGAAGCGCTGGCCGGCGCCGGCAAGGATGCCGACGGCCGGGTGATGGTCGACAAGGTGGTCGGCATGGAGGCGCGCGGGTTCATCTTCGCCGCACCGGTCGCGCTGGCGCTCGGGGTCGGCATGGTGCCGGTGCGCAAGGCGGGCAAGCTGCCGCGCGCCACCCACGCCGTGTCCTACTCGCTCGAGTACGGCCAGGCCACGCTGGAGATGCACCAGGACGCCCTCGCGCCCGGCGACCGGGTGCTGGTCATCGACGACGTGCTCGCCACCGGCGGCACCCTCGCCGCGACGCGGGAGCTCGTCGGCCTGTGCGGCGGCGTCACGGTCGGAGCCGCCGTACTCATGGAGCTGTCGTTCCTCCCGGGTCGCCAGACCATCGGCGATCTTCCGCTGACGTCGCTCATGACGGTCTGACCACTGGACCCGGCTCCTAGGGCAGGGCACGCGAGGTCCTTGGCGCTTCGCGCCACCATGGCACGCACTTCGCTGCGTTGTCGTCGCTCGCAGGAGGCCAACTACAGCTTCGCTCCTCCGCCTTGCGCTGCACGCACCCTGAAGACGCCAAGCCTCAAAGGGCCTCACGCGCCCAGCCCTAGACTGGTGCAGTGACCGAGGAGCGCACCGTCCCGGAGACGCGGGAACCCGCGCCCGAGCCGGCTGCCGAGAGCACGCCGGCCGGCGGGCGGGGGATGCGCGCGCGCCTGGCCCGGATGGGCACCCGCAGCCAGGCCTCCAACCCGGTCCTCGAGCCGCTGTTCCGCGCCGTCCGCGCCAACCACCCCAAGGCCGACCTGGCCCTGCTGGAGCGCGCCTACACGACCGCCGAGACCATGCACGGCACCCAGATGCGCAAGAGCGGCGATCCCTACATCACCCATCCGCTCGCGGTGACCACGATCCTGGCCGGCATCGGGATGACGGAGCCGACCCTGGTCGCGGCGCTGCTCCACGACACGGTCGAGGACACGCCGTACACGCTCAAGCAGTGCCGTGAGGACTTCGGCGACGAGGTCGCCCAGATGGTCGACGGCGTGACCAAGCTCGACAAGGTCCAGTACGGCGACTCGGCGCAGGCCGAGACGATCCGCAAGATGATCGTCGCGATGTCGCGCGACATCAGGGTGCTGGTCATCAAGCTCGCCGACCGACTGCACAACATGCGCACGTTGCGCTACGTGCCGCAGCGCAGCCAGGAGCGCACCGCGCGCGAGACCCTCGACATCTACGCCCCGCTGGCCCACCGGCTGGGCATGAACACCATCAAGTGGGAGCTGGAGGACCTCGCCTTCGCGACGCTGCACCCGAAGATCTACGACGAGATCGTGCGGATGGTGGCCGAGCGGGCGCCGTCGCGGGACCAGATGCTGGCCGAGGTGATCACCCAGGTCGAGCAGGACCTGCGTGAGGCCAAGATCAAGGCCACGGTGACCGGCCGGCCGAAGCACTACTACTCGATCTACCAGAAGATGATCGTGGGCGGCCGCGAGTTCTCCGACATCTACGACCTGGTCGGCATCCGGATCCTCGTCGACGAGGACCGCGACTGCTACTCGGTGCTCGGCATCTTGCACTCGCGCTGGAACCCGGTGCTCGGCCGGTTCAAGGACTACGTCGCGATGCCGAAGTTCAACATGTACCAGTCGCTGCACACCACCGTGATCGGCCCGCAGGGCAAGCCGGTGGAGATGCAGATCCGCACCTTCGCCCAGCACCGCCGCGCGGAGTACGGCGTCGCGGCGCACTGGAAGTACAAGGAGGACGGCCGGGCCGGGCGCGACACCGAGAAGTCCGGCGACCTCGACGACATGACCTGGGTCCGCCAGCTGCTCGACTGGCAGAGCGAGGTCGAGGATCCCGGCGAGTTCCTCGAGTCGTTGCGCTTCGAGATCAACCGGGCGGAGACCTACGTCTTCACCCCTCGCGGTGACGTGATCGCGCTGCCCGCCGGAGCCACCCCCGTCGACTTCGCGTACGCCGTCCACACCGAGGTCGGGCACCACACGATCGGCGCCCGGGTCAACGGCCGCCTGGTGCCGCTCGAGTCGACCCTGGAGAACGGCGACGTCGTCGAGGTGTTCACCTCCAAGGCCGCGAACGCAGGGCCGTCGCAGGACTGGCTGGGCTTCGTCGAGGTCGCCCCGGGCGCGCTCGAAGATCCGGCAGTGGTTCACCAAGGAGCGCCGCGAGGAGGCGATCGACCGCGGCAAGGACCAGATCGCCAAGCTGATGCGCAAGGAGGGGCTGCCGATCAAGCGGCTGCTCTCCCACGAGTCGCTCTCCCTCGCGGCCGGGCACTTCAACCTCCTCGACGTGACCGCGCTGTACGCCGCGGTGGGCGAGGGCAACCTCAGCGCCCAGGCCGTGGTCCGCCGCGTCGTCGACCTGCACGGCGGCAACGAGGGCGCCCAGGAGGACCTGGCCGAGGCGGTGACGATCACCGGGCGCCGCGGTCGGCCGAAGCTCGCCGGCGGCGACTCCGGAGTGATCGTCAAGGGCTCACCCGACGTGTGGGTCAAGCTCGCCAAGTGCTGCACGCCGGTGCCGCCGGACGCGATCCTCGGCTTCGTCACCAAGGGCGGGGGAGTCTCGGTGCACCGGCAAGAGCTGCACCAACGCAGCTGAGCTGCTGAAGCAGCCGGAGAAGGTGCTCGAGGTCGAGTGGGCGCCCACCGGCCAGTCGACGTTCCTGGTCAACATCCAGGTCGAGGCCCTCGACCGCGCGCGGCTGCTCTCCGACATCACGATGGTGCTGTCCGACGCCCACGTGAACATCCTCAGCGCCACCCTCAACACCACCCGCGACCGGGTGGCCAAGTCGCGCTTCACGTTCGAGATGGCCGAGGCGAAGCACCTCGACACGGTGCTCAAGGCCGTGCGCTCCGTACCGGGCGTGTTCGACGCCTACCGCGTCACCCACTAGGCCTGTCCGGTGCTGTCCCGCGCGCGAGATGTGCGGCCGCTGTCCGATGTCGGGTTCGCTTCGCAGCTCGCGCACCT
The DNA here is from genome assembly GCA_963813615.1 of uncultured Actinomycetota bacterium. GTDB lineage: Bacteria > Actinomycetota > Actinomycetes > Propionibacteriales > Nocardioidaceae > Nocardioides. Next base: position 130,557 of record CAWFAE010000017.1, read on the forward strand.
GACATCGCCGGCCGTGATTCGCGCCTATCGCGGACGCCGTTGGTCGACCACGTAGTCCAATGCGAGGATGGCCGATGCGTCTGACCTCGACCGACTGCGCGGGCGGCGGCTCGCTCAGCCGGAGTAGTCCTCCGTGGCGCGCTTGGCCATCTCGAGGAACGACTGGCGGGAGGCGAGGTTGTCCTCGAGCTCCTTGACCTTCTTCTCGTTGCCGGCGGCGCGGGCCTTCTCCAGGTCGGCCTCGACCTCGGCGATGGCGGACTCGAGCTTGGCGACCATGTCGTCGGCGCGGGCGGACTTCTCGGGGTCCGAGCGCCGCCACTGCTCCTCCTCGACGCCGCGGATCTCCTGCTCCACCTTGCGGATCCGGCCCTCGAGCTCCTTCATCCGCTCCCTGGGCACCTTGCCCGCCGCGTCCCAACGGTCCGCGATGTCGCGGAAGGCGCGCTTCGCCACCTCGATGTCGGTCACCGGGACCAGCGCCTCGGCCTCGACGAGCAGCCCCTCCTTGACCTCGGCGTTGGCGGCGAACTCCGCGTCGAGGGCGGCGTTGGCGGCGTCGCGAGCGCCGAAGAACTGGTCCTGTGCGCCGCGGAACCGCTTCCACAGCTCGTCATCGATGTCCTTGCGCGCCGGACCGGCCGCCTTCCACTGGCGCATCAGGTCGCGGTAGCGACCCGCGGTCGGACCCCACTCGGTGGAGTCGGCGAGCTCCTCGGCCTCCTTGGCCAGGCGCTCCTTGACGACCCGGGCACCCTCGCGCTTCTCGTCCTGCTCGGCGAAGTGCACCTTGCGGCGTCGGGTGTACGCCGTCCGCGCGCCCGAGAACCGCCGCCACAGGGCGTCGTCGGAGGGCCGGTCGATGCGGGGCAGCGACTTCCACTGGTCGAGCAGCTCGCGCAGCTTGTTGGCGCCGTGCCGCCAGTCGGAGCCCTCGGCGATCCGCTCCGCCTCGGCGACCAGCCGCTCCTTCTGCTCCTTGGACTCCGCGGCGCGCTGGGCCTTCTCGACCTTGCGCGACTCCCGCTGCTCCTCGATGACCGGGCTGAGGGCCTCGAGGCGGGTCGACAGCCCGGCGAGGTCGCCGACGGCGTTCGCGTTGGTCACCTGCCCGAGCACGGTCTTCACCGACTCGTTCGCCTCCTCGGGCGACAGCACGCCGGACCGGACCCGCTTCTCCAGCAGCTCAACCTCGAACGCCAGTGCGGCGTAGCGCTCGCTGAAGAACTTCATCGCCTCTTCGGGGGTCCCCGCGGGATACTGCCCCACCGACCGTTCACCGTCGGCGGTCTTCACGTAGACGTTGCCGTCCTCGTCGACCCGACCCCATTCGGAGCTCGTCACAGGCGTTCCTTTTCCTCATAGCCAACATCGGCATGCGCAGCGCAGTGGCCAAGGATAGTCACGGCCGCCCTCACGTGGGCCGATCCGCCTGGATAGGCTGAGCCAGTGTTGATCGCCGGCTTCCCCGCAGGACCGTGGGGCACCAACTGCTTCGTCGCCGCCACGGCTGCGGGCACGGAGTGCGTGGTGATCGACCCCGGCAAGGACGCCGCCGACGGCGTGGCCCAGGTCGTCCGCGAGCACCGGCTCAAGCCGATCGCGGTGCTGGCCACGCACGGGCACCTCGACCACATCTGGTGCGTGACCCCGGTCGCCGGCACCTACGACGCCACGGCGTGGATCCACCCGGCCGATCGGCACCTCCTCACCGACCCGCTCGCCGGGATGTCCCCAGAGACGAAGGGCATGCTCCCGGGCCTGCTCGGCGCCGACCACGAGTGGGCCGAGCCCGACGACGTACGCGAGCTGGGCGACGGCCAGGACCTCGAGATCGCCGGGATCAGCTTCGTGGTCGACCACACCCCCGGCCACACGCAGGGCTCGGTCACCTTCCGCACGCCGTACGACGAGAGCGACGTCAGCGAGGTCATGTTCAGCGGCGACCTGCTGTTCGCCGGCTCGATCGGCCGCACCGACCTGCCGGGTGGCGACCACCCGACGATGCTGCGCAGCCTCACCGACAAGGTGCTGCCGCTCGCCGACGACATCGTGGTGCTGCCCGGTCACGGCGACCAGACCACGATCGGGCGCGAACGGGTCTCCAACCCCTTCCTGCTCGAGCTGCAGGACTCCGGCGCTGCCGGCCGAGTCACGCGGGGGCTGTAAGCCCGATGAACAAGCCGACCCCGCTCAGCGGGTTCCCCGAGCTGCTCCCTGCCGCCCGCGTCGTCGAGCGCCAAGTCGTCGAGTCACTGTCCCGCAGCTTCGAGCTGCACGGTTTCGCCAACATCGAGACCCGGGCCGTCGAACCCCTGGACCGTCTCGCCAAGGGTGGCGAGATCGACAAGGAGATCTACGTGCTGCGGCGGCTCCAGGCCGCCGAGGGGGAAGGCGATGCCGGGATCGCCCTGCACTTCGACCTGACCGTGCCGTTCGCGCGCTACGTGCTGGAGCACGCCGGGCACCTCGAGTTCCCGTTCCGCCGCTACCAGATCCAGCCGGCCTGGCGCGGTGAGCGGCCGCAGGAGGGCCGGTACCGCCAGTTCACCCAGGCCGACGTCGACATCGTCGGCAAGGACGAGCTGCCGTTCCACCACGACGTCGAGGTGATGCGGGTGATGGTCGACGCCCTCGACGCGCTGCCCGTCCCTCCACTCAGCTTCCAGTTCAACAACCGCAAGCTGATCCAGGGCTTCTACCGCGGGCTCGGCCTACCGGACGTCACGGCTGCGATCCGCACCATCGACAAGCTCGACAAGCTGCCCGCCGACGCCGTGGCGGACCTGCTGGTGAGCGACGCCGGCGCCAGTCCCGACCAGGCCCGGCGCTGCCTGGAGCTGGCCACGATCAGGGTGTCGGACACGTCCTTCGTCGGACGGGTGCGAGCCCTCGGAGTCGACGACCCCTTGCTGGACGAGGGGCTGACCGAGCTCGCTGCCGTGGTCGAGGGGTGCGGCGCGGGGGAGCGGCGGCGGGTGACCGTCGAGGCCAACCTGCGCATCGCCCGCGGTCTCGACTACTACACCGGCACGGTCGTGGAGATCTTCATGGAGGGCTACGAGCGGTTGAAGTCCGTCGGCGGCGGCGGGCGCTACGACGCCCTGGCCTCCGACGGTCGGACGACGTATCCCGGCGTCGGTGTCTCGTTCGGCGTCTCGCGCACCCTGATCCCGTTGCTGGCCGACGGTGTCGTCGCCGGCAGCCGTCCCGTGCCGAGCGCCGTGCTCGTCGCACTCGTCGATGACGAGTCGCGCCCCGACAGCGACGCGGTCGCGCAAAGCCCTGCGCGCGCGGGGCATCCCCTGCGAGGTCGCGGCGTCAGCGCAGAAGTTCGGCAGGCAGATCCGGTACGCCGAGCGTCGGGGCATCCCGTTCGTCTGGTTCCCCGGCGACCAGCACGAGGTCAAGGACATCCGCAGCGGGGAGCAGGTGGCCGCCGATCCGGACGCCTGGAGCCCACCGGAGGCAGACCTGCGACCGCAGGTTGTGCAGCCGCCCAACGAGGAGGAAAAGTGATCCGCACCCATGACGCCGGTGCCTTGCGCGCCGAGCACGTCGGCCAGACCGTGACGCTCGCCGGGTGGGTGGCCAAGCGTCGGGATCATGGGGGTGTCGCCTTCCTCGACCTGCGAGAGGCCAGCGGGGTGGTCCAGGTCGTCGTCCGCGACGAAGAGGTCGCCCACCAGCTGCGCAGCGAGTACTGCATCAAGGTCACCGGCGAGGTGACCGCGCGCAAGCCCGGCAACGAGAACCCCAACCTGGCCACCGGCGACGTCGAGGTGGTCGCCGCCGAGCTCGAGGTCCTCAGCGCCGCGGCGCCGCTGCCGTTCCCCATCGACGACCACCTCGACGTCGGCGAGGAGGCGCGGCTCAAGCACCGCTACCTCGACCTGCGCCGGTCCGGCCCGAACGCCGCGATCCGCCTGCGCAGCCAGGTCAACAAGGCCGCCCGCGACGTGCTCGACGAGCACGGCTTCGTCGAGATCGAGACCCCGACCCTGACCCGGAGCACCCCCGAGGGTGCCCGCGACTTCCTCGTGCCCGCGCGGCTGCAGCCGGGCAGCTGGTACGCCCTGCCGCAGAGCCCGCAGCTGTTCAAGCAGCTGCTCATGGTCGCCGGCATGGAGCGCTACTTCCAGATCGCCCGGTGCTACCGCGACGAGGACTTCCGCGCCGACCGCCAGCCCGAGTTCACCCAGCTCGACATCGAGATGAGCTTCGCCGAGCAGGACGACGTGATCTCTCTGTCGGAGCAGATCCTGGCCGCGCTGTGGCGGCTGGTCGGCCACACGATCGACACGCCGATCCCGCGGATCTCGTACGCCGAGGCGATGGCCCGCTACGGCTCCGACAAGCCCGACCTGCGACTCGACCTCGAGCTGGTCGAGTGCACCGACTACTTCAAGGACACCCCGTTCCGGGTGTTCCAGGCGCCGTACGTCGGAGCCGTGGTGATGCCCGGGGGTGCGAGCCAGCCGCGCAAGCAGCTGGACGCCTGGCAGGAGTGGGCCAAGCAGCGCGGTGCCAAGGGTCTCGCCTACGTCCTCTTCCAGGAGGACGGCGAGCTCGGCGGACCGGTCGCCAAGAACCTCTCCGAGGAGGAGCGCGCCGGCCTGGCGGCTCACGTCGGCGCTCAGCCGGGCGACTGCGTCTTCTTCGGTGCCGGCGCGGTGAAGTCCACCCGGGCCCTGCTCGGCGCCGCCCGCCTCGAGATCGGCCGCCGCTGCGACCTCATCGACGAGACCGCGTGGAGCTTCGTCTGGGTCGTCGACGCGCCCCTGTTCGAGCCGGCCGACGAGGCCACCGCCGCCGGTGACATCGCGGTCGGCAGCGGTGCCTGGACCGCCGTGCACCACGCGTTCACCGCACCCAAGGACCCCGAGTCGTTCGACCAGGACCCGGGCTCTGCCGCTGTCCTGGGCCTACGACATCGTGTGCAACGGCAACGAGATCGGCGGTGGCTCGATCCGTATCCACCGTGAGGACGTGCAGCGCCGGGTGCTCGCGTTGATGGGCATCGACGACGAGGAGGCCGGGTCGAAGTTCGGCTTCCTCCTCGACGCGTTCAAGTACGGCGCCCCGCCGCACGGCGGCATCGCCTTCGGCTGGGATCGAATCGTCGCGCTGCTCGCCGGCACCGAGTCGATCCGCGACGTGATCGCCTTCCCCAAGTCCGGAGGAGGCTTCGACCCCCTCACCGCAGCGCCTGCGCCGATCACGCCGCAGCAGCGCAAGGAAGCGGGGATCGACGCCGAGCCGGCGAAGGATTCATCGGCCGAAGGCTGATCCGCCGCCGAACTGGTCGAGACCAGATTGTTACGCATGAGTGATCATCTGCATGGGATCGGTCACATATCGTCGCCCCGAGCGTCCGGGACTCGGACGTGTGCGTACCAACAAATGCGTACCTATAAAGGAGAACGATTCATGCGACGCGTTCCACGCTCCATGGCCGTTGTCTCCACCGTCATCCTCGCCGCGGGTGTGCTCGCGGCCTGCGGTGGCGACGGCGACGACGACAGCCCGGGCGGACGACCCTCCGCCGAGATCATCGTCAACGGGTGCAACCCCGAGAACCCGCTGATCCCCGGCAACACCGCCGAGACCTGTGGCGGCAACGTCCTCGACGTGACCACGTCGAAGCTGATCCACTACGCCACCGAGGACGCGGCTCCCGAGATGGACATCGCTGAGTCCATCGAGACCACCGACAACCAGAACTTCACGGTCAAGATCAAGCCGGACTACCTGTTCTCCGACGGTACGCCGGTCACGGCCGAGAGCTTCGTGAAGGCCTGGAACTACACCGCCTACGGCCCGAACGGCTACCAGGGCGCCTACTTCTTCGAGCCCGTTCGAGGGCTACGCCGACCTGCAGTGCACCGGTCCCGACGAGGAGGACCCCTGCAAGGGTGGCAGCCCGGCCGCCGAGGAGATGTCCGGCCTGCAGGTGGTCGACGAGACCACGTTCACGATCAAGACCTCCGAGAAGGTCTCGAACCTTCCGGTGCGCCTCGGCTACACGGCCTTCGCGCCGATGCCCGAGGTCTTCTTCGAGGACCCGGAGGCGTTCGGCACCGCGGGCACCGAGCCGGTCTCCGCCGGTCCCTACAAGGTCGACCGAGTTCACCGAGAACAAGCAGATCGTCCTCGAGAAGAACCCCGAGTACGCCGGTGACTACGGCGGCAAGTCCGACAAGATCACCTTCAAGATCTACACCGACGAGGCTGCTGCCTACGCCGACGCGCGTCGCGGGCAACATCGACATCGATCGACGACATCCCGACCGACAACCTGACCGACGACGCCTGGCTGGGCGACTTCCAGGACCGCGGCACTCGCGCGGGAGCAGGGCGTCATCCAGCTGATGGGCATGAACCCCGACGGTCGACCCGCGCCTGGAGAACCCGGACCTGCGCAAGGCGATCTCGATGGCGATCGACCGCGCGACGATCACCGAGCAGATCTTCGCCGGCTCGGCCACTCCGGCCACCGGCTGGGTGTCACCGGTCGTGGACGGCTACAAGGAGGACCAGTGCGGCGAGGCCTGCGTCTACGACCCCGAGGCCGCGAAGGAGCTCTGGGACGCTCGGGGGCTGGGACATCGAGGGCGACCTGACCCTGACCTACAACGCCGACGCCGACCACGGTCCGTGGACCGAGGCCGCGTGCAACTCGATCCGGCAGGCGCTGGACGTCGAGTGCAAGGCGACCCCGACGGTCGACTTCGCCACCTTCCTCACCGACCTCGGTGAGCGCAAGGTCGAGGGCCTGTTCCGCTACGGGTTGGCAGATGGACTACCCGTCCATCGAGAACTTCCTGGTGCCGATCTACTCGAAGGGCGCGTCGTCGAACTACTACGACTTCGACGACCCGCAGTTCGAGGAGCTGACCAAGCAGGCTGCCGCGGCCGACGACGCTGGAAGAGGCCAACGCCCTCTACCAGCAGGCCGAGCTCGCGCTCGCGGAGGACATGCGGGTCATCCCGCTGTGGTACACGACCGGCCAGGTCGGCCTGGTCCGACCGGGTGGACAACGTCGACTCAACGCCTTCGGCGTTCCGGTCTACGCCGAGATCACCACGAAGTAAACACTGGAGCGGTGGGCTGACCGTGCTTGCGGTCAGCCCACCGTCTCTGTTCGCATGTACCAAGTGCCCCTGGTCGGCTCGGGCCGGCAGGCGCAGATGCCACCAGTGATCGGGAGGCCAGGGTGGGCAAGTACACGGTTCGACGACTGTTGCAGATGATCCCCGTCGTCCTCGGCGCGACCTTCCTCATCTACTGGTTGGTCTTCTCGCTGCCGGGCGATCCCACGGCCGGCAAGTGCGGCGAGCGACCCTGCTCGGCCACCTACGTCGCCAACTTCAACGAGAAGTACAACCTCAACGACCCGCTGGTCGTCCAGTACGGCAAGTACATGGGCAACGTCGTCCAGGGCGACTTCGGCGAGAGCCAGTTCGGCATCCCGGTCAGCGACGAGCTCAAGGAGCGATTCGCCGTCACCGCCAAGCTCGGCGCTCATGGCGCTGCTCTTCGAGGCGGTGATCGGCATCTTCGCTGGCGTGCTGGCCGGGCTAAGAAAGGGCGGCTTCATCGACAACCTGGTGCTGGTCAGCACCCTGGTGGTCATCTCCATCCCGATCTTCGTGATCGGCAAGGTGAGCCAGCTCTACCTCGGCGTCAAGCTGGGCATCTTCCCGGTCGACCGTCTCGTTCGACGCGACGTTCTACGAGCTGCTGCTCCCGGCCATGGTGCTGGGCTCGACTTCCCTGGCCTACCTGGCCCGGCTGACCCGCACCAACCTCGGCGACAACGTGAAGTCCGACTACGTCCGCACCGCGCGGGCCAAGGGGCTGCCCGAGACGAGAGTGATCGGGCTTCATGCGCTGCGAAACTCGATGATCCCGGTGGTCACCTTCCTCGGCTACGACCTCGGGGCCCTGATGGGCGGCGCGATCATCACCGAGGGCATCTTCAACATCCAGGGGATCGGCGGCTACGTGTTCCGCGGCATCAACGACCGCGACGGCATCGTCGTGGTGGGGGCTGTCACCGCGCTGGTGCTCGTCTACCTGTTCGCGAACCTGATCGTCGACCTCCTGTACGGCGTCCTGGACCCGAGGATCTCCCATGACTGAGCTCGCCGGCGCCGAGGCCGCCTCGAAGCCAACCCGACGAAGCCGGGGACGCAGCCGCGGTCGTTCGCACCCGCCGGGGCGACGCCTGGCGACGACCTGCGCAAGAACTCGCTGTTCTGGATCTCCGTGGTGCTGATCGTGCTCTTCGTCACGATGGCGATCGCGCCCTGGCTGTTCACCGACCAGGATCCGCGTGAGGCCGTGCTGCGCGAGGCCCGCGAGCCAGCCCAGTGCGGAGCACTGGTTCGGTCGCGACATCCAGGGCTACGACCTCTATGCGCGCTGCATCTACGGCGCTCGGGCGTCGATCCTGGTCGGCGTCTTCTCGGCGCTGGGCACGTTGGTGATCGGGGGCGTCTTCGGCCTGTTCGGCGGGATACGCCTCCGGTTGGGCGGACTCCCTGATCAGCCGGATCGCGGAGATCTTCTTCGCGCTCCCGCTGATCCTCGGCGCGATCATCATCCTGACCTCGCTGCCGGCGACTCCGACGTCTACCTGTCATCGTCTTCAAGGTGGTCGCTCGTGTCTGGTGTGCTCGGCTGGCCGAGCATCTTCCGACTGATGCGGTCCTCGGTGCTGCAGGTCAAGCCCAACGACTACGTGCAGGCCGCCCGGGCGCTCGGCGCCTCGCCGTTCCGGGTGGTGACCTCGCACATCCTGCCCAACGCGATGGGGCCGGTGATCGTGGTGACCACGATCAACCTGGGGGTGTTCATCTCCGCCGAGGCAGCGCTGTCGTTCCTCGGCATCGGGCTGCAGCCGCCGACGGTCTCGTGGGGCGTGATGATCAGCGACGCCACCCGGCGCGATGCGCTCGGCGCCGCACACCCTGCTGTTCCCCGCCGTCTTCCTGAGCTTCGCGGTGCTGAGCTTCATCATGCTCGGCGATGCCATCCGCGACGCCTTCGATCCCAAGTCGCGCTAGGAGAACGTGCACGTGAAGAACTCACCGGTGACGCTGGTGGAGGACCAGCCGATCACCGAACACGATGGCCATCTGCTGGAGGTGCAGGACCTCCACGTCGAGTTCCACACCGACGACGGGATCGCCAGGGCGATCAACGGCGTGGATCTCCACCTCGACCAGGGCGAGACGCTCGCGATCCTCGGGGAGTCCGGGTCGGGCAAGTCGGTGACGGCGCAGGCCGTCATGGGCATCCTCGACATGCCGCCGGCCAAGATCCCCCAGGGAAAGATCCTGTTCCGGGGTCGGGACCTGCTCACCATGAAGACGGCCGAGCGGCGCAGGATCCGGGGACCCGAGATCTCGATGATCTTCCAGGACGCCCTGTCGTCCCTGAACCCGGTGTTCCCGGTGGGCTGGCAGATCGCGGAGATGTTCCGGGTGCACCGGGGCATGAACCGCTCCGACGCCAAGGCCCAGGCGATCCGGCTGATGGAGCGGGTCCGGATCCCGGCGGCGAAGCAGCGGGTCAACGCCTACCCGCACCAGTTCTCCGGCGGGATGCGGCAGCGGATCATGATCGCGATGGCGATCGCGCTCGACCCGGCGGTGCTGATCGCCGACGAGCCGACGACCGCGCTGGACGTGACCGTCCAGGCCCAGGTGATGGACCTGCTGTCCGAGCTGCGCGAGGAGCGCAGGATGGGCCTGATCCTGATCACCCACGACCTCGGAGTGGTCGCCGACATCGCCGACCGGATCGCGGTGATGTACGCCGGCTCGATCGTCGAGGGCGCGGACGTCCACGACCTCTACCGCAACCCCGGCCACCCCTACACCGAGGGCCTGCTGGAGTCGATCCCGCGGCTCGACATGAAGGGCCAGGAGCTGTACGCCATCAAGGGGCTGCCGCCCAACCTGCTGCGGATGCCCACCGGGCTGCCCGTTCCACCCGCGCTGCCCGCGCGTCCAGGACGTGTGCCGCAGCGACGAGCCGGAGCTGCGCGTGGTCGGCCACCACCGGACCAGCAAGTGCCACTTTGCGGAGGAGGTGCTCGGTGACACAGCCAGGTGAGGTGATCCTGCGGGCCGAGGGGCTCGTCAAGCACTACCCGATCAAGGGCGGCGTGCTGCGGCGCACCGTCGGGCACGTGCAGGCCGTCGACGGCGTCTCCTTCGACCTGCGTGCGGGCGAGACGCTGGGCGTGGTCGGGCGAGTCCGGCTGCGGCAAGTCCACGCTCGGCCGGCTGCTGATGCGGCTCGAGGAGCCCACCGCCGGCTCGCTGCACTTCGACGGCGTCGACGTCTACGCAGACCGACCGGCGCGCGATGCGCAGGATCCGTCGCGACATCCAGATCGTGTTCCAGGACCCCTACACGTCGCTGAACCCGCGCAAGACGGTCTCCGACATCATCGGCGAGCCGTTCGAGATCCACCCGGACGCGGTGCCGAAGGGCGGCCGCGAGAAGCGGGTGCAGGAGCTGATGGAGATGGTCGGGCTCAGCCCCGAGCACATCAACCGCTACCCGCACCAGTTCTCCGGTGGCCAGCGGCAGCGGATCGGGATCGCGCGCGGCATCGCGCTCAACCCCAAGGTGCTGGTGTGCGACGAGCCGGTCTCGGCCCTGGACGTCTCGGTGCAGGCGCAGGTCGTCAACGTGATGGAGAGGCTGCAGGACGAGCTCGGCCTGGCCTACGTCTTCATCGCCCACGACCTGTCGGTGGTGCGGCACATCTCCGACCGGGTGGCGGTGATGTACCTCGGCAAGATCGTCGAGCTCGGCACCGACCAGGAGATCTACGAGCGGCCCACGCACCCCTACACCCGGGCGCTGCTGTCGGCGGTGCCGGTTCCGGACCCGACGTCACGCGGCACCCGCGAGCAGATCAAGCTCGAGGGCGACGTGCCTTCGCCGGCCAACCCGCCGTCCGGATGCCGGTTCCACACCCGGTGCTGGATGGCCGAGAGCATCTGCGCCAAGGAGGAGCCGGCGCTGATCGACCGTCCGGACCTGGCGGGCGCCCACCTGTCCGCGTGCCACTTCGCCGAGGACTCGATGGTCTCCGCCACCCGGCCGGCCGCGCAGTAGTGCCTGTCCCGGCGTTCATCTAGTGTGACGGGGTGTCTGGCGCGCTCTTCGACCTCCCGGGGCAGAGTCCGGGGCCCGGCGGGTCGCTGACGGCGGCCGACCACGCCGGGGCGCCGCTGGCCGTCCGGATGCGCCCGCGCACGCTGGACGAGCTGGTCGGCCAGGAGCAGCTGCGCGCCGCCGGCTCGCCGCTGCGGCAGCTGGTCGAGGGTGACCAGGCGATGTCGCTGCTGCTCTGGGGGCCACCGGGCACGGGCAAGACCACGATCGCCTCGATCCTGAGCCGGCACACCGGGCGGCGGTTCGTGGAGGTCTCCGCGGTCTCCGCGGGGGTCAAGGAGGTCCGGGCCGCGATCGACGCGGCCCGCGCCGAGCTGAACGGCGGCGGCCGGGAGACCGTGCTGTTCGTCGACGAGGTGCACCGGTTCAGCAAGGCCCAGCAGGACGCCCTGCTGCCCGGGGTGGAGAACCGATGGGTGACCCTGGTCGCGGCCACCACGGAGAACCCGTTCTTCTCGGTGATCTCGCCGCTGCTGTCCCGCAGCCTGCTGCTGCGGCTCGAGCTCGCTCACCGACGACGACATCCGCGGGGTCATCGTGTCGGCGGTCGGGGACGAGCGAGGACTCGCCGGCGCGCTGTCGCTGGACGACGATGCGCTGGACCACCTGGTCCGGCTGGCCGGTGGCGACGCACGGCGCTCCCTGACCTACCTGGAGGCGGCCGCCGGGGCGGCGCAGGTCGCGGGGCAGCGACGTGATCGACCTGGCCACGGCCGAGACGGCGGTCGACCAGGCCGCGGTCCGCTACGACCGCCAGGGAGACCAGCACTACGACGTCATCAGCGCGTTCATCAAGTCGATCCGCGGCTCCGACGCCGATGCGGCGCTGCACTACCTGGCCCGGATGTTCGAGGCGGGGGAGGACCCGCGGTTCATCGCCCGTCGCCTGGTGATCCTGGCCAGCGAGGACGTCGGGCTCGCGGACCCGACCGCGCTGACCACGGCGGTCGCCGCGGCACAGGCGGTCCAGCTGATCGGGATGCCCGAGGCCCGGCTCAACCTCGCCCAGGCGGTGATCGCGCTGGCGGTGGCGCCGAAGTCGAACGCGGTCATCAAGGCCATCGACGCCGCGAGCGCCGACGTACGCGCCGGGAAGATCGGTGCCGTCCCGGCCCACCTGCGGGACGCGCACTACGGCGGCGCCCAGAAGATCGGGCACGGCTCGGGCTACACCTACAGCCACGACGAGCCCTACGGCATCGCCGAGCAGCAGTACGCGCCGGACGTGGTGCTCGACGCGGAGTACTACCAGCCGACGTCCCTCGGCGCTGAGGCGGCGGTCAAGGAGCGCTGGGAGCGGGTCCGCCGCCTGATCCGCGGCGGGTAGGGTTCCGCTGTGATGCAGGACGTGACCGTGCCCTGGTGGGCCGTCGCCGCGGTGGCGGCGGGCCTGCTGCTCGTCGTCCTCGTACTGACCCTGGTCACTCTGCGCGGCCGGCGCCGGGTGGCCCGCCGGCTGGACGCCGCTCACGCCGAGGCCGAGGCGCTGCGCGTCCAGATCGAGGAGATCCGCCGACGGATAGAGGAGACCCCCGCGGTCCGGGACGAGCAGGAGTACGTCATCACCGGCCTGGGTGGTTTCGAGACAGGCGCTGGCGCGCCTTCCTCAACCGCCGTGGACACCGTGCCGGCGCCGATGTTCGCCGACATCGTGCTGCGGGAGACCGTGATGCAGGCCGCATCGCTGGCCGCGGGGCTGCGCCGGGCGCTCTCGCCGGAGGTCCGCAACCGGATCCGGTTCGAGATGCGCCGCGAGGTCAAGCGGGCCCGGAAGCAGCGTCGGGCCGACCTGCGCCAGGCGCGCCGCGAGTGGGAGGCGCGGCAGCGAGCCGGCGTCGACCTCGACGAGGCGAGGTCGCGGAGGGATCCGCGCGCATGAACCGAGGCCTCTGGTTCGTGGCCGGGGCCGGGGCCGGGATCTACGGGATGATCCGCGCCCGTCGGGCCGCCGAGGCGCTTGACCGTCGACGGCATGCGCGACCGGGTCGGCGCGGCCGTCGTCGGCGCGCGCATGTTCCGCGACGAGGTCGCCCAGGGCCGGGCGGACGCCGAATCCGGGTTGCGGGAGCGGTTCGGCCTGGTGCCTCATGGGGTCCCGAACTTCCAAGCGGGGGTTTCGAGACAGGCGCTGCGCGCCTTCCTCAACCACCGAAGAACCGAGAGAGGAAAGCTGATGGACACCGCGGAGATCCGCCGCCGTTTCGTGGCTCATTTCGAGCACAACGAGACCGTGGGGGCGCACCGGGCGGTGGCCTCGGCCCCTCTGCTCCTCGACGACCCGAACCTGCTGTTCGTGAACGCCGGCATGGTGCCGTTCAAGCCCTACTTCCTCGGCCAGGAGACCCCGCCGTACCCGCGGGCGGTCAGCGTGCAGAAGTGCGTGCGCACGCCCGACATCGAGGACGTCGGCAAGACCACCCGGCACGGCACGTTCTTCGAGATGTGCGGCAACTTCTCCTTCGGCGACTACTTCAAGGAAGGCGCCATCGAGCTCGGCTGGGACCTGGTCACCAAGTCGGTGACCGACGGCGGCTTCGGCCTCGAGGCCGACCGGCTGTGGCCGTCGGTCCTGGCGGGCGACGACGAGGCGCTCGAGCTGTGGATGAAGGTCACCGGGCTGCCGTCCGAGCGGATCGTGAAGCTCGGCCCCAAGGAGAACTACTGGTCGATGGGCGTCCCCGGCCCGGGCGGGCCGTGCTCGGAGATCCTCTACGACCGAGGCCCCGAGTACGGGCCGGACGGTGAGTTCGAGACCACGACGCGGACCTCGATGCCCGAGAAGCTCGAGGACCGCTACCTGGAGATCTGGAACCTCGTCTTCATGCAGGACGAGCTGAGCGCGGTGCGGTCCAAGGAGGACTTCGACATCGTCGGCTCGCTGCCGAAGAAGAACATCGACACCGGCATGGGCCTGGAGCGGGTGGCCTACCTGCTGCAGGGCAAGCAGAACATGTACGAGATCGACGTGATGTTCCCGGTGATCGAGCGCGCGGAGCAGCTGACCGGACGCAGGTACGGCGTCGACCACGCCGACGACGTGCGGTTCCGGGTGGTCGCCGACCACGTCCGCAGCTCGATGATGCTGATCAGCGACGGCATCACCCCGGGCAACGAGGCGCGCGGCTACGTCCTGCGCCGGCTGCTGCGTCGCGCGGTCCGCTCGATGCGGCTGCTCGGCTACGAGGACCGGGCGCTCCCCGAGCTGATGCCGGTGAGCCGAGACAAGATGGGCGAGACCTACACCGAGCTGATCCGCGACTGGGAGCGGATCTCCACGGTGGCCTACGCCGAGGAGGACGCGTTCCGGCAGACGCTCCGGGCGGGCACCCAGATCTTCGACCTGGCGGCGACCGAGGCCACCCAGCAGAAGCAGACACAGCTCTCCGGGGACAAGGCGTTCGCGCTGCACGACACCTACGGGTTCCCGATCGACCTGACCCTCGAGATGGCCGCCGAGCGGGGGCTCACCGTCGACGAGGTCGAGTTCCGCCGGTTGATGACCGAGCAGCGGGAACGCGCCAAGGCCGACGCTCGCGCCAAGAAGGGCGTCCACAAGGACGCGACGGCCTACCGTGCGATCGCCGACACCCTCGGCAAGCCGGTGGAGTTCACCGGCTACGACGAGGTCGTCTCCGAGGGCCGGGTGCGCGGCATCGTCGCCGATTCCGGTGCGGTCGAGGCGGCCCGCGAGGGCGACGAGATCGAGCTGGTCCTCGACCGGACCCCGTTCTACGCCGAGGGCGGCGGCCAGCTCGCCGACGAGGGCGTGATCGAGCTCGACAACGGCGCCCGGGTCCGGGTCCGTGACGTGCAGTCGCCGATCACCGGGCTGATCGTGCACAAGGCGACCGTCGTCGCCGGCGAGGTCATGGTCGGCACGGAGGCCAGGTCCCTGGTCGACATCGAGCGGCGCCGGTCGATCTCGCGCTCGCACACCGCCACGCACATGGTGCACAAGGCCTTCCGCGAGGCCCTCGGCGAGACCGCCACCCAGGCGGGCTCGGAGAACTCCCCGGGCCGGTTCCGGTTCGACTTCTCCGCCACCGGCGCGGTGCCGCACTCGGTGATGGCCGACGTGGAGGCGCGGGTCAACGACGTGGTGATCGAGGACCTCGCCGTGCACGCCGAGGTGATGACCCAGTCCGAGGCGATCAAGGCCGGCGCGATGGCGCTCTTCGGGGAGAAGTACGGCGACCAGGTGCGGGTCATCTCCGTCGGCGACTGGGCCAGGGAGCTGTGCGGTGGCACCCACGCGGTGCGCTCCGGCCAGCTCGGCATCATCAAGCTGATGGGCGAGTCGTCGATCGGTTCCGGCGTCCGCCGGGTCGAGGCGCTCGTGGGTGGCGACGCGTACCGGTTCCTGGCCCGCGAGCACGTGCTAGTGGCCCAGCTCTCGCGAGGCGCTCAAGGTCCGCCCCGAGGAGCTCCCCGAGCGGGTCGACGACATCGTCGAGCGGCTCCGTGCCGCGGAGAAGGAGATCGACCGGATCCGCGTGCAGCAGCTGCTCTCGGCGGGCGCCGAGCTCGCGGCCGGCGCGGCGGACATCGCCGGCGTCAAGGTGGTCGCCCACCGCGTCGAGGGCGCCGCGGGTGGCGACGTACGCACGCTTGCACTGGATGTCCGTGGCCGGCTGCCCGCCGGTGCGCCGGGGGTGGTGGTGGTGATCGGCACCAGCGACGGCAAGGTGTCGGTCGTGGCGGCGACCAACGACGAGGCCCAGTCGCGCGGGCAGAGCGCGAACGAGCTGGTGCGCGCCATCGGGCCACTGGTCGGCGGCAAGGGCGGCGGCAAGGCCGATGTCGCCCAGGGTGGCGGCGCCGACACCTCCCGCGTCGACGAGGCACTGGCGCTGGTGCCGACCGAGGTCGCCAGGGCGGCGACTGGCGGATGAGGATGGGCGTGCGCCTCGGGATCGACCCGGGCGATGCCCGGATCGGTGTCGCCCGCAGCGACCCGTCCGGGTTCCTGGCCAGCCCGGTCGAGACCGTGCGCCGTGGCAAGGGCGACCTCCGGCGGATCGCCCGGATCCTCGAGGAGTCCGAGGCCGTGGAGGTGGTCGTGGGGATGCCCCGCTCGCTGTCCGGCGGGGAGGGACCGGCCGCCGCCAAGTCGCGCGACTTCGCGCGCTCGCTCGCGGACAGGGTGGCGCCGGTGCCGGTGCGGCTGGTCGACGAACGGCTGACCACTGTGTCGGCCGAGGCTATGCTGCGCGATCGGGGGCGGAAGGGCAGTGACCGCCGTGCCGTGGTCGACCAGGCTGCCGCGGTCCTGATCCTGCAGCATGCTCTGGACACCGAGCGGCAGACGGGGCGCCCGCCGGGCGAGATCGTTGAGGAGACGCATGAGTGAGACCAGCCCCGAGACCGTGCCGCACTCGGAGCAGCCGTTGCGCCTGCCCTCCGGCGGTGCGCGCCGCAAGCGGCGCCGCGTCTCGGGCTGCATCCCGGTCCTGCTGGTGCTCGCTGTCGTGGGGGCGCTCCTCTACTTCGGGTTCATGTGGGGCAAGGACTTCATCGAGGAGCAGTTCGGCGACCCCGAGGACTACCCGGGCCCCGGCAAGGGCTCGGTGACGTTCGAGGTCCATGAGGGCGACTCGATCACCCAGATGGGCAACAACCTCGAGGAGGCCGGGGTGGTCGCGTCGGTCGAGGCGTTCACCGATGTGGCGTCGGACGACCCTCGTGCCACCGGTATCCAGGTGGGCTTCTACCCGCTGAAGAAGGAGATGAGCGCGGCCGACGCGCTCGAGATCCTCGTCGATCCCGAGCAGATCATCACCACCCGGATCACGTTCCCCGAGGGGCTCCGGGTCGTCGACATCGTCGACCTGTTCGTCGAGAACACCGACTTCAGCCGCGCGCAGTTCGAGAAGGCGCTGGACAAGCCCGAGAAGCTGGGCCTGCCGGAGTACGCCGGCGGCAACCCCGAGGGCTACCTGTTCCCGTCGACGTACGGATTCGGTCCGAACGAGAACCCGACCAGCATGTTGCGGGCCATGGTCGACCGGTGGAGGCAGGCGGCGGAGGACGCCGACCTCGAGGCGGCGGCCGAGCGGCTGGGGTACACCCCGCACGAGCTGATGACCGTGGCCAGCCTGGTGCAGGCCGAGGGCCGGGGCGACGACATGCCCAAGGTGGCGCGGGTGATCTACAACCGGCTGGAGAACCCGGGCGCGGCGGGCACGACCGGCCGGCTCGAGCTGGACGCGACCGTCAACTACGCCCACGGCAAGGAGATCGGGGCCCGGACCACGGCCGAGGAGCGGCTGATCGACTCGCCGTACAACACCTACCAGGTCGTCGGGCTCCCACCCGGACCGATCGAGTCGCCGGGCGATGCCGCGATCCAGGCGGCCGCCAACCCGGCCGACGGCGACTGGTACTACTACGTCACCGTCAACCTGAAGACCGGCGAGACCAAGTTCGCGGAGACGCCCGAGGAGCACAACCAGAACGTCCAGGAGCTCAACGAGTACTGCCAGACCTCCGAGGCCTGCTGAGGCCCGAATGAGGCTCTGGTGAGGTGCGCCGTCCTGGGTGATCCGATCGCGCATTCGCTCTCCCCGGTGCTGCACCGGGCGGCGTACGACGCGACCGGGCTCGACTGGAGCTACGACGCGGTGCGGGTGTCGGCGGGTGGGCTCGCCGCGCATCTGGCCGCGCTCGACGGGTCGTGGCGTGGGCTCTCACTGACGATGCCGCTGAAGCGTGAGGCGCTGTCGCTCGCGGACACGGTCTCCGCGCGCGCCCGGCTCGCGGGGGCGGCGAACACGCTGGTCCTGGTCGACCGCGAGGTCCATGCCGACAACACCGACCTACCGGGCGCGGCGGCCGCGATCCGGGAGCGCTACGACGGCCCGGTCACCTCGGCCACCGTCCTGGGCGCCGGTGCGACCGCCGCGTCGGTCGGCCTGGCGCTGTGCGACCTCGGGGCGCGCTCGCTGCTGCTGCTCGTTCGCGACCCCTCCCGGGCGACTGGAGACGGTGGCCGCCATCGAGCGGCACCCGGACGCCCCGCGGGTGGAGCTGGGCTCGCTGACCGACGGCCTGCCGCGAGGCGAGGTGCTCGTCTCCACCATCCCGGCGGCCGCCCAGGATGTCGACCTGGTGGCCCGGTGTGCGGACCCGGCGGTGCTGTTCGAGGTGGTCTACGACCCGTGGCCGACCCCGCTGGCCGCTGCGGCGGGGGAGCGGGTGCTGGTCAGCGGGCTCGACCTGCTCGTGCACCAGGCCGCGCTGCAGTTCTCGATCTTCTCCGGCCTGCCTGCGCCGCTGGAGCGGATGCGCGACGCCGGTCTCCGGGCGTTGGCAACCACCCCACGACGTTCTTCGCCTCCCCCGCTTCGCTCCTCCGCCGAACAACGCCGCGGGGACCCCGGATCATGAGCGACCTCGCGGCCGCCGCGCTGGGAGGCGCGGTCGGCGTGGCGACCGGCCTGGTCGTGCCGTGGGTGATCCGGAGGCTCCCGGAGCCGCCACCGGTGCCCGAGCCCGAGGAGGGCGCGGAGCTCACCCCCGCCCAGAAGGTGCTGCTCGACGAGGGACCCAAGGAGCTCTACGCCGACCTCGGCGCGTTGCCGCGCCTGCCGCTGCTCACCGCCGCCGCCTCCGGTGTCGCCGGGGCGCTGATCGGCTGGGTGACGGGCCTCGACTGGCTGCTGCTGCTCCTGCTCCCGCTCGCCCCGGTCGGCACCCTGCTCGCGGTCGTCGACTTCCGGACCCGGCTGCTGCCGCGCGTGGTGGTGATCCCGGCGACGCTGGCCGCGATCGGCTACGGGCTGGTCGCCTGGCCGCTGACCGGCGACTCGGAGTCGCTCGTCCGCGGGCTGATCGGCATGGTCGCTGCACGGGCGGTGTTCTGGATCCTCTGGTTCATCAGGTCCGCCGGGATGGGCTTCGGCGACGTACGGCTCTCGGCGCTGCTGGGGTTCGTCCTGGCCTACGTCGGATGGCCGGAGTACGCCCTGGGTCTCTACTCGGGGTTCCTGCTGTTCGCGCTGCCGGGTCTGCTGCTGGCGCTGGTCCGGCGGGACCGCAGCTTGCTCAAGAAGGCGTACCCGTTCGGTCCGTTCCTGCTCCTCGGCGCCCTGCTCGGCATCGTGGTCGGCGACCCTCTGCTCGGCGGTCTCGCCGTCGGGTGACCGGCGTCGGCCGCGAGGTCGTGAATGAAAGGATGGCGCCATGCTGCGTTGGCTGACGGCCGGTGAGTCCCACGGCCCCTCCCTGGTCGCGATCCTGGAGGGGCTGCCGGCGCACGTCGCGGTGACTACCGACGACATCGCCGACTCCCTGGCCCGCCGCCGTCTCGGCTACGGACGCGGTGCGCGGATGAAGTTCGAGCAGGACCAGGTGACGATCACCGGCGGCGTCCGCCACGGACGCACCCAGGGCGGGCCGGTGGCGATCCAGGTCGGCAACACCGAGTGGCCCAAGTGGGAGACGGTGATGGCCGCCGACCCGGTCGACCCGGTCGAGCTCGAGGGCCTCGCCCGCAACGAGGCGCTCACTCGTCCCCGTCCCGGTCACGCCGACCTGGTCGGCATGCAGAAGTACGCCTTCGACGAGGCCCGGCCGATCCTGGAGAGAGCCTCCGCCCGCGAGACGGCGGCCCGGGTCGCCCTCGGCCGGGTCGCGAGCAACTTCCTGGAGCAGGCCGTCGGCGCCCGGCTGGTCGCGCACGTGATCGAGCTCGGTGGGGTCCGCGCGCCCGACGGGCTGTGGCCCGGGCCCGACGACGTGGCCCGGCTCGACGACGACCCGGTGCGCTGCCTGGACCCCGGCGCGAGCGCCGAGATGGTGGCCGCGATCGACCAGGCGCACAAGGACGGCGACACTCTCGGCGGGGTGGTGGAGGTCGTGGTCCACGGGCTTCCTCCGGGTCTCGGGTCGCACGTCCACTGGGACCGCCGACTGGACTCCCGCCTGGCCGGCGCCCTGATGGGAATCCAGGCGATCAAGGGCGTGGAGGTCGGTGACGGGTTCGCGCTCGCGGCGACCCCCGGCTCGAAGGCGCACGACGAGATCGTGCCCACCGACGAGGGCATCCGCCGTACCTCGGGAAGGTCGGGTGGCACCGAGGGCGGGATGACCACCGGCGAGATCCTGCGGGTCCGGGCGGCGATGAAGCCGATCTCCACGGTGCCCCGAGCGCTGCGCACCGTCGACGTCAGCACGGGCGAGGAGGCGGTCGCCCACCACCAGCGGTCGGACGTCTGCGCCGTACCCGCCGCCGGCGTGGTCGCCGAGGCGATGGTTGCGCTGGTGCTCGCGGAGGCGGTGCTCGAGAAGTTCGGCGGCGACTCGGTGGGGGAGACCCGGCGCAACGCCGAGAGCTACCTCGACACGCTCCGCTTCCGATGACGGGAGGTCTTCGATGACGCTGGTCGTCCTGGTCGGCCCGATGGGCTCCGGCAAGTCGACGGTCGCCCGGCTGCTGGCCACGGCGTACGGCGTGACCGTCCGCGACACCGACACCGACGTGGAGGCCGCGGCGGGCCGGTCGATCTCCGACATCTTCGTCGACTCCGGCGAGGCGCACTTCCGCGAGCTCGAACGGGCCGCGGTCGGCGAGGCGCTGGCCAGTCACGACGGCGTGCTCGCGCTGGGCGGGGGAGCGGTGCTCGACCCGGCCACCCGGGAGCTGCTCGCCGATCACCGTGTGGTGTTCCTCCGGGTGGGGCTCTCCGAGGCGGTCAAGCGGGTCGGGCTCGGCACGTCCCGCCCGCTGCTCCTCGGCAACGTCCGCTCCCGGATCAAGGCATTGCTCGACGAGCGGACCCCGGTCTACGAGTCGGTCGCCGACCTGGTCGTGGACACCGATCAGCGCTCCCCGGAAGATGTGGCCGACGAGATCCGGAAGGCGCTGGACGCATGAACGAGACGCTGCTGCACGTCGGCGGGGCTTCGCCGTACGACGTGGTGGTCGGGCGCAACCTCGCCGGCCACCTGCCGGCCATGCTCGGTCCCGGGGTGAAGCGGGTGGCCGTGGTCTGCCCGGACCGGCTCGAGGCGTTCGTCGACGACCTTGTCGAGCCGATCGCCGACCTGGACATCACCATGCTGGCCGTGCCGGACGGCGAGGAGGCCAAGCAGGCCGGCGTCGCCGAGGCGTGCTGGGAGGTGCTCGGCAAGGAGGGCTTCACCCGGTCCGACGCGGTGGTGACGGTCGGCGGCGGGGCCACGACCGACCTCGGCGGCTTCGTCGCCGCCACCTGGCTGCGCGGAGTCCGGGTCGTGCACGTGCCCACCACCCTGCTGGCGATGGTCGACGCCGCGGTGGGCGGCAAGACCGGGATCAACACCGACGCGGGCAAGAACCTCGTGGGGGCGTTCCACGAGCCCGCCGGCGTGCTGTGCGACCTGGCGCTGCTGGAGACCCTGCCGGCCGAGGAGTTCCGGTCCGGGCTGGGCGAGGTGGTCAAGTGTGGCTTCATCGCCGACCCCGAGATCCTGCGGCTGGTCGAGGAGACCGTCCCGGACGACCTGACCCCGGCGTCTCCGGTGCTCCGCGAGCTCGTGGAGCGGGCGATCCGGGTGAAGATCGATGTCGTGGCGGCCGACCTCAAGGAGACCGGCGGAGTCTCGACGGGCTCGACCACCGGAAGCATCGGGCGCGAGGTGCTCAACTACGGCCACACGCTCGCGCACGCCATCGAGCGCGTCGAGAACTACGGCATCCGGCACGGCGAGGCGGTGGCCATCGGCTGCGTGTTCGTGGCCGAGCTGGCCCGTCGCGCGGGGCGTCTCCCCGGAGAGGTCGCGGACCGGCACCAATCGGCGTTCGCGAGGGTCGGCCTGCCGACGACGTACTCCGGCGCGTCCTTCGAGGACCTGCTCGCCGCGATGCGGATCGACAAGAAGGCCCGGGGCAACCAGCTCCGGTTCGTCGTCCTCGACGACCTGGCCCGCCCGGCGGTGCTGGCCGGGCCGGACGAGGACGACCTACGCGCGGCCTACGCAGCGATCGGAGGGGACCGATGAAGGTGCTCGTGCTGAACGGGCCGAACCTGCGCCGGCTCGGTCGTCGGCAGCCGGAGATCTACGGCAGCACGACGTACGCCGAGCTCGCCCACCTGTGCGTCGACTGGGGCACCGCGCTGGGTCTCGACGTCGAGGTGCGGCAGACCAACCACGAGGGCGAGCTGCTCGACTGGCTCAACGAGGCAGCCGACACGGTCACCCCGGTGGTGCTGAACGCGGCCGCGTGGACGCACTACTCGTACGCACTCTTCGACGCCTGCGCCCAGCTCACCGCCCCGCTGGTCGAGGTGCACATCTCTGATCCCGAGCAGAGGCCTGAGGAGTTCCGGCACACCTCCGTGGTGACGCCGCACGCCGGCCAGCGTCATCGCCGGGCAGGGCATCGAGGGCTACCGGCATGGCGCTGGAGTTCGTGGCCGGATGAGGCGAGCTCTCGGGCTGCTGGTGGTCGCCGTGCTGGCCACGGCGTGCAGCGAGGAGACCGAGTGATCCCTCACCGCAACCGGAGGTCGCGCGGGTCACGGCCGAGGCGCTGACCGAGCGGTGCGGCGGGATCGAGACACCGGAGACCGAGACTCGCCGGGTCGACTCCCCGACCGGGGAGCAGCTGTACGCCGTCACGGCCGGCAGCGGCGAGACCGCCGTGGTGCTCGTGCACGGTTCGGGGACGACCGGGGTGTGCGCCTGGGCGGCGGACATCGGATGGCTCGCGGACGCAGGACACCGGGTGATCGGCTACGACGCCGCCTGCGTCGGCAACAGCACCTGCGACGCCGACGAGCCCGCACCCGTGGACGACCTGGCGTCCGTGGTGGCGGCGGCCCGCGACGACGGTGCCGAGCGGGTGGTCGTCCTGGCGGCGTCCGCCGGTGGGCCGATGGCGCCGCAGATAGCGGCCGTCCCGGACGGCGGGGTCGACGCGGCGGTGGCACTGTCGCCCGCCGACCTGAGCCTCGAGGTTCCCGGCTCCGACCTGACCACCGCCGACGCTGCCGCCGCCGCGACTGTTCCGTTGCTGTACGTGCTCGCCGAGGGTGATCCGTACGCCGAGCCGGCGGACGTCCGTCCGCTGGCCGAAGCCTCGCCGACCGCCGAGGTGCTCGTGCCGCGGGGCTCCGGGCATGCCCAGGAGCTGCTCACCTCCGAGTCGGGCGGGCCGACGCCGGTCCGTCGTGCGGTCCTGGAGTTCGTGGCCGGACGCTGATCGTCACTCGTGGTGGTGATGGTGGTTGGCTCGATGTGGGTGCAGCTGTTGGGCGACCACGCTGTTCTGCCGTCCGTAGACGAGGTAGAAGAGCATGCCGGCGGCCATCCAGATCGCGAAGTTGCGCCAGGTCTGGACGGTGAGGTTGAGCATCAGCCAGGCGGTCGCCAGCGTGGAGAGCGCGGGAAGCAGCGGGACCAGCGGGGCGCGATAGCCGCGATCGAGGTCGGGGCGGGTGCGGCGCAGCACGATCACCGCGATCGAGCAGATCAGGAACGACGAGAGCGCGCCGATGACCAGCAGCTGCTCCAGGTCGACGAGCCCGGACCACATCGACAGCACGGCCGCGGCACAGCCCGCCAGTGCGGCCGCCGCGCCCGGCGCCGAGAACGACGAGGAGACCCGGCCGAGGGTCGACGGCAGCAGGCCGTCGCGGCCCATCGCGAAGAGCACGCGGCTCTGGGCGATCAGCACGACCATGATCACCGTGGTGAGGGCGAGCACCGCGCCGACGTTGACGACGTCGACGGTCCAGCCCGCGCCTGCGGCGGCGAACGCGTCCGGACACGGGTGCACCGGTGGCGAGCTCGGCGTACGGCCGCACGCCGACCAGCACCGCCGCCATGGCGACGTACATGATCGTGACCAGGCCGAGGGAGACGAAGATGCTGCGGGGGATGCTGGTGCGCGGGTGGTGCGCGTCCTCGGCCGACGTGGCGATCAGGTCGAACCCGATGTAGGAGAACGCGATCACGGCTGCGGCGCTGAAGATGCCGAGCACCCCGAAGCTGCCGGAGGAGCCGAGCAGGGACTCGAGCACGGATGCGTCTGCGGAGCCGCCCTTCTGGTGCTCCGGCACGAACGGGGTGTAGTTGGCCGAGTCGACGTACCTGGCCCCGACCGCGATGATGAACAGGATCACCGCGATCTTCGCCACGACGACGACGGACAGCACCCGCGCCGAGAGCTTGGTCCCGGTGATGACCAGCAGGGTGAGCACCAGCAGCATGCCGAAAGCCACCCAGTTCGTCCCGGTGTCGACCTGCGAGTGCTCCACGAGCCAGGCGGGCGTGCTGACCTCGAAGCCATCGAGGGTCGCGACCAGGTACGTCGCCCACACCCGGGCCACCAGGGCGGCAGCAACCAGCAGCTCGAGGATCAGTGCCCAGCCGACCAGCCAGGCCCAGATCTCGCCCATGGCGACGTAGCTGAACGTATAGACGCTTCCTGCGGCCGGGATCGTGGAGGACAGCTCGGCGAAGCTGAAGGCGGCCAGGAGGCAGACGAACGCGGCGATGACGAACGAGATGATCACGGCCGGTCCCGCGGTCGTGGCGGCCTGGTCGCCGGAGAGCCGGAAGATGCCGGCGCCGATCATCACGCCGAGCCCGAGCATGACGAGCTGCGTCGTCCGGAACACCCTGGGCAGGCGATGTCGACCTTCGGTCGTCTGGTGGATGGCCTGCTCCGCCGCCATCCGGCGCCCCCGCGGTGTCCCCACGGGCCGACACTCTAGGGCCCGGGGGTGGCCGCGGCGTCCCCAAACTTGGGGTGCCGGGTAAGGCCTACCGGATCACGATTGACGGGCGCGGTACTCCGCCCAGAACTGCCGTCCCGGCGTCGGGTCGACCCCGAAGCGCTCGGCGTAGCGCTCGTGCACCTCTTCCCAAGGCTCGTGTGCCGCCTCCTCGGAGAGGTAGCCGCCGTCGAGATGAACGTCGAGCCGCGAGAGGTAGGTCGCCCAGCCGGCCGCCGTCTGCGCGGCTGCACCGCGGTCGTCGAACGCGTGGGTGAAGATCAACCGACAGCCGTCTTCCTGAGCGGCCAGGTCGAAGCTGTACCGCTCGCTGCCGAAGGTCCAGGCCAGGCGATGGGGCGCGTCGACCTCGGTCACCTCACCGGTGGCGCCGTAGGCCTCGAAGGTCTCACCCTTCGCGGGCGTCCAGTCGGCGGCTGCCGGGAACCAGCGTTCGAGCTCCGCCGGCTCGCTGACAGCGCGCCACACACGCTCGATCGAGTGGGGAGCGTGCGCTCGAAGCGCAGCGCCGGGCGGCCGTCGATCGTCTCCAGGGTTCCGTCGGTCATGGGTTCTCCTCCAGATGTCGCTCGAGGGCGTCGAGGCGCCCCTTCCAGAATGCGCGGTAGGGCTCCAGCCACCGGTCGACCTCGGCGAGGGGGTCCGGGCTCAGCGCGTAGAGACGCCGCTTGCCCTCCGCGCGCACCACGACGAGCCCCGCCTCGCGCAACACCTTCAGGTGCTTGGACACGCCGGGCTGGCTCAGCGCGAGGGGCTTCACCAGCTCTCCGACGGGCCGCTCACCATCCCGGAGCAGATCGAGAATCTGCCGACGGTGAGGCTCGGCCAGGGCGGCGTAGGCGCTCATGACTTCATATTACCAGATGGCAATATGAATCCTCGGTGACCCCCTTGGTCCCGAGGGACGATTGCGGCGAACGCTGCCCGACTCGATAGACTCGGCGGCTGGCCCCCGCGGCCACCCCCGATCGTCTATCCGAAGGCTGAAGCGCGCGCATGGCAACCACGAACGACCTGAAGAACGGCATGGTGCTCAACCTGGACGGCCAGCTCTGGCAGGTCATCTGGTTCCAGCACCACAAGCCCGGCAAGGGCGGCGCGGTGGTGCGCACCAAGCTCAAGGCCGTCGAGTCCGGGAAGACCGTCGACAAGACGTTCAACGCCGACGTGAAGGTCGAGGTCGCCAACGTCGACAAGCGGACGATGCAGTACCTCTACAACGACGGCACCTCCTACGTGTTCATGGACACGGTCAGCTACGACCAGCTCGAGGTCGACCCGGCGATCGTCGGCGGCGCGAAGAACTTCCTGCTGGAGAGCCAGGAGGCGATCATCGCGACCAACGAGGGCCGGGTGCTCTACATCGAGATGCCCGCCTCGGTCGAGCTCGAGATCACCTTCACCGAGCCCGGCGTCGCCGGCGACAGCGCCACTGGGCGCACCAAGCCGGCCACCCTGGAGACCGGCCACGAGATCCAGGTGCCGCTGTTCATCACCCAGGGCGAGAAGGTCAAGGTCGACACCCGCGACTCGTCCTACCTCGGCCGCGTCAAGGCCTGAGGTCCGGGTCCTGATGGGCGCCAGGTCCAAGGCTCGCAAGCGGGCGCTCGACCTGCTCTACGCCGCCGAGCTGCGCGGCGAGGGAGCGGGGGACGCGCTGGACCGGGCGATCGCCGAGGGCGAGAGCCCCACCAACGACTACACCGTGACGCTGGTCCGAGGCGTGGTCGAGCACGCCTCCCGCATCGACGAGCTGCTGGCGACGTACTCCGAGGGCTGGACGCTCGACCGGATGCCCGCCGTCGATCGCAACGTGCTGCGGCTCGGCGTCTACGAGCTGCTCTTCGAGAACGACGTGCCCGACGGCGTTGCGGTCAGCGAGGCGATGGCTCTCGTGCGGGAGCTGTCCACCGACGAGTCGCCGCCGTTCGTCAACGGCGTGCTGGGCAACATCCAGCGGAACAAGTCCACGCTGGCCTGAACGGGGTACCGGTCCTCCGTGACGGAGGGACAAGCGCTGGCACATCAGGCGCGGCAGAGTGACTGGATCGACCACGCGGCACGGATCGGGCTGGTGGCCTACGGGCTGGTCCATGTGGTCATCGGCTGGCTGGCGCTCCAGCTCGCCCTGGGCGACCCATCCGGCTCCGCCTCCAGCAGCGGCGCGATCCGCGAGCTGGCCGAGCAGCCCTTCGGGCTGGTCCTGGTCTGGCTGGTGGCGGTCGGGATGTTCCTGCTCATGTGCTGGCGGATCGTGGAGGCGACACTCGGCCATCGTGAGTACGACGGCTTCAAGCGAGTCCGGAAGCGGCTGACGTCTGCTGGGCGCGCCGTCGTCTACGGGCTCATCTCTCTGTCCGCGCTCAGCGTGGCGATCGGATCGGGATCCTCCGGCGGCGGCACCGACTCCGCGACCGCCAAGCTGATGGACCTCACCGGCGGCCAGCTGATCGTGGGCGCGATCGGCGTAGCGATCGCGGCCATCGGTGTTGCGCTGATCCGCAAGGCCTACACCGAGGAGTTCGCCAAGGAGATGAACGTCGAGGGCCTCAGCGGGCCGAGCGGCACCGCGTACGTCTGGCTCGGCAAGGTGGGCTGTGTTGCGAAAGGGGTCGCCTTCGGGATCGTCGGTGCGCTGTTCTGCTACGCGGCCGCCACCCACGAGCCGAACAAGTCCGGCGGTCTCGACCAGGCACTCTCGGAGGTGCTCGAGCAGCCCTTCGGACCGTTCCTGCTCGGCGCCATCGCGCATCGGGTTCGCGGCGTACGGGTTGTTCTGCTTCGCCCAGGCCCGCTACTTCGACCAGTGACCGATCACGGCCCTCGGCGCTGGAACGCCAGCGCCAGGACGCGCGCGGCCAGCACGAAGCCGAAGAAGAGGATGGTGGCGCCGAGCAGCGGGAACAGCCGCACATCGGCACGAGCTCCGGTCCGCCAGGGGCCAGATCAGCAGCACGCGACAACGTGGCGCCGCCGCGAGCACGGTCATGGTGACCTGCTGGACCAGGTCGGTCACGAAGGCCGGTCGTCCTGGTGCGCCAGCAGCCGGACCTGAACGGTCAGGCGACCGTCCTGGGCCGCGCCGGTGAGCGCGTCCACGCGACGCGGCAGCCGCTTGAGCACCGGTAGCAGCTGGGCGAGCTGCTCCTCGAGCCGGCGCGCACTGGGCCGGCGCCAGGCGCTCCTGATCAGGTCGCGCCCGGCGGCGCGGCCGCACCGACGAGATCGAGCCGGGGTCGATCAGCCGCAGCGTGCCTCCAGGGCGCGAGCGACGGAAGGTCGCGGCCAGCTGCGGAGGTACGGCGAAGCTGTGGCGGACCACGAGGCGAACAGCTCGGGGAACAGCCCGGTCGCTCCGAGCGCACCGAGACCGTGGCGGTAGCGACCGACGAGCGCGCCGACCTCGCGTTGGAGGAGCTGGTCGTCGAGCTCGGCCGGGCGATCGAGCAGCGTGATCAGTGCGTCGGTCGCCGAGATGGAGTCGCCGAGGTCGATCGCGGCGAGCAGCCTGGCGAGGCCATCGCGCGCCGTACTGTCCAGCCTTCCGACGGATCCGAAGTCCAGCAGCGCCAACGAGTCGTCGGGCCGGAGCACCACGTTGCCGCCGTGCAGGTCGGCGTGGAAGACGCCGGACCCCGAGGATCTGGCGCAGCACGGCCGCGAGCAGCTCGCCGGCGACTCGGACCGCCGCTCGCAGGGCATCCGGGAGAGCTGTTCGGCGGCGCGGGACACCGGCGCGCCCTCCACGCGCTCCATCACCAGGACCCGGGGCCCGGAGAGCTCCTCGTGGACCAGCGGGATGTGCACCGCACCGGGCGCGGCCTGCGCGGCGGAGATGGCGCGCACGTTGGCCGCCTCGACCCGGTAGTCGAGCTCCTCGTCGAGACTCGCCGCGAAGCCGTCCGCGAGGGCGGTGAGCCCGAGGGAACGGCCCCAGCTGGTGCGCTTCTCGAGCAGTCGCGCCAGTCGGCCCACGATGTCGAGGTCCGCGGTGACCTGGGCACGGGCGTTCCGGCGCTGGACCTTGACGACGACCGGAGTGCCGTCCGAGAGCCGGCCGGTGTGCACCTGGCCCACCGACGCCGCCGCGATCGGCTCGGGGTCGAGCTCGGGCAGCACCCGGGCTAGGGGCTCGCGTCAGCTCCTCCTCGAGTGTCTGCTCGACGACCGTCCAGGGCTCCGGCTCGACCTCCGACTGCAGCCGGGCCAGCTCCCGGGCGAACGGCTCGCCGATCAGGTCCGGTCGGGCGGCGAGCATCTGGCCGAGCTTGACGAACGTGACACCGGCGTCGGTGAAAGCCTCGCGCAGCGCGCGGGCGACCCGCGGGGCGTCGTCGCCCAGCCCACGGCGCGCACCGCGGCCGAGGAACCCGCCCAGTCCGTGCCGCACGGCCACGCCGACGACCGCGGCGTACCGCGCCGCGCGGCGTCGACGCGCGGGAAGTCCGCGGACCAGGGTGAGGGGTCCGGGCAGGCTGCCGGTCGGGACGATCGCCTCGAGGATCACCAGGATCGCGAGGCCGGCCGCGATGATCCACAGGAGCACCACGAAGGTGACCGCGCCCACGACCAGCTCGTTGCCCGCGACCACCTGGCCGTCCTCGGTCAGGAAGCCCAGGTTGCGGCTGATCTCCCGCGCCGGCGCCCCGCCGGTGACGAGCACGATCGCGGAGACCACTATCGTGCGCGGCCATCCGACCGGCACTCCGAGCAACCGCCGGCTGACGGCGCCGAGAAGCAATGTGTTAAGTACGAACCAGACGAAGAGCAGGCCCGAGGTCACGTGGTCCTCCCGAGAGTTGCCGGCCCGGCGAGTCTAGGCACGACCGAATCGCCTCAGACGATCTCCTGCAGCGCGGCGATCGCCTGGTCCACCTGCTCGGGCGAGGTGGCGATGCTCGGGCCCAGCCGCAGGTAGGAGCGGCGGTACGGCGTGGCGCTGGCGACCACACCTCGGGTGCGCAGCTCCTGCACGGCGTTGGCGGGCGGCATCCCCGCGACGTCGACACAGACGATGCCGGCCGAGACCGCCGGGTCGGTCGGCGTGACCACGGTGAGCCCGTCGATGCCGGCCGAGCCCGTCCTTCAGCTGCGAGGCCTGCTCGACGGTGCGGTCCACCACCCGGGCCCGGCCGATGCTCTGCTGGAACTCGAAGGCGTCCTTGACCGCCCACTGGTGCTCGAACGCCTGGTAGCCGCCCGGGGTGAGCCGGGCCGGGCCCTCGGGACCGGAGAACGAGGGGATCAGCTCGGTCAGCGGTTCCCAGTCGCTGGCCCACAGGATGCCGGTGCCGCGCGGCCCGAACAGCCACTTGTGCGTGCCGGTGGCCAGGAAGTCGCAGCCCAGGTCGGGCAGGTCGACGTCGACGGCGGCGAACCCGTGCACGCCGTCGACACAGAGGGTCACGTCGTCGCGGAGCTCGGCGTGCGATCTCCTGCACCGGCACCCGCACGCCGGTGCTGGAGTGCACCCACGTCAGCGCGACCACGCGCGTCTTCGGGGTGACGGCGTCCAGCAGCCGCTTCGTCATGTCGTCCACGGTCGCGGCCGCCGGGTCGTCGTACAGGTCGACGCGGGTGACCTTCGCGCCGGTCCGCAGCTCCAGCAGCCGCAGCGCGTCCTCGGTGGAGAAGAAGTCGTGGGTGGTCGTGAGGACCTCGTCGCCCTCGCGCAGGGTCAGCCCGCCGTACATCATGGCGATGCCCATCGTGGTGCTGTCGGTCAGCGCGTACTGCGACGCGTCACCGCCGGCGAACGCCGCCGCCGCGTCGCGCACCGCCTGCTCGTTGGCCTGCCCGGTGAGCAGCGCGTCCTCGGTGTCCCGGCCGAGCCGGTCGCGGTGGTCGGCGATCGCCGCGTCCAGCAGCCGGGTGTGCGGCGAGAGGACGAAGGCCGCGAACTGGGCCAGCTCCGGGTCGAGCAGGAACTGGGCGCGGATGGAGTCCCAGTCCTGGGGGAGTCCCAGGCGCGCGGGTCCGGGGAGGCGTCGACGCGGAGCGCCGGCTTCTGGAGGAGGGAGGTCGTCGTCGGTACAGCCGGCGACCAGGGCGGCCCCGCCGGCCAGGCCGGCGCCGAGAAAGAGGCGTCGAGTGGGGCGTGCGCATGGGCACATCGTGCGGGAGGCTGGCCGCATGTCGGCAAGCAACGAGGTGGATGTCGTGGTGATCGGGCTGGGGCCGGGAGGCGAGTACGTCGCCCCGAAGCTCGCGCGAGGCGGGGCTCGACGTGGTCGCCGTCGAGAGCCGCCTGGTGGGGGGCGAGTGCCCGTACTACGGGTGCGTGCCCTCGAAGATGATGCTCTCGGCCGCCGACGTCGCTCGACGAGGCGCGGCGGGTCCGAGGTCGGGCCGGGAGGCGGAGGTGCAGCCCGGACTGGACGCCGGTGGCCGAGCGGATCCGCGACGAGGCCACCGACGACTGGGACGACACGGTCGCGGTCGAGCGCCTCGAGGACGCCGGGGTGACGTTCGTCCGCGGCACCGGCCGGCTCGACGGGCGACCGGCCGGGTCGAGGTCGGCGACGACGACGTACGTCGGCCGGCGCGGCGTGGTGCTCAACCCCGGCACCGACCCGGCGATCCCGCCGATCGACGGGCTGGCGGACACGCCGTACTGGACCAACCGTGACGTGGTGCAGGCTCACGGAGCTGCCGGGCTCGATGCTGGTGATCGGTGGCGGAGCGATCGGCGTCGAGCTCGCGCAGGCGTTCGCACGCTTCGGGGTCGAGGTGACGATCCTGGAGGGGGCGCCGCGGATCGTGCCGCCGGAGGAGCCCGAGGCCGGCCGGCGCTCGGAAGGTGTTCGCGCGACGCCGGGATCCGAGGTGCTCACGGGTGTCACCATCGGATCGGTGGCGTACGCCGACGGCGGGTTCACCGTCGACCTCGGCGACGTGGCGGTGACGGCCGACAAGCTGCTGGTGGCCACCGGCCGGAAGCCGAACTTCGCCGAGCTCGGGCTGGACACCGTCGGCCTGGACCCGGACGGCGCGCACCGTGGAGACCGACGAGCGGATGCGGGCCGGGGAGCGGCTGTGGGCGATCGGCGACATCACCGGCAAGGGCGCGTTCACCCACATGTCGATGTACCAGGCCGCGGTCGCGGTCCGCGACATCCTCGGCCAGGACGGCCCCCCGGCCGACTACCGCGCGGTGCCGCCGGGTGACGTTCACCGACCCGAGGTCGGCGTCGGTCGGCCTGACCGAGGCGCAGGCGCGCGACGCAGGGCATCGACGTCCGGACCGGCACTGGCCGAGGGCCCGGAGTCGGCCGCGGCTGGATCCACGGCAAGGCACGACGGCCTGATCAAGCTGGTCGCCGACGCGAGCGCGGGATCCTGGTCGGGGCCACCGTGGTCGGCCCGGCCGGCGGCGAGATGCTCGTCGATGCTGGTCACGGCCGTGCACGCGGAGGTGCCGGTGGCGACGCTCCGCTCGATGCACTACGCCTACCCCACGTTCCACCGCGCCGTGGAGTCGGCCGTCGGCGGCGGTTGGACCTCGGCCTGAACTGGGCATATACGTGACATAGGGTCGGCGTGGCAGGACACGCCACCCGGACGCGTTCTCGGAGGTACGACGATGTCCCAGGATTCAGTGCACGGCGATACCAGTGATCGGCTGTTCACCGCCCGAGGACCTCGAACGGTTCGCGCGTCAGCAGCTCGAGGAGTCGGCGCACGACGCGCCCCCGCGAAGGCGCAGGGCGACCCGCTGAGCGACCCGATCCCCGGGTTCCGAGCCCACCACCGCCGTCCGGCCCGCCGCCCGCACCGCTGGCGGCCCCCGACCCGCAGGCGCCCGCCGGCCGTCGTGGCCGCAGGCGGTGCGGCACCGACGACACGGTCCAGACCCCCGCATGCCGGCCGTCCGCCCCGCCGTCGGCGCCACCGCCGCACGCACCGCCGCCGGCCGCGCCCGCCGAGGAGCCGCGGCGGTTCATGACGGCCACCGACTTCCTCGACCGGCGCGCCGACGAGAAGGAGCTCGGCCCGGCCAGCTGGGGCTGGCGCGGGCGGGTCCGCCGCTGGTCCGGCGGGCGATCAAGCCGCGGATGGGCGCGACGGAACAGGCCCACGAGGAGGCCAGGCACGCCATCCAGCAGGACTTCGACGGGCCGCGCACGATCGCGTTCATCAACCCCAAGGGCGGCGCCGCCAAGACCACCGGGGTGCTCGCCGCGGGCTACACGTTCGGCACCGTCCGCGGCGGCGGCGTGGTGGCCTGGGACAACAACGAGACCCGCGGCACGCTCGGCATCCGCGGCACCCGCAGCTCCCACCGCAACACCACCCGCGAGCTGCTGGAGGACCTCGAGCGGTTCAAGGACGTCTACCAGTCGCGGATCGGCGACCTCGGCGCGTTCGTCCGGTCGCAGGGCGACGCCCACTTCGACGTCCTCGCCTCGGACGAGCGGCCGGACGTGACCGGGATGATCCGCGCCGAGGACTTCACGGCGGTCCACCAGCTGCTCGAGCGCTTCTACCGGCTGATCCTGGTCGACACCGGCAACAACATGCGCGCCGAGAACTGGCTCGCCGCCGCCGAGGCCGCCGACCTGCTGGTCGTGACCACCACGGTCCGCGAGGACACCGGCTACTGCGGGCTGTGGATGCTCGACGCGCTCCAGGACGCCGGGTACCAGACCTCAAGCACAAGACGATCACGCGTGCTCTCCGATCCCTCGACGCACGTCGACGAGCAGCTCGCCCACGACCTCGTGCAGGTCTACGAGCAGCGCACCCAGGCCGTCTACCGGGTGCCCTACGACCCGGTGCTGGTGTCCGGCTCGGTGGTGCCCTACGCCCAGCTCTCCGAGGGGACCCGGGTGGCCTGGCTGCGCGCCTGCGCCGGCATGGCGGAGCGTCTCTAGCACCGGCGTCATTGCGCTGCTCGCACCTCAACGCACTGACCGAGAGGACTGATTCGTCCGGAGGGTGAGAACCGGAGCGTCGATTCACGATCCCGCTCCGGGCGTCAGTAGGTGGCGCCGACAGACATCCTTTAACGAGCCGTCCCGTGAGGCGGAGAAGGAGGTCGAGCGCTTCGTTGCGCCCAGCCTGCGCCGGCGGATCCGCCGCCGAACGGTCGCGTAGTCCTCGACGCCCGTGACATCGCCCGGGCACTGACCCGGATCTCCCACGAGATCCTCGAGCGCAACAAGGGCGCGCGGCGACCTCGTGCTGCTCGGCATCCCCAGCCGCGGCGTGCCGCTGGCCCAGCGGATCGCCGAGCGGATCTCCGCGGTCGAGGGCCTCGACGTCCCGGTCGGCTCGCTCGACGTCACGATGTACCGCGACGACCTGCGGCTGAAGCCGGCCCGCACGCTGCTGCCGACCGAGATCCCGCCGGGCGGCATCGACGGCATGACCGTGGTCCTGGTCGACGACGTGCTGTTCTCCGGGCGCACCATCCGCGCCGCGCTGGACGCGCTGAACGACATCGGCCGGCCGCGCGGCGGTACGGCTGGCGGTGCTGGTCGACCGCGGCCACCGCGAGCTGCCGATCCGGGCCGACTTCGTCGGCAAGAACCTGCCCACCTCGCTCGTCGAGCGGGTGAGCGTCCGGCTCGCCGAGACCGACGGCGTCGACGCCGTGTCCATCGACGAGACCCAGGGAGGACCGCTCATGAAGCGCCACCTGCTGTCAGCGCGGCCGACCTGAGCCGCGACGACGCCGAGCTGGTGCTCACCACCGCCGCGGAGATGCGCGTCGCTGGCCGACCGCCCGATCAAGAAGCTGCCCGCGCTGCGCGGCCGGACCGTGGTCAACCTCTTCTTCGAGGACTCCACCCGCACCCGGATCTCGTTCGAGGCGGCGGCCAAGCGGCTCTCCGCCGACGTCATCAACTTCGCCGCCAAGGGCTCCAGCCTGTCCAAGGGCGAGAGCCTCAAGGACACCGCGCTGACCCTCGAGGCGATGGGTGCCGACGCGGTCGTCGTCCGGCACGGCGCCAGCGGCGCCGCCGCACCGGCTCGCCCACTCCGGCTGGGTCCGCTCCAGCGTCGTCAACGCCGGCGACGGCACCCACGAGCACCCCACCCAGGCGCTGCTCGACGCGTTCACGATGTGGCGGCACCTGGGCTCGCTCGACGGGCGCCGGGTCGCGATCGTCGGCGACGTGCTGCACAGCCGGGTGGCGCGCTCCAACGCGCTGCTGCTGCAGACCCTCGGCGCCGAGGTCACCCTGGTCGCGCCGCCGACGCTGCTGCCGGTCGGCGTCGACACCTGGGGCGTCGAGACGTCGTACGACCTCGACGCGGTGCTGCCCAAGGCCGACGTCGTGATGATGCTGCGGGTGCAGCGGGAGCGGATGAACGGCGGGTTCTTCCCGACCGCCCGCGAGTACTCCCGGCGCTACGGCCTCGACGCGCCGCCGGATGGCACGCTGCAGGACCACACGATCGTGATGCACCCCGGCCCGATGGTCCGTGGCATGGAGATCACCGCCGACGTCGCCGACTCCGACCGCTCCGTGATCGTCGAGCAGGTCACCAACGGGGTGGCCGTCCGGATGGCCGTGCTCTACCTGCTGCTCGAGCGGCTCCGAGTCCACCCTTCCCGAGGAGACCGACGCATGAGCACCGGCTACCTGATCCGGGACGTGTCGATCCTCGGCGGCGGACCCCGACCGACCTGGTGCTCCGCGACGGCGTGATCTCGCTGTCGGCGCGACGGTCGCCGAGGCTGCCGGCGGGGCGCCGAGGCGGTCGACGGCGCTGGGCTGGTCGCGCTGCCCGGCCTGGTCGACCTGCACACCCACCTGCGGGAGCCCGGCCGCGAGGACGCCGAGACCGTCCAGTCCGGCACCCGGGCGGCGGCGATGGGCGGCTTCACCGCCGTGCACGCGATGGCCAACACCGACCCGGTGGCCGACACGGCCGGCGTGGTGGAGCAGGTGTGGCGGCTCGGCCGCGAGGCCGGCTACTGCGACGTCTACCCGGTCGGCGCGGTCACCGTCGGGCTGGCCGGGGAGCGGCTGGCCGAGCTCGGCGCGATGGCCGACTCCGCGGCCCGGGTCCGGGTGTTCTCCGACGACGGCAAGTGCGTCAGCGACGCGGTGCTGATGCGCCGGGCGCTGGAGTACGTCAAGGCGTTCGACGGCGTCGTCGCCCAGCACGCCCAGGAGCCGCGGCTGACCGAGGACGCGCAGATGAACGAGGGCGAGCTGTCCGGGCGGCTCGGCCTGGCCGGCTGGCCGGCGGTGGCCGAGGAGGCGATCATCGCCCGCGACTGCCTGCTCGCGGCGCACGTCGGCTCGCGGCTGCACGTCTGCCACGTCTCGACCGCCGGGTCGGTCGAGATCGTCCGCGACGCCAAGCGGAAGGGCTGGAACGTCACCGCCGAGGCCTGCCCGCACCACCTGCTGCTCACCGACGAGCTCGCGGCGACGCTACGACCCGATCTACAAGGTCAACCCGCCGCTGCGCTCGGCCGCCGACATCGAGGCGCTCCGGGCAGGGCTGGCCGACGGCACCATCGACATCGTCGCCACCGACCACGCGCCGCACCCGCACGAGGACAAGGACTGCGAGTGGGCCGCGGCCGCGTTCGGGATGCTCGGCCTCGAGACCGCGCTGTCGATCGTGCAGGACGACGATGGTCGACCCCGGGCTGCTCGACTGGGCCGGCGTCGCCGAGCGGATGTCCTACGCGCCCGCGCGGATCGGGCGGGTCGCCGACCACGGCCGGCCGATCGAGGAGGGTGCGCCGGCGAACGTCGTGCTCTACGACCCGTCGGCGCGACGCACCATCGAGGCGTCGGACTCGGCGTCGCTGTCGCGCAACACGCCGTACGCCGGCATGGAGCTGCCCGGCCGGGTGGTCGCGACGTTCCTGCGCGGCAAGGCCACCGTGCTCGACGGGAAGCTGCAGTGACCCCTGCGAAGACGGTCGTCATCACTGGCGCCACCGCGGGCATCGGGCTGGAGTCCGCGCTCCAGATCGCCGCGGACGGGCACCGGCTGGTGCTCGTGGGTCGCAACCCGGACAAGCTGGCGCGGCCGCGGAAGAGGTGCGGGCGGCCGGAGCCGCCGGCGTCGACACCGTGGTCGCCGACTACGAGTCGCTCGAGAGCGTGCGCACCGCGGCCAAGGAGATCCGGTCCCTGTGCCCGCGGATCGACGTCCTCGTCAACAACGCCGGCACGGCGTACCCCTCGCGCAGGCTGACCGGCGACGGCTACGAGGCGACCTTCCAGGTCAACCACCTGGCCGGGTACCTGCTCACCGAGGAGCTGAAGGACGTGCTGGTCGCGAGCGCACCCGCGCGGATCGTGATCACCGCCTCGGCCGGCCACTACGCGGGAACCCTGGACTTCGACGACCTCGGCTTCGAGCAGGGCTACCGACATGCGGGCCTACAGCCGCTCCAAGCTGGCCAACGTGCTCCACGCCCGGGCCTGGCGGCCGAGCTGGAGGGCGCCGGGGTCACGGTCAACGCGCTGCACCCGGGGGCCGTGGCCACCGACATCTGGTCCGGCGCGCCCTGGTACGCCCGACCGGTGCTGGCGTTGGCCAAGCGGGCGATGCGCTCGCCGGCCGACGGCGGCCGGGCGATCACCTACCTCGCGATCGATCCCGAGGTGGAGGGCGAGACCGGCGGCTACTACGACGACAACCAGCTCAAGGAACCGTCCGACCTGGCCCGCGACGACGCACTCGGCAAGCGGCTGCGCCAGGTCAGCGCCGAGCTGGTGGGCGCTCGCGACGTCGGCGGTCCTGGTCCTCGAGGACGGGCGGACCTTCCACGGCGACGCCTACGGGGCCGTGGGGGAGACGTTCGGCGAGGCGGTGTTCAACACCGGCATGACCGGCTACCAGGAGACACTGACCGACCCGTCCTACCACCGGCAGGTCGTGGTGATGACCGCCCCGCACATCGGCAACACCGGGGTCAACGACGACGACCCCGAGAGTCCGGCGGATCTGGGTGGCGGGGTACGTCGTGCGCGACCCGGCCCGGGTGCCCGCAGCTGGCGCTCCCGCCGCAGCCTGGACGACGAGCTGCGCGCACAGGGCGTGGTCGGGATCTCCGGCATCGACACC
The DNA here is from genome assembly GCA_963813615.1 of uncultured Actinomycetota bacterium. Classification (GTDB taxonomy): domain Bacteria; phylum Actinomycetota; class Actinomycetes; order Propionibacteriales; family Nocardioidaceae; genus Nocardioides. Next base: position 168,528 of record CAWFAE010000017.1, read on the forward strand.
CGCGCGCTCACCCGGCACCTCCGCGAGCGAGGCGCGATGCGGGTCGGCATCTCCTCCGACGGCGCCGACCCGGCCGAGCTCCTCGAGCGGGTGCGGGCGGCCGCACCGATGGCCGGAGCCGAGCTGGCCGGCGAGGTCTCCACCGGCGAGACGTACGTGATCCCGGCGGTGGGGCGAGCGGCGGTTCACGGTGGCCGCGCTCGACCTCGGCATCAAGTCGATGACGCCCTACCGGATGGCCGAGCGCGGCATCGAGGTGCACGTGCTGCCGGCGACCGCCACCCTCGACGAGGTGCTGGCCGTCCAGCCGGACGGGCTCTTCTACTCCAACGGTCCCGGCGACCCCGCCGCCACGACCAGCCAGGTCGAGCTGCTGCAGGGAGCGCTGGAGCGCGGGCTGCCCTACTTCGGCATCTGCTTCGGCAACCAGCTGTTCGGCCGGGCGCTCGGGTTCGGCACCTACAAGCTGAAGTACGGCCACCGCGGCATCAACCAGCCGGTGATGGACCGCACCACCCGCAAGGTCGAGGTGACCGCGCACAACCACGGGTTCGCGGTGGATGCGCCGCTCGACCGAGGCACCGCGACGCCGTACGGCGTGGCCACGGTCAGCCACGTCTGCCTCAACGACGACGTGGTCGAGGGCCTCGAGCTGCGTGACGACGGCCGGTTGACGGCGTTCTCGGTGCAGTACCACCCCGAGGCGGCGGCCGGCCCGCACGACGCGGCGTACCTCTTCGACCGGTTCGTGCGACCTGATGGTTTCGAGCAGCACCGGCAGCTGAGAGCGAGCAACCGTCTGAGTGCCGGAGCGCGACGCCGGAGCATCGAGCAGCGTCCTGGTGATCGGCTCCGGCCCGATCGTGATCGGGCAGGCCTGCGAGTTCGACTACTCCGGCACCCAGGCCTGCCGGGTGCTGCAAGGAGGAGGGCCTGCGCGTCGTGCTGGTCAACTCCAACCCGGCGACGATCATGACCGACCCGGAGTTCGCGGACGCGACGTACGTCGAGCCGATCACGCCGGAGTACGTCGAGAAGGTGATCGCCAAGGAGCGCCCCGACGCGCTGCTCGCGACGCTCGGCGGCCAGACCGCCCTCAACACCGCGATGAGCCTGGCCGAGGCCGGCGTGCTGGAGAAGTACGGCGTGGAGCTGATCGGCGCCTCGATCGAGGCGATCGAGAAGGGCGAGAACCGCGAGTCCTTCAAGCGGGTCGTCGAGGCGCTGCCGGACGCGTGGGGCGCCGAGGTGGCCCGTCGGAGATCTGCCACACGATGGACGAGTGCCTCGCCGCCGCCGGCGAGCTCGGCTACCCGGTCGTGGTGCGGCCCAGCTTCACGATGGGCGGCGCGGGCTCGGGGCTCGCCTACGACGAGGACGACCTGCACCGGATCGCCGGCGCGGGCCTCGACGCCAGCCCGACCACCGAGGTGCTCCTCGAGGAGTCGATCCTCGGCTGGAAGGAGTACGAGCTCGAGGTGATGCGCGACACCGCCGACAACGTCGTGATCGTCTGCTCGATCGAGAACGTCGACCCGATGGGCGTGCACACCGGCGACTCGATCACCGTCGCGCCGGCGATGACGCTCACCGACCGGGAGTACCAGCGGCTGCGCGACATCGCGATCGGCGTGATCCGCGAGGTCGGCGTCGACACCGGCGGCTGCAACATCCAGTTCGCGGTCAACCCCGACGACGGCCGGATCGTCGTGATCGAGATGAACCCCCGGGTCTCCCGGTCCAGCGCGCTGGCGTCCAAGGCCACCGGCTTCCCGATCGCCAAGATCGCCGCCAAGGTGGCGATCGGCTACACCCTCGACGAGATCCCCAACGACATCACCGCGGGAGACCCCGGCGAGCTTCGAGCCGACCCTGGACTACGTCGTGGTGAAGGTGCCGCGGTTCGCGTTCGAGAAGTTCCCCGGCGCCGACCCGACGCTGACCACGCACATGAAGTCGGTCGGCGAGGCGATGGCGATCGGCCGCAACTTCACCGAGGCGCTGCAGAAGGCGCTGCGCAGCCTGGAGAGCAACGACGCCGTCTTCGACTGGCACCAGGAGTGGGTCGAGCTCGACAAGGACGCGGCTGCTCGACGACATCCGGACGCCGCACGACGGGCGGCTGCGCAAGGTGATGGACGCGCTGCGTGCGGGCGCCACCGCCGACGAGGTCTTCGAGGCGACCCGGATCGACCCGTGGTTCGTCGACCAGCTGCTGCTGATCAACGAGATCGCCGCGGAGGTCACCGCCGCGCCCGAGCTGACGCCCGAGATGCTGCGCAGGGCCAAGCGGCACGGCTTCTCCGACGCCCAGATCGGCAAGATCCGCGGGATGACCGACGACGTGGTGCGCGGGGTCCGGCACGCGCTCGGCATCCGCCCGGTCTACAAGACCGTCGACACCTGCGCGGCGGAGTTCGCGGCGGCCACGCCGTACCACTACTCGTCGTACGACGAGGAGACCGAGGTGGCGCCCCGCGAGCGGCCGGCGGTGATCATCCTGGGCAGCGGCCCGAACCGGATCGGGCAGGGGATCGAGTTCGACTACTCCTGCGTGCACGCCTCGCTCGCGCTCAGCGAGGCCGGCTACGAGACCGTGATGGTCAACTGCAACCCCGAGACCGTCTCGACCGACTACGACACCTCCGACCGCCTCTACTTCGAGCCGCTCACGCTCGAGGACGTGCTCGAGGTCGTGCACGCCGAGGAGCAGGCCGGCCCGGTCGCGGGCGTGATCTGCCAGCTCGGCGGCCAGACCCCGCTCGGGCTCGCGCAGGGGCTCAAGGACCACGGCGTGACCGTCGTCGGCACCTCCCCGGAGGCGATCCACCTCGCGGAGGAGCGGGGCGCGTTCGGGCGGGTGCTGCACCGGGCCGGGCTGCCCGCGCCCAAGCACGGCACCGCGACCAGCTTCGAGGACGCCCGCGAGATCGCCGACGAGATCGGCTACCCGGTGCTGGTGCGGCCGTCGTACGTCCTCGGCGGGCGCGGCATGGAGATCGTCTACGACGAGGCGTCGCTGCGCGGCTACATCGAGCGGGCCACCGAGATCAGCCCGGCCCACCCGGTGCTCGTCGACCGGTTCATCGACGACGCGGTGGAGATCGACGTCGACGCGTTGTACGACGGCGAGGAGCTCTACCTCGGCGGCGTGATGGAGCACATCGAGGAGGCCGGCATCCACTCCGGCGACTCGTCGTGCGCGCTGCCGCCGATCACCCTGGGAGCGGCCGAGATCGACCGGATCCGCGAGGCCACCGAGGCGATCGCCAGGGGCGTCGGGGTCCGCGGCCTGCTCAACATCCAGTTCGCGCTCGGCTCCGACGTGCTCTACGTGCTCGAGGCCAACCCGCGGGCCAGCCGCACGGTGCCGTTCGTCTCCAAGGCGACGGCCACCCCGCTGGCCAAGGCCGCGGCGCGGCTGATGCTGGGGGAGACCGTCGAAGGAGCTCCGGGCCGCCGGCGTACTGCCCGTGGAGGGCGACGGCGGCACCCTGCCGCCGGACCAGCCGATCGCGGTCAAGGAGGCGGTGATGCCGTTCAACCGGTTCCGGGCCCGCGACGGCAGCAACGTCGACACCGTGCTCGGACCGGAGATGAAGTCGACCGGCGAGGTGATGGGCCTCGACGCCGACTTCGGCACCGCGTTCTCCAAGTCCCAGGCGGGCGCGTTCGGCCCGCTGCCCACCAGCGGCCGGGTCTTCGTGAGCATGGCCAACCGCGACAAGCGGCACATGATCTTCCCGATCAAGGTGCTCTCCGACCAGGGCTTCGAGATCCTGGCGACCCAGGGGACCGCCGAGGTGCTGCGCCGCAACGGCGTCCAGGCCACCGTGGTGCGCAAGCAGCACGAGGGTCCGGGCCCCGAGGGCCAGCCGACCACGGTCGACCTGATCCTCGGCGGCGAGATCCAGCTGGTCGTCAACACGCCGTACGGCGACAGCAGCGGCGGCGCGCGGCTCGACGGCTACGAGATCCGCACCGCCGCGGTGCGCGCCAACATCCCGTGCGTCACGACGGTCCAGGGGCTCGGCGCCGCGGTGCAGGGGATCGAGGCGCTCAAGCGCGGCGACATCGGGGTGCGGTCGCTGCAGGACTGGGCCGCGGCACCTTCGAGACGCCTCGTCCCTCGGCTCCTCAGGACATGATGTACCGAGCGCTGTTCGACCACGGCTTCCGGCGCATCGACGCCGAGAAGGCGCACCGCCTCGGCTTCCGGGCGATCCGCGCCGCCCGGCCGGTGCTCGGCCGGCGGAGCGATGCCCGGGGGACCGGTGGAGGCGATGGGCCTGACCTTCCCGAACGTGCTCGGCCTGGCGGCGGGGTTCGACAAGAACGCAGTGGGCATCGACGCGCTGGCGGCGCTGGGCTTCGGGCACGTCGAGGTCGGCACGGTCACCGGCGAGGCGCAGCCGGGCAACCCGCGCCCCCGGCTGTTCCGGCTGCCGGAGGACCGCGCGGTGGTCAACCGGATGGGGTTCAACAACGACGGCGCCGAGGTCGTGGCCGCGCGGTTGGCGCAGCGCGCGCGGCGCACACGCGGCCGCCCCGGGCCGGTGCTCGGCATCAACATCGGCAAGACCAAGGCGGTGCCCGACGACGACCAGGCCGCGGTCGAGGCCGACTACGAGAAGAGCACCCGGCTGCTCGCGCCGTACGCCGACTACCTGGTCGTCAACGTGAGCTCGCCCAACACCCCGGGCCTGCGCGACCTGCAGGCCGTGGACCGGCTGCGGCCGCTGCTCGAGCAGGTGCGCCGGGTCGCCGACGAGGTGACGGACAACCGGGTGCCACTGCTGGTGAAGATCGCCCCGGACCTCGCCGACAAGGACGTGCTGGAGGTCGCCGACCTGGCGGTCGCGGTGGGCCTGGACGGCATGATCGCGACCAACACCACGATCTCCCGGGAGGGGCTGGCCACCGACCCAGCCACGATCGAGGGGATCGGCGCGGGCGGTCTGTCCGGGCGACCGCTCACCGAGCGCGCCGACGCCGTGATGCGGATGCTCCGCGATCGCGTCGGCCCGTCCATGACCCTCGTCGGCGTCGGCGGGATCACCACCCCCGACGACGCCCGCGCCCGGCTCGACGCCGGCGCCACCCTGCTCCAGGGCTACACCGCGTTCATCTACGAGGGGCCCGCCTGGCCCCGCCGGATCCTCAAAGGAGTCTCGCGTCCATGACCTTCGGAACCCGCCTGCACGCCGCCATCGCCGACCGCGGACCGTTCTGCGTCGGCGTCGATCCGCACGCGGAGCTGCTGCACGACTGGGACCTGATCGACGACGTGGCGAGCCTGGAGACGTTCGCGCTCACCGTGGTCGAGGCGGTGGCGCCGTACGTCTCGATGGTGAAGCCGCAGTCGGCGTTCTTCGAGCGCTTCGGCAGCGCCGGGATCGCGGTGCTCGAGCGGGTCGTTCGCGAGTGCCGGGCGGCCGGCGCGCTGGTGCTTCTCGACGTCAAGCGTGGTGACATCGGCTCGACCTCCCAGGCGTACGCCGACGCCTACCTCGACCAGACCTCGCCGCTCGCCGTCGACGCGATCACGGCCAGCCCGTTCCTGGGCTTCGGCTCGATCGCGCCGATGATCGACACCGCGCGCAAGCACGACGCCGGCGTGTTCGTGCTCGCGCTCACGTCCAACAAGGAGGGCGCCGAGGTGCAGGGGGCGACCACCGAGACGGCACCACCGTCGGCGGCCGGATGATCGAGCACCTGCGCGAGCTCAACGCCGAGGCGGTGCCGCTCGGGTCGTTCGGCGCGGTGATCGGCGCCACCATCCCCGAGCCGGGGATCGACCTCGACTTCAACGGTCCGATCCTGGCGCCCGGGTACGGCGCCCAGGGAGGCACCACGGGCGACATCGGCCGGATCTTCGGCGCCGCCGCGCGGCACGTCGTCCCCAGCTCGTCGCGGGAGGTGCTGCGGCTCGGCCCCGACCGTGGCGCGATGCGCGACGCCGTCGCCCGGGCGAACGACGAGCTGCGCGGCCTGACGGGGTGAGCCGGGCACGCACCCGAGCCGGTGCGGTCGTCCTGCTCGCGACCCTCGCGGTGCATGCTGGTCGGCTGCGGCGACGACGACGACCCGTTCGCGACCTACTGCAAGGAGGTCGAGAAGCAGCGCCCGGCCCTGTCCGAGGACCTGGCCGAGGGCGACGCCACCGGGTTGATCGAGGCGCTGCCCGAGTTCGAGAAGCTCGCGGCCAAGGCGCCCGACGACATCCGCGACGAGTGGGACACCGTCACCTCGCGGATCGGCGACCTGGTCTCCGCGCTCGAGGACGCCGACGTGGACCCGGCGACGTACGACCGGAAGCAACCGCCCGCCGGCCTCACCGACGAGGAGAAGGACGCGATCGACGCGGCCGCGCAGGCACTGGTCACTCCCGAGATGTCCGACGCCCTGAACGGCGTCGAGCAGCAGGCCCGCGACGTGTGCAAGACACCACTCACGCTGTAGCCGACGCAATTGCCGCTGCCGTGGAGTTCTGACTAGATTGGCCCCGGCGGGCTGCTCCCCCCGCCTCACCTCCGCGAAGAAGGATCTGCACACGTGGCTCTGCCCCCGCTGACCCCCGAACAGCGACAGGCGGCCCTCGACAAGGCCGCCGCTTCCCGTCGCGAGCGAGCCGAGATCAAGAACCGGCTGAAGAACTCCGGCGCCTCGATCGTCGACGTGCTCCGCGAGGGCGAGACCAACGAGGTGATCGGCAAGATGCGCGTCATCGACCTGCTGCAGTCCATGCCCGGTCTCGGCAAGGTGCGCGCTCGCCAGCTGATGGAGCGGCTCCGGATCGCCGAGTCCCGGCGGGTGCGCGGGCTCGGGATCAAGCAGGTCGCCGCGCTCGAGCGCGAGTTCGGCGAGTGACCTCGGAGACCACCCCAACTCGTACCCGTCTGGTCGTCCTCGCCGGCCCCACCGCGGTCGGCAAGGGCACGGTCGCGGCCGCCGTCCGCGAGCGGCACCCCGACGTGTGGATCTCGGTCTCCGCCACCACCAGGGCGCCCCGGCCCGGTGAGGTCGACGGCGTGCACTACTGGTTCGTCACCGACGAGGAGTTCGACCGGATGGTCGACGCCGACGAGCTGCTCGAGTGGGCGGTCGTGCACAAGGCGGCCCGCTACGGCACGCCGCGCAAGCCGGTCGAGGAGGCACTGGCGGCGGGTCGGCCGTCCATGCTCGAGATCGACCTGCAGGGCGCCCGGCTGGTGCGCGACGCGATGCCGGAGGCGCTGTTCGTGTTCCTCAAGCCGCCGAGCTGGGAGGAACTGGTCCGGCGGCTGGTCGGTCGGGGCACCGAGAGCGAGGAGGAGCGGACCCGCAGGCTCGACACCGCCCGCGAGGAGATGGCCGCCGAGAACGAGTTCGACGAGACCATCGTCAACCACGAAGTTCACGATGCGGCCGACCAGTTGGTAGCCTTGATGATGCTCGACCAGGAGCCGTCGCGCCCTGATCGCCCCTGATTCCCAACCACTACAGCGAGGCTTACGCGTGTCTGCGCCCAACATCGCCGCCGAGGGTGTCACCAACCCTCCCATCGACGACCTGCTCACCAAGACCGACAGCAAGTACAAGCTGGTCCTCTACAGCGCCAAGCGGGCCCGCCAGATCAACGCCTACTACTCCCAGCTCGGCGAGGGCCTGCTGGAGTACGTCGGACCGCTGGTCGACACCCACGTGCAGGAGAAGCCGCTGTCGATCGCGCTCCGCGAGATCAACGACGACCTGCTCACCTGTGAGGACGTCGACCCGGCCGAGCTGGCCGCGGAGGAGGCTGCCGCCAAGCAGGCCGCCCTCGACGCGTCGCTCAGCTCCAACGAAGAGTGACCCTCTGACCATCGACGACGTCGCCGAGGCCGCTTCCCCGTCGGGGGAGCGGCCTCGAGTCGTCCTCGGGGTCTCCGGCGGCATCGCGGCGTACAAGGCCTGCGAGCTGCTGCGGCTGTTCACCGAGTCCGGGCACGACGTGACGGTGGTGCCCACCGAGTCGGCCCTGAAGTTCGTCGGCGCCGCCACCTGGTCGGCGCTCTCCGGCAAGGCGGTGCCCACCGACGTCTGGACCGGCGTGGAGGCGGTGCCGCACGTGCGGATCGGCCAGCACGCCGACCTGGTGATCGTCGCGCCCGCGACCGCCGACCTGCTGGCCAAGGCCGCGCACGGACTGGCCGACGACCTGCTGACCAACACGCTGCTCACCGCTCGCTGCCCGGTCGTCTTCGCGCCGGCCATGCACACCGAGATGTGGGAGCACGCCGCAACCCGGGCCAACGTCGCCACGCTGCGGGAGCGCGGCGCCCTGGTCATCGAGCCCGCGGAGGGCCGGCTCACCGGCGTCGACACCGGCAAGGGCCGGCTGCCGGAGCCCGCGGAGATCTTCGAGGTCGCCCTCGACGTCCTGGCCCGCGGGATCGCGCCCGCCGACCTGACCGGGCGCCACGTCGTGGTCTCCGCCGGCGGCACCCGCGAGTACCTCGACCCGGTCCGCTTCCTCGGCAACCGCTCCTCGGGGCGCCAGGGCTACGCGCTGGCCCGGGCCGCCGTCGCCCGGGGCGCCGAGGTCACCCTGGTCGCCGCCAACGTGAGCCTGCCCGACCCGGCCGGCGTCAAGGTCGTCCGCGTCGAGACCACCGCCCAGATGCACCACGAGGTCGTCGCCGCTGCCGCCACGGCCGACGCGGTGGTGATGGCGGCCGCCCCGGCCGACTTCCGCGCCGAGGACGTCTCCGAGGCCAAGATCAAGAAGGCCGACGACGGCTCCGCCCCGACCCTGTCGCTGGTGCAGAACGCCGACATCCTGCACGAGATCTCCACGCACCGCGCCCGCGCCGGACTCGGTGATCGTCGGGTTCGCCGCGGAGACCGGCGACGACTCGGGCTCGGTCCTCGACCTGGCCCGGGCCAAGCTCGCCCGCAAGGGCTGCGACCTGCTCGTGGTCAACGACGTCAGCGGGGGAGCGGTGTTCGGGAGCCCGGACAACGAGGCGGTGATCCTCGGCGCCGACGGCAGTGCCGTCGAGGTGCCGCGCGGCTCGAAAACCGCCCTGGCCCACGTGATCTGGGACCAGGTGATTACCCAGTTTCGGGCGTGACAGTTGGCGGCCCCAATTCGTTTCCTGAGATGACCATCTTGCATGCTGGTCACCACATATCCTGAACCGAACGACACCTGCCTGAGCGGAGTAAGCACTGTGGCTGGACGCCTTTTCACCTCGGAGTCCGTGACCGAGGGTCACCCGGACAAGATCGCCGACGCGATCAGCGACACCGTCCTGGACGCATTGATCGCCGACGACCCGAACAGCCGGGTGGCGTGCGAGACGCTGCTGACGACCGGCCTGGTCGTCGTGGCCGGCGAGGTGACGACGAAGAGCTACGCGCCGATCGCCGAGCTGGTGCGCGAGAAGATCGTCGAGATCGGCTACGACGACGGCGAGAAGGGCTTCGACGGCCGCGGCTGCGGCGTCCAGATCGCCATCGGCCAGCAGTCGCCCGACATCGCCCAGGGCGTCGACAAGGGCCACGAGGCCCGGGTCGGTGACTCCGGCGACGAGCTCGACTTCCAGGGTGCCGGCGACCAGGGCCTGATGTTCGGCTACGCGTGCGACGACACGCCCGAGCTGATGCCGCTCCCGATCATGATCGCCCACCGGCTCGCCGAGCGGCTCACCGCGGTCCGCAAGGACGGCACGCTGCCCTACCTGCGTCCCGACGGGAAGACCCAGGTCACCATCGAGTACGACGCCGACGACCGCCCGGTCCGGATCGACACCGTCGTGCTGTCCAGCCAGCACTCCGGGGACATCACGCTCGACACGCTCGAGGCGGACGTCAAGAAGCACGTCATCGACCCGATCCTGGCCAACTTCGCGATCTCCTCCGAGGGCTACAAGCTGCTGGTCAACCCGACCGGCATCTTCGTGATCGGCGGCCCGATGGGCGACGCCGGCGTGACCGGCCGCAAGATCATCGTCGACACCTACGGCGGCATGGCCCGCCACGGCGGCGGCGCGTTCTCCGGCAAGGACCCGTCGAAGGTGGACCGCTCCGCGGCGTACGCCATGCGCTGGGTGGCGAAGAACGTCGTCGCGGCCGGCCTGGCCCGCCGCTGCGAGGCCCAGGTCGCCTACGCGATCGGCAAGGCACACCCGGTCGGCGTGTTCATCCAGACGTTCGGCACCGGCACGGTCTCCGACGAGGAGATCCAGCAGGCCGTGCTCGAGGTCTTCGACCTGCGTCCGGCCGCGATCATCCGCGACCTCGACCTGCTCCGCCCGATCTACGCCAAGACCTCGGCGTACGGCCACTTCGGCCGCGAGCTGCCCGAGTTCACCTGGGAGCGCACCGACCGCGCCGAGGCACTCAAGGCCGCCGTCGGTCAGTAGTCCGGGGCGGCTGGTAGAACAGCCGCCATGGCGGGCACCACACGCGACGAGACCGGGCAGCAGGACTTGCTGCCCGGTCTTCGCGCGTCGGTGGTCGACTCGAAGGTCAAGGCGCGGACGACCCGGGCCCGGAAGGCCGTGGAGACGGAGCCGGCCGCCGAGCAGCCCGTGGCGCAGGTGCTGGTCGACGTCGCGCTGGCGCACCTGGACCGGCCGTTCGACTACCTGGTCCCGGCGTCGATGGCCGCACGACGCGCAGCCGGGGGTGCGGGTGAAGGTGCGGTTCGCGGGCCAGGACGTCGACGGCTACGTCGTGGGCCGGGCCGACGAGTCCGACCATCCGGGCCGGCTCACTCCGCTGCGCCGGGTGCTGAGCGCCGAGCGGGTGCTCAGCCCAGCGGTCGCGGAGCTGGCGGGCGACCTCGCGCAGCGGTACGCCGGCGTGCGCTCCGACGTGCTGCGGCTCGCGGTCCCGCCGCGGCACGCCACCACCGAGAAGGAGCCCTCGACCCCGGCGCCGGCCGAGCTCGCCTGGCGCGCGCGAGGAGGCCAGCGCGGCCTGGGGCCACCACGACCACGCGCCGGCGTTCCTGCAGCACCTCCGCGACGGCGGCACGCCCGCGCGCGGTGTGGAGCGCCGCGCCCGGCGACGACTGGCCCACGCTGCTCGCCCACGCGGCGGGCGCGACCGCGGCCGGCGGCCGGGGCGCGCTGATCTGTGCCCCCGACGTCAAGGACGTGGCCCGGGTCGACGCGGCGCTGACGACCGTCCTCGGGCCCGGCCACCACGTGGTGCTGACCAGCGAGGGCGGCCCCGCGACGCGCTACCGCGAGTTCCTCGCCGTCGCCCGTGGCGCCCGGCGGATCGTCGTCGGCACCCGCAGCGCCGCCTTCGCGCCGGTGCACGACCTCGGGCTGGTGGCCATCTGGGACGACGGCGACGACCTGTACGCCGAGCCGCGGGCGCCCTACCCGCACACCCGCGAGACGCTGCTGCTGCGCGCCGAGCGGGAGGGCGCGGCGGCCCTGGTCGGGCGGCTTCGCGCGCAGCGTGGAGGGCGAGTACCTGCTCCGCACCGGCTGGGCCCACGAGATCGCCGCGCCGCGCGACCTGCTCCGCAGCCGGCTGACCGTGCGGGTCGCCGGGGCCAGCGACCACAGCGTCGACGCGCGACCCGCACGCCGCGCGGATCCCGCACGAGGCCCACGAGACGCGTCCGGGCGGGCCTGCGAGGAGGGTCCGGTGCTGGTGCAGACCCCGCGCGCCGGCTACGTCCTGGCCCTGGCCTGCGACCGCTGCCGCACGCCCGCGCGGTGCCCGGCGTGCGCGGGTCCGCTCGCCCTGACCGGCCCGACGACGCCGCCGGCCTGCCGCTGGTGCGGCACCGCGGCCGACCCGTGGGCGTGCGCCGAGTGCGGCGGGCACGGGCTGCGCGCCCCGGTGCTCGGCGACGCGCGCACCGCCGAGGAGCTGGGCCGCGCCTTCCCGCAGACCCGGGTCTGGACCTCCGCGCGCGACCGGATCCTGACCGACGTCGACGGCCACCCGTCGATCGTGGTGGCGACGCCCGGCGCCGAGCCGGTGGCGGCGGGCGGGTACGCCGCCGTGGTGCTGCTCGACGCCTGGCTGCTGCTGGCCCGGGCGGACCTGCGGGCCGGCGAGGAGGCGCTGCGCCGGTGGAGCAACGCCGTCGGCGCTGGTCCGGCCGGGCGGCACGCACGCTGGTCGTGGGCGACCCGGCCGAGCCCGCGCGTGCAGGCGCTGGTGCGCTGGGACCAGGCCGGGTTCGCGGGGCGCGAGATCGGGGAGCGGCAGGAGGCCCACCTGCCGCCCGCCTCGCGGCTGGCCACGATCACCGGCGAGCCGGGAGCCGTCGACGACGCGGTCACCCTCCTGGACCTGCCGGAGGGGGCCGAGGTGCTCGGGCCGGTGCCGGTCGGACGACGAGGAGCGGGTCGTGGTCCGGGTGCCCCGCGCCCACGGCGGCCGGCTGTCCCGGGCGCTCGGCGAGCTGCAGCGGGCCCGCTCGGGCCGCAAGCTGGACGCCGTACGCATCCAGGTGGACCCGGTCACGCTCTGACCCTCACGCCCGGCTTCGTAGACTGGCCCGCGCCGTCGACCCCGAGGAGTTCCCGTTGGCCATCCAGCCGATCCGGCTGTTCGGCGACCCGGTGCTGCGCAAGCCCGCGATCGAGGTCGTCGACTTCGACAAGGAGCTGCGCACCCTGATCTCCGACCTCACCGACACCATGCTGGCCGCGCCCGGGGCCGGCCTGGCCGCGCCGCAGATCGGGGTCGGGCTGCGCGCCTTCACCTGGAACGTCGACGACGAGGTCGGCCACCTGATCAACCCGGTGCTCGACCTGTCGGAGGAGATCCAGGACGGCCCCGAGGGCTGCCTGTCCCTTCCCGAGCTGACCTACGACTGCAAGCGCGCCCTGTCGGTGGTCGCCAAGGGCTTCAACATGTACGGCGAGCCGGTGACGATCGAGGGCTCCGAGCTGCTCGCCCGGGCGATCCAGCACGAGACCGACCACCTCGACGGGGTGCTGTTCATCGACCGGCTGGACACCGAGGCCCGCAAGGCCGCGATGAGGGAGATCCGGGAGTCGGAGTGGTTCGGCGCTGCGGAAGCAGCCCGACCGGTGAAGGTCGTCCGAGCCCGCAGCCGCGGCAGCACCGGACGTGCGCTCTGCGACGACGGTCTGAGTGAGGGTCGTCTTCGCCGGCACGCCCGAGGTCGCCCTGCCCGCGCTCGACGCGATCGCCGGCTCCGGGCACGAGCTGGTCGGCGTGGTCACCCGCCCCGACGCGCCCGTCGGGCCGGGGCCGCAAGCTGGTCGCCAGCCCGGTCGCCGCAGCGCGGCGAGGAGCTCGGGGTGCCGGTGCTCAAGCCGGACCATCCGCGCGAGCCGGAGTTCCAGGAGGCGCTGCGCGACCTGCGGCCCGACGGCCTGCCCGGTGGTCGCCTACGGCGCGCTGCTGCCCGCAGTCGGCGCTCGACATCCCCGAGCACGGCTGGGTCAACCTGCACTTCTCGTGCCTGCCGGCGTGGCGCGGGCGCGGCGCCGGTGCAGCACGCGATCTGGGCCGGCGACGAGGTGACCGGCGCGACCACGTTCCGGATCGTCAAGGAGCTCGACGCCGGGCCGACGTACGGCGTGATGACCGAGCGGATCCGGCCCGACGACACCGCCGGCGACCTGCTGGCGCGGCTGGCCGAGGGCGGCGCCGGCCTGCTGGTGGCCACCCTGGACGGGATCGCCGACGGCTCGCTCGAGGCGCGCGAGCAGCAGGCCGACGGGCGTCAGCTTCGCGCCCAAGATCAGCGTCGAGGACGCCGAGGTCGACTGGAGCGAGCCGGCGGTCGCCGTCGACCGCCGGATCCGGGCGTGCACGCCGGCGCCCGGCGCCTGGTCGACGCACGAGGGCGAGCGGATCAAGATCGGCCCGGTCCGGCCGGTCCCGGACGCCGACGGCTCGCGCCCGGGGAGCTGCGGATCGGCAAGCGCGACGTGCTGGTCGGCACCGGCACCGACCCGGTGCGGCTCGGCGAGGTCAAGGCGTTCGGCAAGAAGCAGATGCCCGCGGCCGACTGGGCGCGCGGGCTGCGCGACGACGCCGGCCACGCGCTTCGGCGATGCCTGAGGGCCGACCGGCGCCCGGCTGGCGGCGCTCGACGTGCTCCGGGCGGTGCGCGAGGACGACGCCTACACCAACCTGGTGCTGCCCGCGGCGATCGAGCGGCACCGGCTCGACGCACGGGACGCGGCGTTCGCCACCGAGCTCGCGTCCGGCACGATCCGCCGCCAGGGCACGTACGACGCGGTGCTGGCCGCCTGCGTCGACCGGCCGCTGGCCAAGGTCGACGCGGTGGTGCTCGACACCCTGCGGCTCGGCGCCCACCAGCTGCTCGGCATGCGGGTGCCGGCGCACGCCGCGATCAGCACCAGCGTCGACCTGGCCCGGGCGCGGGGCAAGTCGAGCGCCGCCGGGTTCGTGAACGCGGTGCTGCGCAAGGTCGTCCGGGCGCGACCTCGAGGGGTGCGACTGGCGCAGATCGACGCCGACGGTCCGCCACGACGCGCACAGCCACCCGGCGCTGGGTGGTCGAGGAGCTGCGACGTGCCGTCGGCGACGCCGAGATCGAGGCGCTGCTCGCTGCGGACAACGCGCCCCCCAAGGTGACGCTGGTGGCCCGGCCGGGGCGCGCGGAGCGGGCCGAGCTGCCGGGCGAGCCGACGCCGTACTCGCCCTACGGCGTGGTGCTGTCGGGCGGCAGTCCCGGCTCGGTGCCGGCGGTCGCGGAGGGGCGGGCCGGCGTACAGGACGAGGGCTCGCAGCTGGTGGCGCCTGCTGCTGGCCGCGGCTCCGATCGAGGGGCCGGACGCGGTCCTGGCTGGACCTGTGTGCCGGGCCCGGCGGCAAGTCCGCGCTGCTCGCCGCGCTGGCCGCCGAGCGCGGCGCCGGGCTGGTCGCGGTCGAGCGGCAGCACCACCGCACCCGGCTGGTCGCTCGGGCGCTCGGCCGGTGCCGACGGCGTGACCGGCGTGCTCACCGCCGACGGGACCGCGCCGCCGCTGCGGCCCGGCCTCGGTCGACCGGGTGCTGGTCGACGCCCCGTGCACGGGGCTCGGCGCGCTGCGCCGCCGACCCGAGGCGCGCTGGCGCCGCCGGCCCGAGGACCTGGACGCCCTGGTGCCGCTGCAGCGGCTGCTGCTCGCCGCGGCGCTCGAGCTGGTGCGACCGGGCGGCGTCGTGGTCTACGCGACCTGCTCGCCGGTGCTGGCGGAGACCGGTGAGGTGGTCACCGCGACCCTGCGGGCCCGGCCCGACGTCGTACTCGAGGACGCGGCGCCGCTGCTGCCCGGGGTCCCGGACTGCGCGGGCCCGCTCCCCGGCACCGTCCAGCTCTGGCCGCACCGGCACGGCACCGACGCGATGTTCATGGCCCTGCTGCGCCGTAGCCTCCACCCATGACCGGTGAGATCGCGGTGGACATCGCGTTCCACGGCGGGCCCGAGCGGATCGCGGCGATAGCGCGCGAGGCGGAGAGCAGGGGCGCGGTCCGCGGGCTGTTCGTCACCGAGGCGGCGCACGACCCGTTCGTCGCTCTGGCACTGGCCGCCACCGCCACCGAGCGGATCGAGCTCGGCACCTCGGTCGCGGTCGCCTTCGCGCGGACGCCGATGGCGACGGCGTACTCGGCGTACGACCTGCAGCGGCTGTCCGGCGGGCGGCTGGTGCTCGGCCTCGGCTCGCAGATCAAGGCGCACATCACCCGCCGCTACGGCATGCCCTGGTCGCGCCCCGCTGCGCGGATCCAGGAGTACGTCGTGGCGCTGCAGGCCATCTGGCACTCCTGGCAGACCGGCGACGCGCTCGACTTCCGCGGCGACTTCTACGAGCACACGCTGATGCCGCCGCTGTTCTCGCCCGGCGCCCTGGACGAGCCCGGCCCGCGGGTGTGGCTGGCCGCGGTCGGCCCGCGGATGCTCGCGGCCGCGGGGGCGGTCGCCGACGGGCTGACCTGCCATCCGCTGCTGTCGCGCAGCTACCTGGCCGACGTGGTCGTACCTGCCGTCCGGCGGAGCCGGGAGACGCACGGCCGCGCGGCCGAGCCCTTCGAGATCTCGACGCTGTGCATGGTCGCGACCGGCCGCACCGAGGAACAGGTCGCCGACGCGGTCGCCGGAGTGCGTCGGCAGATCGGCTTCTACGCGTCCACGCCGGCGTACCGACCGGTGCTGGAGCATCACGGCTGGGGCGACCTGCACGACGAGGCGCACGCGCTGACGAAGGCCGATCGATGGTCAGAGCTCGGTGGCCTGGTCGACGACGAGATGCTCGAGGCCTTCGCCGTGGTCGGCGAGCTCGATGCGGTCGGTGCGGAAATGCGGGGGCGCTTCGCCGGCCTCGCGGACCGGGTGACGACCTCGATGCCGTACGACGCGGACGACCGGCTGGCACTGGACCTGCTCGGCGTGGCGCGTACCTGACCACCGCTGTCGTGTGCGCGGCACTACGGTGGATCCGTGGCAGCGTCGAAGTCGCCCGCGGTGGAGATCGAGGTCGACAACCGGGTGATCCGGGTCAGCAACCCCGAGCGCGTGTACTTCCCGGAGAGCGGCGCGACGAAGCGGGACCTGGTCGACTACTACCTGTCCGTCGGGCCGGGCATCGTGAACGCCCTGTGGGAGCGCCCGTGCATGCTGCACCGGTTCCCCAAGGGGCTGGCCGGCGACAAGGTGCACCAGAAGCGGCTGCCGGCCGGGGCGCCGCCGTGGGTCGAGACGGTGCGGCTGCACTTCCCGCGGTGGAACCGGACCGCCGACGAGCTCTGTGTCACCGAGCTCGGCAGCGTGATCTGGGCGGTGCAGATGTCGACGGTGGAGTTCCATCCGTGGAACAGCCGCCGCGAGGACCCCGAGAAGCCCGACGAGTGGCGGATCGACCTCGATCCCGGACCGCTGTCGGACTTCGCCCAGGTGCAACGGGTGGCCCACGTCGCCCACGAGATCCTCGACGAGCTCGGGGCCGTGGGTTACCCGAAGACGAGCGGGGGCAGCGGACTGCACATCTACGTCCGGATCCGTCCCGACCACGGGCACAAGGTCGTACGCCGGGCCGCGCTCGGGTTCGCCCGCGAGGTGGAGCGCCGCGCGCCCGACGACGTGACCACCACCTGGTGGCGCAAGGACCGCGACCCGCACCACCTGTTCGTCGACTACAACCAGAACGCCCGCGACCACACCATCGCCGCGGCGTACTCCGTGCGTGGCTTCCCCGACGGCCGGGTGTCGGCGCCGGTGCGCTGGGACGAGATCGACGACTGCGACCCCCACGACTTCACGATCTTCACGATGCCCGCGCGGTTCGCGGAGATCGGCGATCTGCACGAGGACATCGACGACCACGTGTTCGACATCGCTCCGCTGCTGGAGTGGGCGGACCGCGACGAGGCCGAGGGCAAGGAGACGCCGGACGAGCCGGAGCGGTGAGCTGCCGGAGCAGCACTGAGGTCCGACGAACTAGGGTGACGCCCGTGGGCATCCAGATCACGCCGAGCATCCTGAACGCCGACTTCGCCGATCTCGGCGCCGAGGTGGGCCGGATCGGCAGCGCCGACTGGATCCATGTCGACGTGATGGACAACCACTTCGTGCCGAACCTGACCTTCGGTCCGACCATGGTCGAGGCACTGAGCCGCGCCACCGACACCCCGCTCGACGCGCACCTGATGATCGAGGACGCCGACCGCAACGCGCTGTCGTACGTCGAGGCCGGCGCCGGCTCGGTGACGTTCCACGTGGAGGCCGCTCGGGCGCCGGTCCGGCTGGCCAGGGAGATCCGCGCCGCCGGGGCCCGGGCCAGCATGGCGCTCAAGCCGGCGACGCCGATCGAGCCCTACGAGGACCTGCTGCCCGAGCTCGACATGCTGCTGATCATGACCGTCGAGCCTGGCTTCGGCGGCCAGAAGTTCCTCGACCTGTGCCTGCCGAAGATCCGGGCGGCGCGGGCGCTGATGGACAAGCACGGCATCGAGACCTGGCTGCAGGTGGACGGCGGCATCTCGCTGGAGACCATCGAGCGGTGCGCCGCCGCGGGCGCTGACGTGTTCGTCGCCGGCTCGGCCGTCTACAGCGCCGACGACCCGGACCGGATGGTCGGCGACCTGCGGGCCCGCGCCGAGGCCGCCGCGGGGTGAGCCTGCCGCCGCCGACGGCGTACCCCGACGGCGCTGGAGCCGAGTCAGGCCGCGGCGACGACCTCGATCTCGAGCAGCCAGGCGGGGTCGAAGATCTCCGCCACGACCACGGTGAGAGCCGGACGGTGGTCGCCGAGGACCTCGTTGCGCACCTGGGTGTTGGCCGACGCGACGTCTCTGCTGCTGAGGTACGTCGTCACCTTGACGATGTCGGTGACCGACATCGCGGCGGAGGCCAGGACCGCGCTGATGTGGGCCCAGATCACCCGGGCCTGGTCCTCCGCGGTCGTCCGGGACCGCGCCGTCCAGCTGCTCCGGGATCTGCCCGCTGACCACCAGCCAGCGACTCGGGTGCGAGACCTCGAGCCCGTGGGTGTAGCCGCCCTGCTGGGCGGGGACGTCGGACGGGTCGTGCCGGGTGAAGGTGGCGCTCATCCGGCCAGCCTGACAGATCGGTCGGGGTCGATACGGGCGGAGGTTCCCGGCCATTCCCTGAGGTTCCTGGCCGTTGCAACACCCGGGAAGCGCGGGAATCCCTGGGTAGCCAGGGATCCATCCAGGTGCCCAGGGTCACATTCCCGCGCCGCGAACGATGTGGCAGGCTTGTGCTGACGAGTTGATAGCTCGCGTGCTCTGGGGTCGGTGTAATTCCGAGCCGGCGGTGACTGAACGAAATGCTTTCTTCGTTTCGCTCAGAAGTCCGCGACCCGGTCACAGCCAGTGACCGGTTGACCAGGTGAAATTCCTGGACCGACGGTGAAAGTCCGGATGGGAAGCGCACGCAGGTGACGTCGAACGTCCCGGCATTCGTCGGGCCGTGAGCGACGCGCCGTCCGCCCCGGAGTCCGCGACCGGACACGAGGGGCGAGATGACCACCACGCCGGCCGAGCACGCCGCGATGCTGCGCGCCCTCGAGCTCGCGGCGACGCCGGGCGTGCCACTCGGCCCCAACCCGCGGGTCGGCTGCGTGCTGCTCGACGACGGCGGACTCACGGTGGCCGAGGGCTACCACCGCGGCGCCGGCACGCCGCACGCCGAGGCCGACGCGCTGGCCCACGCCGGGGAGGCCGCCCGCGGCGCCACCGCGGTCGTGACGCTCGAACCCTGCAACCACACCGGCCGCACCGGACCCTGCGCCGAGAAGCTCCTCGCCGCGGGCGTACGCCGCGTCGTCTTCGCCCAGCCCGACCCGAACCCCGTCGCGGCCGGCGGCGCGGAGGCGCTCCGGGCGGCCGGGGTCGAGATCGCCACGGGGCTGCTCGAGGACCGGGCCCGCGAGCTGAACGCGGTGTGGACGTTCGCCGTCGACCGCCAGCGCCCCTACGTCACCTGGAAGTTCGCGACCACCCTCGACGGCCGGAGCGCCGCGGCCGACGGCACCTCCCGCTGGGTCTCCGGGGCCGCCGCGCGACGGGACACCCACCGGCTGCGCGCGCTGTGCGACGTGATGCTGGTCGGCACCAACACGGTCGCTGTCGACGACCCCCGGCTCACCGTGCGCGACGAGCGACGACCAGCCGCTGCCCCACCAGCCGCTGCGGGTGGTGATGGGGGAGCGCGACCTCGATCCCGGCCGGCGGATCTTCGACGGCGAGGCCGAGAGCCTGCACCTGCGCACCCGCGACCCGCACGCCGCACTCAAGGAGCTTTTCGCCCGCGACCGTCAGCACGTCTTCCTCGAAGGCGGCCCGACGCTGGCCGCGGCGTTCCTGCGGGCGGGTCTCGTCGACGAGGTCGTCACCTACGTCGCCCCCATGCTCCTCGGCGCCGGCCGCAACGCCGTCGGCGACCTGGGAATCACCACGATCTCCGACGCGCTGCACCTCCGGGTAGAGGACGTCACCGTCCTCGACGACAACGTCCGGCTGCTGATGCGTCCCCACACAGAACCAGAGGCCAAAGGAAGGGACTGACCATGTTCACCGGGATCATCGAGGAGCTCGGCTCCGTCGAGGCCATCGAGGACCAGGGCGACGCCGTACGCCTGAGCGTGCGCGGGCCGCTCGTCGTCTCCGACGCGGGCGACGGCGACTCGATCGCGGTCAACGGCTGCTGCCTCACGGTCGTGAGCCACGACAGCGAGGTCTTCACCGCCGACGTGATGCGGGAGACGCTCGACAAGACCTCGCTCGGGGCGTTCCGGCCCGGCACCCGGGTCAACCTCGAGCGCGCGGTCACCGCGGAGAAGCGGCTCGGCGGGCACATCGTCCAGGGCCACGTCGACGGCACCGGCGAGATCCTGTCCCGCACCCCCAGCGAGCACTGGGAGGTCGTCGAGGTCGGCCTCCCCGACGGGATGGGCCGCTACCTGGTCGACAAGGGGTCGATCACCGTCGACGGCGTCTCGCCTCACCGTCGTGACGGTCACCGACGACGAGCTTCACGGTCTCGCTGATCCCGGAGACCCTGGCCCGCACCACGCTCGGCATCAAGCAGCCCGGCGAGACCGTGAACCTCGAGGTCGACGTCATCGCCAAGCACGTCGAGAAGCTTGTCGGCGCCTACACCAAGGAGCAGTCATGACCCAGAACGTCCGGCTCGACAGCGTCGAGCGGGCCATCGAGGACATCGCCGCCGGCAAGGCGGTGATCGTGGTCGACGACGAGGACCGCGAGAACGAGGGCGACATCATCTTCGCGGCCAGCAAGGCCACGCCGGAGCTGATGGCGTTCACGATCCGCTACTCCAGCGGCGTGATCTGCGTGCCGATGCCCGCCGACATGCTGGACCGGCTCGAGATCCCGCTGATGACGCCGCACAACAAGGACAAGCTGCGGACGGCGTACACCATCTCGACCGATGCTCGCGACGGCGTCACGACCGGCATCTCGGCGGCCGACCGGGCGCACACCGTGCGGGTGCTGGCCGACTCCGCGACCGAGCCGTGGGAGATCACCCGGCCAGGGCACGTGTTCCCGTTGCGCTACCGCGAGGGCGGGGTGCTGGTGCGCCGCGGCCACACCGAGGCCGCGGTCGACCTCGCGAAGCTCGCCGGGCTCACCCCCGCCGGCGTGCTGGTGGAGATCGTCAACGACGACGGCAGCATGAAGCGCAGTGCCGAGCTGCGCGAGTTCGCCGACGAGCACGGGCTGGCGATGATCTCGATCGAGGACCTGGTGCGCTACCGGCGCCGCAACGAGAACCTCGTCGAGCGGGTCGCCGAGACCCGGCTGCCGACGCGGCACGGCGACTTCACGGCGTACGGCTACCGGATCACCGTCGACGGCAGCGAGCACCTCGCGCTGGTCTACGGCGACGTCACCGGCCCCGACCCGGTGCTCACCCGGGTGCACTCCGAGTGCCTGACCGGCGACGTGTTCGACAGCCGGCGCTGCGACTGCGGGCCACAGCTGGACGAGGCGCTCGAACGGATCGTCGCCGAGGGTCGCGGCGTCGTGGTCTACCTGCGCGGCCACGAGGGCCGCGGGATCGGCCTGGTCGCCAAGCTGCAGGCCTACCAGCTCCAGGACGGCGGACGCGACACCATCGACGCCAACCTCGACCTCGGGCTGCCCGCCGACGCCCGGCACTACGGCACCGCCACCCAGGTCCTCCACGACCTCAAGGTCGAGAGCGTCCGGCTGCTGACCAACAACCCCGACAAGGTCCGCCAGCTCGAGGACTACGGCGTCCCGGTGGCCGAGCGGGTCCCGCTCACCCCGCACCCCAACGACCACAACCTCGCCTACCTGCTCACCAAGCGCGACCGGATGGGACACGACCTGCCCAACCTGGACACGGACCGATGAGCGGTCACGGAGCTCCCGACCAGCAGCCGGTCGACTGCAGCGGCCTGCGGGTCGCGGTGGTCGCGGCGAGCTGGCACACACAGGTGATGGACGGCCTGGTCGCCGGCGCCGAGCGCGCGCTGGCCGACTACAAGGTGACCGACCCCGAGATCGTGCGCGTCCCGGGCACGTTCGAGCTGCCCGTGGTCGCCTCCGCGCTCGCGCAGCGGGGGTACGACGCGGTCGTCGCCCTCGGCGTGGTGATCCGGGGCGGCACCCCGCACTTCGAGTACGTCTGCTCGGCGGCCACCGACGGGCTGACCCGGGTCGCCCTCGACCACACCGTGGCCGTGGGCTTCGGCGTACTCACCTGCGACACCGAGCAGCAGGCCCTCGACCGGGCCGGGCTGGACGGCTCGCAGGAGGACAAGGGCTACGAGGCGACCGCCGCGGCGCTGCTCACCGCGCGGACGCTCGCCGAGATCCGATCCCGGCGAGACCCTAGGCTTGGCCCGTGAAGACGTTCGACGAGCTCTGGGCCGAGCTGAGCGAGAAGGCCCGGACCCGACCCGATGGTTCCGGCACGGTGCAGGCGCTGGACGCCGGCGTGCATGCCATCGGGAAGAAGCTGGTCGAGGAGGCCGCCGAGTCCTGGATGGCCGCCGAGCACGAGGGCAAGGACCGGGCGGCGGAGGAGATCAGCCAGCTGCTCTACCACGCCCAGGTGCTGATGCTGGCCCGCGGCATCGAGCTCGACGACGTCTACGCCCACCTGTGAGGTCCCCGGACATGTCTCTGCTGCGCATCGCGATCCCCAACAAGGGGTCGCTGTCCCAGTCCGCCGTGGACATCCTGCGCGAGTCCGGCTACCGGCAGCGCTCCGACTCCAAGGAGCTGCGGCTCGTCGACGCCGACAACGGCGTCGAGTTCTTCTACCTGCGCCCCCGCGACATCGCCCTGTACGTCGGCGAGGGCACCCTCGACGTCGGCATCACCGGCCGCGACCTGCTGCTCGACTCCGGCGCCAAGGCCGAGGAGGTGCTGCCGCTGGAGTTCGGGCGGAGCACGTTCCGGTTCGCCGGCCCCACCGGGAAGTACACCGACCTGAGCCAGCTCGCCGGCACCCGGATCGCCACGTCGTACGCCGGCATCGTCCGGACGTTCCTCGAAGAGCGCGGCATCGACGCCACGGTGACCCGTCTCGACGGCGCCGTCGAGACCAGCATCCAGCTCGGCGTGGCCGACGTGATCGCCGACGTGGTGGAGACCGGGGGCACCCTGCGTCAGGCCGGGCTGGAGACGTTCGGCGAGGCGCTGCTGGAGTCCGAGGCGGTGCTGATCACCCGGACCGGCGCGGTGCCGGAGGGGTTCGAGGTGTTCAAGCGCCGGCTCGACGGCGTGCTGGTGGCCCGCAGCTACGTGATGATGGACTACGACATCGAGGCGGCGCGGGTCAACGACGCGGTGGCGCTGACGCCCGGCATCGAGGGTCCGACGATCTCCCCGCTGCATCGCGAGGGCTGGGTGGCCGTCCGGGCGATGGTCCGGCGCGACGGCGCCCAGCGGCTGATGGACGAGCTGTGGGACCTCGGGGCGAAGGGGATCATCCTCACCGACATCCACGCCTGCCGACTGCTGACGCTCCGGAGACGCCGCACCTGGCGCTCCGTCCCGTTGCCGCACACCTGGCGACCGCTCGGGCCGCGGATCGCCGGCGCCGTCGCGGGTGGGGTGCTGGTCGTGATGGCGGTGTTCCTGTGGGTCACCTTCGACGCGGAGACCCGCGACGCGATCACGCCGTTCCAGCGAGGCACGGTGATCGCGCTCGGGGCGGCGATGCTGGCCGCGCTGTTCGCGCTGGTCCGCTCCCGCGTGGTCGCCGAGCCCGAGCGACTGACCGTGGTCAACGGCTACCGCCGCCGCGACTTCGAGTGGGCCGAGGTGATCGCGGTGCACCTGCCGCCCGGCGCGCCGTGGGTCACCCTCGACCTCGCCGACGGCAACACCGTGCCGGCCATGGGCATCCAGTCGCTCCGACGGCGCCCGGGCCAAGCTCGCGGTCCGCGAGCTCCGGGCCCTGGTCGACCGCCCGCCAGGACCGTCGGCTAACCGGTCTCGACGACCAGGTCGGCCCGGTCCCGCGTCCGCTCCTGGCGCCAGATGCTCGCGCTCGGCCGTCATCCAGGCGAGCCAGTCCTCCCGCATCGACGTCGCCGTCCCGCGCCAGCCCACGCTCCAGTCGTACGTCGTCGGGCGCCGTCACCCACGACCAGCACCGTGCACAGGTCCGCGTGGGCGCGGTCGCCCGGAGCCGACGCCCTCGACCACCAGCAGCGGAGCGGGCTCCACGGTGACGGTCTCGGCGAACCGGCGCCGCGTGCCAGTCGTAGCGCCGGTAGCTCCCCGGCCGGCCCTCGGCGAGCGGACGCAGGAGCCCCGACAGGTGCTCGGCGACCGTCGGCGAGCCCGTCCCAGCCGTCGTACAGGTCGTCCATGTGGACCACCGGAGCTGCGGCCCGCGCGGCCAGCTCGCGCGGCCAGCGAGGTCTTGCCCGACCCGGCCGGACCGTCCACGCAGATCAACCTGCCCGCGCCGAGGGTGGGCGGCCGGGTCCGGGCGAGCGTCGAGGACGTGGGCGACGGGGCTCCTCAGAAGACACAGCCGTGGCCGCGGTAGGTCGGCACCGTGTCGACGAACCGCTCGCCCTCGAGCAGGTGCACCACGTCGGTGTGCTCGAACGGCTCGCCGGACTTGGCGTGCCGGAACCACACCAGGTCGCCGATCGACAGCAGCGCCGCCGCCGGCCCGGTGAGCGGCGTCTGCACCTCGCCGGCGCCCTCGAGCCCGGTGAGATGGAGCCCCGGGGGCGCCCACGGGGTGGGCAGCCGGTCGTTGCCTGCCGGGCCGGAGGCCACGAAGCCGCCGCCGTGCACGGTCGCGACCTGCGGCGATGGCCGGCGGACCACCGGCATGCCGAAGAACGCCGCGGGCCGCGGCCGGAAGGACTGGTAGTGGTCGAACAGCGTCGGCACCAGCAGCCCCGAGCCGGCCGCGACCTCGGTGACCACCGGATCCGCGACGGTCGCCTCGACCGACCCCGAGCCGCCGGCGTTCCAGAACTCCAGGTCGGCCACCTCCCGGAGGGCGTCGGCGATCTCCCGGCGGCGTACCTCCAGCTGGGTCAGCGACAGCGACTTGAGCCGGCGCACCACCGCCGACCGCGCGCGCTGGGACGGTACGTCGTCCTGGACCCCGGCGACCTGACCCTCGTAGGTCATCGCGCCCACGAGCCGGAAGCCGGGCCGGTCCTGGACACACCTGGCCAGCGCGACCACGCCCGCGGCGTCGTACAGCGGCGAGCGCTTGGGCCCGACGTGCTGGCGGCCCATCCGCAGCCCGGCGTCGATGTCGATGGCGACCCGCACCGGGACGGCGGTGGAGGCCCGCACCGAGTCCACGACGTCGAGGTGGGCCGGGTCGTCGATCATCAGGGTGATCCGGGCGGCGGCGCGGGGCGACCCGACGAGCCGCGACAGGGCGGCCCGGTCGACGGTCGGGTAGGCGACGACCAGGTCGTCGCACACCTCGTGCTCCTCCAGCCACAGCGCCTCGGCCAGCGTGTAGGCCAGCACGCCGCGGAACCCCTCGCTGGTCGAGGCCCGCGCCGGATCAGCGCCGGGAACCCGCACCGACTTCGAGGCCAGCCGGATCGGGGTGCCGCCCGCGCGTCGTCGCAGGTCGGCGGCATTGGCGTCGAACGCGTCGAGGTCGACGACCATGACCGGGAAGGCCGGCGGCTTCTCCAGCGCCGCTACGGCGTCACGCAGCCGCGACCACAAGCGGTTGCGGTCGACGTGGTCGTGCGCCATCAGGTGATTCCGCGCTTGCGCAGGATCGCCTCGATGTCGGCCATGTCGTCGTCCACGATGGACGAGCCTTCCACCGGTTCGCGCCTTGCGGCCCGGCACCTGCTTCGGCGTGTCGGAGCGGCGGCCGCCGCGCCGCCGATCGATCGCGCCGGACACCACGAACAGGACCGCGGACACACCGGCCAGCACCACGCCGAGCCACACCGCGGGGTTGAAGACCAGGCTGGCGGCCCAGTCGGTGACTGCGTCGACGATGCGCGTGAACATCTTCAGCGTCTTGGTGAGGTACGCCGCCAGCGGCAGCAGGGTGATCGCGGCCCCGCGCATCCCGGCCGTCAGCCCCCGCTTCCGGTAGGCGTACCAGGTGTAGATCCCACCGAGCATCGTGAGCCCGAGGGTCAGCGCACCCCAGGCGACATCGTCCACCCCTCCAGGCTGCCACATCGACCCAGCGGGAGACCCCCCAGAATGGCCTGGTGAACGAACGGTTGCTCCAGGGGTCGGACTACCCCGACGACACCGGCGAGGCATCGCCGAGGCTCGCCGCCGCGCTGGCGGCGTACGCCGTCGACGAGACCCGCTATCCGGACGTGCTGGCCGCCCTCGGCGGCGCCCGGCTGCTGGTGCCGGTGGTGGCGGTCCTCGGCGAGGTCGAGACGGGGGCGGACGGCCTGGCCCAGGACAAGTCGAGCGACATGGCGACCGTGCTGCTGCAGGGCGCCGACGGAGGGCGGCGCTGCTGGCGTTCACGAGCACCGACACGCTGGCCGCGTGGAACCCGGAGGGTCGCCCGGTCGCGGTTCCGACCCGCACGGCGGCGCTGCTCGGCGGTCCAGGAGGGCGCCGACGCGCTGCTGGTCGACGTCGCCGGCCCGGTCACCGTCGCCGTCGAGGGGGAGGACCTGCGGGCGCTCGCGGCGGGCTGGCGGCTGGCGCGGGCCGGGGACCGGGTCGGGTGGGTCGCACCCGCTGATTAGCCCGACCGAGGAATGTTCCGATAACATCCTGCGTTGACCGATCTGTTCGGACTCCTCCGGGAGTCCGCGCCGATCCCACAAGCGGAGATCAGCAACACACTTCTCCCACCCGCATCGACCGCCCTGCAGCACAGGTCGTCGGGTCCGGTCCGAAGGCTCCGGCCTCGCGCACGAGGGTGCGCGCGGTGAGGTGTCACGACTGGCTTCCGCTTGGTTAGAGCGGAAGCCGTTTCTCATTTCGGGCCCAGTTCGCCTGGGGAGCAAGGGAAATGGTCTTCCGGCCCATAGAACCCACTGGAGGACACATCAGCACCGAGCTTCGTATCAACGAGCGGATCCGGGTACCCGAGGTCCGCCTCGTCGGACCCAACGGCGAGACCGTCGGCATCGTGCCGACCGACCAGGCCCTGAAGCTGGCCCAGGAGGCCGACCTCGACCTGGTCGAGGTCGCGCCGACCGGCCCGCCCGCCCGTCTGCAAGCTCATGGACTACGGGAAGTTCAAGTACGAGAACGCCCAGAAGGCCCGTGAGGCACGTCGGAACCAGACGAACGTGATCATCAAGGAGATGAAGCTCCGCCCCAAGATCGACCAGCACGACTACGAGACCAAGAAGGGTCACGTCGTGCGGTTCCTGCAAGGCGGGCGACAAGGTCAAGATCACGATCATGTTCCGCGGTCGTGAGCAGCACCGCCCCGAGCTGGGCTTCCGGCTGCTGCAGCAGCTGGCCGAGGACGTCACCGAGCTGGGCTTCGTCGAGTCCGCGCCCAAGCAGGACGGCCGCAACATGATCATGGTGCTCGGCCCGCACAAGAAGAAGGCCGACGCCAAGGTCGACGCAGAAGGCCGCGAAGGAGTCCAAGGCTGCCGAGCGCGCCGCCGAGGAGGCCGAGGAGCACGCCGAGCGGACGCCGCACAACGCCGGCCGGCCCGTCGCCCAGAAGAAGGAGCGCGGCCGCTCCGAGAACCTCGATCCCGAGATCGAGGCCTGAGCCACCGACGGCTACCGAGCACCAGCAGCGACCACGGACAGAGAGAGAGAGAGCAGATGCCGAAGAACAAGACGCACTCCGGTGCGAGCAAGCGCTTCCGGGTGACCGGCTCGGGCAAGATCCTGCGCGAGAAGGCCGGCAAGCGCCACAACCTGGAGAAGAAGCCCTCCAAGGTGACCCGCCGCATGTCCGGCACCACCGAGGTCGCCAAGGCCGACGTCCCGCGCGCCAAGAAGATGCTCGGTCTCTGAGCCCGCCCGCACACCAGCTATCGAACAAGGAGTAACACAGTGGCACGCGTCAAGCGGGCAGTGAACGCCCAGAAGAAGCGCCGGACCACCCTCGAGCGCGCCAGCGGCTACCGCGGCCAGCGCTCGCGCCTCTACCGCAAGGCCAAGGAGCAGGTCACCCACTCGCTGGTCTACAGCTACAACGACCGGCGCAAGAACAAGGGCAACTTCCGCCGCCTGTGGATCCAGCGGATCAACGCCGCGGCCCGCGCCCAGGGGCTGACCTACAACCGGTTCATCCAGGGCCTGAACCTGGCCGGTGTCGAGGTCGACCGCAAGATCCTGGCCGACCTGGCCGTCAACGACGTCGCCGCGTTCAACGCGCTCGTCGAGACCGCCAAGGCCGCGCTGCCCGAGGACGTCAACGCGCCGAAGGTCTCGGCGTAACCTGGCGACCACGCGCCCTTGACGGCGGGCAACGCCCGGGTCAAGGAGGCACGGAAGCTCAGCCGCCGCTCGGTTCGCGCCGAGCGGCGGCTCTTCCTTGCCGACGGCCCGAAGGCCGTCGACGAGGCGCTGGCCGTGCCCGGCTGCGTCGTCGAGGTCTTCGCGACCGCAGGCCGCGACCGAGCAGTACGCCGACCTGGCCGGCTCCGGCCCCGGTCTGGACCCTGGTCGACGACCGCGCGCTCGCCTCGCTCAGCGACACCGTCACCCCGGCCGGCGTGGTCGCGGTCTGCCGCTTCCTCGACCGCTGCCGTGGTCGGTGGCTAGGAGGCGCGCTGCGCCTGTCCGAACCACGGCTGCTGGCGATCTGCGCCGACGTCCGCGACCCCGGCAACGCCGGCACCGTGATCCGCTGCGCCGACGCCGCGGGCGCCGACGGCGTCGTGCTCGCCGGCGACTCGGTCGACGCCTACAACCCCAAGACGGTGCGGGCCAGCGTCGGCAGCCTGTTCCACCTCCCGGTCAGCCAGACGCCGCGACCCGTACGCCGCGGTCCGGGCCGCGCAGGACGCCGGCCTCCAGGTGCTCGCCGCCGACGGCGGCGGCGAGGTCGACCTCGACGACGCCGACGACCTGCTCCGCGCGCCCGACGGCCTGGCTGTTCGGCAACGAGGCCCGCGGGCTGCCGGCCGAGCTGGCGGCCGCCGCCGACCACCGGGTCCGGATCCCGATCCACGGCCGCGCCGAGAGCCTCAACCTGTCGACCGCTGCCGCGCTCTGTCTCTACGCGAGCGCGCGGGTCCAGCGCCGCTGATCGCGGCGGCTCCCCACTACGGTGGTGCTCGTGTCCGACGACGCCCACCGGCCGCGCTGGCGTTGGCCGACCTGCTGCCCGACGGCGTGGTGGTCGCCGACGCCGACGGCCTGGTCACCCTGGTGTCGCGCTCGCGCAGCCCGGATGCTCGGCACCGACGGCCGACGCGTGCGTCGGACGGCCGCTGGCCGAGGTGCTGGCGCTGCCGCGACCAGGACGGCCAGGACTGGTTCACCGGCAACGCGCCGTACGACGGCCTGCTCCACGCGAGTCGGCGATCCCCGAGCAGTCCTGGCTGCTGCCCGACGGCACCGAGGTGCTGGTCGCCGCGCGGATCCACCGGCCGGCGCCGGGCCGCCCGGTGCGAGACGGTCGCGGTCACGCTGCGGTCGGGGCGCGGCCGGGCCCGCCTCGACCGCGAGCGCTCCGACCTGGTCGCCACCGTCGCCCACGAGCTGCGCTCGCCGCTGACCGGGGTGAAGGGCTTCGTGCAGGCGCTGCTCAACCGCTGGGACAAGCTCAACGACGAGCAGAAGAAGCTGATGCTGACCACGGTCAGCGCCGACTCCGACCGGCTGAGCCGGCTGATCGCCGAGCTGCTCGACGTCGCCCGCATCGACACCGGCCGGCTGCAGCTGCACCCGCCGGCCCTCCGACGTCGGGGTGCTGGTGGGCCGGGTCGTCGAGTCGGTGGCGATCGGCACCGCGCGGCCGATCGACCTGACCGTCGAGGAGGGGCTGCCCGAGGTGCTCGTCGACCCCGACAAGTTCACCCAGGTGGTCACCAACCTGGTCGAGAACGCGCGTCCGGCACGGCGAGGGCGAGGTCCGGGTGGTCGTCGATCGCGCGCCGACGGGTGGCGAGGGCGAGGAGGTACGGATCGAGGTCGACGACGAGGGGGAGGGCATCCCGAGCGATCTGCGGCGGCGGGTGTTCACGAAGTTCTGGACCGGCGGCGCGCGCGGTGGCTCCGGCCTCGGCCTCTACATCGTCAACGGGCTGGTGCGCGCGCACGGCGGGCACCGTCACGATCGACGACGCGCCCGAGG
Source organism: uncultured Actinomycetota bacterium (assembly GCA_963813615.1). Classification (GTDB taxonomy): domain Bacteria; phylum Actinomycetota; class Actinomycetes; order Propionibacteriales; family Nocardioidaceae; genus Nocardioides. The sequence goes on from CAWFAE010000017.1 coordinate 198,734, forward strand.
GCGGAGCCGGATCGGTGACCACCACGTGGCCCGTCGGGCGAAACCGGGTAACGCGGTCGCGCCACCGTCCTTCCTAGACTTGCGACCCATGTCCGGACCCAACACCGACTACGACCCCGTGGAGGTCACGCCTTGAAGCCCGAAGAGGTCGAGGCGGCGCGCGACGCCGCCCTGGCGGCGATCGCCGCGGCCGCCGATCTCGACGCGCTGAAGCGGGTCCGGATCGAGCACACCGGCGACCGGTCGCCGCTCGCGCTGGCCAACCGGGAGATCGGCGCGCTGCCGCCGCAGGCCCGCAAGGAGGCCGGCCAGCGGATCGGCCAGGCGCGCGGTGCGGTGACCAAGGCATTGGCCGACCGGGAGGCGGTGCTCGAGGCCGAGCACGAGGAGCGGATGCTGGTCGAGGAGACCGTCGACGTCACCCTGCCCACCGACCGACTCCCGGCCGGCGCCCGGCACCCGGTGACCACCGGCTCGGAGCTACATCGCCGACATCTTCGTCGCGATGGGCTGGGAGGTCGCCGAGGGCCCGGTCATCGAGGCGGAGTGGCTGAACTTCGACGCGCTCAACCTCGGCCCGGACCACCCGGCCCGGACCATGCAGGACACGTTCTGGACCGACCCGGCCGACCAGCACCTGGTGCTGCGCACGCACACCTCGCCGGTGCAGGCGCGCACGATGCTCTCCCGCACCCCGCCGATCTACGTCGTCTGCCCGGGCCGGGTCTTCCGCACCGACGAGTACGACGCCACGCACAGCCCGATGTTCCACCAGGTCGAGGGCCTCGCCATCGACGAGGGCATCACCATGGCGCACCTCAAGGGCACCCTCGACCACTTCGCCACCGCGATGTTCGGCGAGGGCATCACCACGCGGTTCCGGCCGTCGTACTTCCCGTTCACCGAGCCGAGCGCCGAGGTCGACCTGGTCTGCTTCGTCTGCCGGGGACGTGGACAGCGACTCCTGCCGGACCTGCCGTGGCGAGGGCTGGATCGAGTGGGGCGGCTGCGGGGTGGTGAACCCGCGGGTGCTCGCCGCGTGCGGCGTCGACTCCGAGCGCTACACCGGCTTCGCGTTCGGCATGGGCATCGACCGCACGCTGATGTTCCGGCACGGCATCGAGGACCTGCGCTCGCTGTTCGAGGGCGACGTGCGCTTCACCCGCGCGTTCGGGACGGAGATCTGACATGAAGGCCCCCGTCTCCTGGATCCGCGAGTACGTCGACCTGCCCGCCGACCTCACCACCGAGCAGCTCGCCGCCCGGCTGACCGCGCTCGGCCTCAAGCTGGAGGCATCCACCGTCCCGGCGACGCGATCACCGGGCCGCTGGTGATCGGCCGCGTTCTGACCATGGAGCCGGAGCCGCAGAAGAACGGCAAGACCATCAACTGGTGCACCGTCGACGTCGGCGACGCCAACGGCACCGGGGAGCCCCAGGGCATCGTGTGCGGCGCGCACAACTTCGCGCCCGGCGACCTGGTCGTCGTGGTGCTGCCCGGCGGGGTGCTTCCAGGCGGCTTCGAGATCTCCGCGCGCAAGACCTACGGGCACGTCTCGGCCGGGATGATCTGCTCGAGCCGCGAGCTCGGGATCGGCGAGGACCACGCCGGGATCATGGTGCTGCCCGCCGACGCGGGCGAGCCCGGCGCCGACGCACGCCCCGTGCTCGGGCTCGACCAGGAGGTCATCGAGTTCGAGATCAACCCGGACCGCGCCTACGCACTCTCGCTGCGTGGCGTGGCCCGGGAGGCGGCGCTGGCCTTCGACGCGCCGTACACCGACCCGGCCCAGCGAAAGGTCCCCGAGCCGAACGACGACGGCTACCCGGTCGTCATCGACGACCCCGAGGGCTGCCCGGTGTTCGTCGCTCGCGTGGTCGGCGGCATCGACCCGGGTGCCGCGACGCCGGACTGGATGGCCCAGCGGCTCACGCTGTCCGGCATGCGCCCGATCTCGCTGGCGGTCGACATCACCAACTACGTGATGCTCGAGCTCGGCCGGCCGATCCACGGCTACGACGCCGACAAGCTCCAGGGCCCGATCCGGGTCCGCCGCGCCACCGAGGGGGAGCGGCTGACCACGCTCGACGGGACGGACCGGGCGCTGTCGACCGAGGACCTCGTGGTCACCGACGACTCGGGGATCATCGGCCTCGGCGGCGTGATGGGCGGCGAGACCACCGAGATGTCCGACGAGCACGACGCGGGTGCTCGTCGAGGCGGCGCACTGGGACGCCGTCTCGATGTTCCGCACCGGCAAGCGGCACAAGCTCACCTCCGAGGCCGGCAAGCGCAACGAGCGCGGCGTCGACCCGGTGATCACGCCCGCCGCGGCCGACCGGGTGGTCGAGCTGCTCGTCGAGTACGGCGGCGGCACGGAGGAGCCCGGCGTCACCGTGGTCGGGGAGCCGCCGCCACCCGGCCGCGATCCCGATGCCGCGCGACCTGCCGGCGCGCATCTCGGGCATCGAGATCCCGGGCGACACCGCGGTCGAGAACCTCGAGAAGGTCGGGTGCCGTGGTCGAGGACGGCGGGTTCGTCCCGCCCACCTGGCGCCCCGACCTCACCGACCCCTACGACCTGGTCGAGGAGGTCGTCCGCATCGTCGGCTACGACCGGGTGCCGTCCGTGCTGCCGCGCGAGGCCGCCGGCCGCGGGCTCAGCCGCGAGCAGCGGTTGCGCCGCCGGATCGGCCGTACCCTGGCGGGCGCCGGCTGCGTGGAAGTGCTGAGCTTCCCGTTCGTCGGCACCGCGACGTTCGACGCGCTGGGACTGCCCGGTGACGACCCCCTGCGTCGCACGGTCCCGCTGGCCAACCCGATCTCGTCGGAGGAGCCGGCGTACACCACCACGCTGCTGCCGGGCGTGCTCAAGGCGGCCGCCCGCAACATCGGGCGCGGTGCCCCGGGCGTCGCCCTGTTCGAGACCGGCACGGTGGCCTTCCCCGTCGACCGCGGTCCGGCCCCGATCTTCGGCGTCGACTGGCGGCCCAGCGACGACGACCTCGCCAAGCTGATGGCCGCCATCCCGGACCAGCCCCAGTTCCTGGCCGTGGTGCTCGCCGGGGAGCGCGAGCGCGCGGGCTGGTGGGGCAGCGGTCGCGAGGCCGGCTGGGCCGACGCGATCGAGATCGTCCGCCGGCTCGGCCGCGAGCTCGGGGTCGAGGTGGAGGTGCGGTCCGCCGCCCGGATGCCGTGGCATCCCGGCCGCTGCGCGCAGGTGGCGATCGGGGGTGCCGAGTTCGGCCACGCCGGCGAGCTGCACCCCAAGGTCTGCAAGGCGTACGGCGTCCCGCCCCGGACCGCCGCGCTCGAGATCGACCTCGACTTCCTGATCCGGCACGCCGTCGACGTGGTGCCCGGCCCGCAGTTCTCGACGTACCCCCTGGCGAAGGAGGACGTCGCCCTGGTGGTCGACACCGACGTCACGGTCGCGGCCGTGGAGGAGGCGCTTCGCGCCGGTGCCGGCGAGCTGCTGGAGTCGGTGCGCCTGTTCGACGTGTTCACCGGCGAGCAGATCGGGGCCGGCAAGAAGTCGCTGGCCTTCGCGCTCCGCTTCCGGGCCCCCGACCGCACGCTCACCGAGGAGGAGACCTCCGCTGCCCGCGACGCGGCCGTGGCGGTCGCCGCCGAGCGCACCGGCGCCGTGCAGCGCGCGTGATCCGCTGCGGCTCCCCACCAGCCCGCCCTACGATCTGACTGGGACCAGCAAGGGGCCGCCGTAATGAACCTGCACGAGCATCTGCGCGACCTGGTGGCGCGGCAGGGACCCGACGTGGTCGAGAGCGCCGAGTCGTTCCGGGGCGCCCTCGACGACTTCCTCACCGAGGACGAGGCGACCACCGGCGAGCTGAATCTCCTGGTCGACGCGGTCCGTCTCGGCGCCGTGCACCGCATGCTCTCGATGATCGACCACGGCGCGGAGCCGGTCGAGGCGGTGCGTGAGGTGGGCGAGGTGTTCGCCCGCGACCGCGGCACCGACGACGTGGCCCGGTGTCGCTGGGCGGTCGCCGCCGTCGGCTTCGCGCTGGGCCGGGTCGACGAGGGTGTGGTCGTCACCGCAGCTGCACCGTCGGTGCCGGCACCTCCCACGCAGCGGCCGACGGCACCCCCGCCGAGGCCGCCGGGGCCGCGACCGGCAGCCCCCCGCCACGTTTCCCGCGACCGAGTCGATCGGGCCGGGACCCCCGGCGCCGCCGTCAACACCCGCTCCCGTCGTCGGCCCACCACCGCCGCTGCCCCCGCCGACACCCCCGCCACCACGCCGGCGTACCGGAACCGTCGTGCTGGCCGGCCTCCTGGTCGCTGCGGTTGTCGTGGGTGCCGTGCTGGCGGGGATGTGGCTCGGCAACCGTGACGACTCCCCGGACGGAGCGTCCGACAGCTCCAAGGACCCCGACTCGGCGTCGGCGGGTGACGAGGTAAGCGGCGGCGAGGCGGATGACGCCGCCGGCGGCAGCGAGGCCGCCATTCCGACCGGCTCCCTCGTGCTCTCGTTGACCGACGATAACGACGAGAGCCGGATCTACGTCGTCGATGCCGAGTCCGGCGACTCGGAGCCGATCACCGACGGCCCGGCCGACCGGGTGCCGGTGATCTCACCGGACCGGACGAAGGTGGTCTACCTCGAGGCACCCCAGGAAAGCGCCCGCCGGCCGATGCTGCTCGACCTCGTCTCCGGCGAGACGCGTCCGCTGCTCAACGCCCCCACCGCGCCCTGTGAGTACGCCGCCCGGCCCGCGTTCAACCCGGCCGGCGACCGGCTTGCCCTGGAATGCCTCGACGAGTTCGACAACTACACGAGCAACTTCGTGGTCGACCTCCGCGGGGAGGTCAAGGACGGCCTCGCTATCCCGAGCGAACCACTCGGCACTCCGACCTGGTTGTCGGTGAACACGCTCGTCTACGCGTTGACGGGCTACCCCGAGGATGAGCCGTCCACACTGTGGAAGGTCCAGGTCGGCGGGAACCCACCACGGCAGATGACCGATGGCAGCGAGGGGTGGGACTCGAACCCCGACTGGTCGGAGGAGGCAGGTTTGTTGCTGTACGGCCGGCACGAGAGCGCGGACCTCTTCGGCGACGTCCTGACCAGGGACGCCAACGGAGAGCCCGGTCCGTCGACCAGCGGCGAGCTCTGGGCCCACCCGGCGTGGTCGCCCGACGGGACCCAGATCGCCTTCACGGTTCGCGACGACGACGGCAACGAGCAGCTGGCCGTGGCGCCGCTGGACGACCTCACCGATGTCAGCTACGTGCCGGACCTCCCGGGTGAGCCCGGTGCACCCGCCTGGGGGAGCAAGTGAGCGCCGCGACCGGACGTGAGCTGCACGAGCTGCTCCGGGAGCTGGTGGAGAGGCAGGGCGCCGGCGTGGTCGAGACGCCCGAGGCCTTCCGGGCGGCGCTCGACGACTTCCTGTCCGAGGACGAGGCGACCCTCGGCGAGCTCAACCTGCTCGCGGACGCGGTCCGGCTGGGGGCAGTCGGCCGGTTGCTCTCGATGCTCGACAACGGGGCCCAGCCGCTCGCTGCGGTGGCCGAGTCCGGCGATGCGCTCGCCCGCGATCGCGGCACCGAGGACCTGCAGCGCACCCGCTGGGCGGTCGCCGCCGTGGGCTACGCCCTCAGGCCGGGTCGATGCGGACGTCGTCGCGGCGTACCACCAGGGACCGCCGGCGGCCGGGGACACCCAGGTTCCGCCCGAGGGCCGGGCGTCCGTGCCGCCTCCGCCTCCGCCTCCGCCGGCCCAGCCCGGGCCGGCGCCCCCGGCTCCGGCGCCCCGGCCGGCGTCACCCGACACAGAGCTCAGCCCCGGCGATGGACCCGGCACGCTCTCCGGACGCTCCGTCGATGCGGACACCTGGGACCAGCAGCGGTATCCGCCCCCGCCCGTTCCCGTACCACCCCGCCGTCGCCGCGTGTGGCCGGTCGTCCTGCTGGCGGTGCTGTTGGTGCTCGTCGGCGGGGGAGCGGTGGCCTGGGTGCTCACCCAGGACGACGATCCGTCCGGCAATGCCACGGACGACCCCACCGATGAGCCCAGCCAGTCCACGCCCACCGGACCGCTCGACATCACGAGCAACACCGTGCTGGTGCCGATCAAACGCGATGACAGCTCCAAGATCTACGCGGTCGACCCCGACGACCCCGACTCGCTCGAATCAATCACGCCCGGGGACAACGACAACTTCCCGGCGATCTCGCCGGACCGGGAGACGATCGTCTACCTCGCCCGGGCCACGAAGGATGCGGTGTGGCCGATCGTGCTCGACGTCGCCACCGGGGAGAGCCGTCAGCTCTTCGACAGCGAGGACGCCTGCGACTACGCGCGGCGGCCGGCGTTCAGCCCGGACGGGGATCGCCTGGCCCTGAACTGCATCTCCGCGGAGGGTGAGTCGACCGGGATGTACATCGTCGACACCGAAGGAGCGCTGGATCAGACGATCGAGGTCGACGGCGTGGTCCGGGGGACGCCCACCTGGGTTTCCCAGACCCAGCTCGTCGCCTCCGTCGCCGACGACGAGGAGGGCCCGTCGTCGCTCTGGCTGTACGACATCCAGACGAAGGTCGCCGAGCAGCTGACGTTCGACGAGGGCTGGGACACCCACCCCGACTGGGTCGCCGGCCCTGACCTGCTGCTGTTCGTCCGGAGCGAGTCGGACGAACCCTTGGGGGAGCTCTGGACCCTGTCGTTGGACGGCGAGGCCGAGCAGCTCGACGTCGGTCAACCGGTGCTGGACCCGGTGTGGTCACCCGGTGGCACCGAGATCGCCTTCCGCACCGAGGACGACACGCTGGCCACCGTGTCGATCGACGATCCCGGGAACGTGGTGGAAGTGCCCGGCACCGAGGACGTCAGCGGCCCCCCGGTCTGGGGAGATCGCTAGGGCGTCTCTCTCTACCCCGGCCTGCTACGCGCCGCTCCGGGTAGAGAGAAACGCCCTAGTTGATCGGGTTGGTCACCAGCGCCGCGAACCGGTCGTAGACGTCACGGTCCCCGGTGATCGTGACGGCCGCGTCGCCGCGGTGCCAGAGCCAGGCGTCCATCGGGCCGGCCGCTCCGGCCACCACGACGTCGGGCTCCGTTCCGGGATCGGGTTCGACATCGATGTCCGGCTCGTCGTACACCTTGCCGCTGTCGGGGTCGGTTCCGGTGAACTGTCCGAGCCGCACCCACACCGACTGGTCGACGTCGGTGAGGTCGAACCGGAGCAGGCCCTCGCCCGGGGTGAACGTGCCCCACGGCGGGCAGCCGCCGTACATCACGGCGAGGCACTCCTGGACGCCGTCGGCGGCCAGCGCGGGGTCGAGCCCGGTGACCGCGCCGGCCGTGAGCTCCGCGTCCAGTCGGTGGATCAGCGCCTCGTGGGCCTGGCGGCGCCCGATGAACCTGGCGGTCTGGTCGGTCGACCAGGTCCAGGCATGCTCACCCGGGTCGACGGACTCGAGCGCGGTGACCAGCCGGGCGCTGGCGGTGTCGAAGGCATCGAACAGCCCGGCGCGGGAGTCCGGCCGGGACAGCTCGGGGTAGCCGTCCGGGCCTTCCGGGCGGTGCTCGACGATCCAGGCCCAGAAGTCCTGGACGTCGGCTCCTAGGTGCCAGAGCAGGTCGGCGGCGTTCCAGTCCGGGCACGAGGGCACCCGGGCGTCGAGGTCGCAATCGGCGAGCGCCACACGGAAGCGCTGCGACTCGTTGCGGATGTGGCTGAGGTAGAGGTCATGGGTGAGTTGAGTCATTTCCGGCGACGCTAGTGTGCAGGGGCAAGCGGGCGCACCCAGATATCAAGCAGCGCCGACCCGCTTGCAAATGAAGTTGCAGTCCACTGTATAGTCATGCACATGACGACGAAGCGGGTAGCGGTCGCCGGAGCCAGCGGGTACGCCGGCGGCGAGGTGCTGCGACTGCTGCTCGGCCATCCCGGGGTGGAGATCGGGGCGCTCACCGGCGCCTCCAACGCGGGCGAGACGTTGGGCTCGCTGCAGCCGCACCTGGTGCCGCTCGCCGAGCGGGTGCTCGAGCCGACCGAGCTCGACGTGCTCGCCGGACACGACGTGGTCTTCCTGGGCCTCCCGCACGGCCAGTCCGGCGCGATCGCCGCCGAGCTGGGCGATGACACCGTGGTGATCGACTGCGGTGCCGACTACCGCCTCGACGACGCGGGCGAGTGGGAGCGGTTCTACGGCGGCACGCACGCCGGCACCTGGCCCTACGGCCTTCCCGAGCTGCCCGGGCAGCGGGACGCCCTGCGGGGAGCCACCCGGATCGCCGTTCCCGGCTGCTACCCGACCGTGTCGACGCTGACGATGGCTCCCGCGGTCGCCGCGGGTCTGGTCGAGCCCGACATCGTCGTGGTCGCCGCGTCCGGCACCAGCGGGGCAGGCAAGGCGGCCAAGCCGCACCTGCTCGGCAGCGAGGTGATGGGCAACGCCAGCGCCTACGGCGTCGGCGGCGTGCACCGGCACACCCCCGAGATCACCCAGAACCTCACCAAGCTGACCGGGGAAGCCGTGTCGGTGAGCTTCACGCCTCTGCTGGTCCCGATGGCGCGCGGAATCCTGGCGACGTGCAGCGCTCGCGTCTCCGACGACGTGTCGGCGGAGGACGCGCACGCCGCGTACGTCAAGGCCTACGCCGACGAGCCGTTCGTGCACGTGCTCCCACCTGGCCAGTGGCCGCAGACCCAGTCGGTGCTCGGATCCAACTCCGTCCACGTGCAGGTCACCGTCGACGAGACCGCACGCCGCCTGGTCGCGGTCGGTGCCGTCGACAACCTCGCCAAGGGCACCGGTGGCGCGGCCGTGCAGTGCATGAACCTCGCCCTCGGGCTGCCGGAGGACACCGGCCTCACCACCGTGGGCATCGCGCCATGAGCGTGACCACCCCCGGCGGCTTCCGGGCCGCCGGCGTCGCCTGCGGGCTCAAGGCGACCGGAGCCAAGGACCTCGCGCTCGTGGTCAGCGACGGTCCGATGTTCGACTCGGCGTCGGTGTTCACCGCCAACCGGTGCAAGGCCAACCCGGTGCTGTGGAGCCAGGAGGTCGTCAAGGACGGCACCGTCCGGGCGGTGGTGCTGAACAGCGGTGGCGCCAACTGCTACACCGGCCCCGACGGCTTCCAGACGACGCATGCCGTGGCCGAGCAGGTGTCCGGGAACCTCGGCATCGGCGCGGTCGACGTCGTGGTCTGCTCCACCGGCCTGATCGGGCTGGCCAACCCTCGCGAGGCCCTGCTCGACGGTGTCGACACGGCGTACGCCGCCCTCTCGCCCGACGGCGGTGACGACGCGGCCGCGGCCATCATGACCACCGACTCGGTGAGCAAGCAGGTCCTCGTCGAGGGTGCCGGCTGGTCGATCGGCGGGATGGCCAAGGGCGCAGGGATGCTCGCGCCCCAGCTGGCCACGATGCTCGTGGTGCTCACCACCGACGCGATCGTCCCGGCCGCCGACCTGGACGCCGCGCTCCGGGCCGCGACCCGGGTCAGCTTCGACCGTCTCGACTCCGACGGCTGCATGTCCACCAACGACACGGTCACCGTGCTGGCCAGTGGGGCCAGCGGGATCACCCCGTCGGTCCCCGACTTCACCGAGGCGCTGACCCAGGCCTGCACCGACCTGGCGATGCAGCTCCTCCAGGACGCCGAGGGTTCCGACCACGAGATCGCGATCACGACCCTGAACGCGGCCACCGAGGACGACGCCTTGACCGTCGGCCGGAGCGTGGCCCGGAGCAACCTGTTCAAGGCCGCGGTGTTCGGCAACGACCCCAACTGGGGCCGGGTGCTCGCCAGCATCGGCACCACCGACGCCGCGTTCGACCCGGCCGACCTCGACGTCGCCATCAACGGGGTGTGGGTCTGCCGGTCGTCGACGCCCGCGGAGGATCCGGCCACCGTCGACCTGAAGCCCCGCGAGGTGAGCGTGACCATCGACCTGAAGGCCGGCACCGAGCGGGCCACCGTCTGGACCAACGACCTGACCCACGCCTACGTCCACGAGAACAGCGCGTATTCGTCATGAGCCCCCGATGAGCAACGACTCCAGCGCCGGCGAGTTCGACACCAGCAAGCCCGACCAGGCCAAGGCCCGCACCCTGGCCGCGGCGCTGCCGTGGCTGAAGCAGTACCACCGCAAGATCATCGTGGTGAAGTACGGCGGCAACGCGATGACCGACGACGAGCTCAAGCAGGCGTTCGCGGAGGACATCGCGTTCCTGCGGTTCGCCGGGTTCCGGCCGGTGATCGTGCACGGCGGCGGCCCGCAGATCTCGCGGATGCTCGACAACCTGGGCATCGAGTCGGAGTTCAAGGGCGGGCTGCGGGTCACGACGCCGGAGGCGATGGACGTGGTCCGGATGGTGCTCGTCGGCCAGGTGCAGCGCGAGCTGGTCGGCCTGATCAACGAGCACGGCCCGCTCGCGGTCGGGTTGTCCGGTGAGGACGCCGGGCTGTTCACCGCCGAGCAGGCCACGTCGGTGGTCGACGGCGAGGAGGTCGACCTCGGCCTGGTGGGTGAGGTCGCCCGGGTCCGGCCGGAGGCGGTGATCGACCTGATCGAGGCGGGCCGGATCCCGGTCGTCTCCAGCGTCGCGCCGGACGCCGACGGGCAGGTGCACAACGTCAACGCCGACTCGGCGGCGGCGGCGCTGGCCATCGCCCTGAAGGCGGAGAAGCTGCTCGTCCTCACCGACGTCGAGGGTCTCTACCTCGACTGGCCAGACCCGACCGACGTGATCGGTGAGATCAGCCCCGAGGCGTTGGCGGAGATGCTGCCCACGCTCGCGAGCGGGATGGTGCCGAAGATGAAGGCCTGCCTGCAGGCGATCGAGGGCGGGGTCCCGCGCACCACGGTGGTCGACGGCCGCGAGCCGCACGCCGTACTCCTCGAGCTGTTCACCAAGGAGGGCGTCGGCACCCAGGTGCTGCCCGGAGTCGAGACCAAGACGCGCAAGGCGCGGGAGGTGACGTCGTGAGTGACGGATGGAAGCAGCGCTACGCCGGCGCCCTGATGAACACCTTCGGCCCGCCTCGGCTGGCCCTGGTGCGCGGCGAGGGAGCCCACGTCTGGGACGAGGACGGCAAGGAGTACGTCGACTTCTTCGGCGGCATCGCCGTCAACGCGCTCGGCCACGCCCACCCGGCCCTGGTCGAGGCGGTGACCGCGCAGCTGCGCACCCTCGGGCATGTCTCGAACTTCTTCACCAGCCCCCCGCAGGTCGAGCTGGCCGAGCGGCTGCTGGGCCTCGTCGACGGCGACGGACGCGTGTTCCTCTCCAACTCCGGCACCGAGGCCAACGAGGCGGCGCTGAAGCTGACCCGCCGCACCGGTCGCACCCGGCTGGTGGCGATGGAGGGCTCGTTCCACGGCCGCACCATGGGGGCTCTGGCGCTCACCTCGAAGGCCGCCTACCGCGAGCCGTTCGAGCCGCTGCCGGGCGACGTCACGTTCGTGCCGTACGGCGACGCGGACGCCCTGGCCGCGGCGGTCGACGACACCACCGCCGCCGTGGTGGTCGAGCCGCTGCAGGGCGAGGCCGGCGTGATCGTGCCTCCCGCGGGGTTCCTCGCCGCCGCCCGGGAGGTCACGACCCGGCACGGGGCGTTGCTCTGGGTCGACGAGGTGCAGACCGGCGTCGCCCGCACCGGCGCCTGGCTCGCGCACACCGAGTCCGGCGTCGTCCCCGACATCGTGACCCTCGCCAAGGGACTGGGCGGGGGAGTGCCGATCGGGGCGACGATCGGCATCGGTGCCGCGGCGACCCTGCTCGAGCCGGGCAACCACGGCACCACGTTCGGCGGCAATCCGGTCGCGTGCGCCGCGGCTCTGGCCGTGATGGACACGATCGAGAAGGAGGGCCTGCTGGAGGCCGCGATCGTCCGCGGCGACCAGCTCCGGGCGATCCTGACGTCGGTCGACCGGGTCACCGGCGTCGAGGGCCGGGGGCTGCTGCTGGGCGCCCAGCTGGCAGAGGAGACCGCGGCCGCCGTGGTGGCGCGGGCGCAGGAGCGCGGCTTCCTGCTCAACAACACCGGCCCGGCTCGGCTGCGCTTCGCGCCGCCGCTCACCATCACCGAGGGCGACGTGTCCGCGCTCGGCGATGCCTGGACCGACATCATCACGGGGGCGGACGCATGAAGCACTTCCTCGCCGACGACGACCTGAGCCCCGCCGAGCAGGCCGAGGTGCTCGAGCTGGCCGCCCGGCTGAAGCGGGCGCCGTACGACGCCCGGCCGCTGGAGGGACCGCGCACCGTCGCGATGATCTTCGACAAGCCCACGCTGCGCACCCAGTCCAGCTTCGCCGCCGGGATCGCGGAGCTCGGCGGCTTCCCGATGCTCGTCGACGGGACCCTCGCCGGCATCGGCAAGCGCGAGTCGGTGGCCGACGTGGCCCGGGTGCTCGGCCGGCAGGCGTCGCTCATCGTGTGGCGCACCTACGAGCAGGCCCGGATCGACGAGATGGCCGCACACGCGGGCGTCCCGGTCGTCAATGCGCTCACCGACGACTTCCACCCCTGCCAGCTGCTCGCCGACCTGCAGACGGTGCGCGAGCACAAGGGCGAGCTCGGCGGCCTGCGGGTCGCGTTCGTCGGCGACGGCGCCTGCAACATGGGCAACTCGTGGCTGCTCGCGGGAGCGACCGCGGGGATGCACGTAGTGGTCGGCGCGCCCGAGGACTACCGACCGGCGCCTGAGATGTTCGAGCGGGCGCGGCAGATCGCCGCCGGGACCGGAGGCTCCGTCGACGCCGTCACCGATCCGCGGACGGCGGTCGAGGGCGCCGACGTCGTGGTCACCGACACCTGGGTGTCGATGGGCAAGGAGGACGAGGCCGAGGCCCGCCGCCAGATCTTCGCGCCGTACCAGGTGACCGGAGAGCTGATGCAGGTCGCCGCGCCCGACGCGATCGTCATGCACTGCCTGCCCGCCTACCGCGGCGCCGAGATCGCAGCGGACGTGATCGACGGCCCGCAGAGCGTCGTCTGGGACGAGGCGGAGAACCGCCGCCACGCGCAGAAGGCGATCCTCCACTACCTGCTGGGTGACGACGATGGCTGACGCGACGCTGCGGCCGGCCACCAAGAACGCCCGACACCAGCTGATCATCGACCTGGTCACCCACCAGAAGGTGCACTCCCAGGGCGAGCTGCAGGCGCTGCTCGCCGGCGAGGGCATCGAGGTCACCCAGGCGACGTTGTCCCGCGACCTGGTGGAGCTCGACGCCGTCAAGGTCCGTGCGGCCGGTGGCGCGCTCGTGTACGCCGTACCGGCCGAGGGCGGTGACCGCCGTCCCACGGCCCCCGCGGAGACGGCGGCCGGGCTGCAGCGGCTGGCACGCCTGTGCAGCGAGCTGCTCGTCAGCGCCGACGCCAGCGCCAACCTGGTCGTGCTGCGCACCCCGCCCGGCGCCGCGCAGTTCCTCGCGTCGGCGTTCGACAAGGCCGAGATGCCCGACCTCCTCGGCACCATCGCCGGCGACGACACCGTCCTGGTCATCGGCCGCGAACCCCAGGGCGGCGACGCACTCGCCCGCCGGTTCCTGGCCCTGGCCGACTCCGAACCACACCCGCAGGGAGGCACCCCGTGAGCAAGGTCCTGACCACCCTCCCCGTCGGCGAGCGCGTCGGCATCGCGTTCTCCGGGGGGCTGGACACCTCCGTGGCCGTGGCCTGGATGCGTGACAAGGGCGCGATCCCGTGCACCTACACCGCCGACCTCGGTCAGTACGACGAACCGGACATCGACGGCATCCCCGGCCGCGCGCTGCAGTACGGCGCGGAGATCGCCCGCGCCGTCGACTGCCGGCACGCGCTCGTCGAGGAGGGCCTCGCCGCCATCGCCTGCGGCGCCTTCCACATCCGCAGCGGCAGCCGCTCCTACTTCAACACCACGCCGCTGGGCCGCGCGGTCACCGGCACCCTGCTGGTCCGCGCCATGCACGAGGACGACGTGGACATCTGGGGCGACGGCTCGACGTTCAAGGGCAACGACATCGAGCGGTTCTACCGCTACGGCCTGCTGGCCAACCCCGGGCTCCGCATCTACAAGCCGTGGCTGGACGCCGACTTCGTGACCGAGCTCGGCGGCCGCACCGAGATGAGCCAATGGCTCGCCCGGCACGACCTGCCCTACCGCGACAGCGAGGAGAAGGCCTACTCCACCGACGCCAACATCTGGGGCGCCACCCACGAGGCCAAGACGCTCGAGCACCTCGACGTGTCGCTGGAGACCGTCGAGCCGATCATGGGCGTGAAGTTCTGGGACCCCTCGGTCGAGATCGCGCCCGAAGAGGTGACCGTCCGCTTCGAGCGCGGCCGCCCGGTCGCCATCGACGGCAAGCGGTACGACGACCCGGTCGAGCTCGTGCACCAGGCCAACACCATCGGCGGCCGGCACGGCCTCGGCATGTCCGACCAGATCGAGAACCGCATCATCGAGGCGAAGTCGCGGGGCATCTACGAGGCGCCCGGCATGGCGCTGCTCTGGATCGTCTACGAGCGGCTGCTCAACGCGGTGCACAACGAGGACACCGTCGCGAACTACCACAACGAGGGCCGCAAGCTCGGCCGGCTGCTCTACGAGGGCCGCTGGCTCGACCCGCAGGCGCTGATGCAGCGCGAGGCGATCCAACGCTGGATCGCCTCGGTGGTCACCGGCGAGGTCACCCTGCGGCTCCGGCGGGGCGAGGACTACACGATCCTGCGCACCGAGGGCGAGCACTTCTCCTACCACCCCGACAAGCTCTCCATGGAGCGCACCGAGGAGGCCTTCTTCGGCCCGACCGACCGGATCGGGCAGCTCACCATGCGCAACCTCGACATCGCCGACTCCCGCGCCAAGCTCGAGATCTACGCCACCCAGCCGTTCGACGAGGGCCAGGTCCTGGTCGAGAACGGGCACCTGCTCGGCGCGCTCGAGGCGGGCGGAAGTGACGTGATCTCCGACAATCCCGCGGCCAAGGGCGGCGTCGACGACCTGGCCCTGGACAATGCCGCGATGGAGTTCGGTACCGACTGATGACCACGACTGAAGGCCGGGCCAACGGCCGGCAGATCCGGCACCGCGTCTGCGCTCGCGTGCTGCCGGTCAACCCCCAGGGCGAGGTGCTGCTCCTGCACGGCTGGGACCCGGCCGCGCCCGAGGAGCCGTACTGGTTCAGCATCGGGGGAGCCATCGACGCCGGCGAGACGCTCGTCGACGCCGCCGTACGCGAGATGCGCGAGGAGACCGGCATCGTCATCCAGCCCGACCGAGCTGAGCGAGCCGATCGCCCGTGAGGACGCCGAGTTCGACTGGGGCGTGTGGAGGCTGGTGCAGGACCAGACCTACTTCGCGCTCGCCCTCGACCACGACCCCGCGGCGATCAGCTTCGAGGGGCTGGAGCCGATCGAGCGCACCACCATCGACGCCGCGGCCTGGTGGACCGCGGACGCGCTGGTGGCCGACGGGTCGGCCGCGAACGTCCGGCTGCCCGAGATCATGCGCACGGCGGTGCGGACGGTCGGGGGTACGCCGTGACCACCGACGGCACCACCAACCAGGGCAAGCTCTGGGGCGCCCGGTTCGCGGGCGGCCCGTCCCCGGAGCTGGAGGCCGCTGTCCCGCTCGACCCACTTCGACTGGCGGCTGACCCTCTACGACATCGCCGGCTCCCACGCCCACGCCAAGGCTCTGGCGGCGGCCGGCCTGCTCACCGACGCGGAGGAGGCCGAGCTGCACCACGGGCTCGACCAGCTCGCCCGGCGCTACACCGCCGGGGAGCTGCTGCCCGACCCCGCCGACGAGGACGTGCACGGAGCCCTCGAGCGGCTGCTGGTCGAGGAGATCGGCCCTGAAACCGGCGGCAAGCTCCGGGCCGGACGCTCCCGCAACGACCAGATCGCGACGCTGTTCCGCTCGTACCTGCTCGATCACTCGCTGACGGTCAGCGCGCTCATCCTGGACCTCGTCGACGCGCTCGCCGGCCAGGCCGAGGAGCACCTGGGTGCGGTGATGCCCGGGCGCACACATCTCCAGCACGCTCAGCCGGTGCTGCTCTCGCATCACCTGCTCGCGCACGCCTGGCCGTTGCTGCGCGACGTGGAGCGGCTTGCCGACTGGCGGCGCCGCGTCGAGTCCGACTCGCCGTACGGCTCGGGTGCGCTGGCCGGCCAGACCCTCGGACTCGACCCCGAGCTCGTCGCTCGCGAGCTGGACTTCACCGGCTCCTCCGCGAACTCGATCGACGGCACCGCGTCGCGCGACTTCGTCGCCGAGTTCGCCTACGTGGCCGCCCAGACCGGGGTGGACGTCAGCCGGTTCGCCGAGGAGGTCATCCTGTGGGCGACCAGGGAGTTCGGCTTCGTGACGTTGCACGACTCCTGGTCGACCGGGTCGAGCATCATGCCGCAGAAGAAGAACCCCGACATCGCCGAGCTCGCTCGCGGCAAGGCCGGCCGTCTGGTCGGCAACCTGACCGGGCTCCTCGCCACGCTGAAGGCCTTGCCGCTGGCCTACAACCGCGACCTGCAGGAGGACAAGGAGCCCGTCTTCGACTCCGTCGACACCCTGGAGGTGCTGCTTCCGGCATTCACCGGGATGGTCGCCACGCTGCGTTTCGAAACCGATCGGATGGCCGAGCTCGCGCCGCAGGGCTTCTCGCTGGCCACGGACGTGGCCGAGTGGCTCGTGCGCGAGGGCGTGCCGTTCCGCGTCGCGCACGAGGTGGCCGGTGCCTGCGTACGACGGTGCGAGGAGCTCGGCGTCGAGCTGCACGAGCTCACCGACGAGCAGTTCGCCGCGATCTCGCCGCAGCTGACGCCCGCGGTGCGCGAGGTGCTCACCGTGGAGGGCTCCGTCGCGGCCCGCAGCGGACGCGGGGGCACCGCGCCGGCGGCGGTGCGCGACCAGCTCGCCGAGCTGCGGACGACGGTGGCGAGGCACCGTGAGCGCCTCCCACGCCCTGCGTGAGCGGCTGGCCGGCCCGGTCCTCGAGGTCGCGCCCCGGCTGCTGAACGCCGTGCTGCGGCACGACGCGGTCGCCGTACGCATCACCGAGGTGGAGGCGTACGCCGGACCCGACGACCCCGGGTCCCACGCCTACCGCGGGATGACCCGACGCAACGAGGTGATGTTCGGGCCGGCGGGCCGGCTCTACTGCTACTTCACCTACGGCATGCACGTCTGCTGCAACGTCACCGTCGGCCCCGAGGAGAGTGCGAGCGCGGTCCTGCTCCGGGCGGGGGAGGTGATCGAGGGGGTGGCCAAGGCCCGCGAGCGCCGGTCCGGCGCCGTCGACCGCGATCTCGCCCGCGGTCCGGCCCGGCTCTGCCGGGCGCTCGGGATCGAGCTGACCGACAACGGCACCGACCTCGGCTCCGGGCGGCTGACGCTGGAGCTCGGCGACCCGCCGGCCGAGGTCGCGAGCGGTCCCCGGGTCGGGCTGCGGGAAGCGGCCGATCGCCCCTGGCGGTTCTGGATCGCGGGGGAGCGCGACGGTCTCGGTGTACCGCCGTCACCGGCTCGCGCATCACCGCCCGATTAGCCCCGATTGGCAGAGCCGCGCGCCGCCCTGCTAATCTTGACGTTGTCGCGGTGTGCGGCCCCCACAAACCTCGGCCACCAGGCCGAATCGGAGGGGGTTTCGAGCGCCCCGACACCGGCGCGGTGACCACGTCGATCCAAGTTGACGCGGTCTGACCAACCCGGTAAGTTTCTGTAGGTTGCCCCGCGGCCGGTCCGAGAGGTCCTGCGCGTGTGCGTCTGATGTTTGAGAACTCAACAGTGTGTTTGATAGTCGACGAATTAGTTTGTTATGCCCTGATCAGTTGGTTTTGGTTTGGGTTTGTTTTTTCGGCAATGATTCTGGCTAACTTTTGCTAGTTAGTTTGTGTTGTTGTCGGGATCAGGTTTTCTATGGAGAGTTTGATCCTGGCTCAGGACGAACGCTGGCGGCGTGCTTAACACATGCAAGTCGAGCGGTAAGGCCCCAGCTTGCTGGGGTACACGAGCGGCGAACGGGTGAGTAACACGTGAGTAATCTGCCCTTCACTCTGGGATAAGCTTCGGAAACGGGGTCTAATACCGGATACGACCACCTTCTGCATGGGATGTGTGGTGGAAACTTTTGTGGGTGGGGGATGTGCTCGCGGCCTATCAGCTTGTTGGTGGGGTAATGGCCTACCAAGGCTTCGACGGGTAGCCGGCCTGAGAGGGTGACCGGTCACACTGGGACTGAGACACGGCCCAGACTCCTACGGGAGGCAGCAGTGGGGAATATTGGACAATGGGCGGAAGCCTGATCCAGCAACGCCGCGTGAGGGATGACGGCCTTCGGGTTGTAAACCTCTTTCACCATTGACGAAGCCGCACAGTGTGTGTGGTGACGGTAGGTGGGGAAGAAGCACCGGCCAACTACGTGCCAGCAGCCGCGGTAATACGTAGGGTGCGAGCGTTGTCCGGAATTATTGGGCGTAAAGGGCTCGTAGGCGGTTTGTCGCGTCGGAAGTGAAAACACGGGGCTTAACTCTGTGCTGGCTTTCGATACGGGCAGACTAGAGGGATGCAGGGGAGAACGGAATTCCTGGTGTAGCGGTGAAATGCGCAGATATCAGGAGGAACACCGGTGGCGAAGGCGGTTCTCTGGGCATTCCCTGACGCTGAGGAGCGAAAGTGTGGGGAGCGAACAGGATTAGATACCCTGGTAGTCCACACCGTAAACGTTGGGCGCTAGGTGTGGGATCCATTCCACGGGTTCCGTGCCGCAGCTAACGCATTAAGCGCCCCGCCTGGGGAGTACGGCCGCAAGGCTAAAACTCAAAGGAATTGACGGGGGCCCGCACAAGCGGCGGAGCATGCGGATTAATTCGATGCAACGCGAAGAACCTTACCTGGGTTTGACATACGCCGGAAGCTCCCAGAGATGGGGGTCTCTTTGATACTGGTGTACAGGTGGTGCATGGCTGTCGTCAGCTCGTGTCGTGAGATGTTGGGTTAAGTCCCGCAACGAGCGCAACCCTCGTTCCATGTTGCCAGCAGCGCCTTCGGGTGGCTGGGGACTCATGGGAGACTGCCGGGGTCAACTCGGAGGAAGGTGGGGATGACGTCAAGTCATCATGCCCCTTATGTCCAGGGCTTCACGCATGCTACAATGGCCGGTACAAAGGGCTGCGATCCCGTGAGGGGGAGCGAATCCCAAAAAGCCGGTCTCAGTTCGGATTGGGGTCTGCAACTCGACCCCATGAAGTCGGAGTCGCTAGTAATCGCAGATCAGCAACGCTGCGGTGAATACGTTCCCGGGCCTTGTACACACCGCCCGTCACGTCACGAAAGTCGGCAACACCCGAAGCCCACGGCCCAACCCTTGTGGAGGGAGTGGTCGAAGGTGGGGCTGGCGATTGGGACGAAGTCGTAACAAGGTAGCCGTACCGGAAGGTGCGGCTGGATCACCTCCTTTCTAAGGAGCACACACCCGCCCCCTGGTGGGGGAGGCTGGCACCGGCGTCTGTTCGGTGGGGCGATGGTGGTGTTCGGATAGTGGAGTCGTCGACGAACGACCACCTCGCTGGGTGGCCTGTTTCTCTAGTACTGCAGCTGCTGTCCTCTTCGGGGGTGGTGGGTGTGTGGAACGGGGGGTGGTCGTTGGTGGGGGTGGTTCTCAGAGCACACTGTTGGGGTTCTGAGGCATCAGAGCCCGGCGGCCCGGGTGGGTTGCCGTGTGGGGCCTGGTTGGTCTCTTGTTGTTTGATTTCTGGATAGTGGACGCGAGCATCGCCCGCACCGTTGGCCCTGTGCCCCTGTTTTGTTTGGGGGGTGGGGGGTTTGTCGTGTGTGGGTGTTTGTTTTTGTAGTGTGTGTCTTTGTTGTTTTTGTTGAGTGTTTGTGTTTGGCAAGCTGTGAAGGGCACATGGTGGATGCCTTGGCATCAAGAGCCGATGAAGGACGTTGGAGCCTGCGATAAGCCCTGGGGAGTTGGCAACCGAGCTGTGATCCGGGGGTGTCCGAATGGGGGAACCCAGCCGCAGTTGTGTGCGGTTACCCGCACCTGAATGAAATAGGGTGTGTGGAGGGAACGTGGGGAAGTGAAACATCTCAGTACCCATAGGAAGAGAAAACAATTGTGATTCCGAGAGTAGTGGCGAGCGAAATCGGAGGAGGCTAAACCTCATGCATGTGATACCCGGCAGGGGTTGTGTGTGGGGGGTTGTGGGAGCATTCATCGGAGTCTGCCGGCTCCGGGGGCAGTGAGAAAGTTTGTGTGAAGTTGAAGTCCATTGGAAAGTGGCGCCGTAGAGGGTGATAGCCCCGTAGATGTAAGCGCGGACCTGTCGAGTGTTTTCCCAAGTAACACGCCACCCCTGAAATGGTGTGTGAATCTGGCGGGACCACCCGTTAAGCCTAAATACTTCTTGGTGACCGATAGCGGACTAGTACCGTGAGGGAAAGGTGAAAAGTACCCCTGGCGGGGAGTGAAATAGTACCTGAAACCGTGTGCCTACAATCCGTCAGAGCCTCCGCCTTGTGTGGGGGTGATGGCGTGCCTTTTGAAGAATGAGCCTGCGAGTTTGCGTTGTGTTGCGAGGTTAACCCGTGGGGGGTAGCCGTAGCGAAAGCGAGTCCGAAGAGGGCGTTTGAGTAGCGCGATCAAGACCCGAAGCGGAGTGATCTATCCATGGGCAGGTTGAAGCGCGGGTAAGACCGCGTGGAGGACCGAACCCACTTAGGTTGAAAACTGAGGGGATGACCTGTGGATAGGGGTGAAAGGCCAATCAAACTCCGTGATAGCTGGTTCTCCCCGAAATGCATTTAGGTGCAGCGTTGTGTGTTTCTTGCCGGAGGTAGAGCACTGGATAGCCGATGGGCCCGACCAGGTTACTGACGTTAGCCAAACTCCGAATGCCGGTAAGTGAGAGCGCAGCAGTGAGACTGCGGGGGATAAGCTTCGTAGTCGAGAGGGAAACAGCCCAGACCATCAGCTAAGGCCCCTAAGTGGTGACTAAGTGGAAAAGGATGTGGAGTCGCAGTGACAACCAGGAGGTTGGCTTGGAAGCAGCCACC
This sequence comes from uncultured Actinomycetota bacterium, assembly GCA_963813615.1. GTDB lineage: Bacteria > Actinomycetota > Actinomycetes > Propionibacteriales > Nocardioidaceae > Nocardioides. The sequence goes on from CAWFAE010000017.1 coordinate 219,769, forward strand.
CTTGAAAGAGTGCGTAATAGCTCACTGGTCAAGTGATTCCGCGCCGACAATGTAGCGGGGCTCAAGTCATCCGCCGAAGCTATGGCATTCACACGTGTAACCCAATCCGGGGGGCTTGTCCCGTCGGGTTCAGGTGTGTGGATGGGTAGGGGAGCGTCGTGCCACGGGTGAAGCAGCGGGGTGACCCAGCTGTGGATGTGGCACGAGTGAGAATGCAGGCATGAGTAGCGAATCACAGGTGAGAAACCTGTGCGCCGAATGATCAAGGGTTCCAGGGTCAAGCTAATCTGCCCTGGGTAAGTCGGGACCTAAGGCGAGGCCGACAGGCGTAGTCGATGGACAACGGGTTGATATTCCCGTACCGGCAAAGTTGCGTCCCTGACGAACCCGGTGATGCTAACCACCCGAAACCCCCGTCACCGAGCCTTCGGGCTTGGAGCGGTGGGCGGAGCGTGGGACCCGAACCGGTAGTAGTCAAGCGATGGGGTGACACAGGAAGGTAGCCCAACCACGCCGATGGTTGTTGCGTGGGTAAGCCCGTAGGGTGCCAGCTAGGCAAATCCGGCTGGCTGACTTGGATGTCGGACCTGAGAGGTGACGCCGACCCCGTATGGGGGAAGTGGGTGATCCTATGCTGTCGAGAAAAACCTCTAGCGAGCAACGCGCCGCCCGTACCCCAAACCGACTCAGGTGATCAGGTAGAGAATACCAAGGCGATCGAGTGAACCATGGTTAAGGAACTCGGCAAAATGCCCCCGTAACTTCGGGAGAAGGGGGACCCGATCCGTGAACCCACTAGCTGGGGGTAGCGGTGAGGGTCGCAGAGACCAGGCCCAAGCGACTGTTTACTAAAAACACAGGTCCGTGCGAAGTTGTAAGACGATGTATACGGACTGACTCCTGCCCGGTGCTGGAAGGTTAAGAGGACCTGTTAGCCACCTTGTGTGGTGAAGCGGAGAATTTAAGCCCCAGTAAACGGCGGTGGTAACTATAACCATCCTAAGGTAGCGAAATTCCTTGTCGGGTAAGTTCCGACCTGCACGAATGGAGTAACGACTTGGGCGCTGTCTCAACCATGGACTCGGCGAAATTGCACTACGAGTAAAGATGCTCGTTACGCGCGGCAGGACGGAAAGACCCCGGGACCTTTACTATAGTTTGGTATTGGTGTTTGGTTCGGCTTGTGTAGGATAGGTGGGAGACTATGAAACCCAGACGCCAGTTTGGGTGGAGTCAACGTTGAAATACCACTCTGGTCGTACTAGATGTCTAACCTAGGTCCATGATCTGGATCAGGGACAGTGCCTGATGGGTAGTTTAACTGGGGCGGTTGCCTCCTAAAATGTAACGGAGGCGCTCAAAGGTTCCCTCAGCCTGGTTGGCAATCAGGTGGCGAGTGTAAGTGCACAAGGGAGCTTGACTGTGAGACAGACATGTCGAGCAGGGACGAAAGTCGGAACTAGTGATCCGGCCATGGCAAGTGGAAGCGTGGTCGCTCAACGGATAAAAGGTACCCCGGGGATAACAGGCTGATCTTCCCCAAGAGTCCATATCGACGGGATGGTTTGGCACCTCGATGTCGGCTCGTCGCATCCTGGGGCCGGAGTAGGTCCCAAGGGTTGGGCTGTTCGCCCATTAAAGCGGCACGCGAGCTGGGTTTAGAACGTCGTGAGACAGTTCGGTCCCTATCCGCCGCGCGCGCAGGAAACTTGAGAAAAGCTGTCCCTAGTACGAGAGGACCGGGATGGACGAACCTCTGGTGTGCCAGTTGTCCCGCCAGGGGCACGGCTGGTTAGCTACGTTCGGAAGTGATAACCGCTGAACGCATCTAAGCGGGAAGCACGTTTCAAGATAAGGTTTCCCACCACGTAAGTGGGTAAGGCCCCCAACAGACTATTGGGTTGATAGGCCGGAGGTGGACAGCAGCAATGCACCAGCCGACCGGTACTAATAGGCCGAGGGCTTGCCAACACAAACCCTCAACAACAACCACAAACCCACACACGCGTACCAGAACAAAACCTCGCGTCCACACAATCCAACCACCACCCCCGCGACACCCACCACAGGTGGAACACCCGGGGCAGGTGGTTCATAGAGTTACGGCGGCCATAGCGACAGGGAAACACCCGGACCCATCCCGAACCCGGAAGTTAAGCCTGCCAGCGCCAATGGTACTGCAACCGAGAGGCTGTGGGAGAGTAGGACGCCGCCGGACAAACATTGCCAGAGGGTCACCCTTTCGAGGGTGGCCCTCCGGGCATTTTTGGCACATTTCCTCGAGGAATTCGCGAGCCAGAAACCGTCCACAGGGGACCGGTTCCGCGGCTTTGTCCACAGGGGTGGCCGGTGACGACCGTGGCTGTCGGACCCTCCGCGGAGATTGACCCGTGGAGGTGATGTGCATGTCAGCACAGACGATCGGAGAAGGAGACCGGGAAGCGGGCGCCGAGGCCCCGGAGCCCGTCAACGAGGTGCGGCTGGCCGGGCGGATCTCGGCCGGCCCGGAGGAGCGGGTGCTACCGAGCGGTGACGTCCTGTGGACGTTCCGCATCGTGGTGCCCCGGCCGCCGGCGGGCCGGGCGGGGGTGCGAGCCGGAGTCGACGCGCTGGAGTGCGCGGTGTGGGGCGGCCGGGTGCGTCGCTCCGTCGCCGGGTGGGGTGAGGGTGACCTGGTCGAGGTGACCGGAGCGCATTCGGCGCCGGTTCTTCAGGACCGCCGCTGGAGCGGCGTCGAGGGTCGAGGTCGAGGTCGCCTCGGGTCGACTCATTCGTCGCGCAGCGACCGGATGAGCACGCCCAGACTGGGCTTGGGTTGGAACGACGTGGCCTTCTCGGGCAACAACCGGTCGTCGCCGGCGATGCGGAGCACCAGGTCGACATCGGGAGCCGGGAGCAGCACAGCGGCGCCGACGTCGGGCCTGCACCTGGGCCAAGGTGTCCTCGACGGAATGGTGGTACCCGATCCGTGACGGGCCGTGTGGCAGGGCGGGGATCAAGGCGTCGTGCAGCAGCTCCACGGCGGCGCGGTCCGGTGTCGCGGCCAGGGTGATGACCGCCCATCGCTCCGAGTCGGTGGCCACCAGGTGATCGGGCCCGAGCGCGGCCACCGCACTCTCCTCGGGCAGCTCCTCGAAGCTCCATGCCCGCGGTCTCGGCGGCGGCGCGGAGGTCGTCCATGCTGGTCCCGAGCAGCAGTCGATGGATGGCGCCCAGGAAGAGCGGGGTGTCGTCCTGGTCGACCAGCATGGCCAGGCCGAGATCGGTGAGCCCGCCCGACTCGCGTTGCTGGAGGCGCAGGTACGCCGCGTACCGGTGGTGGCCGTCGGCGATCAGCGCCCGGCTGGGCGCCAGCTCCGCGGCGATCACGTCGAGCGTGGCCCGCCTCCGGATCGCCCAGATCCGGTGCCGCTGCTCCGCTCGGTCGGTGAACTCGTGGTCGGGCGGGAGCGCCGCCGTCTCGGTGAGCAGCGCGCGGAGCGTCGGGGTGGCCCGGTGCACCAGCAGGATCGGTGCCGGGTTGAGTCGCATCTCCGCCATCCGGTCGGCGAGATCGTCGGCCTGTCCCGGGTAGATCCCCTCGTGCGGCAGGATCGCGCGGTCCTCCGCCCTGGCGGCTCGGTGCGAGACGTCCAGGGCACCGACCAGGCCGCGGATGGTGATCCCACCGGCCGTGTACTCGTGCAGGTAGAGCGCGGCCTCCCGGTCGCGCGAGATGTGGCCTTGGCGCTCCCAGCGGCCGAGGCGGGACGCGACGTCCCGGTAGGGCCGCGCGAAGGCGCGAGCCGAGGCGGGGTCGCCGATGCGAGAGGGCGACAGCATCAGCCCGGGAAAGGGTTCCAGCCGGAGTGGCCCCGCGACGTACGGCGGGGTGACCACCGAGCTGGAGTCCATCAGGGCATCGTACGAGGCGCCTCGACGCCCGCCTGGCAGGGTGGGGCCATGCTCGGATCGTCCCCGGAGCCGTTGTGCGCGGCCTACGACCTGGCCATGCTCGACCTCGACGGCGTCGTCTATGTGGGGGCCGACGCGGTGCCGGGAGCGGCCGATCGGATCGCCGCGGCGAGGGCGGCGGGCATGCGGTGCGCGTTCATCACCAACAACGCGTCCCGGCCGCCGGCCGACGTGGCCGCCCACCTGACCGAGCTCGGTGTGCCGGCGCGGGCCGACGACGTCGTGACCTCGGCGCAGGCGGCCTGCCGCCTCCTGCTGGATCGCCTGGGAGCCGAGGCGCCGGTGGCGTTGCTGGGCGGACCCGGGCTCGAGGTCGCGCTCCGGGAGGCGGGTCTGGTGCCGGTCGCGGTCGGCGACTCGACCGCACAGGCCCTGGTGAGCGGTTACGGGCCGGACGTGCTGTGGCGCGACGTGATGCGGGCGGCGGTGCGGTGTCCGCGACGGGCTGTGGTGGGTGGCCAGCAACACCGACTACACGATCCCCACGGCCTACGGGGTGGCGCCCGGGGCACGGGATGCTGGTGCAGAGCCTCAGCGCGTTCTCGGGCGTCCAACCGGTGGTGGCGGGCAAGCCGTCCCGACCGCTGCTCGACGAGACGGTGCGACGGGTGGGCGGTGATCGTCCCTTGATGGTGGGCGACCGGCTGGACACCGACATCGCGGGTGCCACGAACGCCGGCGTCGATGCGCTGCTGGTGTTGACCGGGGTCACCGGGCTGGCCGAGCTGGTCGCCGCCGACCCGGGGGAGCGGCCGTCGTACCTCGCCACCGAGCTCGCGGGTCTGCTGGAGCCCCACCGAGCGCCGGAGCCCGTCGACGAGGGGTGCACGTCGGGCGGGTGGCGGGTCACCGTCGCCGAGGATCGGCTCGAGGTGACCGGCGCCGGTACGGCCGACGACTGGTGGCGGGCCGTCGCGGCCGCTGCCTGGGCACACCGCGACCGGACGGGTGCCGTGGCGGACATCGGTGGCCTGGTCGCGCCCCCGACGTGATCGGGGATGCGGAAGGTAGCCTCTGCCGCATGATCGAGGAGCAGGCGATCCACGACGAGCCCGGCCCGGAGACAGAGCAGGTCGAGCCGGTCGAGCCGGTGCGCACCGGCGTGGAGCGGGTGGACGCCGTGGTCGACGCGGTGTCCGGTCTCGCCGACCGGCCGGTCGACGAGCACGTGGCCGTGTTCGAGTCCGCCCACGACGAGCTGCGCCGCACCCTCGACTCTCCGCCGGACGACGCCGAGTAGGACCGCTCGCGCATGCCGCCGCGCCGCCTGCGGCTCGACGCCGAGCTGGTCCGCCGCGGGCTGGCCAGGTCGCGCGAGCACGCCAGCGAGCTGATCGGGGCCGGGCGGGTGCGGGTGGCGGGAGGCGTCGCAGCGAAGCCCGCGACGGGAGTCACCACGGACGTGGCCATCGTGGTCGCGGAGGATCCCGACCGACCCGACTACGTCTCGCGCGGCGGTCACAAGCTGGCCGGGGCGTTGGCGGCGTTCGAGCCGCTCGGTCTGACGGTGACCGGGCGGCGGTGCCTGGACGCCGGCGCCTCGACCGGTGGCTTCACCGACGTCCTGCTCCGCCACGGTGCCGCCGAGGTGGTGGCGGTGGACGTGGGCTACGGGCAGCTGGCGTGGAGCCTGCGCAGCGACGAGCGGGTGCGCGTGGTGCGACCGCCAGAACGTCCGAGAGCTCACGCCGGACCTGGTCGGGGGGCCGGTGGACCTGGTGGTCGGCGACCTGTCGTTCATCTCGCTGTCGCTGGTGCTGGACGCGCTGATCGGGGTGACCCGCGCCGACGGCGACCTGGCACTGATGGTCAAGCCGCAGTTCGAGGTGGGCAAGGACCGGGTCGGGCGCGGTGGCGTGGTGCGCGACCCGGCGCTCCGGGCGGAGGCGGTCTCGGGGATCGCCGACGCCGCCGGCGCGCGGGGCTGGGGCGCCCGCGCGGTCACGGTCAGCCCACTGCCGGGGCCGTCCGGGAACGTCGAGTTCTTCCTCTGGCTCCGGTCGGGAGCCGCCACCGTCACCGACGCGGACATCGAGGCCGTCGTGCGGGGCGCCACCGACCCGGGGGTGGCGGGTGAGAAGGTTGATCCGTGACTGAGACCGGCTCCGACGGGGTTCCGCGCCGGGTGCTCGTGCTCGCCCACACCGGGCGGGAGGACGCCCGGAAGGTGGCCCGTGCCTTCGTCGAAGGCGCTGACCGGCCACGGGATCACGGTGCGGCTGCTGGCCGACGAAGCGGCCGACCTCGGGGTCGAGCCCGGCGACTACCAGCCGCCGCTGGAGCTCACGGAGTCGGAGACCGACGCGAGCCACGAGTGCGAGCTGACCCTGGTGGTCGGAGGTGACGGCAGCATCCTGCGGGCGGCCGAGGTGACCCACGCGCGGCTGACGCCGGTGCTGGGCGTCAACCTCGGGCACGTCGGCTTCCTGGCGGAGGCCGAGCACGACGACGTCGAGTCCACGATCGACGCGATCGTGCACCGTCGCTACACCGCGGAGGACCGGCTCACGGTCGACGTCAGCGTCTACCGCGACGGCGAGCTGGTGGCGAGCACGTTCGCGGTCAACGAGGTCAGCGTCGAGAAGGCGGCCCGGGAGCGGATGCTCGAGGTCGTCGTGGAGATCGACGGCCGCCCGCTGTCGCGGTGGGGATGCGACGGGGTGGTGTGTGCGACCCCGACCGGCTCCACGGCCTACAACTTCTCCGCCGGCGGGCCGATCGTGTGGCCGCAGGTCGAGGCGCTGTGCATCGTCCCGATCAGCGCGCACGCGCTGTTCGCGCGGCCGATGGTGGTCGCGCCCACGTCAGTGCTCGCCATCGAGGTGCTGGCCCGCACCGAGGGTGCCGGCGTGCTGTGGGCGGATGGCCGTCGCACCGTCGACCTGCCGCCCGGCGCCCGGATCGAGGTACGCCGCGGCGAGCACCCGGTGCGCCTGGTCCGGCTGCACGAGGCGCCGTTCACCGACCGGCTGGTGGCCAAGTTCGGGCTGCCCGTCGAGGGCTGGCGGGGCGCCGCCGAGCGACGCCGGGGCGGCCGATGATCGAGGAGATCCGGATCGGCTCGCTCGGGGTGATCGACTCCTCGACCCTCGAGCTCGGACCAGGCCTCACCGTGATCACCGGCGAGACCGGCGCGGGCAAGACGATGGTCGTGACCGCGCTCGGGCTGCTGCTGGGCGGCCGGGCCGACAGCGGTGCGGTGCGCAGCGGGGCCCGGCAGGCGCGGATCGAGGGGGTGGTGGCCGCCGGCGAGGGCGGTCCCGAGTTCTGGGACTCCTTCGCCGCCGACGTGGACACCGCCGGCGGAGAGGTCGAGGACGACCGGGTCGTGCTGGCCCGCAACCTGTCGGCGGAGGGCCGGTCCCGAGCGTTCGTCGGCGGCGCCGCGGTGCCGGTGACCACGCTCGCCCAGGTCGCGGAGCCGCTGGTCGCCGTGCACGGTCAGTCCGACCAGCACCGGCTGCTCCAACCCCGCGCACAACGCGACGCCCTGGACCGGTTCGGCGGGCCGCCGGTGCTAGACCTCGCGGCGGGCTATCGCGAGCTCTTCGCCCGGCTGCAGGCCCTCGAGACCGAGCTCGACGAGGTGGTGGCCACCGCCCGGGAGCGAGCCAGGGAGGCCGACCTGCTCCGGTTCGGTCTCGGAGAGATCGAGGCGGTCGCCCCCGAGGCGGGCGAGGACACTCGACTGGCCGCCGAGGAGTCGCGCCTGGGCTTCGCCGACACGCTGCGGGCGGCCGCGGAGCAGGCGCGCGAGGCGCTCTCGAGCGAGCAGGAGGCCCCGGACGCGCTCGCGGCGGTGGCCGCGGCCCGCGGGCTGCTCGACGGCGTCCGCGAGCACGACGCAGCGGCAGGGGAGCTCGCCGACCGGCTGGCCGAGGTGGCCTACCTGCTCTCCGACGTGGCGGCCGACGTCGCGTCGTACGCCGCCCGGATCGACACCGACCCGACCCGGCTGGCCGCGGTGTCGGAGCGGCGGGCGGCGCTGACCGCGCTCACCCGGAAGTACGGCGAGAGCATCGACGAGGTGCTCGCCTGGGCGGAGCAGTCGTCCGCCCGGCTCCTGGACCTGGACTCGACCGACGAGCGCATCGAAGCGCCTGCGCGCCGATCAGGAGCGGCTGCGCGCCGAGCTGACCGAGACCGCCGCCGCGCTGTCGGCGGCCCGCACCGAGGCCGCCGGCCGGCTGTCGTCCGAGGTCACCGACGAGCTCGCCCAGCTCGCGATGCCGGACGCCCGGGTCGAGATCTCGGTGACGGCGACCGACCCGGGACCGTCCGGCGCCGACGAGGTCACGTTCCTGCTGGCCGCCAACACCGGCTCGGAGCTGCGGCCCCTGCACAAGGGCGCATCGGGGGGCGAGCTGTCCCGGGTGATGCTGGCGCTCGAGGTCTCCCTGGCCGGCACCAGCCCGGTGCCGACGTTCGTGTTCGACGAGGTCGACGCCGGGGTCGGCGGAGCCGCCGCGGTCGAGGTGGGCCGCCGGCTGGCCCGGTTGGCCCGCACCGCGCAGGTGCTGGTCGTCACCCACCTGCCCCAGGTGGCGGCGTACGCCGACCGGCACGTCCTGGTGGAGAAGGCCAGCGACGGCTCGGTGACCAGCTCGGGGCTGACGCACGCTCGACGACGAGGGCCGCGAGCACGAGCTGAGCCGGATGCTGGCGGGCCTCGCCGACTCCGACACCGCCCTGGCGCACGCCCGTGAGCTCCTCGATGTTGCGCGTGGCGCCACGTAGCCCTCACCCCCTGGGATAGGATCGAATCCCGTGAAGCTGGCCCACCCGACGAAGCATGTGTTCGTGACCGGAGGCGTCGCCTCCTCGCTCGGCAAGGGCCTCACCGCCTCGAGCCTCGGCCGGCTGCTCCGGTCCCGCGGCCTCCGGGTCACCATGCAGAAGCTCGACCCCTACCTCAACGTCGACCCCGGGACCATGAACCCGTTCCAGCACGGCGAGGTCTTCGTCACCAACGACGGCGCCGAGACCGATCTCGACGTCGGCCACTACGAGCGGTTCCTCGACACCGACCTGAAGGCGTTCGCGAACGTCACGACCGGACAGGTCTACTCCACGGTGATCGCCAAGGAGCGCAAGGGTGAGTACCTCGGCGACACGGTGCAGGTGATCCCGCACATCACCAACGAGATCAAGGCCCGGATCATCCAGATGGGCACCGGGACCGGCGACGACGAGGTCGACGTGGTGATCACCGAGGTCGGCGGCACGGTCGGCGACATCGAGTCGCTGCCGTTCCTCGAGGCCGCCCGTCAGGTCCGCCACGACATCGGCCGCGACAACTGCTTCTTCCTGCACGTCTCGCTGGTGCCGTTCATCGGCCCGTCCGGTGAGCTGAAGACCAAGCCCACCCAGCACTCCGTCGCCGCCCTGCGCCAGGTCGGCATCCAGCCCGACGCGGTGGTCTGCCGGGCCGACCGGGAGCTGCCGGACTCGATCAAGCGCAAGATCTCGCTGATGTGCGACGTCGACCAGGAGGCGGTGGTCTGCGCGGCCGACGCGCCGTCGATCTACGACATCCCCAAGGTGCTGCACCGCGAGGGCCTCGACGCCTACGTCGTCCGCCGCCTCGACCTGCCGTTCCGCGACGTCGACTGGACCGCCTGGGACGACCTGCTGCGCCGGGTCCACCACCCGGCCGAGGAGGTCACGGTCGCCCTCGTGGGCAAGTACGTCGACCTCCACGACGCCTACCTGTCCGTGGCCGAGGCGCTGCGCGCCGGCGGGTTCGCCCAGGACGCGCGGGTCGACCTCCGCTGGGTGCCCTCCGACGAGTGCGAGGACCCGGCGGGCGCCGCCCGGCACCTGCACGACGTCGACGCCGTGTGCGTGCCCGGGGGCTTCGGGGTCCGCGGCATCGAGGGCAAGGTGGGGGCGCTCACCTTCGCCCGCACCCACGGCATCCCGACGCTGGGGCTGTGCCTCGGTCTGCAGTGCATGGTGATCGAGTACGCCCGCTCGGTGGCCGGTCTGGAGAAGGCGGACTCGACCGAGTTCAACCCCGACTGCACCGAGCCGGTGATCGCCACCATGGAGGAGCAGAAGTCCTTCGTCGACGAAGGGGGCGACCTCGGCGGCACCATGCGCCTCGGCCTCTACCCGGCCGACCTGGCGTCGGGCTCGCTCGCCCGCGAGGCCTACGGCGAGGCCACGATCCAGGAGCGGCACCGGCACCGCTACGAGGTCAACAACGCCTACCGCGAACAGCTCCGGATGGCCGGACTGGTGTTCTCCGGGACCAACCCCGACCTCGACCTGGTCGAGTTCGTCGAGCTGCCCCGCGACGTGCACCCCTACTACGTCGCGACCCAGGCCCACCCCGAGCTCCGGTCCCGGCCGACCCGCCCGCACCCCCTGTTCAGGGGCCTGATCGGCGCCGCCCTCGATCGGCAGCGCGAGCTGCGGTTCCCGATCGACGAGACCGGGCTGCGTCGCGATCCCGAGGACGAGTGACGGACGAGCTGGCCGATCGACCGGAGGACTGGCCGGTCGTCGAGAGTCGCGACCTGCACCGCGGCGACTGGGTCGTCGCGCTCCGCTCGGACCGGATCCGGCACCCCGACCAGCCGGACGGCGAGACGTTCAAGCGGATCATCCTCGAGCACCCCGGTGCGGTCGTGGTGCTGGCCATCGACGACCAGGACCGGGCGGTCTGCCTGTCGCAGTACCGGCACGCCGCGCGACAGCGGTTCATCGAGCTGCCCGCCGGAGTGATCGACTCCGACGAGGAGCCGCTGGAGGTCGGCCGGCGCGAGCTGCGTGAGGAGACCGGCCTGGAGGCGGGGGAGTGGACCCACCTGCTCTCGGCGTACTCCTCGCCCGGCTACTCGGCCGAGATGATCCACTACTACCTCGCCCGCGACCTGCGTGAGGTCGGTCGCGGCGACTTCGTGCTGGCGCACGAGGAGGCCGACATGGAGCTCTTCCGGGTGCCGTTCGCCGACCTGCTCGACGCGGTGCTCTCCGGGGCCGTCCGAGACGCGCCCGTGGCGCTCGCCGTGCTGGCCGCGCAGGTCCGGGGCCTCGCGCCCACCGCGGCGGCGCGGGAGTAGGGTCCACGCACGGCCCGTCATGACGAGGTGACGGGCGTCGCGGGAGGAGAGCAGGCGTGAAGGTCGGGGTCCCCAAGGAAGTCAAGAACCACGAGTACCGCGTGGCGATCACCCCGATCGGGGTGCACGAGCTGACCGCTCACGGGCATCAGGTCGTGATCGAACGGACCGCCGGTGTCGGCTCGGGAATCCCGGATGAGGAGTACGTCGCGGCCGGGGCGAAGATCCTGGACTCCGCGGACGAGGTGTGGGGCTCGGCGGACACGGTGCTCAAGGTCAAGGAGCCGATCGCCGAGGAGTACCACCGGATGCGGGACGGGCTGACGCTGTTCACCTACCTGCACCTGGCGGCCGACAAGCCGCTGACCGAGGAGCTGCTCCAGCGCAACGTCACCGCGATCGCCTACGAGACCGTGCAGCTGCCCTCGGGCGGGCTGCCGCTGCTGTACCCGATGTCGGAGGTGGCCGGCTGCCTGGCCCCGCAGGTGGGCGCGCACGCGCTGCTCAAGGCCCAGGGCGGCAGCGGGGTGCTGCTCGGCGGGATCGGTGGCGTGGCCAACGCCAAGGTGGTCATCATCGGCGCGGGCGTCTCGGGGCAGAACGCCGCGAACATCGCGCTCGGGATGGGCGCCGACGTGACCTTGCTGGACACCGACCTGGACAAGCTGCGGATGTCGTTCTGGCGCTACAACAACCGGGTGCACGGGCTGGCGTCGTCCAAGCTGGCGATCCAGGAGCAGGTGATGGCCGCCGACCTGGTGATCGGCGCGGTGCTGATCCCCGGTGCGGCGGCGCCGAAGCTGGTCTCCAACGACCTGGTCGCGCAGATGAAGCCCGGCTCGGTGCTGGTCGACATCGCGGTCGACCAGGGCGGCTGTTTCGAGGACACCCATGCGACCACGCACTCCGACCCGACGTACCCGATCCACGACTCGATCTTCTACTGCGTGGCGAACATGCCCGGCGCGGTGCCGAACACCTCGACCTATGCGCTGACCAACGCCACCCTGCCCTACACCGTCGCGCTGGCCGACAAGGGCTGGGCCCAGGCCTGCCGCGACAACCACAGCCTCGCCCTCGGCCTCAACACCCACGCCGGCAAGCTCACCAATGCCCCGGTCGGCGAAGCGGTCGGGATCGCGGCGACCTCCCTGGAGGAGGCCCTCGCCTGAGCGACCTGGACCGGGCGGTCCGCACCTACCTCGACCACCTGTCGGTCGAGAAGGGTCTCGCGGCCAACACCCTCACGTCGTACCGGCGCGACCTGCGCCGCTACCTGCAGCACCTGGCGGACGCCGGCATCGACGATCTCGGCTCGATCACCGAGGAGACGGTCTCGGGCTTCCTGATGCGGCTGCGCGAGGGCGACGCCGAGCACCCGCCGCTGAGCTCCACGTCCGCGGCCCGGACCTTGGTGGCGGTGCGCGGCTTCCACCGGTTCGCCGTGGCCGACGGGCTGACCGACCTCGACCCGGCCAGCGGGGTGAAGCCGCCGGCGCCGGCCAAGCGGCTGCCCAAGGCGCTGCCGCTCTCCGACGTCGAGGCGATCCTCGAGGCGGCCGGGGCTCCCGGCACCACCCTGGCGCTCCGGGACCGGGCACTGCTCGAGGTCCTCTACGGCACCGGCGCGCGGATCTCGGAGGCGGTCGGGCTGGACGTCGACGACCTCGACGAGACCGACGGCACGGTGCTGCTGCGCGGCAAGGGCGGCAAGGAGCGGCTGGTGCCGATCGGCTCGTACGCGCGGGAGGCAGTCGCCGCCTACCTGGTGCGCGGCCGCCCCGAGCTGGCGTCGACGAAGGCCGACAAGCTCGACCACCGGCGGAGCGCTGTTCCTCAACGCGCAGGGCGGCCGGCTGTCCCGGCAGTCCGCCTGGACGGTGCTGGTGAAGGCCGCCGACCGGGCCGGGGTGACCCGTGACGTCTCACCGCACACGCTCCGGCACTCCTTCGCCACCCATCTGCTCGACGGCGGCGCCGACGTACGCGTCGTGCAGGAGCTGCTCGGCCATGCCTCGGTGACGACGACCCAGGTCTACACACTGGTGACGGTCGACAACCTGCGCGAGGTCTTCGCGACCGCCCACCCACGCGCTCGTGAGTGACGTCGACGAGGTCTACGAGCGCTTCACCGACTGGGTGGGCGACCGAGGCCTCGAGCTCTACCCGCACCAGGACGAGGCGATCATCGAGATCCTCTCCGGCAACAACGTCATCCTGGCGACGCCGACCGGGTCCGGGAAGTCGCTGGTGGCGCTCGGTGCCCACCGCGCCGCCCTTGCCGACGACCGGGTGTCGTTCTACACCGCGCCGATCAAGGCTCTGGTCAGCGAGAAGTTCTTCGACCTGTGTGCCGTGCTCGGCGCCGACCAGGTCGGCATGCTCACCGGCGACGCGTCGGTGAACCCCGAGGCCCCGGTGATCTGCTGCACCGCCGAGGTGCTCGCCAACATCGCGCTTCGCGAGGGATCCACGGCCGACGTGGGCCTGGTGGTGATGGACGAGTTCCACTTCTACGCCGAGCCGGACCGCGGCTGGGCGTGGCAGGTGCCGCTGCTGGAGCTGCCGCAGGCCCAGTTCGTGCTGATGTCCGCCACGCTCGGTGACGTCAGCGACCTCGCGGCCGACCTGACCCGGCGCAACGGCCGCGAGACCTCGGTGATCGCCGACGCGGAGCGGCCGGTGCCGCTGACGTTCAGCTGGGCCCTCACCCCGCTCGCCGAGACGCTGGAGGAGCTGGTCACCACCCACCAGGCGCCCGTGTACGTCGTCCACTTCACCCAGGCCGCGGCGGTCGAGCACGCGACCAGCCTGCTCAACGCCCGCGGCATCGCCGCAGGGAGTGAACTGCTCAACGAGCGGCTGGCCGGGTTCCGGTTCGGCGCGGGGTTCGGCAAGACCCTCTCCAAGCTTCTCCGCCGGGGGATCGGCGTCCACCACGCCGGGATGCTGCCGCGCTACCGGAGGCTCGTGGAGCAGCTCGCCCAGGCCGGGCTGCTGACGGTGATCTGCGGCACCGACACCCTCGGCGTCGGCATCAACGTGCCGATCCGGACGGTGCTGTTCACCGGGCTGGCGAAGTACGACGGCACCCGGCAGCGGATCCTGCGCACCCGCGAGTTCCTGCAGATCGCCGGCCGCGCCGGGCGGGCCGGGTTCGACACCGCCGGCTACGTCGTGGTGCAGGCGCCGGAGCACGTGATCGAGAACGAGCGCGCCAAGGCCAAGGCGGCTGCGAAGAACGCCGCCAACCCCAAGAAGAAGAGCAAGGCGCAGCTGAAGAAGCCGCCCGAGGGCACCGTCGTCTGGACCGAGGAGACCTTCGAGAAGCTGATGGCGGGGGTGCCGGAGAAGCTGGTCTCGCGGATGCGGGTCGACAACTCCACGCTCATCAACGTGCTGTCCCGGGAGGAGGACGCCTTCCCGGTGCTGCGCCGGCTGCTCCAGGACAACCACGAGGACCGGCGCAGCCAGCTCCGGCTGAGCCGGCGAGCGCTCCGGTTGGCCCGGAGCCTGGTCCACTCCGGGGTGCTGTCCCGGCTGGACGAGCCCGACGAGCTCGGCCGCCGCTACGTCCTGACCGTCGACCTGCCCGAGGACTTCGCGCTGAACCAGCCGCTGGCGCACTTCGCACTCGCCGCGCTCGAGGTGCTCGACCCGGAGTCACCCGACCACGCGCTCGACGTGGTCTCGGTGATCGAGGCGGTCCTGGAGGGCCCGCGCCAGGTCCTGTTCGCCCAGCAGCGGGTGGCGCGCGACGCCGCGATCGCCGAGATGAAGGCCGACGGGCTCGAGTACGACGAGCGGATGCGGCTGCTCGACGAGGTCACCTGGCCGCAACCACTGGCCGAGCTGCTCGAGGCGACGTACGAGATCTATCGACGGGCGCACCCGTGGCTGACCGAGGACGCCCTGGGTCCGAAGTCGATCGTGCGGGAGATGTACGAGAACGGGATGAGCTTCACCGACTTCGTCGGCCGCTACCAGCTGGCGCGGTCGGAGGGCCTGGTGCTGCGCTACCTGACCGACGCCTACCGCACGCTGCGCCAGACGGTGCCGGAGGAGTACCGCGTCGGCGAGCTGGCCGACCTGATCGAGTGGCTGGGGGAGACGGTCCGGCAGACCGACTCCTCGCTGCTCGACGAGTGGGAGGCGCTCGGCGACCCCGACCACGCCTCGCGCACCGTCACCGAGCACGAGCCGCCGACCACACCGCGCCCGATCTCCCGGCAGGAACGGCCGTTCCGGGTGATGGTGCGCAACGCGATGTGGCGACGGGTCGAGCTGGTGGCCCGCGACGACCTCGACGGGCTGATGGCCCTGGAGCGCGCCGCCGCCGACCGGACCGATCCGCCACGGGAGGTGACGATGACCCGGTCGACGTGGGACGCGGCGATCGAGGACTACTACGCCGAGCACGACGTAGTGCTGATCGACGCCGACGCGCGAGGCCCCGACCTGCTCCGGGTCGAGGCGACGAACGGCGTACCCGTAGGGGTCGACGAGGACGTCACGGCGCGGCTGTGGCGGGTCACCCAGACCATCGCCGACCCCGAGGGCCACCGGGACTGGGTGATCGAGGCGGTCGCCGACCTGGACGCCTCCGACGAGGCCGGGGAGCTGGTGCTGGCCACCGTGGCCATGCGCAACCTGGGTGACTAGTGGTGGCTCAGTGGCCACTGACCAGCAGGACGTCGATGGCCGGCGGTCCGAGGTCGGCCACGGCGCGGCGGGCGGCCTCGGTCGCCTCCTGCCTCCGCGGCTCGGAGAGACCGGCAACCCAGGGCGCGAGGTGGGCCATGCCGAACCGCCAGCGGACGACGTCCTCGGCGGAGTCCAGGCCGGTGTCGACGGTGCGCCGGCTCACCCTGACCTCACCGAAGCCGGCCGCCCGGAGCAGGGCCTCGAGCGCGGCGGCGTCCTCGATCGACGCCGAGGCGTCCTTGAGCCGCTCGTACCACTCCGGGGTGACGAACCCGAGCGGCTCCACGGCTGCGTCCACCGCGACCTTGGCGGGGTGCGGTGGTCCGGGCGCGAACGCGCTGGCCACGACCGCTCCCGCGACCCTCCGCCACTCGTCGAGTGCCGCGGCCGGGTCGTCGAGGTGGCTCAGGCAGAACCCGGCGGCGACCAGGTCGAACGAGCCGTCCGCGAACGGGAGCCGGGCGGCATCACCCAGGACCGCCGGTATCCCCGGAGACCGCTGGTCGAGCATGCGGGCCGCCACGTCGGAGGCCACGGCCCGTCGCGCCCCGCGTCGGCGGGCGGCCGCGGCGACCACGGCCGTGCCCGCACCGACGTCCAGCACGTCGGCCCCCGCGACCGGGATCGGACTCTCGTCGAGCAGGGCCTCGGCCAGCCGGCCGTAGACCGACGCCGGCCCGGCCGCCCAGGCGTCGGCCGAGGCGTCGTAGGCGTCGGTGCCACCCATCGCGGTCATGCCAGCAGTGGGGCGGCCTCGAGGACCCGCTGCTCCCACCAGGCGAGCTCGTCGTCGTACCCGGAGAACGCCTTCTCCCAACCGAACTGAACCAGGGCACCGATCAGGCACAGGCCCAGCTGTCGTGCCCACCACTCCTCGGTGCGGATGCCCTGCTCCTCCAGCGCGGCGCGGTAGGCGTCGATGGCCGCCTCCTTCGACTGGGGGAGGCGCCGGCAGTTGATCGCGAGGTACCACGCGAGGTCACTCAGCCCCGCGCCGCGACCGGGCGTCTCCCAGTCGAGCAGGATGGTTCGACCGTCCGGTGCGGTGCCGAGGTTGTCGAGCTTCCAGTTGCCGTGGACGAACGTGGCGGGGGTGGCGGCGAGCGCGGTGACCAGCGGGGTCGGGTCGAGGGTCAGGGGGACGACGATCTCAGCCGCGCGCGGTGCCACCGTGGCGAACAGCGGCCAGCCCTCATCGATCAGCCGAGGCACCAGGGAGGGCGAGCCGAGCGCCGCCTCGCGCTCCGCGGTCCGTGGCGAGAGCTCGAGGTAGCGGGTAGCGGCAGGCACGACGTCGATGTCGAGATCGGTCTCCCAGAAGTGGGCGTGCAGCGCGGCCATATGGTCGAGGAACCGCAGATGCTGGTCGACGGGGACCGGGTCGTCGGACACCGGGACCAGCAGGTCTCCGACGTCCCTCATGAGCACCACGGTCACGCCCTCGTGGGCCATCCCGACGATCGGCTGGTCGATGCAGTCGGGAAGGCGGGCGAGGATCCCGCGCTGCCACAGCTCGAGGACCGCGCCGCCCTCGATGCCGGCGGCGCGCATCGTCCAGTCCACGTCGGGGTCGAGGTACTTCACGACGTACTGCTCGCCGTGAAGGCGGACGCGGTCGAGCCGAGCCCCGGACTTGCCCGCCGACTCGATCGGAGTCACCTTCGTGGCGCCAGCCAGCAGCTCGCGGACCGAACCGGCCGTGGTCTCACTCATACCGCCAGTGTGGCCGAGATCCGGTCGTTGTCCCGTGCCGCTCGTCCACAGAGCAGTGCACAGGCAGTAGCCGGCCTGTGCATCCGAGCGCGTCGCCGTGCACACGCTCTCAACAGATTTCGGCCCGGCCTGGGGGTATCCCGTCAGCCGCTTGTGCCAGGTCCGGGTCGGTCCTAGGTTCAACGGCGCGTCGCCACAATGTCGTCGTGTCGACATTGTGTAGTGGGGGCATCGGCCCGACGTTTCGAGGAGCGGCACATGAACGACGGAGCATTCTCCGGTTTCAGGAGGAACACCCCACAGAGTGGTAGCACCGCTCCCGAGATGCCACCCATGGGCCCGATGCCCACTTCCCCACCTTCCGGAGCGCCGCCCATGTCCGAACCTATCCCCTTCACAGCGCCGGCCGTCGAGGCCGAGCCCGCGCCACCCCGGAGGCCATGACCGCCGACGGCGAGACGGTGGTGGGGCCGACCGGCCGACCGATGCCGTTGCTGCCCGACCCGCGGCCGGTCACCGAGCACGGCCCGGCGCGGGTGATCTCGATGTGCAACCAGAAGGGCGGGGTCGGCAAGACCACGACGACCATCAACCTCGGCGCCTCACTTGCCGAGTTCGGGCGCAAGGTGCTGCTCGTCGACTTCGACCCCCAGGGCTCGCTGTCGGTGGGGCTGGGCCTGAACCCGCACGAGATGGACCTGACCATCTACAACCTGCTGATGCAGCGCGACGATCAGCGTCGAGGACGTGGTGGTGCCCTCCGGGGTGCCGGGGATGGACCTCCTGCCGTCGAACATCGACCTCTCCGCAGCGGAGGTGCAGCTGGTCCACGAGGTGGCCCGCGAGCAGACCCTGCAGCGGGTGCTGGCGCCGGCCATCGAGAAGTACGACGTCATCCTGATCGACTGCCAGCCCTCCCTGGGCCTGCTCACGGTCAACGCCCTGACCGCCTCCGACGGCGTGATCGTCCCGCTGGAGTGCGAGTACTTCGCGCTGCGCGGCGTGGCCCTGCTCAAGACCACCATCGACAAGGTGCAGGAGCGGCTCAACCCACGGCTCCAGATCGACGGAGTGCTCGGCACGATGTTCGACGGCCGCACCCTGCACGGTCGCGAGGTGCTGGACCGACTGGTCCACGCCTGGGGTGACAAGGTCTTCCACACGGTGATCCGCCGGACGGTGAAGTTCTCCGACTCCACGGTGGCGGGCGAGCCGATCACGTCGTACGCGTCGAACTCGGGCGGCGCCGACGCCTACCGCCAGCTCGCCAAGGAGGTGGCGGTCCGGTGCCTCGACGCGTGAACCTGCCGGCCGCGGACGACCTGTTCCGCCGTACCGGCGAGGGGCCGGGCACGCCCAAGGTCCGCGCGGTCCCCGACAGCCCGGAGTCCGAGGCGGAGCCCGCCCCGGCCGAGAAGAAGGGGCCGAGCGGACGGGTCAAGCACGACGAGAAGATGACCGTCTACGTCACCTCGCAGGAGCTGCTCGACATCGAGCACGCCCGTCTCGCCCTGCGCAGCGGGCCCGGGCTGGCCGTCGACCGAGGGCGGCTGGTGCGGGTGGCGATCTCCCTGGCCCTGGCCGACTTCGAGGAGAACGGCGAGGCGAGCGAGCTGGTCCGTAGACTCACCGCGGAATGACCATCATCGCCACCGCCGCCGACCCCCCTACCGAGGCGCCGGCCTTCGAGCTGCGGCTCGACAACTTCGAGGGTCCCTTCGACCTGCTGCTGAACCTCATCGCCAAGCACAAGCTGGACATCACCGAGGTCGCGCTGTCGAAGGTCACCGACGAGTTCATCGCGCACGTCAAGGCGGGCGGCGCCCACTGGGACCTCGAGCAGACGTCGTCGTTCCTCCTGGTCGCCTCGACGCTGCTCGACCTCAAGGCGGCCCGGCTGCTGCCCCAGGGCGACGTCGAGGACGAGGACGACCTCGAGCTGCTCGAGGCCCGCGACCTGCTGTTCGCCCGGCTGATGCAGTACAAGGCGTTCAAGCAGGTGGCCGGCGTGCTGGCGATGCGGCTGGCCGACGAGGCGAAGCGGCACCCGCGGCTGGTCGGACTCGAGGAGCGGTACGCCGGGCTGCTGCCCGAGGTGCTGATCGGCATCGGGCTCGACCAGTTCGCCGTGCTCGCGGCGAAGGCGCTGGAGCCGAAGCCCGAGCCGGAGCTGTCGCTGCAGCACCTGCACGTCGCCCGGGTGAGCGTGCGGGAGCAGGCGGCGCTGGTGGTGGAGCGGCTGCGGCGCAGCGGCACGATGACGTTCCGGGCGCTCTGCGGTGACTCGCCGGACACGCTGACCACGGTCGCGCGGTTCCTGTCGCTGCTCGAGCTGTTCCGCGAGGGGGCGGTGGCCTTCGAGCAGGCCGCCGCGCTCAGCGAGCTGACCATCCGATGGACCGGCACCGAGGACGTGTCCGCCGAGGACCTGGTGACCGACGAGTTCGACGGCGCGCCTCCCGAGGCCCCCGCCGAAGAGGAGACGACATGACCCAGGACCAGCTCGACGTACCCGTCGCCGATCTCCGGCCCGCCCTCGAGGCGGTGCTGATGGTCGCCGACGAGCCGCTCGACGACCTGAGCCTGGCGACCGCGGTGGGCTACCCCGCCGTCCAGGTCGCGACCGCGCTGGGGGAGCTGGCGGCCGAGTACACCGAGCAGGGGCGTGGGTTCGAGCTGCGCAACGTCGCCGGCGGCTGGCGGTTCTACACCCGCGAGGAGTACGCCGCCGTGGTGGAGGGCTTCGTCCTCGACGGTCAGCAGGCCCGGCTCACCCAGGCAGCGCTGGAGACGCTGGCGGTGGTGGCCTACAAGCAGCCGGTCTCGCGGGCCCGGATCTCCGCGATCCGCGGCGTGAACGTCGACGGCGTGATCCGCACCCTGCTCACCCGCGGCCTGGTCGAGGAGGCCGGCCACGACGGCGAGCACGGCGCCACGCTCTACCGCACCACCGGCTACTTCCTGGAGCGGATCGGGGTCACCTCGATCGACGAGCTGCCCGAGCTGGCGCCGTACCTTCCGGACATGGACGACCTGGAGGACGACCTCGCGGACCTGGCCGGCACCTCCGACACCCATGACACGTGAGGTCGCGACCGACGACGACGGGCTGATCCGGCTGCAGAAGCTGCTCGCCCAGTCGGGCGTGGCCTCCCGACGGCGGTGTGAGGAGCTGATGCTCGCCGGCGAGGTGGAGGTCGACGGCGAGGTGGTCACCAGGCTCGGCACCAAGGTGGACCCGCGCACCGCGGTGATCCGGGTCTCGGGGAAGCGGCTGCCGCCGGTCTCCGACCACGTCTACCTGGTCCTCAACAAGCCGCGCGGGGTGGTGTCCACGATGGCCGACCCCGAGGGGCGCCCGACGATCGCCGACCTGGTGGCCGATCGGCCCGAACGACTGTTCCACGTCGGCCGGCTGGACACCGACACGACGGGACTGCTGCTGCTCACCAACGACGGCGACTTCGCGCACCGGATGGCGCACCCGTCGTACGAGGTCGACAAGACCTACGTGGCCGAGGTCGACGGCGAGGTCTACAAACGCACCCTGAAGCGGCTGCTGGAGGGGGTGGAGCTCGACGATGGCCCGGTGACGGTGTCCCGCGCCAAGCTGGTGGCCGGCGCGGCCGACAAGTCGATCGTCGAGCTGGTGATCCACGAGGGCCGCAACCGGATCGTGCGCCGCCTGCTCGACGAGGTCGGGCACCCGGTACGCCGGCTCACTCGCACCCAGTTCGGGCCGGTCGCCCTGGGGTCCTTGAAGACCGGGCAGACCCGCGAGCTGACGCTCGACGAGCTCGGCGAGCTGCTCGAGGCGGCGTCCCTCTAGACAGGCACGACGCTCAGCCGAGGTTCCAGCAGGCCGCGTACCGTGGCCCCATGGTCCGGCTCGGCCCGCAGCCCGTCCCCGAGCTGCTGCGCCCGTACGTCGCCTCTCTGGTCGCGTACGACGTCGACCTGGGCGGGCCGGGCGTGCATCGTGGCCTGCCGAGCACGTCGCTGACGTTCGTGCTGCCGCTCGACGCGCCGCTCGAGGTGAGCTGGGCGGCCGACCCGGCCTCTCTCCGGGCGAGCTGGTCGAGCGTCTCCGGGTTGCACGCCGCACCCGCTGCGATCCACCACGAAGGCCACCAGACCGGCATCCAGCTCGCGCTGACCGTCGCCGGCGCCAGGGCCCTGCTGGGGCTGCCGGCGGCCGAGCTCGCCGGCGAGCTGACCGACCTCGAGGAGGCCGTCCCGCAGCTGGCGGACCTGCCGGAGCGGCTGCTCGCGCTCCCGGATTGGGAGGCGCGGATCGCGCTGGTCTGGGCGGCGCTCGGTACGGCCCTCCGGCACCTCGATGCCAGCCAGCCCCGGGCCGAGGTGGGCCGGGCGCTGGCCCGACTGACCCGTGGCGTGGGCGTGGCCGAGGTCGCCGACGAGGTCGGCTACAGCCGCCGGCACCTCGGCGGACTGCTGCGGGCCGAGGTCGGGCTCACCCCGAAGGAGTACCAGCGGGTGGCTCGCTTCGAGCGGAGCAGGGCCTGTTGATGGCTGCCGCCGCGACGGGTCGGGTGTCCCTGGCCGACGTGGCCGCCCGCGCCGGGTACGCCGACCAGGCGCACCTCGCCCGGGAGTGGGTACGGCTCGCCGGCTGTCCGCCGTCCACATGGATGGCCGAGGAGCTCCCGTTCGTTCAAGCCGTCGACCCCGAGGGCGGGGCAGGGTGAGGGGCATGACCATCGGAATCTGGCCCACGCTGACCTTCACCGACGCCGACGCCGGCATCGCCTGGCTGAAGGCGATCGGCTTCACCGAGAAGGAGATCCACCGCGACCCGGACGACCCCACGGTCGTGGTGCACGCCGAGATGCTGTGGCCGACCGGGGGAGGCGTGATGTTCGGGAGCCACCGGCCGAACCCGGACTGGCCCACCCGGCCCGGCCACGCGGCGGCGTACCTGGTCACCGACGACGTCGACGGCGTCTTCGCGGCGGCCCTGGACGCCGGAGCCAAGCCGCTGCGCGAGCCGCGCGACGAGGACTACGGCGGCCGCGGGGCGACCGTGACCGATCCCGAGGGCAACCTCTGGTCGTTCGGCTCCTACGCGCCCGCCTGAGACTTCTCCCTCTTGCCCCTCGAAACCTCCTGCGTCCCAGGATCGTCCCACGGACTAGTGTCAGCGGGTCAGGAAGCCGTTGACGAAGGAGTGGTCGTGTCCGTGAGAGCGGTCCGTGGGGCGACCCAGCTCGAGGACGACAGCCGCGACCACATGCTCGAGCGGGTCGCGGAGATGGTCACCGACGTGATGGAGGCCAACGGCCTGGAGGTCGACGACTTCATCTCGGTGATCTTCACCGCCACTTCCGACCTGGTCTCCGAGTTCCCGGCGTACGCCGCCCGCCGGCTCGGCTTCGGCGACGTCCCGCTGCTGTGCGCCCGCGAGCTCGAGATCGACGGTTCGATGCCCCGGGTGGTCCGGATGATGGCGCACGTCGAGACCGACCTTCCCCGCGCGGACGTCACCCACGTCTACCTGCACGGCGCCGCCGCGCTGCGCAAGGACCTCACCCGGGTCAGGTCTGTCCCGGATGAGTGAGCCGCTCACCGGCCCGGTCGAGATCGTCGGCACCGGGCTGATCGGGACCTCGATCGGGCTGGCCTGCCGTCGGGCCGGGCTCGACGTACTGCTGACCGACGCCGCCGAGGACCACGTCCGCACGGCCAGCGGGCTCGGTGCCGGCCGCCCCAGGGCGCCGGGGGACCGGCCGCAGCTGGTGGTGGTCGCGGTGCCGCCCGACCACCTGGCCGAGGAGATCACGCTGGCCCTGGCCGGGTCGGACGCCGTCGTCACCGACGTCGGCAGCGTGAAGTCGGGGCCGCTGGCCGCGGTGGCGGGCCTTCCCGGCGTGGAGCGGTACGTCGGCGGCCACCCGATGGCCGGGAGCGAGCGGTCCGGTCCGTTGGCGGCCAGCGGCGCGCTGTTCGACGGCCGCCCCTGGGCGATCACCCCGCACGACGCGGCGGATCCCGCGGCGGTGGCGGTGGTCGAGGCGCTGGCCGAGCTGTGCGGTGCGGTGCCGGTGCGGCTGAGCCCCGAGGAGCACGACCAGGCGGTCGCCCGGACCTCCCACCTGCCGCATCTGCTCGCGGCCCTCGCAGCGGGGGCCCTCGCCGACGCGCCCCCGGACCATCTCGCCCTGTCCGGGCAGGGGGTCCGCGACGTGACGCGGGTCGCCGCGGGGGACCCGGTGCTGTACGGGCAGATCGTCGCGGCCAACGCCCCCGCCGTCGGGCAGCTGCTCGGCGGAGCTGCGGGACCGCCTGGACGGGGCGATCGCGGCCCTGGACGGTGGTGACCGGAGCGCGCTGGAGGCGCTGCTGCGCCTCGGGGTGGACGGCACCCGCGCGATCCCGGGGAAGCACGGTGGTCCGGTCCGGCCGACCGGGGCGGTGTACGTCGCCGTTCCCGACCATCCGGGCGAGCTGGCCCGCCTGTTCGCGGACGCCGGCGAGATCGGCGTGAACATCGAGGACGTCCGGATCGACCACGATCCGGGGCGTCCCGTCGGCCTCGTCGAGCTGACGGTCGAGGAGGGGCGCGCCGACCACCTGCTGGACGCTCTCGAATCTCGGGGTTGGGTAACCCACAGGTAGGCTGCCCGGTCGTGAGTGAAGCGGGACGCACCGGCATCGTGGTGGCCGTCGACGGCACCTCGGGCTCGGGCAAGTCGAGCACCTGCCGGGGTGTCGCGATCCGGCTCGGACTGCGCTACCTCGACACCGGCGCCCAGTTCCGCGCGGTCACCTGGTGGCTGCTGCGGCAGGGCGTCGACGTCCATGACCAGGCGGCGGTCGCCGCGCGCGTGGACGAGCCGCGGATCGAGTCCGGCACGGACCCTGCGGCCCCCACCATCCGCGTCGACGGCGAGGACGTCGCGGTGGCGATCCGCACCGACGAGGTCAACGCGGCGGTCTCGCCGGTGAGCACGGTCCCCGAGGTGCGGACCCGCCTGCTCGGCCTGCAGCGGGAGATCATCGGCGCGGGCGGCATCGTGGTCGAGGGCCGCGACATCGGCTCCGTGGTCTGCCCGGACGCAGACGTGAAGGTCTTCCTCACCGCGGACCCCGGCGCCCGCGCCGCACGCCGGGCCGCCGAGGAGGGCGGCTCCGACCTGGCCCAGACCGAGCAGTCGCTGCGCGACCGGGACCGGATCGACTCCGGACGCACCGCGGCCCCGCTGGTGATGCCCGACGGTGCCGTGCACGTCGACACCACGGCGTACACCCTGGAGGAGGTCATCGACCTCGTCGCGGGCCTGGCACAGCGGGTGCCGTCATGAGCGTGCACCTCGAGCGGCCGCGCACCGACGGCGTCGCGTTCCCGCACCGGTTCCTGCTGTACCGGCTCCGGCCCCTGGGCCGGTTCGTGATCCGCCGGCGCTTCCGGATCACGATGCACGGCACCGACCGGGTCCCGCGCACCGGCCCGGTGATCTTCGCGTCCAACCACACCGGCGTCATCGACGGGCCGCTGCTCGCGATCTTCTCGCCGCGGCCGGCGCACGCGCTGACGAAGGTGGAGATGTTCAAGGGCAAGATGGGCCTCTTCCTGACCTGGGTCGGCCAGATCAAGCTGGACCGGTTCAACACCGACCCCGCCGCCGTGCGTGAGAGCCTCCGGGTTCTCCGCGACGGGGGAGCGGTCGGCATCTTCCCCGAAGGGCTCGCGCGGCGCCGGCGACCTCGAGCTGTTCCACCGCGGGGCCGCCTACCTGGCGATGGTCACCGGCGCGCCGATCGTGCCGGTGATCATGCTCGGCACCCGCGAGCCCGGCGGTCACACCGGGTCGCTGCCGGCCCGCGGCAGCCGGATCGAGATCATGTACGGCGAGCCGGTGTGGGTGGACACCGCGCCTTGGCCGCGCACCAAGCAGGCGGTCGGGGAGGCCTCCCGCATGCTCCGGGAGCGGATGCTGAGCCGACCTCGCCGACGCGCTGGCCGCCACCGGCCTCACGATGCCCGGGCCGGTGCCCTCGGGCGAGCGGGAGCCCGATCCCGGCGGCGGAGTCACGGAGAAGTCAGCATGACGGAGTACGCCATGGAGACCGAGGCAACCGGACCGGTGCCGGTGCTGGCCGTGGTCGGCCGCCCCAACGTCGGCAAGTCCACGCTGGTCAACCGGATCCTCGGCCGGCGCGAGGCGGTCGTCGAGGACGTGCCCGGGCGTGACCCGCGACCGGGTGTCCTACGACGCGCTCTGGAACGGCCGCTCCTTCACGGTCGTCGACACCGGCGGCTGGGACCCCGACGCGCGCGGCCTGGCCGAGCGGATCCGGCGTCCAGGCGGAGATCGCGGTCTCGCTGGCCGACGCGGTGCTGTTCGTGGTCGACGCCACGGTGGGCATCACCGACCCCGACGAGGCGGTCGTCAAGGTCTTGCGCCGGTCCGGCAAGCCGGTGGTCCTGGCGGCCAACAAGGTCGACGACCAGCGCATCGAGACGGAGGCGCACGGCCTGTGGAACCTCGGCCTCGGCGAGCCGCACCCCGTGTCCGCGCTGCACGGCCGCGGCTCGGGCGACCTGCTGGACGCCGTACTCGCCGCGCTGCCGGAGCCCCCGCCGGAGCGGGACGCCGAGGTCGGCGGGCCGCGACGGGTCGCGATCGTGGGCAAGCCCAACGTCGGCAAGTCCTCGCTGCTCAACAAGCTGGCGGGGGAGGAGCGGGTCGTCGTCGACAACGTCGCAGGGACCACCGTCGACCCGGTGGACGAGCTGGTCGAGCTGGGCGGCAAGACCTGGCGGTTCATCGACACCGCCGGCATCCGGAAGCGGGTGAAGGAGGCCTCCGGGCACGAGTACTACGCCTCGCTGCGCACCAGCACGCGCGATCGACCGGGCCGAGGTGGCGGTGCTGGTGGTCGACGGAGGGCAGTCGCTCTCCGAGCAGGACCAGCGGATCATCCAGAGCGTCCGGGAAGCCGGACGCGCGCTGGTGATCGCCTTCAACAAGTGGGACCTGGTCGACGAGGAGCGGCGCTACTACCTCGAGCGGGAGGTCGAGCGCGACCTGGTGCAGGTGCAGTGGGCGCCCCGGGTCAACATCACCGCGCGGACCGGCTGGCACATCGACCGGCTGGTGCCCGCGATCGAGCGCGCGCTCGAGGGGTGGGAGACCCGGATCTCGACGGGCTCGCTCAACGCGTTCCTCGGGCGGCTGGTCGCCGAGCACCCACACCCGGTGCGCAGCGGGAAGCAGCCGAAGATCATGTTCGGCACCCAGGCCGGCACCGCGCCGCCCACGTTCGTGCTGTTCACCAGCGGCAAGCTGGAGGCGTCGTACGAGCGCTACATCGAGCGGCGGCTGCGCGAGGAGTTCGGCTTCGTCGGCACGCCGATCCTGATCCAGCAGCGGGTGCGCGAGAAGCGCAGGCGCTAGCCAAGTAGGTTGGCCGCGATGCGCTCGCTGCTCGCCGCCCTGTTCCTGGTCGCCTCCTTGGGCCTCACCGCCTGCACCGACGACGGTGAGCCGTCGGGCAGCCCGTCCCCGACCGAGTCGGAGTCGGTCGAGGAGTCCCCGTCGGAGACCCCGGTGAGCGAGCTCCCACCGGCTGCGGACGCGTGCGAGGTGCTGGACCCGGCGGACGTCGGCCGGGTGCTCGGCATCGCCGTGGAGCCGGTGGTCGCGGACCAGGGCTGCCGGTTCGCAAGCCCCGACGACCCGTCCGGCACGTCGCTCGGGCATCAGCCAGGGCGAGCTGGCGGCGATCGGCGGGATCGACGGGGCCAAGGCCGGCATCAGCGCGGTCGTCGAGGGCGAGGTCGAGGACCTGCCCGGGGTGGGTGACGCCGCCTTCGTGATCGTCGGGCCGACGTTCGGCGGGACCACGCCGACCGGCGGGGGCGCGGTGGCGCTGGGCAGCTCCCTGGTGCAGATCACCGTCATCCCGGGCCCCGACGCGACCGAGGAGGACGTGCGCCGGACTACGGTGGACGTCCTGACCTTGATCGCGGAGCAAGCCGGGAGGAACTAGCTGTGCGGAGCGTCGTCGTCGGAGCAGTGGTGCTCGCTGTAGGAGTGACCGGAGGAGCGGCGGGATCGGTGCGCGCCGACCGGGCGGAGAAGCCGATCGCCGGCACGTCCTGCTCGGAGTTCCCGGCCGACAACTGGTGGCACGCCGACGTCAGCGACCTGCCCGTGCACCGGCGCAGCCGCCAGTGGCTGTCCCACATGTCCACCGGCAGCGACCTGCACCCCGACTTCGGACCGTCGTACGGCGACGGGCCGAACTACGGGATCCCGATCACCGTCGTGGGGTCCGGGCACAAGAAGGTCCGGGTCCGCTTCGGGTACGCGTCCGAGAGCGACAAGGTGCGCTACCCGCTCGGCAAGGACACCCGGATCGAGGGCGGTCGCCGCTCGTCCGGCGACCGGCACGCGATCGTGGTCGACAAGGGCCGCTGCCGGCTCTACGAGACCTTCGCCACCCGGGTCCGCAACGGCAGGTGGCACGCCGGCTCCGGCGCGGTGTGGTCGCTGCGCAGCAACAAGCTGCGTCCCGACGGCTGGACGTCCGCCGACGCGGCCGGGCTGCCGATCCTCGCCGGCCTGCTGCGCTGGAACGAGGTGCGCGACAACAAGATCGACCACGCGATCCGGTTCACCACCGACGTCACCAGCCGCCACCACCTGTGGCCGGCCCGCCACGACGCCGGCTCGACGAACAACCGGGCCTACCCGCCGATGGGCGCCCGCTTCCGGCTCAAGCCGTCGTACTCCGCCTCGGGCCTGTCGCCGAAGGCGCGGATCGTGGTCCGGGCGATGAAGAAGTACGGCCTCGTCCTGGCCGACAACGGCTCGCCCTGGTTCTTCCAGGGCGAGCAGAACGGCAAGTGGCCGGACCGGCTGATCGAGGACCTCAAGACCATCCCGGCGTCCGCTTTCGTCGCCGTCAACACCTCCTCGCTGAAGGTCTCCAACAACAGCGCCGAGGTGCGGTGATCCCGATTCCGGTCGGCCGCCCCTGCTGCGGTAGTGTTCACGCGCCGTAAGGCATTCGGGCTGTGGCGCAGCTTGGTAGCGCACTTGACTGGGGGTCAAGGGGTCGCAGGTTCAAATCCTGTCAGCCCGACCAGCGTTTTCGCAGGTCAGAGAACGTGTCGGAGTGTGTCACGAGCGCCCTCAGCGCTCACTGCAGCAACCACCACAGCAACCGCCCTCTGACCCCGCACCGGGCCGGCTCTGGTTGGCCACGACCACAGCGAGACCGACTGACGGACCCGCCACGTGGAGGCGACCTTCGAACCCGCGTCAGCCAAGGGTCACCGGGAGCGAGGTGAGTCCGTAGACGACCGAGAGTGTCCGGTACTCCAAGTGCTCCACGGGGACCGCGAGGCGCAGGTCGGGGAGCCGACGAGACAGTGCTGGCAGGGCCAGCCTGAGCTCGAGTCTGGCCAGTTCCGCGCCTACGCAGCGGTGGATGCCGTGCCCGAAGGCGAGCTGGGGTCGACGGGGGGTCTCCGCCTCGATCCGCTCCGGGTGCTCGCCGACGCGCGAGTCCCGCCCTGCCACGCTGAGGGAGCACAGCATGATGTCGCCGCGGCGTACCCGCGAGCCGGCCAGGTCCACATCGCAGCGCGCGAAGCGGGGGAAGGCCACCTGAACGACGGTGAGGTAGCGCAGCAGCTCTTCCACGTACGGCGCCACGAAGGCCGGGTCCTCGGCGAGGCGGGCTCGGTGGCTGGGGTTCTGGAGCAGGATCAGGGTTCCAAGGCCGAGCATGCTGGCCGTGGTCTCGAGTCCGCCGGTCAGGAGGCCGTCGGCGACCCCGGCGAGCTGCCGGTCAGTGAGCTCCGAACCGTGGTCGGCGACGAGGCCGCTGACCAAGCCGGGCCCGGGCTCGCGACGGCGCCGTCGCACCAGGTCCTCGAGGTAGGCCAGCGACTCCGCGACCGCATCTAGCGACGACGAAGCCCCGTCGACCACGTCGAATCGTGCCGTGCTGAGCTGTTGGAAGAGGTCGCGCTCGGCGTACGGCACTCCCAGGAGCTCGCAGATGGTCAGACTCGGGATCGGGAGCGCGAACTGCTCGATGACGTCGGCCTCGCCGTCGGTAGATATGCGCTGCGCCAGCGACTCGATCGTTTCGTCGACGATCGCCGAGATGCTGGGAGCGAGCGCCGCCAGCCGATGGGCGGTGAAGTGTGGGGTGAGCATGTGGCGTAGGCGGGTGTGTTCCGGCGGGTCGGCGAACCCCAGCCCGCCCGGGTCGAGGCCGGCCGACACCCCTGCTCGTGCCACGAGGTTGCCGAAGCCGTTGCTGTAGGAGTGGTGGTCGGCCAGCACCAGCCGCACTTCGTCATAG
The DNA here is from genome assembly GCA_963813615.1 of uncultured Actinomycetota bacterium. Taxonomy (GTDB): domain Bacteria; phylum Actinomycetota; class Actinomycetes; order Propionibacteriales; family Nocardioidaceae; genus Nocardioides. The sequence continues at coordinate 249,552 of CAWFAE010000017.1, forward strand.
CCCGTGACCAACCAGCCGCGGAATCCCCACGGCAGCGAGACCCGGCGCACGGACCCCTCCGAGTGGTCGAGGAGCGGGTCGAGGCCTTCGCGGCGAAGAGCGACCAGGACGGTGTCCGGGAGCATCGAGAGGACCCCGGCGCCGCCGGGTCGCCGAACCCGAGTCACGAGGCGGAGAAGAGCCCGACGAAGCATTCGTGGCTGCCCTCGTGTCTGGTTGTGTCGGTTGACCCGTCATGGTTTCATGAACCAGACCTCCTGTCCGGGTCAGGTGAAGTTCGTCGTTCGATCGGGCGAGCGTGTGACGCCCTTTCGATGGACAGGAGTCGTGTGGATCCAACTCCTGCCGACCTTCGAGTCGAGGGTCTGACCGTCGAGTACATCCTCGGTTCTCAGCGCTCCCGCGCGCTCGACGACCTCTCGTTCGCCGCAAGGGACGGCCAGGTGGTCCTGGCGCTCGGCCCGAGCGGCTGCGGCAAGTCCACGCTGCTGTCCGTCTTGGCTGGTCTGCTCAAGCCCACGCGCGGTCGGGCAAGCTTCGCCGGCACCGAGATCGGTGGCCTCCGGGGGCGTGCCCTCCTGGACCACCGGCGGCGTTCGGTGGGTGTGGTTTTCCAGGCCTTCAATCTCGTTCCCAGCCTCTCCGCGCTCGAGAACGTGATGGCCCCACTGGTCCTGACCGGGGAGCGGTCGACCACAGCTCGGTCGTCAGCCCTGCGGCTGCTGGACGAGATGGGGATGGCGCCTCACGCGCGGAAGCGTCCCGGCCAGCTGTCAGGCGGGCAGCAACAGCGCGTCGCCTTCGCCCGTGCCCTGGTCCGCGATCCCCCGCTGCTCCTCGCTGACGAGCCGACCGCGCATCTGGACCCCGAGCAGGTTGACAGTGTGATGGCGCTGATCGACCGTCTGCGCGGGCCGGGGCGGCTGGTCGTGGTCGCCACCCACGATGATCGCTTCCACGCTGTGGCCGACGCGGTGGTGCGCATGGTGGAAGCCGCCCCGCTCGGTTCCATGGAGGCTCGATGAGGGTCAGGCTGGCGCAGGGTACGCCCGGCTTCGTGGCTGGGCTGTGGCTTGTCCCGGTGCTCGTGAGGCGACCTTGGACGCGCGCCGTGACAGTCGCACTCGCCGCCGTGACCACCTGGTTCTTCCGCGATCCGGAACGCGCCGCCGACGGCGACGGAATCGTCGCCGCCGCCGACGGCGTCGCCCAGTGGGTGCGCGAGGATGAGCAGGCGCGGACCACCGTGTCGACGTACCTCAACCTGTTGGACGTGCACGTGACGCGCGCTCCCTGCGACGCCACGGTGGTCTTGCAGACCTATCGCCGCGGTCGCCACCGTCGCGCTTCCAGCCCGTCGGCGCATGTCAACGAGTGCCTGGAGTGGCGTCTCTCCACCGAACACGGCGAGATGGTGCTGACCCAGTACGCCGGGGCTGTCGCCCGGCGAATCATTGCCTACCGGTCGATGGGCGACGTGCTCCGTCAGGGTGAGCGGATCGGCCTGATCCGGTTCGGGTCGCGAGTCGACGTGACCCTGCCCCCAGGCCTTGCGGTCGCGGTCCGCACCGGGCAACGGCTGTACGGCGGAGCAACCGTTGTGGCAGGGCGTGATCCCGCGTGAGCGTCTGGGCAGCGCGGAAGCCGGGTGCCGCCGACATCCTGACCCTCGGCAACGCGCTGTGCGGCATGGTCGCGATGCTGGCGGTGACCGGGGTGGGCCTGTTCCAGCCGCTGAGCCTGACCGACCAGTACCGCGTGGCCGCGTTGTTGTTGTTGGCCGGCACGTTCCTCGACGTGGTCGACGGCGCTGCTGCGCGACGCTGGGGTGGGACTCCTCTCGGCCCGCCGCTCGACTGTCTCGCCGACGCAATCACCTTCGGCGTGGCGCCGGTCGTGGCCGTCGTCGCCGTGTCCGTACCCACGGCCTCGTCCGCAGAGCAGGCCGTTGTCATGGCGGGCGCGATGGCCTTCGCTGCCGCTGCGCTGATCCGCCTGGCGGACTTCGCGGCACACCATCGGGACGACCGCGACTTCGTGGGGTTGCCCACGACGTCTGCCTGCATGGGGGCGATCGCGCTGGGGTTCCTGCCGCTGTCGCCGTCGGGCGTCGCGGTCGGACTGGCGGCGCTCGGGGTTCTGATGGTGAGCCCCATGCCTTATCCGGCGGGCACGCGCGTGGTTGGCATCCTGCTCGGGGGGTGGATCGTGGGAGCGTCCGGGATCATCGGTCTTGTCGAGGTCCGGGTGTGCGCCGTTCTGACCCTGTTGCTCATCATCGTCGTTCCCTTGACCACCGCATTTCGTGCCGGCACCACCCTGAGCCGTTCGACATGACACTCATCACGCTGCGTGACATGCAGTGGCGGGCTCGTCGCATCGCCATCGGCCTGGCGGCGACCTCGCTCGTCCTGGCGATCGCGGCCCTCCTGGGGGCACTCCACGGCGCCTTCCTGGACGAGACCGATCGGACCGTCGACTTCTTCGGAGCCGACGCGTGGGTGGTGCCGACCGACGTCTCGGGACCCTTCACCTCCAACTCGCCGCTGAAGGTGGGAACCGCGGAGCTGGTTGAGTCCCAGGCCGGCGTGGAGAAGGTGACTCCCGTGGCGATCTTCCGGCACGTCGTCGAAGCCGCGGGCGCGACGTACACCGATGTCAACGTGATTGCCTTCGCGCCCGGGGGCGTCGTCGTGCCCCGCACAATCGAAGGCCGAGCCCCTGCCGTGATCGGGGAGGCCGCCGTCGACGTCCACCTGGGGGTCGACGTCGGTGACACGATCGACATCGCGGGTCGCGAGCTCGCCGTCGTCGGTGAGGTCGACCGGCTCACCTACAACGGCGGGACGCCGACCGTGCTGATGACGCTGGACGAGGGACAAGCGATCGCTTACGACGGCCGCGACCTGGCGAGCGCCTTCGTCGTACGCGGCGTCCCGAGCAGCCTGCCGGACGGGCTGACCTCCATGACGCCGACCGCGGTGCGCGACGACCTCCGACGCCCGCTCTCGATCGCCACCACCGCGATCGGCCTGGTCGCGGTGCTCCTGTGGCTGGTAGCTGCCGGCATCGTCGGGATGCTGGCGTTCCTTTCCGGCCTCGACCGGCACGGCGATTTCGCGGTCTACAAGGCTCACGGGGTAGGCACTGCTCGCCTGCAGGCGTCCCTGCTCCTGGAGGGGGTGATCGTCGGCCTGGTCGCCGGAGGCCTGGCCCTGCTGTTCGCCTACCTGCTCGTGCCGTTGTTCCCGGTCACGATCGGTCTGACCCTGTCCGACTGCCTCCGGCTCCTCGGTCTGTCGCTCGTCGTCGGGATCGCCGCCAGTGCTGTGAGCACGCGGGGAGTGGTCAATGTCGACCCGGCGATCGCGTTCTCCAGGAGCTGACCCCGCGCCTCGGCCCTCGTATGCCGTCACGGTCGACAGGTGCCGGCCTCCCCGGGTCCGCGTTGTGAGGAACAGGGAGTCACAGGTTCAAGTCCTGTCAGCCCGACCGTGTGATGTCTCAGGACCTACCGGACTGCCGGACCTACGGATTCGCAGGTCCGGTTGGTTCGTTGTTGCGGGTGGGGCCTGGTGGACGGCCTGTTGGCTGGCTATTCACACTGGTGCCGCGTAGTGCCAGACTCCGCAGGAGAGGCGGGGTGGCGCGATCTCCCTTGGCGCTCCGCAGAGGAGGGCATCATGCCGACCTTGCAGCAGCTGTTCCGTCGTAAGCCGGTCCCGGAGATGTCAGCGGAGACCGGTTCAGATTCCGACACGAGTGAGCTCGCGAGGTCCATCGGTCTCTTCCAGCTCTCGGCGTTCGGCATCGGCGCCACGATCGGCACCGGCATCTTCTTCGTGCTAGCGGAAGCGGTCCCGGTCGCCGGTCCTGCGGTGATCCTGTCGTTCGTACTCGCCGGCGCGGTCGCTGGACTCACGGCAGTCTGCTATGCAGAGCTCGCCAGCGCCGTCCCTGTATCGGGCTCTTCGTACTCCTACACCTACGCCACCCTGGGCGAGATCACCGCGATCGGCGTGGCAGCCTGCCTGCTTCTCGAGTACGGCGTGTCGGCAGGGGCCGTGGCGGTGGGCTGGTCGCAGTACCTCAACCAGTTCCTCGACAACGTCTTCAACTACGAGATCCCTGCGGCGTGGTCAATGGCACCCGAAGAGGGCGGATGCGACCCGTCGTGGATTCCGTGCAGCGACGCGTACATCAACCTGCCCGCAGTGATTCTCATCATCATGGTCGCCCTGCTGCTCATCCGTGGCGCAAGCGAGTCGGCGACGGTCAACGCCGTGATGGTCATGATCAAGATCGCGGTGCTGGTCATGTTCATCGTGATCGGGGTGACCGGTTGGGACTCCGCCAACCTGACCCCGTTCGCTGCCGACGGCCTCTCGGGCGTGACGTCCGCAGCCGGAATCATCTTCTTCTCCTACATCGGCCTCGATGCGGTGTCGACCGCCGGTGAAGAGGTGAAGAATCCGAGGCGGAACCTGCCCCTCGCGATCCTGGTCGCGCTGGTGACCGTCACGACCCTCTACATCCTCGTCTCGCTGATCGCCGTCGCGGCACAGCCGGCAGCAGAGTTCGACGGGCAGGAGGCCGGCCTGGCCCAGATCCTGGAGGACATCACCGGGTCGGAGTGGCCCGGCACGGTGATCGCAGCGGGGGCGATCATCTCGATCTTCAGCGTCACGCTGATCGTGATCTACGGGCAGACCCGCATCCTGTTCGCGATGTCTCGCGACGGCATGATCCCGGAGCTGTTCCACAAGGTGAACCCGCGCACGCTCACCCCGGTGAAGAACACGATCATCGTGGCGGTCGTCATCGCGCTTCTCGCCGGCATGATCCCGATCAACTTCCTGGCGGAGATGACGAGCATCGGCACGTTGGTCGCATTTCTCGTGGTGTCGATCGGCGTGATGGTGCTGCGGCAGACGCATCCGGAGCTGCCGCGCGGGTTCAAGGTGCCGCTGTATCCGTTGACCCCGATCCTGTCGATCGCCGGCTGCATCTGGATCATCCAGGACCTCCGAGCGGTCACGATCTGGGTGTTCCTGATCTGGGTCGGTGTCGCGCTGCTCTGGTACGCCTTCTACGGATTCAGGCACTCACACCTCGGCCGCCACGAACACGTCGGGCTCATCCACGACTAGGACGATGCCATGACGATTCTCGTGGGGTACGCGCCCGATGAACGCGGCAAGGCGGGGCTCCATCTTGCGTCCATGCTTGCCCGCTCAGCGGACGTCGACCTCGTGGTCGCGTGCGTCTTGCCGGCCCCGTGGGTCCCCGGAATGGCGCGCATCGACGCCGAGTACCGCGAGGAGCTGGACCGGGCCGCGGACCAGGCGCTCGAGCAGGCCAAGGCGAACCTCCCGCCGGGGGTGCCGGCCACGTTCGTGCGGCACGCCGCGCGGTCGGCGCCTGCCGGTCTCCTCGAGCTCGCGAAGGAGCGCGAGGCCAACCTGATCGTGCTGGGGTCGTCCTCGCACGGTGCCTTCGGGCACGTGGCGCTCGGCAGCGTCACCGACCGCCTCGTGCACAGCTCGCCGGTGTCCGTCGCCCTGGCCACGCGGGGATTCCGCACCGCCCCGGACGCCCAGGTCACCCGCGTGACAGCGGCGTACGGCGGGACGAGCAGCGCCCAGCAGCTCGTCGTCGCGGCGGCCTCGGTCGCTGCGGAGGTGGGCGCGACGATGCGCATCGCTTCGCTGGCAGTGTGGTCGCGGCCGGCGTACACCACGAGGCTCGGCACCGATTCCGAGGACCTCGTGTTCGCGGAGTGGAAGGACGAGGTCACCCAGGCCGCGGGCGCCGCCCTCGCTCAGGTCGAGGGGCTCGCAACCGCGCCCCGGGACGTCGAGATGGTGATCGGTCGCGGCCAGAGCTGGGGTGAGGCGCTCGACGATCTTCCCTGGGACGAGGGTGACGTTCTCGTGATGGGGTCGAGCGAGCTCGGGCCGGTCGCGCAGGTGTTCCTCGGCTCCCGCGCGACCAAGATCCTCCGGAGCTCCCCGGTCCCGGTCGTCGTCGTGCCACGAAGCAGGGCGGAGGAGCTGGCCGGGCGGGCGGCCAGGAGCTGAGTCGTGAACCGTCGAGAACGGCCGCGAGGAACTCATGCACGACGTTGACCAGACGACTGAGCAGATGGGCGACCTGATCTCGCTGTTCCCCTCGGGCAGCACCCTGGACGAAGGCATGCTGATGGTCGGCGGCTGCCGCGCCGACGACTTGGCCGACGAGTTCGGCACCCCGGTGCTCGTCGTCGCCGAGTCGGCTCTCAGGGCGCGAGCGCGCGAATACGTGGACGAGCTGTCGATGCGCTGGGCGCACTCGCGGGTGGTGTTCGCGTCGAAGGCGTTCCCGTGCACCGCCGTACAACGGGTGATGGTCGAGGAGGGCGTCGGCCTCGACGTGGCCGGGGGTGGCGAGATCCTGACCGCGTTGAAGGCGGGAGTGGATCCCCAATTGGTCGTGCTGCACGGCAATGCCAAGACCGACGAGGAGATCGCTCTTGCTGTGGAGCACGGTGTGGGTCTGGTGGTCGTCGACAATGCCGACGACGTGGACCGGCTGGAAGCGATCGTCCCCGACGGCGCGAGCCAGGACGTGCTCGTGCGGATCATCCCGGGTGTCACCGCCGACACGCACAGCCACGTGCTGACCGGTCACGAGGGGTCCAAGTTCGGTCTGTCACCCAGCGCAGGCAGCCCCCTTGATCCAGCGGCTCGAGAGGAGTGCGAAGGTCCGGATGCAGGGGCTGCACGTCCATGTCGGCTCACAAATTCTTGACGTGGAACCGTTCGCCGAGTCGGTCGCGCCGCTCGCCGCGCTCGGAGAGTTCCCGATCTACGACCTGGGTGGCGGCCTCGGTGCGCGCTACACGTGGGCCGACGAGCCGCCGACGGTCGCTGCCTACCTCGACGCGCTTGTCGGCGCCGCGAAGGAGCACCTGCCCGCCGAGGCGCAGATCATCATCGAGCCGGGTCGCAGCATGGTCTGCGGTGCGGCGTGCACGATCTATCGGGTCACGACCGTCAAGCGAGGAGCGATCACCTTCGTCGCGGTCGACGGCGGCATGAGCGACAACCTCGAAGTCGCGCTGTACGAGCAGCGTTTCGAGGCGGGCATCGTGGGTCGATTCGGTGGACCCGGCGACGAGCGAGTCACCGTAGTGGGCCGGCACTGCGAGAGCGGGGACGTTCTGGTCGACGGTGTGAACCTGTCGTCACCCGCCCCCGGTGACCTGCTCGCCGTGCCCGCGACCGGCGCCTATTGCTACACGATGGCCAACAACTACAACGGCAGCCGGCGGATACCCGTGGTGTTCGCGGGCGACGGCGCGGCACGACTCGTCGTCCGCCGCGAGACGTGGGACGACCTGATGGCACGGGACGTGGAGTGATCGAGTCGAGGAGACCCGTGCCTGCTTGACGAGGCTGCGGCGACTGCGAAGACTCCCAGACATGACCCGGTACGGCCAGCAGTTCGGCCCCGACTTCACCTTCCTCGGCGTCCCGATGTGCGACCTGGCCGACCCTTCGAGCTACGCCGACGCCCAAGTCGTGATCCTGGGCGCACCCTTCGACGGGGGCACGTCCGCGCGGTCCGGCGCGCGATTCGGACCGATGGCAATCCGCATGCGCGACTACCTTCCGCACGACGGCGAGCGCCCGAGTCTCGCCCTGCGGACCGACGGACTCAAGGACCTCGCCGTGGTCGACGCGGGAGATGTCGAGATGTACTCCGGCGACATCCAGGTTGCCCTCCCGGCACTGGAGGCGGCCGTCGAGAAGGTCACGAGGTCGGGCGCGATTCCGGTGATCCTCGGGGGCGACCACTCGGTGACCTACCCCGACGCCAAGGGGGTAGCCAACGTCCTCGGGCACGGCCGCATCTCGATGATCCATTTCGACGCGCATGCCGACACCGGCGACATCGAGTTCGGGTCCTTGTGGGGGCACGGCCAGCCGATGCGCCGCCTCATAGAGTCTGGCGCCTTGAGGGGCGACCGGTTCCTCCAGGTAGGGCTGCGGGGGTACTGGCCTCCTCCGGAGACGCTGGACTGGATGGCCGGTCAGAAGATGCGGTCCTACGAGATGACCGAGATCGGGCACCGCGGACTCGCAGAGTGCCTGACCGAGGCGTTCGTCATCGCCCTGGATGACTGCGACGGTGTGTTCCTGTCCGTCGACATCGACGTCTGCGACCCCGGACACGCCCCGGGCACCGGCACGCCCGAGCCGGGTGGACTCAGCGCTCGTCAGCTGCTCGACGCCGTACGTCGGATCTGCCTCGAGCTACCAGTCGTCGGCATCGACGTGGTCGAGGTCGCTCCGCCGTTCGACCATGCGGACATCACGGCCGCACTGGCGAACCGGGTCGTGCTCGAAGCCCTGTCCGCCGTTGCGCGCCGACGCCAGGACGAGCGGGACGGGACGCAATGGGACCCCGCCCGGCCGCTTCTCGACGGCCGATGACCGAGCCAGAACCCACCCACCGCAGTCGCCTGGGTGATCACTGATTGCGCCCACGTGGCCTGCGAGACGGGCCGCCCCAGTGTCATGCTGGTCACCTTCGTGGGTCACCTTGTGCTCGCCGGTTGTGCGCTTGTCCGAGGTCGTCCACTCAGCCGACCGGCTCGACGACCGGCTCGACGTGGTGCTCGCGCGCCTTCGCCAACCGCAACGCCCGCACGCTCGACATCACGACGACGACGTAGGACAGGAGCAGTCCAAGGATCAGCAGCACGAACGCGATCGACACCTGGAAGCCGACGCCGATCACGACGGCGCCCACCAGAGCGACGCCACTCGTCGCCGAGAGGCCGGCTACCACGTTGGAGAACTCGTCACTGCGCCACAGGGCCACGGCGAAAACGACCCCGAAGAGGCCAAGCGCCGCCCAGGAGACCGCGAAGATGCCACCACTGACGTGGTCGAGCGCGTCGTACGCCGCGACGTACCCGGGCTGGACCGCGGCTGGCGCGTCGGCCCACGACGCGGCGATGTCGGGGAAGCTCCCGACGACCATGGTCGCGATCGCCCCGGCTGCCGCTGACACCGCGAAGAGCGTGCGGGCCAGGCGGGCCCACTCCGCGCCCCTCCCCACCCGGAACACCGTCGTGACCACGCTGATGCCGATCAACAGCAGCAGGAACGCCGTCATGTCGAGCACCCGAGACAACGTCAGGGCGTGGCTGAGCGAGGCCTGCTCGATCGCGCTCGCCGGATCGTCGGAGTAGCTCGGGTTGATCGCCGACTGGACGAGTGCTGCGACGACTCCGACGATGCCGGTGACGGCGCCAACCCGCAGGAACGCGGGGTGTGGTGCCGGGAACTGGTGACTCACTGGACTGCCTTTCGTAGTGGATGGTCTGAAGGACGACGTACGCCGGCGCCCTCGGGGGAGGTCGTCACTCGAGGCCCTCGGCCGGCATGAAGTAGCGGTGGCCGACCGGGCAGGCGATCTTCACGTGCTCGACGGGGGCGTCGGTGCTGGGGATGGTGGTGCGCCACTCGACGACGGCCGGCAGCCCGCAGTCGGGGCATCGGACGGTGTCGGCGTGCGACGCCTGGTCGGTGGTGGTTTCTGCTGTCTCAGGTGACGAGTGCGGTGTTCATGTCGGTGTCCTTCTCGAGGTAGTGGTCTGTGTGTCGATCAGCGGGTGTTCGTGTGGGTGTGGATGGGACGAGGTCCGACGAGGTCGTGCCGATAGGCGAGGAGCGGGATCGGCGCGAGCCCGCGGATGCCGTAGTGCTCGGCCAGGTCGACGTCGTAGTCAGGTGCGCGCTGATAGCCGAGGTGCTCGTAGAGCTGCACGGCGGCCGCCATGAACGTCGCGGTGTGGAACGCGAAGACGGGTGCGCCGACAGTGATGGCCATGCGCTCGCACTCGCCGAGAAGGGCTCGGGCCACCCCGTGCCCGCGGGCGGCGGGTCGTACTGCGAGTCCGCGGCCGCCCGACCAGCCGGCTGGCCAGCCGAAGCCCTGCGCGTGGGTGTCGCAGTAGAAGGCACCGGAGCCCTGGATGCGCCCGCGGGCCTCGGCGACCACGAGCGTGCCGTGGCGGGCGTGTGTCTCGAGGTCGAGCAGGTCGGCCTGGTAGGGGCGGAAGACCGCCGGCGGCAGGGTCCGCGCGAACTGCCCGTACGCGGCACGCAGGACGGCCCGGATCTGCGGGTGGTCGGCCGGCGTGGCATGACGAACGGTCACCCGGGCGGGGGCCGGGGCGAGCGAGGTGTGGTCGGCGAGCGTCATGGCGGAGGGCTCTCTCGGGAGTGCGTCAGGCGGTGTCGGGGAGAAGCACGACAGCGAGAGGCCCGGTGTTCATCGGGGTCTGTCCATCGATGGTGGGACTCCACCTCGGTGGGTGCAGCCGACCGGGCCGGCGCGCGTGGGGGTGGGTCAGTCGCCGAGCCCGAGCGCCGAGATCCGGTCGCGGGCCTCGCGGCGCGACGAGGCGCCGAGCTTGTGCAGGACCGCGGACACGTGGTGGTCCACGGTCCGCACCGACACCACGAGCTCCTTTGCGATCTCGGCGTTGGACATGCCGGTGCCGACCAGCCGCAGGATCTGCACCTGGCGGTCGGTCAGGCCCGCCGGGTTCTGACGGGTCCTGGGCAGCGGCCGACTGGGCGGGCGGCTGACGCCGAGCTCGCGAAGCCGTCGGCGCGCGAGGTTGCCGGCGGGCACGGCGCCGAGGGCGTCCAGGCTGCCGAGCGCCTCGAGAGTCGGCTCGGTCTGCCCCGACTCGAGAAGCTCGAGTGCCCGCTCATAGGGGTCGCCGAACTCCTCCCACAGCTGTGCGGCTGTCTGCCAGTCGCCGGCGATTCCAGCGGCGTAGCGGTCGGGGCAGCCGGGAAAGTCGTGGGCCGGTAGGCCGAGCCGGCGCAGGTAGCGCATCAGCTCACCGCGCAGGGCGAGCATCCCGGCTCGGTCCGTCCGCTCGAGGAGCAGCTCGGGGAACGGCGCCGCGCCTCGGGCTCGCCGGTCAACCAGGCGTACTCGATGCAGGCCAGGCCGACGGGCACCGTCCACTCGAGCGCGTCGGCCCGGCGTGCGTGGTCACGCCCGAGGTCGAGCAGCGACGCGGCGTCGGCATGTCCTTGACGAACGCGGAGACGCGCCAGGAAGGGCACCGACTCGCGCCCGATCATGCCCGGGTTCCCGCGATCGTCGATCAGCTCGGCCAAGCCGGTGGCAGCCTCGTCCCAATTCCCGCGCAAGGCGGACAGCCGGAGGCGCCGAGCGGTGCACATGTAGGTGTAGACCGGGAAGTCCCGGTCCCGCACGTAGTCCTCGGCGGCCGCGAGGTATCGCTCGGCCTGGCCGAGATCGTCGAGCCGCCACAGACCCTCGACGAGGTTGTAGTAGCCGCGCAGGACGTACTCCTGGCTGTCGAGGCTTCGGGCGAGCTCGATGCTCTCCAGCAGCTCGGCCTCGCCGACGCGATCGCCGAGCTGCAGCCGTGCGGACCCGCGGTAGTTGTGACACAGCGCCGCGAGGCTGCGCAGCCCGAGAGTCTCGGCCAGGTCGATGGCCTCGTGCAGGTAGGGCAGGCCCTCCTCCTCGTCGTCGAGCAGCACGAGCAGCCCACCGATGTTGAGCAGGGCGTAGGCGCGCTGCTCGCTCTCGTGGTCGTTCTCGGTGAGCTGGAGAGCACGTACGGCGGAGACCCGGGCGGCCGCAGTGTGCTCGGTCAGCCACTGCTGACGTGACAACGTGACCAGGGCCCGTACCAGGTGGGCGTCGTCGCCGACCTGCTCCCAGCCGTCGACGGCTCGTGAGGCCGCGCCGGCGGCGGGGTCGAGCTGGTTGCTGTTGCTCAAGGCCCAGGCATACGCCTCGCCCACCCTCGCGCGGTGTGCGGGGTCGAGCAGCTGTCCGCGCGCCAGCACCTGCTCGTAGCACGCGGCGGCCTGGCGGTGCGCCCCCATCCGCGAGGCCGACCTGGCCGCGACGAGGCCTTGGGTGACGACGGCGCCGTCGTCACCGGCCTCCACGGCGTGGTGCAGGACCCGGAACGGGTCCGCGTCCTCGAGCTCGAGCAGGACGTCGAGCACGTCGGCGTTCAGCTGGATCCTCTGGATCGCCGGGAGGGACTGGACGACGGCGCGTCGAGCGAGCTCGTGCCGGAACCCGACCACGGTGCCACGCACTTCGAGAACCCCGGCCCGCTCGGCCTCCCGAGAGGAGCGAGGTCGCCCACGAGGCGTCGGAGCAGGTCGAGCTCGAGAGCCGGAAGGGATGACGGCGACGCGGGCGAGCGCCGTCCGGGCCTCCTCGTCAAGCGTCGCCACCCGGGCCAAGACCGCATCGACGATCGTCGGCGCCACCGAGAGCTCGGGGAAGGCCAGCACCTCCGAGACGAAGAACGGGTTGCCGCGGGTGAGCTGGAACAGCTCGTCGGCATCCACCCCGGTGGCCGCGGCCATCCGGCCGACCGACCGGGCGCTCAGGCCGGCCAGCCGCAGCCGCTGCGCGTCCGCGCTGGACAGCGCACCGAGCAACGCACGCAAGGGTCGGTCGATGCCCAGTGCGTCATCGCGGAAGGTGATCACGAGGACGGCTGGGAGCGCGTGGATCGCGCGAGCTCAGGTAGCGCAGCACGTCCAGCGTGGCACCGTCCGCCCAGTGCGCGTCGTCGATGACGAGCACCGTGGGCGAAGGAGGCTCGGTAAGCTCCTCGACCGCGGCAGCGAAGAGCCAGCCCTGGTCCACGGGATCGCGCAGCGCCTCTGCCAGCGGGCCGCTCGTGGCACGGGCAGCGTCGCGCAGAGGCCCGAGTGGCCGTGGGGTGAACAGGTCCTCGCAGCCGCCGGCCAGCACGCGGACCCGATTCGAGGCCTCGGCCAGGAAGGTGCGCACGAGGCTGGTCTTCCCGATCCCAGGCTCTCCCGTCACGAGGACTGTGGAGCCCTGCCCCTGGGCGGCGCGCGCCACTGCGGCCCCGAGTGCCTCCAGCTCTGCCTGCCGGTCCAGCAGGTCCTCCGCCACCTGCCCATGGTCCCACCGGCGCCGCAGATAGGCATCCGGCGAGGAACGGATGGGCAGTCGTCACCGATTCGCGGGGGCCGTCCGCGCACCCATGGTCGACCCATGGACCAGACCATCATCACCGGGCCGGCACGTTTCCGCACCACCAGCTGCCGACCGGCCGGCTGCGCCGGGCTGTGCACCGAGGAGGGCCTCCGCGCTGCCGATGCGGCGTACCGCGCGAACCTCCTGGCGCGCGCTCGCAGCGTCGTCGTGGACCCGGCGCTCGCCGAGGAAGCGGTCCAAGAGGCCCTGGTCCGCGCCTGGCGCTCCTGCTCATCGTTCGACCCCGACAGCGGCCCGCTACTGCCTTGGCTGCTCGCCCTGACGCGCAACGCGGCGATCGACCTCGCCAGATGGCGGTCGCGCCGTCCGCCGGTGGTCCGCCACGGCCGATACGGCAGAACCCCCGAGGCGGCCGACGGGCATCGATGCCGAGGACCTGGTGCTGCTCAGGGACGAGCTGGTCGAAGCGCTCGCCGAGCTCGGTCCCACGCACCGATCGGTGATCATCGAGACAGTGCTGCGCGACCGGTCGCCGGCCGAGGTCGCGGCCGAGCTCGGCATCCCCGCCGGGACGGTCCGCAGCCGAGTGCACTACGCCCTGCGGTCGCTGCGCGAGCGGCTCGATCCAGGCCGCGTCTGCGTCTGCTGTCCCTGAACCCTTGCACCCGCCGCACATGTCCCTGCTGTCAGCCTGACCGAAGCGGCTGCGAACTGAAACCGCCCCGTCGGTCTAGGGACGGCGACGGGGCGGTGCCGGGCATACATGACCGACCGTCGGGGGACGAACCATGTCGGTCGCCGGCATTCGCAGCATGCCGGAGCCCGCGGAGCCGCGTCCCCAAAAGGCACTAGTCGATGCCGCATCGTGACCGTTGCCGCCTGAGGAGCTGTGTGAGCCAGCGGCATCAGCCCGGTCACCCACGTACGGTGAGGCCAGGGCGCGGACCCCGACAAGGGGTTTGCGACCGCCCGACGACCGGGCTGAGGGAGGGGAGGCGAGGCGTGGGTGACCCACAGCCGATCAAGCAGATCATCGGCTTGATCGCCGAAGGGACGGGTCGGTCCGAGGAGGAGATTGAGTTCCTGGTCGTCACGACCGTCGTCTCAGGCCTGGTCGCGGGCATCGCGGCCGCATATCTCGCTCTCGAGCAGTTCCGCGAGTTCCTGAGGGAGGGCTGACTAGTCCGATTGTCGCTCGGCCATCAGTTCTGTCGAGAAGAACTCGAGGGCAGCCTTGGTCTTGGTCTGCTGCTGGCCCGAAAGATCGATGCCCTTCCCCTCGAGGAACTTGCGGGCCTCGACGGCGACGTTGAGTCCCTCCGCGGGTAGGCACTTCGTCGAGAGCTCGAAGATGCGGGATCCATCGGGGTACAGCCACATCTCGCCCACGATCCTGCGCGAGAACGTCTCCTTCGGGAGCTTCAGCTTGAGCACGAAGATGGGGCCGAGTACCGACAGGTCGTCGATCGAGACACCGTTGGGCGCGTGCTCCGAGAAGAACCGCCGCTGCTCCTTGGAGAACATCTTGCTGAGTGCCTTGTCGCCGAACACCGACTGCAGCACGGCATCGGACGTGAGAGTGCCCTTCAACGAGGCTGAGCACACATATCCTCCCGGCATCGCGTCGACCTCGATACCGAAGCCGGGAGCGCTCCGGTGCTCTGCCGATATGTCTCCGGGCACGACAGGACGCAGCTTCACCACGGTGTCGGCGTCGCGCCCCTGGACCCGCCGGGCCCGCAGGACCACGCCGGCCTCGTTGAGGGTCAGCTCGGGGGTGTCGAAGAAGAAGACCTGGCGGATCTGGGCGTTGAGCGGGTCGACGCCGAGCGCGGCGACCGTCGAGCGTTGCGACCCCTCGGGCACCGTCAGCTTCAGCTCGACGCTGTCGACGTCCTTGATGATCTCCAGCAGCTGGGCCAGGTCGTCGCCGATCAGCCGTGGAGTCGGATCAGTCGTCATGCGCCGACTGTGACAGTCGCCGCTACGCCGGACCTCACCCCGCCGGGATGAGCCTCCCTGCCTCGCCGAGCGCGTTCAGCAACGCGGCGGTCGCCGGCGGGTCGGGCGGGTCGCCGTACGTCGCGGCGTAGATCTGCCGGGGTGGTACCTCGAGCCGGGTCGCCGTGATCGACGGGTGACGGTGGGCGTGCAGCGCCAGCCCGGGGATGGTCGTGACGCCCATGCCGGCGGCCACCAGGCTCTGCATGACCACCATGTCGTCGGTGGTGGAGGCCAGGCGTGGGGGAGAAGCCGGCCTGCTCGCACATCTCCACGAGGTGACTGCGGCACCGCTCGCAGCCGGCGACCCAGGGGGAGTCCCGATGCTCCTCGAGGGTGGCACCGCCGCCGGTCGTGAGCAGGTAGAGCGGATCGTCCAGCAGGTGCAGCAGGCGGACGCCGTCCTCCTCGGGCGCGGTGTCGTCGTACCGGAAGATCAGGGCGACGTCGATGTGGCCGGCGCGGAGCAGCTGCAGCGCCTCCTCGGGGTGGGTGTCGGTGAGGCCGAGCGAGAGGCCGGGGTGCTCCCGGGCCAGGATCCCGGCCGCCTGCGGGCACCAGGGAGCTCATCACCGACCCGAAGCCCCGCCAGCCTGACGTGGCCGGCGTCCAGCCCGACCAGCGTCGAGAGCTCGGCAGCGGCCGCGTCGACCCGGCCGATGATCTCCGCGGCGCGGTCGGCGAGCAGGCGGCCGGCCTCGGTGAGCCGGATGCCGCGCCCGACCTTCTGCAGGAGCCGGGCGCCGGTCTGCGCCTCGAGCCGGGACAGGTGGTGGCTCAGGGACGGCTGGGTGTAGCTCAGCTCCTTGGCGGCCAGCGTGACCGATCCGTGCCGTCGTACGGCGTCGAGCACGCGGAGCTGGACGAGGGTGACCATCCATAGAGTTTATGCATGAGTCAGCCCGAGATATTGACATTGGACCTATGGGTCGATCGGGGCCAGGCTGGTGCGCATGGAGATGACGCCCTTCGCACTCGCGGCCCTGGTGCTGATCATGATGCCCGGACCCGACCAGGCCCTGATCACCCGCAACGCCCTCGTCGGCGGCCGGCGTGGCGGGCTGCTGACCATCGTCGGTGGCGTCGCCGGGCTGAGCGTGCACGCGAGCGCCGCCGCCGTCGGGCTCTCGGCACTCCTGGTCGCCTCGGCCACGGCGTTCACCGTGCTCAAGGTCGTCGGCGCGTGCTACCTGCTCTGGCTGGCCGTCCAGATGCTGCGCTCGGCGGCGCGCTCCCGGCGGGAGCCCGAGGACGGAGCAGTCAGCCCACGACCGCTCGGCATCCGATCGCCTACCTGGGCCAGGGCTTCCTGTCGAACGCCCTCAACCCGAAGGTCGCGCTCTTCTTCGTCACGTTCCTGCCGCAGTTCCTGTCCGCCGACACCGGCTCCCCGCGTGCCCAGGCGCTGCTGCTGTCGGCGGTCTTCGCGCTGCCTCTACCTCGCCTGGTTCGGGCTGTACGTCGCGGCGGTCGACCGGCTCGGCCGGTGGCTGCGCCGGCCGAGCGTCAAGGCGCGGATCGAGCAGGTCACCGGCGTGGTCCTGCTCGGCGTCGCGGTCCGGCTGGCGACCGCACCCCACTGAGCTACTCCGCAGCCTCCCATCGCGGGCGGGGCGGCAGCCCGGCCGCGCGGTAGCAGTCGTCGATCAGCGCCATGGTCTCGACCGCGTCGTCCGGGCCGATCGGCAACGGGGCGCCATCGAGCACCGCCGCCGCGAACGCCTCCAGCTGATAGTCGTACGTCGGCCGGGTGCCCAGCCTCTCCACGCGCTCGCCCGCGGCGTCGCGCACCGTGATCCGGTCGTCGAGATGGGGGAGCACGAAGTTGGCGGCCGTGGCCTCGCCCTGCGAGCCGACGATGCGGCAGGTCATCAGCACCTCGTCGAACGCCATGTGGCAGCGCGCCGTACCGGTGGCGCCGGCGGGGAAGGACAGATCCGCGTCCAGCCACTCGTCGACGCCGGGGGCGCCCGGCCGCTCCGCTGCTCGCGCGGCGACCAGCTGCGGCGGCCCTCCGGCCCACGGCGCCAGCATCCGCTGGGCGTGCAGCGCGTAGGTGCCGACGTCCATCAACGCGCCGCCGGCGAGCGGCAGCGACCAGCGAGCGTCGGCCGCTGCAGGGGCGGGGATGTTGACCACCGTCTCCACGTGGCGCAGCTCCCCGAGATCGCCCGAGGCGAGCAGCTCGTGCAGCCGTCGGGTGACCGGGTGGAACAGGTAGTGGAAGCCCTCCATGAACACGGCGTCCGACCCGGCCACGGCGTCACGGACCGCTGCGGCCTCCTCGGCGTTGGACGCCGACGGCTTCTCGGTGAGGACGTGCTTGCCGGCCGCAAGTGCCGCCAGGTTCCAGGGTCCGTGCAGCCCGTTGGCGAGCGGGTTGTAGACGACGTCGACGGACGGGTCCGTGACCAGGTCGGCATAGGAGTCCAGGACCCTCTCGATCCCGTGTGCCGCCGCGAAAGCTTCTGCCCGAGGACGGTCACGTGCGGCCACGGCCACCAGGTCGTGGCCCGTCGCGTGGGCCGGCCCGACGATGGACCGGTCCGAGATCCGGGCGGCGCCCAGTACCCCGATCCGCAATGGGGTGGTCGTCCGACTCACGCGGGTTCCTCTCGCCGACGTTCACCGGATGCTATTAGCGTCGTCATCGTGAGCGACCAGGAGCAAGCGCATCGACGTCGACGTACCACCCAGCGGCACCGGCTGTGCGGAGTGCCTCGCGGCGGACGGGTGGTGGGTGCACCTGCGTCGGTGCGCGGCGTGCGGGCACGTCGGCTGCTGCGACAGCTCTCCCGCCCAGCACGCGACCGCTCACTTCCGGGGCACCGGCCACCCGCTCGTGCAGAGCTTCGAGCCGGGCGAGGACTGGTTCTACGACTACCGCGACGGATCGATGTCGGAGGGGCCCGCGCTCGGGGCCCCGTCGAGTCATCCGGAGGACCAGCCGGCACCAGGTCCGCGGGGCCGGGTGCCAGTGGACTGGCGCAGTCAGATCCACTGACGATCGACGCGCTACCCACCCGCGACCACCAGGAGTAGCGTCGATCCACCGGTCGCAGCGGCCTACAACTGAGGAGCTCCCATGTTCGTACAGGTCATTCAGGGACGTGCGTCCGATCCAGCCGCGATGCGGGCCCAGATGGACAAGTGGCTCGCCGAGCTGGCGCCGGGGGCCACGGGCTGGCTCGGCAGCACGGGCGGCGTCACCGACGACGGGCAGGCCATCGCCCTGGTCCGGTTCGAGTCCGAGGAGGCCGCGCAGGCCAACAGCGATCGCCCCGAGCAGGCCGCCTGGTGGGAGGGGATGGCCGCGACGTACGACGGCGAGCCCACGTTCCACAACAGCCAAGTAGTCGATGTCGACACCCAGGGCGACCCGGGCCAGGCGGGCTTCGTCCAGGTGATGCAGGGACGCGTCAGTGACCGGGAACGGGCGCGCGAACTGATGAACGCCGACCCCACCGACTGGGCGGCGTTCCGCCCCGACATCCTCGGCACCCTGTGGCTGGGCCACGAAGAGGACGGCTGGACGATGGCGATCTACTTCACCTCGGAGGCCGAGGCCCGCGCGGGCGAGCAGAAGGAGATGCCGGCTGAGATGCAGCAAACGATGCAGGAGATGGATTCGCTCTCCGTCGGGGACACGAGCTACTTCGACCTCAAGGATCCCTGGCTCAACGCGCCCAGCTGAACACTCGACCCGGTCCGGATCGAGCGGATTTCGTACTTTGTAAGGTACGGTGTCCGTACAAAGTACGACAACCCACCGGACGGACCGAGATGACCCAGCGCATGCAGCCCCCGACCAACGACGCGGCGGCCGCCGTCCCGGACGCGATGCGGGCGGTGGTCCAGGAGTCCTACGGCTCGGCCGACGTCCTGCGGATGGACGAGATCCCACTGCCCGTGATCGCCGACCACGAGGTGCTCGTGCGGGTGCGGGCGGCGGGGCTCGACCGGGGGACCTGGCACCTGATGACCGGCAAGCCCTACCTCATGAGGATCCTCGGGTTCGGGTTCCGCCGGCCGAAGAACCGGGTGCCCGGCCTCGACGTCAGCGGAGAGGTGGTGGCCGTCGGCGCCGCGGTGACCCGCTTCGGCATCGGGGACCAGGTGTACGGCATCTCCCGGGGCTCCTTCGCGGAGTACGCCGCGGTGCGGGAGGACAAGCTGGCCCACAAGCCCCAGCAGCTCTCCTTCGAGCAGGCGGCGGTCGTGCCGGTCTCCGCCGGCACCGCCCTGCAGGCGCTCACCGATGCCGGCCGGGTCGAGGCCGGACAGTCGGTGCTGGTGCTCGGGGCGTCCGGCGGCGTCGGCACGTACGCCGTCCAGCTGGCGAAGGCGTTCGGCGCGGAGGTCACCGGCGTGAGCAGTCCGGCCAAGCTGGACCTGGTGCGCTCCCTCGGAGCGGACCACGTGCTCGACTACACCCGGAGCGACTTCGCCGACGGCAGCCGGCGCTACGACCTGATCCTGGACATCGGGGGCAACCCGAAGCTGTCGCGTCTGCGGCGGGCACTCGCCCCGGGCGGCACCGCGGTCATCGTCGGCGGCGAGGAGGGAGGGGCCTGGACCGGTGGGTTCGGGCGGTCGCTGCGTGCCCCGCTGGCCTCGCCGTTCCTGCGGCGGCGGTTGAAGATGCTCGCGAGCAAGGAGCGCGCCAGCGACCTCGAGCGGATCGCGACGTTCCTGGACAGCGGGCAGGTGGTGCCGAGCATCGACCGTTCGTATCCGCTGGACAGGGCGCAGGAGGCCATGCACCACCTGGAGTCGGGACGGGTGCGCGGAAAGGTCGCGATCGTCGTCTGACGAGGCTCGCGCTCACCGCGTCCGCGGGCCGTCGATCGTCGGGGGCATGCCGAAGGTGACGTAGCTCTCCGGGTCGATGAACGCGATGATCTCCGCGATCCGGTCGTCCCGGAGGGTGAGCACCTCCATGGAGTGCCAGTGGTAGATGCCGGTCTCCTCCGACACCCGGTAGGTCGCGAGGCCGACCTGGCCGTTGGCGTGGCTCGGCAGCACCCGCCAGTTCTGGCCGCGCAGCGGGGTCTTCCGGAGGAAGGTGCGCACCGCCTCGCGGCCGGCGAACCAGGTCCGGTACGGCGGCATCGCGATCGTCGCGTCCTCGGTGAGCAGGTCGACGATCGCGTCGACGTCGGCCCGCTCCCACGCATCGACGTACTGGGTGACCAGGGTGCGCAGGCGCTCGTCTCCGATCGACGCGACGGCCGACTGCTGGCTCTGCGCGGGCAGCTTCTCGTCGACCGTCCGGTGCGCCCGCTGCAGGGCGCTGTAGACCGCGGCCGGCGACATGTCGAGCGCATCGGCCACCTCGGCGCCGGTGAAGCCCAGGACCTCACGCAGGATCAGCACCGCCCGCTGCCGAGCGGGCAGGTGCTGCAGGGCGGCGACGAACGCCACCTCCACGCTCTCGCGCTGCTCGTACCTCGCGCCCGGCTCGGTCACACCGGCCATCAGCCGATCGTCCGGGTAGGCCTCGAGCCACACCGACTCGACCAGCGGCACGTCCAGGTCGCGGTGCGGGTCGCCGGCCGGGCCGAAGTCGACCGGCATCACCTTGGCGGGTCGCCGCTCGATCGCCTTGAGGCAGGCGTTGGTCGCGATCGTGTACAGCCAGGTCTTGAGCGAGCTGCGGCCCTGGAACCGGGGGAGGCCCCGCCAGGCACGCAGCAGCGCCTCCTGCAGTGCGTCCTCGGCATCCTGCACCGAGCCCAGCATCCGGTAGCAGTGCGCGTGCAGTGCCGGACGATGCGTGGTGACCAGGGCCGCGTAGGCGTCCTCGTCGCCCGCCTGGGCGGCGGCGAGCAGCTCGGTCTCCTCCATGAGTTCCCCCCTCATCGGCCGCGACCGCGCTTCGGTTGCCAGAACGCGATCTCGCCACCCTGGACCGTCGAGAC
>CAWFAE010000018.1:0-302792 GCA_963813615.1 uncultured Actinomycetota bacterium
CAACCGGGCCAGCAGCGCCTTGCCGACCGCCGTGCAGTGCGGGTCCACGCTCCGGCCCACCTCGGTGAACATTCGCATCGAGTGGCGCGACGGCACCTGGGCGACGTAGACGATCCGGTCGCCGTCGAGCATCGCGAGGTTGGCCGTCTCGCCCAGCTCGTCGACCAGCGATGTGAGGTGCGGGATTGCCCACCGCGACACCATCCGGCTGGCGCGCTCTCCGAAGTGGATCAGCCGGGGCGCCAGGGAGTACTCCTTCGCCTGCCCCGAGCGCACGTAGCCGAGCGAGGTGAGCGTACCGATCAGGCGGTGCACAGTGGTGAGCGGGAGGCCGGTGCGCACCGAGAGCCGGGAGAGGCCCATGGGGCCATGCTCGGCCAGCACCTCGAGCACCTCGAACGTCCGCGAGATGGACTGCACGCCCCCTCGGGGCTCGGGTTCGGAATCCGTTGTGTTCATGACTTGACCCCCTCACCGTTGACCGCCCACGCCGAACGTCATAGCCTTCCTGATTGTAGAAGGTGACTTCCACATCGTGGAAGTGATCGTAGAAGTGTCTCGGGTGGTCGTCGACAGGACCGGGCCTCAGCGGCGCCCGAGCAATCGCTCCGGGCCCGGCACCTAGGAGACGCCATGAGCGAGCGGACCAGCGCCCGCGGCACGGCCGAAGCATCAGAGATCCCGGACAAGTACGTCCCGGCGGTCACGTACACCGACCTCCCCGAGGCCCTCCCGATGAAGCGGGTGATCGGGCCGAGCGTGCTGCTGCTCGCGGGCGCGATCGGGTCCGGCGAGTACGTCCTGTGGCCCAACATCACCGCTCAGGTGGGACTGGCCCTGGTCTGGCTCACCGTCCTGGGGGTGCTGACGCAGTACTTCCTCAACATGGAGATCGAGCGGTACACCCTCGCCACCGGCGAGACCGCGGTCACCGGGTTCACCCGGCTCTGGAAGCCGTGGGGCGTGCTGTTCATCGTGATGGCGGTGGGTGCCTGGATGTGGCCGGGCTGGGCCACAGGTGGCACCACCACGCTGAGCTTCGCGCTGGGCTTCTCCGAGGACCTGATCCCCTACATCACCATCGGGGTGCTGGTCCTCATCGGAGCGGTGCTCACCATCTCGCCGATCGTCTACCGCACGGTGGAGAAGATCCAGTTCTTCATGGTCGCGCTGATCGTGCTGTTCCTGATCTACGCGATCCTCTTCCTGCTGGGGGCACCCGGGTTCGAGGCACTGGGCCGGGGCTTCGTCGAGGTCGACAAGATCCCCGACGCCGTCTCGGAGATCCCGGTTGCGGCGCTGCTCGGCGCGATCGCGTTCGCCGGCGCGGGCGGGGTGATGAACCTCGTTCAGTCCAACTGGGTGCGCGACAAGGGCCTGGGCATGGGCGCAAAGATGCCGCGGGTGGTCTCGCCGTTCACCGGCGAGGAGACCGCCGCTCCGACAACCGGCTACTTCTTCCGCCGCGACGAGGAGAACATGCGTCGCTGGAACGAGTGGTGGAAGGTCGCCAACCGCGAGCAGTTCGTGACGTTCTTCGTCATCGGCGCGATCGCCCTGCTGACGTTCATGACGCTGACCTTCGTCACGATCGGGACCACCGGCGAGGAGAGCTTCGACTTCATCCAGGTGGAGGGCGAGGCGCTGAAGGCGTCGGAGGGCGCCTGGCTGGGCACCGTGTTCTGGCTGATCGGCAGCGTGGTGCTGTACTCCACCAACCTGACCGTGCTCGACATGGTCGCCCGGCTCACCGCCGACGTGCTCAAGACCGGCGCACTGCGCGACAACGACCGCTGGACCGAGAGCCGGCTGTACTTCGCCACCGTCTGGCTGATGATCCTGATCGGCTCGGTGATCCTGCTCTCCGGCGTCACCCAGCCGCTGGTGCTGCTGGTGATCGCCGCCGCGCTCAACGGCGTGGTGATGTTCATCTACTCGTGCCTGCTGATCCAGCTCAACCGCGGCGTGCTGCCGCGCGAGATCGGCCTCCGCGGCGGGCGGTTCGCGATGATCATCTGGGCCGTGGTGTTCTACGGCTTCTTCTCGGTCATCCTGCTGATCGACCAGGGCAAGCAGCTGTTCGGCTGACAGCGGACCCGGCCCCGACTTGTCAGACGCCGAAGTCGGGGTCGGTGTCCATGCCCTGCCACCACACCAGGCGGTCGCGTGGCCCGGCACTCGCGATCGCGGAGTCGACGACCGCCGAGTTGGCGCCCGGCAGCCGGCGCACCCGCTCCCAGATCGCCTCGCGCATGGCGTCGAACGGCACCCTCAGGTCGCCGTCCATGCCGGTGAACAGCACCGTCTCCCACCCCTGGGAGGTCGCCCGCACCAGGGTGACCTGGTGCAACGAGTCCCACGAGAGCCGGGTGCCGCCTCCGTGGGGCTCCACCCGTTCGAGGCCGTCGTCGTCGGCCAGGTAGGCGGGATCCGTGGGCGGCGTGCCGAGCGCTGCCTCGGCTTCGAGTGAGAGGGTGCTCGGCCGCATCCGGACGCGCTCGCCGTCCGGCAGCCCCAGGATCCGCTCCTTCCCTGTCCCCTCGCTCAGGGTGACCCGGGCCCGGGGCCACTCGTCGACCACCTCCTCGGCGCGGTCCGGGTGCGTGCGGCCGCCGACGAGCGCCCAGACGCGAGTCGGTCCGATCGCCAGGATCGTCCGGCTCGGCAGGCCGGCGGAGTCAATGTCTCCACGCCTGGTCAGCAGCGCGCCGTGCTGCAACGGCTCGTCGCAAAGGTGCTGCGCGTGGGTCACGATCCGGGCGCCGTTGCGGCGCTGGCCGCGCTCCTTGCGGGCGGCGAGACCGCGCAGCGTCTCGCCCGTTCGCGGGTCGAGAAGAGGCACGTCGGGAGGCTACTCCCGGGGGACGCCCCCGGGCCGGTGAAGGGTGCGCTCCACCGACCCGGGGACGAGCCCAACTAAACCATAGTGATTTACTCGACTATCCCGCGACCCGTTTCGTCCGAAAGTGGCTGAGGTGCAGAGGCCTGAGCCTTGAGACCACCACTCAACCACCGCGCTCCTCCGCCTTGATCCGCTCCCACAGCTCGTCGATCGCGATCGCGTCGAGCGGCGGGTCGTCCGGCGACCGGCCGATCGAGGCGGGATCGAACACGTGCGGGTTGCGGCGCCGCATCTTCTCGGTGATACCGCGGGCCACGTCGTCGAGGGTGAACTCCCCCGCCTGCTCGGCGATCACGGCGTGGAAGACCACCTGCAGCAGCACGTCGCCGAGCTCCTCGCACACGTGGTCGACGTCGCCGGAGCCGATCGCCTCGACCAGCTCGGCGGTCTCCTCCTCCAGGAACGGGACCAGCGACTCGTGGGTCTGCCCGGCCTTCCACGCGCACTCCGTGCGCAGCCGCCGCATCACCTCGACGAACTCCGAGACGGCATCGCCGGGCACTGGTCAGCCGCAGCGCTGGGACTCAGGCAGCGAGGCGGCGTACGCCGGATCCTCGGCCAACGGGTCCTCCGCGGCGCCGAGCGCGTCGCGGGCGAAGTCGCTGACCGCCGTGGAGATGTCGTCGCGCGTGGTCAGCACACCCTCGTTGGAGTCGCCGATCTCCATGCCGGAGTAGCGCGGGTTGGTCGTGATCGGGTGCTCGTCCTGCCATTGCTGGGCGATCTCGAGCCCCTGCGCGAAACCCTGCTGGCCGTCGGGGTCGTCGGACTCGCTGATGCCGAGCTCCTGGCGACCCACCTGGATCAGGATGTCCACGAAGTAGTCGGTGCTGGACAGGCTGACCATCACCCGGTCGACCAGGTCCTCGTCGAGGCCCTCGAGCTGGCTGCGGATCTCGGCCTGCGCGTTGTCGTAGAACTGACCGGACTCGACGTCGTACTCCTCGGCCAGCTGGCCGCCGACCTCGCGAAGCACCTCTCCCTGGAGCGCCAGGTCACGGACCCGCGCCCCGGACACCGGCTGGTCATCTTCACCGGCCAGCTCCCCCAGCACCTCGCAGCGGTCCTCGGTCGCCTGCTCCACGTCGGCCTGGCTGATCGTGGTGTCGGCGACCTCCGCCGCGACGCCGGGCCGCACGCCGTCCTGGGCGACGCCGCAACCCGAGAGCAGGCCCGCGGCCACGACTCCGACGGCCGCGGCGGTGAGGCGGGCGCGGGCGATGGTTCTCACACTGACTCCTTGCTGGGCTCGACCGGGGGGTCGATCACACTGTCGATGACCCCGCGCGCCCATTCAAGCAGGGCGATACCAGTGAGCGGACGGCCGGTCGCGCCGGGCGTTCCGGGCCGGGGCACCAGGATCGTCTCGACCGGCGCCTTGACGATCGACTTCGGGTAGAGGCGGCTCAGCCGGACCACCCGCGACTCCGGCAGGCTCACCGGCGCGAAGCGCACGTTGCGGCCGGCGACGGTCACCTCGCCGATCCCGGCCTGCCGGGCGCGGGCCCGGAACCTGGCCACCAGCTGCAGCGAGACGACCTCCTGCGGAGGCTCGCCGTACCGGTCGACCATCTCCTCGGCGATCACGTCGATGTCGGCGTCGGTGCGCACCTCGGCCAGCCGCTTGTACATCTCCAGCCGCAGCCGCTCGCTCGGGATGTAGTCGTGCGGCAGGTGCGCGTCGACCGGCAGCTCGATCCGGACCTCGTCGAGCTCGGGGGACTTGTCGCCGCGGAAGTCCTGCACGGCCTCGCCGACCAGCCGGACGTAGAGGTCGAAGCCGACGTCGGCGATGTGGCCCGACTGCTCGCCGCCGAGCAGGTTGCCGGCGCCGCGGATCTCCAGGTCCTTCATCGCGATCGCCATGCCGCCGCCGAGGTCGGAGTGCTGGGCCAGGGTGGCCAGTCGCTCGTGCGCGGTCTCGGTGAGCGGCTTCTCGGTGGGGTAGAGGAAGTAGCCGTAGGCACGCTCGCGGCTGCGGCCGACCCGGCCGCGGAGCTGGTGCAGCTGGCTGAGCCCGAGGGTGTCGGCGCGCTCGATGATCATGGTGTTGGCGTTGGAGACGTCGAGGCCCGACTCGACGATCGTGGTGCACACGAGCACGTCGAAGTGCTTCTCCCAGAAGTCCAGCATCACCTGCTCGAGCTGGTGCTCCCCCATCTGCCCGTGGGCGACCGCGATCCGTGCCTCGGGCACCAGCTCGCGCAGCCGGGCGGCGGCCTTCTCGATCGACTGCACCCGGTTGTGGATGTAGAAGACCTGGCCGTCGCGCAGCAGCTCGCGGCGTACGGCGGCGACCACCTGACGGTCCTCGTAGCCGCCGACGTAGGTCAGCACCGGGTGCCGCTCCTCGGGCGGGGTGGTGATCGTGGACATCTCGCGGATGCCGGTGACCGCCATCTCCAGGGTCCGCGGGATCGGGGTGGCGGACATCGAGAGCACGTCGACCGAGGTGCGCAGCCGCTTCATCTGCTCCTTGTGCTCGACGCCGAAGCGCTGCTCCTCGTCGACGACGATCAGCCCGAGGTCCTTCATCCGGATGTCGGGGTGGAGCAGCCGGTGGGTGCCGACCACGATGTCGACGCTCCCCTCCGCGAGGCCCTCGACCACCTCGCGCGCCTCCTTGTCGGTCTGGAACCGGCTCAGCGCCTTCACCACGACCGGGAACCCGCTCATCCGCTCGGTGAACGTGCTCAGGTGCTGGGTGACCAGCAGCGTGGTCGGCACCAGCACGGCGACCTGCTTGCCGTCCTGCACGGCCTTGAACGCCGCGCGCACCGCGATCTCGGTCTTGCCGTAGCCGACGTCGCCGCAGACCAGCCGGTCCATCGGCACGGTGAGACGCATGTCGGCCTTCACCTCGTCGACGGTCGTCAGCTGGTCGGGCGTCTCGGCGAACGGGAACGCGTCCTCGAGCTCGCGCTGCCAGGGCGTGTCCGGGCCGAACGCGAAGCCCTGGGTGGCCTGGCGCGCGGCGTACAGCTTGATCAGCTCGGCGGCGATCTCGCGGACCGCCTTGCGGGCCCGGCCCTTGCGCTTGGCCCAGTCGGCGCCGCCGAGCCGGTCCAGGCTGGGCTGCTCGCCGCCGACGTAGCGGGTCACCTGGTCGAGGGCGTCGGCCGGCACGTAGAGCCGGTCGGGCGGCCCGCCCCGCTTGGAGGCGCCGTACTCGAGGACGAGGTACTCGCGGGTGGCCCCCTGCACCTCGCGCTGCTTCATCTCGACGAAGCGGCCGACGCCGTGCTGCTCGTGGACGACGTAGTCGCCGGCGCTCAGCTCCAGCGGGTCGATCTGCCGCTTGCGGCGCGGGCCGGCATCTTGCGCATGTCGCGGGTGGAGGCCCGCTGCCCGGAGATGTCCTCGCCGGTGAGCACCGCGACCCGGTGGGTGTCGTCGACCAGGCCGTTGGTCAGCGCGCCGCAGGTCACCTCGACCACGCCGGCCGGGCCGGTCGCCTCGAGCTGCTCGACCAGCCGGGCCGGTACGTCGCGCTCCCCCAGCGCCTCGACCATCCGCTCGGCGGGCCCGTGGCCGGGGTGCACGACCACGACCCGGTAGTCGTCGGCGCGCCACCGCTGCGATGTCTGCGATCGCCGCGTCGACGTCGCCGCGGTAGTGCGGCGCAGGCTTGGCGGAGAGCGCACCCTGCCTCCGGCGCCCCCTCCTCGACGTCCAGGCCGAACGGGCTCAGCGACCACCAGGAGTGGTCCCGGTCGAGGGCGTGGGCGCGGACGTCGCCGAGCTCGCGGTACGACGCCGCGCCGAGGTCGATCGGGGCGGTGCCGCCGCCGGCCGCGGCCGCCCAGCTGGCGCCGAGGAACTCCTCGCTGGTGGCCACCAGGTCGTGGGCACGCGCCCGCGCCCGCTCGGGGTCGAGCACCAGCACCTGCGTGTCGGATGGGCATCAGGTCGACGAGCAGCTCCATCTCGTCGACCAGCGCCGGCGCCAGCGACTCCATCCCCTCCACCGCGATGCCTGCGGCGATCTTGTCGGTCAGCTCGAGCAGCTGGGGGTGCGCGGCACCGAGCTCGGCGGCCCGTCGGCGTACGTCTTCGGTGAGCAGCAGCTCGCGACACGGCGGCGCCCACAGCCGGTCGAGCTTGTCGAGCGTGCGCTGGTCGGCGACCGCGAACGAGCGGATCTCCTCGACGTCGTCGCCCCAGAACTCCACCCGCAGCGGGTGCTCCTCGGTCGGCGGGAACACGTCGACGATGCCGCCGCGGACCGCGAACTCGCCGCGCTTCTCGACCAGGTCGACGCGCGTGTACGCCGCGTCGGACAGCCGGCGTACGACGTCGTCGAGCTCGGCCGGGCGGCCCACGCTCGAGCTCGACCGGATCGAGGTCGCCGAGCCCCTTCACCTGCGGCTGGAGGATCGAGCGGACCGGCGCCACGACCACGGACAGCGGCCCGTTCGCGGCGTCCGACCCGGGGTGCCGCAGCCGGCGGAGCACCGCCAGCCGCCGGCCCACGGTGTCGCTGCGCGGGCTGAGCCGCTCGTGCGGGAGGGTCTCCCAGCTCGGGTAGTAGCCGACCGTCGTGGGGTCGACCAGGTCGGCCAGCTCGGCGACCAGGTCCTCGGCCTCGCGCGAGGTGGCGGTGACGGCGAGCACGGGACGGCCCGCCTTCACCAGCCCCGCCACCGCGAACGGGCGGAGCGCCATCGGCCCGGTCAGGTCGAGGGTCCGGACCCCGGCAGAGCCCGCGTCGGCCATCGCCTCGCGCAGCGCGGGGTCGGCGAGGACGGCGTCGGTGAGACCGGCGAGCGGCACGGTTGCTCCTGTGGCTGGTAGCGGGCTGCGGACAACACTTCAGCCCCCGGTCAGGAATGACGGGGGGTGCGGGTTCCACCTTATGTTGGGGGCGTGAACCACCGAAGGTGGCTCCCACCCCTGGTCGTGGTCCTGATCGCCTCCGTGGGCTGCGCGGCGGACCGGGATCCGCCCGAGCCCGCGCCCTCCGGCCCCGGCACGCCGTGGAGGTACGCCGACGCGCGCGGCGCCGTCACCGGACCCCGCTCCGGACTCGTCCGCGCCGCGACTGCGCCGGGCCCGCACGCCGGGCGAGCTGGCCCGGCAGGTCGTGACCGCCGAGCGCGCGATCGCCGACCCGGGCACCCCGCCCGCACGCTCGCGGCCGCCGGCCGGCTCCAGCAGCTGGCCTACCGGGTGCTCGGCACCCGCCCGGCCTGGGACGGCGGGTGCTGCGCGGCGTGCCCGCCCGGCTGGCGCCGGTGGTGACCGCGAACGTCGCGTCGCGGCGGGAGTTCCGCTCGATGCACGACGACCTCAGCCCCACCCTGCCGGCCTGGCGGATCGTCCGGCCCGCACCCGCACGCGACCTGCTCCGCTACTACCGCGCGGCCGAGCGCGAGTTCGGCGTCGGCTGGGAGTACCTCGCCGCGATCAACCTCGTCGAGACCGGCATGGGCCGGATCCGCGGCACGTCGGTCGCCGGGGCGCAGGGGCCGATGCAGTTCATCCCGTCCACCTGGGCACGCTGGGGCCGGGGCGACATCAACTCCCCGCGCGACGCGATCCTGGCCGCCGCGCGCTACCTGGCGAGCCAGCGGCTTCACCCGCCGCGGCGGCATTCCCGGCGCGCTGTGGCGCTACAACAACCACCCGGCGTACGTCCGCGGCGTGACCCTGCTCGCGCGGCGCATGGAGCGCGACCCGCGGGCCTTCCTCGGCTACTACCACTGGCAGATCTACTACCTCACGACCGAGGGCGACGTGCTGCTGCCGGAGGGCTACGAGTCCACGCCGGCCGATCCCGGCCAAGCGGTGGCTGGAGCGGCACCCGCAGCGCTGAACTACCCA
The DNA here is from genome assembly GCA_963813615.1 of uncultured Actinomycetota bacterium. GTDB lineage: Bacteria > Actinomycetota > Actinomycetes > Propionibacteriales > Nocardioidaceae > Nocardioides. The sequence continues at coordinate 8,726 of CAWFAE010000018.1, forward strand.
GTCCTGGGGATTCCTCCGCCGCCCCGCCTTCCTAGCCTCGGAGGTGGACCGCGAGGGAGGCGGCATGAGACGCACCGTGCCCGGAGCACGAATCCTGCTTGTCCTTCTTGCCGTGGTCATCGCCATGCTCGGCGTCCCGGCGACGACGGCGGCCGCTGCTCCGTCGCCACCGGGCACGCCGTACAGCTGGGGCGGGAACGTGTTCGGCGAGCTCGGCAGCGGGAACACCACGCCGCGCCGCACCCCGGGGTCGTCAACGGGCTGACCGACGTCGTCGACGTGCACGCCGGCCGCGAGCACGTGGTCGCGCTCCGCGCGAACGGGACCGTGGTCACCTGGGGCAGCAACGCGATGGGCCAGCTCGGCATCGGGGTCAACGGCGGCAACCGCATCCAGCCCGGTCGCGGTCACCACCCTGAGCAACGTGACGATGGTGTCCACCGGGCACTACCACTCGCTGGCGCTGCTGGCCGACGGCTCGGTGTGGACCTGGGGCTACAACTACGCCGGGCATGCTCGGCGACGGCACCACTACCAGCCGCAACCGGCCGGTGAAGGTCTCCGGCACCAGGACCTACCAGTACGTCGCCGCCGGCCGCGACATGAGCTACGCCGTCGCCACCGACGGGACCGTCGTGGGCCTGGGGACTCAACGGCGACGGCCAGCTCGGCGACGGCACCACCACGAACCGGTCGACGCCGGTGCGGGTCGGCACGCTCACGAACGTCGTCCAGGTCGCGGGCGGCCGGGACCACGGGCTCGCCGTCCGCGACCGACGGGACGGTGTGGGCCTGGGGCTGGAACGCCTACGGCCAGGTCGGCGACGGGACGCTCACCGACCGGCTGACCCCGGTCCAGGTGACCACCGGGGTCGTCGATGGTCGCGGCCGGTGCGCACCACTCGTTCGCGCCTGCGGACCAACGGCCAGGTGGCCTCCTGGGGCCGCAACTACCGCAACGAGCTCGGCGACGGCACCACCACGCAGCGCACCCGGCCGGTGACCGTGCTCGGGGTCGCGAACGCCATCTACATCGGGTCCGGCCGTGACCACGGCCTCGCGGTGATCGCCGGCGGCGCCGTCCGGGCGTGGGGTCACAACAGCTCCGGGCCAGCTCGGCGACGGGACCATCACCAGCCGTTCCTCGTCGATCCTCGTGCCCGGGGTCGCCGACGCGACGCGGGTGACCGGCGGGGCGGAGTACTCCGTGGCGCTCACCGGCGACGACGTACCCACCCGTCAACCAGGCACCCGACCGCGCGCGCCACCGCCGACTGCGACCTGCTGTCCTGCGACTTCTCCGGCACCACGTCGACCGATCCCGACGGCACCGTCGACGAGTACGAGTGGAACTTCGGCGACGGCGGGACCGGCACCGGGCCCACGCCGACGCACACCTACGCCGCGGCCGGGACCTACAACGTCACCCTCACCGTCACCGACGACGACGGCGCCACCGACGACACCACCATCCAGGTGGTCGTCAGCGACGCCGCCCACCGGCGACGCCGCCGAGTTCCGTGCCGCGGCCGGCTCGAGCCGCAACTCCGCCAGCACCAGCGTCGTGGTGCCGGCATCGGTGCAGACCGGCGACGTGCTGGTGCATGTTCGTCTCGACCAACCGCGCCGCCACCGCCAGCACTCCGGCGGGCTGGACCCTGCTGGGCACCCGCTCCGACGGGACCGACGTGCGCTCGTGGGCGTTCACCCGCAAGCGCGGCCGCGGGCACGCGCGGGCTCGACCGTGAGCCTCACGCTCGACGCGCAGAGCAAGGTCGACCTGAGCCTGGTCGCCTACTCCGGCGGGGGCACCGTCACCGCCTCGGCGTCCGTGGCCGAGGCGGGTACCAGCACCACGCACACCGCTCCGGCAGTTGCCGTGTCGACGCCCGGGTCCCGGGTGGTCCACTACTGGGTCACCAAGGTCAACGCCGCGGTGACCTGGACCCACGGCAGCGACGTACGACGCGCCACGGCGAACGGCAGCGGCAGCGGGCAGGTCTGCTCGGTGACCGCCGACGCCGGCCCGGCAGCCGCGGGCACCTGGCCGGCGCAGGACGCGATCGCGAGCGTCTCCTCCGCCAAGGCGGTCATGTGGTCGGTGGTCGTCGCGCCGGGCTGAGCCCGCCAGCGGGGGTCCTGCGACGCGGTGGTTGAGATCACCGTTGACCTCTACCGCGCTTGAACTTCTACGGTGTGACGGCAGCGGCCACCACGCCTAGGAGACACCACACATGACGACCCCGCCCACCTCCGACGCCGAGCTCGCCGCGCAGCCGGCCGCGTACTGGACCGGAGTGGCCTACGAGGCCCTCATCTCGTTCACCCGAGCCCGCAGGCCGAGCTCGGTTTCACCCAGCCCAGTTCTGGCTGCTGCGCAACCTGTCCAAGCACGACATCTCACCGGACGGCCACGGCATGACCATCCCCGAGCTCCAGCAGGCCATGAGCTCTTACATCAGGCCCGAGGACGATCTCACGGCAGAAGCGGAAGTCCTGGTGGAGCGCGGCTGGCTCACCCGCGACGCCGAGGGACGGCTGTGGATCACTGAGTCGGGGGACGAGGCTCGTGCCCGCCTCAGGGAGCACGGCCCGGCAATCCGGGCCCGCATCCACCAGGGCATCGACGATGCCGACTACGTGACCGCGCTGAAGGTGCTCCAGCAGATGATCCGGAACACCGGCGGCACCTCGGCCTAGCCTCGGTCACGGTTGCGGCGTGACCGCGGCCCGCTCCGCCTCCGACCGCAGGATGCAGAACTCGTTGCCCTCCGGGTCGGCCAGCGTCACCCAGCCGGTGCCCGGGTCCGTACTTCCCGCGCTGGTCCCGCGACCTGGGTGGCGCCGATGGCCGAGCAGCCGCTCGACCTCTTCGTCCTGGGTGAGGTCCGCGGCCGCAGGTCCAGGTGGATCCGGTTCTTCGACCGACTGACGGCCTTGGCCTCGGGCACCTCGATGAACAGCACCTGGTGCCCGGACTCGGGGTCGCGGATCATGCACTCCTCGTGGCCGGGCAGGTTCGGGTCGCCGTCGATGTCGACGTACCCGAGCACCGGCTTCCACCACTCGGAGAGCTCGTAGGCGATGGCGCAGTCGATCGTGGTGTGCGAGACGAAGGAGGTCATGCGGCCACTCTCGTACGTGACGGCCCCCACCCGCCAACAGTTATACCTGAGGGGTCAGGTCATGGTCAGCCCGTGACCGGTCAACAGCGTCTCCAGGGCGTCGATGCCGTCGTCGAGCTCCCATCGCTCAGCACGGAGGCCGGCGTTGCGCGCGCCGTCGACGTTCGCCTGGGAGTCGTCCACGAACAGCACCTGGTCGGCAGAAACATCCAGCGTCTCGACGATGTGGGTGAAGAACTCGGCCGAGGGCTTCGCCCAGCCGACATCGCAGGAGTAGAAGCGGAGTCGAAGACGTCGTCGTACCCGAGCTCGGCCTTCATGTACGCCGCCCGGCGGAGGTCCTGGTTCGTGGCCAGGTGCACTCCCACCCCGGAGGCACGAAGCGCGGCGGGCGACGGCGAGGGACTCCGGGGACACCTCGATGGCGAGCCAGAGGTCGTCGTAAAGGCGCTGCGCGTCGGCGTCACTGCCGTTGGCGAGCAGCGCCTCGGCCAGCAGTGGGACCACCTCCGCCCGGCCGCACAGCACCGGACCGTCCGGAGGGAAGGTCTGGGTGAGCCACTCGGTCGTGCCCTCCCCGAGGTGGCCGGTCAGCGCGTCGATCTCGCCGCCGAGCGTCGTGCTCCGTTGCACGACACCGTCCGCGTCGAGCAGCACATGCCGGACGTCGACGGCTCGGTCACTCGACGCCGTGGCGCTTGACGAAGTCGACGATCTGCTCGGCCAGCTCGGGCCGGCACACGATGAGGTCGGGCAGTGAGACGTCGTCCTGGTTGTAGACCAGCTCGGAGCCGTCGACGCGCGAGCAGTAAGACCGGCCGCGCGGGCGACGGCCACGGGTGCGGCGTTGTCCCATTCGTACTGGCCGCCGGCGTGCACGTAGGCATCGGTGACGTCGCGGGTCACCGAGATCACCTTCACGCCCGGCCGAGCCCATCGGCACCAGCTCGGCGTCGAGCTCCTCGGCGAGCGCCTCGACGAACGCCGGCGGGCGGGTGCGGGACACCGCGATCCGCGGCCGGTCCGAGGTCCGCGGCGGCACCACGGGCGGCTGCCCGGTGTTGAAGGTCTCCCCCAGCGCCGGCTGCGCGACGGCGCCGGCGACCAGCTCGCCCTGCTCCCACAGCGCGACGTGGACGGCCCAGTCGTCGCGCGGCGGCTCGGAGAACTCCCGGGTGCCGTCGAGCGGGTCGACGATCCAGACCCGGGACGCCTCGAGCCGCGCCTTGTCGTCGCTTCCCCTCCTCGGAGAGCACGGCGTCGTCCGGCCGGTGCTCGGCGAGCAGCGCCATCAGCAGCTCGTGGGCGGCGGCGTCGCCGGCGTCCTTGAGCTCGCGGCCCTCGAGCCCCTCGCCGCGCACCTCGAGCAGGCGCTCGCCCGGCCACGGTGGCCAGCCAGGTGGCGAGGACGTGGTCGTCGGTGGCGGCTTCGGCGGGCGGCGTACCGGGTTCGTAGGTCACGGGCGATCAGCCTAGCCGGGGGTCAGGAGTTGAACTTCTGCTGGGTCTTGTCGAGGCCCTCGGTGACAGGCACTCGACGGCGTCCGCGGCGTCCATCACCTGGAACGGGACGTCCTTGCGCTCGGCCGCCGAGTAGTTGGACAGCAGGAAGTCGGCGACCTCCTGCCGCCCCGGCGGCCGGCCGACGCCGATCCGGACCCGGTGGAAGTCGCCGGTGCCGAGCGAGGAGCGCATCGAGCGCAGGCCGTTGTGGCCGTTGTCGCCGCCGCCGAGCTTGACCCGCATCGTGCCGAACGGGAGGTCGAGCTCGTCGTGGACGGCGACGATCCGCTCGGCCGGCACCTTGTAGAACGTCGGCCAGCGCCTTGACCGCGCCGCCGATCTCGTTCATGTACGACCGCGGCCGGGCCAGGACGACGCGCGGGCCCGGCGTGCCCGGGCGCGCCGAGGCGGCCCTCGACGACGTCGGCCCGCCCGGACTTGTGCGCGCGGAAGGGCGAGCCCATCCGGCGTCGGCCAGCTCCTCGACGACGAGGTAGCCGACGTTGTGCCGGTGCCCGGCGTACGACGGGCCGGGGTTCCCCAGCCCGACCACGAGCCACACGTCGGTGGCGCTCATCGGTCATGGGGATCTCCCGGCCTCTGTCGCCGGTGACCGGTCAGTCAGGATCGACCAGGTGACCACCTGAGCCGGCGGAGGATCACTCCTCGGAGCCGCCCTCGGCGGGCTCGTCGCCCTCGGCGGCCTCGCCCTCGGCGCCTCGCCGGCGGCCTCGGCCTCCTCGGCGGTCTCCTCGTGCTCCTCGCGCTCGATGCCGGCCTCGGCCTCGGCCTCTTCCAGCTCGGCCTCGATCTCCTCCTGCGGTCGGCGCGTTGGTGATGTTGACGACCAGGATGTCGCCGTCGGTGAGCAGCGTGCTGCCCTCGGGGAGGATGAGGTCGGAGGCGTGGATCTGGGTGCCGACCTCGGCGCCCTCGATGCTGACCTCGATGTACTCGGGGATGTGGGTGGCCTCGGCCTCGACCGAGACGCGGGTGTTCTCGGTGACGACCAGCGTGTCCGGCGCGGCCTCGCCGACCAGGTGGACGTCGATGTCGACGGTGACCTTCTCGCCCTTGCGGACGGCGACGAAGTCGATGTGCTCGAGGTGCGCGCTTGATCGGGTCGATCTGGACCTGCTCTGGTCAGCGCCAGCTGGCTCTTGCCCTCGATGTCGAGCTCGAGCAGCGCGTTGGAGCCGCCGTGCTTGAGCGCCATCATCGTGTCGTGACCGGGGAGGGTCACGTGGATCGGGTCGTTGCCGTGCCCGTAGATGACGGCGGGGACCTTGTCCGCGCGGCGGATCCGGCGGGCGGCACCCTTGCCGAACTCGGTGCGGGTCTCGGCGGTGATCTTCTCGGCGGCCATGTGTTCTTCTCTCCTCGAACGTGCAGACGTCTGAAATCGGGTGTGCCCCGCGGCGGCGCCCGAATGCGAAACGCCGCGCACTCGACTCGAGCAGCGCGGCGCACCAGTGGTCAGCCAGCCCTGTCGATCACGGAACTCCGGCAGCCGGGTTCCCTCGCCGAGGCAACCGAAGAATCGTAACGGGGATGGTGATCCGGCACCAATCCGCAAGCGCTCACGCGTAGGGATCGGTGATCTCGCGCAGCGCGTTGAGGGCCTCCTGCAGGGCGGCGAAACGCTCCGGCCCGAAGTGCCGGCGCCACTCGCGCAGCACCTGACCCTCCACCTTGCGCGCGACCCGCACACCTTCACGGCCCCGGTCGGTGAACCGGACCAGGCGGGCGCGGGCGTCGACCGGGTCGGGACTCGCTCCACGAAGCCGGCCCTCTCGATCTGGTCGACCAGGAACCCCGCGCTCTGCTTGGTGATCTGGGCCTGCTCGGCGAGGTCGGTGAGCCGGGTGCCGTGCTCGCCGATCCGGGCGATCAGCTGGGCCTGGGCCAGCGTGAAGTCGAAGCCGGCGTCGGCGGCCGCCTCGAGCACCCTGGACTCGAGATGGCGGACGGCGACGAACATCAGCAGTGCCGGGTGCGGCTCGGCCATCGACCCCAGATCGCCTTGACAAATTGGTCAGTCTCTCTGACCATATTAGTCAGAGTATGTTACCAACTCGGAGGCGGAGCACATGGACCGCGACACCCTCTGGGGACACATCCACCACGAGCGGGACACGCTCGCCGCCACTCTGCGCACGCTGACGCCCGAACAGTGGGAGCACGACTCGCTCTGCGAGGGCTGGACGGTCAAGGACGTCGCCGCCCACGTCATCTCGACGCCGCAGATGGGCTTCGGCCGGACCATGGGCGTCTTCGCGCGCAACCTGGGCCGCGGCTACAACACGATGATCTTCCGCGAGACCAAGCGCCTCGCCGAGCGCCAGACCACCGAGCAGATCCTCGCCGACTACGAGACCTACGCGACCTCGCGCCGCAAGGTGACCACCACGACGACGATCGAGCCGCTGATCGACGCGCTCGTGCACCACCAGGACATCGTCCGGCCGCTCGGCGTGCGCCACGACATGGACCCGACCGCCGCCGCGGTCGCCGCCGACCGGGTCCGGCTGCTCGCGCCGCTGATGGGCACCCGCCGGGTCGTCAAGAGCGTGCGGATGGTTGCCACCGACGTGGACTGGGCGACGCGGCCAGGGGCCGGTGGTCGAGGGGCCGATGCAGGAGCTGCTGATGCTGTGCGCGGGGCGTGAGCCGGACTGGTCACAGATATAGGGTCGCCGGGTGTCCCTCACCCTCGCCGAGGCCCGCGCCCGCGCGGCCCTGCTCTCCGACGTCTCGTACGACATCGACCTCGACCTCACCGACCCGCGGCGGACACCTTCGGCTGCCGGACCGACGGTCCGGTTCGGCGCGCGACCGGGCGCGAGACGTTCCTCGAGCTCCCGACGCCGCCGACCTGCGGGTGACCGTCAACGGCGCTCCCGCCGAGCCGGCGTACGACGGGCGCCGGATCGCGCTCGACCGGCCTGGCCGCCGCGCAACGAGGTCGTCGTGGAGGCCCGGCTGCCGTACGTCACCGACGGCGACGGGATGCACACGTTCACCGACCCCGCCGACGGCGAGACCTACGTCGTCGGCGTACGTCGGGCATGGACATCGCCCAGCGGGTCTTCCCCTGCTTCGACCAGAACGACCTCAAGGCGCCGATCGACGCTGACCGTGACCGCCGACCCGGCGTGGACCGTGCTCGGCCAACGGCCGGGCCGTCGCTCAGCGGGCCGGCGGCCGGTGGCGGTTCGCGACCACGCCGCCGATCCCGCTGCCGATGTTCGTGGTCGTGCGCCGGGCCGTGGCACTCGGTGACCGTGGGAGCACGCCGGCCTGCCGTTCGGCTGGCACGCCCGCGCGCTCGCTGGCCGCCGAGCTCGACCGCGACGCCGACGAGCTGCGGCGAGGTCACCGAGGCGCTGCTTCGACCACTACGCCGACGATCTTCGCCGAGCCCTACGCCGTTCGACTCCTACGACCAGGCCTTCGTGCCCGGGCCAGAACTGGGGCGCGCTGGAGACACCGGGCTGCGTGACCTACCGCGACGAGTTCCTGCCGGTCGGCCGGGTCACCGACGACGACCGCGGATCGCCGCGCGATCGATGATCGCCCACGAGATGGCGCACATGTGGTTCGGCGACCTGGTGACGATGACGCTGGTGGGAGGACACCTGGCTGCAGGAGTCCTTCGCCGACTACATGGGCTTCCGGGTCGCGGAGGACGCGGCCGGCGTTCGCCGGCGGCGCTTCGTCGACTTCGAGATCGGCCGCAAGCCGGGCGCGTACGTCGCCGACGAGCGGCGGTCCACCCACCCGGTGGCGCCGCTTGGCCGAGGAGGTCCCCGACGTCGACGCGGCCGCCAACAACTTCGACGCGATCTCCTACGCCAAGGGCAACTCGGCGCTGCGCCAGCTGGTCACCTGGCTCGGCGACGAGACTTCCTGGCCGGGGTCAACGCGCTACCTGACCCGGCACCGCTTCGGCAACGCCACGCTGGCCGACTTCGTCGACGCCCTCGACGCGCGTCGACCGACCGCGACGTCCGCGGCCTGGGTCGAGCGCGTGGCTGCGGCACGCACGCGGCTTCGACACCCTCCGCGTCGCTCGCGACGGCGACGGTGCCGGTGCTGCACCCGCGAGGGCTCCCGCCGCACCGGGTCACGGGTCGACGGCGTACGACGACCCGCTGGCCGAGCTCGGCGCCGGCTGGTCGACCTCGCCGACGAGCCGGTCCGGCTCGACGAGTGGTCCGGCCTGGTCGTCGTGCCCAACAGCCACGGGGAGACGTTCGCCCGGCTCCGCGCTCGACGAGCAGTCCTGGGAGGCCGTGGTCGCGCGGCCTGTCCGGCATCGACGACGCGAGGTCCGGGCGGTGCTGTGGAGCGCGGCGTTCGACCTGGTCCGGTGCCGGCGAGCTGCCGCCGGCGGACTTCCTGGGCCTGGTCGCCGCGGCACCTGCCCCGCGAGAGCCGAGGTCGCGATCGTCAGACGTCCGTCGTCGGCCGGACCCTCGGGATGCCTGGTCGCAGCCGGGTGCCCGCGAGCGAGGCCGGCGGCGCGGTCGACCTGCTGGCCGCGGTCCTGCCGAGCCGGGCTGGCGCCGGCAGCCGACGACCAGCAGGTCGCGGTCGCGCTGACCCGCGGCCTGGCGCGCGACCGACCCACGACGCCGGCGCTGCTGCGGCGCTGGCTGCGACGAGGGAGCCACCGACGCCGGCGTCGAGCTCGACCGGCGCTGCGCTGGACGGTCGTGCACCGGCTCGCCGCCCTCGGTGACGCTCGACCTCGCGGCCGATCGACCGGCGAGCGGCAGCGCGACGGCACGATCGTCGGCGTGCTCGGCGCCGCCACCGCGCGCGCCGCGCTGCCGACGCCCGAGGCCAAGGCGGCGGCCTGGGCGCTGATCGCCGAGGCCGAGCGGATGTCCAACCGGATGTTCACAGCGGTCGTGCGGCGGCCTGTTCGACGCCGGAGCAGGCCGACCTGGTGGCGCCGTACGTCGCCGCCTATGTCTGCCGAGGCACCTCGCCCTGGCCAGCCGCGGCCAGGCCTTCGCCCAGCGTGGTGCGCCGCGCGTTCCCGCGCGGTCGCTCTCACCGACGAGCAGCTCGCGGACGCTCGAGCACCGCCCTCGGCGGCGACCTGCCGACCGTGCTGCGCCGGGGCTGGGAGGACCGGCTCGACGACCGGCGGTAGCTCGTTGGTCGAGTAGCGCGAGCGACGAAGGAGCGAGCGCGTATCGAGACCACCCACCGCGGATCTCGATACGCCCGGTCGCGACTTCGTCCCTCAGTCGCGCGGCCACTCGATCTCCCGCCTGGACGGGACCCCTCTCGTTCCTCGAGGCGTCCCTCAGGCGTGACCGTCGAACATCGAGGTGACGGAGCCGTCCTCGAACACCTCGCGGATCGCGCGGGCGATCAGCGGTGCGATCGACAGGCAGGTGAGCTTGTCGAACTCGCGCTCCGGTGCCAGCGGGAGCGTGTTGGTGACGATGATCTCGGCGGCCGGTGAGTTCTTGAGCCGGTCGACGGCGGGGTCGGACAGGATCGCGTGGGTCGCGGCGATGACCACGCCCGGCGCGCCGTCGGCCATCAGCGCCTCGGCGGCCTTCACGATCGTGCCGCCGGTGTCGATCATGTCGTCGACCAGCACGCAGATCCGGCCCGTCGACGTCGCCGACGACCCGGTTGGCGACGGTCTCGTTCGGGCGGTCGATGTCGCGGGACTTGTGGATGAACGCCAGCGGTACGCCGCCGAGGCGGGCCGACCAGCGCTCGGCGACCTTGATCCGGCCGGCGTCCGGCGAGACCACGGCCAGCTGCTGGCCGCCGTACTTCGTCCTTGACGTAGTCGGCCAGGATCGGCAGCGCCATCAGGTGGTCGACCGGGCCGTCGAAGAAGCCCTGGATCTGGTCGGCGTGCAGGTCGACCGCGATCAGCCGGTCGGCGCCGGCGGTCTTGAACAGGTCGGCCATCAGCCGGGCCGAGATCGGCTCGCGGCCGCGGTGCTTCTTGTCCTGGCGCGCGTAGCCGTAGAACGGCAGCACCACGGTGATCCGCTTGGCCGAGGCACGCTTCAGCGCGTCGACCATGATCAGGTGCTCCATGATCCACTCGTTGATCGGCGCGGTGTGGCTCTGGATCACGAACGCGTCGCAGCCGCGCACGGACTCCTCGAACCGCACGTAGATCTCGGAGTTGGCGAACTCGTAGGCCACGGTCGGCACCAGATCGGTGCCGAGGATGTCCACTACCTCCTCGGCCAGCTCGGGGTGGGCCCGCCCGGAGAAGACCATGAGGTTCTTCTCGGTGGTCTGCTGGATTCCGGTCACGCGCTAGTGCTCCTGGTCGCCGGAGTGGTCGTGCTCACGATTCTGCACCGCTCGCCTCCGAGTCCCCAATCCCCGTGCCGTCATCGTGAGACGCCGCGGCGGCAGCCGCCTCCGCCTGCGCGGTCCCGGCCCGCTTGGTCTGCGCCCAGCCGGGCAGGTTGCGCTGCGGCCCGGCGCTGACGGCGAGCGCGCCCGGCGGCACGTCACGGCGTACGACGGTCCCGGCGCCGGTGCCGGCGCCGTCGCCGATCTCGACCGGCGCGACGAACGTGTTGTTGGACGCGGTCTTGGCGTGCTTGCCCACCTTGGTGCGGTGCTTGTCGACGCCGTCGTAGTTGGCGAAGATCGTGCCGGCGCCGATGTTGGTGCCCTCGCCGATCTCGGCGTCGCCGACGTACGACAGGTGCGGCACCTTCGCGCCGTCGCCGATCTCGGCGTTCTTGGTCTCCACGAACCCACCGATCTTGCCCCGGACCCCGAGCCGGGTGCCGGGCCGCAGGTAGGAGTACGGGCCCGACCGTGGCCTGGTCGCCGACGACGGCCAGCTCCCCGTGGGTGCGGACGACGCGCGCCCCCGCGCCGATCTCGCAGTCCTTGAGCGTGGTGTCCGGGCCGATCACGGCGTCCTCGGCCACGACGGTCGCGCCGAGCAGCTGGGTGCCGGGCAGGATCGTCACGTCGGGGGCGAGCACGACGTCGGCGTCGATCCAGGTGGTGGCGGGGTCCATGACGCTGACGCCGTCCTTCATCCACTGGCTGACGATCCGGCGGTTGAGCTCGCGGCCGCAGCGCGGCCAGCTCCTCGCGGTCGTTGACGCCCTCGGTCTGCCAGCCGTCGTCGATGGCGTGGGCGCCGACGGTCAGCCCGGCGTCGCGGGCGATCTGCACCGTGTCGGTCAGGTAGTACTCGCCCTTGGCGTTGTCGTTGCCGAGCTGCGGCAGCGCCTCGACCAGGAACGCGGCGTCGAAGGCGAGGATCCCGGAGTTGATCTCGGGGATCTCGCGCTGCTCGGCCGTGGCGTCCTTCTCCTCGACGATCGCGAGCACGTCGCCGTCGTCGTCGCGCACGATGCGGCCGTAGCCGAACGCGTCGTCGACGACCGCGCTGAGGACGCTCACCGCGCGCTGCGCCGCCTCGTGCTCCTCCGCGAACGCGCGCAGGCTGTCGCCGCGCAGCAGCGGGGTGTCGCCGGTGGCGACGATGACGGTGCCGCTGACGCTCGCCGACCGCCTCGATCGCGACGCGTACGGCGTCGCCGGTGCCGTGCTGCTCCTCCTGGACCGCCAGCACGCACTCGGGCACCAGGCCCGTGGATGTGCGCACCGACCTCCTCGCGCTGGTGACCCACGACCGCGACCACCCGCTGTGGCTCGACGGCCTGCACCGCGTTGAGGACGTGACCGATCATGCTGCGCCCACCGACCTGGTGCAGCACCTTCATGGTCTTGGACTTCATCCGGGTCCCGCCGCCGGCGGCGAGCACGATCACGGTCAGGTTCTGGCCCACGAGGCTCCCTCCGAACGGTGGAAGCCTCACTCTAGTTGGCCAGCGATAGCTCCCAGTTCTGGCCGACCAGGTCGTGCGCCGAAGCCCGTGTGCGGGCTCTCGTCGACGAGCTCGAACCCAACCGCTTCGTAGAGCCGTCGAGCCGAGTGCAGGTTGCCCGTGGTCCACAACGTCATGCGCGTGTAGCCGGCCGCTCGCGCGAAATCGACGCAGGTCTCGACGAGGCCGGCGCCGAGCCCGAGCCCGCGCTGCTTCGGATCGACGAGCAGCACCCGGAGCCGTGCGGTCGACGGTTCCTCGCCGCGCGTGCAGGCGATGCAGCCGGCCCGCCGGCCGTCGACCTCGGCGATCCAGGCCAGCTCTCGATCGGGATCGCGGTCGCCGGCGTACTGCGCCCACGATCTTCGCAACCATCTCCTCGAAGGCGGTGCTCCAGCCGAACTCGCGGCTGTACAGCTCCCCGTGCGCCTGCACGATCCAGCCCAGGTCTCCGGGCTGGTCCGCCGGGCGGATCGTCACGCTCTCCATTGCTTCACCTACTGACACGAGTGTTTCAGTAGTGCGATACTAGGCCGGTGCCAGCCGCCGCGACAACCCCGTCGGCGCGGGAGACCGAGCTGCTGGAGCTCGCCTACGCCTACGTGCTCGAGCACGGCGTCTCCGACCTGTCGCTCCGGCCGCTGGCCTCGGCGATCGGCTCCAGCCCCCGGGTGCTGCTGTTCCTCTTCGGCAGCAAGGACGAGCTGATCCGCCGGCTGCTCGCCCGGGCGCGGCAGGACGAGCTCGCCGGGCCGATCGACGCGCGCACGGTGTGGGCCTGGCTGTCCGACCCCGGGCATGCCGGACTGCTGCGGCTCTGGACCGAGACCTACGCCCGCTCGCTCACCGACCCGACCGGCCCCTGGGGCGAGTTCGCGGAAGAGACGGTCCAGGACTGGCTGGAGCTGCTCGCCGCTGCTCAGCCGCCCGCGCTCCGTCGTACCGCCCACGGCCGCGACCAGCGCACCGCCACGCTCGCGATCCTCCGCGGGGCGATGCTCGACCTGCTCGCCACCGGCGACCGGCGCCGGGTCGACCGGGCGGTGGAGACGACTCTCGCCGCCCTCGAGCTCCCCGGGGTAGCTCACCCCGCCTGGTCCGACGCCCCACGACGCCAGGCGGCGAGGGCGAACACACCCAGGAGCGCCGGGCCCGCGAGCGTGAAGATGCGCCACACGATCAGGCCGGCCACCGCAGCCGCTTCCACCTCCGAGCCACCGGCCTCGACCAGGGCCGCGACGATCAGGGCATCGACCACGCCGATCCCCATGAGCGGGAAGAGCGTCAACGGGAAGGCGAACAGGTACGCCACGGCGATCTCCGCCAGGGACACCTCCGACGCCCCCAGACCCACGAATCGCAGGCAGAGCACGAGCAGGGACAGGTCGACCGCGATCATCCCGGCCTGGGACAGCAGGCCACGCGGGAAGCCGCTGCGGAAGCGGTCCTCGACGTCGACCCGGAAGCTCTGGCAGGCATGTCCCCAGGCCTCGGGGTCGACGTTCGATCGCACGCGACGCACGGCCCGGCCGGCCCTGGTGCCGACGGTCAGGGCCAGCCGCTCGCTGCGCACCACCAGCACGACGGCCACCAGGATGACGGCCGCGAGGGCGATGCTCAGCAGCTCCAGCCAGCGCACCCCGGGGGACCAGCCGAGGGCCGCCACCAGGACGAATCCGGCCAGCGGCGTGGAGAACCGGACGATGTAGAAGGTCACCATGTTGAGCACCAGCCCGGCGAAGGCCTTCGCGGCGGACACGCCCCAGGAGGAGAACATCGCCATCCGCAGTGCGAGGTCGCTCGGCGGCGGGGCCACGAACGCCATCAGGCTGGCCGCGACGTCGTTGACGGTCGCCCGGTACAGCGTCACGCCGGGGATGTAGATCGCCAGCGGCATCGCGTTCAGGACCTGCCGCAGCACCAGCATCGCGAACAGCACCACCGGCTGCCACCAGGTGAGCCGGCTCAGCGAGTCCCAGACCGCCGCCCAGTCGATCTGCCCGACCAGGCGGAACACCACGACGGTGACCACCGCGGCCCCGACCAGCAGCAAGCCCCGGGTGACCCAGGCCTTCCGCCCGGCTCGGAGCTCGGGAACGTCGTCCGCGTGCTCGGCGCGCTCCGGAACACTCGTCATGGGGGGTCGAGCATGAGCACTGCAGGCATCAGAAGTCCACGGCGTCCCGGATGATCGGACAGGTCATGCAATGACCGCCGCCACGACCCCGGCCGAGCTCGGCGCCCACGATCGTGATCACCTCGATGCCGGCCTTGCGGAGAAGGGTGTTCGTCAGCGTGTTCCGGTCATAGGTGAAGACGACGCCGGGTTCGAGCGCGACGGCGTTGTTGCCGGAGTCCCACTGCTGGCGCTCGGACTGGTAGACGTCGCCGCCGGTCTCGATCACCCGCAGGGAGTCCAGTCCCAGTGATCGGGCGACGACGTCGACGAACGGCGTGGATCCCTCGTCGACGACGTCGACCCCCGGTGCCTGGTCGGAGGGCAGCAACGTGAACGTGTGGACGGCGTCCATGATCGTCGGGTAGAGCGTGACGACGTCCCTGTCGGCGAAGGTGAAGACCGTGTCGAGGTGCATCGCAGCGCGCAGCTTCGGCATCCCGGCCACGACCACTCGCTCGGCGGCGCCTTCCTGGAAGAGCGCCGCCGCCACCTGGGTGACCGCCTGGCGCGAGGTCCGCTCGCTCATCCCCATCAGCACGGTTCCGTTGCCGACGGGCATGATGTCGCCGCCCTCGAACGTGGCCTGGCCCCAGTCCTGCTCGGGGTCGCCCCACCAGACCGTGGAACCCACGAAGTCCGGGTGGAACTGGTAGATCGCCTTGTAGACCAGCGTCTCGTCCTTGCGCGCCGGCCAATAGAGCGGGTTCATGGTCAGGCCGCCATACAGCCAGCAGGTGGTGTCCCGCGTGTAGAGCGTGTTGGGGAGCGGCGGCATGAGGTACTCCCGCGCCCCGGTCGACTCGCGGGCCAGCGCGGTGTAGCCCGGCCGGAAGTCCTCGGGCAGGTCCTGGGTCGCGAGCCCGCCGATCACGTACTCCGCGAGCTCGGCGGTGTGCCAGCGACTCGAGGAAGCCGCGCGTTCCGTCGACCAGGCCGAGCCCCACCCGGTTGGCGGTGATCTTGCGGTCCAGCAGCCAGTCGCGGGCCTCGTCGGTCGCCAGGGTCTGGGCCAGGACGTCGTGGAGCTCGACGACCTCCACGCCACGTTGGGTCAGCTTGTTGACGAAGTCCGCGTGGTCACGCTGGGCGTTCTCGACCCACATCACGTCGTCGAACAGCAGGTCGTCGGCGTTGGTCGGCGTCAGGCGCCGATGGGCCAGCCCGGGCCGACAGACGAGCACCTTGCGCAGCCGCCCGACCTCGGAGTGGACGCCGTACGAGGCGGAGGGAGTGGTGGGGGACATGGGTCTTCCCTTTCGTGGTGGGGTCAGAGCTCGATACGGCCGGTCATGAGGCTGTAGACACCGATCACGGCACCGCCCGCGATCAGCACGAACAGCGCGATCTCGGTGGGGCTGAAGATGCGACGACCGTGCTCGCTGCGTGCCTTGACGTAGAGCAGCGTGGCCGGGGCGAGGATCACGGTGGAGAGCAGGAGGAACTCGAGACCCGCGGCGTCGAAGAGGAACAGCGTGTACGCCGTCGCCGCGCCGGCGAAGATGGTCTCCCTGCGTCTGACCCCGGCGGACACCCCCTCGTACGCCTCACCGGTCAACCCGAGCTTGAGTCCGTACGCCGCGGCGAGGAAGTACGGCACCAGGGCCAGGCTGGTGCACAGGTCGAGCATGAAGTTCAGCGCATCGTTGACCACGAGAGTGAGCCCGAGCAGGCCCTGCACCGCGATCGAGGTGACCACCAGCGCGGTGATCGGCGTGCCGTGCTCGTTCTCCTTGCCCAGGAACTCCGGGAAGTCGTCGTTGCGCGCCGGGATGTACATGACTTCGGCGGCCATCAGCGTCCAGGCGAGGTAGGCACCGAGCACCGAGACGATCACGGCGACGCTGATGAAGACCTCGCCCCAGTCCCCCACCACCGACTCGAACACGCCGACCATCGACGGCTGGCGGGTTTCGGCGAGCTCGGGCTGGGGCACCACCGCGTAGCTGGACAGCGTCACCAGGGCGAACAGCGACAGCACGCTGAGGAAGCCCAGCACGGTCGCCTTGCCGACGTCCGCGCGGCTCTTCGCGTAGCGGGAGTAGACGCTGGCGCCCTCGATGCCGAGGAAGACGAACGTCGTGATGATCATCGTGTTGCGCACCTGGTCGCCGATGTTGCCCAGGTCGCCGTACCCGTAGGCCGTCCAGTTGTCGGCGAACACGCCCGCGTCGAGCGAGATGAGCAGCACGACGATGAAGACCAGGATCGGGAGGATCTTGAACACCGTGACGATCCGGTTGATGATCGCCGCGTCGCGAACTCCGCGCGCGATCAGGCTGTGGAAGGCCCAGACGCCCACCGTCGAGAGCGCCACCGCGAGGACCGTGGCCCCGTCGCCGAAGCCGTCGAAGAAGGTGCCGAGCGTGGCGCCGATGAACACCCAGTAGAAGGTGTTGCCGGCCACCGCGCTCGCCCAGAACCCGATCGCGGAGTTGAAGCCGGCGTAGTCGCCGAAGCCCGCCTTGGCGTAGATGAACACCCCGGAGTCGAGGTCGGGCTTGCGGATCGCGAGGTTCTGGAAGACGAACGCGAGCATCAGCATGCCGGCACCCGCGACCGCCCAGGCGATCAGCGACCCGAGGATGCCGGTCGCGACTCCGAACCGAGCCGGCAGGGAGAAGACGCCGGCTCCCACCATGCCGCCGACGACCATCGCCGTCAGGGTCGGCAGGCTCATCTTGCCTGCGGTGCTCGCCTCAGTGGTCTCGGCGGTGCTGGTCATGCGTTTCTCCTTCGACCTGGACGGTCACCCGAGTTGAGTCGGCCAAGGGCCGGCGCCGCCGGTCACTTGACCGCGAACGCGTCCACGAAGCCACCGGCCCCGAGGCTCTCGACCTTGATGAGCAGGGGTGTGGACGTCACCTCGACCTGCACCTTCTCGCTGCGCCCGGACCCGAGCGCGAGGTGGCGCGGTGCGACGGCTCCGGCGTCCGGGGGCGTGATCGTGAGGCCGTAGGTGTCCCGGCGCCGGCCGACATTGGTGAGGGTGAACACCAGGACCGCGGGCGGATCGGCCGTGAGCGGCCCGTTGAGCCGCGCGGCGAAGTCCAGCGTGGACGCGGAGCTGGGCGGGGCCGCTCCGCCGCCGAGGTCGGTCCGCGAGAGCTCCATGCGGACGTCTCCGGAGGTCAGCACCAGGTCGGCATCGTCGCTGTCCTCGATGGTCATCCCGTCGGTGAACAACGTCGTCAGCCAGGCGTCCTGCTCGGAGAGTGCCGGTTCGCACGCCATCAGGGTGCCGGCCGGTTCGCTCTCCCAGCGCACCACGCCGTCTTCCTCGACGTACGGACCGAACAGGGTGTTGCACCCCGCGGAGACCGACAACCCGTCGTCCTCGAAGCCCACCCTCAGGTTGGAGCCCTCCACCAGCTCGTGGCCCGTCACCTCGTCAGCGACGAAGGTGTGCCCGGTCAGCTCCACCTGCGCCGCATCCGCCGAGGGACTCGGATCGTCGCCGCTGTCGCTGTCACCGTCGTCCCCGCAGGCCGCGAGCAGCGCGCCGACCAGGGCGAGCTCGGCTGTTGCAACGACCACTGCCCTGAATGTCGTCATTACGACTCCTGAGGACCGAACGCGCTCCCCATAGACGCGGACCCTGAGACCGAACACGCCGGCCGGCGGCGATCGCCGTCGGCGGCCACATTACCCAAAGTTGCTCCCCGGGTAGGAGTCGAACCTACGTCGCTAGTCCTGATTCAAAGTCAGGCGGGCCCTGCCGGCAGACCAACCGGGGATTGCTCGCAACAGGGTAGGGCCTGCGCCGGACGTCATACGAAACGCAGGCAGCGCCAGCGCTCGAAGGTGGTGCTCGCGCTCGGCTTGCCGCAGGTCTGCGGATGTCGGGCCGAGCTGCCACCACCGAGACTCCGAGCCACGCAGGTTGCGCTCGACCAGCACCAACTTCCCCTTCGCGAGCCGTTGAATGCGAGTCCGTTGTCGGACAGGAACATCGCGGGTGGGTCGTGGCGTTCGATCGCCTGCTCCAGACAGGCCAGGCGTCGCGACCGTTCTCCTCGCCGGCGACCACGGTGGCCAGGATCTTGCGGGAGTGATCGTCGAGCACCCGGATGATGACCTGCTTGGTGCCTCGCTGAGCTGGGTCTCGAGGCCATCGATCTGCCAGATCCCGTTCGGTTGGGCAGCGGTGAATCGGCGGAAGCTCTTGCGTGGTCGTTTCTTCGGCTCCTGCTTGGCCAAGCCGCGGCAGACCAGGATCCGGTGCACGGTGGCGCGGAAGGCGGTCCTCGCCGTGGCGCGCATCCGTGCCAGATCGATCGTGCTCCGTGATCCATGCCCTCGCTGCGAAGCTTGTGCCACCGCCGCTCGATCAGGTCCTCGACCTCGATCGGAGTCTGGTTCGGGTGGCGTCGGGGAGCTCGGGAGCGAGGCACCAGACCGGCCAGGCCTTCCTCAGCGAAACGGCGCTCGTAGAGATAGGGGCCCGCGCGGGAGATCCCAAGCCCGGCGACCAGCGCGTCACGTTCAACCGCTCACCATCGACCCGCCGCGCCAACGCGATTGCCAGCCGAGTGTCCATGCCGACCGTCCTGTCCATGCACACCAAGCTGCAGACCTGAACTGTCCGCGATGTCCCGTCACACCGGTGTCAGGAATGACGTCACTCCGAACAGCGTTAGAGGGCCCGATTCGATGACGTCCGCTCACAGCCCCGCTCGGTAGGCCGCCAGCACCTCCTGCACGCGCTCATCGTCGCGATCGGCGAGCGGCACCAGCAGCTCGGCCACCACATCGGTCAGCTCGGCGATCCGGCGGTTGAGCCGGCGGTTCTCCTGGACCTCCGCCTCCAGCGCGGCGAGTCGGGCACGCACGCCGAGGGGGTGCCGGCGCATCCGGCGGTAGCGGTCCTGGGCGATGCGGACGCGGGAGCGGGCACCGGTGACGAGGAGGCTGCTCACGATGGGTTCCTTCCGTTGGCAGGGAATGCGGTCGTGCGTGGCCAGGTCACCCGCATCCGGCACACCGCTGGATCGGGCTCGTCGAGCATGTCCACGCCCGCCTTGATCCGGACCCGTTCCACAACGCCGCCTGCCGCTTCGATCTCGCGACGTACGGCGTCCGGGTCGAGGCGGCGGACCAGGCCGGCGGGCTCGGGTGCCGGGAGACCGGGGTCGGCACTGAACTCCAGGAACAGCGAGCCGCCGCCGCGCAGGGCCATCCGGGCCAGCACCCAGAGGTTGGCCCGGGCGTCGTCGTCGAGGCAGCCCAGGAGCTGACGGGCGTAGAGGTGGTGGGGCTCGCGGGCGAGCTCGGCGCCGGTGAGCAGCACGGTGCGCAGCTCGTTGAGGATCAGCATGCCCACGTCGATCGGCAGTCGGCGCCGCGCGGCCCTGCGACCGAGCCCGCCGCGGGCGGCGCGACAGAAGTCATAGGCCCGCACCGGGCGACCGCGCTTCCGGGCGAACCACAAGGCGTCCCGCCCCACGCCACACCCGATGTCGGCGATCGGCTCGCCCGGCGGAATCCGGCGATCGACCCACCGGGCGAACGTCGACGAGCCGCGCAGGCGCTGCGCCCGGCCGGTGGCGTAGAACTCCGTCCACTTCGGCATGTCCGTCCGGAAGCCGCGAAGCCAACCGTCCAGTCGGCGTACGCCGGCCACCGGGTCGGTGTAGCGGAAGGACGGGTCGGGCACCCGCCAGTTCGGCCCGTAGACGAACGCCAGCATCGCCTCAGGGTCGGCCGGCGCCGGGAACTCGAAGCCGTGCAGCACGACCGTGGACAGCGGCAGGATGGCCGAGGTCCAGAGCCGCCCGCTGCGGTTGCCGAGCTGGTAGAACGTCCCGCCCACTCGAAACGCCACGAACACGTCGATGTGGCACTGTCGGCCGTCGCTCAAGGGCAGGAGCAGCTTGATGTCGCCACCCGACATGCGCAACAGCGTCCAGCCGCGCCGGCGCAGGAGCCGCTCGATCCGATAGGACTCGGTGATCACGTCGGCCGGTGACGTGTGCTTGCTCAGATAGCAGATGTCGGTGTCGGAGTCGTGGGCGATCATCGCGCCGTCGCGGACGGCGCCCAGCAGAGCTCCGTAGTTCAGATAGGCGCGCACGCCACAGGCACCGTTCAGGTCGTCCAGCGCCCGCTTCGTCCCCGCCAGGATCTCGGCGCGAATGACCTCGTCGGTGGCGTCGAACGCCCGGCAGAGGTGACCGACCTTGTCGATCGCCAGCGGCAGCCCCTGCGGGTCGACGACAGCGATGCGGGGCCGACCGGCTCCAGGAGCACCGCCGAACACGACCTCCTCGTCGGCGAGCACCCGGTCGCCGCCCACGCTCGCGACCGTCACCCGGACCGGACCGGTCAGGAACCGACGCAGCACCGCCGGCCACTCGACCATCACGCCGGAGCCCCGAGCGGCGCCATCCCGCACCGGCGAGAAGGCCCAGATGTAGCGGCCGTCGAAGCTCAGGACAAGCGGCTCGGTTCCGGGTCTCCGGAGGAGGATCCCGTCGTCGTCCACACGTGCGGCCGGCGGTGCCGCGGTCTGTGTCACGAGGCCGCGATCGCGCGTCGGAGCAGGGTGCTCGAGGTGTGCATGGTGTAGGGGAAGTAGACGACCTCGGCTCCCACGGTCGCGACCAGGCGCTCGAGGGCCGCGCCCTTCCGGGTCGCCAGCCAGTCGTCACCCTTGAACAGCCGGTGGAAGCCGACCTCGCGCCAGGCGTCGAGCTTGTCCGGCGTCTGCTCGGCGTACGTCGCGTCCACGATCCCGATCGCGTCCACGATCGCCAGCCGCTCCTCCAGCGGCACCCACGGGCGGGCGCCCTTCGAGAGCTCGCACATCTCGTCGCTCACGACGCCGGCGACGAGCACGTCGCACCGCTCGCGGGCCTGCCGCAGGGCATTGAGGTGACCGACGTGGAACAGGTCGAAGACGCCGGGCACGTACCCGACGATGGGACCCAGCGGGGCAGCGGTGCTCGTCATCGCGCTCTCTTATCTGCTTAATTCAAACTGATTTACAGGACTTTAACCCGTCGAAGCCCCGGCCGGTGCATTTCGCCCTCGATCGGTCAGCGAGCGAGGAGGGCGTCGCAGAGCGCCTCGCCGACCCAGTCGGCGTACTCGTCGCCCGACCAGCCGCGTTGCTGCGTGAGGAGATGCCAGACGCTGGGGCTGGTCAACGTCCAGATCCGATCACCGCGCGCCGTCGATGGTCAGGTCGGGACGCAGGGCTCCGAGCTCGTCGACGCGAGCGGCCACCATCCCGGTGCCGACCAGGTGCTCCCCCTGGATGGTCTCGACGTGCGCGGCGAGCTCCGCATCTCCACCGACGGCGCCGGCCTGCGCGAGAACGATCAGTGGCCCGACGCGTTCGGCGACCGTGCGACCGAGGGCGGCGTACGCGCGCAGGAATCGCTCGGGGTCCTCCTCGGCGTACAGCGCCTTGACCTCCGGCCGGTCGGCCAGCGGGACGGGCTCGTCGTCGCCGGCCAGTGTCACGTCGTAGAGCCGCTTGACCAGCGCGGGCTTCGTCCCGAACGCCTTGTGGACGGTCTGGACGGAGACCCCGGCCGCGGCGGCGACCGCGACTCATGGTCGTCGCCCTGTAGCCCTGCGCGAGGAACAGCCGGAACGCGGCGTCGAGGATCCGGCGCTGGGTGTGCCGGGCCTGCTCGGCGCGCAGCGGGCTGCAGTACGGCCGCGGTGGCTGTCAAATTCGGTTTACTCCTGCTCAATTGAATCGAGCGCTACTCACAATCGACTTTAGTAGACGTCACCTCGATCCTAGACCCGGAGGTCCCAGCCAGTGAGCCCGCTTCCTGTTCGCCAGCATCCCGGTGCCGGCGCACACCACGAACCCGATCCCATTCGCCGCCCGCCTGATCGAGCGCGGCCACAGGTGCTCTGGTACGCCGGCCGCGCCTTCCACCGAGCAGATCGCCGCGCTCGGGCGCGACCCCGGTGCCGTACCGAGGCGGCCGACGGACTTCGGCGGGCAGTCGACCTCTTCGAGAAGCACTTCCCGCAGCTCGCCGGCAAGAGCGGCCTCAGGGTCATCGGGCGGGCGTTCGCGGACGTCTTCGTCGGGCAGGCCCGCAGCGGATCGCGGGACCTGCGGCGGATCCTCGCCGAGCGCCCGGTGGACGCGATGCTCATCTGACGGGCTGATGTACGGCGTCGGCCTATCGGCGAGCTGACGGGACCCGCAGGCCACGTTCGGTGACGGGCCGCTGCCGTACGAGGAGCCGGACACCCCGCCGTTCGGCCCGGCCTCTGCCGATGCGCGGCCCGGTCGGCCGGCTGCGCAACCGGCTGGTCGGCGCGGACCGGCCGGAACGCTGGTCTTCCGCCAGGCGCAACGCCGGTACGACGGATCCGCGCCGAGCTGGGGCTGCCGCCCGACCGGCGGCCGGCGCTGGACGGGTCGCCTCGCCGCTACTCCATCTGCAGGGCTGCACGCCGGCCTTCGACTACCCACGCCGGCGGCTGCCGCCGACGTGCACTGGGTCGGCGCGCTGCGGCCGGACCCGGTGACCGGACTGGACGCCGCCGCCGTGGTGGGCCGAGGTGACCGCCGGCCGGCGCCCGGTGGTGCACGGTCACCCAGGGCACGATCCGGCCGGACATCACCGAGCTGGTCGCCCCGGCGCTGCGGGCGCTGGCGGACAGCGACGTGCTCCTCGTCGTGACCACCGGCGGTCCGATCGGCCCGGGAGGTGGAGCCGCGCTACGGCGACCCGCTGCCGGCGAACCGCGGGTCGACCCGCTTCGTCCCGTACGACCAGCTGCTCCCGCACGCGGACGTCTTCCTGACCAACGGCGGCTACACCGGGGTGACGCTGGCGCTGGCGCACGGGGTGCCGATCGTGCAGGCCGGCACCACCGAGGAGAAGTCCGAGATCGGCGCCCGGATCGAGTGGACCGGGGTCGGGGTGAGGCTCGGCACCACCAGGCCCTCGGCGACCGCGCTGCGTCAGGTGGTCGACCTGGTGCTCTCCGAGGACAAGTACGCCGCCGCGGCCAGGCGCGTCCAAGCGGAGATGGCCGAGCACGACGCCGGTCGCGAAGGTGCGGACCTGCTCGAGCGACTCCCGGCGAGGACCAAGGAGCTGCTGCGATGACCGCCCGCAGCCTCACGCTCGCGACGCTGCTCACCTGGCCGGCCGGGCTGCTGCTGGTCGTGGCGAACATGGAGGTCGACGCGGTCACGCCGCCCGTCTACGTAGCCCTGGCGGCCCTGTACGCCGCGGGAGTGTTCTCGCTGCTCCGGACCTGGGACGCCCACCGCGACCGAGCCGCGGCAGTGTTGGTGGCGCTAGCGCCGGGACTCTTCGTGTCGGTCGGCTTCGCGGGACCACCCACTGCCGACGAGCCGGGGCTGATGCTCCTCAACACTGCCGCCCTGATGATCGTCGCGCTGGCACTCCTGCTCGTCGCCATCCAGGTCGTCGTCGAACACCGGGCGTCGCCGTACATCGGAGCGGTCATTCCGGGAGTCGTGCTGCTCGTCATGGGCAGCACCCTCTATCTCGCCAACCTCGTGGCGCGCGTCGCCGTGGTGCTCTCGGGGGCGGCCGAGCAACAGGCCGCAGTCGAGGATCACGCGTGGGTGGCCTTCGAGTACCTCCGCGGTCTCGAGGGGAGTCCCGACTTCATGACCTACCAGCTGGTGTGGCTCGACCTGCTCCAGCTCGCCTACGTCGCCACCACGTATGTCGCCTTCGCAGCCATCGCCCGGCTCATGCAGGGACACGGCCTGGTGCCGGATCGACTGGGCGCCGGGATCCGCACGGGCGCGAAGGCGCTCGTTGCGATCCTCGTTCTCGGTGTCGCTGCCGCCCTGCTGCTCCCCCGCGACGCCGATCTCGTGCCCGCGTGGGCGGCCTTCGTGACGAGCATCCCGTTCATGTCCACCCTCCCGCCGTTCGTGCTCGGGGTGGCCATGCTCCGGTCGCGCACGGCGGCAGCGGTGCCATCGGACCCGCTCTGGCCGGCGCGGCGCTAGCCTCGGCCTCGTGGACCTGCCCGTGATGCCGCCCGTCCAGCCGATGCTCGCCAAGGCCGTGAAGGGCGTGCCCGATCCGGAGAAGTTCGGCGGGCTGAGCTTCGAGCCGAAGTGGGACGGGTTCCGGGCCATCGTGTTCCGCGACGGCGACGAGGTGGAGTTCACCAGCCGCAACACCAAGCCGCTGACCCGCTACTTCCCCGAGCTCGTCGAGGCGGCGCTGGAGCAGCTGCCCGAGCGCTGCGTGCTCGACGGCGAGATCTTCGTCGCCATCGGGAAAGCGCCTGGAGTTCGAGATGCTGCAGGAGCGGATCCATCCGGCGAAGTCGCGCATCGACATGCTCGCCGAGAAGACGCCGGCGAGCTTCGTGGTCTTCGACCTGCTCGCGCTCGACGACACGTCGTACGTCGACCGGCCGTTCTCCGAGCGCCGCGCCGCGCTGGAGAAGCGGCTCGCCGACCTGAGCGGGCCGTGCTACCTGACCCGCACCACCGACGACCCGGCCGATGGCCGAGGAGTGGTTCGAGCAGTTCGAGGGCGCCGGGCTCGACGGGGTGATCGCCAAGCCGCTGCCCGCGCCGTACACGCAGAACGGCCGCACCATGATGAAGATCAAGCACGAGCGCACCGCCGACGTGGTGCTGGCGGGCTACCGCGAGCACAAGACCTCGACCCCCGAGAAGCCGCTGCTCGGCAGCCTGCTGCTCGGCCTGTACGCCGACGGCAAGCTCCAGCACGTCGGGGTCTCGCGCCAGCTTCACCGCGGCGCGGCGGGCCGAGCTGATCGACGAGCTGCAGCCGCTGGTCTGCGACATCAAGGACCACCCCTGGGGCGAGTGGGAGGAGTGGGCGATCGCCAACCCCGACCGGGTGCCCGGCACCCAGAGCCGCTGGAGCCAGGGCAAGGACCTGTGCTTCACCCCGCTCCGGCCCGAGCGGGTGATCGAGGTGAAGTACGACGCGATGGAGGGCCGCCGGTTCCGGCACACCGCGCATTTCAAGCGGTGGCGCGACGACCGCGATCCCGAGTCGTGCGGATATGAGCAGTTGGAGCAGCCGGTGAGCTACGACCTCGGTAGTGTGTTGTCAGCGACTCCGGAGGGGTGAGCGATGAGCGATGGCACCCGCAATGACGACATCACCGACGGCATCGGGGACTACGACGTCGTGCTGCTCGTCGAGCAGGAGCTCGGCGCGATGGACGCCGCTCAGGTGCGCTCGCTGCACGAGGAGATCGAAGACCGCGTCGTCTACCACGTGCTGATCCCGCTCGAGGACGCCGCGGCGCGGATCGAGGCGTCGATGGGCTCGCTGTCCGCCGGCGAGATGCTGGCCTCGCCCGCGATGACGATGCGCGACGTCGACCTCGACGCGGTGCGCAAGGACTGCAAGGACCGCTCCGACCGCGAGCTGAAGGCCACCCTCGCCGCCCTGGAGGCCGCCGGCGCGAC
The DNA here is from genome assembly GCA_963813615.1 of uncultured Actinomycetota bacterium. Taxonomy (GTDB): domain Bacteria; phylum Actinomycetota; class Actinomycetes; order Propionibacteriales; family Nocardioidaceae; genus Nocardioides. The sequence continues at coordinate 34,805 of CAWFAE010000018.1, forward strand.
CGTCGGCAGCGGCACGGTGATCGCCGAGCCGCCGATCGACGCGCTGGCCGCCAAGGTCACCGAGGTCGACGGCCGCGAGGCGATCATCCTGACCCGCTCGCACGTGGTCTCGGAGTTCTTCCACCTCGACTGGACCTCCCGGGCCCGCCGCAAGATCGGCGTCCCGGTGCTGCACCTGCTCGAGCACGAGAACTTCGACGAGCAGGCGGGCGGCGGCGAGGGCGTGACGGGCGTCTAGGGTTCCCTGCGTGAAGTTCGCGCGCCGTCGATCCGCCGAGGGACCCGACGCTGCCGACGCGACACCACGCCCGCCGACCCCGCCTCGCGGCGCCCCGGTCGCCGCCTTCGCCGGGATCCTCGACGGGCAGCGGCTGTGGCTGGCGGTCGACGACGCCCCCGGCTCGCTCGCGCTCCGCGACACCGGCTCGGGAGACGTGATCGCGCCCGAGAACGAGGTCCCGGCCGACGACCAGCCCGGCTACCGCGCGGCCCGGGTCGACCTGGCCCAGCTGCCCGGCGACGCGGACGCGACGTACGACGTGGTGCTGGTGCCCGCCCGCAACAGCACGCCGAAGCTGGTCTGGAGCGGGCCGCTCACCGCACCCCGCCACGGCCGCGCCGAGGACGGGCACACGCAGTGGCGGCTCGGCCGCACCGACGAGGGTCTGCTCCAGGTGCACCGCGGCGCCGTCGAGGAGGCCGCCGAGCTGCTGACCGTCGAGGTGAGCGACGACGGGCTGCGGCTCACGATCGCCGGCGTCGGCAGCACTCTCACGTTGCTCGCCGACGACGAGCCGGTCCTCGACCCTCCCGCTCGCCGCCGACGGTGACGTCCTGACCGTCACCATCGACGCCGCCTCGCTCCCGGACCCCGCCGACCAGCCGGCCCAGGTCGTCATCGGCGAGCCCGGCGCCTGGCAGCCGGTGCGTCGCCGCGCCAACGACCTCGCCGAGCCCGGACGCGGGGCGCCGCTGCCGGCGATGGTGGACGACGATGGCAGGGAGCGGCTCACGGCTCCGCTGGTCACCGCGCGCACTGCTGCTGGCGCGGGTGCTCGACCCGGAGGCCGACGCATGAAGATCGCCTTCATCGTCTTCAACATCGACGGGATGGGCGGCACGTCCCGCTCGGCGATCACCCAGGCCAACGCGCTGGCGCCGCACCAGGACGTCCGGATCGTCAGCGTCACCCGCTCCGGCGACCGGCCGCACTACGACATCGACCCGCGGATCGCCGTCGACTACCTCGTCGACGTCCGCGACCCGAAGAAGCCCGCCGCCCTCCCCGGGGTCTCGTGCCGGCGGACGCCGCGGTCGCGCTGCACCGCCAGGAGTCGGTGCTGGTGCCGGACCGCTGGGACAAGCAGTTCACCGCGCTGTCCGACGTCGCGATGGAGGCGGCGCTCCCGACGCTCGACGTCGACGTCGCGGTCACGGTCACCCCCGGCCTCCTGGTCGCCGGGATCGACCTGCTGCCCGACCGGGTGGTCGTCGTGCACCAGGAGCACCGGTCGTCCTCCGACCGCTCGCGCGGGCTGGAGCCGCTGCTCAACTTCGCGCCGCGCGCCGACGTCGTGGCGATGCTGACCCCGCCGCTCGAGGAGTGGCTGCACGAACAGCTCGGGCCGCTCTGCCCACCACCCTCGTGATGCCGAACCCGCTGCCGCTGGGGCTCCATCCCCGGTCGCGGCTCGACAACCCGGTCATCGTCGCCGCCGGGCGGCTGGTGCAGGAGAAGCAGTTCCGCAGCTGGTCGCCGCGTTCGCCGAGATCGCCGACCAGGTCCCCGACTGGCGGCTGCGGATCTTCGGCGACGGACCGCAGCGACCCGAGCTGGTCCGCGAGATCCGCAAGTGGGGGCTGTGGGACCGGGTCGAGCTGCCCGGCAGCACCACCGACATGGCCGCCGAGTGGGCGAAGGCGCGGTCGCCGCGCTGACGTCCCGCGCCGAAGGGTTCCCGCTGGTCGTGCAGGAGGCCATGGCCGCCGGGGTGCCGGTCGCCAGCTTCGACTGTGCGTCGGGGCCGCGCGAGATCATCGAGCACGAGGTGAACGGTCTGCTCGTCGGCCCCCACTCCGTGGCCGGCATGGCGGCCGCGCTGCTCCGCCTGGCGACCGACGACGAGCTCCGGCAGCGCCTCGGCCAGGGCGCGCTCCGCACCGCCGGCAGTACGACGCCGACGTGCTGGCCGAGCGGTGGGTCGGAGATCTTCTCCGAGGCCCGGGCCCGTCGGGCCGACCAGGGCGTCTGGCGGCTGCCGCGCCGCGCGGTGGACTCGACGCTCGCGCGCGGCCCGCGAGCAGGCCACCGAGGCGCCGGTCGAGCCACCCCGGCGCAGGCCCGGCACGCTGCGCTCGACTGGGCGGTCGCGCGTGGCCCGCGCGATCAGCGACGACTGGTTCGTCATCCCGCCCCACGACTCGACGACGACGATGGTGGTGGTGCCGATGCCGGCGCGCGACGCGTTCCTGCCGCGCTGGTGGAGGGCGACGGGCCGGCGTACCTCTCGCTGCGCGACCCGGGGCTTCGGCTGGCCGGAGCGACGGGGACGATCGCCGAGCTCGCCCGCGACCTGCGCCGCGGCCGGACCACCGCCGTGTGCCTCGAGCCCTGGCCGGTCGGCGAGAGGCCGAGCCTGCTCGGCCAGGGCTGCCGGGTCGACGTGCGAGTTCTGGGAGGTGGCGTCAACGGCGACCTGGTCGGCCCCGCGCCGCAACCCCTACCTGCCCGCCTCCCCGCGGGACCGGACCGTCGACGTCGAGATCGAGGGGGTCCCGGCCCGGACGCTGCCGCTGATGAAGGAGCCGACGGTGCGCGAGTGCCGGTTCCCGATCGACGTCGTCTACACGTGGGTGGACGGCAGGACCCCGACTGGAACGAGTCCCGCGAGCAGCGGCTGGCCGGCCTCGCCGGCACCGCCCGGCTGAAGGAGTCGAGCGGCCGGGCCCGCTTCACCGCCCGCGACGAGCTGCGGTACTCGATGCGCAGCATCCACCTCTTCGCGCCCTGGGTACGCCGGATCCACCTGGTCACTGCCGGTCAGGTGCCCGACTGGCTGGACACCGACCACCCCCGGATCCGGGTCGTCGACCACCGCCAGATCCTTCCGGCGGACGCCCTCCCGACGTTCAACTCCCATGCCATCGAGACCGGCCTGCACCGCGTCGCCACTCACCGAGCACTGGGTCTACGTCAACGACGACGTGTTCCTCGGCCGGCCGGTGACGGCGGAGTCGTTGTTCACCGCGGGCGGCCTGTCGGCGGTGTTCCTCTCCCCGGACCATGGGACTGCCGGACCCCGCCGCGCCGCCGTGGCTCAAGGCCGGGTGGAACAACCGGCGGCTGCTGCAGGACGCGTTCGGCGCCGTGGCCACCCGCACCCTGGCGCACTCCCCCCACCCGCATCGCGTCTCGGTGCTGCAGGAATCATCGAGCCGGTTCGCCGCGCAGGTCGACCGCACCGCACGCTCGCCATTCCGCTCGGACACCGACCTGTCGCTGCTGAGGTCACTCGCCCAGCACTACGGGCTGCTCACCGGGAAGGCGTACTCCGCCGAGCCCAGCTTCACGTTCGTCAACCTCAGCAACGCCGACGTGGAGCGCCAGCTCAACAGGGTGCTCGACCGCGACCAGGACTTCTTCTGCCTCGGCGACCACCACGACTACGCGATGCCGTCGAGCAGCTCGACGCGCTGCTCGCCGACTTCTACCGCGACTACTTCCCGGTCGCCGCCCCGTGGGAGAAGGGCTGATGGCGATCTTCCGACGCGGGTCCGACTCCGCGCGCGCTGTATACGCGCGGGTCCTTGACGGCGAGCACCTGTGGCTCGCGGTGCGCGGCGAGGGTCCGCTGGTGCTCCGCCGCGAGGGTGCCGCCGACCTCCAGGTGCCCACCGAGCCGCAGACCGACGCCGACGGACCTCTGCTCTCGGCCCGCTTCGCGCTCGCGGAGGCGCTCGCCGGCGTCGACGGCACCAAGCTCGAGCTGCGTCTGTTTGCCGGCCCGGGGCGCCGCGCCACCCCGGTGACGCACGCAGCCACCGCACCCGCCGGCCCCGGCCTCGCCGAGCCGAGCACGCACGACCGCCGCTGGCAGTTCCGGGTCGACAACGCTGACGGCGACGTGGTGATCCGTCGCACCCGCCTCCCCGCCACCGTCGCGGTCCTGGGCTTCACGAGCGACGACCGCGGCGTCGAGGTGGAGGTGGACACGAGCGCCGGCCACGCCGCGCTGCTCAGCCACGGACACCGCATCGCCGATCTGCCGATCACCGCAGGGTTCATCTCGCTCGCTGGGCTCCCACGGCTGGCGTCCGGCGCGACGGCAACGTTCCGGGTGGGCGCGGCCGACGTGGTCCGCGCCGGCAACACCCTCGACCGGCCGATGGCCGGCGTGGCGCTGCCACCGCTTCCCGACCCCGACGTCACGCTCCGGTGGACCAGGGACGGTCTGCTGACGCTCCGCAGGGAGGAGGAGAGCAGTGAAGGTGGCCTTCCTCATCTCCACGGTCCACGACCTGGGCGGCACCGCCGGAGCGGTCGTCACCCAGGCCAACACGCTCTGCAAGCGGCACGAGGTGGAGATCATCAGCGTCTACGGCGACGAGGGCCACCACTTCCCGGTCGACCCGCGGGTGACGGTCACCGACCTGGTCGACCTGCGCGGCGACAACGTCGCGGTCCCCGGCCTGGACCCCGATCGGGCCGCGGCGCTGCGGGGACGCCAGCCCACGATGATCGAGGCCGGCTCCGACCCGACGCTGGACGCGTTGGCCGACGTCGCACTGGAGTCGGCGCTGCCCGACCTGGACGCCGACGTACTGGTGACGGTGACGCCAGGCACTCTCGGCTACGCGACCCAGCTCGCCCCCGCCACCACCGCGATCGTGCACCAGGAGCACCGGTCGTCCAGCCAGCGACCCAACAGCCGCCGGCTGCTGCTCGACCACGCCCGGCGCGCCGACGTGGTCGTGATGCTCACCGAGCCGATGGCCCGCTGGCTCGCCGTAGAGCTCGGCCCCGACGCGCCCCAGATCGAGGTGGTGCCGAACGCGCTGGCGCCGGCGTACCGGCCACGCTCCCCGCTCACCGAGCCGGTCATCCTCACCGCCGGCCGGCTGGCCACGGAGAAGCAGTGGACCCACCTGATCTCCGCGTTCGGCATGGTCGCCCACCGGATCCCCGAGTGGCGGGTGCGGATCTTCGGTCACGGCCACGCCCGGTTCGACATCATGTCGATGTCCCGGCAGCTGGGGCTCTGGGACCGGGTCGAGTGCCCCGGCCCCACCGCGGACCTGACCAGCGAGTGGGCCAGGGCCAGCATCTCGGCGCTCACGTCGCGGCCGGGCGAGGGCTTCCCGCTGGTGATCCAGGAGGCGATGGCGGCGGGCGTGCCGGTCGTCGCCTACGACATGCCGTCCGGTCCGCGCGACCAGATCGAGGACGGCGTCGACGGCCTGCTCGTCACCCAGGGATCTCGGCACGGTGTCGCTGCCGCACTGCTGCGGTTGGCCACCGATCCAGACCTGCGGGAGCGGATGGGTGCCGCCGCCGTGACCAAGGCGGCCTCGTGGGACAGCGCCACGATCACCGCCCGCTGGGAGGAGATCTACGACGACGCCGCACGCCGCCGCCGAGGGGCCGCCGGCCGCAGCCTCGGCATCGTGCTGCACCGCGACGCCGAGGACCTGGACCCCGACCGCGCCCCCGCGGGACGGGAGGGCGCGGGTGTGACCCCCGAGGCGGCCCGGCACGAGACCCTGGCCGCGGCCGTGGCAGCTGCCGCGGCGGTCACCGACGAGTGGTTCGTGGTCCCACCCCACACCGACGACCACCCCACCGTGGTGCTGCCGATCGCCGCTCGGCGGCCCTTCCTCCAGCAGCTGAAGGACGCCGACCTGCCGGCCTACGTGTCTGTTCACGAGCCCGAGCACAAGGGCTGGCCCAGCCGCCGCGGGCTGCCCGCGGACGTCCTGCCCGCACTGCGGCGCGGCCGCACCGGCCGGCTGTTCCTCGAGCCGTGGCCGCGGGTCGGGGACGGCGCGTCCCACCTCGGCACCGGCTGCGCGGTCGCCGTGGAGTTCTGGGAGGAGGGACCCGACGGCGACCTGCACTCCCCCGGCCAGGCGGCGTACACGACCGCGGTGCCGCGCGGCGCCGAGACGGTGGACACCCGCGTCCACGGCGTCGACGTCCGCACCCTGCCGCTGATGGTCGAGCCGACGGCGTACGAATGCACGTTCCCGATCGACGTCGTCTACACCTGGGTCGACGGCAACGACGAGGAGTGGAATGCCGCGCGCGAGCGCCGGTTGGCGGACGTCAGCGACGCGACGATGCGCACCCGCGCCTCGAGCGGCCGGGCCCGGTTCGTGGACCGCGGTGAGCTGCGCTACTCGATGCGCAGCGTGCACCTGCTCGCGCCGTGGGTGCGGCGCATCCACCTGGTCACCGCGGGGCAGGTCCCACCGTGGCTGGACGTCGACGACCCGATGATCAACCTGGTCGACCACCGCGACCTGCTGCCCGCCGACGCGCTGCCGACGTTCAACTCCCACGCCATCGAGTCAGTGGTGCACCGGATCCCGGGGCTGAGCGAGCACTTCCTCTACTTCAACGACGACTTCTTCCTCGGCCGGCCGACCCGCCCGGAGCGTTTCTTCACCGGAGCGGGCAGCAGCGCGGTGTTCCCGTCGTCGATGCTGGTCGGGCTGCCGGGCCAGGACGAGCTCCCCTACGCGAAGGCCGCCGCCAACAACCGTCGTCTGCTGCACGAGGCGTTCGGGAAGGCCACCGTCCACACGCTGCTGCACGCGCCGTACGCCCACCGGGTGTCGGTGCTCTCCGCGATCGCGACGCGGTTCGCAACCGAGGTGGACGCGACGACGCGGTCGCCGTTCCGCTCGGCCACGGACGTCTCGATGCTGTCGTCGCTGGGCCAGCACTCGGCTTGATGGACGGTACGGCGCACGTCGCCGACGCCGACGTCGCGTTCGTCGACGTGACCGACCCGCTGCTGCCGCGCCGGCTCAAGGAGCTCGCCCAGCGGGAGCGGGAGATGTTCTGCCTCGGCGACGGCCACGTCTTCGCCCGGGATCCCGAGCAGGTGGCCGCGTTCGTCACCGACTTCCTCGAGACCTACTTCCCCATCGCCGCCCCTTGGGAGCGCTGAGCTCCTCGACCTGCTGCTCGAGGTCCGCGATCCGGCCCTCGAGCTCGGCGCGGGTGTTGGCCTTCGCGTTGCGTCGTACGTGCACCTCGCGTGCCTTGGTGTGGTCGAGCGCGATCGCGACGGCGTGGTCGTGCACCCTGTCGTAGTCGCGCTGAAGCGCCTCCAGGGCGGGTCCGGCGGACGGGTCACCGGGGTCGTCGGCGAGCCGGTTCAGCTGCTCCCAGGTGCCCTCGGCGACCGCGCGCAGCGTGTCGGGCAGGTCGACGGAGTCCCACGTGGTCTCCGACCGGCGCAGGCCGCTGTCGATGAAGTCGTCGACGGCGTGGTGGTCCTTGGAGTCGAGGTCGGCGTCAGGTCCAGGCCGAGCCGTTCCTGGACCGGGCGCAGGGCGGCTCGCCAGTCGGTCAGCAGGTCGGGGTAGCGCACGAACACCCGCGGCTCGGCGCGGGTGATCCGCTCGGTCACGAACGCGGCGTTGCACCAGCCGGCGACGTTGGCCGTGGCCCGGTGCCGACGGAAGTCCTCGTCGTCGCCGGGGGTGTACCAGGTGTCCCGCGACTTCGCGACCTCTGCCGGGTGCCGGAGCATGCTCAGGAAGGCCAGCTCCGCGCCCTGCCCGACCGCCGTTCGCCGCCACAGGTCGTGGAACCAGAACGCGCGCGGGTCCTTGACCAGCACCTGCTCGTGGGCGAGCTGCTCGGCCAGCCAGGCGGCGAGCCGCTCGGCGTCCTCCTCGGTGGGGCGCTTCTCGGCCAGTTCGGCCATCTCGGGCCGGGCGTCGAGGGTCCGGATCACCGGCGACCGGTCGAGCAGGTCCTTGTGGAAGTCGACGACCCACTGGGACTCGAAGAAGCCGCGCGGGTTGGTCTCGTCGGCGGGCACCTCGGGCTGCGGCAGGTGCAGACCGAGCATGCTGAGCGCCCCGGCGACGGTGCTGGTGCCGCTGCGGCCGGCGCCGGCGACCATGACCAGCCGGGTCACCCGGTCTGCCCTTCCCGCGCAGCTCGCGCACCTCGCGGCGCAGCTTCTCGATCCGCTTGTTCTTGGTGTCCAACCGGTCCTGGAGCTTGTGCTGCTCGGCGAGCACTGCCGCCTTCTTCTCGTCCGAGGCGATCGCCGCGGCGGTGGAGTAGTAGTCGGCGTACGCCGCCTGCAGCCGGTCGAGATCGGCGAGCGCCGACGCATCGGCAGGCGCGGTGACGAGCCGGCTGGCCGCCGCCCAGGTCTGCTCGGCCATCTCCTTCAGGGCGTCGGGCACGGTCAGCCCGTCCCACACGTCATCGGAGCGGTTCAGGCTGGGGGTGATGAAGTCGTCGACCGGGTGCGGCGCGGTGAGGTCGCCGGGTCGATGCCGACCTGCTGGCAGGCCCGGCCGATCGCGGAGCGCCAGTCCTCGACCAGGTCGTAGTAGGGCACGAACGCGCGCGGGTTGTCCCGGGTCGCGCGCTCGGTCACGAAGACGGAAATCATCCAGGCGGCCACGTCGTGGTCTCGCGCGCCAACCGGAACTCGTCGCTGCGGCCCGACAAGTACGCCGTGTCGCGGGAGCGTACCACCTGGGTCGGGTGCCGCAGCATCGTGAGGCTGGTCAGCTCGGCGCGACCGCGGCGACCACCCGCTGCCACAGGGGGTAGACTCAATAGGCGCGCGTCTCCTTGATGACGACCACGTCGTCGTCAGGCCGCGCGGCGAGCTCGTCGGCCACCCAGGTGCGCAGCTTCTCCTCGCGCGCCGGCGTGACCGTCTCCATGGCGACGTCGCCGGCGTGCGGCCGGGTGTCGATGGTCCGCACATGGACGTTGTTGAGCCACTCCTTGTGGAAGGCGGCGACCCAGCGCGGCTCGTAGTAGCCGAGGGGGTTCTTCTCGTCGGCCGGAACCTCGGGCTGCGGGACGTGCAGGCCGAGCCGCTTCAGGGTGCCCGCGACGCTGCTGGTGCCACTGCGCCCGGAGCCGGTGACGAGGAGGATCCCTTCACGCAGGCAGACGCTACCTGCCTAGGAGGTGCCGAAGAATCTGTTCGTCGCGAGCGTCGTGAGACGCGTGCGATGGCAAGGCGCCGGAGCGCTGGCAGGGGGCGCACGTCGAGCGACGGGAATGCTGCCAGCGTGCGCGAATCGCGGCGCGAGCCGGACGAACTTTGCAGGGCTCTGATGGTGACGGGATGCTCGGGGAGCCGTCGTCGTACGCGGACGCCGACCGGTTCAACCGGCGACGACCTCCGCTCCGGGTTCGAGGCGATATCGATGACCTTCATCTCCGCTTGTCCGTGGCCGGGCCGTCGAGCGGATCCGGACGAGTGCGGCCGCGGTGTGTCCTGGCCGGGCTCCGGCCGCTGCTCTTCCACTTGATGAACGGGGGCGGCTCTGGTGCGGCGGCCTCCTGCCGGCGTGTTCTTCCGACCAGGCCCGCGAACGGCTGCTGAGCTTCGTGGCGGAGGTGAATGCGCCGCGGCAGCGACTTTCTCTCGCCTCCGGTCATCGAGCCACCGACCACGTCCCAATCCTGAACGGGACCTGCACGCCTTCGCCGCCTCGCTCGGCGACCTGCGGGTGGTTGACGACCTCGTCGCGGTGACCAGTCGGGTCCACCCGCGCGAAGATCCTGGGCGACTGCATCAACGACCTCCTGCGGGCGCGACCCGACATCGGACATGTCATCGACACTGTCCCGGGTACGACCCGCCAGGCGCGGGGCTATTCCTGTCGCCCGCCGGAGGAGACCTGACCCGACGAGTATGCTGCGCCCGAGCCGTCGCTCGGCGAGCACGACGGACCGGCTGTTCGAACCCCGGCAGGCGGCGATCGAGAGAACGCTCCTTCCTGTGAGCTGTTCGGAACCCCGTCCGCGCGCGCCTGCGCAGCGGACGCGGGTTGATGTCCAAGAGTCGTACGCCGTCCGGACCTGTGTTTTTGATGTTCCCGGCGCTGTCGACTCGACCACATCATGCGCGGGATCGGTAGTCCGACTGAAAGGTGTCGCACGTGTGGGCCTGGCCCCGGGCCAAGCGCGACCATCCCTACCTCCGCGCGCTGGTCTTCAGGTGGGAGGACGATGAGATGGCCGACTGGGAGCTTCGCTGTTCGAGGCGGGCGGCATCGACTGAGCCATGTCACGGTGCTCGACGAACCGACGTGCGTCGTAACGCTCATCGCCGCGACCCCGGCGTACGCGATCGGCCACATCGACCCGGCCATCGAGCAGAGCTATCGTGCGGTCGGCCGGTCACTCGGCTCCCAGGCGCGCGCCGAGTCCTACCCGCAGTGTCTCTTCCTCACCCGGCGCTCGGCGAAGCGCGGCTGCTGGGCCCGGAGCGACGTGGAGGCGTACTTCGCGAAGCCGGCTTCCGGATCGTGCACCCGGAGGAGGACGACCTGGCTAGTAGGTCGCGATGATGAGGCCGCCCTATCGTAGCTGGCCCCGCCGGCAGCTGCATGTTTGACTTCGCATCCACGGTCCCGCCGAAACAGGTCGCCGTCATCCCCCCCGAGACCTATCCGGCGACAATCAGCGAGAGAACCGCGCCTTCGTTGGTCACGACCTGACGATGCCGCGCCGCCGTCCGACGTCGTGACCGAACGCTTCGCGGAGGCGTTGTTCCACTCAATGAACTGCTCGACTTCATCGCGAGGGGACACTTCCCGCCGACCGGCCCGCTGGTCTCCCACTAGGCGGATGAGCGATCTAGATCGCCGAGAAGCCGCTCCAGCGGGACCCGGCCGCCAGAGGTCGAACTCCGAGTCGGACCGGCGGCCGGCATAGCTGCCCTCGACGTGTCCAGGGTCGGGTCGCTCAGAAGAAGCGCGAGTCGACGTCGAGGGCGGGGGGCGAGCAGGCGCCCGCCGCGCCCGAGTACGCCGACCGCAGATGATCACCGCTCGAGGGCGTGGGCGTAGACCAGGTAGAACATCCGGCAGCCGCCGAAACCAGCGACGACCCGCGCCTGCGCGAACAGGGCAGCCTGCTCGGGGACCGTGAACTCTCCGGCCGCAGGATGTGGAACCCGCGTCGTCGAACAGGCTTCCACCGCCTCGTAGTTGCGGCAGAACCGGTTGCTCCCGGCGGTCTGGTGACGAACAGCTTCTCGGCCTGCGGCACCGATGCTGCTGGCAGCCCGCTGCGCAGCCGTCGCCAGTCGTCAGGGAGCGCCGGATGCACGTACAGGGGGGGCGTTGTCCACAGCGGTGTCGCGCCCACCAGGCGATCCACTGTGACCGGACCCGTCGTCCACACGATGTCGTCCGGGTCGATGCCGTACGCCGGCAGCAGCACGTTCTCGAGGCGTTCGCCGGCGGTTCCGGGCGTTCCGGATGTTCACGGCAGAGGATCTTCAGGCTCGGGTCCGCGGCCTTGGCGGCGTCCCAGCCCCACAGCTTGGCGACCGCCTCGGTCATCAGGTGCCCGAAGTGACCCGGGTTGTTGTAGCCGAAGAAGTAGTACGAGCCCGTGAGGTGTCTTCGGGAACATCGACCCCTTTCGCGGCCGAGCGAACCGCTCGTCCTCGTCGCGCAGCCAGGTGGCGACGGGTGACGGCGAGATGCCACCTGAAGGAGTCCGGCAGGACCGACCGCCCGTGGATGGCGACTGAGGTCGCGGGCAGCGCCACCCGGCCGTCGAACCGCCGGACCCGGACCTCCGGGTAGGCGAGCTCGTCCGGGAAGGCCGGATCGGGAGCCGCTCCGACGTCGGTCATCGCGGCACATTGGATCGTCCCCGCCGGCAGGGAAGCCGGCTCGGAGACCTGCAGCTCGGGCTCCCTGGCGTTCAGCAGCCTGACGGCGCCGGCATCCCGGACCTTGAGCAGGTGCGGCTGGTTCTTCTCCAGCAGAATCATCCGGCTGGCGACCTCGATCCTGCCCGTCGACCGTCGGTGCTCCCGCCATCGCTTGCGGAGCCCCTGTGGACCGCGCGACCGGAACCCGCCGGCCAGCTCGACGAGCCGCTCCCTCCTCCCGCGGGGCACCCGCGGTGATCGCAGCGCGATCCAGACGTCACCCCGGTCCAGGTGGAGGAAAAGCCGCTCGAAGGCGCGCAGCTGCGCCTCCCCCACGGATGGCCGGGCATCGACGACCAGCAGCCCCGACCCGGAGTAGGCCGAGAGCCGTTCGTCCATCTCCTCGAAGCTGAGCCCCACCATCTCGCTGACGTCGACGCCGGCGGGAACGACGTCGCAGATGCGGAGCTCCGCCACCCGCTCCGGACTCCCCGCGATGACGACGACCTGAGCGTGCGAGCGCCGCGAGTGCTCGAGCGACACGACGCGCATCTGATGCGCGAGCGCGCGCCGACGCCTTCCGAACCCGAGCATCACCCGGACGGTAACAAGCGGACCAGATGATTGGATGTGTTCATGCCCGATCTGCGTGTTGACCCACTGCTCAGCTACGCCCGACGCTCCGGCGAGACCGTGAAGGTGGTCCTCGAGGTGGAAGGCGAGGTTCCCGCATCGAGCGGCCTGGCGCTCCGCCTGCACCATGATCAGGGTGCACACGACGTGCCCGTGACAGTCACCGCGAGCGGCCCTGGCCGGTTCCGGGTCGACGCGGTGGTCGACAACGGCCAGGTCGGCGAGGGCACCTGGCGGATGAAGCTCATCGAGCCGAGCGGCGCCGGACGCCACAACCTGCAGACGCGAGTGCTGATCCGGGCCGGGATGCCGGTGGCTGTCCTGACCGGACGGCCACCGCGGACGGTGCTGCCCGAGCCCGCGCCCCGCGGCTAGGTCGCCCGCCGCAGCAGGTCGTCGAGCGCCCCGGTGTCCTGGTAGGGGACGAACGCCATCTCGTGCCCTCGGGCCGCGGCGATCATCGTCTGCGTGGCGGTGGCATCGTCCGGAGAGCGTTGGTCGCCGAGCTCCACGACCTTGGTGCCTCCAGGGGCGAAAGCGGTCAGGTGCAGGGCCGAGCCGGTGAAGCCCGCGACGACGTCCGCTCCGGTGACCACCCCGATCTGCCGGCTGACGGGCAGCTCCTCCGGGTGGACGATGCGGAACCCGGCCTCGACGAACCGTGCCTCGACCAGCCCCTCCCACTCGGGGCTCGTGCGTACCTTGGCCTTGTTGCCGCTCGCCTCCTGGTGGTGGTGCGCACGTGAGAGGAACACGTTGCCGCCGGTTTCGTCCGGCGGACCCGCCGCGGCGGCCACCCGGCGCCAGAGGGCCACTGCCGGCTCCTGGGCCCAGCTCTTCAGCAGCACCGGCCGGCCGGCACGACCAGCTCGTCGACCCGCACCGGTCGAGCGCGCACCACCCGCACCTTCAGTCCGCCGTACCCCGCGAGGCCGAGCAGGTCCCGCTGCCACTCGGTGAGCTCGGGAACCCGCAGGGCACCCCAGGCGCCGGTGCGGTGCGGGATCGGCCCACGGAAGCTGCGGTGGACCAGGATCCCGCTCACGTCCGCCTCCACCGGATCCGGCCAGAGGTTGGTCAGCACCTCGACCATGAAGTGCCCGAACTGTTGCGTCCAGTGGCCGGCGTAGATCCACCGCCCGGACAGCCGACGACACTCCGCGGGTACGTCGACCCGATCGGGATCTACTGCCCTCGGCGCGTTCATGTCACCGTGCCAGGAGCGTTGCGCCTCGACGACGAGGTGACCTGCGGCGTCGTGGACGGATCCGGTCATCCAGCGCGGCGTGTCGCCGGGCTGGGCACGCCTGGTCCCGCGCTGGAAGGGCGTCACGAAGGCGTCGGTCACGGTCGCGACCGAGGACCCCGCGGGCGGCGGGTGCGGCGAGAGCGGGACCTGCCAGGTCACCGCACCGTCGCCAGGCCCGCTCCGGCGAGCGCCGCAGCGACCTCCGGACGCGACCGAGAATCCTCTACGTCGCGCAGGCGCCGGAGGTCGTCCCAGATGGGAGCGGCCAGCAGTGCCTCCGGTGCGATGGCCCGCGACCGGTTCAAGATCTCGTTCGGCACGTGCTGCGGATCGGGGGTCACGAAGGCCTCGACCAGGTCGTCGTACGCCGACAGCAGGGTCGTCGACGCAGCGTCGGGCAGCAGGACCACCACGGTGCCGGTCGGCGCGGTGTCGACCTCGAGGCAGACGAGGTCCGGCCGAATGGTGCGCAGCGGCTCCACGATCTTGAAGACGTCACCGGCCCAGGCCGACGCAGACCGCGGCCGGCCGCGGTCGCGATCGGCCTCTGGGACGTTGCGCGGGAGCATGTCGTCGATCACGATCACCGAGGCGGCGTGGGTGAAGCGCTCGGTGTTGATGAAGTCGCGCAGCGCGTACTCCGCGAGGTGCATGCCGTCGATGAACGCGAGGTCGACCACCGGCTCGTCGAAGTGAGCCAGCGGATGCTCGCGGGCGAAGAACTCGTCGCTCGTCGCGCGCACCAGGTGGAGGTCGCAGAGCAGCTCCCGTTTGACGTGGAAGGCCGGGTCGACACCGATCGACCGTGCGCGAGAGCGGGACATGCTGGCTCCGGTGCTCACCCCGATCTCCAGGTACGAACGGGGCTCGAGCAGCTCGTGAAGTCTTTTCAGCAAGTCGTGGCGTTGCACCCGGCGACGCTACCTCAGCACCGGTCTCGACTCAGGCGAGGTACCGGGTGCTCGGCCAGACTGTCTCGAGATCGACATCGGGGAACCGGGCCGCCACCGTGTCGTAGACCTCGCGGTAGTGCTCCGCGATCATGCGCAGGATCTCGTCCGGCACCTGAGCCGGCGGTGACGCGTTGCGGCGCTCGTCGAGGTCCGGCTGATGGAAGTCGATGCGCAGCAGGTCGCAGATCTCCCGGATCCGCGCCTCGGAGAAGAGGTCTTCGTAGAACCCGACGTACATCTCGTCCGGCCCGAACGCCCGGTCCAGCTCGGCGAGCGTCAGGTGGTAGCTCGTGCGTTGGACGTTCTCCCGATGGACGTAGCGCTCGAGCACCACGTCCTGCACGGGTTTGTCCCAGCGCTGCGGCTTCTCCCGGATCTGCATCCGAACGTGGGACACGATCCGGTCGACCGGGTCACGCATCAGGAACACCGCGACCGTGCGGACCCCGCGCCTCGCGAAGGCCTGCTTGATCTGCATCATCCGCTCGGCCGGGAGCATCGCGTACGCCGGCGTCACGTCCGCCGTGACGCGAGCGTCCGGCCGCGAGCCGAGCAGCCCCGCGAAGTAGTCGAAGTAGATCTCCGGGTCGGCGTACATGCTCGAGAGGTGCATGACCTGCGCGTTCAGCGGCTTCCCCGCGCGCGCTCGCCCGAGCGCGGCCTCGGCCTCGTCGAGGACGCGCTTGCGCCGGTAGGCCTGGCCCTTGACGTCCAGCGCGTCGAAGACGTGGTACTCCTTGCGGTACCCGGAGACGAACTGCGGCGACGCCTTGAGGTAGTGGTAGAGCCACGTGGTGCCGCCCTTCTGGGCGCCAGTGCCCAGCAGGAACGTCGACGGCGAGGTCACCGTGCCGAGGGTAGTCGCGGCCGGCGATCCCACCCTCAGAGGTCCTCCAGCACCGCGGCCAGGAACCTGCCCTCGCGGTCCGGGTCGTAGGTGAAGTTGGAGTGGTACGACGCGGGCTTGAACCTGTCTGCCTTCGGGACGTCCGGCCGGCAGAGCACGAGGTCCAGCCGGTGGCCGAGGACCGACGCGATCAGGTACTCGTTCGTCGCCGTGTAGGACTCGGAGCCGACCAGGATCACGTGTTTCGGGCTCTCGGCGAACGCCATCTGGAACATCCCGCTCCCTGCAAGCCCCGCGAGGACGTCGGCGCGACGGAAGAGCCGCACCTGGTCTGGCAGGGGGTGGTCCTCGGGGTAGATCACCTCGAAGCCGGCGTCGGCGAAGACCTGCTCGATCTCTTCGCGGTTGTGGCCCTCCCGGCGGCGGCGGCGTGAGCAGAAGAGCCTGCTCGGGCACGCCTCCAGGGTGCTCTCCGCCTCGAGGGCGTCGCCCACGCTCCGGTAGGTGTCGAGGAGCTCAGGGTGGACGAAGTCGGGCATGCTGAACATCTGGGAAGCCACTACGAGGGTCTCCACCTCGATCGGCTCGGTGGCGACGTACACGTCCTCGCGGGTGATCCCGCCGGCCTCGTACAGCGTGTACTCCCACTCCGCGAAGGGATAGTCGGGCCGGTCGAACATCAGCGCGCGCAGGTCCGGATAGCGGTCCTTGGCGCGCCGCCACCCCCACAGCTGGGAGATCTGGTCGGTCATGGCGTGGCCGAAGTGTCCGCGGTATCGGTTGTCCAGGTAGAAGAAGGAACCTGGCGCCGGCTGCGCGGTGTACTCCGGCCGACGCGCGAAGTCGGGGGCCCAGTCGAGGAGGCCGGCGTTGCGGAGCCGCGCCTTGGCGTGGTGCCGGAAGGTCGACGGGATCGCGATGGCGCCCTGGAGCGCGATCTGCCGAGGGAGGCAGCTCACGTCGGAGTGCCGTCGGAGGGAGACATCCGGGGCCTCGATGCGTGATGGGAGTTCCAGTGCCGGATCCGACTCCGCGCTGGAGCGGACCTCACACCGGGAGTCGAACGCGACGCCGGGGATGCGGTCGACCAGTTCCCCGGTCTCCGGCCGTAGCCCGAGGTACCGATCCATGTCGGCGTCTCGCACCTTCGCGACCGTGTCCACGATGTTCTCCGCCACGACGAACCCGTCGCGCACCTCCAGACGACCGATCGAGGCCGCGAGAGCGTGGATGTCGCGCTGCCTCGTCGTACGACGCTCCCTTGCGCTGGTCGGCGGACGCAGCTCACCCGAGGATCGAAGAGCCTCAAGCTCCTGGACGAGTCCTTCGAGGGCCCCGTCGTGCGGGAGGCGGGAGACCAGGGTGCCGCCGGGCCGCGCGAAGAAGAACAGCTCGCGGAAACGGCGCCGCGCCTTGGGGCCACCGGCCAGGTCGACGACCAGGTCCATCGGCCCGCGAGCGGCCAGCTCGATGTGACGATCGTCAGCCGACAGGGCGGTCGGCAGCACCGTCACCCGCACGCGGGGCACGGCCCCGACCAGCACTGTCTCCAAAGCATGCTCTGCCGACCGCGACACGATAGCGACGCGGGCCGTCCCTGACGTCGGCAAGGCCCCGGCGACGATCTCCAGCAACAGCGGTGGCGCGTTCCAGCCCTCGGCCCGTGCGGCGTCCCCGAGTGACGTCAGCAGGGCAGGGTTCACGCCCGGGTCACCTCCGCGGAGCCCCACGGGCACGGCACGAAAATCACCCGCTCAACGTAACCCGGCGCTCGCGACTACCCTCGTCGCGTGTCGACCAGCGGTGTGTCGTCGGGGCCTCCGACCTTCGTGCTCGGCGTCGGCGCCCAGGAGGCCGGCACCACCTGGCTCCACCGATGCCTGCAGGACTCGCCGGAGTTCGCGGCCGGGTACCGCAAGGAGTACCACGTCTTCGACACTCTCGACCTCGAGTCGGAGTCCGGGACGCGCAACCGCAACATCACCCTCGCGGAGACCGCCCTCGCCGACCTCCGGGAGGGGCGCCCGGCCGATGCCACGGCGCTGCACCGGATGAGCATGTACGGCAACCCGGCGTACTACTTCGACTACTTCGCCGCGCTCCTACGACGAGAGACGGGCCGCCATGTAGCCGCGGACCTCACGCCGGCGTACGCGTTGCTCCCCGTGGAACGGCTGCGCGAGGTCCGGCAGGAGTTCGCGGTCCGAGGGGTCCGGGCGGTCGCCGTATTCCTGATGCGTGACCCCGTCGACCGGATCTGGTCGCAGCTGCGGATGCAGCACCAGCGGACCGCAGCGGCCGGCGACCCGTCCGCGGAGGAGCGGGTGTTGGCGGAGTACGCCGAGCCGCAGTACGCCGCGCGCAGTGAGTACCACCGCACCATCGACGCGCTGGACGACGCGTTCGGCACAGATGTGCACTACGACTTCTACGAGCGGCTGTTCACCGAGGACGCGATAGCCGGCCTGTGCCAGACGGTCGGGATCTCGATGCACCAGCCCGCACTCGAGCAGCGCCGCAACCCGGCACCCGCCGGGGCCGAGCTCCCGGAGTCGACGCAGCGCACGGTCGCCAGCCACCTTGCCGAGGTCTACCGCCGGGTGGCAGAACGCTTCCCGGAGGTGGAGCTGAGCGCCATCTGGCCGAGCGCGCGACACGTCCTCTAGCGGCGCTGACGGCACCGACGACGGTCGGGCCATGCGTCCCGAGGAAGTAAAGGAGCTCCACGCTCGACACCGGGTCCAAGGATCCGGGCCGATCACCGCCAGCGAGGGCGTGCGGATGCTGCGCACCATCGAGCAACATCGGCCGCGCGCCTTCGTCGAGCTCGGGACGTCGTCGGGACTCTCCACCGGCGTGCTCGCCCGATGCTCCACGACAACGGCGGAGAACGCCTGGTGAGCGTTGACGTGAGCGACCGGTTCTACCGCTCTCTCGACCTCCCCAGCGAGCAGGTCGAGGAGATCGCGGTCGAGGGCTTCGCGCTGCCTTGGACCGGTCTCCGATGGAAGCAGGGGCGGCCCTACCTCGAGGCGTTCCGCTCAGTGCTGCAGCGGTACTACAGCCCGAACCTCCTCGACGTGTTCAACGAGGCCGCCGAGCGGTTCGCCATCGCTCCCGCCTAGTCCTCGATCCGGTTGCCGTGCTCGTCCCAGTGCGCGGCGACCTTCTTGCTCGGCTGCACCCGCGGCGGCTCGCCGGGCATCTTGGGGTAGTCGGGCGGGTAGTTCAGCTCGACCGCCGGGCAGCTCCTCCCAGAGCTTCAGCAGCGGCTCCAGCGAGTACGCCGTGTCGTCGATCGCCGCCCACGGGTCGCCGTCGGCCAGCCGGTCGGGGACCGTGAACAGGTTGTACTCGCGCGGGTCGGTGACGCCGGCCAGCTCGTCCCAGGTCATCGGCGTGGAGACCGGGGCGCCGGGGATCGGCCGCAGCGAGTAGGCGGAGGCGATGGTGCGGTCGCGGTTGTTCTGGTTGAAGTCGACGAAGATCCGCTCCCCGCGCTCCTCCTTCCACCAGTCCACGGTCACGCCGTCGTCGCGGCGCGGCGAGCTCGCGGCCGAAGCCGATCGCGGCGTGCCGGACGTCGACGAACTCCCACTCCGGCTCGATCCGCACGTAGATGTGCACGCCCCGGTTGCCGCAGGTCTTCGGGTAGCCGACCAGGCCGAGCTCCTCGAGCAGCTCCCTCGCGACCCCGGCGACCCGGACCGCGTCGGTGAACGTCGTGCCGGGCTGCGGGTCGAGGTCGATCCGCAGCTCGTCGGGGTGGTCGACGTCGGTGCGGCGTACCGGCCAGGGGTGGAAGGTGAGCGTGCCCATGTGGGCGCACCACACCGGCACCGCGATCTCGGTCGGGCAGATCTCGTCGGCGGTGCGGCCGGACGGGAACGTGATCTGCACCGTCTCCAGGTAGTCGGGAGCGCCCTTCGGCACCCGCTTCTGGTAGAACGCGTCGGCGTCCTTGTCCTGCGGCCCGGTGGCCAGCTTCATGCCCGGTCGTACGCCGGAGGTCCACCGCTCGAGCGCGGTCGGCCGGTCGCGCAGCGCCCGCATCAGCCCGTCGTCGACGCCGGCGAAGAACTCCGCCACCATCAGCTTGGTGACCTCGGGCGTGCGCTCGGTCTTCTCGTAGATCACCCGGTCCGGGCTCGACACCCGCACCGCGCGCCCACCCGCGTCGACCTCGGCAGCAGGGGTCTTTGCCATGCCCGCAGCGTATGCGTGGCGCCGTGGTCTCGATACGCGCTCGCTCGCCCCTCGCGCAACCACCAACGAGGAATCGGTGGTCGGCAGTGGTTGGTCCGGGTCGACCGGGGTCGAGATCGGTCTGGGTCGCCGCTGGACGATCTCCGGTCCGTGCGCTCGCGTGCGTCGCAGACACCGGTACCCGATGATCGTTGGTCGCGTTCGGGACGCCGCTCAGGCGGACCCGAGCAGCGAGTTCGGCTGGAACGTCGGGCTCCGGTCGGGGTCCTCGCGCGCGGGCCGGACGAACTCGAAGCCGGCGGTCGTGACCACCCGCCAGTCGGGGTCGGCGTCGTCCGGCGCAGCAGCTCCTCCGCGCACGCCGCGTGCATCGGCGGGGCGTGGAAGGCGTTGCGGCCGACCTCCTCCGGCGTGCCGACGAACGCGACCGGCCGGCCGAGCGACTCCGCGCAGACACCGCAGATCCGGCTGAGCGCGCACTGGGTGACCCACGCGCGTTCGTCCCAGCGATCGCGATCGGTCATGCCCGCGCCGCCGCTCCTGCTCCGCGACCAGCCGCCGAGCTCCCGGTACGCCGGTGCGGGCGCTCGCTCGTCGGTCCGGCGCCTGCGGTCGCGCGCCGGGGCGGGCGGCTCGGGCTGGTCGCTGCTGGTCCAGCGAGTTCGGCAGCGACAGCTTGATGATCGTGCGCAGCGCCTGGCCGTACTGCTGGTGCAGCGGCCCGGTCGTGTACGGCAGGTCGTACTTCTCGCACAGCGCCTGCATCCGCACCGAGATCTCGGCGTACCGGTTGCTCGGCAGGTCGGGGAAGAGGTGGTGCTCGATCTGGAAGCCGAGGTTGCCGGACATGATGTGCAGCAGCGGGCCGCCCTCGAAGTTGGCGGCGCCGAGGATCTGCCGCAGGTACCACTCCGAGCGGGTCTCGTCCTCGATCTCCTCCTCGGTGAAGTGCAGCGCGCCGTCGGGGAAGTGGCCGCAGAAGATGATCACGTAGGACCACAGGTTGCGGATGAGGTTCGCGGTGACGTTGGCGGCCAGCACCGTCTTCCACTGCCGGCCCGCCAGCGCCGGGTAGACGACGTAGTCCTTGAGGATCTGGTTGCGGCCCTTGCGGAAGATCTGCTTGAGCTGCCGCTTCATCTCCTTCGGGTCCTTCTCGCCCTTGCGGATCCGCTCGATGTCGAGGTCGTGCAGCGCGACGCCCCACTCGAACAGCAGCGGCGAGCAGGCGTTGTAGACCGGCTGGCCGATGTTGTACGGCGTGCCACTTCTGCTCGCGCGCCATCCGCAGGATGCCGTAGCCGATGTCGTTGTCGTAGCCGAGCACGTTGGTGAACTGGTGGTGCACGTAGTTGTGCGAGTGCTTCCACTGCTCGGCCGGCTGCGCGGTGTCCCACTCCCAGTTGGAGGAGTGGATCTCGGGGTCGTTCATCCAGTCCCACTGGCCGTGCATGACGTTGTGGCCGATCTCCATGTTCTCGAGGATCTTGTGCGAGCGCCAGGAACGCGACGCCGAGCGCCGACGGCGGGCTTGCGGGTCTTCGTCGACTGGGTGCCGGCCATCAGCGTGACCCGGCCGGCGGCGGCCAGGCCGCGCTGGATCTTGATCAGCCGGTTGATGTACGCCGCGTCGTCGGCGCCCCGCGACTCCTCGATCTCGGCGCGGATCGCGTCGAGCTCGCGGCCGAGCTGGTCCACCTCCTCCTCGGTGAGGTGGGCGTACTCCTTCACGTCTGAGATGGCCATGGGTTGCGGTCTCCTTTCGGTCCGGGGTTGCGAGGCGCGCTGCGGCCCGCCTCGACCACCAGCGTCAGATGTCGAGCGTGCAGTCGCCGACGGCGGCGGTGACGCAGGTCTGGACGGGTTCGTTGGGCTGGTCGTACTCGTCGCCGTTGCGCAGGTCGCGCACGGTGCCGTCGACGAGGGTGAGCGTGCAGGTGTGGCAGATGCCCATCCGGCAGCCGAAGGGCATCCCGATGCCGGCCTCCTCGCCGGCCTCGAGCACGGTGGTCGCGCCGTCGGCGTCGATGGTCTTGCCGGAGTTGCGGAACGTGATCGTGCCGCCCTCGCCGCCCTCGCCCCCGAGCTGGAGCGAGAACCGCTCGAGGTGCAGCTGGTCCTCGAGGTCCGGCGGCCTCGAAGTGCTCGGTGACCGCGTCGAGCATCGGCCCGGGGCCGCAGGCGTAGGTCTCGCGCTCCCGCCAGTCGGGGCAGATCTCGTCGAGGTCGGCCAGGTCGAGCATGCCGTCGGTGTCGGTGTGCAGCCGGTGCAACGGTCAGGCCGTCGTGCTTCTCCGCGAGCGCCGCGAGCTCGTCGCGGAAGATCATCCGGTCCTCGATGGGCGAGGAGTAGTGCAGGACGACGTCGGGCATGCGTGCCGCGGCGGTCGAGGGTGCGCAGCATCGCCATCACCGGCGTGATCCCGCTGCCGCCGACCAGGAACAGCATCCGCTGCGGCGGCGGGTCCGGGCAGCACGAAGTCGCCCTCCGGCAGCGCCAGGCGCACGATCGTGCCCGGCTCCAGGCCCTTGACCAGGTGGCCGGAGAGCAGGCCCTCCGGCATCGCGCGCACGGTGATCGCGATGGTGCCGCGGTCGCGCTTGCGGCGGCGAGCTGACCGAGTAGGACCGCCACTGGAACCGGCCCTCGACCTGGACGCCGATGCCGACGTACTGGCCCGGTCGGTGGTCGTAGCGCCAGCCCCAGCCGGGCCGGATCACCAGCGTCGCGGCGTCGTCGGTCTCCGGGATCACCTGCTCGATCCGGCCGCGCAGCTCGCGCGAGCTCCACAGCGGGTTGATCAGCCGGAGGTAGTCGTCGGGGTGGAGCGGCGTGGTCAGCTTCGCGCCCGCCCTGCGCACCCGTTCCCAGGGGATCGTGCCGGTGTTGGCCATCACTTCAGTGAACAACTGTTCTCCGAATCCGTCAAACCGGCTGGGTAACTTGGCCGGGTGACCGACGCGGACCAGTACCCCGACCTCGAATTCGCGATCCTCGACGTCGGCAAGGAGGGCGACCCCACCGATGCGCGGGTGACCGGCTGGGTCGAGGGCCTGCAGCGCGGGTTCCAGCACCCCCGGCCGAACGACGACTTCCGGGCCGCCTGGCTGGAGCACGTGCGCGCCGACGACGTGACGATCCGCGGGGCCTGGCTCGCCGAGCCGCGGATCGGCCCCGGCACGATCCCGGTGGCGACGTACTCGAGCTGGGACAAGGCGATCAACACCGGCCGCGACTCGCTCCCGCTGCGGATGATCACGGACATCACGGTGAGCCCGGCCCACCGACGCCGCGGGCTGCTCCGCCGGCTGATCACCGACGACCTCCAGGACGCGGTCGACCATGGCGTACCCCTGGCGGCGCTGACCGTCTCGGAGGGGTCGATCTACGGCCGGTTCGGCTTCGGCCCGGCCACGCACGTGCAGCACGTCGAGGTCGACACCACCGCCAGGTTCGCGCTGCGCGAGCCGGTCGACGGGGCGAGCACCGCAGGGCGGATCGAGCTGGTCGAGCCCGACGAGGCGTGGGAGGCCGTGCAGACGAGTCTTCGACGGCTTCCACCGCTCCACCCGCGGCTCGGTCGAGCGCCCGGAGTTCTACCGGCACATACTCACCGCTGCGTTCGACTTCCACGAGCAGGGACCCGACCGGAAGCTCCGGGCGGCCGTCCACCTCGACGACGCCGGCGAGCCGGACGGCTACGTGCTCTACCGCTACGACCGCTCGGGGGAGATCCGCGCCATCGACGTGATCGACCTGGTCGCGCTGACTCCCGGGGCCTACCTGCGGCTCTGGCAGTACCTCGCCGACGTCGACCTGGTCCAGCGGGTGCGCTGGAACTTCGCGCCCACCAACGACCCGCTCGAGTGGGCGCTGGTCGAGCCGCAGGTGCGGAAGGTGAAGAAGGTCAGCGACTTCCTGTGGGTCCGGGTGCTCGACGTGCCGACCGCGCTGGCCGCCCGGCCGTGGGGCGCCGACGGATCCGTGGTGCTCGAGGTCGACGACCCGCTGGGGCACGCCGCGGGCCGCTGGCAGGTGCGGGTCGAGGACGGGCGGGCCAGCGTCGAGCGCACCGAGGCCGCCGCCGACGTGCGGCTGGCCGCCGACACGCTCGGTTCGCTCTACCTCGGCGGCGTCACGGTGCCGACGCTGCGCGTCGGCGGCCGACTGGCCGGTGACGGCGACGCCATGGCCACCTTCGCCGCGATGGCGGACGCCGGCCCGACGCCGTACTGCATCACCGGGTTCTGAGTACCGTAGATGCCATGACCTACCAGGTGGAGAAGACCGACGAGGAGTGGCGCAAGGAGCTCACCCCCGAGGAGTACGCCGTGCTGCGCAAGGCCGGCACCGAGCGCGCGTTCACGGGCCAGTACACCGACACCGAGACCAAGGGCGTCTACCGGTGCAAGGCCTGCCAGGCGAAGCTGTTCGAGTCGGACACGAAGTTCCACTCCGGCTGCGGATGGCCGAGCTTCTACCAGCCGATCAGCGACACCATCGAGTACATCGAGGACAACACCCACGGGATGAAGCGGGTGGAGGTGCGCTGCGCCAACTGCGGCTCCCACCTCGGCCACGTCTTCCCCGACGGCTACGGCACGCCCACCGGCGACCGCTACTGCATCAACTCGATCAGCCTCACCCTGGAGCCCGCCGACTCCGAGTGACTCCCGAGTGACCCACCGGATCGCCATGTGGTCGGGGCCGCGCAACCTGTCCACCGCGATGATGCGCAGCTTCGGCAACCGCCCGGACTGCACCGTCGGTCGACGAGCCGCTGTACGCCGCCTACCTCGCCGCGACCGGCCTCGACCATCCCGGCCGCGACGAGGTGATCGCCTCCCAGCCGACCGACTGGCGGGTGGTGTGCGCGGAGCTGACCGACGGTCCGGTCGCGACGCCGCTGCAGTACCAGAAGCACATGACCCACCACCTGCTGCCGGACATCGACCGGTCCGCGCTGGCGGGGCTGCGGCACGCGTTCCTGGTGCGCGACCCGGAGCGGGTGCTGACGTCGTACGCGAAGGTGCGCGAGGAGCCGACGCTGGAGGACCTCGGGCTGCCCCAGCAGGTCGAGCTGTTCGAGCGGTACGGCGGCCCGGTCGTCGACGCCGCCGACGTGCTGCGCGACCCCGCGGCGACGCTGCGGCTGCTGTGCGAGGCGCTGGGCATCGGGTTCGACGAGGCGATGCTGTCCTGGCCGGCCGGCCCGCGCGACACCGACGGCGTCTGGGCGCCGCACTGGTACGCCGGCGTCGAGGCCTCGACCGGCTTCGCGCCGTACTCCCCCGGCAGCGGCGACCCGCTGCCGGACCACCTGCAGCCGCTGCTGGAGCGATGCCGGCCCTACTACGACGCGCTGGCGCCGTACCGACTGCGTCCCGAGGAGAGCTGATGCAGCAGAGCTACGACGAGCGCAACCGCGACCTGATGGTCGTCGATCAACGGCGCGCTCCGGCACCGCGACGAGGCGGGGGTCAGCCCGTTCGACTCGGTCGTGCAGGGCGGCGACGGCGGTGTGGGAGGGGCTGCGGCTCTACGACGGCCGGATCTTCCGGCTCACCGAGCACCTCGCGCGGCTGCGGCGCTCGGCGACCGCGCTGGCGTTCGCGGAGATCCCCTCCGACGAGGAGATCATCGAGCAGATCCGGGCGACGCTGGCCGCCAACGAGATGACGCGACGACGTGCACATCCGGCTCACCCTCACCCGCGGCGTGAAGATCACCAGCGGCATGGACCCGCGGCTGAACCAGTCGGGCCCGACCCTGATCGTGCTGGCGGAGTTCAAGTCGCCGGTCTACGACGACAGCGGGATCACGCCTGGTCACCTCGTCGGTACGCCGGCACCGGGCCGACTCCCTCGACCCGAAGATCCACCACAACAACCTGCTCACCTCGATCCTGGCCAAGATCGAGGCGAACGTCGCCGGCGCCGACGACGCGCTGATGCTCGACGACGCGGGCTTCATCGCCGAGACCAACGCGACGCACGTGTTCCACGTGGCCGACGGCGTGGTGCGCACGTCCACCACCCGGGCCTGCCCCGAGGGCATCACCCGCGAGGCGGTGCTCGAGCTCTGCGCCGACGCCGGCATCCCCACGGAGGTCGGCGACTTCTCGACCACCCAGCTCTACACCGCCGACGAGGCGTTCGTGACCGGCACCATGGGCGGTCTGACGCCGGTGGTGTCCGTCGACGGGCGGACGATCGGCTCCGGTGCGGGTGGGCCGGTGACCGCGAAGCTGGTCGAGGCGTACGCCGCGCTCACGGCGGCGTCGGGCACCGTCGTCGTCTAGGCGGGTGTGGCGCTGGTGACGACGTACTCGTCGCCGTCGAAGTAGCCCTGGACCACGAACGCGCCCCACCGGACCTTGCCGACCTGCTCGTAGTCGCCCTCGTGGTCGGCCCACCGCCACTCGCGGATCGGCGGCCCACCGCACTGGGGCGGGTAGGACTCCGCGACCGGGCCGGTGCACAGCTCGGGGCGGTCGACGTCCATCACGATCACCGGCGTCGGGATCGTCGGCTCGGCATCGGCCGGCCGGTTCGCGGCATCGGACGGCTGGTTCGGGTCGGTGGCCCGGTCCGGCTCGTCGGCGGTCCCGAGGAGCAGGCGGTGGCGGCCAGGAGCAGGGCGGTCAGCGCGACGGCGTACCTGATCGGGTGCGGGTGGCCGGGCAGCGGTGGGCTATGCCGGGTTTCGGTTGCGCGAACGACGGAAAGGTCACCGCTCCTCACCTCGACGCCGCTCATCAAGATCGCCGACGTCGGGCCCGTCGTGTGGTCGGCCGCGTCGGGCGGGTCGGGACCCGTCGCAGCTCAGTGCTCAGCCGGGTGTACATCGCGTAAGGGATTCTCATGCGGGGTGAGACGGCGCAGGCCCCTGATGCGTTCCCGGCGGTGACCTATGCCGCGTTGCATGGCCGTGAACCCGGGAGAGGCCACCGCCGCCTACGCCGTCAGGGCAGCCGGTCGACCAGCTCGGCGATCGGGGCCAGCGAGCCGGTGTAGAACGGCACCTCCTCGCGCACGTGCCGGCGGGCGTCGGAGGCGCGCAGGTGACGCATCAGGTCGACGATCCGGTGGAGCTCGTCGCCCTCGAAGGCGAGGATCCACTCGTAGTCGCCGAGCGCGAAGCTGGCCACCGTGTTGGCGCGGACGTCGGGGTAGTCGCGCGCCATCTTGCCGTGCTCGGCGAGCATCCGGCGGCGCTCCTCGTCGGGCAGGAGGTACCACTCGTAGGACCGCACGAACGGGTAGACGCAGATGTGCGCCTTCGGCTCCTCGTCGTTGAGGAACGCGGGCACGTGGCTCTTGTTGAACTCCGCCGGGCGGTGCAGGGCCAGCTGCGACCAGACCGGCTCGAGGCGGCGGCCGAAC
This sequence comes from uncultured Actinomycetota bacterium, assembly GCA_963813615.1. Lineage (GTDB taxonomy): Bacteria > Actinomycetota > Actinomycetes > Propionibacteriales > Nocardioidaceae > Nocardioides. The sequence goes on from CAWFAE010000018.1 coordinate 61,964, forward strand.
GCCGTACGACGGAACCGGTGGTAGGCCTTCTGCAGGTCCTCGCTGTCGGCGGCGTGCCACCACACCATCACGTCGGCGTCGGCGCGCAGGCCGCTGACGTCGTAGACACCGCGGACCACCACGTCGGACTCGGCGAGCTCGGCGAACAGCTTCTCGACCTCGGCCGCCTCGACGCCCCGGTCGCCGTCGCCCAGGGGCGCGGCGAGGCGGAAGACCGACCACATCGTGTAGCGGATCGACTCGTTGATCTCCTTCGCCCGCGCGGCCTTCGAGTTGCTCATGCCCTCATTGTGCCCAGCCCTCAGTCGCGCCCGAAGCCCGCCTCCCGCGCCTTGACGATCGCCTCGGCCCGGCCGGCCGCGTGCAGCTTGGCGTAGATCGCCGAGACCGTGTTGCGCACGGTCTTGTTGGACACGTACATGGCGCTGGCGATGGCGTCGTTGGACTTCCCGGCGGCCAGCATCTCCAGCACCTCGCGCTCGCGGTCGGTGAGGTCCGGGAACGGCTCCTCGCGCTTGGGCGTCGCGCCGGTGAAGTACGCCGCCACCTTGCCCGCGAGCGTGGCGCCGAAGACCATGCCGCCCGCGGCGGCCGCGCGGACCGCGTTGTGCACCTCCTCGGCGCCCGAGCCCTTGAGCAGGTAGCCCGAGGCGCCGGCCCGGATCGCGCTGAGCACGGTGTCGTCGTCCTCGTTCATGGTGAGCATCACGACCTTGACGCTCTCGTCGCGGGAGGTGAGGAAGCGGGTCGCCTCGATGCCGTCGAGCCGGGGCATCTGGATGTCCATCACCACCACGTCGGGCCGGCTCTCCTCGACCACGTGCAGCGCCTCGCGGCCGTCCCCGGCGGTGCCGACGACCTCGATCCCGTCGAGAGCGCCCAGCAGCGCGGCCAGGCCGTCGCGGACGATCGCGTGGTCATCCACGACCACGACTCGAATGGTCATCAGGCACTCCTCAGAGGTAGCCAGGCGCGCACGACCGTGCCGCCCTCGTCGGGACAGGTGACCTCGCTGCGGCCGCCGAGCTCGGCCGCCCGCTCCCGCAGCGACACCAGGCCGACGCCGGCCTCGGCGTCGGCGGAGATGCCGCGCCCGTCGTCGACGACCTCGACGACCAGGGCGGCGTCCTCGACCCGCAGCTGTACGACGCAGGTCGTGGCTTCGGCGTGCCGCGCGACGTTGGCCAGCGCCTCGCCGGCGATCCGGAACGCCGCCACCTCGACCGCTGCCGGCAGGGCGTCCGAGCTCGCTCGGCCTTGATCGTGGTCGTCGGGCCGCCCGCGGAGAGCTGCTCGGCCTGCTGCGACAGCGCCCCGACCAGGCCGCGGTCGTCGAGCGCGGGCGGCCGCAGGTCGTGCACCAGGCGGCGTACGTCGGCCACCACGTCCTGCAGGTGGGCGCTGGTCTCGCCGATCTTGGCCTTGGCGGCGTGCGGGTCCTGGTCGACCAGCAGCCGCGCGGACTCGAGCTGGAACACCACCCCGCTCAGCGCCGGCCCCAGCCCGTCGTGCAGGTCGCGGCGGATCCGGCGGCGCTCCTCCTCGCGGGTCACCACCAGGCGCTCGCGGCTCTCCTGGAGCTCGTCGGCCAGCCGGCTGGTGCGGGCGGCGGTCGCCGCCTGCCGGACCAGGTCGCCGAGCAGCTGCTCGTCGCGGCGGCTCAGCCGGCTGCGCAGCCCGCGCGCCGGCAGCACCAGGCGGCCCACCGGCGCGTCGCGGTAGGTGATCGGCAGGGTGCGGGTCTGCGCCGGGCGCTCGCCGTGCGTCGCCACCAGCCGCTCCCCGCCGGTGCGGTCGACCTCGACGCTCACGAAGCCGATGCCGAAGGCCTGCGCGACCGCGCGGGCCACCGCCGCGAGCTGGGCCGGGCCCTCGTCGGCGGTCTCCAGCGTGGACGCCAGCCCGGCCACGGTGTCGTAGGGGTTGTCCCGGTCGCCGAGCACCAGCCGCCGCACCCCGCCGGCGAACCAGGAGCGCAGCGGCGCGTAGAGGAGCGCGGTGACCAGCAGCACGACGAGCACCACCTCGCGGTCCGCGAGCGAGTCGTCGAGCAGCGCGGAGAGCCCGCCGAGCACGGCGAGGTCGACGATCACGATGACGAGCGAGAGCCCGCCGTACAGGAGGGTGCGGCTGAGCAGGTCCTGGATCGAGACCAGCTTCGGGTTGACCACCGCGACGGTCATCGCGAACGCCGGCAGCACCATGACCAGGAAGGTCAGGATCCACCCCGGGAGGACGTCCGGCAGCGCCAGCCAGAGCCCGACCGAGAACGCCATCGCCAGCACGCCCCACAGGAGCCAGCGCATCCGGTCGCGCTCGATCCCGCGGGACCGGCGGTAGCGCACCACCACCGTGAGCATCGGTACGACGATCATCGCGGCCCCGACGGCCACCGCGGTCGGCACCAGCCAGGTCAGCCCCTCGAGGCCCGGGATCGTCGTGGGGTCGGGGTCGACGTCCGGCGGCAGCGGCGTGTCGAGCCGGTCCGCCGACGGGGCGACCAGGACCACACAGCAGCACAGGACCATCACCGTCAGGGCGGCCTTGCCGGCGGTGCCCCAGCGGCCGGGCAGGAAGCGCCCGGTCGGGAAGATCAGCAGGAGCACGGCGATCGGGACCACGAGGAACGCCCCGAAGCGGTTGAGGAACCACAGCGCGAACGTCATCCCCGGCCACGCGTCGTCGGCGGTGAGCCCGGCGTGTACGTAGGACTGCGCCAGCCCGTCGAGCACCCAGAAGAGCCCGAAGCCCGCCAGCGCCCAGCCGAACCCCTGGCGCGGGTTGCGCAGCAGCAGCCAGGCCGCCATCGCGCTGAGAGCCAGGCCGTTGAGGGTGTAGCCCCAGCCGAGCTCCGGCGCGATCTCCTCCCCCGGCCCGCTGCTCAGCGCCTGCAGGTCGAGCGCGATCGTGACCGCGAGACCGACCGCGGAGAGCACCGGCAGCACCAGCACCCACCAGTGGGCGGTCGGGCGGTCCGGGGTCAGCACCGGCTCATTGTGAACGTGCGGAATCCCCGGCCGGGACCGTTTCGGTCCGGACCGGGGTCGCGGTGAGGAGTGTCGATCTCAGGCTCCGCGGTGCGCCTTGTCACCGACGGTGAAGCCGATCGCCGTCACGAGCACCAGGAGCACGCCGGGCACGGCGGCCAGGTACTGCAGCGGGGAGATGCCGACGACCAGGGTGAGGCCGCCGAGCACCAGGCCCGCACGGCCCAGCCAGGCGGGGACCCCGCCCTGGCGGGCGGCCACGTAGATCGCCGTACCGGCCAGGCCCGCGAGCACGAAGACCCACGGGATGGTGCCGAGCCAGTGGTTGTAGAGCGCCGCGTTGGCGTCGTCGACGATCTGCTCGTCCTTGCCGCCGTGGACGAAGCTCGAGATGAACTCGGTGTCCAGGCCGGTGCCCATGATCAGGATGACGCTGGTGCCGACCAGGCCGGCGAAGGCCACCATCGGAGCCAGGCTGTCCCCGCCGACGGCGTCGCGCAGCCGCCGGAACAGGCCGGCCGCGAACACGATGAGCAGCACGGCGCACAGGCTGGCGACGATGTGGAACGCGAACATCGGGCCGGTCTGCTCGGTGAGCTTGTCGGCGATCGCCGCCGAGTTGCCCTCGAGGTCCTTGTCGTAGACCGCGCTGACCATCGACGTGGTGACGATGGTCGCGATCCCGGTGAGCCCGGCTCCGATGCCGGCGAAGGCCCAGGCGCGGTTGCGGCGGGGGGTGGTGGTGTCCGGGGCGGCGTCGGTGACGTCGGACCGGACCGGGTTGTGGGTGGTGATGTGAGTGGTCATTGCTTTCTCCGTAGGTCGTGTTTGGTTGCGACGAACGGAGCGTGCCGGGCCCGGTGTCCCGTCTCCCAGGGACAACGGGGCAACGTTTCAGCCCTGGGTGACCTCAGTGGCCGCCCGGTGTCCCGAGGCGATCACCGCGGGGATGCCCACGCCGTCGTACGCGGCCCCGGCGAGCGCGAGCCCGGGCACCCGCGCCACGTCGGCGCGGATCCGGGCGACCCGGTCGAGGTGGCCGACGGCGTACTGCGGAAGGCCACCGCCCCAGCGCTGGACGTGGGTGTCCACTGGTGTCGCGGCCACGCCGGTCGCCTCGGCGAGATCGCGCAGCGACGCGGCGACGAGCTCGTCGTCGGTCACCTGCAGGGTGTCCGCCTCGCGGTGCCGGCCCAGCGACGTGCGAAGCAGCAGCAGGCCGTCGCCTGCCTCGCGCACCCAGCCCCACTTCGCGAACGAGAACGTCGACGCCTTGATCCGGCGCCGGTCGACCGGCGGCACCAGGAAGCCGGAGGCGTCGGTCTCGGCCAGCGCCGGTACGTCGGCGGCGCGGAACGCCAGGGTCACCACGGCCACCGAGGCGTACTCGATCGCGGCCAGCTCGCGGGCCGCCTCAGGGGCGAGCTCGGCGAGCAGCTTCGCGCTCGGCGCGGCCGGCGTCGCCAACACGATGACGTCGGCGGTGGTCGAGGTGCGAGCGCAGCGAGCCTCGAACCCACCTGGGACCTGCCGCAGCTCCTGCACCGGCGCTCCCGTCCGCACGTCCAGCCCCTGCGCGAGCGCGTCGACCAGGCGCGCCATCCCGCCGGGGACGCCCGCGAACACCGGGACGTCGGACCCCGGGAGGCCGTCCGCCTGGGCGAGGATCGAGCCCCGCTCGGCCAGCGCGACCAGCTGCGGGGTGGCGGCCCGGGCCGAGATCTCCCGGGCCCGGCCGGCGTACACACCCCCGAGCAGCGGCTCGACCAGCCGGTCGGTCACCTCGTCGCCGAACCGAGCGGCCACCAGGTCGCCGACCGTCACGTCGCCCTCGACCGGCAGCACCCGCTCGTCGCGGGCCCGGGCCAGACCCTCGGGCGTCAGCACGCCGCTCTCGGCGAGCTGGTCGAGGTCCAGCGGTGCCCCCATCAGGCTGCGCGGGAGCGGTCGCAGCGCGTCCCGCGTCCAGACCCGGGAGGCGGCATCGGTCGGATGCACGATCTCGAGCCCCAGCGCCCGGGCCAGCTCGACGCCCTCGGGTCGGCGGTTCAGCATCGCCTCCGCGCCGACGTCGACGACCACCCCGCCGACCGCGCGACGCCGCAGCTTCCCGCCGACCTCGTCGGCGCCCTCGAGCACCACGACCTCGTGCCCGGCGTCGGCGAGGTCGCGCGCCGCGGTCAGCCCGGCGACCCCGGCTCCCACGACGGCGACCCTCACCGCCCCAGCCTCTCAGGTCACGGTTCGGTCACGGGACGGAACGCCCGGCGGTGACGCCCCGTCGTACCCACATGAGGCCCACACGCGCGCTCGTCGTGGCGGTTCTGGCCGCCGTCCTCTTCCTCTCAGCTTGTTCCTCCGGAGGGGACGACGGCGACTCGGGTGGGACCAACGCCGCGGCCGAGGCCGCCGCGCCCGCGGAGCAGGAGGGCGGCCGAAGCGCCCTGGACCGCGACGTTGCCGACGAGGCCTTCGCGCCCGAGTCCGAGGCTGACCCCGACGCCGGTGAGCCGCCCGCCATGGAACGGGCGATCATCTCCAAGGGCAACGTGCAGCTGGAGAGCGGCGACGTCGAGAAGGCGGTGTTCGACGTACAGGCGCTCGTCGACAAGTACGGCGGCGAGGTCACCGACCAGGAGACCAACACCGACGACGAGGGCGACGTGCGGATGGCCCGGCTGGTGCTCCGGATCCCCGCGAAGAAGTTCTCCGACGCGTTCGGAGAGCTGGAGGAGGTCGCCGACCTGAAGTCGTCCAGCTCCACCTCCGAGGACGTCACGACGAAGGTGATCGACAACGCGGTCCGGATCCGGGCGCAGCGCCGCAGCCTGCGCCGGATCGAGATCCTGCTGGACCAGGCCGTGAGCATCCGCGACATCGTCGCCATCGAGTCGCAGCTCACCCGCCGGCAGGCCGACCTGGACTCGCTGGAGCAGCAGCAGGCGTTCCTGAGGGACCAGACCTCGATGTCCACGGTCACCGTGAACATCCAGCTCACCCCGGACGAGCCGGCCAAGAAGAAGGAGAAGAAGGACGACGACGCCGGCTTCCTCTCCGGGCTCGAGAACGGGACGAAGGCGCTGGTCGTCTTCGCGGTCGGGCTGGCGACCGTCATCGGTGCGCTGCTCCCCTGGGCGCTGGTCCTGCTCGTGGTCGGCGGGCCGCTCTGGCTGCTCATCCGCCGACTCCGCCGCCGCGACCCGGTCCCCGCACCGTCCACCGAACCCACCGACGCCTAGCCCGGGGCGGGATAGTCCGCCGCGCTGGACACCCCATTTTCGCGGGGAACGAGGTGCCAGGCGCGGCGGACTATCCCTCGAGCGGATACGACTGCACGAACTCGGTGAGCCGCTTCAGCTGGTCGGGGTCGGTGGAGGGGATCACCCCGTGGCCGAGGTTGAAGACGTGCCCGTGGGCCGCCCGGCCGGCCTCGATGATCTCGGCGGCCCGGGCGGTCATCACCTCGGTCGGCGCGAACACCAGGGTGGGGTCGAGGTTGCCCTGCACCGCGCGCCCGCCCACCTGCGGGATCGCGGCGGCGAGCGGGGTCCGCCAGTCGACGCCGACCACGTCGGCGCCGGCCTCCCCCATCAGCGACAGCAGGTTCGCGGTGCCCACGCCGAAGTGGATCCGCGGCACGCCGAGCTCACCGGCGCGAGCCAGCACCCGCGCGGAGTGCGGCATCACCTGCGCCTCGTAGTCGGCCGGGGTGAGCGCGCCGGCCCACGAGTCGAACAGCTGTACGGCGGACGCCCCGGCCGCCACCTGCACCTCCAGGTAGGCCGCGGAGATCGCCGCGATCTTGCGCATCAGCGCGTCCCACACGTCGGGGGCGCCGAACATCATCGCCTTGGTCTTCGCGTGCTCCTTCGACGGACCGCCCTCGACGAGGTACGACGCGACGGTGAACGGCGCTCCGGCGAACCCGATCAGCGGCACGCCGCCCAGCTCGGCCACCAGCCCGCGCACCGCCTCGGTGATGAACGGGACGTGCTCGGGCGTGAGGTCCGGGATCGCCTCCACGTCGGCGAGGGTGCGCACCGGCGAGGCGACGACCGGCCCCACCCCGGGCTTGATGTCCAGGTCGACACCGACGGCCTTGAGCGGCAGCACGATGTCGGAGAAGAAGATCGCCGCGTCGACGCCGTACCGTCGCACCGGCTGGAGCGTGATCTCGATGACCAGGTCCGGGTTCATGCACGACTCGAGCATCCCGACGCCCTCGCGGAGCTTGAGGTACTCCGGCAGGGACCGGCCCGCCTGGCGCATGAACCAGACGGGCGTGTGCGGGACCGGCTCGCCGCGCGCGGCTTTAAGGAACGCGCTCACTCGGGGTCCCCGGGGGGTGTTCATGCCGGAAGCCTCGCAGAGGGAACAGCGGGAGCCGAAACCGGCGTGTTCGCATATCCGTTCCGGGCCGTCCGACCTACTGTGAACTCATGGTGGTCGGTCCTGAGACGCACCCGGGACACGGCGCGGGGTCCACTCCGCCCGAGTTCCGCGACGCGGTCGCGTCCATGCGAGCGGCGACGCTGCGCCCCGAGATCTTCTGCGAGGAGATGCCGGCGCCGCAGCGGATCGCGCCGTACGCCGCCGCGCTCTCGGCCGACGTGACCGTCGACGGCACCGACGTGGGCACCGGCCGGATCATCCTGCTGCACGACCCGGCGGGCAACGACGCCTGGGAGGGCACGTTCCGGTGCGTCGCCTACTGCCGGGCCGAGGTCGAGCTCGACCTGATCACCGACCCGCTGCTGGCCGACGTCGGCTGGACCTGGCTCACCGAGGCGCTCGCGGCCCACGGAGCGGAGTACGCCGCGCCCTCGGGCACGGTGACCCGGGTGGCCACCGAGAGCTTCGGCGGGATGTCCGACGAGCCCGGCACCGCCCAGATCGAGATCCGCGCCTCCTGGACCCCCGTCCTGACGCGCAGCGCCCGACCCGGGGACCCCCTCGACGTCGCCCCCCACGTGGAGGCGTGGGGCGAGCTGCTGTGCACGGCCTCGGGGCTCGAGCCGGTCCCCGAGGGTGTCGCGGTGATGCCAGGACGCCGCGGGCAACGAGGCCCCGGTTGATGGCGGTCGAGGACGTCGACCCTCCGCTGATCCCCGAGCCCGAATCCGAGCCCGAGTCCGAACCCTCGCCCGAGCCCGAACCCGAGCTGCTCACCCTGGCCGACGGCCTGCCGGCGGTCGTGGAGACCACGCAGGCTCTCGCGGAGGTGTGCGAGGCGATCACGGCCGGCACCGGGCCGGTGGCGATCGACGCCGAGCGGGCGTCGGGCTACCGCTACTCCAACCGCGCCTACCTGATCCAGCTGCGCCGCCGCGGCAGCGGCACCGCGCTCATCGACCCGATCGCGTTCGACTCCCTGGCCCCGCTCCAGGAGGCGCTCGCCGACACCGAGTGGATCCTGCACGCCGCCACCCAGGACCTGCCCTGCCTCGCCGACGTGGGCCTGATGCCGTCGGCGCTCTTCGACACCGAGCTGGCCGGGCGGCTGCTCGGCTACCCCCGGGTCGGGCTGGCGACGCTGGTGGAGACCCTGCTCGGCTACCGGATGAAGAAGGAGCACTCCGCCGTCGACTGGTCGACCCGTCCGCTGCCGGAGCCGTGGCTGGAGTACGCCGCCCTCGACGTCGAGGTGCTGGTCGAGCTGCGCGACGTGCTCGAGGCCGAGCTCGCGGCTGAGGGCAAGGACGAGTGGGCGCGGCAGGAGTTCGACTACCTCCGCGGCTTCGTGGTGCCCGAGCGGGTCGAGGCCTGGCGGCGTACGTCGGGCCTGCACAAGGTGCGCGGGCGACGGGCTCTGGGCGTCGTACGCGCCCTCTGGGAGACCCGCGACGAGATCGCCCGCCAGCGCGACGTCACCCCCGGCCGGATCGTGCCGGACGCGGCGCTGGTCGTGGCGGCGACGGCGCTGCCCGCCGACAAGGAGGCGCTGCTCGGCACCAAGGGCTTCCACGGTCGCGGCGCCGAGCGCTACGCGAAGCGTTGGATCGCCGCGATCCGCGCCGCCCAGGAGCTGCCCGAGGACCAGCTGCCCACCCGCACCCAGCGCGGCGACGGACCGCCGGTGGCGCGGGCCTGGGCCGAGCGCGACGCCGTGGCGGCGCGCCGCCTCCAGCTGGCCCGCGAGGCGATGGCCACGCTCGCGGAGGAGCACCACATGCCGGTGGAGAACCTGCTGACTCCCGACAGCCTGCGCCGGGTGCTGTGGACACCGCCCGCGACCCGCGAGCCGGGCGAGCTGGTGGAGGCGGTGGTCGACCAGCTCACCGGGTACGGCGCCCGCGGCTGGCAGATCGCCCTGGTCGCGCCGCTGGTCGTGCGGGCGATCCTGGACGCGGACGCCTACTCGGAGGGTGAGTCCGAGGGCGAGTCGGAGTCCGGGGTCTCCGGCTCGTAGTCGGGGTCGAGCACCGGGCGCGAGTCCTCGTCGATCTGCGTGGTGAGAGCGTCGAGGTCGATCACCGGGGCCCGGAACATCTGCCGCAGGCTGCCCTCGACCGCGCGCTCCAGTGCCGGGTAGTCGTCGATCAGCGGCTGCAGCACCATGTCGCTGACGCTCGCGTTGAACACTCCCGCGTGGGCGGGCAGCTTGTCCGGCTGGAGGAAGGCATCGGACGTCGCGACGTCGAGGTTGGCAGGCGCCAGGTAGCCGGCGCTCGAGACCAGACCCAGCGCCTCCTCGCCGATGGCGTAGACCATGAAGTCGGCGGCCTGGGAGACGTACGACGACTCCGACGAGATGCACATGCCGGTGAAGTCGCCGATCGTGGCCGACGGTGTCGAGCGTCGCCATCGGCATCACGTCGAAGTCGAGGTTCGGCACCGCGCGCAGCTCGGGGGTGAGCTCGCGGAAGCCCGGCAGCATCCCGAGCTTGCCGCGCTTGAACCACTCCACCGCGGAGCTCTGGGCCAGCTGCCGGTCGGTCAGGGTGACCTGCGGGTCGCGGAGCAGCTCCAGCGACTCGCTGAGCGCGTCGCGAGTGTCGTCCTCGGAGAAGGCCAGGCTGGTCGGCTCGGTGTCGTCGTTGTAGACGTCTCCCCCGCCGGCGTAGATGAACGGCGACAGCCCGGCCAGCGACGGCGCGACGTACAGCCCGCGGGTGTGCTGGCGCGGACGGCTGGCGAACTCGGCGGCTGCGCTGAACTGCTCCAAGGTCCAGCCGTCGTGCTCCTCCTGCTCCTCCGGCGCGGGCAGCTCGCGCGCGCGCATCCGGTCGAAGTCGATGAGGCGGGTGTTGTAGTAGATGACCATCGGCGAGACGCCGTAGGGCATGCACTGCAGGTCGTCGTCGGCGGAGAACGCCTCGATGGCATCGCGGTAGTAGCCGTCGCCGTAGTCGACCCCGCGCTCGTCGAGCAGCTCGAGCAACGGCGTGTTGAGCTCCGCCTCGCGGACGTCGGCCAGCGCGGTGCGGGTGATCAGGAACAGGTCGGGGACCGGCGCGCCGCTCCCGATCTCGGCCATCATCGCCGCCGAGTCGGGCCACGACTGGATCTCCACGTCGCTGGCCTCGGTGCCGGCGTTGTACTCGTCGACCATCTCCTGGTAGGCCCGCACCTCCTCGGGCGGTCCCCAGATGCCGAACGTGAGGGTGGTCGTCTGCGACGTAGGGCCCACCCGGCCGGCCGCCGGGGCGCTGGGGCGGCTCGTCGTCGCACGCGGTGAGGGCGAGGCCTGCCGTCACGCAGAGAGCGGCCATGCCGACGAGAGCGCGCGAGCGCAGCGCTCGTCGTCCGGCCAGCATTCGCACCCCATCCATCTCGTGAACCGCAGACTTTACCGGGCGGTAGGTCATGCCCCCACCGAGATAACGGCGTGTGCTAGCCCACAGTGTGGAACCGCGCTGCCTCGGCCACTACGGCGTCGAAGGTCGCCCGGTCCAGCGCGGCGCCCTCGCGGCGGATCGCGGTCTCCTCGAGCACCAGCAGCCGGTCCAGCCGCACCTCGCTCGGGCGACCTTCCTGGTCCCAGCCGCCGGTGCCGACGTCCATCCAGTACCGCCCGTAGCGCGCCTCGTCCTCGGCGTCGCGGTCGTGGTCCTTGCTGGTCAGCATCAGCCCGAGCCACTGCTCACCACTGCGGCCGATCAGCAGCACCGGCCGATCCTTGCCCTGGCTCGGGTCGTCCTCGTAGGGCACCCAGCCCCACACCACCTCGCCCGGGTCGGGCTCACCGTCGATCTCGGGCGCGTACTCGGTCACGCCTGGAGCATAGGCGCCGAGCGCGCTCCCGGTGGTCGAGGTGCGAGCGAGCGCCAGCGAGCGTCGTCGAGACCCCGGTGCTGTGCAAGTGCGCCGGACCGGGAGCGCCTCTCGGCGCGTGGCCGCTCGTAGCGGCGAATTGTGGAGCCCGGGGCTGCCGCGGCCCGGCGCACTCAGCGGTCAACGATACGTGACCACGGCTTGTTCCGCAGGAAGGATCGGCGCGTTCAGCGGGTGGTCCAGGCCCCGCCGTCGACGTGCAGCGTCTGGCCGGTGACATGCCGCGCCTCGGGCGAGGCCAGGAAGAAGACCGCCTCCGCGATGTCGACCGGTTCCCCGAGCCGCCCGGTGCGGGTCGCGGCGAGCAGACGCTCGCGGCGCTCCTCCCGGATCCCGCCGGGGAAGAACTCCGTCCGGTCGACGAACCCTGGCGCGACGGCGTTGACGGTGATACCCCGATGCCCCAGGTCGCCGGCCAGGTCGAGGGTCCACGCTGCGACGGCGGCCTTCGCCGCGCCGTACGACCCGGCACCGGTGTCGGCGGCGATCGAGCCGATGTTGACGACCCTGCCGCCGTCGCGCAGGACCGGATCGAGGGCTGCGGTCGTGAGTACGGCGGTGAGCACGTTGCTGGCCAGGTTGGCCTCCCAGTCCGCCGCCACGTCCTTGAGCGTGACCGGGTCGGGTTGCCCCAGGGAGGTGTTGCCGCCGGCGTTGTTGACCAGCACCTCGACCCCGGCCGGCGCAGGCGTGGGCGAGGTCCAGCGAGGCCGGATCCGCCGTGGTCGCAGACCAGGGCGTGGCCCCGGTCCGGTCGGCGACCTCCCGCAGGGGTGCCTCGCGGCGGCCCGGTGATCAGCACCGGCCGCCCCGCGTCGCGGAAATCGCTGCGCCACCGCAGCGCCGATCCCAGTACCTCCGCCGGACACGACGATCATGGCCACCCTGCCTGCTGCTCCTAGACGTTTAGATCTAAACGTACAGTGGCTCATGAGCACGCCAACCGAGGACCGCAGCGACCGGATCGAGGCGGAGTGGCGGCACGAGCGCCCCGACCTGGACCCCTCCTCGATCGGCGTCGTCACCCGGGTCTGGGAGCTGGCCAAGATCCTGGGCGACCGCCGGCGGAAGCTGCTGGCCGAACAGGACGTGGACCCCGCGCTGATGGACCTGCTCGGCCTCGCTGCGCCGCAATGGGGCACCGCACTCGATGACCACGCGCGAGCTCACCGCGCGGGCCATGGTGTCCGCGGGCGCGATCTCGCACGGCTGGCCCGGGCCGAGGCCGCGGCTGGGTACGCCGCGCCTGGACCCTCGCGCCAGGTCTCGGCGTCGAAGTCGCGGAACGACTCCATGTCGGCCCGCTGCGCGCGGTCGAAGGATCGTTCGCAGGAGCCGTGCCGCCGGTCGCCGTCGGGTGCCCGGCCGACGGTCGCGTCGGCGGCGAGTCCGGTGGCGAGCAGCAGCCCGACGGCCGCGACGACGACCCCAGTGGTGTGGCGCATTCCTGACCTCCTCGTCCGACCCCGGCAGGTCGGTCCGCGCCAGGCTGTGGGCACGCGCGGAAGTCCGCCATCATTCGACGGGCCACGGACCCGACCCTTCGATCACCGTCGAAGCGTTGGGGGTTGCCTCCCGCTGGGGCGCAGAATGGCGGGGTGATCGAGATCCGGGTCGGCACCGACGACCTGGCGCGCGTGCGGTTCGCGACCGATCCGGCCTGGGAGACCACGGCGAGCCTCAACACGCTGGCGTTCCCGCGCGCACACGTGCTGCACGAGCGGCTGCGGCGGCGGGTGCCGCGGCATCCCGGCTTCGACCTGGAGCACCTGATGTCCCTGGCCGGCTTCCGCGCCTGGATCCCCGACGCGTTGTGCCCGACTCCCACGGGCGAGGCGGTCGACCCGGTCGACCGCCTGGCGGGCATCGTCGACACGGGGGTCTCGGTCGCCGACAGCGACCTCAGCATGATCCGGAAGCTGCGCCCGGAAGCCCGCGTCGCCCAGATGGGCGCGACGAGTACCTCGCCACCACGGCAGAGGCGCTGGTGGGCTACTGGCGCGAGGTCCTCGAGCCCCTCTGGGACCGGATCCACGGCATCGTGACTGCCGACATCGCTCACCACCGGGCCGCGCTGGCCGCGGACGGGCTCCGCGCCGCGTTGCCCGGGGTGCACGAGGAGCTCTCGTTCGCCGGGCAGTCGGTCCGGGTGGCGATGAAGACCGACGCCGTGGTGCAGGCGTCCGGCCGCGGCGTGTGGTTCGTGCCGTCGGTGTTCCGCTGGCCGTGGCTGTCCGTCGACATCCGCGAGCAGGAGCCAGTCGTGTCGTACGCCGCCCGCGGGGCCGGCCGGGTCTGGGAGGACGAACAGCAGTCGGACCTCGGCCTGGTCGAGCTGCTCGGCCGGTCCCGCGCCGAGATCCTGCGCCGCCTCGACATACCGCGCACGACGACCGGCCTGTCCCGCGACCTCGAGCTGTCGCCGAGCACCGTGAGCTGGCACCTCTCGGTGATGTCCGCGTCGGGGCTGCTCGCCTCGCGCCGGGAGGGCCGCCGGGTCCTCTACTCCCGGACGCTGGTCGGCGACCTGCTGGTCCGTGGCGGATCGGCGCTGGAGCAGATCGGTTGATCCCGGAGTCGACGTCGCGGCGTACGCCGTGGCGCGTAGACGGATTGTCGTCGCTCGCCGTACGCGGGCGCGCGCTGGAGGAGGAAGCGTGAGGAGCGCCATCCACCCCTCCAGGAAGGACACTCCCATGACCGTCCACGACACATCGGCCACCGAGGTCGATCGGACCACCCCCTTGACCAGCGGCCGGCCGCTCCTGCTGTCCGCTCTCGGGTTCTTGCTCTTCTACGTCGCGGTCAGCTTCGTCACCCCCGCGTTCGCCTCCTCGTCGCTCCCGCTGCCCGACGACCCGACCGCTGAGGCCCGTGCGTGGTTCGTCGAGAACCCGCTCGCCGCCGTGATGATCGGCGTCTGCCAGGTCGCGTCGGTGGCCTGCCTCGCGGGCTTCGTGAGCGCCCTCGGCCGGGCTCGGCGGTGGGGCTACGCCGCGGTCGCGCTGATGGTGCTGTCCAGCGCCGCCTCCTGGCTGCTGACCGCGGTCGCGCCGGACGCCTCGCTCGACACCGTCTCCGTCCTGCGCACGCTCAGCTTCATCGCCGGCGGCACCGCGCACGTCGTGGCCCTCGGCGTCTACGTCTGGCTCGCCTCGCGGGGCGGCGGGTTCGGCCGCGGCGTCCGCGGGCTGGCCTGGGTCGCGCTGGTGGTCAGCGTGGCCTCGCTGGTCTCGCTGGTGGTCTACGAGGGCGCGGCGCTGATCCTGCTCGGCCGGCTGCTGTGCATGATCTGGACGGTCAGCGCGGCGGTCAGCGCAAGCCGCGCGATCGCCCGAGGAACGTGGCCGTCGTGATCCGCAACCGCACGCTGGGTGCCGCGGTGGTGCTGGCCCTGGCCGCCACCCTCGTCGCGAGCGCCTGCCCGGGCCGAGCAGGGTCCGGTGACCCGGTGGCTGGCCCACCACGCGCAGGGCCTTCCGGCCCTGGACGACGCCACCGACGGGGCCACCGTGGTCGGGCTCGGCGAGTCCGTCCACGGGGCGCACGAGGAGGCCGCACTCAAGCTGCGCGCCCTCAAGCGCCTGGTGACCCGCCAGGGCTTCCGCTCCATCGCCTGGGAGGAGGACTGGACGACCGGCCGGGCGATCGACCGGTTCGTCACCACCGGCCGCGGCCGGCTCTCGGCCCTGGTCGGGCGGATGACCGGCCAGTGGCAGTCGCGAGAAGTGGTCGGGGCGCTTCGGTGGGTGCGCGCGTTCAACGCCGCCCATCCTCGAGACCCGGTCCGGTTCGTCGGCGTGGAGTACTACTACACCGGCCGACCCGCCTACGACGCCGTCAGGCGGTACGTCGCCGCGGCGGCGCCACGGTTGCTGCCGGCCCTGCGCGCCGACTACCGGGTGATCTACCCCGACCTGCCCGACCCGGTGGCCTACGCCACGCAGTACGGCGAGGAGCCGCACAAGGGCAGGTTCATCCGGCGCGCCCATCACCTCGCGCGCCTGGTGTCCCGGGTCCCGCACCGGCCCGGGGATCCGGCGTACGCACTGGTGCGGCAGCACGCGCGCCAGATCGTGTCGTTCCACGAGCACTACGCCCTGCCGCTCGACGCCCAGGACGACTACCGCGAGCGGCACGCGGCGCGGAACCTGCGCTGGTGGCAGCAGCGCACCCACGACCGGGTCGTCTACTGGGCGGCGCTGCCGCACACCGTGGCCGCTCCCCGGCTCCGGATCGCGCTCCCGGGCGCCCCGGACTTCCGCTATCGCGCCACCGGGTCGCACCTGCGCGAGTGGTACGGCGCCCGCTACGTCTCGGTCGGCTTCACCTTCGACCACGGCGCCGTCGGGCTGCGGCCGGTCGAGGTGACCGAGCAGCCGCCGCCGGACCCGGGCTGGCTGGAGGCGCCGCTCGGGCGGGTCGACCGGGGCGCCTTCCTGGTGGACCTCGACGACCCCGCACCGCCGGCCGTCCGGCGCTGGCTGCACACCCGGCTGACCACGCGCGGCCTGCCCTGGGCGCCCGGCTCGACGGTCACCGGTGGGTCGCCGGCCCGGTGGTTCGACGTGCTGGTGCACGTGCAACGAGTGACTCCGCAACGACAGGTTTGAGCCTCCCCACTGCTGCGCAGGCTGGCGAGAGACCAAGGAGAATTGATGAGCCAGTACCCGAACCCGCCGCAACCGCAGCCCCAGTGGCAGCCCGGACAGGGGCAGTGGCAGCCGCCGCCTCCCCCACCGGGACGGCCGCCCGGGCCGCGGGCCGGGGTGTGGATCGCCGTTACGGGCGGCGTCCTGGTGCTGGTTCTCGGTGTCTTCGGCGTCACCGCGTTCGCGGCGCCCGGGTTCCTGGTCGACGACGACTCCGACGACAGCTCCCGTGAGAGCTCCAGCGAGTCGGACGACCGCGAGGAGGACGACGGGCCGCCGGGCCAGGCGATCGAGGTCCCGCCGCCGAACGCCAGCGCCCCGGAGTCCGCGCCGGACGAGCCGGACGAGCCGGACCTGCCCGAGGGCGCGGCTCCGGCCGGGGACCCCGCCGGGTTCGCTCAGGAGTACCTCGCGCGGGTGGCCGCCGGGGACGCGGCCGGCGTCGACGAGGCGATGTGCGCCGACGACCAGGAGTGGCAGTACGAGGACGCCGTCTCCGAGGGCCGCGTGCTGGGGCTCAGCGAACCCCGGCCGGACTCCAGTGCACCCGGCGGGATCCTCGCCGACCTGACCGGCCCCGAGGGCACCGTCGACGGCCGGATCACCGTGGTGCCTGACGACGCCGACGGCTGGTGCATCGACGTGTTCTACGTTTTCTGAGCCCGCTCGCCCACTTGTAACACGCCGTTCGCGTCACTACCTGGCCGTTGCAACGGCGTGGTAGATCGGTGGACGGCGTGTTACATCGCGACCGCCGCGACGCTCAGGCGAGCCCGCGGTCGAGCTCGACGTGGGCGGCGGCCTCGAGCTGCTCGGCGAGCTGCAGCATCCGGCGTACCTCCTGGTCGGAGGGGTCCGGCAGCCCGGCCCGGCCGGTGGCGACCACCCGCGCGAACGCCGCGGCCCGGAACAGCACGTCGGCGAAGTCGCTGCCCGCGATCCCGCGCAGCACCTGGTCGACCATCGCCTTGAGCTCCTCGGGCCCGGGCGGCTCGGCGACGCCGGCCACCACCTGTGCCACCTGCGCCCTGGTCCGCCCGGCGTCGAACTCCCGCGCGACGCCCACCGGGTCGGCGTACACCCAGGAGCGGAGCAGGTAGAGCCGCCACAGGCAGCCGGCGAGCGAGTCGGCCGGCGATCCCGACCAGACCTCGGCGATCGCCTCGATGCCCTCGGTGTCGGCCAGGTGCAGCAGCCGGTCGGCCACCTCGTCGTCGTCGCTCTCGCGCGCGCCCCGCACCAGCAGCGCCGCGGCGCGGTCGGCCGCCTCGGTGACCGCCGCCGGGTCGGTGCCGCCGACGTAGTCGTCGAAGAAGTCCGCGTCCCGCTGGGCGTGGGCGGTGGTGCGGTCGGCTGGTCACGAGGTCAGGTTACGTCCATCACCTTGCGGATCCGCTGGTCGCTGACGGGGTACGGCGTGCCGAGCTGCTGCGCCCAGAGCGACACGCGGTACTCCTCGAGCATCCAGCGCACCCGCCGGAGCCGCTCCCCCGGCGGCCGGCCGGCCGGCAGCGCGTCGACCTGGTGGAGGTAGGCCTCCTGCAGGTCGGTGATCTGGTCCATCTGCTGCCGGTCGCGGGCGACCGCGCGCCTCGTCGAGCCGGGCGCGCCGCTCGCTCAAGCGCGCGCGAGGTAGACCGGGTAGCGGCGCAGCTGGGTCGGGCCGGCCTCGGCGACGAAGCCGTCGTGCACGAGCCGGCCGAGCTGCGCCTTCATGTCGGTCAGCGCGGGCAGCATCGTCATGTCGGCCCGGCCGCTGAGCAGCCGGTCGGCGCCGCGCCAGGCGTCGAGCACCCGGATCACGTCAGGGCGACCACGCTCGCGCAGCGCGTCGTCGAGGCGGACGCCGCCGGCCAGAGCGTCGTACGCCGCCTGGTCGCGCACCTGCGGCCGGCCGCGTCGACGGCGTCGCGCACCACGGCGGCCCGGCAGTCCTCGACGCAGCGCGGCGACCGAGGGGTACGGCGACCCGGCGAGGCCGAGCTTGGCGGTGTTGTCGAGCGACGCCGAGCACGTCGGGCGCGGGCAGCGCGAGCAGCAGCAGCCGGCGCACGCCGAGCCGGTGGCGGGCGTCGCGCTCGTCCTGCGGAGCCGAAGACCTGCAGCCCGACGGTCGCGCCCTCGTCGACCAGGCCGGGGAAGCCGCGCACCTCGTGGCCGGCGCGGGTCCGGGTGAACGACTCCTCGATGCGTGCCGAACACCCAGGTGGTCTCGCCGGTCCGGGACAGCCCGCTGTCGTCGGCGACCTCGGCCATCGCCTCGGCGAACTGCGGCCGCAGCGGCTCCTTCAGCGCCTCGAGGTCCTTGCCGCGGGCCTGCTCGGCGCCGGTGTCGTCGACGACCCGGTAGGTCGGCCGCAGGTGCTCGGGCACCTTCGTCCAGTCCCACGCCTCGCGCGGCACGACGACGCCGGTGGTGGAGCGCAGCCAGCGCTCCAGCGCGTCGAGCAGCGGCTCCTCGCCGGGCGGCACCGCGGCGAGGAACTCGCGCGCCTTGTTGGGCGCGGGCACGAAGTTGACCCGCAGGTTCTTGGGCAGGCTGCGGATCAGCGCCGGTGACCAGCTCCTCGCGCAGGCCGGGCACGTTCCAGGAGAAGTCGTCGGCCGCGACCCGGTTGAGGGTGGCGACCGGGACGTCGATGGTGAGCCCGTCGTCGGCGGCGCCGGGCTCGAAGTGGTAGCTGATCGGGAACGTCAGCCCGTCGTCGGCGGCCCGCCACTCCTCGGGGTAGTCGGACTCGCGCACCGCCTCCGCGGTGTCGTGGGTGAGCATCTCCGGGTCGAAGGTCAGCAGGTCGGGACGCTTCTGCCGCTCCTGCTTCCACCACTGGTCGAAGTGCGCGCCGCTGACGACCTCGGCGCCGACCCGGGCGTCGTAGAAGTCGAAGAGGGTGTGCTCGTCGACCACGATGTCGCGGCGCCGGGCGCGGTGCTCGAGCTCCTCGGCCTCCTCGAGCAGCCGCGGTTCTTCGCGAAGAACCGGTGCCGGGTGTGCCACTCGCCGTAGACCAGCGCGTGCCGGATGAACAGCTCGCGGCCGAGCTCGCGCGTCGACCTTGCCGTAGTTGACCAGCCGGTCGGCGACCAGCGGTACGCCGTACAGCGTGACCTTCTCGTGCGCCATCACGGCCGCGCGCTTCTTGGACCAGTGCGGCTCGGAGTAGGTGCGCTTGACCAGGTGGGCGCCGAGCCGCTCGGCCCACTCGGGCTTGATCGCGGCGTTCTGCCGCGCCCAGAGCCGGCAGGTCTCGACCAGCTCGCCGGCCATCAGGAACTGCGGGTTCTTCCGGTGCAGCCCGCTGCCCGGGAAGATCGCGAACCGCGCGCCGCGGGCGCCGAGGTACTCCCGCGGCCCGCGCTTCGGTCGCTCGTCTCGCGCTCCTCGAGCAGCCCGATGTGGGTGAGCAGCCCGGAGAGCAGCGCCTGGTGGATGCCGTCGGCGTCGGGGGTGTCGCGCGGGCTGCCCGACGTGGATCTTCATCTCCTTGCAGACCTGGCGCAGCTGGGACTCGAAGTCCTGCCACTCGCGGACCCGCAGGTAGTTGAGGAACTCCCGCTTGCACATCCGCCGGAAGGCGCTGCTGCGACAGCTCGCGCTGCTGCTCCTTGACGTAGCGCCAGAGGTTGAGCCAGGTGAGGAAGTCGCGAGCTCTCGTCCTTGAACCGGGCGTGCTGCTGGTCGGCCTGCGGCCTGCTGCTCCGCCGGCCGCTCGCGCGGGTCCTGGAGCGACAGCGCCGCGGCGATGACGAGCACCTCGCGGAGGCAGCCGAGCCGCTCGGCCTCGAGGATCATCCGGCCCAGCCGCGGGTCGATCGGCAGCCGGGCCGAGCGCGCCGTGCCGACCTTGGTGAGCCGTCGCGTCGGGACGGCGCGCTGCGCCGGCTCGGCCAGATCGCGCCGAGCTCCTCGAGCAGCTGCACGCCGGCGGTGACGTTGCGCCGGTCCGGCGGCTCGACGAACGGGAACCGGCCGAGGTCGCCGAGGCCCAGCGAGGTCATCTGCAGGATGACCGAGGCCAGGTTGGTGCGCAGGATCTCGGGCTCGGTGAACTCCGGGCGGGCCTCGAAGTCCTCCTCGGAGTAGAGCCGGATCGCGATGCCGGCGGCGACCCGGCCGCAGCGACCGGAGCGCTGGTTGGCCGAGGCCTGGCTGATCGCCTCGATCGGCAGCCGCTGCACCTTGGTGCGCGCGGAGTAGCGCGAGATCCGCGCGACGCCGGTGTCGACGACGTACCGGATGCCGGGGACGGTCAGCGAGGTCTCGGCGACGTTGGTGGCCAGCACGACCCGGCGCCCGGAGTGTGGCTGCGAAGACCCGGTGCTGCTCGGCGGCGGAGAGCCGCGAGTAGAGCGGCACCACCTCGAGCCGCTCGGCAGGCCAGACGAGGGCGTCGGCGGTGTCGCGGATCTCCCGCTCGCCGGGCAGGAAGACCAGGATGTCGCCCGGCCCCTCGGCCGACAGCTCCTTGACCGCGTCGACGATCGCCTCGGTCTGGTCGCGGACGACCGCCTCGCCCTCCTCGTCGTCCTCGGGGACCTCGACGAGCGGGCGGTAGCGGACCTCGACCGGGTAGGTGCGGCCGGAGACCTCGACGACCGGGCGCGTCGAAGTGCTTGGCGAACCGGTCGACGTCGATGGTCGCCGAGGTGATGATCAGCTTGAGGTCCGGCCGCCTCGGCAGCAGCCGCTTGAGGTAGCCGAGCAGGAAGTCGATGTTGAGGCTCCGCTCGTGCGCCTCGTCGATGATGATCGTGTCGTAGCGGCGCAGCTGCCGGTCGCGCTGGAGCTCGGCGAGCAGGATGCCGTCGGTCATCACCTTGACCCGGCTGGCCCTCGAGGTGCGGTCGGTGAACCGCACCTGGTAGCCGACCAGGTCGCCCAGCTCGGTGCCGAGCTCCTCGGCGATCCGCTCGGCGACCGACCGCGCCGCGATCCGCCGCGGCTGGGTGTGCCCGATCATCCCGCCGCCCTTGCCGGGCCGCCGCGGCCGAGCTCCAGGCAGATCTTCGGCAGCTGGGTGGTCTTCCCCGACCCGGTCTCGCCGGCGACGATCACGACCTGGTGGTCGCGGATGGCGGCGGCGATGTCGTCGCGGCGCTGGCTGACCGGCAGCTCCGGCGGATAGGTGATCTGGAGCCGCGGCGAGGACATGACCGAGCAATTGTGCCAAGGTGCGCCAGTGGTTTCCGAAATCGAGTACGACGTGGTCGTGGTCGGCTCCGGTGGCGGCGCGCTCACCGGCGCGGCGCTGGCGGCGAAGGCCGGCCTGTCGACCGTCGTCCTGGAGAAGACCCCGCTGATCGGCGGCACCTCGGCGTACTCCGGCGGCGCCTGCTGGCTGCCCGGCAGCGACGTCCAGCAGCGCGCGGGGATCCCGGACTCGACGGACTCGGCGCGCAGCTACCTCGACGCGATCCTGCAGGACGCGAACGCCGAGAAGGTCGAGGCGTTCCTCGTGCACGCGCCCGGAGCTGGTCGCCGAGCTGGAGGCCGACCCCGGGCTGGAGTTCGAGTGGCTGCCGTTCCCGGAGTACTACGACGCCCCCGGCCGGGTGCCGTTCGGGCGCTCGATCCAGCCCACGAACATCAAGCGGGCCGAGCTGCCGCTCGAGGTGGGTGAGCTGGTGCGGCCGCCGGTCGAGCGGGACCGGGCCGGCCTCTCGGGACGCAACACGCTGAGCGGCGGCCAGTCGCTGATCGCCCGGCTGGCCGCGATCGTGCTGCGCGAGGGCGGCACGATCCTCACCGAGCACGCCGTCAGCGAGCTGGTCACCGAGCACGGCCGCGTGGTGGGCGTCGAGGCGACGTACCGCTCCGACCCGGTCACCGTGCACGCACGGCGCGGCGTGCTGATCGCCGCGGGCGGCTTCGAGGGCAGCGACACCATGCGCGGCGAGCACGACGTACCCGGCGACGTGGCCTGGACGATGGCGCCGCGCGGCACCAACGCCGGAGAGCCGATCCGGGCCGCCGAGCTGCTCGGCGCCGCCACCGACTACTCCGGCGCTCGGCTGGTTCTGCCCCGGGCTCGAGCACCCGGACGGCAGCGGCTCGTTCACGCTCGGCTTCCGCGGCGGACTGATGGTCGACGCCACCGGACGGCGCTACGCCAACGAGTGCCTGCCCTACGACCGGTTCGGCCGGGAGATGGCGAAGTCCCCCGACCGGATCCCGTCGTGGTTCGTGTTCGACGATCGCGAGGGCGGTCGGCTGCCGGCGATCGCGATGCCCGAGGGCGACCTCGACACCCACCTGGCCGCCGGCACCTGGGAGCGCGCCGACACCCTCGAGGCGCTGGCCGCGGCGATCGGCGTCCCGCAGGACGCGCTGGTCGCGTCCGTCGAGCGGTTCAACGGGTACGCCGCCACCGGCGTCGACGAGGACTTCGGCCGCGGCGGCGACGAGTACGACACGTTCTTCGCAGGCGGCGAGGGCCCCAACAAGGCGCTCACCCCGGTCGACCGGCCGCCGTACTACGCCGCCCGCTTCGTGCTCTCCGACCTCGGCACCAAGGGCGGCCTGGTCACCGACGCCGCCGGCCGGGTGCTGCGGGAGGACGGCTCGGTGATCGAGGGTCTCTATGCCTCGAGCAACTCCGCCGCGTCGGTGTTCGGCTCGGTCTACCCCGGCCCCGGCGCCCCGCTCGGCTCGGCGATGGTCTTCGCGTCCCTCGCCGTACGCGACATGCGCGGCTGACCGTCAGTCGCGTTCCGAACCCCGGGTGACCGTGGTGCTGGCCGGGATGACGAGGCCGGCCAGGATGAAGCCGACCGACCACCAGACGGCGTTCTCGTCACCGAGCCGGTAGAAGAGGTAGCCGAGGGCCACTCCCACGACGGCAGTGGCCAGGTAGCTGACGGCAGGCACGCCGGGGTCCTGGCCCTCCTCGATCGGCCGGAGCCGGAGCATCAGCCAGAGGGCGAGGGCCAGCACGGCGCCGATCACGAGCCCCGGCCATTCGGCGTCGCTCAGGAGCCAGACGGCCAGGGTGACGCCGATGCCGACCAGGACGTGCGGGATGAACGTGGGCATGCGAAGCGGTACCCACGTCCGCCTCAGGTCATGGCTGCCAGCGGGCCTACTGCGCGGGCGGGCGGCAACGGGGCCTTCGATGCACCCTCGCCGCCCGACTCCGGCATCGGGTCGAAGTCGGGAAAGCCCAGGCTGGTGCCCGCGTTGCGGATCTGCTGCGGGGTCGCCGGGGTCAGCCTCTCGTCTGCAGCGGCCCGGACGAGGTCGTCCAGCGGGATGTCCATGCCCTCCACCGGGACGAGCGAGTTGTTGCCGAACAGCGCGTCGACGGTGATCGCCACCTCGCCGTGGTCACGGCGCACCACCACGGTGGTGGCGCCGTCCCACTCGAGGACCTGGGCCTCGATGCCGTCCGACCCGCTCGACGTGGCACTCCGCTCCGTAGTCGCAGTCAGCCCCGAGGAAGCCGTTCCACCCGTTGCCGACGAAGATCTCGACCATGCCGAGCCCTTCCTGGCCAGGCACGGTCCAGCCGAGCTTGGTGCCGAGGCCGCCGCCCGGACTGGAGGTTGTCGGCTTCTTCTGCAGGTGGGTGCCGTCGGGGTCGATGTGCTCGGCGACGACGTCGCGGTACTGCTTCAGGAGCTCGCCTCCGGTGAGCTGGCTCTCGGGGCCGCCGTCGGCTCCGATGCCTTCGGGCTCGACCGGTGCCGTGGGCTCGGCGCCGAGGACGGAGTGCTTGCAGGGCCGGCGCTGGCACCGTCGTCGAACACGTCACCGGCCAGGGCGACGCCCACTGCGATCACGGCGACTGCGGCGACTGTCCCTCCGGTCACCAGCAACCGATGCAGCCCGAGCCGGCGGCGACCGCGAGCGAGGTCGTCCGCGACGGGTACGTCGGGTGTGGGGATCTTGGCGCCCAGCTCCTGGAGCCGCTGGTCGATGTCATTCATGGTGCTCTCCCGGGGTCGCGGCCACCGACAGCGCGTGGCGCAGGCGCGCGAGCGCGTCGGAGGTCTGGCTCTTCACCGTCCCGGGGCTGATCCCCAGGTCGGCCGCGGTCTCGTCGACGGACAGGCCCCAGTAGTGCCGCAGCACCACCACGCGCCGTTGTCCGGGAGCCAGCCCCCGCAAGGCGGTCCAGAGAGCATCGGAGTCCTCGAGTGCGATCACGTCCTCGACCGGCCGGTCGAGCCCGGACTCGACCGGTCGCTCCCGCCGCCAGGGGCGGCGGGTCTCGTCGATGTGGGCGTTGACCACGATCCGCCGGGCATAGGCGTCGACGGACTCGAGGCGTGAGGCCCGCGGCCAGGCGGCGTACAGCTTGGTCAGCGCCTGCTGCACGATGTCCTCGGCCCGGTGCGGGTCCCCGCAGAGCAGGTACGCCGTGCGGTAGAGGTGCGGCCGTCGCTCGGCGACGTACTCGCCGAAGTCCCGGTCGCGCTGTGCCCGCTTGGTCATCTGTCCCTTCCCGCGGTGGTTGAGGAAGGCGGTTTCGAGACAGGCGCTTCGCGCCTTCCTCAACCACCGTCTTCGCGCCTGTCTCGAAACCCTCTTCTACCTCCTCAACGGGGACGGCGGACAGTGGGTTGGGTGGCGGTCAGCCGCAGTTCGCGACCTCGGGGTCGGCGCAGCGCCCGACACGCGCCGGCGCTTGAGCAAATTCGACCCCTGTCGGTTACCCTGAATATCAGATTGTCTGACAATCTTGACCCGGCCCCGAGGGGCCCGCCATCCGAGGAGAGGAGTGACCCGATGACCGCCGCACTCAGTGACCCGCCCGCCGCCGCGTCTGCCGAGGAGTTCGACCGCGCCGAGGCCCGCACCGCGCACAACTACCACCCGCTGCCCGTGGTGCTTTCGAACGCCGAGGGCGCCTGGATGACCGACGTCGACGGGCGTCGCTTCCTCGACCTCCTGGCCGGCTACTCCGCCCTGAACTTCGGGCACTCTCACCCGCTGCTGGTCGCGGCCGCGCACGAGCAGCTCGACAAGCTGACGCTGACCAGCCGGGCGTTCGTGCACGACAAGTTCGCCGACTTCTGCGCCGCGCTGGGTGACCTGTGCGGCAAGGAGCTGGTGCTGCCGATGAACACCGGCGCCGAGGCCGTCGAGACCGCGATCAAGGTCTCCCGCAAGTGGGGCTACGAGGTCAAGGGCGTGCCCGCCGACCAGGCCCAGATCATCGTCGCCTCGGGCAACTTCCACGGCCGGACCACCACGATCGTCGGCTTCTCCGACGACCCCGACGCGCGCGACGGCTTCGGGCCGTTCACGCCCGGCTTCGTGACGGTGCCGTACGGCGACCTGGCCGCCCTCGAGGCGGCCATCACCGACAACACCGTCGCCGTGCTGATCGAGCCGATCCAGGGCGAGGGCGGCGTGGTGATCCCGCCGGACGGCTACCTGCGCGGCGTCCGCGAGGCCTGCACCCGCCACAACGTGCTGTTCGCCGCCGACGAGATCCAGGCCGGCCTGGGCCGCACCGGCCGCACCTTCGCGTGCGACCACGAGGACGTCGTCCCCGACATGTACGTCCTCGGCAAGGCGCTCGGCGGCGGGATCGTCCCGGTCTCGGCCGTGGTCGGCGAACCGCGACGTGCTCGGCGTGCTCCAGCCCGGCCAGCACGGCTCGACGTTCGGCGGCAACCCGCTGGCCTGCGCGGTCGGCACCACCGTCGTCGAGATGCTCCGGACCGGCGAGTTCCAGGCCCGGGCCGCCGAGCTGAGCATCCTGCTGCGCGAGCGGCTCGAGGCGATGATCGGCCACGGCGTGGTCGGCGTACGCGTGCGCGGCCTGTGGGCCGGCATCGACATCGACCCGGCGATCGGCACCGGCCGCGAGATCTGCGAGGCGCTGATGGCCCGCGGCGTGCTCGCCAAGGACACCCACGGCTCCACGATCCGGCTGGCCCCGCCCCTGGTGATCTCGCCGGAGGACCTGGTCTGGGGTCTCGACCAGCTGGCCGCCGTCGTCAGCCGCTGACCCGAAACGCTGACCCGTCGCAGACTTTGCGACGGGTCAGCGTGCTTTTCGGGAAGTTTGCGACGGGTCAGCGTGATCGACGGTGGCGACCAGGGCCGGGAGTGAGTTGGCGAGGAGATCGTCGAGCTGCTCGCGGGTGACGCCGGCGGGGTCCTTGGCCCAGGACAGCACCAGCTCCTCGGACATCGACGGCCCAGCCGCGGACGACCAGCCGGGTGGCCGGGGTGTCGGCGAGCAGCTCGCCCGATGGGCGTCCTCGGTGAAGACCCGGTCGGTGAGCACGGCGAGCGCGTCGTCGTAGATCCGGCGCAGCGCCTCGTTGCCGCTGGCGGCGCCCTTGACCAGGGACAGGTAGCCCTCGTAGTTGGCGACCACGTAGTCGACGTACGCCGTCATCGAGGCGAGCAGCCGCTCCAGCGGCTCGCCCTCGGCCGGCGGCGCGGTCTGCGCGATCAGGTCGTCGGCGGCGCGGCGGACGACGGCCTCGTGGAAGTCGTGCTTGTTGCCGAAGTAGTGGTAGAGCAGGCCGCGCGAGATGCCGGCCTCCTCGGCGAGCAGGTCGATCGACAGCTCGTCGAGGGACCGGGTGGCGAGCAGCCGGACGCCGAGGTCGAGCAGCTGGGCGCGGCGCTCGTCGGGGCTCAGCCGGTTGCGGGGCTGCGACTCGTGGCGTGGTTACCGTCACGAGGCACAGTCTATTGACAGATGTTCAATAACGCCAATAGCGTCGGCGCCATGGCCACGACTCCCCTCGTCCGCGAGGTCGACCACCTGATCATCGGGGCCGGCTTCGCCGGGCTCTGTGCGGCGATCAAGCTCCAGGAGGACGGCGAGACCGACTTCCTCGTGATCGAGAAGGGCCCCGACGTCGGCGGCACCTGGCGCGACAACACCTACCCCGGCGCGGCGTGCGACGTGCCGAGCCAGCTCTACTCGTTCTCCTTCGCGCCCAACCCCGACTGGTCGAGGTCCTTCTCCCCGCAGCCGGAGATCCAGGCCTACATCAAGCGGGTGGCCGAGCGGTCCGGCACCCTCGACCGGTTCGTCTTCGACACCTCCGTCGAGCGACGCGACCTGGGACGACGCCCGGCAGCGCTGGGTGGTGGACGACCGTCCGGCGGCGACGTACGCCGCCCGCACGCTGATCAGCGGCGCCGGCGGCCTCTCCGAGCCGAAGCTGCCCGAGATCGAGGGCATCGAGACCTTCCAGGGCGAGGTGTTCCACTCCGCCCGCTGGAACCACGACGTCGACCTGACCGGCAAGCGGGTCGCGGTGATCGGCACCGGCGCCTCGGCGATCCAGATCGTCCCGGCGATCCAGGAGAAGGTCGGCCACCTCGACGTCTACCAGCGCACCGCGCCGTACGTCATCCCGCGCAACGACCGGCCCTACACCGGCATCGAGAAGGCTCGCGTTCAAGCGGCTGCCCGGCGCTGCAGTCGGCTCTACCGGACCGCGATCTACTGGGGCCGCGAGACCTACGTGCCCGGCTTCACGCTGCAGCCCAAGCTCGCCTGGCCGGCCAAGAAGCTGGCGCTGGCGAACATCGCGCAAGGGCATCAAGGACCCCGAGCTGCGCGAGAAGGTCACCCCGACCTTCGAGATCGGCTGCAAGCGGATCCTGATCTCCAACACCTACTACCCCGCGCTCGCCGCCGACAACGTCGACCTGGTCACCGACCGCGATCGCCAAGGTCACCGGCGACGCGATCGTCACCGCGGACGGCGTGGAGCGCCCGATCGACGTGCTGGTCGTCGCCACCGGCTTCTACACCACCGAGCTGCCGATCGCCGAGCACATCACCGGCCGCGCCGGGCGGACGCCTGGCCGAGACGTGGCGGGACGACGCGGGATGGCGGCCTACAAGGGCACCACCGTCCACGGCTTCCCCAACCTGTTCCTGATCGTCGGCCCGAACACCGGGCTCGGGCCACTCCAGCATGGTGTTCATGATCGAGTCGCAGGTCGACCTACATCGTCGACGCGGTCCGGACCATGCGCGCTCAACGAGTACGCCGCGGTCGAGCCGACCGCGGACGCGCGCAGCAGGAGTGGAACGCCGACCTGCAGCGCCGGATGAAGCGCACCGTGTGGACCACCGGCGGCTGCGCCAGCTGGTACCTCGACGCGCACGGCAACAACACCACGCTCTGGCCGCGGACGACGTTCACGTTCCGCGGCCAGACTGGCGAGCTTCGACGTCGACGCCTACCGAGGTCGCCGCCCGGACCGACGCCCAGCAGGAGGTCATGGCATGAAGACGCTCGACGACAAGGTCGTCGTGATCACCGGCGCCGGCTCCGGCATCGGCCGCGCGCTCGCCGTCGACGCTGGCCGCGCCGCGGCGCCCTGCTCGCGCTCTCCGACGTCGACGAGACCGGGCTCGCCGAGACCGTCGACCTGGTCAAGGACGCCGGCGCCAAGCGAGGTCCGCAGCGACCACCTCGACGTGGCCGACCGCGCCGCGTTCACGGCGTACGCCGCCGCCGTGCGCCGAGCACTTCGGCCGGGTCAACGTGGTGATCAACAACGCCGGCGTCGCGCTGGCCGGCGACTTCGACGACCTCGAGTACTCCGACATCGACTGGATCGTCGGCATCAACTTCTGGGGCGTCGTGCACGGCACCAAGGAGTTCCTGCCGCACCTGATCGCGTCCGGCGACGGGCACGTCGTCAACATCTCGTCGCTCTTCGGCCTGATCTCGATGCCCGGCCAGAGCGCCTACAACGCCACCAAGTACGCCGTCCGCGGCTTGACCGAGGCGCTGCGCGAGGAGATGCTGATCGCCGGCCACCCGGTCGGCGTCACCGCCGTGCACCCCGGCGGGATCAAGACCGCGATCGCCCGCAACGCCCGGGTACTCCGAGCACGAGGACAAGGCCGCAGACCGCCAAGCTGTTCGACAAGAAGCTGGCCCGGATGACGCCCGAGAGGGCCGCCGAGATCATCGTCAAGGGCATCCTGCGCAACCAGGCGCGGGTGCTGGTCGGCATCGACGCGCACGCGCTGCACCACTTCGCGAAGCTCGCTCGGCTCGCGCTACCAGGACGTCGTCGGCCGCGGGCCTGCCAAGCGGGTGCTGCCCGCGCAGTCAGCACGGTCGCGTCGGCTGATAGAACGGCGGGTGCACGTCCCCGGGACCACCGATCCACGTCGTGATGACCAAGTGGGGCGACCGGCCGCACTGGGAGTTCGACGCGACGTACCTCGGCAGCGACGAGCACGGCGACTGGCTCGGCATTCCCGCCGGGACCACGATGACCCGGCCGGGCGTCGACTACGTCGCGCCGGTCGCCCAGGTCGGGCTGGTGCCCGGAGCCGGACGCCCGGTCGAGCGCGGGTGGCTGGCGACGTTCCACGACGAGGGCGGGCCGGTGCGAGGTGTACGTCGACATGACCACGCCGCCCGAGTGGGACGGCGCCACGGCTGCGGGCGGTCGACCTGGACCTGGACGTCGTCCCGGACCCGACCGGCCGGGTGTGGGTCGACGACGAGGACGAGTTCGCCGAGCACCGGGTCGAGCTCGGCTACCCCGACGAGGTCGTGGGGCTCGCGACCGCCTCTCGCGACCGGATCCGCGAACTGGTCGCGCGGGGTGCGGCGCCGTTCGACGGCGGTGCCCGGCGCTGGTTCGCCGAGCTCTTCCGTCAGTCCGCCTGATCCTCGCTCGCCGAGTCGCGCGCGCTGGCGGCGGGTGCGGCCGCGACGGCCGAGCACGCGGAGCGGCCCGACCAGCCGCGGGCCGGCGAGCCGGCGCTCGAGCCGGCGGCGCCTCGCGCTTGAGCGGCTGGGCGACGTACTCGCCGAGGATCACGCCGGCGGCCAGCGCCATCGCGACCGAGGCGGCGGTGATCAGCGCGAGCAGGCCCTCCGAGGTGTTGAACCGGCCGCCCTCGGCGAGCAGGGACAGGCCGCGGTAGATCGAGAGGCCGGGCAGCATCGGCACGACCGCGGAGACGACCACGACCAGCGGCGGCACCCGCAGCCGGCCGGCGACGGCGTAGCTGACCAGGCCGACGAAGAACGCGGCGAGCGCCGACCGGCCAGGTGCGGCCGAAGCCCGCGGCTCGTCGATCGACTGCGAGATCGACATCGCGACGGCGGCGATCAGCGCGATCGGGCGCCAGGATCCGCTTGGGCGCGTACGACGAGAACGCGAACGCCGCCGCGGCGATCGCGGCCCCGAGCGCCACCACGCCGACGCTCCTGGATGCCGGTCCGGCCGACGGGATCGAGCGGCCGATGTCGACGCCGATGACCGTCGGCGAGCGCCAGGCCGCCGCTGACCCCGGCGATGATGCCGGCGGTGGCGAGCAGCGCCTCGGTCAGCCGGGCGCCGGCGGTGAGGTAGAAGCCGGACAGGGCGTCCTGGAGGGCGCCCATGAACCCGATCCCGGCGAGCAGCATGATGATGTTCGCGGTGACGACGAGCGGACGGGTCGAGGTCGAGCGGCGTCGCCGCGGCGCCGACGGCGAGCAGCGTGGCCACGCGCGCCGCCGGCGACCTGCTGGTAGAAGACCGGCAGCCGGCGGCGGCGCGATCACCATCTGGAGCCGGTCGATGCAGCACCGCCGCGACGGCCGCGATCGCCACCACCAGCGCGTTGCCGCCGAGCATCAGGCCGACGCCGGCGCACATCACGCCCCAGCCGAGGGTGACCGCCCAGCGCGGCCGGTCGTGGCCGGAGGAGATGATCCGGGCCAGCGTCGGCGCGGGCCTCGGCGAGGTCGATCTCGCTCGCGCAGCACGTCGCGGACCAGGTGGTCGACCAGGGTGAGGTCCTCGTAGTCGATGTCGCGCTGCGTGACGTGCCGGACTGGAGCGACGAGCGGCTCCTCGGGGCTCCGGCTGGTAGCTCATCGACAGCGCCGTGAAGGTCACGTCGATCTCGGGGTTGCGGAGCGCCCAGCGGCCAGCTGAGCGACCGCATGGTGGCGGTCACGTCGGCGGCGCCGGCGCCCGGAGGAGAGCAGCAGCTCGCCGACCCGGAGGCAGAAGTCCAGGGTCGAGGTTGAGCGTCGCGTGCTTCGAGCATGGCTGCCATGCTGCCAACACCCGGCCGCGACTCACGGCCGCGACGGGTCGATCGGCGTGTGCGTTCGCTTGGCGGCGTGCGCATCGACTTCCACGCCTCCGCCCGGCCGACGCTCGGCGTCGAGTGGGAGTTCGCGCTCGTCGACACGGCGTACCCGCGACCTGCGCAACGACGCCGCCGCACCTGTTCGCGCGGGCCAAGGCCCGGCTGCCCGACCCGAGCCGGCTGCACAAGGAGCTGCTCCGCAACACCGTCGAGGTCGTCACCGGCGTCTGCGAGACGGTCGAGCGAGGCGATGACCGACCTGCGCGAGACGCTGGCGGTGGTGGTGCCGGTCCGGCCGACGAGCTGGGCGTCGACCTGTTCGGCGCGGGCACGCACCCGTTCGCGTCGTGGACCGCGCAGGAGCTCACCGAGGGGCACCGCTACGAGGAGCTGATCAACCGCACCCAGTGGTGGGGCCGGCAGATGCTGATCTGGGGCCTGCACGTGCACGTCGGCATGCCGGAGCGGACGCGGGTGATGCCGGTGCTGTCCGCGCTGCTCAACTACTACCCGCACCTGCAGGCGCTCTCGGCGTCCTCGCCGATCTGGGCCGGGCATCGACACCGGCTACGCGTCCAACCGGGCGCTGATGTTCCAGCAGCTGCCGACCGCCGGGCTGCCGTTCCAGTTCGAGACCTGGGCGGAGTTCGAGGCGTTCGCCCACGACCAGCTCACCACCGGCGTGATCGACGAGCTCTCCGAGATCCGCTGGGACCTGCGCCCGTCGCCGCACCTCGGCACCCTCGAGAACCGGGTCTGCGACGGCGTCTCCGACCTTCGACGAGCTGGCCGCCCTCGCCGCGCTGATGCACTGCCTGGTCGTCGACCTCGACACGCGGCTGGCCGCGCGGCGAGGAGCTGCCGACGATGCCGCCGTGGCACGTGCAGGAGAACAAGTGGCGGGCCGCCCGCTACGGCCTGGACGCCGATCGATCATCCTCGACGCCGACGTCCAACGAGCGGCTGGTCACCGACGACCTGGCCGACCTGCTCGAGCGGCTCGACGCCGGTCGCCGCGCGGCTGGGCTGCGCGGACGAGCTGCGCGTCGGTCGCCGAGATCCCGCGCGCGCGGGGCGTCGTACCAGCGGCAGCGCGCGGTCGCCGCCGAGACCGGCGGCGACCTGGTCGCGGTCGTCGACTCGGTGGTGCGGGAGCTGCGCGGGTCACTGGGCTGACGGCTCAGCTGAGCCGGCTCTCGGGCTCGGCCATCTCCAGCCGTACGCCGAGCAGCCGCACCGGCCGGTCGCTGCTCGACCCGGTCGAGCAGCGACACCGCCGCGTCGGCGAGCACCTCGGGGTCGTTGGTCGGCGCGCGGCAGGGTGAGGCTGCGGGTGACCGTGAAGAACGGCCTGAAGCGGACCTTGATCCCGACCCGGGCCGCCGGCCGGCCCTCGCGGTCGATGTCGGCTCGACCACGCGGCCGGGTCAGCGCGCGGACCGCCGCCTCGACGTCGGCCCAGTCGTCGAGGTCCTCCTGGAACGTCTCCTCGCGGCCGTGCGCCCGCGGCACCCACGGCGTGGCGTCGACCGGGCTGGTGTCGACGCCGCGGCCGAGCCGGTGGAACCACGGCCCCATCGTCGGCCCGAGCTCGGCGGCCAGCAGCCGGGCGTCGGAGGCGGCCAGCTGGTCGACGGTGTCGATGCCGAGCGCCGCCAGCTTCTTCGCGGTCTTGCGGCCGATCCCCCACAGCGCCCGGGTCGGCCGGTCGCCCCATCTCCTCGAACCACGTCTCGTCGGTGATCAGCGTAGGTCCCCGCGCGGGCTTGCCGAAGTCGGTCGCGATCTTGGCCTGGAGCTTGTTGTCGCCGATCCCGACCGAGCAGTGCAGCCGGGTCGCGGCGAGCACCTCGGCCCGGATCCGCTCGGCGAAGTCGCGCGGGTCGCCGAGGTCGGGTCGGCGGCCGGTGCGCCGGGGACTCCCCCCCCCCCTCCACCGGCGACCGGTCCGCGGCCAGGAACGCCTCGTCCCAGCCGAGCACCTCCACGCACCACCGGCACGCCCGCCCCACTCCAGCGAGCGGAGCGTGTCCATCACCACCGCCGAGGCGGCGTCGTACGCCGGCGCCGTCGACCGGCAGGAACACCGCGTCCGGGCACTTGCGCGGCCGCCAGCCGCAGCGGCATGCCGGAGCCCGACGCCGAACTCCCGGGCCTCGTACGACGCGGTGGACACCACGCCGCGCTCGGTCGGGTCGCCGCGGCCGCCGACCACCACCGGGCGGCCCGGCGAGCTCGGGTCGGCGCAGCACCTCGACCGCCGCGATGAACTGGTCGAGGTCGACGTGCAGCACCCATCTCATCTCCGCCACGTCAGGACTGACCTCGTCCGATGCCGGTCCTCATCGCGGCGGGGGCAGCGCGTCGGTGGACTCGATCTGGTCCATCCCGGTGAGCAGCAGCAGGTCGACCACGACCGACCGGAGCTGGGCGAGGATCGCCTCGGCGGCGAGCACGTCGGCGCGCTCGACCCGGCCGGTCGCCTCGCCGACCGCGAGCAGCGCGGGCCGCGGCCGCGGCCGCCATCCGGTCGGCGCGGAGCTCGTCGGCGACCTGGTCGGCCGCGACAGCGAGGTCGACCGCGAGCAGGGCGTACGACTCCGGCACCGCCCGCCGGTGGTAGGCCGCCACCGCGGTCTGCCGGACCAGCACCCGGGTGCTGCGCAGCGCCCGGTCCAGCGGGTCGACCAGCTCCGACCATCCGCCGCAGGTCGGCCGCGGTGCCGCACCCGGAACGGCGACGAGGCCACCACCGCCATGCCCTCGTCGGCGGCCGCCTGCAGCTCGCGGATCAGGGCGTCGGTGGAGCGGGCGTCGGCGAGCAGGTCGAGCCCGTGCTCCAGCTCACCGTCGACCATCACCTCCGCTGCGGCGCGCAGCAGCTCGGCGATCTTGCGCACCACCACGGCCGCCTGCTCGCGCGGTCGGCGCAGCGGCGCGGCGGGCACCACGGTGCGCCGCGACCAGCGCCACCGCTCCCCCGATCAGCGCGTCGGTCCAGCGGGTCAGCGCCTGCGCCTGGGTCGGGCACCAGCGAGGCGATCACGATCGACTGCACCGCGGCCTGGGTCACGAACAGCTGGCCGCCGTCGAGCAGGAACGCGGCGGTCATCGCCAGCGCCACGATCAGCGTCAGCTGCCACCAGCCGGACGCCGAGCTGGACCACGAGCAGGTCGGCGAGCAAGCACCCCGAGCGCGACGCCGATGGTCACCTCGGCCACCCGACGCAGCCGCTGCCCGTAGGACGTGCCGAGGCTGACCACCGCCGCGATCGGCGCGAAGAACGGGGTCGGGTGGCCGAAGATCTCGGCGGCGACGAACCACGCGACCCCGGCGGCGATCGCGCACTGCGCCACGTGCCAGCGCTTGTCGGCGAGGCGGGCCACGCGGGCCCGGACGGAGATCCGCCCTCGGCTCCACATCCGGTCGAGCGGGCCCGCCTCCATGGGCGCGATGTTGCCAGGTCATCGCCCCGGAGCCACCGACCTACTTGCTGCGCAGCGCCTGCTGGTAGTTGATCGACCGCTTCAGGTCACCGAGGCGCGGAGTACCAGACCCGCACCTCGGTGCGGCACCGCACCCGGTCGAGCCGGGTGTCGTACTCGCTGCACTCCGCGCGCGCCTCGCTGTCGGTCGGCGGGAAGTCGGCGCTGCCGTCGTAGTGGAAGACCGAGAAGCCGTTCCACTTGTCGCCCTTCACCTCCACGATCGTCTTCGGGTGCGGCACGTACGGCGCGGCGTCGGGCGCGGTCGGCGTGCCGGACGGGTCCGCGGCGGCCAGCCCGCCGGAGCCGATCGCGAGGCCGGCGAACGCCAGCGCGGCGAGGGTGACGGCGTACTTCTTCATGGGGGTCCTCCGAGAGGGTCGTGACGCCGGCGAGTTCCGGCGGCGCGGAGGACGCTAGGGAGGAACGGGGTGCCCGCAGCCGAGGGCGACGGCTCACCTGTGGACGAGCACCCGACGACGCCCGGCTGTGGACGGAAGGTGGTCCGCTACCGGGCCCGGGTCACCGTGATCGTGACGTTGGAGCACGAGGAGGCGAGCGAGCTCATCGCCGCCTTCTCCCCGCTGTCCACGGTCAGCCGCCAGCGGAGCTTCACCGCGACGAACTCGCCCAGGTAGCGGCACTTGTCGTACGTCGGCAGCCACTGCGCGATGTCCTGGTCACCCTTCGCCTGGTTGACGTCGTCGGTGACGCCGACCAGGGTCCGGTAGTCGCCCAGGTCGTTGGCGAAGTCGCGCCGGGTCGCGTCGCTCCAGGTCCGCGCGCCGGAGTCCCAGGCCTCGGCGAGCGGGACCATGTGGTCGATGTCGACGTCCGAGGTCTGCGTCCAGGACACCCGGTCGTAGTAGGAGAACCAGCGCCCGCCGCTCAGCGAGCAGCCACCGCCCACGGTCACCGGGTCGTCGGCCTCGGCGATCAGCACCTCGTTGCGGGTGTTGCACCCGTCGCCGTCCGCGTCGATCCAGTGCTGGAACTCGTCGCGCGAGTAGCCGGTGCGCACCTCGGTCGCGACCGGCAGGTCCGCGATCGCGGTCTGCAGCGGCGCGGAGTAGGTGTCGGCGTGCGCCGCGGAGGGCACCGCCACCACTCCCGCGACACACCGAGACGAAGAGACCGAACGACACCAGCAACCGACGAACCATGAGAACTCCCGAGATGGAGGGCGTGGGCAACGAGCGACCCGAGCCTGCGCCCGCCACCCCGGCGCCCGCAAGGGGCGCGACCAAGATCAAGGGTGAACCCTCGAAGGGAACGGCCCGGGGACGGCGTACTTGTGGCGCCCGTCACGCCGCGACAGGATCGGGGTCCGACGAAAGGGGCTTCCCCGTGGCCACTCCGATCGACCCGACCTCCGCCGGCTTCCTGCTCGCGGAGAACCGCAACATGCCGATGCACGTGGGTGGCCTCCAGCTGTTCAAGAAGCCGGAGGGAGCCGGCCGCAACTTCGTGCGCGAGATGTACGAGCAGATGCGCGACGTCGAGGAGATCGCCCCGCTGTTCCTGAAGCGGCCCCACCGCTCGATCAAGACCGGCGCCCAGCTGGTCTGGGTGCCCGACGACCAGTTCGACATCGAGCACCACGTGCGGCACAGCGCGCTGCCGAAGCCCGGCCGGGTCCGCGAGCTGCTCGAGCTCTGCTCCCGTCTGCACAGCACCCGGCTCGCCTGGGAGCGGCCGCTCTGGGAGGCGCACGTCATCGAGGGCCTGCGCGACGGCCGGGTGGCGATGTACACCAAGCTCCATCACGCCCTG
Source organism: uncultured Actinomycetota bacterium (assembly GCA_963813615.1). Lineage (GTDB taxonomy): Bacteria > Actinomycetota > Actinomycetes > Propionibacteriales > Nocardioidaceae > Nocardioides. The sequence goes on from CAWFAE010000018.1 coordinate 98,180, forward strand.
GTCGACGGCGTCTCCGCGATGCGGCTGGTGCAGAGCGTGCTCAGCACCGACCCCGACCAGCGCGGCATGCAGGCGATGTGGGCGGCGGGCGCGACCGGAAGCAGCACGAGCAAGGCGGCCTCCGACGCCGAGCACAGCCTCGCGGAGGTGCCCGTCTCCGCGATCCGCACCGCGCTCGGGATCACCTCCGAGGCGGCCGGGCTGCCCAGCGCGCTGATCAAGACCTTCTCCAAGGCGGTGAGGAACGAGACCTCGGCGCTCTCCCTCAACGCGCCGCGGACGATGTTCAACCAGAACATCACCGGGTCGCGCCGGTTCGCGGCCGACGGCTGGCCGATCGAGCGGCTTCGCGGCATCGGCAAGGCCACCGGCACCACCATCAACGACGTCGTGATGGCGATGTGCTCCGGAGCGGTGCGCAAGTACCTCATCGAGCAGGACGCGCTCCCCGAGACCCCGCTGGTGGCGATGGTGCCGGTCGGGTTGAAGGCCAAGGACTCCCAGGTCGCCTCGGCGGAGGGCGGCAACGCGGTCGGCGCGGTGATGGTGCAGCTGGCCACCGACCTGAACGACCCGGCCAAGCGGCTCGAAGCCATCCACCGGTCCATGAAGGACGGCAAGGAGGCGCTGTCCTCGATGACGCCGTTGCAGATCCTGGCGATGAGCGCGATCGGCCAGGCGCCGGCGATCCTCACCCCGATGTTCCGGATGCAGGGCCTGGTGCGGCCGCCGTACAACCTGGTGATCAGCAACGTCCCCGGCCCGCGCACCACCCACTACTGGAACGGCGCGCCACTGGTCGGCAGCTACCCCCTGTCGATCCCGATCAACGGGATGGCGCTGAACATCACCTGCACCTCGTACGACGGCAACATGGCGTTCGGGCTCACCGGCTGCCGCCGCACCGTCCCCCACCTGCAGCGGCTGCTGACCCACCTCGACGCCGAGGTGAAGGCCCTGGAGAAGGCAGCCGACGTTTCGTAAGCCTTGACTTACCGTAAGTTCACACTTACGGTAAGGCCATGACCGCGGCAGGAGCACTGGACGCCCTCGGCGACGCCACCCGTCGCGAGATCGTCGGCCTGCTCGCCGCGCGCCCGTCGTCGGTGCAGGAGCTGGCCGACCGGCTGCCGGTCTCCCGGCCCGCCGTCTCCCAGCACCTCCGGGTGCTGCACGCCGCCGCCCTGGTCACCATGGCCGCGCAGGGCACCCGCCGGGTCTACCGGCTCGACCCCGCGGGCGCCGCCGCCGTCCGCGACTACCTGGACCGGATGTGGGACACCGCGCTCGACAGCTTCGAGGCGTACGTCGAGCGCTCCGCGCCGAAGGAGGACCGATGACCGACACGATCACCGCCGTCGTCAAGGAACGCACCCTGGCCTGCTCCCCCGAGGTCGCGTTCACCCTGTTCACCGACCGGATCGGCGAGTGGTGGCCGGTGGACCCGCACAGCGTCGCCGGCGCCCGGGTCGCCTCGATCACCGTCGAGCCGCTCGTCGGCGGCTTCGTCTACGAGACCGACGACGCCGGGGCGCGCGTCGACTGGGCCCTGGTGACCTTGTACGACGCCCCGCACCGGCTGGTCCTGGACTGGTACCCCGGGCGCACCCCCGACGAGGCCACCCGGGTCGAGGTCACCTTCACCGCGACCGAGGCCGGCTGCCTGCTGCGGCTCGTGCACTCCGGCTGGACCGACGACACCGCCGACCGGCGCGCCAGCTACAACACCGGTTGGGACCTGGTGCTCGACGCGCTGGCCGCCTCGTGGCCGGGCGGAGCGGTGAGCTAGCGACCGTCTCGGGCCGCCGGAAACCGAGACGCTAGGTCACCGCCCGCCCGGCCCGCCGACGGTCCTCCTCGAGCCCACCGCCCACCGTCTCCGCCACGGCCCGCAGCCGGGCCCGGGTGATGTCGGCGACGGTCGCGTAGCCCGCCAGCCGCGCCCGCGACTCCGGCAGCGTCGGCTCCGCGGAGTTCACCGAGATGCACCGCCGCGACCCGCCGTCCTCGGCGTTCGCGAGCGCGACCGCGTGCCCCGTCGTACCGCTGCCGGCGAAGAAGTCGAGCACCACCGCATCGGCGGGCATGGTGCCCAGGATCCGGCGCAGCAGCCCGGTCGGCTTCGGGGAGTCGAAGACGTGCCCGAGGATCTCCTTCAGCTCCGCGACCGCGGTGTCGGTGGAGCCCACCTCCTCGGCCAGCCAGATCGTGCGCAGCTTCTTCCGCCGCCCGCCGGGCAGTGTGCAGCCAGTCCTTCTGGAACACGTCCACCCGCTCGCCCCGCGGGCCGCGCACCAGCCGGCAGACCAGGTCTGCACCCCGCTCGTCGATCCGCGGCGGGCTCCACCGCCACACCGCGGGCGAGCCGTCCCCGAACACCGGCAGGATCTCCACCGCGTCGCCGAACGGCGCGGTCCGCACCTCCCCCGACGTCACCGACCCCCACACCGGGAAGTGCAGGGTCCGCGCGGTGGCCGGGTTGAACTTCTTGTTCGTGTTGCGCAGCGGCAGGTGCCGGAAGTGCCTGCCGTCGCCGTCCACCAGCGGGAAGTCCCGCTCGTTCACGGTCTCGTGGCTCGACGCGTCGAGCACGCACGCCGCCGCGTCGCGCGCGTAGGCCAGCAGGTACTCGTGGCTGGTCGCGAAGCCCCGCCCCAGCTGCCGCCCCTTGGGGTTGAGGTTGACCACGATCTGCGCGAGCAGGTTGCCCTCGCCGTACACCTCGTCCATCAGCAGCCGCAGGTACGCCGCCTCGTTGTCGTCGATGCTCACGAAGATCGCGCCGGTCTCGGCCAGCACCTCCCGCGCCGCCACCAGCCGCGGCCGCATCATCGCCACCCAGGCAGCGTGCGAGGCGTAGGAGTCGCGGTAGGCGAAGTCGTTGCCGGTGTTGTACGGCGGGTCGATGTAGACCAGGTCCACCGAGCCGCGGCCGAGCGTGGGCAGCACGTCGAGGTTGTCGCCCTCGATGAACGTGTTCCACGCGGCCACAGCCGCACCCTAGCGGCGCGTCGTCCGGCCATTCCTGAACTGTGGAACTTCTGGGGATCTCGTGTGGAGATCGCGTGGACCACGGCTCCCTAGCGTTCTCGTAAGACAAGGGACCAACCACCTGGGAGCACCAATGAACCGCAAGATCCTCGTGCCGCTCGCCACGCTCGCCGCCGCCGGCGCGATCGCGGTGGGCTCGGGCGCCAACTTCACCTCGCACTCCGAGAACACCATCAGCTCGGTCACCTCGGGGTCGCTCAAGCAGACCAACTCCAAGGACGGCCAGGCGATCTTCAACCTGACCGCCATCAAGCCTGGCGACGTCGTCAACGGCAGCCTCACGCTGACCAACACGGGCACCTTGCCCGCGAAGTTCAGCCTCACCGAGGGCGTTTCCGCCAACGGGTTCTCGAACAACAACCTGACCCTCAAGATCACCAACACCACCACCAACGCGGTCGTCTACGACGGCACGTTCGGCGGCCTCACCGACGGCGCCAAGAACGACCTGGGCACCTTCCAGCCCGGCTCCGCGAACGTCTTCACGTTCCGGGTCGCACTGGACGCGGCCGCCGACAACACCCAGCAGGGCAAGACGGCCAGCGCGACGTACGCGTGGGACTCGGTCCAGCTGGACGGCGAGACCACCAACCAGTGAGACCGCGGGCCGGATGACAACCATCCGGCCCGCACAGCAATCCCCGTCCGCACCACCACGAAGAGGCCGCCATGAGCACGCATCACACCGAGAGCCGCGGGATCCGCCGCGGCCTGGGTCGCGTCGCACGCGCGCTCGTCAGCCTCGCCGCCGTTGTCGTCGTGCTGGCCGGGATCGCGTGGGTGCTGCCCTCGGCGCTCGGCTACCAGCGCTACGTGATCACCGGCGGCTCGATGTCGGGCAGCATCGAGAAGGGCGCGGTGGTGTTCACCCGGAACGTCCCGGAGGCCGACCTGGCCGTGGGCGACGTGGTCACCTACGAGCCGCCGTCGGACAGCGGGGTGACCACCCTGGTCACCCACCGGATCCACGACATCCGGACCGGCGCCGACGGCCGGCCGAGCTACCGGACCCAGGGCGATGCCAACCCGGACCCGGACCCGTGGCGGTTCGCGCTCGACTCCGACGTGCAGCCGGTGGTCCAGTTCCACGTTCCACTCGCCGGCTACGTGCTGATCGCGCTCGCCGACCGCGACATCCGGATGCTGGTGATCGGGATCCCGGCCGGACTGGTCGCGCTCGGCGCGCTGGTCGAGCTGGTGTCGGTGCTGCGGGGGACGCAGCGCCGCCACCAGCTCGAGGCTTCGCCGACCACCACCGCGGCGGGTGCCTGAAGTGCGCGGCGTGAGCCACTGGCGGCTCGCTCCGGTCCTGGTGGTGGGCCTGCTCACCTTCCTCGCGCTGTCGATCGACGGCAGCTCGTCGGCCACCATGACCGCCCGCACCGAGAGCTCGGCCTCCGTCCAGGCGGCCGCCGACTGGACCCCACCGACGGTCACCATGACCAAGCCCGCCGTCCCCGCGAAGGGGACCGTCACCCTGTCCGCGCAGGCGAGCGATGCCGAGACCGGCATCGCCGGCGTCGCGTTCCAGCTCCAGGCGAGCGGCGGCGCCTGGACGCCGATCTGCACGGACGAAACCGCGCCGTACACCTGCTCGTGGAACACCACCGCGGTCGCCGACGGCGACCACTCGCTGCGCGCGGTCGCGACCGACCAGGCGGGCTACGCCACCACCTCTGCCTCCGTGGCCGCCACGGTCGCGAACTCGGTGTTCCCGGTCCTCGACGTCCCCGACGTCGTCCGAGGCACGGTCGTCATGCCGGTCGTCGTCCACAACCCACCGGGCCTCTACGTCGACCACCGTGGAGTACGCCCCCGCCGGCTCGAGCAGCTGGACGGCCATCTGCACGACCTACTTCGATCCGTCGTCCGAGTGCTCGTGGAACACCACCCAGGTGCCCAGCGGGTCCTACGACGTCCGCATCCGCGTGGCGTCCTTCAACGGCACCTTCTACTCGACCGTCCACCGGGATGATCGTGGACAACACCGCCCCCACGGTGACGATGACCGACCCCGGCACCCCGCTGCGCGGCACCGTCACCCTGGCCGCGACAGCCGACGACGCCCACTCCGGCATCGCGCAGGTGGTCATCCAGCGCCAGGCGGCCGGCGCCAGCACCTGGACCGACGTCTGCACGACGACCGCTGCGCCGTACCGCTGCTCCTTGGACACCACGACCCTCGCGGAGGGCAACTGGTCCTTCCGGGCCCAGGCCACCGATGAGGCTGGCAACTCGACGACCTCCGCGGCCGTGACCAACCGGCTGGTGGAGAACGTCGTCTCGACGGTGTCGCTCGAGGACCCGGGCACCGAGCTCTACGGCACCGTCACCCTCCGCGCGACCGCGGCATCCACCGCGGGCGTCACCCGGGTGGTGATCCAGCGCGCCCCTGCCGGGACCACGACCTGGACCGACGTCTGCACCGACCCGAACGCCCCTTACACCTGCAACTGGAACACCACCCAGGTCGCCGACGCGTCGTACGACCTCAGGGCCGTGCTGACCGACGGCTCCGGCAAGGTCACCACCTCCGCGGTGGTCGCCGCGCGGGTGGTCGACAACTCCCCGCTGCGCGGCGTCGACGTGCAGACCACGAACGTCGGCACGGCCGGCCGGCTCTCCACGGGCGACACCATCACCTTCACGTACAGCCGCCGGGTGCAGCTGTCCAGCGTGTCCCCGGGCTGGACGGGCGCGTCGGTGCCGGTGACCCTGCGGCTGCGGGACGGCGCCCTGGTCGGCCTCGGCGGCAGCAACGACACCCTCGACTTCCGCCGGGACGGATCCTCCTTGAACCTCGGCACGGTCAACCTGGCCCAGGACTACATCACCGCCGCCGGCGGCACCGCGGAGTTCAACGCCACCATGACCACGAGCACGGCGACCGTCAACGGCATCATCCAGACCCGGGTCACGGTCACCCTCGGCACCGTCGCCAGCGGGGCCACCGGCCTGCGCACCGTGACGGCCTCGTCGGCCATGCGCTGGACCCCCGTGGCCGGTGTTCTCGACGAGCGCGGCAACGCCTGCGCGACCACCGTCGTCACCGAGACCGGCACCGCGGACCGGGAGTTCTGATGCGACCGAGCAGCCTCGCGTCCGCCCTCACCGCGGTGATCGCCGTGGCACTGGCAGTGACGCTGGCCGGCGTCCTGGACACCGGAGCACAGGAGTCGGCGTACGCCCGGGCGATGCTCGCCTCGCTGGCCGTCGCCCTGACGATCCTGGCGGTGCCCGTGTGCCTGACCGGCTCACTCCCCGCCCGGTTCCTCCTCGCGGGCACGGCCGGGGCCGCCGCCCTGGGCGCCCTGCTCCACCTCACCGTCGGCCTCCCGGGCTCGCCGGCCGCGGATCCTTCGGCATGCGGCCTGGTCCTGCTCGTGGGCGGAGCCGCCATTCCCGTGCTGCTCGTCCTGGACACCTCGTGGAGTCGTCGCGATCCGGGGCGCCCCCGGACCTATGCTCGATGAGGTGTCCTCCCTGGTGCTCCTCGTCGAGGACGACGACCACATCGCGAGCCCGCTGATCCGCACCCTCGAGCGTGAGGGGTACGACGTCGAGCGCGTCGAGGCCGGCCAGCCCGCCCTGGAGCGGGTCGCCGCCGGGGGCGTCGCCCTGGTGCTGCTCGACCTGGGTCTTCCCGACCTCGACGGGCTCGAGGTGTGCCGCAGGCTGCGCGCCGACGGGTACGACGGCGGCGTGCTGATCCTCACCGCGCGCGGTGGAGAGCTCGACCGGGTGGTCGGCCTCGACGTGGGTGCCGATGACTACCTCGCCAAGCCGTTCGGGCTGGCGGAGCTGCTCGCCCGGGTGCGCGCACTCCTCCGCCGCCAGGCGCGGGAGACGGCGCCGGCGCCGGCAACGCCCGACACGTCGGGACAGGAGCTCACCGTCGACGCCCAGGCCCGTCGGGCGTGGCTGGCCGGAGCAGAGCTCACGCTGACGGCCAAGGAGTTCGACCTGCTGGAGCTGCTCGACGCCGAGCGGGGCGCCGTCCTCAGCCGCGAGAGGCTGATGGACGAGGTCTGGGACGCGAACTGGTTCGGGTCCACGAAGACCCTGGACACCACCATCGGCAGGCTGCGCCAGAAGCTCGAGGAGCGCAGCGCTGTGGTTCGGATCGTCACCGTCCGCGGGGTCGGCTTCCGGCTCGAGGACGGCGTCCCGGATGCGTGACCGGCTGATCGGGGCCCTCGTCGGAATGACGATCGCGGTCGTGGTGCTGTTCAGCGTGCCCCGCGCCTACCTGGTCGCCGACCTGGTCGAGCGCCAGGAGGAGCGCAAGATCGAGCGCTCCGCCGACCTGATCGCCATCCTGGTCGCCGAGCGGCAGTCCGATGCTCAGCCGCTGACCAGCGAGTTCCTGGAGCAGACCCTCAACCGGGCGGAGTACGTCGAGTACGTCGCCCCCGACGGGTCGACGGTCAGCGCCGGCCAGCCGCCCCCGGGAGACGACTCGGACATCACGGTCACGCAGGAGCTGCCCGATGGCGGCGAGCTCACCGTGGCCCGGTCCGGCACCCTCGTCGAGGAGCGGGTCTCCGACGCGCTGCTCCCGCTCGTGGTGGTGAGCCTCAGCCTGACCGTGCTCGCCGTGGTCGTGGGGTACTTCCTCGCGCGACGCATGGCGCGACCCTTCACCGAGCTTGCGCGCAAGGCCGACCAGCTGGGTGCAGGCCGCTTCGACCTGGACGTCCCCCACTACCGCGTGCCCGAGGCCGAGCACATCGGCACGGCGCTGCGTGGCGCGGCGGCCCAGCTCGACGGGCTGGTGCGTCGCGAGCGTGAGTTCGCCGTGAACGCATCGCACCAGCTGCGCACCCCGATCACCGCCCTGCGGCTGGAGATCGAGGACGTCACCCTGTGGCCGGAGACCCCGCCCGAGGTCGCCGACCACCTGAACGGCGTGCTCGGCGAGCTGGACCGGCTCAGCGCGGCGATCACCGAGCTGCTCGACGTGGCCCGGGGAAAGCGGATCCCGGCCGCCGCGGTCGACCTGAACCAGCTCATCGGCCAGGCGGTCGAGCGCTGGCGCGCCCGGTTCACGGCCGCGGACCGCAGCATCGTCCAGCTCGATCAAGGAACGATCGCGGTCCGGGTGCCTCCGGGGCCGGTGACGCAGATCCTCGACGTACTGCTCGAGAACGCCGCGGTCCACGGCGCCGGCCGGGTCGAAGTGGTGGCCGAGGACCTCGACACGCATGTGCAGGTCCGGGTCAGCGACGAGGGGACGCCGACGTTCGGCCAGGAGGTCTTCGGGCGCGGCGTGACCAGCACCGGCACCGGGGTCGGTCTCGCGGTCGCCTCCGAGCTCGCCGAGTCCATGGGCGGCTACCTGTCCTTGGAGACCGAGGCGCCCACCCAGTTCGTCCTCCGACTGCCTCAGCGGCGGAGAGCGGCTGGTCGCCGCGATCGGGGCTGAGCGCCCCCCGCCGCTTCCCGGCCACCGGTCATGATGGACGTGTGCCCATGACCGAAGAGCGGCAGCGCACGATCACCGTGGTCTCGGTGATCGTGACCGCTATCGCGATCACGGCGTTCGTGGCCTTCGACCCGGGCACCCTCGGCACCCGGATCCGGGAGGCGATCGGCGCGGAGGGCCGGATCCACCCCGAGGTGCAGGAGCAGGGCATCCCGGGCGGCCACTTCGAGTTCCTGGCCACCCAGCGCGGCAGCGACGACCCGGTCCGCTGGAACCCCTGCCGCGAGATCCACTACGCCGTCAACCCCGAGGGCTCGCCCCCCGACTGGAAGACCCTGGTCGAGGACGGCATCGACGAGGTGGAGGCCCGCACCGGGCTCGCGTTCCGCTTCGACGGCACCACCGACGACCGCGGCTTCGAGGACCGGTTCGCCCCCAACGGCGACCCGCTGCCGGTGCTGATCGGCTGGGCCGACGACGAGGAGGTGCCCGACCTCGAGGGCGACGTGGCCGGCATCGGCGGCGCGACGTACGCCGAGCTCGGCGGCCGCCGCGCCTACGTCACCGGCATGGTGGTCCTCGATGTCGAGACCTACGACAGGCTCGCCGCCATGAAGGACGCCGACACCGTCCAGCTCGCGGTGCTGCTGCACGAGCTCGGTCACCTGGTCGGCCTCGCGCACGTCGACGACCGCGGCGAGATCATGTACGCCGACGGCGTCACCCGCACCACCTACGGCACCGGCGACCTCGACGGCCTGGCCCGCCTCGGCGCCGGCGACTGCCGCTGACCGCAGGCAACTGAAGGGCCGGCTCGGGCGTCGTACTGCTGGCCGACACGGTGGTGCATCTCCCAGTGGTGAGGCGCTGAGTTCTTTACTCTGGAGCGCATGCGTACCTTCCCCACGCTGCTGCTTGTCTGTGCCCTGGCCGCCGCCACCCCTGCCGCCACCGGCTCGGCCGGTGACCCCGACAGGCCCGGCGGTCCCGGCCTCGCGCGACGACCGCGACCCGCGTGGCCAGCAGACCTCCGACGGGGTGCGCGGCGAGATCGCCGTACCGCTGCCGAAGTGGATGCGGACCCCGGTCCGGCGCGAGGTCCGCAACAAGTGGCAGGTCTCCCCTGGGGTCAAGGCGGCGATCTGGGACGAGCGCGACGCCCGCGGCCCGGTCCGCTACTACCTGCTCACCGCCGACCTGCGCCGCAAGGGCCTGCAGGTCGACTTCACCAACGACGGCGCGGTCCGTCGTACCGCGCCGCTGAGCAAGATGCTGGCCCGCACCAAGCACGCGGTGGCCGGCGTCAACGGCGACTTCTTCGACATCGGCGACACCGGCGCCCCGCTCGGCGTCGGCAGGGACCGGCAGCGCGGCCCGCTCAACGGCCCGCGCGCCGGCTGGAACAACGCCTTCTTCTTCGACAAGCACGGCCATCCACAGATCGACGTGCTGCCGATGATGCCGTTGGTCAAGGAGCGTCCGAAGCTGGTGCTCACCAACGTGAACTCCCCCTCGGTCCGCCCGGGCGGGGTCGGCGCCTACAACCGCCAGTGGGGGCTGACGTCCGGCTACCGGATCACCGACGGCCAGAGCCGCGACGTGCGGATGGTGCTGATCCGCGAGGGCAAGGTCATCCAGAACAGGGCCCGGCTCCCCTCCGGGACGAAGATCAACGGCGTGTTGCTGGTTGGCCGTGGGGCCGGGGCGAAGGCGCTCGCGTCGTTCCGGCCGGGCACCGACGCGCACGTGCGATGGCGGCTGGAGGGCACGCCGAGGATGGCGATCACCGGCAACAAGTTCCTGGTCCGGGACGGGGTGATCAAGGTCGTCGACGACCGCGAGATGCACCCACGGACCGCGATCGGGATCGACCGCGACGCCAAGACGCTGCTCTTCCTGGTGGTCGACGGACGGCAGAAGTTCAGCCGCGGCTACACGATGGTCGAGCTCGCCGAGAAGATGATCGAGCTGGGCGCCGACGAGGCGCTCAACCTCGACGGCGGTGGCTCCTCGACGATGATGGCCAAGGGCCGCGGTGGGCTGTTGAAGGTGATCAACCGTCCGTCCGACGGGTTCCAGCGCTCGGTCGCCAACGGCATCGAGATCGCCTACAAGAAGCCGCGCTGACTCAGGGGATCTCGACGATCGCGATGCTGGTCATCGGTGCGAAGCACTCCGGCTTCGGGTTGGCGATCTTGTCGGGGTGCACCTCCGGGCCGTTGTCGCCCTCGGTGATGCTCACGCCCTCTGGTACGTCGCAGCCGATCGCCACCGTCGCGGCGGCGAGCCGGCCCTCGGTGTCGCCGGCGTCCTCCACGGCCTGCTGGACGGCCGCGGCCACGTCGTCGCGGTCCTCGAACGTCTTCGCGTAGGCGTCCATCTCCTTGGTGTCGTCGACGTAGTACGCCGTCGGCGACACCTCCCCGCCGGCCGAGGTGAGCACGAGCATCTGCACCAGCTCGGCCTCGGACGCATCGGAGGACGGTTCCGTGGAGCCGTCGTCGTCTTCGCCGCAGCCGACCAGGGCCATCAGGCCGCCGAGGAGCAGCAGGAACATGCCGAGAAGGAGCCTCATGGTGGTGGGACGGTACCGCCCTGGTGAGGGTTCCCTTCCGGGTGTCCGGCAGGCTTCGGGCATGGCTAGGTTCACGCGTGCCGAGCTCGAGTCGTTCCGCGACGCGGAGGTGCCCGACCTGCTCGGGCCGGACCTGCGGCTGCTCTTCGTCGGCATCAACCCGGGGCTGTGGACCGCGGCCACGCAGACCCACTTCGCGCACCCGGGCAACCGGTTCTACCCCGCGCTGCTGCGCGGCGGGGTGATCACCGAGCCGATCTCGCCGTCCGACGGGATGACCGACGCCGACCGCGACCACCTCCGCTCGCGCGGCATCGGGATCACCAACCTGGTCCGCCGGGCCACCGCCCGCGCCGACGAGCTGACGAAGGACGAGCTGGTCGCCGGCGGCGCGGAGCTCGAGGCCCTGGTCCGCCGTACGACGCCGAGGGTGGTCGCGGTCGCCGGCATCACGGCGTACCGCTCGGCGTTCGGGAAGCCGAAGGCGGTGCTCGGCCGCCAGCCCGAGCCGTTCGCCGGGTCGGAGCTCTGGGTGGTCCCGAACCCGAGCGGCCTCAACGCGCACGCCACCATCGCCACCCTGGCCGAGGCGTACGCCGAGGTGGCTCGGGCCGCCGGCTTGATACACGCCGTCCACCCATCTACCACGCCGTTGCAGCAGCCGGGTAGATACGTGGACAGCGTGGAGCATGACCAAGCTGATGTTCGCGCTCTGGGGGGACCTCGCCGGCCTGCACGCGCCCGAGGTCCACGGACGGATCGAGGCTGCCGGAGGGATCCGGCTGCAGGTCAACGTGGCCGACGCCGAGGTGGAGCGGGCGATGCGGATCTCGACGTTCGAGCCCGGCATCGACGGCTTCGCCACCGTCTGGACCGCGACGACCTCGGTGGCCCCGGACGTCGCCGCCGCGCTGCATGACGTCGGCGACCGGGTGGTCGGCTGGGAGGTCGAGGAACGCCGGCCGATCGAGTCGCAGGACCAGTGGGACGGCACCCGCCTGGACGGGCTGGCCAACATGGCGGTGCTACGGAGGCCCGCGGAGCTCACCCAGGAGGAGTGGCTGCACCGCTGGCGCGAGGACCACACCCCGATCGCGATCGCGACCCAGGCGACGTTCGGCTACGTGCAGAACCTGGTGGTCTCGCGGCTGACCGAGGAGACGCCGGAGGTGAGCGGGATCGTGGAGGAGCTGTTCCCGACCGCGGCGATCGACGACATCCACGCGTTCTACGGCAGCGGGGGCGACGACGCCGAGCTCTCCTCGCGGCTGGACCGGCTGATGGCGAGCGTGGCCCGGATCGGCGCCGACCGCGACCTCGACCTGGTGCCGACCTCGCGCTACCTCTACCCGCTCAGCGCCTAGCCCATCAGCCCGCCACCCTTCGGTGCGCGGTGCGCTCAACGAGGGTGGCTGCGGAGTGACGATCAGGAGGGCGGGTACTTCGTGACGACCTTGCCGTCGAAGGTCGCGGTCAGGTAGCCGGTCTCGTTGAAGTCGTTGGTGGCGTAGGCGTTGATCGCGGCGCCGTCGGGCCCCGGTGCCGAGATGCTCACGTAGTTGCTCTCCACCTTGCCTTCGACGAGCTTGCGCGCCTTCGCGAGCACGTCGGTCAAGACCTGGGCGTCGATGTCCCGCATGTCGAAGAGCCCGTTGTAGACCCCACTGCCCTTGGAGCTCTCGCTGAGACTGCCGTCCCAGTAGTAGGAGATGTACCGCTTGCGCGAGCCGTCAGCGGGGGCGGCCACCACGGCGTATCCGGGGTAGAGCACGGCCGAGAACACCTTGGTGGACCCGGTCTCCTCCTCGATATCCGCGGTCAGGTCGGCGATTCCGTCCGCGCTGAAGACATCGGCGCTGCCTGGCTTGAGGTCGTCGATCGCGTCGCCGGCGGAGTCGACGAGGGCCTTGATCCCGATGAAGACGGGCACCGCGATGCCGACGAGCATGATCAGCACGAACAGCAGCACCAGCTTGCCGCCGTGGCCGCCCCGCTTGATGATCGGCGCGGTCGCGCCGGGGATCGCCGTACCGGCCGAGGGAGTCAGCGCCTCGCCGTACTGAACGTTGGGCGGCGGGGTCGGGTCCGGCTCGATGACCGGCGGTGCCGCGGGCGGCGAGTACTGCTGGAACGTCGGGCTCACCGGGGTCGCGACAGCGGCTGCGGGAGCGGCCAGGCCGCGGGTGATCAGATCGATCTCCCCGACCGTTCCGGCCGCCTTCACCTCCTGGATCCGCTTCGCCCTGTCGGCGTCGACGATCTGCCCGCGCGCGGCCGCAGCCTCGATCTGCGCGATGGCGTTGTCGCGGTCCCTGTCCTTAGGGCGCTGCCCCCAGTCGGCCACGCTCTGACCGTAGAGGCCTTTACTTTCCGATCGTGGGCGTTCCGGATTGTCCACAGGCGCGGATTCGCGGGTTCCGAGGGCCGGGGCGAGGACGGTAGCGTCCGAGCATCTCGGGAAGGACCTGCCTGTGAAGCGCTCTCCACTCGCCGCGCTGGCCCTGATGCTGGCGCTCGCCTGTGCCGGCTGCAGCGACGACGACCCCGAGCCCAGGTTCGGCCCGCCCGAGTCCACCTCCCCCGCTCCGACCGAGACGGAGACCACGTCGGAGCCGCCCGAACCACTCGACCCGGAGGAAACCGTGCGGGCGTGGGTGGAGGCGCGGAATGTGCACATCGCGCACGGGCGAACGCCGAGGACGTTAGGGCCCTGAGCGCAGCCGACTGCACGACCTGCGCCGACTCAGTCGAGCCGATTCGAGGAGGTGCTACGAGCGCCGGCGGTCACTTCGAGACGCAAGGGCTGGCGCGTCGAGGACGTCGAACGCAAGCCAGACTTCGCACGCCGACGAGCGCGAACGTGACGGTCGCGACTGTCGAGTCGCCGGAGGAACGGACCTATTCCAGACGCGGACGCGGAGCCAGTCGAGTACGACCAGGAGAAGCGCATCGCCGTCTTCGAGCTTGTCGCACGAACGGTGCATGGCTGTGGAAGATCGATCGGATTCCTGCGACGATGAGCTCCTGATCGCGCATGATCGTGCTCGCAGTTGCGATCCGGCCTGAGCGTGATCGGCATGCCTCAGCCGGCGACGGCCGAGTGCACGTGGGAGCGCGTTCGCTACTTCAGTGAACGGTTCATGCACAGTGTCTACGACGCGGTCAGACCTGCGGAGCCGATCGGACGTCGGCTCTATCGACAGCCGAGCGAGTCAGCGGTCTCAGTCCCGTCGGCAGACGGCATGTGCGGGCTCGCTGCGCATGCTTGGCGTGTCGCCCGGACGAGTTCTGCGCTGAGCGACGTGACCCGACCGCATCACACCCGCGCTGGTTGCTCGCGCGCTCCGAAGCGGTTCCGCTGCCGCCGTCGCAGCTGCTGGTCCAACCACCCAACGGCCGCACGCTCGTCAACTTCGCCACGAACTTCTACACCGAGCGCGAGGAGTTCACCCGCAACGTGCGGCTGCTCGGGCAGCGCATCGAGCTCCGGATCACCCCGAGCCAGTTCACCTGGCACTTCGACGACGGCGAGAGCGCCACGACGACGTCGCCGGGGACGCCGTACCCCGACCTCGAGGTCACCCACGACTACCTCGAGGCGACCGACGTGCGGCCGAGCGTCGACACGACGTACACCGCCGAGTTCCGGGTCGGCGGCGGCTCCTGGCAGCCGGTGCCCGGCTCGGTGACGATCCCCGGGGAGCCGGTCGCGCTCGAGGTGGTGGAGGCGAGCCCGATCCTGGTCGGCTACAACTGAGGTCATGACCGAGCTCAACGTCCTGGGCGAGCCGCTCGAACCCTGCGGCACCGACCCGCTGACCGGCTTCTACCGCGACGGCGACTGCGCGTGCGGTGAGGACGACGTGGGCCTGCATGCGGTCTGCGCGGTGGTCACCACCGAGTTCCTCGAGCACCAGCGGTCGGTCGGCAACGACCTGTCGACGCCGCGGCCGGAGTGGCAGTTCCCGGGGCTGAAGCCGGGTGACCGTTGGTGCGTGGTGGCGGCCCGCTGGTTGCAGGCCCACGACGACGGCGCGCCCGCCCCGGTCGTGCTCGCGTCGACGAACGCCCGCGCCCTCGAGATCATCCCGATCGAGCTGCTGCGTGAGCACTCCGTCGACGTACCGGAGGACCTCAGCGAGCTCGACCAGTAGGTCAGCCGGCCGGCAGGTCGCGCGACCCGCCCTCGCGGCGGCGCCGGCGGTCCAGCTCGATCACCCGACAGGTGTCCGGCGCCGGGGCGTCGGCCGCGGTCCACAGGTGGCGCGACGAGACACGGTTGCGGCGGGCAGCGACCGTGAAGACGTCGCCGTCCTCGGTCTGCGCCACCACCATCCCGTGCAGCAGGAACCCGGAGGGCTTGAAGTGGCCGTCGATCATCGCCCGCAGCTCGGCGACGACGGTCTCGCGGTCGCAGTACTGCCGCAGCACCAGCCCGAGCGGGGTCGGCGCCCAGAGCGTCGAGAGGTCCGCGACCTCGTCGCGATCGGAGGCGAGCAGTCGCGGGCTGACCGAGATCCGGCCGAGGCAGTCGACGTCGGTGTGCATGAAGCGGAGCGTTCCCGCGGCGTCGAGGCCGCGACGCCTGCGACTTACGATCTGTGGATAGCCCTCGGCGTCAGTCGAAGAGCCCCGCGACCCAGTCGACGGCACCCTCTACAGCGTCCCTCACGACATCCGGGCTGGTGATCAGCGTGAGCGCGGCCAGCAGCGCGACCAGGGCGCCCACGAGGTAAGCCACTCCTCGGCCCGCGCGTCCACGGCCGGGCGACGTGGCAGCCGGCGCCAGCGGCGGTGCCGGTGCGGCGAGATCTCTGGCGAGCCGCTGGACGTGCACATCGGCCAGCACCCGCCGCTGCGACTGCAGCAGCTCGACCACGTTGGCGGTGCTGCACACCAGCACCCCGTCGCAGTAGGTCAAGACCGGCTCGGGGCGCACCAGGCACAGCACCGGACGCACCGGGCAGCGGGCGGCGCGGAGCTGGGCCGAGAACGCCTTGGCAGCCTCGGCCAAGTGAGTCACGGCGCCCTGCCGGGAGTACTTGTCCAGGCGGAGTACGCCGGCCCGCACGCTGACCGTGCCTTCCCAGTTCTTGGTGTCGATGACGAACGCCCCGGCGGGGCCGACGACCACGTGCTCGGCGACGACCTGCGGCCGCCCGGGCCACGGCACGTCGTGCAGAACCCGCCAACGATCGCGCGGCAAAGCCTCGAGCGCGTTCGCCGTCGCTCGTGCCGCTGCGGACTCTTCCGCCATGAACCCTCCCCGATCCCCCATAGGAAGGTTAGGTCGAGTTCCAGTTCAACTCGATGGCAAGACGCGAACAATGGCCGATCGGACATTTCTCGTCGATCGGCTAACGCTTGTCCTAGCGCTCGCTGCGGATCTCGCGCTTCTTCTCGCCGCCGTCGCCCTGGTTCTTGCGTTGGGCGGACCCGTCGTCGGGCGCCTTCCCCGACTCGTGGGCGACGGTCTGGACGAAGAAGTCGGCGACGCCCGTGGCCACCTGCGGGGTGTACGCGCCAGTCCCGATGAGCACCGCCCCGATCAGCGCGGCGGTGAAGCTCACCCTGCCGCTGGCGCGACTGACCGGCGCCCGTGGCGGCCGGACCGGCCGAGGCACGGCGCGTTCCCAAACCGTCGCTGCGGTCCGCCGCGGCCCCTGGGCGTCCTGCAACCGGCAACGAAGCTCGTTGGCCACCGCCCGCACCTGGTCGGGCGTCAGCACCGGACGCCGCGACGTCAGCGCGTGGGCGACGTTCGGGGTGTCGGACACGATGACCGACTCGGCCCACCCCGTGACGTTGCTGCCGACGAGGCACAGCACCGGCATGACCCGGACGGACGGCAGGAACACGAGCTGCCGAGCGACTGCCGCCGCCGACTCGCGGGCACTGAGGAGCTCACGGAGGCGAGGGCGTCCGTTCTGCTGGAGCACCCCACAGTCCAGCTGGACCGATCCCGACCAGCTCCTGCTGTCGATCACGAACACCCCACCGGGGCCGATCGCCACGTGATCGATGTTCGCGAACGGACGGCCCGGCCAGCGCACGTCGTGCAGCACCACCCAGCTGTCGGACGGCAGGGACGCCAGCGCCTTCGCGGTCGCTCGCTCGCCGGCAGCCCCGTGTCCCCACAGGTCTGTCGACCGCTGCAACCGCGCGGTCATTCCCGCGCTGCCGACCCGTGACCGCGTCGGCGAACTCCCCCGCCATTGAGCTCCCTCCCCCGAAAGCCTCGGACGGCATCTTAGGTCGGATTCAACTATCCGGGCCGAAATTGGCGGAATCAGCCGCGGCTGTCTAGCGCCTCGGTGAGCAGGGCGACCAGCGCCTCGAGCTGGACGTCGGCGGAGGACGAGACTTCCTCGTCGGAGCCGTCGAGGGCGCGGGCGGCCAGGCCGGCCTTGCTGTCGATCAGCTCGGCGATCTTGGCGTCGATGGTCTGCGCGGCGATGATCCGCCAGGCGGTGACGGGTTCGGTCTGGCCGATCCGGTGCACCCGGTCGATGGCCTGGGTCTGCTCGGCGTCGGTCCAGGACAGCTCGGCGAGGACGACGTTGGAGGAGACCTGGAGGTTGATGCCGACGCCGGCCGCGGTGAGCGAGCAGACGATGATCTGGACCTCGGGGTCGTTGGTGAACCCGTCGATCGCCTTGTCGCGCGCGGTGCGGGTCTGGTCGCCGCGGATCGAGGTGTACTTGATGCCGCGGGACTCGAAGGCCTCCTCGGCGGCATCCATCACGTCGATGTGCTTGGCGAAGAAGACGACCTTGCCGGCGCTGCGCGCGAGCTGGGCGGCGTAGTCGGCGGCCAGCGGGGCCTTGGCCTGGCCGATCCGCCGCACCATCGCGAAGACGTTCTCCTCCGACTTCGACTCGGCGGCGTCGTGGAGCTCCCAGCCGGCGACCCGGCGTACGAGCTCCACGTCGATGCCGTCGACGACCGAGCCCTCGCGGCGGGTCTCCAGCGCCTGGTCGTAGCGCGCCATCAGCCGCGCGGCGAGCTCGCGCTCGGCCTCGCGGATCGACCTGGCCAGCGCCTCGTCGAGCTCGACCGGGAGGTCGGCCACCCGGCGGGCGGGGATGTCGGCGGCGACGTCGATCTTGCGGCGGCGCACGATGCCCATGTCGACGACGGCCTGCCGTGCCCGCGGGTAGAACCCGTGGTCGGCCGGCGTGAGGCCGGTCTCCTCGAGCTTGGCCATCAGCCCGTTGAGCGGCTTCTTCTCGTCGATCCAGCCGAGGAACTCCCAGATCGCCCGGAAGTCCTCGATGTCGTTGATCAGCGGGGTGCCGGTGAGGGCCATCAGCAGCGGCCGGGGCACCCGGGTCCGGATCCGGCGGGACAGCTCGAGCACGTGCTGGGAGCGCTGCGACTTCTTGTTCTTGATGAAGTGCGCCTCGTCGACGACCATCCCGCGGAAGCCGTGGTCGTCCATCCAGCCGACGTGCCGGTCGAGCACCTCGTAGTTGACGACCACGATGTCGGCGAAGCCGTCGATGTCGCCGCCGTCGCCGTGGATCACGGTGACCGGCCGGCGCGGCGTCCAGAGCGCGGCCTCGCGGGCCCAGTTGGTCTTCACCACGTTGGGTACGACGACCAGCAGCGGGAACGCGTCGGTCGCCTGGGCCGCGAGCAGCGCCTGCGCGGTCTTGCCGAGGCCGGGCTCGTCGGCGAGCAGGAACGTGCGGTGGCCGCTCGCGGCGGCCGCGACCACGCGCTCCTGGTGGTGCATCAGGTCGAGCCCGTCGGGCGCGTGGATGCCGCAGTTCTCGGGCAGCTCCATGTGGCTGGGGGCGCCCGGGGCGGCGTACTCGAAGGAGTTGAGCAGCGGGCCGATCAGCTCCCAGCCGACCAGCCGGCGCTCCTTCGGCATGGCCGGCGCGGCCGCGGAGAAGTCGGGGGTGAGGAACGGGTTGGCGAGCTGGCGCTGGATGACCGACTGCGGCACCACCTGCCGCTCGGCCTTCTCGGAGAAGATGTCCGGCTCGCTGGGCTCCGGCTCGGGCTCGGGCTCCATGCCGGCCTGGACCTGCATCCGGCGCTTGAGCTCGCGGGCGGCCTCGGAGACGTCGGCGTCCTCGGCGAGCAGGTGGAACAGCGACGGCTCGCGCGCCGCGGTCTGCGCCAGGATCGTGCCGATCCCGTCGAGCCGCTTCAGCTGGGCGTCGCGCTGGCCCTCGCTGATGTCGCCGTCGGCACGCACCCGGGCGCGTTCCTCACGCGCCAGCAGCGCGGCGACCTGGAACTTCGTCCGCTGCCCCCCGGTCACCGACCCGCGTTGTACGGCGTTCTCCACCTCGCGCACGGCCTTCGCCAGCACCGGCAGGATGCCGTCGTTGTCGCGCCGACGTTGAGCGGTCCTGGTGCCGGACCGGCTCTGCCCTCGTGCCAAGCCACTCTCCTCTGTCCCTCTGCCGGCTAGTGGTGTGATCGACCGACGGCGGGTAGTCCCGCTGGTCGAGGTGATGCAATGCCGCACGCTCCGACGCATCGACCACGCTCGGTCCCTGTGGACCGGGTCGGGCGCCGCGTTGAAGCTGGTTACTCAGAGGTGCGGCGCCGGGGTCGATGCTGAGATCACGATACCCCTATCCGCTTCTTTCCTCTCAACCACGTCACACTTCGTTATGTTCCGTCTGGCGCTGGTAGACCTGTCGCATGTCCCTGCGCATCAGCGTCCGCGGGACCGCTGAGCGGTCGTACCCGGCGGAGTCCGCGTCCGTCCCGATCCGGATCACGGTCGAGGCGCCCGAGCGGGAGGCCGCCTACCAGGACGCCGCGCGGCTGCAGTCCGAGCTGACCACGGCGCTCGAGGGGCTGGCCGGAGCGGGCGCCGTACGCACCTGGTCGTCGGACCAGGTGACCGCGCACACCTGGCGGGACCGGCACCGCGGCCGCGACGTCGGCAAGCCCCGCCACGAGGCGCGGGTGGGGATGCGCGCGGAGTTCGTGGACGTGGAGGCGCTAGAGGGTTTCGTCGACGCCTGGGTGCCCCGGGAGGGCGTCACCGTCGACCACCTGCACTGGGACCTGACGCCGGACAACCGCCGCGCCCGGGAGAGGGAGGTTCGCCGCGAGGCAGTCGCCGACGCGGTCGCCAAGGCCGCGGACTACGCCGAGGCGCTCGGGTTCTCCGCCCCTTCGCCGGTGCACGTCGCCGACGCCGGCATGCGCGACCACGTGTTCATGGAGGCCAGCACGATGCAGTCGTTCAAGGGTGGGGCCGATGCCGACGAGCCCGCGATCTCGCTGGTGCCCGAGGAGATCCGGGTCGAGGTGACGATCGAGGCCGAGTTCGTCGCCGAGCCCTGAGGTTGGTCAGTCGGAACGACGTACCTTCCGTTTGGCCGCACTCCCGGCCTTCATCGCCGCCCGCTTCGCCCGCGCCTTGGCGCGGCTGCGGTCGTAGTCCTCGGGCGTCACCCGGCCCGACAGCTTGGCGTGCTCCACGAGCTCGGCGAGGTCCTTCTCGATCGGCGGGTACGACGCCACCGGCTGCGCGCCCGTGAACACCACCCAGATCACCTGCTCGCCGTCCAGCTGCCGCAGCACCGTCCCGTCGGCCAGCGTGCGCGCCTTGTCGAAGGCGCGCTTCTTGTTGGCCGCCCGGGCCCGCTGGATCTTCACCTGCTCGGTCGCCTGCTTGCCCGCCATGTCCCACGCGACCTTGACCTTCGGCCCGTGCTTGACCGCGAGCTCGACGGCCTTTTTGCCTTTGGGGACGATGTTGCTCATGCACCGAGCGTATCCACGCACTCGTGTGGGCCAGGCCGTCGCTGAGGCGGTCGCAGGGTTCGACGCCGCCCCGTTCTCGCTGCGGGTGGCGGGCCCCGAGGACGCCGCGACCATCCTCGGCCTCCTCGACGACGCGGTGGTCTGGCTGAACAGTCGCGGGATCACCGAGCAGTGGGGCGCCGGGTCGTTCTCCGGCGACCCCAAGCGGGTGGCCGCCGCCGAGGGGTGGGTGCGCTCGGGCGGTGCGGTGATCGCCGAGCGCGACGGGCTGGCGGCGGGCGCGCTGGTCGTGGGTGAGGCCCCGGCGTACGTCGCTCCGCCCACCGAGCCGGAGCTGTACGTCGTCCTGCTGGTCGCCGGACCGCGACCCGTCCGCGCGTGGTGTCGGGCACGCGCTGCTCGGGTGCGCGGAGGAGGCCGGCCGCGAGCTCGGGGTCCCTGTCCTCCGGGTGGACTGCTACGCCGGCGGCGAGCAGGCGCTGGTCCGCTTCTACGAGTCCGCGGGGTTCGCGCGCACGGACACCTTCGACGTGAAGGGGTGGCCGGGGCAGGTGCTGGAGCGCCGGCTGGACTAGCGGCTAGCGGGCTGGCGTGCCGAAACATCCCTCATTCGGGCAATGACGAAGGCGCTCGGATCGTGCTTGCGTGACGCCGGGGGGAGCTCGTCGTGAGGCAAAGAGAGGACCCCCATGAAGAATTTCGGACGAGCCGCCGCGTTGACGACAGCGATCCTGCTGGTCGCCACGCTGGCCCCGGCCACGGCGGGAGGACACCACGACGGCGGCCACCTGCGCACCGTGGTCGACGGTCTGGACGGGCCGCGCGGCCTGGACGCCCTGGGACACGGCAAGACGCTGATCACCGAGAGTCGACGGCACCTTCAGCCTGGTGATCGAACGCCGGGGCAAGGACGCCAAGCAGATCGAGCTCGGCCCGGTGCCGCCCGGCTTCGGGCACGCGATCGCGGCCGGCAAGCACGGCAAGGTCTACATCCTGACCGGCGCCGGCGGTGAGCCCGACGGCCCACCGGCTCCGGGCGTCGCAGACGCTCTTCGTGTGGCGGTACGGCTACGACGAGCCGAAGCCGGTGTTCAACGTCGCGGAGTACCAGGCGAACGACCTCGACCCCTACGACCTCGAGGGTGTCCCCGAGGACAGCAACCCGTTCGGGCTGGCGGCTCTGCGCGACGGCAGCGTGCTGATCGCCGACGCGGCCGGCAACGACCTGATCCGCTGGTGGCCGAACGGCAAGGCCGTGACGGTGGCCCGGCTCAAGCCGCGCCTGGTGCGACGTGCCGCCCGAGCTCGGGCTGCCCTTCGAGGAGATGGACGAGCGAGGCGGTGGCCACCTCGGTCACGGTCGGACCCGACGGCTACTGGTACGTCGGCGAGCTCCGCGGCTTCCCGGCCACCCCCGGCACGTCGCAGGTCTGGCGGATCAAGCCCGGCAGCGTCGGCGCGGTGTGTGACCCCGAGAAGCCGTGGCGGGGCCGCTGCACGCGGTACGCCGACGGCCTGACCTCGATCGTCGACCTGGGCGCCAGCCGGCGCTCGGTCTACGCGGTCTCGCTGTCCAAGATGAGCTGGCTCGCGGTCGAGTCGGACCCGCCGATCCCCGGCGCCGAGATCGGCGCGCTGTACCGGCTCACCAAGCACCACCACAAGGTCTGGATCAAGGAGCTGGTGAAGGACCAGCTGACCCTTCCGGGCGGTGTCGACGTGGCGAAGCGACGACATCTATGTGATCGGGCCGATCTTCGGGCCCGAGGGCATGCTGCAGAGGGTCAAGTAGGCCTCCGCGCTCACGCCCGGTACGGCGCGTACCGGGCGTGAGTTGCGGTGCCGTGCCCCGGATATCCGCTGGACCCGCGGTGCCACCTGGTGCCTAAGGTGGCCCGTCGGGGTGGCCGGTCCGGGAGGTCACGAGCATGCAGCCACGGCGTGCCGAGGTACGTTCGCCGACCTCGGGCGCGCGCTTCGTCGGCCGGACCCGCGAGCTGGCGCAGGCGGTCGCCGCGCTGGCTCGGCCGGGCTCGATGCTGGTGGTCGAGGGCGAGCCCGGGATCGGGAAGACCCGCCTGCTGCGAGAGGCACTGAGCGCGCCGGCGATCGCGCCGCTGGAGCGGCTGCACATGGCCTGTCCCCCGCTCGACGAGCCGTTCCCCTTCGGGCCCGTCGTGGACGCGCTGCGCCGGCGCAGCATCGAGGGGCTCGAGCTGACCCCGCTCGCCGGTGCGCTGCGGCCGCTCTTCCCCGAGTGGTCCGCGCACCTCCCCGAGCCGCCTCCGCCGCTCGATGACCCCCGGGCGACCCGGCACCGCCTGTTCCGGGCCATCGCCGAGGTCCTGGACTGCCTCGGCATCGAGCTGCTGGTGCTCGACGACGCCCACTGGGCCGACACGTCGACGTTGGAGCTGCTGCTGAGCCTGGCGGCCGATCGGCAGAGCCCGCTCCGGTTCGCGATCGGCTACCGAGCGGTCGACGTACCCCCGGAGTCTGCGCTTGGTGCGCCTGGTCTCCGGCGCCGGCTCCGGGCTCGTGCCGGTACGGGTCGGGCTGAGCACCCTGGGGGTGCCCGAGACCCGGGAGCTCGTGGCCTCGGTCTTCGGGGTCCGCGAGGTGTCCGAGGAGTTCGTCTCCTGGCTGCACGAGCGGACCGACGGCGTGCCGCTCGCGGTGGAGGAGACCCTGTGGCTGCTGCGCGACCGCGGCGACGTGGTGTGGAAGGACGGCGAGTGGGAGCGCCGCGCCGTGGAGGACATCGACGTACCACCGTCGGTGCGCGACTCGGTGTTGGAGCGGGTCGAGCGCCTGCCCGACGCGACGCGTGCGGTGCTGCGAGCGGCGTCGGTGCTCTGCGACCCGGCGACCGAGGCCGAGCTGCGCTCCGTCTGTGGGCTCGAGGAGCACGAGGCGCGGGAGGGCCTCGCGACAGCGCTGGCGGCCGACCTTCTGCACGAGGACTCCCCGGGCTCCTACGCGTTCCGGCACCTGCTCGCCGCCCGCGCCGTCGAGGAGGCGACGCCGGTCTCCGAGCGACGACGGCTGCACGCCGCCGCGGCCGCCGCCCTGCGCACCCGGAACCCACCACCGCTCGCCCGGCTCGGCCGCCACTACCGCGAGGCCGACGACCGCGTGGCCTGGAGCGCCAACGCCGAGACCGCGGCGGAGCTGGCCGTCGAGTCCGGTGACGACCACGCCGCGGTCATCTGGCTGGTCGAGCTGCTGACCGCGGTGGAGCACCCGCCCGCGGAGCGGCTCCGCATCGCGCGGCTGCTCGGCGACGTGGCGGCGCGCGGCGTCGCGTCCCTCGGCGACACCGGCGCCCGGGTGACCGTCGTACTGCGTGAGGTGGTGGCCGACGTCGAGGAGCCGCGATCGGCCGTGGCCGAGGTCAGGCTGTCGCTGGGTCGCCTCCTGCTCCAGCTGGGCGAGTTCGACGGCGCCGCCGACGAGATCGAGGAGGCGACGGGCGGCCTCGAGGGCTCACCGGTGGGCGCGGCGAAGGCGGCGATCTCACTGGCCTGGCCCCGCGGTCACCGGTGGCCGGCCGAGCGGCATCGCACCTGGATGGCCAGGGCGAGCGCCCTCACCGAGGCGGTGCCACCGGGACTCGACCGCACCTGGCTGGAGGTCGACCGCGCCAGCGTGCTGCTGATGCTCGGCGACGAGGACGGCTGGTCGGTGGCGGAGCAGCTGCGCCCCCATGCGCACTCCACGGAGGAGCAGCGGCACATCGCCCGGCTGCTGCTGAACATGGGTCATGTCGCAATTGCCTGGGGACGGGACGAGCAGGCCAGGCGCTGCCTCGAGGAGGCGGTCGCGACGATGGCCGCCACCGGCTACCGCCGGCTGCTGAACTCCGCGCGCCTGACCCTGGCCTTCCTGGACTGGCACCGCGGCGCCTGGTCGGGGCTGGCGGAGCGCACCCGCGCCCTCGCCGACGCGGACGCCACGCTTCCCGAGGCGAGGCTCGAGGCGGTGCAGACCCTGGCGCTCCTCGGGCTCGCCGGTGGTCGGCGTTCCGCGAGCGAGCGCGAGCTGCTCCGCGTGCACAAGGAGCTGGTACGCCGGGGCGTCACCGACTCCCAGCCAGGACCGGCGGCGGCGCTCGGCCGCCTCTACCTCGCGGAGGGCGACGTACAGCAAGCCCTCGACGTGACCGGACCGGTCGTCGACACGATCGCCCGCAAGGAGATGTGGCTGTGGGCGAGCGGGCTGGCCGTGGCGCACGTCGAGGCGCTGCTCGCCGCGGGCGACCACGGCGCGGCGACCACGCTGGTCCGCGACTTCGAGCGCGGCACCAAGGTCGACTGTGCGCCCGCCCCGCACGCCGCACTGCTCGCCCTGCACGGGCTGCTCGAGGCCGCGAACGGCGACCACGCTGCTGCCGCGGCCACCTTCGGCGACACCTCCGCCGCCTGGTCCCACATCGGGCGTCCGCTCCCGGCACTGCTGGCCGGCGAGCACCAGGCTCGTGCCGAGCAGGCGGCCGGCGACCACGAGTCCGCGGTCCGGCAGCTGCGCGCGGTCGAACGCGGGCTGCGCGCGCTCGGCGCTCGCTGGGACGCCGACCGGGTGGCTCGTGCGCTGCGCGAGCAGGGCGTCGAGGTCGACCGGGTGTGGCGCGGAGGGCGGCGCGGCTACGGGCGCGAGCTGTCCCCGCGGGAGCTCGAGGTCGCGCGGATGGTCGCTCAGGGACTCACCAACCGGCAGGTCGCCGAGGCGCTGTTCCTCTCGCCCCGCACCGTCGAGCGCCACCTCGGCGCGGCGATGCGCAAGCTCGGCATCACCGGCCGGTCGACGCTGGCGCGACTCGTCGCTGAGTCCGGTCTGCCGGAGGGCGAGCCACCGCAGGCCGAGTGATCGCCCAGCAAAAATGGGTGTTCCGCCCAATCGCAAGGCGGCGCCGCGCCGTTCACGATGCGGAGATGCCCACCCCTCGTTCCGCCCGGTCCGTCCGGTCTCTGCTGCTCGCGCTCGTCCTTGTCCTGACCCTCGGCCTGCCACTGGGCGGCCTGGGCTCAGGAGGAGCGGCCGCGGAACCTGACCGCCCCACGGCACCCACCGCGCCCACCGGTGACGCCGCCGCGATCCGAGGCGCGGGTGACCCTGCTGACCGGCGACGTGGTCGCCTGGCACCGGTCTCCCGACGGGCAAGCAGGGCGCCTCGGTGGTCGACCCGGCCGTGGAGGGCTCGCGCCCCGCGGTGGTCTACGAGCAGGACGGGCAGGTGCACGTCGTACCCGCCGAGGCGCTGCCGTACGTGCAGTCCGGGGTGCTCGACGAGAACCTGTTCAACGTCACGCTGCTTGGTGAGCAGCGGGCTCGACGACCGACTCCAGCGACCAGCTGCCGCTGCTGCTCCAGGGCCGCGGGGGTCCGGAGGCCAGGCGAGCACCGGCGACACCCGACGCGGCCGACAAGGTGCAGGTCCTGGACTCGGTCGGCATGGTCGCGGTCGAGGGCGCGAAGGACGAGATCCGCGACGTCTGGGAGTCGCTGCGCGGCGAGCAGGCGGACCTCACCGCCACCGACGCGCACCTCGCGGGCGCCGGCAAGGTCTGGCTGAACGGCACCGTCCGGGCCACGCTCGAGGACAGCGTGCCGCAGATCCACGCGCCCGAGGCCTGGGCGCAGGGGTACGACGGCACCGGGGCCACCGTGGCGGTGCTCGACTCCGGGCTACGACCCCGCGCATCCCGACCTGGAGGGCCGGGTCAAGGGCGCGCAGGACTTCACCGGCACCTCGGAGGCCGCCGTCGACGACAACGGCCACGGGACCCACGTCGCGGACACCGTGGCCGGCACCGGCGCCGGCTCCGAGCCGTGGCGAGGGCACCGGCGTGGCGCCCGGGGCCGGCGCTGCTGATCGGCAAGGTGCTCGACGCCTGCGGCAGCGGCTCCTTCGACCAGATCATGGCGGGCATGGAGTGGGCGGCGCACAGCGGCGCCGACGTGGTGAGCATGAGCCTCGGTACGCCGTACGCCACCGACGGCACCGACCCGCTCAGCCAGGCGGTCGACCGGCTGACCGAGGAGACCGGCACCCTGTTCGTGGTCGCGGCCGGCAACGCCGGCCCCGACGAGGGCACGGTCTCGGCGCCCGGGGCCGCCACCAGCGCGCTGACGGTCGGCGCGGTCGACAAGCAGGACGCCGCCGCGCTGGTTCAGCTCCAGCGGGACCGCGGATCGGCGAGGACCGGCTGATCAAGCCGGAGATCGCGGCGCCCGGCGTCGACATCATCGCCGCGCGGGCCAAGGGGACGTCGCTGGGCAACCTGCTCGACGAGAACTACACGTCGATGAGCGGCACCTCGATGGCGACGCCCGCACATCGCCGGGGCCGCCGCGATCCTGTCGGCCCAGCACCCGCAGTGGGGCCCCGAGGAGCTCAAGACCCGGCTGGTGTCGACGAGCGAGGCGCTCGACTGACATCTCGGTGACCACCCAGGGCGCCGGCCGGGCCGACGTCGGCGACGCGGTCGCGGCCACGGTCTCGGTGGACTCCGCCGTGCTCTCCCTCGGCCAGGTGCCCCAGGACTCGCCGGCGGTCACCCGCACGCTGACCTACGACAACCCCACGGACCGACCCGTCCGGCTGCGGCTCAGCGCCCAGGTGTCCGGCACCGGCTCGGACACGGACGAGCGCCCGGAGATCGACTTCACCAAGCGGGTGCTGACGGTGCCGGCCCACGGCGAGGCCAGCACCAAGGTGCGCCTGGTGCCGAGGGAGACCGAGAGCGGCGGGTACGCCGGCCGGATCGTCGCCCGCCAGGAAGGCGCAGGGCGGTGCCGAGCTGCAGCACGGTGATGTCCGTCGTCGTCAACGGCCCGCTGCGGACACTGACCGTCAACGGCGCCGACCGCAACGGCGCCCCAGCGACCGGCCCGGTCGACCTGTGGAGCGCCGAGACCGGCGAGTGGCGCCGGATCTGGATCGAGGACGGCACCGTCAGCGAGCAGGTTCCGGACGGGCTGTGGACGGTGATGGCCGTACTGGAGCCCGGCGACGGCGACGGCAGTTCTTCCCCTACGAGCAGACGGTGGTCGGCGACCCGGAGGTGCAGGTCGACGGCGACGTCACTTTCGACTTCGACGCCCGCGACGGCAAGCCGGTGCGGATCGACACCCCACGCCCGGCGGACGAAGAGGGCTACGAGGTGTTCTGGCGCCGTACGGTCGGCAAGCGGTCGTTCTGGCTCCATGCCGCGCAGGGATTCGGCGACCGCGACCTCTCGGTGGTGCCGAGCCCCAAGGCGACGACCGGGGCCTTCCACTTCGCCACCCAGTGGCAGCTGATGCAGCCGATGCTGACCGCGCGGGCGACCGGGCGGCAGGACTTCAAGATCACGCCCAACCCGCGACTACATCTCGCACGGGAACCCCTACGTCGGCGAGGAGTCACTGCCCGTGGTGTACGCCGGCGCGGGAACGCCCGCCGACTACGAGGGACTCGACGTCGAGGGCAAGGTCGCGCTGGTGGCCCGGCAGCAGCCGGAGGCGGCCTACGAGCAGGTGCAGGCGGCCAAGGCCGCGGGGGCGGCGCTGCTCCTCATTCACAACACCGAGGACGAGAAGGGCCTCTGGGAGCCGGACCTGTGGAAGCCGGGACATCCGGCGTACACGATCACGCAGGAGGCCGGGGAGCGGCTGCGGTCGGCCCTCGCCACGGACCCGGACCTGCGGCTCGACGTGAAGGGCGTGCAGGACTCGGAGTACCTGTACGAGCTGGCGTTCCAGAACGACCGGGTGCCGAGCAAGGTGGCCTACGAGATCGGGCCGGACGACATCGCCACCGTGCGCTCGGACTACCGGGAGCACGACCAGATGGGTCGCGCGCGAGGGCTGGATCCCCGAGTTCGACCAGATCGGCGTGGGCCAGCTGATGGGCCTCGAGCGCAACGGTCCGCTGGTGCGCACCGAGTACGTCACCGCCGGTGACCACGTGCAGTGGCGCCGGTTCGCGCAGCCGCACTGCGAGTTCCTCGGGCTACTACTGGGTGTGGTCGGCCTACGAGCACTACCAGGCCCGGCACAACTACCCGCAGGAGTGGTGGGGCCCGCTGGTGCACCCCGCGGTGGTCACGTCGTACGGCGTCGAGGAGCTCGGGTCGCCGGTGGCCCGCTACCGGGACGCGATCCGGCTGATGCTCCCGCACTACTCGTTCGACGGGACCATGTACGGCGACATCGACCAGCGGTTCGGCGACATCTCCCAGATCACGCTCAGCCGCAACGGCAGCGTCGTCGGGACAGCAGGCTGGCCGCAGGCGCAGTTCTCGGTGCCGGCGAGCGACGCGGAGTACGAGCTGCGCCTGGAGGTGCAGCACGGCGCCGGCAACTACATGGACCTGTCGTCGAGCACCGACACGACCTGGACGTTCCGGTCCAAGCGACGCGGCGAGGGTCGGACCGTGCTGCCGCTGGTGCAGCTCGACTACGACATCGACGCCGACGGCTACAACCGGGTCGACGCGTCGTCGACGTACCCGCTGCGCATCGAGACCGGCTACCAGCCCGGGTTCAACGGGCCGGATGGTTTCGACGTCGCGGTCGAGGTGTCCTACGACGACGGCGAGACCTGGCTCGAGGCCCGGAGCCCGCGATGTGGGGGCGGCGTGGCGGGCCAGCGTCCCGGCGGCTCCGTCGGGTGCGGAGTTCGCGACCGTGCGCGTGATCGCCGAGGACGAGGACGGCAACGCGATCGACCAGCGCATCACCCGCGCCTGGAAGATCTCGGCCGACTGAGGGACCGGCCTCCGCTCACCCATCTGCGGTGGTGGGCGGAGGCCACCTCTCTACCTGCGGAGGGCGGCCCCACCTAGACGAGTACGTACCGCACCCCGAGCTGGTCGTACGTCGCCCGGGCGCGGCGGTCGCGGGTCACGAGCTCGAGGTTGTGATGCGCCGCTGTGCGCGCCACGAGTGCGTCGTAGACGGCGCCGCCGCGGATGCCGAACCGTGCACATTCCGGGACCAGCGAGGCGTGTCGGGCGGCGGGGAGCAACACCGGTGTCAACGGCAGCGCCTCCAGCACCGCACCGGCGTCCCCGGGTGAAACGCGGTGAGGAGCCGGAAGCCTGGTGATCACGCTGTAGCACTCCACCAAGACGTGTACCGGCACCTGGTGCACAGCGCGCAGGGCGGAGCGGCAGCTGTCGTGATCCGGATGCCAGGCCAGGAGCGCCGGCACCAGGACGCTCGTGTCGCAGGTGCGGGTCACCGACGGGTGGCTTCGAGCGCGTCACGCACTTGCTGGTCGGTCAGCTCCGGCTGGTCGGACTTGGCGACGAGTCGCGGCAACCGCCCTCTCGACTCAAGCTCGACCTCGATGGGAGCGAGCTCGATCTCGATCCGGCCGTCGGTGAACACCATGTCGATCGTCCTCCCGGCGGCGAGTCCCATCGCGTCGCGCAGCGCCTTGGGCACGACGATGCGCCCGGCCGCGTCGATGGTGGTGCGCATGCCATCAATCTACCATCGGGAATGCCATCTGGCATCGCGTCTGCACCGTCCCCGAAGACGAGAGTGACTGAGGGCTGGCCATCCGCTTCCCAAGGATCAGCGGATGGCCCCCGCCCCCCAACTGTGGGCCACGACCGAGGCCGACAGGTTCGCCGACTCCTCGAGGAGACATGGGAACTCCTCGCCGCGCCATCGCCGGGGCTGAGGGGCCCCGGTCGTGACACGGAGACGGTATGACGAGAGGGCGTACTACGGGTCCCCAAAATTAGGGATAGGTCATCCCAGATGGGGGATCACCCAGGCGCTGAACACCGGCATCCCGCGCCACGCCTCCGGCCCCTCGTGGAGCGCCGCGCAGGCGAGCACGGCGTACGGACGGTCGAAGCGGAGCTCGACCCGGCGCACCAGCGTGTCGTGGAAGTTCGCCATCCCCGCGGCTCGCATGCCGACCGCCGTGACGGCGGCCGCCTTGAACCCGGTCCGGGTGTACGACGCCACCGCCGCCTGCCGCGCCTCGAAGCTGACCGGCTGGTCCTCGGGGCGGGCGAACCCGCTCAGCGTCGCGAACACCTCGGTCATCCCGGGCGCGTTCCTCAGGTCGTGGTCGCTCTCCGCCGACCACGCGGGAAGGTAGGTCTGCCACTCCGCCTGGACGGACGGGCCGGACCGCTGCTCGCGGCGCTCGGTTACGGACCACGCGTGCCCGTCGGCCAGCTCCTCGACCGGCACCCGCCGCGCGCCCCCCTCGTCGCCGGCCAGCATCGCTGCGACCTGGTGTGCGGCGGCGTCCACCCGGTCCGGCGGGACGTCGGGCGCCGCGATCACGCTGAACACGTCCAGCGCGGACGACGAAGGCGGCGCGGCAGCCGCAACTAGTCCGGCGGCCTCGGTGTCGGCGACCAGCTGGATCCCGTCGCGGAAGGTGAGCAGCCCGTCTGCCTCCTCCAGCGGCTGCGTCCAGCTGATGTCGGTCGCCAGCGCAGACGCCAGGATCAGGCGGGTCAGCTCGTCGATCTCGAGCGGGAACTCCTCGATCATCCCCAGCGTCCGCTCCCGCGCCCACGCGTCCGCGTCCGCCTGGCTCGGCACCGGGCCACGCTCGATGACCGCCGGCAGGTCCCGCGCCCAGTCATCGAACGTCGGCCCCAGCATCCGGTCCCACACCGCCGCCGCCGCGGACACCGCCGGGTGCGGATCACTGAGCAGCGCCGCTGCCCGCGCTGCCGCGTCGTCGGCCGTGGCGCCGAGGACCGCCTCCAGCCCGTCGCGATTACTGCCTTGGCCGGCCGGGGCCACCAGTGCGAGCAACAGCCAGACACCCAGCGGCGAGGTGACGGCCTGCTCGGTGAGGAGTGCGGGGTTGAGGCGGCCGGCGTACCCCGTGATCAGCTCGCGGTTGGTCAGCGGCATCTCTAGCCGCAGTTGTCGCAGACGCCGGTCGCCGGCAGCGCCATGTTGCAGGACGGACAGACGTCGGCGGGTCGGGCGTCGTTCGCCGCCTTGCGCGCGCGGGTCCGCGAGGCGGCGAGCCGGTCGGTCAGCTGGGGGCGACCACCGTCGGCGGGCATCTCCGCGCCGAAGTGGCGGTAGCACGCGAGCCGCTCGTTGGCGGCGTGGTCGTCGGGATCGCCGACCTTGGCTCCCGTCAGCTCCTTCACGATCGGCGCATAGGCGTCGCCGACACTGCCGTCGGCGTTGACACAGAGTGCAGAAAGCATCGGCTCCTCCCGCTCCGCGCAGTCACGGGCGACGCGCGCCAGCACGTCGCCGATCCAGTAGTGCGTGAGCTGCTGCGTGCGGATGTGCGTCCTGCTCTGCACTTGTGCCGACAGCTGCTTGGTCGTCACCGTCGCGCCGTAGGAGCGAGCGGGCTCGATCAGTACATCGCGGGCCGACTCGGCCCAGGCCGAACGCGCGGCCTCGTCACCGACGGTCGACGCCTCCTGCCACGAGCCATCGTCTTGGTCAGGGGTGATCGCGTCGAGGGTGCCCATCTTGTGAGGCTAGACCCCCGCCGACACCCGGTCAGTGTTGGTACCGCCCCGCCACCAGGTCCTGCTGGTCCACCGGCTCGCCACGCTGGATCGTCCAGGCGAGCCGGATCAGGTTGCCGTGCGACCAGGTGAGCGGGGTGGCGGCGCGGGTGCCCTCGCCGGCCGGGCAGCACGACTCGCCGGTGGGCGGTCGGCCGTCCCAGACCTGCTCGGAGATCATCCCGCTGTCGTTGGCGGCGGCCGCCATCGCGGCCAGGTACGGCGCCGCGTCCTGGCCCGCCGAGACGGCGTACTCGCCCCGCTCGCCGGTCAGGATCGGCCAGCCGCGGCCGAGGGTGGTGCCCGTGCCGGGGTCGGTGATCTCCCACTCGCCGCCGGTGCGGGTCTCGCCGTACCCGTCGTGGCTGAAGCGGCGCCAGAACGGTCCGTTCGGGGTGTCGACCTTCAGGTTCTCGTCGACCACCTCGAGCGAGTTCGTGATCGCGGGGTCGTCGGCCGGGCGCAGCCCGAACCGCACCAGGGTCAGGAAGCTCGGGTCGACCACCGCGCGCTGGTCGATGCTCTTCGGGCCGCCGTCTCCCATCTCGTACGGCGACGCGGTGTCCGGCTCGCCGTTCTTGGTCAGCCGCAGGTAGTACGGCGCGTCGCTGAGCGGCCCGTTGGGCGTGACCGTCCAGTCGTCGACCTTGCGCTGCCAGCGGTCGGCGATCCTCAGCCACTTGCTGTGCGAGGTCCTTGCGTCCGTGCTTCCGCGCGATGTCGGCGGCGCACACCAGGCCGGAGATCTGCGCGGCGATCGAGTTGGGTGAGTAGCCGGACTGGTTCTCCCAGCGTTCCTGCGGTGAGTACGGCGCCCGGCGCCCGGTCTCCTCGTCGCGGAAGCCGGTGAGGAACCGGGCCGCCTTGCGCACTCCCGGCCAGGTCTTCGCACCGGTGCGGCCGACCAGCCGGGCGAGCACGATCGGCAGCGCCACCTCGTCGAGCTGCAGCTCACCCCAGACCGGCGTGCCCTGCACGTCGGAGTTCTGCGGGAACGAGCCGTCCTCCTTCTGCTGCACCTCGAACAGCCAGTCCACGATCCGCCGCGCGGCCGCCTTGTCGCCGGCGGCCCAGAGCGCCGTGGCGAACTCGTAGGAGTCGCGCGACCACACCAGGTGGTAGGCGCCGGAAGGCGAGCTGAGGTCCGGGACCTCGTTGCCCCACACCCACGGCGCCGATGGCGAAGCCACCACGGCCCCCGGGTTGAGCTTGTCCTCGGCGGCCGCGACCACCAGCACCGAGGCGAGGTACTCGTCTTCTATCGATGCCGCGCTGGCCGGCGCGTCCTTCAGCTTGTCGAGGTAGCCGTGCCAGCCACGGTCGTAGCGGCCGGCGCTCTTGCCGAACGGCGCCTTCTTGCTCTGCTGCGCGGTCCTCAACGCCTTCGCGGGGCTGCGCCCGAAGCCCAGGACGAGCGTCGCCCGGTCCCCCTTGACGTTCGCCTCTTGTACGACGTTGCCCGGGCCGGCGTCGGTCTGGAGCTCGGTGAGTGCCGGCTTCCCGACGAGCGCGGTGCTCACCCGACCGTCGGTCGCGAGCAGCGCGCTCCCCTTGGTGCGGCCGCTGTCGTCCATCCCGCTGTTGTCGAGCGCCGGGTCGTAGTGCACCCGCACCCGGTACTTCCCGCCGTCCAGCGACTCCAGCCGCAGCTTCACGACGTACGCGTCACGGCGGGGATCGGTGACGTGCTCCTCGGTCAGCCGGTACTTCCCGTCCTTGTCCTCGTGGACCTGGGTGAACCGCAGGCTCCGCGGGTCCGGCCGGCTCACCGTGGTCGTCATGTCGCTCGAGGCGCTGTCGGTGAACGTCTCACCGTCGGTCACCAGCAGCTCGAGGCTGCTCACGCTCGGCGTGGACAGGTCGGGGTAGAAGACCTCGCTGGTCCGCCCGTCCTGCAGGGTGAACCACACGTTGCTCTTCCGCTCCCGCGCGGTCCCGAACCCGGTCTTGTCCGCCTCGGCCCAGGTCTGCTTCTCGCCGGGCTCCGCCGGTGGCGGCGCCGCGTCGGACGCGGGCAGGTCGACGAGTGCGCCGGTGACGGCGACTCCGAGGGCGACGGTTCCGGCGAGCAGGCGCAGACGCATGGGGGCTGGGGTACCCGGACGGCTGCCCCACAAACTCTGGACGCGACCGGGGCCGTCGGGGAGGCGGGAAGCGACAAGGAGTCATGCGACGTACTCCTCGTACGGTGCCACCGCGTCGCCGACAGCCACCGGTCGTGACGTGGAGAATGCTAGGTCGCGCGTCTCTGGGACGGATCCCTCAAGGTGGGGATAACGACGCGCAGCGTCAGTCGAAGAGCCAGTCGACCAGCGGACGACCGAGCCACAGCCAGAGCAGGATCAGCGGCAGGATGGTGACCATCCAGACCACGATCTTGCGGGTCCTGCTCTGCTTCTGCGTCGCGCTCACGTCGTCGTCTTCATCGGGCGCGCTCACTTGAACCATTTGTCCAGGAACATGGCCCAGAGGCAGAGACCGCCACCGGATCCGGCGCCCCAGGCTCCGCCGCCCTTCTGGAAGCCGATCACCGCCGAGGCGCCGCAGTAGAGGATGACCCGGTTGGTGCTCCTCATCATCCGGTCGACCGATCGCTGGCCCTCGTCACACACGCCGCGGTGGGTCCCGGTGGGGTTGGTGACCAGGCAGGCGGTGGACTTCAGCGGGTCGGTGATCCAGTCGCAGCACCCGTCCGCCATCTGCCGGCCGTGCGTCCTCCTCCACTTCTTCTTGATCCGCTTCTGCATGAACTTGGGGATGGTGATCCCCTTCGCGTTGCCGAGCTTGTGCTTGCGGAACTGCCGCGCCTTCTTCTTGGCGGCGCCCGGGCAGATCGGGGCGTCGGTGCCCGCCGCCGGCTTCGGCATCAGGCACATCTCGGTCATGTGAGAGTCGGCGCCTGATCGCCTGTCCGATCGGCGGACCGGCGTGCGACGCGTTGCTCACCGACTGCCAGCCGAACGTCGCCACGGCCCCGATGATCAGCACCGCGATCGCCTTGGTCCAGGTCGCAACTCGAGCCTCTGTCCCAGGCTCGACGTGTTCTTGCATATGCACCCTCCCGAGGGGTTGGTTGATGGGAGCGGCGACGGTAACGAATATTCGAACACCTGTGCGATCGTCATCCACAGGCCTATGACAGGCTCGTTCCGTGAAGGTCGTGCAGCTGGGGTTCGCGCCGGTCAAGGGCACCCGACACCTGCCCCGCGACGAGGTCGCCCTCGACCAGCACGGTCCGGTCGGCGACCGCGCCTTCTGCGTTGTCGACGTCGGGCGCAGCAAGGTGCTCCGCACCCTCTCCAACCGCACCCTCGTCGGCGTACGCGCCGAGTGGGAGAGCGAGACGCTCACCCTGACGTCGCCGTCGGGCGAGAGCGTCTCCGGCCCGGCACCTCTCACCCGCGACACCGTGACCTGCACCTACTGGAACCGCACGGTCACCCACGCCCTGACCTCGGGCCCGCACTCGGAGCTTCTCTCCGACCACCTCGGCAAGCCGGTTCGCCTCGCCGCGTCACCCCGCAACGGAGTCGTGTACGGCGCCCCGGTCAGCATCCTCACCACCGCTTCCCTCCGCGACCTCGGCGAGCGCACCGGCCGCGACGACCTGCTGGACACCGTCTCCCGCTTCCGGATGACGATGGTCGTCGACGCGGGCGACGAGCCGTACGTCGAGGACACCTGGTTCGGCCGCGAGCTGAAGCTCGGCGATGCCGTCGTCCGGGTCCGCACCGCCGTTGCCCGCTGCGGCCAGATCGACATGGCCCCCGACACCGGCGACAAGGACGGCTCGCTGCTGAAGGCCCTCGCCGACTACCGCCCGAACACCGGCGGCGAGCCGTGGTTCGGCGTCGACGCCGAGGTCGTCGTACCCGGATCGGTGCGCGTCGGAGACCAAGCTCGGCATCGCTGGTTGAAGGCCTCGACCGCGGAGGGTGGCGCGCATGTCGTCCACCCGTCTACCACGCCGTTGCAGCGGCCTGCAGTTCGGTCGCGTGTTACATGCGCTCTGAGTGGCACCTGCAGCGCTCGGAGTGGCCCCGTGGATAGCGCCGACGCGCGAACACGATCTGGGTCATCGTGACGCCATGACCAACGAGATCCCTCCCCTGAACCGACCCGAAGACATGCCACCGATCGGCTCGCAGGCCGATCTCTACCAACACTGGCGAGCCCTGATGGGCGAGCTCGGCTTCGCCGCGCCCCAGCTGTGGATGGTCATGATCGACGCCGAAGGCGGTGCACCCCGGTGATCCAGAGGATCGAGGAGATCCCCGACGTGCCGGATCCGCAGGCGTTGGACGGCCTGATGACGGTGTGCTCGGGCATCCTCGACGAGGTCCTCGTCGGCGGCAGTGTTGCGTTTCTCCTGGCACGCCCCGGCCCCGCCGGGGTCACCGCCTCCGACCGGGCGTGGGCCGCCGGCCTCTCTGCCGCCGCCCGGGAACGTGGGGTGGCGTGCCATCCGGTGCACCTGGCCAACGACCAGGAGATCCAGGCATTCACGCCCGACGACGAGATCGCCAGCGCCTGAATGCGTTGGCCGAAGGCATTGACCTCGGGCAGGGGACGGTAGGAAACTCACCAGAGCAACGGCCAAGTAGTAACTCATTTACGGCTCGATCGGCTCCTGCTCGGGAGGACCCATGCGAGCTCGGTATGCGCGACCCGTCACGACGCAGTACGGCGGGGGTGATCCTCGCGGTCGCGGCCCTGGCGCTCTCGGCGCTGACCGTCCGCGCCCCCGACGCCACCGCCGGCCCTCCGGCGGCCGCAGAAGAGGACTGGGTCGAGACCACGCTCGCCTCGATGACGCTGGAGGAGAAGGTCGGCCAGCTGTTCATGACCAACGTCTACGGCAGCACCGCCGACACCCAGGCGCCGGCGGACGTGGCGGCCAACCAGGCGCTGTACGGCGTGGACAACGCCGAGCAGCTCATCGACAAGTACCACCCGGGCGGCATCATCTACTTCGCCTGGACCAACAGCGTGCAGAACCCGCCCCAGATCGCCGGGCTCTCCAACGGCATCCAGGACGCCGCGCTCGAGCCAGCGGGTGGCCGGTCCCGTCCCTGGTCGGCATCGACCAGGAGGGCGGCATCGTCGCCCGGATCGGGCCGCCGGCGACCCAGCTGCCGGGCAACATGGCGCTCGGTGCCGGCCGCAGCAACCGCCGACGCGCAGACCGCCGCCGCGATCAACGGCGACGAGCTCGCGGCGATGGGCATCAACTGGAACTTCGCCCCCGTCGCCGACGTCAACGTCAACCCGGCCAACCCGGTCATCGGCGTCCGCTCGTTCGCCGAGAACCCGCGGCTGGTCGCCAACCTCACCGCCGCCCAGACCCGCGGCTACACCGCCGCCGGCGTCGCCGGTGCGGCCAAGCACTTCCCCGGCCACGGCGACACCGCCGACGACAGCCACCTCGGCCTCCCGGTCATCCACCACACCCGCGAGGAGTGGGAGCAGCTGGACCGGCCGCCGTTCCAGGCCGCCATCGACGCGGGCGTGCCCGCGATCATGACCGCGCACATCTCGGTCCCGGCGCTCGACCCGTCCGGCGACCCGGCGACCCTGTCCGAGCCGATCATGACCGGCATCCTGCGCGAGGAGATGGGCTACGACGGGGTCGTCATCACCGACGCCCTCGACATGGCCGGGGCCAGCGAGACCTACGGCAACGACCGGGTCCCGGTGCTGGCGCTCAAGGCGGGCGTCGACATGCTGCTGATGCCGCCCGAGCTCGACGTCGCCTTCAACGCCGTCCTCGACGCGGTCGGGTCGGGCGAGCTCACCGAGGAGCGCATCGACACGTCGGTACGCCGGATCCTCACCCTCAAGCAGAGCCTCGGCATCGTCGACGACCCGTACGTCGACCCGGCCGACCTGCCCGCACACGTCGGCACCCCGGAGCACCTGGCCACCCTGCAGGAGATCACCGACGGCACGACCACGCTGGTCCGCAACAAGCGCCACGCTGCTGCCGCTGGAAGTCGACCCCGGTGAGGACGCGCTCGTCACAGGCTGGGGCGTCACCACCACCGCGACGGTCGCCGCGAAGCTGGACGAGCGAGACGTCGACGCCGACGTGCTCGAGACCGGCATCAACCCGAGCGCCGGAGACCATCACGAACGCCGCCCAGCAGGCCAGGCACTACGACAACGTCGTCGTGATCACCAACCGCGCGGGCCTGGAGGGTCAGACCGACCAGGCGATGCTGGTCAAGCGGCTGCTCAAGGCCAACAAGCACGTGGTGTCGCGGTCGCGGTGCGCGACCCCTACGACATCAACCAGTTCCCGAAGGTGCCGGCGTACCTCGCGACGTACTCCTACACCGCGGCCGCACTGGACTCGATGGTGCGGGTGCTGTTCGGCGAGCTCGACCCCACCGGGCGGCTGCCGGTGACCATCCCCAAGGCGAAGGGCAAGCAGGCGCTCTACCCCTACGGCCACGGACTGGAGTACTGACATGCGCCGACGCACGCTCCTCCAGGCCGCCGCCGGCACCGCGGGCGTGGCGCGCGCTCGCCCCGACAGCGGCAGCGCAGGCGGCCGGTCGAGGCCACGGCACGGCCGCGGGGTGCTCACCGGCTTCGACACCCTTGCCCGCGACGGCTACCGGCTGGTCGCCGGCGAGCGGGTGGGGCTGATCTCCAACCCCACCGGCGTGGTCACCGACCTGCGGCACGAGGTCGACGTGATGGCCGCCGACGACCGGGTCGACCTGGTCGCCGCGTTCGGGCCCGAGCACGGCTTCCGCGGCAGCGCCCAGGCCGGTGGGTCGGAGGGCGACTACATCGACCCGCGCACCGGGATCCCCGTCTACGACACCTACACCAAGACGCCGGCGCAGATCGCCGGCTTCTTCCAGGAGGCCGGCGTCGAGACGGTGATGTTCGACATCCAGGACGTCGGCGCGCGGTTCTACACCTACATCTGGACGATGTACGACTGCATGGTCGCCGCCTCGCTGGCCGGACGTGCGGTTCGTCGTGCTCGACCGGCCGAACCCGATCGGCGGCCACCGCGGCGCACGGCCCGGTGCTGCACCCCGAGCACGCCACCTTCGTCGGCCGCAAGGCGATCTCCCAGCAGCACGGCATGACCGTGGGCGAGCTCGCCGGGCTGTTCAACGCCGAGTTCCTGCCCGAGGACGCCGAACGCCGACGGCCCGGTCGACCTGGCCGTGTCGCGGATGAAGAACTGGCGCCGCGACATGTACGCCGAGGAGACCGGGCAGCCGTGGGTGATGCCCTCCCCCAACATGCCGCGGGTCGAGACCGCGGTGGTCTACCCGGGCACCTGCCTGTTCGAGGCCACCAACCTGTCCGAGGGCCGCGGCACCACGCGGCCGTTCGAGCTGATCGGCGCGCCGTACGTCGACCACCAGTGGGCCGAGGCGCTCAACGCAGCTCGGACCTGCCGGGCGTCGAGTTCCGCGAGGCCTACTTCGCGCCGTCGTTCTCCAAGCACACCGGCGTCGCCTGCGCGGGCGTGCAGCTGCACGTCACCGACCGCGACGACTTCGACGCGATCCGCACCGCGATCGCGATGATCGTCACCGGCCGCGCGGCTCTACTCCGACGAGTTCGCGTGGCGCGAGACCGCGCCGCCGTACTGGATCGACAAGCTCTCCGGCAACGAGCAGGTCCGGCTGGCGATCGACGCCGGCGCCGACGTCGACGAGGTGGTGGCCGTCTGGCGCGACGAGCTGGCCGAGTTCCGGACGGATCCGGGCCCGGCATCTGCTCTACCCCGGAGGCCGGTCGTGAGGCGGCTGGTCGTCATCGTGCTGACGTTCGCGGTCGCGCTTCTCGGGGCGACCGCGACGTCAGCGTGGTCGGTGGCCGACCGGGGCCGCCCGAGCGTCGACGAGGAGGGCAAGCGGGTCAGGCTGGCGCCGCACCGGTACGACACGCGACCCGACGACCTGCGCTTCCAGCACCACCGGCTGCGGTACGGCACGCCCCGGCAGGCGCAGCTGCTGGCGGCGCCGCTGGACGCAGATGTCGACCGACCTGCGGTCGTTCCTCGCGCCGTCGCCCGACCCATCCGCTGTACGCCGGCGGCGTGGTGCTGGCGTCGCGGCACGGCGTGGTCCCGGTGCACGACGCCGCCGGCAAGGCGCTGCGCTACACCGACGCGGACGACCGAGCTGCCGGCCGACCAGCAGGTGCCGATGCGGCGCGACACGATCTTCGACCTGGCGTCGGTGACCAAGACGTTCACCACGATCGCGGTGATGCAGCAGGTCGAGGCCGGCCGGGTCGACCTCGACGAGCCGGTCGCGACGTACCTGCCGGACTTCGCCGAGAACGGCAAGGACGACGTCACCATCCGGCACCTGCTCACCCACACCGGCGGGCTGCCGGCCTGGCTGCCGCTCTACAGCGCCTACCCGACCGTCGAGGAACGGCTGGCCGCCGTGCTGGCCGTCGAGCCCGACGCCGAGCCCGGCGAGGCCTACGTCTACTCCGACCTCAGCCTGATCACCCTGGGCCTGGTGGTCGAGGAGGTCACCGGCCGACCGCTGGACCAGGTGATCGCCCACGGCATCACCCGCCCGCTGCGGATGGCGGACACGATGTTCAACCCGCCGGCCGCGGCTGGTCGACCGGATCGCGGCCACCGAGGCGCAGCCGTGGGCCGGGCGGCCGATGATCCGCGGCGAGGTGCACGACGAGAACGCCTGGTCGCTCGGCGGCGTCGCCGGCCACGCCGGGCTGTTCTCCACCGCCCACGACCTGGCGATCCTCGCCCGGACCCTGCTCAACGGCGGCCGCTACGGCCACGCCCGGATCCTCGAGGCCGACACGGTCCGGGCGATGCTGGTCAACGAGAACGCCGAGTTCCCCGGCGACTCCCACGGCCTCGGGTTCGAGCTCGACCAGCGGTGGTACATGGACGGCCTGTCCACGCCCGTCACCTTCGGGCACACCGGCTTCACCGGCACCTCGGTGGTGATCGACCCGCTGTCCGACTCGTTCGTGATCCTGCTGACCAACCGGGTGCACCCGTCCCGCGACTGGGGCAGCAACAACCCGGCCCGGCGCGCGGTCGCGCGCGACCTCGCCCGGGCGATCGCGGTGCGCCCGATCGAGGGCCGACGAGGCGTGGTTCTCCGGGATCGGCGACGCCCGCACGGTCACCCTGTCCGCGCCGGCGACGCCGGGCGGCGAGCTGATCGTTCGGGCTCTGGTACGACACCGAGGCCGGCTACGACGTCCTCACCCTCGAGGCCTCCACCGACGGCGGGTCGACCTGGGCCCCGGTGCCGTTCGCGATGCGCGCGGGTCCCACGACCGACGGCACGCTCTCCGGGTTCGGCGGCCGCCGCTGGCACGACGCCAGCGCGACGTTGCCGCGAGGGCGACGACGTGCTGGTGCGCTGGCGCTACGCCAACGACGCGGCCAACCAGGGCCGCGGCGTGTACGTCGACCGCGTGCGCGTCGACGGCAAGCGGCATCGCCCGACGACCGCTACTCCGCGACGGGTGGGCGCGCTCGCGGAACTAGAGCGTGAGCGTGCACGGCCTCGTCGGTCACGCCGAGGACACCAGCGCGAGCCAGGCCGCGCCGACGGTGGGCTGGTCGGCCGTCCTCGGCGGATCGACGAGCCCTGCCTGCACGCCGGCGAGCACCGGCCCGGCTGGGTGAGCAGCGCACCCGCGAGCACGACCGGCCCGGCGGCCGCTGGGCGCACGGCGTCGAGCGAGGCGAGCAGTCCCGCCACCCCGCGCCGACGATGTCGACTGCGACCTCGTCCCCGTCCTCGGCCCGCGCGGTGACCACGGGCGCGAGCTCGCCGAGCGAGGCCGGGGGCACGGCGTACACCTTGGCGATCACGTCCTGGGCCGAGTACGGCGCGCGGTCGGCCGAGCAGGCGGTCGAGCAGCGGCTCGGTCAGGGCGGTCGCCGGGCCACGTCCGTCCAGTGCGGCCACCACGGCGACCAGCGCCTCGCGCGCCAGCCACACCGCCGAGCCGATGTCGCCGAGGAGCCAGCCCGCGCCATCGGCCTGCCGCACCACCTGCCGGTCGACGACGGCCGCCGCACCCGCGCCGGTGCCCGCGACGAGCACGACGCCGGACGGCTCCGGGTCCCGGCGGCGAAGGCGCAGCAGGTCGGGGACCACGACCGGCCGTCCAGCCCGACCGTGCCAGGCCTCGCTGCGTGCCGGGCCACTCGATACCGGCTGCGCCGGCCCCGGCCACGCCGAGCACGCCCGCGCGCACGTCGGCGGGGTCGTGCTCGGCCAGCGCCGACGATCGCCTGCGTCAGCGCCGGGTCACGCGGCGCTGGACCCCTGAAGCGGCCGGCCATCGGCCGGTCGGCCACGAGGCACGGGTCGACGTACCGCCCGCGTCGACGCCGATCACCAGGTCCACGCGCGACACCGTAGCCAGTCTGCTACAGTTGGTCATTGCCGTCAATCACGATTTCGAAGGTAACTTTCCTACATGCCCGACTCCGCGCTGGCCACGACGGTCCGGATCCGCGCCCTGGTGCCGTCGCTGGCGCCGGCCGAGCGCCGGGTCGCCGAGCGGGTCCTCGCCGATCCGGCCGCGGTGGCGGCCTCCACGATCAGCTCGCTGGCCCGGGACTGTGCGACCTCGGAGACGACCGTGATCCGGTTCTGCCGGGCCGTCGGGTTCACCGGCTACCCCGCGCTCCGGCTGGCCCTGGCCGCCGAGAGCGGCCGCAGCGACGCCGGCGACGAGCCGCGAGCTCACCGGCGACATCGCCGCCGACGACGACCTCGACAAGGTGGTCGCCAAGATCGCCTTCGCCGACGCGCGCGCCGTCGAGGAGACCGCCCAGCAGCTCGACCTCGACGCGCTGCACCTGGTGATCGACGCCCTGGTGGCGGCACCGCGGGTCGACATCTACGGCGTCGCCGCCAGCGGCTCCGTCGCGCTGGACTTCCAGCAGAAGCTGCACCGCATCGGCCGGGTCGCGTTCGCCTGGACCGACCCGCACATCGCCCTCACCAGCGCGGCGCTGCTCACCCCGGGGGACGTCGCGGTGGCGATCTCCCACTCCGGCGCCACCCAGGACACCATCGACGCCCTGGCGCTGGCGCAGACGCAACGGCGCCACCACCGTCGCGTTGACCAACTTCCCGCGCTCGCCGCTCGCCGAAGCTCGGCGACCACGTGCTCACCACCGCGGCCCGCGAGACGACGTTCCGCTCCGGCGCCACCGCCAGCCGGCTCGCCCAGCTCACCGTCGTCGACTGCGTCTTCGTCGGCGTCGCCCAGCGAACGTTCGACACCACGCCAACGGGCGCTCGAGCTCACCCACGACGCCGTGCTCGACCGGCGGGTCGGCCGGAAGTCCGGCCGATGACGGCGGCCCGCGAGCCGACGCCGGTCGAGGCGCCCACCGAGCGCCGGCACCCGCGGGTCGCGTGGACCTCGACCTGCTGCCCACCCTCGACCTGCTGCGCCTGATCAACCGACGAGGACGCCCTGGTGGCCCCTGCCGTCGAGGCGGCGCTGCCCGAGCATCGCCGCGGCGGTCGAGCTCGCGGTCGCCGCGCTGGGCGCGGGCGGCTCCGTGCACTACTTCGGCGCGGGCACCTCCGGCCGGATCGCCGCCATGGACGCCGCCGAGCTGCCGCCGACGTACGGCGTGGCGCCCGGCGCGGTCGTCGCCCACCATGCGGGCGGCGCCGACGCGCTCGAGACCGCGCTCGAGGGCGTCGAGGACGACGGCGACTCCGGAGCCGCCGACGGCCGGCTCGCTGACGGCGGGTGACGTCGCGGTCGGGCTGACCGCCAGCGGCCGCACGCCGTACGTCGCCGGCGCGCTCGCGCGAGGCGCGACGGGTCGGCGCCCACACCGTGCTGGTCAGCGCCAACCCGGACGCGGAGCTGGCGGCGCTGGCCGACGTACACATCTGCGTCGAGACCGGCCCGGAGGTGCTGGCCGGCTCCACCCGGATGAAGGCCGGCACCGCCCAGAAGCTGGTGCTCAACGCCTTCTCCACCGCGACCATGGTCCGGCTCGGGCACACCTACTCCAACCTGATGACCGGCGTGGTCGCCAAGAACGCGAAGCTGCACGGCCGGATGGTCGCCATCCTGGCCGAGGCCAGCGGCCGCGACCTCGACACCTGCGCCGAGGTGCTCCGCGACTCCGACGGCGACCTCAAGCTGGCGCTGGTGCGCCTGCTCGGCGACGTCGACGC
Organism: uncultured Actinomycetota bacterium; assembly: GCA_963813615.1. Taxonomy (GTDB): domain Bacteria; phylum Actinomycetota; class Actinomycetes; order Propionibacteriales; family Nocardioidaceae; genus Nocardioides. The sequence goes on from CAWFAE010000018.1 coordinate 142,667, forward strand.
CGATACGCGCCCGCACCGCCCTCGACGCGGCCGGTGGCGTCATCCGCACCGCGCTGCGCCACCTCGACCTGGAGCACAGACCTACCCACCCGTCCCTGAAGGGACCATCGAAAGGAACGCAATGATGACGCGGTCGATTCTCGGGCTCGGGACCGCCGGGCTCGGTTGCCGTCATGCTGGCGGCGTGCGCACCGTCCACCGACGACTCGGGGGATGGAGGTGACGGCGACGGCACCACGATCACGGTGTGGTCCTGGCGGACCGAGGACGTCGACGAGTACGAGAAGATCTTCGACGCCTACGAGGCCAAGCACGAGGGCGTCACGGTCGAGTTCAAGCCGTACGTCGCCACCGAGTACGACACCATCCTCTCGACCGGGCTCAGCGCGGAGGGCGGTCCGGACGTCGCCCAGCTGCGGGCGTACGGCGGGCTGCAGCCGCTCTGCGAGGCCGACCGGCTGGTCGAGCTCGAGGCCGAGGACGTCGACACCTCCGGCATCTCCGACGACGTGCTCGAGGGCGCGCGGTGCAAGGGCGACGGCGGCCTGTACGGCGTACCGTTCGCCAGCCAGGCGCTGGTCGTCTACTACAACAAGGCGATCTTCGAGGAGTACGGGCTCGAGGAGCCGACGACCTGGGACGAGCTGACGGAGATCAGCGAGACCCTGCAGGACGAGGGCGTCACGCCGTACGCCGTCACCGGCAAGGACAACTGGGTGCTGCCGATGCTGCACGACCTGTTCGCCGCGCCGCGCTACGGCGGGCCCGAGTTCGAGAAGGCGGTGCTGGCCGGCGAGAAGGACTTCACCGACCCCGACTACGTCGCCTCGATCGAGACGCTGGAGGAGGTCACGCCGTACTTCCCGGAGGACGTGGTCGGCGTCGACTACGCCACCGCGCAGACGCTCTTCACCGCGAGAAGGCCGCGATGTACCCGGGCGGCTCGTTCGAGCTCGCGTTCTTCCAGGACCAGAACCCGGACCTCGACATGGGCGTCTTCGCGGTGCCGCCGCCGCCCGGCGCGCTGGTCGACCAGTCGCTCACGCCCGGCTGGGTCGACGCGTCGTTCGGCGTCAACAGCCGAGTCTCCCGACAAGGAGGAGGCGCTGGAGCTGGTGAAGCTGGATGGCGAGCCAGGAGTTCGGCCAGATGGTCAGCGACGAGCTCAAGCAGCTGAACCCGGTCGAGGGCGTCACGCCGAGTGACCCGCTGCTGGAGGAGATGCTGCAGCTCTACACCGAGTCCCCCACGCCGTACCTGCTGCTGGTCGACTTCCGCTACGGCGAGCCGACGCGGCTCCGACCTGATGGCGGCCGGCCTGCAGTAGATGCTGCTCGGCGACACCGACCCGGCTGGCGTGGCCGAGGAGGTCCAGAAGGGCGTCTCGCAGTGGTTCAAGCCCGGACGCGTGACGCCGCGGCGGGGTCGGCGCAGGTCCGGCAAGGCTCGGAGGCCCGGCCCCGCCGTTCCGCGTCCTGGCGGTGTTCCTCGCGCCGGCCCTGGTGCTGTACTCCGTCTTCGTCGTCTACCCGCTGTTCTCGGCGCTGCAGTACAGCCTGTTCGACTGGGAGGGCACGGCCCGCCGCGGCTTCGTCGGCGTCCAGAACTTCGTCGACCTGTTCACGACGTTCCCGCTCGACGAGCAGCTGGTGAGCGCCTTCGGGCACAACGTGGTGTTCTTCCTCGGCACGATGCTGATCCAGAACACCCTCGGCCTGACGTTCGCCGTCTCGCTGCACCGACGCGCGGATCACCCGGCGCCTGTTCCAGACGCTCTACACGCTGCCCTACCTGGTCAGCCCGCTCGTCGTCGGCTACCTGTGGGTGCTGATGCTGCGGCCGCAGTTCGGCGCGCTGAACGCGCTGTTCGACGCCATCGGGCTGGAGTCGCTGTCCCAGCCCTGGCTGGCTCAGCCCGACACCGCGCTGCCGGTGCGTGATCCTGATCAACGCCTGGCAGTGGGTCGGCTTCCCGATGCTGCTGTTCGGCGCCGCGCTCGGCGGCATCCCCGAGGAGTACGACGACGCCGCCCGCGTCGACGGCGCCTCCTCGTGGAAGGCGTTCAGCCGGATCACCCTGCCGCTGCTCGCGCCCGCCATCGGCACCGTCACCGTGCTGACGTTCATCGGGTCCTTCAACCTGTTCGCGCTGGCCTACGCGGTCGGCGGCTCCAAGGGAGACCCGGCGGCTCGATCGACGTGCTCGGCCTGGTCTTCTACCGCACCGCCTTCGAGGGCGGGCTGAACGCGATCGGGCACTCCTCCGCGCTGGCGGTGCTGATGTTCATCTTCATCTTCGGCGTCGCGGTGGTCGCGAACCGCTACCTGCGCCGCAAGGAGGCGGAGCTGACATGACCGTCGTCGAGCGACCCGCCCCGAGCAGACCGCGTCCGCGCCGGCACCGAGCCGGCCGCCGGCGGCCGAGCCGTCGCTGCGGTCGCGTCGCGGTCGTCGTGCTGCTGTCCGCCTACGCCGTCGTGGCCGTCGGGCCGCTGCATGTTCATGCTGCTCCAGTCGTTCCGGCCGAGCCAGCCGAGATCTTCAACGACCCCCTCGGCCTCGCCCACCGAGCTCTACCTCGACAACTACACCGAGGCCTGGCGCGAGGCCCACTTCGCGACGTACTTCACCAACTCGGTGCTGGTCGTGGTCGCCGGCGTCGCGCTCTGCACCGTGGTCTCGGCGATGGCCGCCTATCCCCTGGCGCGCTACGACTTCCGCGGCAGCGGCGTCCTCGACGGCGTACTTCATCGCCGGCCTGACGCTGCCGATCGAGCTCGCCGTGGTCCCGATCTTCTACCTGCTCGGCTCCTTCGGGCATGGTCGACTCCCGCTTCGGGCTGGTGCTCGTCTACGCCGCCACCGGCATCCCGTTCTCGGTCTTCATCCTGGCCGCGTTCTTCCGCAGCCTCCCCCGCGACCTCGAGGAGGCCGCCCGCCTCGACGGCGCCGGCGAGTTCCGCATCTTCGCCCGGGTCATGCTCCCGCTGGTCAAGCCGGCCCTGGCCACCGTCGCGATCTTCCAGTTCGTGCAGCTCTGGAACGACTTCTTCTTCCCGCTCATCCTGCTGAGGACCACCGACAAGTACACCCTCCCCGTCGGCCTCACCAACTTCTTCGGCGAGTACCAGACCAACTGGGGCGCGGTCTTCGCCGGCCTGGTGATCACCACCCTCCCGCTGGTGGTGCTGTTCCTCTTCCTCACCCGCCAGATCGTGTCCGGGCTGGTGGGCGGCATGGGCAAGTAGCCGCGGCTGCACGCCATCCCGCTGGTTGGGGCATGCGAGCGCGGCCAGCCTCCGCAATGCTGATCAGAGCCCGGGGGCAAACCGAGGGAGGGCCCCGTGAAACGCTCAGCAATCCTCGTCACCGCCGCCGCGCTAGTGGCCGCATTCTTCGCAACCTCGTCAGCCGGGGGCGCACCCCCACGGTTCGACCATCTCGACCGGGGCGGACAACCCGACTGCGGGAGCGGTTGCCCGTGAACGTCGTCTTCATCGGTCATGACCGCAGGTGACATCAACGAGGCGGCGGTACCGCGGCGGGCTGCCGAGACGGTACGAGCCGGTCGTCCGCTCGCGGCTGTTCTACGGCATCGAGGAGAAGCTGGGCATCACCTACACGTACGACGTACAAGGTCAAGCTACGCCGACCGGCGCTACGAGGACCGGTTCTTCGGCGAGCTCGGCGCGGCTGGCCAAGCCCGCACCGCTGACCGTGTTCCAGACGGACGTACAACGACCAGGCCAACAACGTGCTCGACGTCACGCAACAACCACCACATCGACGCGCCGAGCGTCGAGAAGTGGCTGGCCGACGCACCCGCCGTCCGGGCGTCGACACCAGGCGCAACACGATCTACTTGATCAACTGGTACGGCCGGTCCGACTTCAAGTTCCACGTCTACACCAAGACCGACGAGCCCGACCCGGACACCGGCTACGACTTCGGCGAGCTGCGCGAGAGCCGCAAGCTCATCGCCTGGGGCGGCACGACGGCCGACGACGAGGAGAACGGCCTCGGCTCCACCCGGCGCGTGTGGTTCCACGACCTCTCGGCCGGGCCCGAGGCGTGGGCCGGCAACTGGAACGTCGACGACGCCGACCTCGACGGCGACGGCGTGCGCCGACTACCGGATCCCGGCGGCGTGGGAGTACGGCGGCTGGCGGCTACCGGCCTCGCGGCGCTGACCGGCGACCTCGCGCATGCTCACCCGGTACGTCGCGCTCGACCTGCTGATGACCACGTCGCCGCTCTACCCGGTCGAGCTGCCCACCGCCGGAGCCGCCGAACGTCGATCAACCTCGACAGCAACACCTACGAGGGCTGGCCCGGCGTCGACGCCTCGCGCGCGTACATCAAGCCGCGGCTGCTCCGTCGACGAGCTGCATGAGCTGCTGCTGGCGCAACCGGCTCGAGCTACGACAACCAGGACCTGCCGTTCGACGGCGAGGCCGAAGCGGTGCTACGACGCGTTCGCTCGACGACGAGTCGTGCTACCCGGAGCCGGGCTACCCGCCGTTCGCGAACTTCTTCCTGCAGAACAACTTCGAGCTGGCCCGGACGAAGGACGACGGCGACTGGGTCGACTACGAGCTGCCGATCTTCAACTACGCGATCGGACGATGACGCCGGCTGCCGGCGCTCGGGCTTCGCCGACGACAACTACGTCGACGGCACGCAGACGCTACGTGTTCTGCGTTCGTCTCCCCCGAGATCGTCGACGCCGGGCTACGGCCTGACGACCACGCTGATCCACGAGGTCGGTCACCACGTCGGGCTGAGCCACCCGCACGACGGCTACGACAGCGACGAGCGGCGTGGACTACGGCCCGGCGGGCGAGTTCTTCTTCGCCTGGGCCGGCGACGAGAGCAACTCGATGATGAGCTACATCGACCTCAACTGGGACTTCAGCCAGTTCGACCGCGACAACATGGACCGGTTCCGGGCCGCCGCGTTCAACGAGGCCGCGAACCGGCTGGCCGCCGAGGTGCTCGGCGCGTCCGACCCGGTCGCGGGCCGCTCGACGAGCTGACGTGGTGCCGACCAGCGCGATCGGTGCCGCCGAGGACGCGCATTCGCCGGCCACTCGCTACGTCGCGCGCGAACCGCGGTTCGCCGAGCGCGCCTATCGGCTCGCGCTGGAAGGAGCCAGCGGAGGCCGGCGTGGACGTGCGAGGCGGTCAGGGAAGCCGAGGTGGCTCCGCAAGGCCGAAGACGCGCGCCAGGCGGAGGACGTGCACCAGCCCGGTGAGTTCATCGACACGCTCGACAACGGACCGCGAGGCAGCGACTAGGGCGGCTTCAGCCGGCGGGTGCCGGTCAGAGCACGTCGATGCGCGCCTCGTGGCCTTGGGTCCGCGCCAGACGGGCGTCACGGGTGACCAGGGGGCAGTCCAGCGCGTCGGCGAGCACCACGTACGCGGCGTCATAGGCGGAGACGCTGTCGCGGAGGTCAAACGCACGGCGCCGCAACTCGTGCGCGCTCGACCAGCGGTGAATCGGCAGATCCGCGAAATCGGCGAGTAGGTCCTGCGCCCTGGTGGGTGGAAGACGCCCACCCAGGACGAGGCCTCGAACGACTGAAACGAACTCATAGTCGAGCAGGGTCGGAGCATGGAGCTCCTCGTCAACCAGGCGGGTGCGTAGGGAATCGGCTCCATGGACCCCGCTGAGCGCATCCACGATCGTGGAGCAGTCGACGACGATCACCGGCGCACGCGCCGAGCGAGCTCCTCGTCCCGATCCTCTCGAACCGCACGCAGGGTCTCGATCGACGGATCGTCAGCCCGCTCCGCTCTCCCCGCCGCCCGATCAAGCACTTCGGCCACGCTGGGACGGGCGACGTCGCGCTCGAGGAGGTTCAACAGATAGGTGTTGAGCGACTCGCCCCGGGCGGAGGCACGAGCCTTCAACGCCCGCCTGGTCTCGTCCGGGACGTTCCTGATCTGCACGAACGAACTCACGCCGACCAGGCTATCGGGATTTAGTGCAGATTGCACTAATTCCTACCTCGCTACCGTCCGCCCGTCACTCCGGGGCGTCGCCGACCTGGGCCTGGACGGCATCGTCGACACTGGCATGGATCCGGGATGCCGGGATCCGTGGGATGACACCGCCGCGCTCCAGCGTGGCGCGGACCGCGGCCTTCAGCCGGGCCAGACGCAGGATGACCCCCTCCTCCTCGGTCAGGGTGACCAGCTCGCTCAGCTCCGCCACGCCCTGGGAGTCGACGAAGTTGATCGCCGAGCAGTCCAGGACGATGCAGCTCACGTTCGGCGTCGGCCGCGATGACCGCACGGACCCGCTCGTCGAGGGCGTCGGAGGTGGCGAAGAAGAGCCCTCCGTCGAGCCGGACCACGGCGACCCCGGGAACTGCTCGTCGTCGGGATGCTCGTCGAGCTCGCGGAACACCGTGGTCCCGGCGCGCCGTCCGAGCATCGGCATCGCCGGACGGGTGGCGACGGCGACCAGCCAGAGCAGCGAGAGACCGATCCCGAAGACCACGCCGGCGAGGACGCCGAAGGCCAGGGTGCCGAGGATGGCCGCGATCGCCAGCCAGAAGTCGAACCGCTGGACGCGGGCGAGCCGCCGCATCTCCGGCACGTCCATCATGCCCATCACCACCGCCTCGATGATCAGCGCGGCGAGCACCGGCTTGGGCAGGTCGGAGAAGAGCGGCGCCAGGAACAGCAGGGTGAGCAGCACGATGACACCGGAGGTGAGCGAGGCCAGGCCGGTCTTCGCGCCGGCGTGGTCGTTCAGCGAGCTCGCCGAGAGGCTGGTCGACACCGGCATCCCCTGGAGCAGACCCGCGCCGGTGTTGGCCACCCCCTGCGCCACGGTCTCCTGGTTGAGATCGACCTGGTAGCGGTGCTTGGTCGCGAACGCCCTGGCGTCGCCCGCGGTCTGCGAGAAGCCGATCAGGACCAGCGCCACCGCGGCCGCGCTGACGCTGCCCGCGTGGTCCCAGAGCAGCGCCGGGTCCGGTACGTCGAGGGCGGGCAGCCCACTGGGGATGTCGCCCACCAGCGCCACGCCGCGCTCGCCGAGGTCGAGCAGCCGCGTCGCCAGGAGCCCGCCGACCACCAGCACCAGCGCCCCGGGGACGGCCGGCGCGACGACCCTGAGCCCGAACACCACCACCAGGGCGACCACGCCGACGACCAACGTCGCCGGCTGCGGTCTCGCCGAGGGTGCCCAGCCAGGACCGGAGCTCCTGGAAGGAGTTGGAGCCGCTCGCGTCGGTCCCGGTGATCTTGGGCAGCTCGCCGATCACGACGTCGATCGCCGCGCCGAACAGGAAGCCGGTGACCACGGCCTGCGGCAGGAACTGCGCGACCCAGCCCATCCGCAGGACGGCCAGCAGGAGGAACAGCAGCCCGGAGGCCAGGGTGATGCCCGCGACGTACGTCGCCACGTCGGTCTCGTCGCTGATCCCCGCGGCGACCACGGCGCCGGCGGCCACCGCCGCCAGCCCGGAGCTCGGCCCCATCGAGATCTGCCGGCAGGTGCCGAAGACGGCGTAGAGGATCGCCGCCGGCCGCCGCGGCGTACAGGCCGTTCTCAGGGGATACGCCGGCGATCCCGGCGTAGCCGAGGTTCTTCGGGACGATCAGGGCGGCGACGGTGACCCCGGCGATCAGGTCGCCGCGCAGCCAGCGCCGGTCGTAGGTGCGGACCCAGCCGAGCATGGGCACGAGGCGCACGCTCATCGCTGACCCGACGACCCGTCGCGCATGGCGGGAGCCTAGGGACGACCGGGCGGTCCCGGCTCACCCGTGGTGGGTGTGGCCGGGTCACCTCCCGGGCCGCAGCATGGCCCTCGTGGGGGCGCCGTCGATCACACCGCGCTGGGAGTGGCGGTGCTTCGGCGCGGATTTCGGCGAGGCCGAGGCGACGCTCGCCGCACTCACCCCTGAGCAGGTCGTGGAGAGCGCCGAGCTGTACCTGGTCTCGGCCGAGGGGCGCGACGTCGTCAAGGTCCGCGACGGGCTGATGGACATCAAGCGGCTACTCGCGGGTCGACGACGACGGACTCGAGCAGTGGGCGCCGCACATGAAGGCCCCCTTCCCGCTTTCGCCGGCCGCGGTCGGCGCGGTGGCCGCGGCGCTGGGTGTGCCCGAGCTGTCGCCGCAGACATACACACTCGGCGCACTTTCTCGCGCAGGTGGTCGCGCCGAACCCGCAGCTGCGCGCGATCGAGGTCCGCAAGCGCCGTACCCGGTACCAGTTCGGCGGATGCCTGGCGGAGCTGACGGACGTGCACACGGACAAGGTCCGGGTGCGCACGATCGCGGTCGAGTCAGAGGACCCACGGCGGGTGGTCGCCGCGCTCCGCGACCTCGGGCTCGCGACGCGGCCGAACGTGCACTTCGGACGCGCCCTGCGGATGCTGGAACGGTTCGGTGCCGAGAGGTTCGCCGTCATCGACGTCGGGACGAACTCGGTGAAGTTCCACCTCGCCGACCGGCGTCCCGACGGCTCCTGGCAGACGGTGGCCGACCGCGCCGTCGTCACCCGCCTCGGCGAAGGGGCGAGGCAGACCGGCCGACTCGGCTCCGAGCCGATGGAGCGCACGGCGGAGGCCATCGCAGGAATGGCCGAGGAGGCGCGTCGGCACCGCGTCGGCGCGATCGCGGCCGTCGGCACGGCGGGGTTGCGAGCGGCTGCCAACGGCGCGGACTTCGTCGCCGCGGTGGAGGCGCGCTGCGGCGTCCTGATCGACGTCATCTCGGGCGAGGAGGAGGCACACCTCGCTTACCGCGCCGCGACCGCTGCCCTGCCCATGCCGGGCTCATGCGTCGTGTTCGACACCGGCGGCGGCAGCTCCCAGTTCAGCTTCGGCGAGGAGGACAGGGTCGAGGAGCAGCTTCAGCGTGGAGGTCGGGGCGGCGCGGTTCACCGAGGAGTTCGGCCTGGACGGCGTGACATCCCCGCACCGGCTCGACGAGGCCCGTGCCGCGATCGCCTCCGACCTCGCGCGGCTCGACGGCCGCCCCACTCCCGCTGCGCTGCTCGGCATGGGCGGAGCGGTCACGAACCTGGCTGCGGTCCGGCACGGCCTGGCGGAGTACGACCCCGACGTCGTCCAAGGCACGGTGCTCGACCGGGCCGAGATCGACCGCCAGATCGAGATCTACCGGACCCGCGACGCCGCCGAGCGGCGGTCCATCGTGGGGCTCCAGCCCGCGCGGGCCGAGGTCATCCTGGCCGGTGCCGCCATCGTCCGGACCGTGCTCGACAAGCTCGGGGTCGACTCGCTCACGGTCAGCGACCGCGGCCTCCGGTACGGCGTACTCGCCGAGCGGTTCGGCCTTGATGAGTGATGGGCCGCCGCACGGCCATCCCTTGTCGCCTGCAGGGCCGGGGCCATATCTTGCGATGACAGTGACCTGGATCACAGACCCACGGGAGGCCTCGCATGACGGAGCTCGACAGGAAGGGTCAGGATCCGGTGTCCGTCCCGCGATCACTCGTCGAGCCGGGCCCTCTTCTGCTCGAGAAGGCAGCGACTCCGACCCACCGGTGCAACGGCTGGGCCTTCCTCACATCGATCAGCTGCAGCCGCTGGTGCTGCCGCAGCCCTCGCAGACGTAGCAGGAGCCGGCGGGGCGCATCTTGGTGCCGCAGGTCATGCAGAGCGGGGAGTCGACGGCGGTGCCGGTGATCTGCTCCAACAGCTCGGCGCTGGTGTGGGCGGTCGTGGGCTCGACTGTGGCTGGGACCTCGCGCTGCTCGGAGCCGTGGGTGTCCTTGACGTCTCGGCGTCGACGATGTCGGTTTCCGTGTCGGCTCCGGGGTCTCGACGACGCTCGCTGGCGCTCGCTGCTCGACCACCGGACGTCGCTCGCTCGCTGCTCGACCACCGGCTCGCATCGATCAGCTCGGCGCGCTGAGCCGGTCTCTTCGACGGGCTCGTAGGAGCCGGTCTCGAGGTGGCGTTGGCGCTCCTCGGCGGAGTAGATGCCGAGGCATGGAGCGGTCCTCGAAGGACATGTAGTCGAGGGCCAGGCGGCGGAAGATGTAGTCCATGATCGACTGGCTCATCCGGACGTCGGGGTCGTCGGTGAGGCCGGCGGGCTCGAAGCGGAGGTTGGTGAACTTCGAGACGTAGGTCTCCAGCGGGACGCCGTACTGCAGGCCGATGCTGACCGCGATCGAGAAGGCGTCCATCACGCCGGCCAGGGTGGAGCCCTGCTTGCCGAGCTTGAGGAAGATCTCGCCCAGCTCGCCGTCGTCGTGGGCGCCGGAGGTCATGTAGCCCTCGGCGCCGCCGACCGTGAACGACGTGGTGCGGGAGGCGCGGGACTTCGGGAGCCGCTTGCGGGTCGGGGCGTAGACGACCTTCTCGACGACCTTGGTCTCGCCGGCCGGTCCTCAACCACCGCGGGCGTTGCTGTCCTCGCCCTTGTTGTCGCCCTTGCCGCCGGAGAGCGGCTGGCCGACCTTGCAGTTGTCGCGGTAGACGGCGGTCGCCTTGAGGCCGAGCTTCCAGGACTGCAGGTAGATGTCCTCGATCTCCTCCACCGTCGCCGTCTCCGGCAGGTTGACGGTCTTGGAGATCGCGCCGGACAGGAACGGCTGGGCCGCGGCCATCATCCGGACGTGGCCCATCGGCTTGAGCGCCCGGGCGCCCATCGCGCAGTCGAAGACCTCGTAGTGCTCCTGGCGCAGGCCGGGGGCGTCGATCACGTGGCCGTGCTCGGCGATGTAGTCGACGATCGCCTCGACCTGCTCGGGCTGGTAGCCCATCTTGCGCAGCGCCCGCGGCACGGTCTGGTTGACGATCTGCATCGAGCCGCCGCCGACCAGCTTCTTGAACTTGACCAGCGAGAAGTCCGGCTCGATGCCGGTGGTGTCGCAGTCCATCATGAAGCCGATGGTGCCGGTGGGCGCGAGCACCGAGGCCTGCGCGTTGCGGAAGCCGTTCTTGGCGCCGACCTTCACCACGTCGGCCCAGGCCTTCGTGGCCAGCTTGTGTACGGCGAGGTCCTCGGTGTGCATCGTGCGCACGGTGTCGTTGGCGGCCTGGTGCTTGCGCATCACCCGCTGGTGGGCCTCGGCGTTGCGGGCGTAGCCGGCGTAGGGGCCGACGATCGCGGCCAGCTCCGCGCTCCGCTTGTACGACGTGCCGGTCATCAGCGAGGTGATCGCGGCCGCCATCGACCGGCCGCCGTCGGAGTCGTAGCCCAGGCCCATCGCCATCAGCAGCGCGCCGAGGTTGGCGTAGCCGATGCCGAGCTGGCGGTAGTCGCGGGTGGTCTCGCCGATCGCCTCGGTCGGGAAGTCGGCGAAGCAGATGGAGATGTCCATCGCGGTGATGATGAACTCCACCGCCTTCGCGAACAGCGCGGCGTCGAAGGTGTCGTCGTCCTTGAGGAACTTCATCAGGTTCAGCGACGCCAGGTTGCACGAGGAGTTGTCGAGCGACATGTATTCGGAGCACGGGTTGGACGCGGTGATCCGGCCCGGTCTCGGGGTTGGTGTGCCAGTCGTTGATGGTGTCGTCGTACTGCAGGCCGGGGTCGGCGCACTCCCAGGCGGCCTTGCTGATCTTGCGGAACAGGTCGCGGGCGTCGACGGTCTCGATGACCTCGCCGGTCTTGCGGCCGCGCAGCCCGAACTCGGTGCCGTCCTCGACCGCGCGCATGAACGCGTCGGAGACCCGGACGGAGTTGTTGGCGTTCTGGTACTGCACCGAGGTGATGTCCTGGCCGCCGAGGTCCATGTCGAAGCCGGCGTCGCGGAGCGCGCGGATCTTGTCTTCCTCGCGGGCCTTGGTCTCGACGAACTCGACGATGTCGGGGTGGTCGACGTCGAGCACGACCATCTTCGCCGCGCGGCGGGTGGCGCCGCCGGACTTGATGGTGCCGGCCGAGGCGTCGGCGCCGCGCATGAAGGAGACCGGGCCGGACGCCGTACCGCCGCTGGACAGCAGCTCCTTGGAGCTGCGGATGCGGGAGAGGTTGAGGCCGGCGCCGGAGCCGCCCTTGAAGATGAAGCCCTCTTCCTTGTACCAGTTCAGGATGGAGTCCATCGAGTCGTCGACCGAGAGGATGAAGCAGGCGCTGACCTGCTGCGGCGACGGGGTGCCGACGTTGAACCAGACCGGGGAGTTGAAGGAGAAGTACTGGTGCACGAGCAGCCAGGTGAGCTCGTGCTCGAAGACCTCGGCGTCGGCCGGGGTGGCGAAGTAGCCGTGGTCGAGGCCGGCCTTGGTGTAGGTCTTCACGACCCGGTCGATGAGCTGCTTGAGGCTCCACTCGCGGGCGTCGGTGCCGACCGCGCCGCGGAAGTACTTGGTCGTGACGATGGTGCTGGCGTTGATCGACCAGATGTCGGGGAACTCCACGCCCTTCTGCTCGAAGACGGTGTCGCCGGTCTTCCAGTTGGTCTGGACGACGTCGCGCCGCTCCCAGTTGAGCTCGTCATAGGGATGCGTGCCCTCGGTGCTGAAGACGCGCTCCAGCTTGAGCCCGGTGCGCTTCCGCTTGGCACCGGTCGAGGGGTTCACCGTCTCGGTCATGAAATCTCCTTCGATCTCTGTCCCATTGTTGCTTCGGCCACCGACAGTGGCGCTGGGCTGTCGGACCCCTCAGTTGGTGCGCCCGGCGCGAGCTGCTTCCCCACAACTCACGCCGGGCGGTCTGTGGTCAGCCGCTCGGGGCTGAGGCGAGCTCCGGTTCGCTCGCGGGTGCGGCGGTCTCGACGACGCTCGCTGGCGCTCGCTGCTCGACCACCGGCGTTGGTTCGCTCGGAGGAGGGCTATCTCGTCCTCGAAGTCGTCGGCGGACTCGAAGGAGCGGTAGACGCTCGCGAAGCGCAGATATGCGACCTCGTCGAGCTCGCGGAGGGGGCCCAGGATCGCCTTGCCCACCTCGAACGCGGGCACCTCGGCGGCGCCCTCGAGCCGGAGCGCGTCCTCGACCTCCTGGCCGAGGCAGGCGAGCTGGTCCTCGGTGACCGGGCGGCCCTTGCAGGCCTTCCGGACGCCGGCGATCGCCTTCTCGCGGGTGAACGGCTCGGTGGCCCCGGACCGCTTCAGCACGGTGAGCTGCATCTGCTCGATCGTGGTGAAGCGCTTGCCGCAGCCGCCGTTGTCCTCGGGGCAGGTGCGGCGCCGGCGGATCGAGCCGCCGTCGTCGGCGACCCGGGAGTCGAGCACCCGGGTGTCGGTGTTCCGGCAGTACGGACAGTGCATCTCGGGGCTCCTTCCTGGGTCGCTCGGGCACGCCAACAACGCCCTCTCATCAGGGCGTCGGGCTGTGGATATCTGGGCTTCCACTGTGTACAACCAGCAGCCACCTGTGGGGCTTCCACATCTGGCCTGTGAACTAGATGTGGATAACTACACCGTTGTAACTACTAGATGTAGTGGTGACAGTACGCCGGTGTGACCGGCCGACGCAACCGCTTCTGGGAAAAGCTCTGCCGGCACGGTGTTTCCGCAGGTCAGGGCCTGTCTGGACCGGGGTTCGACCGGCGTGTCGGGGCTGATTTCGGGGAACCGGGCGGGCCCATGGATGCCTTGCGCGGTTTCGTGGGTCTGCTGGTGCTCCTGCTGGTCGCGTTCGCGGTCTCGAAAGGGCGCAGCAAGGTGTCCTGGCGGACGGTCGGGGTGGAGCTCTCGCTGCAGGTCGGCTCGCAAACCTCGCCAACGCGGCCATCGCCGGCATCGTGGTCGCGTTGTAGCGGGACCAATGCCCCACGCGTATTAGGTCGATCGGCGAGAATGGCGCCGCGTGGCACATGGGAAGCGCGCGGGCGCGAAGCAGAAGCGGGGGTTCCGGCCTGGTCACTGCTGCTCCTCGCTCTCGGCATCACCGCGTGCGTGGTGGCCTGGGGATATCTCGTGTACGCCGCCGTCGACTTCGGCGGCGAGGCCCGCGACGGACGCGACGAGGCGTGGACGTACCTCGCGGTCGCCGCGGTGGGCGCGGCGGCCTGCCTGTTCATCGCGCTGATGCTGATCGCCCGGCTCTCCCGGGCGATCGGGCTGACCGCTCCCCCGGAGCCGAAGGCGCCCAAGCCGCCCAAGGTGCCCAAGGCACCGAAGCCGCCGAAGTCGGCGAAGGGGTCGGCCTCCTCGCACCAGGGTGGGCATCGCGCGGCGCGCTGATCGAGGCGCCGCTCAGAAGGTGTCGTTGATCGTGACCCTGTCGTAGTTCCTCGGGAACGGGTCGTTGCTGAAGCAGTCCACCGTGACCTGGGTGCCCACCTCGATCTCCTCGGTCGAGCACTCCGCCTGGGCGAGGATCTCGCGGCCCGCCCAGAGCTTGATCTCGGCGATCACCTCGTCGTCCTCGTCGCGGTTGTTGGTCACCCGCAGCCTGCTCACCTCGAGGTCGCCGAGGTCGTCGGCCCGGACGGCCCACCCGGCGGCGTACTCCATGCCGGTGACCTCGAACGCCTTGCCCGGCGTGATCTCGAGCGGGTTGTCGACGTGGCCGGGCTCGTCGTCGTCCTCGGCTGCCTCCTCGAGGGCATCGTCGACCTGGTTCACGAAGATGCCGGTGACGGCCAGGCAGCCGCCGCAGAACAGCAGGATGATGCCGCCGATCACGGCGAGCACGATCAGCGCGGTGTTGCTCTTCTTCGGCGGCGGTGGCGGGTAGTAGCCCGGCGGGGGCTGGCCGTACGGCGGGTACTGACCCGGCGGTGGTGGCGGCTGCGGTGGCTCGCTCATGGCGTCTCCCATCTGACGCTGACGCCAGGCAGCATGCCACTCACCGGTGCCGTGGCGGCATGGGCGCGCACCTTGGCCCGGTTGCCGCAGCTGTCCATGCTGCACCAGCGCCGCCGACCGGACCGGTCCAGGAACAGCCAGCCGCACTCGTCGCCGGGGCAGGCCTTGACCCGGTCGAGCTCGCCCGAGGTCAGCAGCTCGCCGGCCGCCCAGGCGACCCGGAGCAGCGGCAGCTCGATCCGGCGGGCGGCGTCGACCCGCCAGGTCGGACGGGCGCCCGGCTCCAGCCGCAGGCCCTCCGCCGCGGTGCGGACAGCCGCGCCGACGTCGCTCATCGCGCGGGCGTGGGAGGGGTCGAGTACGGCGGTGCGGAGCCGGCCCCGCAGGCGGCGCGCGTCGTCCAGCACCGCCTGAGCCCGGGCGCCGGTGCGGCCGCGGAGCGCGGCCTCCTCGTCGGCGTCGAGCAGGTCGGCGTACCCCGCCCAGCCGACGAACACGTCGTACGTCCGCAGCCACTCGCCCTTCGGCAGCGGTGGGCCGCCCCAGCCGGCCAGGGTGTTGCAGAAGTCGAGCGCGGGGTGGCCGCCGATCCGCCGCGGCAGCTGTTGCCCATCGCGTTCGACCCAGTGCATGTGCTCGATTGTGCCTTGAATCGTTACCATCCCTCATGATGCGGTGCTAACCGATAACAATCAATCTACTGGTTAGGAGCCAGAACCATGTTGTCTCGGATCATCCGCCTCGCCGCGCCTCGCAGCTGCCTCCGCAGCCCTCGTCGCCATCCCCTCGGGTGCGAACGCGGGCCAGGGCTCGGGCTGGACGCCCTACGAACAGCCCGACATCGACTACGCCGCCGGCTTCCGGTGCGAGTTCGCGATGCACGGCGAGGTGCTGAAGGACCACGAGGAGTTCAAGGACGTCGCCTTCTGGCCGGACGGCTCCGTGCGCACCCAGCTGTGGCGCGGGGCACTGGTTATCCGCTGGAGCAACGTCGAGACCGGCGAATCGGTGGTGCGTGACCAGTCCGCCAAGGCGGTGGCCGAGTACGGCTCCGACGGGGCGCTCGACAAGATGACCTCGATGGGTGGCGCGTTCAGTGCCGGTGTTCCCGAGGGCGGCTCCCCCGGGAAGGGCGTCTACATCATCGACGGCAAGTGGAGCTCGATCGTGATCGAGGACGACGGCAACCGCGCGATCACGCTCGGCCCGCGCGGAACGCTCGAGAACCTCTGCGAGACGCTCGGCTGAGGTCAGCGGTCGGCGAGCCGGCGGACGAACTTCAGTCCCGACCAGGTCTCGTCGACCGCTGCCACCTTCACGTCGACGAAGCCGAGCTCGAGGCCGAGGTCGCGGATCTTGTTCTCGTCCAGGTCGGAGGTCAGGCCCAGCGCCTTCTGCGCCGACTTCTTCGGCCAGCAGACCCAGACCATGCCGGCGGTCTCGGTGCGGTCGAACAGCTGCGGCAGTCGGCGCTCGAGCCCGGCGAGGGTGGTGTGGAAGGTGAGGGTGACGTCGGCCTGCCGCGGCAGCCGTCGTACGACGTGCACGCCGGCCAGGTCGCCGAGGTCGAGGTCGGCGGGCGCGTCGTCGAGGAACAGCGTGTGGCCGGGCTTGATGCCGATCTTGGTCGCCAGCGGGGTGCCTGAGTAGCCGGCCATGGGCGGGAGCGTAGTGGGCGGTGAGTCGGGACCGATGTCGAGCGCTCGGACTGGTCCTAGGTCGCCGCTCCCCGCTCACGACGCAGCGTGGCGGTGAGTTAGGACCGGTGCAGCGGCCCGGGATCGGTCCTAAGTCACCGCTCCCACGTACCGTCCCGAAATGCGTCGAGGGGCGAGGCTGCTCGAGCCTCGCCCCTCGTCTTCCCCTGCTCGCCGGTCGCGGGGTCGAAGCGCGCCGGCGATGTCTGTGTCAGTCGGTCGGGACCCGGAGCCGCTGGCCGGCGGTGACCATGCCGGAGTCGAGGGCGTTGAGGCTCTTGATGCGGTCGACCATCTCCCGGACGTCGCCATCGCCGGCGGCGTCGGCGGCGATGTCCCAGAGGGTGTCGCCGGTGCCGACCATCACGGTCTGGGTGGGCTCGGGGGTGCCGGACTCGCGGGTGCCGACCGCCCCGGAGGCGAGCACGAAGCCGACGGCCAGGATCGCGAACAGTGCGAAGGCCACGACCACCAGACGGCCGCGCCGGGTCAGGCGGTAGCTGGGCTGGTGGGCGATCGTCATGGTGCTCATCGGGGCTCCTGGGGAAGTCGGTGCCTGTAGTTCTAGTGGTGACCGCCGACAGTGCTGCTGGAGGTCAGTCGATCAGACGTTCGATCGAACACATGTACGAGAGTAGAGCAGGTGTTCGAACGAAATCAAGGGTCGAAGCGAACAATTGTTCGAGTCTTCGCTCAGCGCGGCTGGTACTCCGTGATCAGGACCGAGACGGTGATCGGGCCGCCGCATGGACTGGCGGAAAGCGCCGCGCGGCCCGGGTGTCGTGCCGTGGGGGTCATGTCCAGCAGGTCCTGCGTCTGCTGGCCACTGAGGGACACGGAGTACTCGACCAGCTCGGTGGCAACGGAGGCGAAGAACGGGCTCAGCGCTTGGTGGAGCCGCTGCTCCTTCGCCGGGTCGACGGCCACCATCGAAGGGACGTAGCGACGGAGCTCGGCCAGGTGTCTGTCGGTGGGGCGCGCCACGAGCAGGCGGCCATCCGGGCGGAGGATCCGGCGAAACTCCTCGGGGTTGCGCGGCGCGAACACATCGAGGATCAGGTCGGCGGCTGCGGTCGCCAGCGGGAACGGGCGGAAGACGTCCCAGCTCGCTGCGGCGGCACGATCGTGGACCCGAGCCGCCATCCGCAGAGCGGGCGCGGAGGAGTCCAGGCCGAGCCCCCAGAACCCGGGAAGACGGTCCAGCAGACCGGCCAGGTAGTGCCCGGTTCCGCATCCGACGTCCACCGCTATGCCCCGCTCCGGAGCGGCTGCAGCCGCCCTCTCGGCTACCGCCTGCCGCACCCGTTCGTAGCAGCCGCTGCGCAGGAACCGGGCGCGGGCCGCGACCATCGCGGAGTCGTCCCCACTGGTGGCACGGGTGCCGGTGAGGAGGCTGACGTAGCCCTGGCGGGCGAGGTCGAACGTGTGGCGCTGCGGGCACCGAAGGGCCCCCTCGGCCGCGCTGAGACGGCTACCGCATATGGGGCAACGCAGCAGCTCCAAGAGATGCTCGTCGAGCGCCCGAGACAGGTGCACGGGTCTACCGTGGACCTCCGTGGCCGAGTACGTCGAGGTCCCCACGCCGGACGGGCGCCTGTTGGAGGTTCTGGCCGGTGAGAACACCGACGGGCAGCCGCTCCTCTTCCACCACGGCACCCCCGGCGCCGCCGTCCCCTTCCCGCTGCTGGAGCGGGCCGCCGCAGCGCACGGGTTCCGGGTGATCGGCTACTCCCGGCCCGGGTACGGCGCGTCGACGCCGTGGCCGTTCTCCGAGCGCGGCCCGCGGGTCCTCGACGACGCGGTCGACTCCCTGATCGTGCTGCACCACCTCGGGGTCGAGGAGTTCGCGACGCTGGGCTGGTCCGGCGGCGGCCCACGGGCGCTGGGGTGCGCCGCCCTCGCCCCGGAACGCTGCCGGGCGGTGGCGACGCTCGCGAGCGTGGCGCCGTACGACGCGGCCGGGCTCGACTGGACCGAAGGGCATGGCCGAGGAGAACGTCGATGAGTTCGCCGCTGCAGTGCGGGGCGCGACGGCGTACCACCAGTTCCTGCGGGCGCTGCCCGAGCCGGAGGGCGACCGCACCCCGGAGCAGCTGGCCGAGGACCTGGGCGGTCTGTTGACGCCGGTGGACGCGGCGTTCGTCACCGGCGAGTTCGCGGCCTTCATGGATCGCTTCGGGCGCCGGGGCAGGCAGCAGGGCGTGGTGGGCTGGCGCGACGACGGCCTGGCCCTGGTCCGCGAGTGGGGGTTCGAACCGGCGGCGATCGCGGCCCGCGTCGCGGTGTGGCACGGCCGGCACGACGCGATGGTGCCGTTCGGCCACGGTGAGTGGCTCGCCGAGGGGGGCAGATGCCCACCGCCGAGCCGCACTTCCTGGACGACGCGGGGCACCTCTCGATGTGGGAACACGGCGACGAGATCCTGCGCGGGCTGGCCGCGACGTTCGGCCCGCCCTGAGCTGGCGCGCCCCGACAACCTGCCCCATTTTGGGCATGCCCCGCGTGCCCTCTCGGTAAAGGATCGCCGGAGCCACCCGAGCGGGCGGTGTGCGCGAACGGACGGGGTGAAAGCGGATGGCTTCAGCAACGCGGGGTCGACGATACGGAGGCCCCGGGCTGCTGCGCCTGCTGCTGGCGGCCGTCCCTCTGGTGGCGGCGGTGCTCGCCGTACCGATGGTTGCGGCGCCGGGTGCGTCGGCGCTGCCGGCGGCGGCGCCCGTCGCGGCGCTCTCGCCCGAGACGGGGAAGGTCTCCTTCGTCGCCTCCGCACGATCGGCAGGGAACCGGACCAGCCACACGGTCAAGGTGCCCAGCAAGGTCCGTCAGGGCGACGTGCTGCTGCTCAGCATCACCACGAACTCGAAGACGTCGATCGCCGGACCCGCCGGCTGGACCCAGAAGGGTGCCCGAAGCGGCAAGGGGGTCGGTGCGCGGCTGTGGACCCGCACCGCGTCGGACAACCTCGCCGGCACGACGTTGCGGGTGCGGACCGGGGCGAGGACGAAGGCGGTGCTGACGATCGCGGCCTACCGCAGCAGCGTGAAGCCGACGGTCACGGCGTCTGCGGTCCGTGGCGTCGACAGCGGCCGCGCCCGGCACGCGACGCCGGCGGTGAAGGTCACCCAGGACAAGTCGTGGCTGGTCAGCATCTGGTCGGGGAAGTCCTCGAAGGCGCCAGGGTGGCGACTGCCGTCGTCGGTCAGGAACCGGGGTACCGCCGCCACGTCCGGCACCGACAAGGTCAGCTCGATCTGGGGTGACTCCGGCGGGCCGGTGGCCGTGGGCACCAGTACAGCGAGGACGGCCACCACCAAGAGGCCTGTCGCCCGCACCGCGATGTTCTCGGTCGTGATCGCGCCCGGGGTGAGGCCCAACCAGGCGCCGGTCGCCCGCTTCACGCCCAATTGCACGCTGCTCGAGTGCGAGTTCGACGCGTCGGCCTCGAGCGACGACGCGGGCACCGCCGGCCTCACCTACGACTGGGACTTCGGCGACGGCGGCACCGCGACCCAGGTCGACCCCGACCACACCTATGCGAAGGGCGGCAAGCGCGCGGTCACGCTGTCCGTGACCGACGCCGAGGGCGCGGTCGGCAAGGTCACCAAGGAGATCGACCCCTGGGACCCGAACGCGTCCGGTGACATCACGTTCGTGGACGCCGCCACCACCACGGGCAACCGGACCAGCCACTCGGTGACCGTGCCCACCACGGTGCGCCCCGGCGACCGGCTGGTGCTGTTCCTCGTCATGAACACGACCACCTCGACCATCGACGACGACATCCCGGGGTGGACACTCCTGGAGTCGCGCGAGGGCAACGGCATCCGCGGCCGAGCCTGGACCCGCAGTGCCACACCGGCCGACGCCGGCCGCGAAGTCAGCGTGCCGAGCAGTGACTACGCCAAGTCGGTGATGAGCGTGACCGCCTACCGCAGCACCGGACCGGCCGAGGTGTCGGCGTCCGAGGTCGGCGGCTCCGACAGCTCGGGCACCCAGCACACCACACCCGCGACCACTGCCGACAAGGACGGCTCGTGGCTGGTCAACCTGTGGAGCGAGAAGTCGACGGGAAGTCCGGCCTGGGACCTGCCCGACGGCGTCACCGAGCGCGACAGGGCTGAGGCCTTCGGCACCGGCAAGGTCGGCGCGGTGCTCGCGGACTCGGCAGCCCCCGTGCCGGCCGGCGACCTGCCCGGCCTCACCGCCAGCACCGACCCCGGGGTCACCCGGACCGTGCTGTTCTCCGTGGTGATCGACCCCGGCGTCGACGCGACCCGGACCAACGAGCCGCCGGTGGCGGACTTCACCACCGGGTGCGCGGGGCTCACGTGTGAGTTCGACGCCGGCCTCTCCTTCGACGTCGACGAAGACGACGACCTCACCTACCGATGGAACTTCGGCGACGGCCAGACCGGCACCGGGGTGAACCCGGAGCACACCTACGCCGACTTCGGCAACCGGACCGTCACGCTCACCGTCGACGACGGCTACGTTCCCGCGCACCCCGCCACGGCGACCCACACCGCGACGCCCTCGCCGGGGACCGAGCCGCCGGGCCACACGAGCCTGGTGCCCGACACGCCCCGGACCGACCAGCCCGAGATCACCGACGGCGAGATCTGGGACATCGAGGTCGTCGGCAACCGCGTCTATGTCGCCGGTGACTTCACCTCGATCCGGCAGCCCAACAACGGCGCGGTCGTCGACCAGGCCGGGCTGGCGGCGTACGACTGGAACACCGGCCAGGTCGACACCGGCTTCCGGCCGGTGTTCGGCAACGGCGGCGTCGACGCCATCGAGGCCACGCCGGACGGCAGCAAGCTGTTCGTCGCCGGCGACTTCGGCACGGTCAACGGGGTGACCCGCAGGGCGATCGCCCAGATCGACCCGGCGACGGGCGCCCCGGTCGAGTCGTGGCAGGCCAACGCGAACGGCAAGATCTTCGAGCTGGCGGTGACGAACTCGACGGTCTACGCCGGCGGCAGGTTCACCACGATCGGCAACGTGCCGCGTGGCGCGCTGGCCGCGCTGGACGTGCAGACCGGCGCGGTGCGGACGGACTTCGTCAACAACATCACCGGCGGCATCGGCACCAACGGCGGGCTGGCCGTGCAGCGGCTGAAGCTCACCCATGACGAGGGCCGCCTGCTGGTGGTTCACACCGGCCGCCAGGTCAACGGCCAGAACCGGTACGGCGTGGCGATCATCAACACCCGCACCAACAAGCTGACTCCGTGGAAGTCCACGCTGTGGGAGGACAACCTGCAGTTCGTCGGCGGCATCCAGCGGATCTACGGCGGCGACATCTCGCCCGACGACTCCCAGTTCGTCGTGTCCAGCGGCTCCGGCGGCGACCGGCCGCCGATCAACGACACGGTCATCGTCTTCGACCTCGACAACAACAGCGACGCGCAGCCGGTCTGGATCTCCCGGCACTTCGACTCGGTCTACTCCGCCACCTGGACCGAGGCCGGGATCTACATCGGCGGCCACTTCCAGTGGGGAGAGGACATCAGCGCGCCAAAACCGTGGCCGGGTCTGGACGACGAGGGCTACGGCACCGGGCAGGGGCTCTCGGCGTACGCCCTGGGCGACTGGGTGGTCAAGCGCTTCCACCTCGCCGCGCTCGACCCCGCGGACGGGCACGCACTGGAGTGGTTCCCGACGTCGAACTCCTACGAGGGCGACAAGCACATCGAGGCGACGCCGCGCGGCCTGTTCGTCGGCGGTGACGGCAACACCAAGGGCGGCTTCAACGTCGGCCGGATCGCCTTCTTCGACTTCGACGAGGTGCCGGCGCAGAACGGCACGCAGACCGTGATCACCGACCCGATCGAGGGCCGCATCAAGCCGGTCGACGAGGAGTTCGAGATCAAGGGCACCGCCGCAGCGACCGGCGGCATCCAGCGGGTCGAAGTGGAGGTCCAGGACGCCGCCGGCCGTTACCTCGCCGACGACGGCACCACCTGGCAGACCGGCGCCAACACGATCAACGCGACCCTCGCCGGCACCGGATCCCCGCGCACCTGGCGGGTGCCGGTGACGATCAGCGGCAACCGCGAGCTGGTGGTCCGGGCGCAGCGCGGTGGCGACCAACGGCACCGGCCGACAACACCCCGGCGAGCAAGCGGTTCGAGACGTTCGGGCTCTCCGACCAGCCGCCCAACACCAGCGTCACGGGTCCCGGCAGCCCGGTGGCCACCCGCACCTTCACGATCACCGGCTCCGCGACCGACGACTGGGCGTCAACGGCGTGAGCTTCACCCTCCGCGACACCCAGGGCCGCTACCTGCAGGACGACGGCACCGTCTCCGGGACCTACAGCACGTTCGCCGTCGTGCCGGACGTCGTCGGCGCCACCAGCACCACGTGGTCCTACGAGATCACCGTGCCCTTCGAGGACGAGTGGTGGGCCCAGGCACGGGCACGGGACACCGTGGGCCAGTCCGACCTCGACACCTCCGACCGGCGCTGGATCGTCACCGAGAACGGCCAGCCGCCGACGGTGTCCATCTCCGCGCCGGCGGTGATGGTGCCGCCCACCGCGGTGCAGCCGATCACGGTCGCCCCGGGCAGCCCGATCACGTTCGCCGGCTCGGCCAACGACGACCAGGCGCTGAGCGAGGTGTCGATCTCGCTGCGCAACAACACCACCGGCGAGCGGCTCGCTCCCGACGGCAGCTGGGGGATGGAGTCCGAGCTTCGGCTCCTACGTGGTCTCACCGCCGAACCTGAACCAGCCGCAGCTACAACTGGACCTACACCCTACTCCGATCAACGTGAAGCCGGGCACCTACTCGTTCAGCGTGAGCGCGTCCGACAACATCGGCCTGGGCACGTCCTCGTCCAACCAGGGCCGGCTCACGATCAACGTGCAGGTCGCCGGCGACGCCCCGCCGGACGGCCTGCTGAGCGTGACCGGCACGGTGCCGGGCGGTCAGGTCGCTCCACCTCGACCTCGCCGGCACCGCGACCGACGACAAGGGGGTCGCGCAGGTGAAGGTGGCGCTGGAGGAGAGCGACAGCAGCCGCTACCTGCAGCCGAACGGCACGCTGTCGGCGACGTTCAACACGCTCAACGCGACGCTCGCGAACCCCGGGGCGACCAGCACGGCCTGGACCCTGCCGATCGACCTGCCGGTGCAGGGCGACTGGCGGGTGACGGCGTACGCCGTCGACTCGGCCGGTCAGCAGGACCTCTCGACCTCCGGCGCGACCGCGAGGTATCCGATCTATCCGGGCGACCAACCGCCGGTGCTCAACGAGGGGCTGCTGAACCCGATCGAGGGCACCGAGTTCCCCGACGGCAAGATCTTCGTCAGCGGGCGGGCCGAGGACGACCAGGCGATGGACGAGGTCGAGGTCGCGATCGTCAACGCGGCGGGCCAGTACATGAGCTCCTCGGGTGGCTTCACCAGCACCAACGAGAGCTGGCGGACCGCGTTCCTCAACAGCCCGGGCACCCCGGGGTCGAACTTCTCCTACACGACACCGGTGATCCCGGCCGGCGCCTACACGGTGCGGGTGCGGGCGGTCGACCGGCACGGCTTCGTGAGCGTGGTCTACGAGCGGCACGCGACGGTGACCCAGCCGCCGAACGAGCCGCCGGTGGCAAGCTTCACCACCTCGTGCGTCGCGAACGTCTGCAGCTTCGACGCCCGCGGGTCGACCGACGAGAACGCGACGACGTTGACCTACTCGTGGAACTTCGGCAACGGCTCGGGCTCGGGCCCGGTGCCGACCCGGACCTACACCGCCGCGAACATCTACACGGTGACGCTGACCGCGCGGGACGAGTGGGGCGTCACGGCGACCGCCACCCAGACGGTGACGCATCGTCGAGCCGCCGGGCAACCGGCCGCCGAGCGCGGTGCTGAACCCGCCGGCTTGCGCCGGGCTGTCGTGCAACTTCTCGGCGGTCGGCTCCAAGGATCCGGACATCGGCGACATCATCACCTACCGCTGGGACTGGGGCGACGGCACCGCCGTGAGCACGTCCGACCTCGGCGTCGCACGCCTTCCCTGCGGCGGGCACCTACACGGTCACCCTCACGGTGACGGACGGTTGGCTGAACGCGACCACGGTGACGCGCCAGGTCACGGTCGTCGCGCCCTGAGAGCCGGCCCCTGAGCCGGAGGTCTCGACACGCCCATTCGAACAGATGTTTGAACTCGGGCGCCAGTGGTGGCACGCTTCGGTCATGGCCGACAAGCGCGCATCGAAGACCGTCACCGAGCTGCCCGACGGTCCGCCCGACGCCACCGGGCTCACCCCGCGGCAGCAGCGGGTGCTCGCCCACATCAAGGACAGCATCGAGAAGCGCGGCTACCCGCCGAGCATGCGCGAGATCGGCCAGGCGGTCGGGCTGACCAGCTCCTCCAGCGTCGCCCACCAGCTGAAGGTGCTGGAGCAGAAGGGCTACCTCAAGCGCGACCCCAACCGGCCCCGCGCGCTCGAGGTGTTCCTGCCCGAGGTGATGGCGGCCCGGCGCTCGATGTCCAGCGCCGACGAGACTTCGTTCGACGAGACCGGCATCGGCGACGCCGCCCCGGCGCCCACCAACGTGCCGGTCGTCGGCCGGATCGCGGCCGGTGGCCCGATCCTCGCCGAGGAGCGGATCGAGGACGTCTTCCCGCTGCCCAAGCAGCTCGTCGGCGACGGCCAGCTGTTCCTGCTCGAGGTCTCCGGCGACTCGATGATCGACGCGGCGATCTGCGACGGCGACTACGTCGTGATCCGCCAGCAGCCCTCGGCCGACAACGGCGACATCGTGGCCGCGATGATCGACGGCGAGGCGACCGTGAAGACCTTCCAGAAGAAGGCGGGCCAGGTCTGGCTGCTGCCGCACAACGCGGCGTACGACCCGATCGACGGCACCAACGCGACGATCCTCGGCAAAGTGACGGCAGTTCTGCGCAGAGTCTGATCTGCCACGTATGGTTCCGGGGTCCAGCGATCTCGGTACGACCGGAGCCCCCATGCCCTCACGCACTCCCCGAGTGCTCGTCCTGTCCCTGCTCGCCGCGCTCCTCGCGCTCGGGTCACTGACGGCACCGGCGCGCGCCGCCGATCCGGATCCCGTGGCTCCCGCGGTCGACGACGCCACCGAGGCCGCCAAGGATGCCCTGGCCGAGGTACAGGATCTCTTCGACGGGCTGGAGACGCTGGGTGCGGGCGTCGAGCCGACCTCACGCTGGCGCTGCGCGACCTGGCGCTGCTCAAGGACGACCTGCCCGACTCGCTGCAGCCGGCCGCCGAGCGCCTGCTCGCCCGCCCCACCGACGGCGGCAGTGACCAGTTCGGCGACGGCTACGGGATCGCCGAGGCGACCCCGGCGTGCTCCGCGTGGTGTGCGTCCACTACGTGACCTCGACCCGGCGACCAGCGTGGCCGTTGCGGACGACAACGGCAACGACGTACCCGACTACGTCGACCTCGCGCTGAAGACGATGACCGACGTGCACGCCGCCTACGTGGCCGCCGGCTATCGCCCACCGAAGTCCGACGGCGACGCCGACGGCGGCGACGCGCTGACCGACATCTATCTCGCCGACATCGGCAACGACGGTCTCTACGGCTATTGCGCTCACCGAGGACATCCAACCGCGGGACACCTGGGGTTACTGCGTGCTCGACAACGACTACAGCAAGGGCGAGTTCCCGACGAACAGCCCGAAGGAGAACCTCCAGGTCACCGCCGCCCACGAGTACTTCCACGCCGTCCAGTTCGGCTACGACGTCGCCGAGGACGACTGGGTCATGGAGGCGACCGCCACCTGGGCCGAGGACGAGCTCTACGACGGGGTCAACGACAACGTGCAGTACCTCCGCAGCGGGCCGATGTCGCTGCCGCACAAGTCGCTCGACCAGTTCTTCCAGAGCTTCCACTACGGCGCCTGGATCTTCTTCCGCTACCTGACCGAGCGGTTCCCGTCCTCCGACGGCGGGATGCCGACCCTGGTCCGCGAGCTGTGGCGCCGGCTCGACGACGCGTCCGGCGGCAGGGGCGAGTACTCGCTCGAGGGCGTGAAGGGGGTGCTCCGGAAGCGCGACCTGTCGCTGACCGAGGCGTTCGCCGGCTTCGCGGCCGCCAACCGGACGCCCGGCCGGTCGTACGCCGAGGGCAAGGCCAACCGCTACCCGCACGCGCCACTGGCCCGGGCGGCGACGCTGTCGCAGGCGGTCCCCCGGACCGGCCCGCTGCGGCTCACCCTCGACCACCTGGCCGCCGAGACGGTCCGCTACACCCCCGCGAAGAGCCTGGTCAGCCCGAAGTGGCGGCTCGGGCTGACACTCGACATGGCCGCCCGCTGGAAGGGCACCGGCGCGGTGGTCACGATCCAGCCGCGCCAGCGGCGCGCCGAAGACCAAGTGGGTCACCCTCGGCAAGAGCGGCAACGCCTCGCCGAAGTACAAGTTCACGGCCACGAAGGTGAAGTACGTCGAGGTCACCCTGGTCAACGCCAGCGACGACTTCCGGTGCAACCGGGGCACCCGCTTCTCCTGCGCGGGAAAGCCGAAGTTCGACAACTCGGTGCAGCGGATCAGCGCGAGGGCGTTCAAAGTTAAGTCTTAGCTCGGCCCGCTCCGGCCTGCTGGCAGACCATCGCCAACTGGTCTAGTCTGCCTAAAAGTAGCCATCCGTCCCGGACCCCGACGGCGCCAAACCCGCAGCGCTGAGGGGTCAGCCGTGGAACAATCGCCAGTTCACTCCGGCAACCATCTACTTCGACGTCGAGCCCGACGGTCCCGTGCTCATGGTCAGGGGCAGCGTCGTGGGCACCGCCCTGAACAAGCTGGCCGAGGCCCTCGAGGTCGTCCTCAACAACCACCACGGCCGGTTCGTCGTCGACGTGTCCGGCGTCGATGAGTGGTCGCTGCTCGCGCAGGCCATGCTGCTCGTGACGGCGCGCCGGAAGTCCGACCACGACGGGCAGCTGGTGCTGCGCGGAGGGAGCGAGAAGCTGCGCTGCCAGAGCCAGCAGCTCGGCGTCTTCGAGCGCATCGAGGCGATCGACTCGGACAGCGACACAACAGACATGGCGCGCCGCCGGCGGGTCCGGGGCTTACGCAGCCCCTCTCGCCGGCGGCGATCGCTAGGGCTCGCGGCTACCCGACCGGCGCGGACGACGCCAGCCGGGCGAGCGCCGCGCGGGCGACCTGCGGGTCGGTGGTCGGCCACATCGGCGGCAGGCTGGCCTTGAGGAAGCCGCCGTAGCGCGCCGTCGCCAGCCGCGGGTCGAGCACCGCGACCACCCCGCGGTCGGTGGTGGTGCGGATCAGCCGGCCGGAGCCCTGGGCGAGCAGCAGCGCGGCGTGGGTGGCGGCGACCTGCATGAAGCCGTTGCCGCCCGCGCGCTCGACCGCCCGCTGCCGGGCGCTCATCAGCGGGTCGTCGGGGCGCGGGAACGGGATCCGGTCGATCAGCACCAGCTGACAGGTCTCGCCGGGTACGTCGAGCCCCTGCCACAGCGAGAGGGTGCCGAACAGGCAGGTGTGCGGGTCGTCGACGAACTGCTTGGCCAGCTCGGGCAGCTGGGCGTCGCCCTGGGCGAGCGTGGTCAGGTGCGGCAGCCGCTCGCGGATCGCCTCGGCCGCGGTCTCGGCCGCCCGGCGGCTGGAGAACAGGCCCGAGGGTGCGACCGTCGGCGGCGTCGACCAGCTCCGCGATCTCGTCGAGCGTCTGCTCCCCCAGCCCGTCGCGGCCGGGCGGCGGCAGGTGGCGGGCGACGTACAGGATCGCCTGCTGGCCGTAGTCGAACGGGCTGCCGACGTCGAGGCCGGTCCAGGGCAGCGCGTCGTCGGCCACGTCGGGCTCGATGTCGAGCTCGGCGCGCTCGGCGGGCTTGAGCCCCACGCTGGTGGCCAGCGCCGAGAAGTCGCCGCCGAGCATCAGCGTCGCCGAGGTCATCACCACGGTCTTGTCGCTGAGCAGCTTCTCGCGCATCGGCTCCCACACCTGGAGCGGCGCGACGCACAGCCGCGGCGGGAGGCGGTCGCCGCCCTCGGTCAGCCAGAGCACGTCGGACTCGGCGTTGGCGGCCATCCGCTCGGTGGTCGCGAACACCTCCTGCACCGCGCCGCGAGCCTGGGTGCGGCCGGCATCGACCTCGCCCTCGTCGCCCTTGGGGTACGCCGACAGGCAGGCCCGGGCGGCGTCGCGCACCAGCGCCAGCGCGTCGGCGAGCTCGTCGGGCACGGCGTCGAACCGCCCGGGTGACGCCTCGTTGATCGCCGCCCGCAGCGCGTCGGAGGCGTCGGCGAGGTCGTCGGCCTCGTTGCCCTCGACGTGCCGCTGCGAGCGCCGCGCGGCCCGCTCGACCTCGGCCGCGAACAGCTCGTCGGTGGCGGCCTGGGTGACCCGAGCCGTGAGCTCGTGGGCCTCGTCGATCACCACGACGTCGTACTCGGGGATCATCGGCACGCCCTCGATCGCGTCGATCGCGAGCAGCGAGTGGTTGGTGACGACCAGGTGGGAGCGGTGCGCCTTCTCGCGGGCCAGCTCGGCGAAGCACTCCGCGCCGTAGGGGCACTTGGCGGCGCCCAGGCACTCGCGGTGGCTGACCGAGACCTGCCGCCACTCGCGGTCGGTGTGTCGGGGCGCGGCGTCGCGCTCGCCGCTGCCCTTGTCCTTGGACTCCTGCTCGGCCCAGGAGCGGAGCTCGAGCACCTTGCCGGCCATCGAGCCCTCGGGTACGTCGACCAGCACGCCCTGGTCGTCGGGCACGCCCTCGCGGATCCGGTGCAGGCAGGCGTAGTTGGAGCGGCCCTTGAGCACGGCGTAGGACGCGTCGAGGTCGTCGCCGACCGCCTCGACCAGGCGCGGGATGTCGCGCTCGACCAGCTGGTGCTGCAGCGCGAGGGTGGCGGTGGCGACCACGACCCGGCGGTCGTTGAGCAGGCTGGGCACCAGGTAGGCCAGCGACTTGCCGGTGCCGGTGCCGGCCTGGACGAGCAGGTGCCGCCCGTCGCTCATCGCCTCCGCGACCGCCTCCGCCATCTGCACCTGCCCGGGCCGCTCGGACCCGCCGAGCGCCTCGACGGCGTCGGCCAGGACCTTGCGGAGTTGGGCGTGATCCGGCACCCGAGCACCCTAGTCGTGAGCGGGGACGGTGGCGGCGGCGCGCTTGTAACACGCCGTTCACCCGTCTACCGCACGCCGTCTGCAGCGGCCATGATAGATCAGTCAACAGCGTGTTACATGCGTTCTAACGGCGCCGGAGCACCACCACCGCCACCACGAACGAGAGCGCCATCATCCCGACCGGCAGCAGCATCGCCACCTGCACCGCCTCGCCGACCAGGGGTGCGGCCGCCAGGCGTTCGGCAGCGGGGAGGTGCTGGAGGTCGCCGACTCCCCCGTCCAGCTCGGGCAGCCGTGCGGTCAGCCCCGCGGCCAGGACGACGGACACGGCCGCGGTGACCAGGGAGGCCGCCAGCTGGTTGAGGACGGTGATGATCGTGCTGCCCGACGGGATGTCCGGGTCGTCGAGGTAGCGGGTGGCCAGGGTCATCGTCGGCAGCATGCACGCGCCGGCACCGGTCGTGCCGAGCACCAGCGCCGCCACCAACCAGCCGTACGCCGCCCCGTCGGACGAGCTGGGCCGCGAACGCGGCGTACCCGAAGGTCGCCAGGGCGATCCCGGTGCCGATCACCCGGATCGGTGGCACCCGGTCGATCAGCCGGCCGGACACCTGGATGCTGATCCCGGCGGCGACGGCCTGCGGCATCATCAGCAGACCCGTGGTCGTGGCGCTCTCGCCCCGGGCGACCTGGAAGTAGAGCGGCACCAGCAGCAGCGTGGAGAAGTAGGCGCCGACGAACAGCACCAGGACCAGGGCGCCGCCCCCGGTGAGGCGTCGACCCAGCAGCCGGACCCGGAGCAGCGGCGCGGCCACCCGCAGCGCGTGCCGGGCGAAGGCGGCCAGCAGCAGAAGCCCGGCGACGATCGGGACCAGCGCCGAGGTTTCGAGCAGCGAGGTCGTCCACGTTGGAGGTTCCGACGACCAGCAGCACCATGGCGGGCGGCAGCAGCAACATCCCGCGCCGGTCCAGCACCGTCTCGCGGTCGCCTCTCGCCGCCGGCAGGTTGCGCCGCCCGAGCAGCACCGCCGCCACACCGATCGGCAGGTTGACCAGGAAGATCCATCGCCACGAGAGGTGGTCGGTCAGCACCCCGCCGAGCGGCGGCCCGAAGACCGGCCCGACCAGGATGGGGAGGCCGAGCAGCGCCATCATCCGGCCGCGCTGCTCCTTCGGTGCGGAGCGCAGGGTCAGGGTCATCGCGGCCGGCATCACGAACCCGCCACCCAGACCCTGGAGCACTCGGAACGCGATCAGGCTGGGCGCGTCCCAGGAGATCGCGGCCAGCCCCGACCCGATCGTGAACACGGTGAGGGCCGTCAGGAACACCCGGCGGCCGCCGTACCGTCCGATCGCCCAGGCGGCGGTCGGGATCCCGGCCGCGACCGCCAGCGTGTAGCCGGTGCTGACCCACTGGATCACCGGCAGCGACGCGCCGGTCTCCTCGGAGAGCCGGGTCAGCGCGACCGCCACCACGGTGACGTCGAGCGGGATCATCACCGTCCCCGCGATCACGGTGAACACGACCGTCAGCGCGTGCCGATCCGTGGCGCGCACAGGCGTGGCGTCGAGGGATGTCGAAGTCATCCCTCAAGCGTTCAAATTGAAGATAACTTGAGGTCAAGCCCGAGTGACGAAGGTCGCAGCCTCAGCCGCCGACCAGCCGCAGGCTCGCCTCGTCGATCGCGTCGGGCGAGAGCACGTGCCCGATCGCCAGCGCGGCGGCGCCGATCACCCCCGCGCGCTCGCCGGCGCGGGCCGTGATCACCCGCAGGTGCTCGGTGGCCAGCGGCAGCGAGCGGGAGTAGACGACCTCGCGGATCCCGGCCAGCAGGCTCTCCCCCGCGTCGGCCAGCGACCCGCCGATCACGATCGCGGAGGGGTTGATCAGGTTGACCAGGGTGGCGACCACCTCGCCGAGGTCGCGGCCGGCCTGGCGGACGACCCGCACCGCGGTCGCGTCACCCCCACGCACCAGTCGTACGACGTCCGCACCGGACGCGGCGTCCACCCCGGCGTCCCGCAGCGCGGCGGCCAGCGCCGGGCCGGCCGCGATCGCCTCGAGGCAGCCGCGGTTGCCGCAGCGGCAGACGACATCGGCGCCGCGCGCCACCGCGACGTGGCCGAGGTCGCCGGCGGTGCCCTGGGCACCCCGCTGGAGCACCCCGCCGGACACGATGCCGGCGCCGATGCCGGTGGCCACCTTGATGAACACCAGGTCGTCGACCTCGGCGAGGTGGGCGTGCCGCTCACCCAGCGCCATGATGTTGACGTCGTTGTCGATCAGCACCGGCACGTCGAAGGCGCGCTGCACGTGGGCCGGCACGTCGTAGCGGTCCCAGCCGGGCATGATCGGCGGGTTGATCGCCCGGCCGGTCGAGTGCTCGACGGGGCCGGGGAGACCG
This sequence comes from uncultured Actinomycetota bacterium, assembly GCA_963813615.1. Lineage (GTDB taxonomy): Bacteria > Actinomycetota > Actinomycetes > Propionibacteriales > Nocardioidaceae > Nocardioides. Next base: position 174,545 of record CAWFAE010000018.1, read on the forward strand.
ATGCCGATCGCGGCCAGCTCGGCCACGGTGCGGTTCTGCTCGCCGAGCATCTCCGCGATCTGCTGCTCGACCCAGCCGAGCACGTGCTCGGGCCCGGTCGCGACGTCGAGGTCCTCGCGGCGCTCGACGAGGATCGTCCCGGCGAGATCGGCGAGCGCGATCCGGGCGTGCGTGGCGCCGACGTCGGCACCCGCCACCACCCGGGCGGAGGGGTTCAGCGCCAGCAGCGACGGCGGCCGGCCGCCGGTGGACACCCCGTCGCCGTACGGAGCCACCAGGCCGAGCCGCATCAGCAGGTCGATCCGCGCCGCGATCGTGGAGCGGGCCAGACCCGAGGCGTCGGCGAGCTGGGCGCGGGTCCGGGGCTGCCCGTCCCGCAGCAGCTCGAAGACGTCGCTGGTCCGCACGACCGGAAGTGTGGCACCGGCAGTTCTGCATGTCCAGCAAACATCTTCTGCCAGAGTCTCGACAGAAGTAGGTGACGCATGCCACAGTGACCGGCGTGCCAGATTCCACCGGTCCGGTCTGCTCAGCGCGCGCGGACTGTCGAAATCCTTCGCCGGACACCGGGTGCTCGACGACGTCGACCTCGAGCTGCGCAGCGGCCAGGTGCACGGCCTGGTCGGCGAGAACGGCGCCGGCAAGTCGACCCTGATGAAGCTGCTCGCCGGGGTCTACGTCCCCGACGAAGGCGCCATCGAGCTGGGCGGCGAATCGGTCTCGTTCAGCCACCCGCTGCAGGCCCAGCACGCCGGCATCTCCACGGTCTTCCAGGAGTTCAACCTGCTGCCGGAGCGCTCGGTCGCCGAGAACGTCTGGCTCGGCCGCGAGCCGCGCCGCCGCGGCCTCGTCGACACCTCCCGGATGCAGACCGACACCGCCGAGCTGCTCAGCGACCTCGGCGTCACCCACATCCGGCCCGGCCAGCGGGTGCGCTCGCTGAGCGTCGCCGAGCAGCAGATCGTCGAGATCGCCAAGGCGGTCAGCTTCGACTCGCGGGTGATCCAGATGGACGAGCCCACCGCGGCCCTCGCCGACCACGAGGTCGAGCTGCTCTACGGCATCATCGCCGGGCTCACCGCGCGCGGCGTCGGCATCGTCTACGTCTCCCACCGGCTCAAGGAGGTCTTCGACCTCTGCGACACGATCACCGTGCTCAAGGACGGCCAGCAGGTCACCACCCAGCCGGCCGCCGAGCTCGACGACGCCGGGCTGGTCCGGCTGATGGTGGGCCGGCCGATCTCCGCGTTCTTCCCCGACAAGGCGCCCGGCACCGAGCTCGGCGAGCCGATGCTCGAGCTCCGCAACGCCGGCAACGGGTACGTCGACGGCATCGACCTCACCCTGCGCGCCGGCGAGATCGTCGGCGTCTCCGGGCTGCAGGGGTCCGGGCGCACCGAGCTGCTCGAGGCGGTCTTCGGGGTCCGCCCGATCACCCGCGGCGAGATGCTGCTCGAGGGCAAGCCGCTGCGCCCCCGCTCCCCACGCCACGCGATCCGCTCCGGGCTGGCGCTGATCACCGAGGACCGCAAGGCCACCGGGCTGGCCCTCAACCAGACCATCCTCGACAACGCCCTCGGCGTGGTCCGCGCCGTCTTCCCGCGGCGTACGCGGACCGCCCGCCGCGAGATGCCCGGCATCCTCTCCTCGCTCGACGTCTCGGCGCGCGCGATGGACCAGGAGGCGCAGTTCCTCTCCGGCGGCAACCAGCAGAAGGTCGTCCTGGCCCGCTGGCTGACGACCCACCCCCGCGTCGTACTCATGGACGAGCCGACGCGCGGCATCGACGTCGGGGCCAAGCACGCGATCTACGAGCTGATGCGGGCCATGACCGCCGAGGGGGTGTGCGTGCTGATGGTGTCCAGCGAGCTCCCCGAGGTGATCGGCATGTCCGACCGGATCCTGGTGATGCGCGACGGCCGGCTGGCCGGCGAGCTCCCCGCGGGCTCCGACGAGGAGGCGGTCCTCCAGGTCGCCACCGGCGTCACGACCCTCAGCCCGAACGAGAGCCCGAACGAGAGCCCCAAGGAGCCGGCCCGATGAACCTCCTGCGCGGTCGCACCCTCACCTCCACCGGCATCGTCTACATCGTCCTGCTGCTCGTGATCATCGTCGGCGCGATCCTCACCGCCGCCCACGGCCGCAACTTCTTCAGCCAGGGCAACATCTCCTCGATCCTGACCGGCACCAGCATCCTGGGCTTCATCGCGATCGGGCAGACCCTGGTGATCCTGATCGGCAGCCTGGACCTGTCGGTGCCGTTCGTCGCCAGCCTGGTCAGCGTCCTCGCCGCCGAACGGATGGCCGGCGACCCCGCCAACGTGCCGATGGCGGTCATCGTCGCGCTGCTGGTGGCCGCCGTGGTCGGCCTGGCCAACGGCGTGATCGTCAGCGTCCTCAATGTGCACGGGTTCGTCGCCACCCTCGGCATCGGCCTGGTGATCAGTGGGTATCTCGCGACCAACTACCAAGGCAACACCGGCTCCGCGCCGCGCTCGTTCCGGTTGCTCGGCGCCAGCCAGGTCGGTCCGATTCCGGTCTCGACGCTGATCATGCTCGGCTGCGCGGTGCTGGCGATCCTGATGCTGCGCCGCTCCCGCCTCGGCCATCACATCTACGCCGTCGGCGGCAACCGCGAGGTGGCCCGGCTCTCCGGCATCCACACCCAGGTCCCGGTGATCGCCGCCCACGTGCTCTGCTCGCTGCTCGCCGGGTTCGCCGGACTGCTGCTGCTCGCCCGGCTCAGCGTCGGCAGCCCCACCATCGGCACCCAAGGTGGCTACGACCTGATGTCGATCGCCGCCGTCGTCCTCGGCGGCACCCTGCTGGCCGGCGGCAAGGGCAACGTGCTCGGCACCCTCGCCGGCGTCGCGATCTTCGCGGTCATGGACAACGTGATGGCGGCGATCGAGCTGAACCCGTTCCTCAGGGACATCATCCGGGGCGTGGTGATCATCGCCGCCGTCGCCGTCTACGCCCGCCGCGAGATCGACCGGCGCCCGGCACCGTTCGAGCAGCCCTCGACCCTCGACGCCGCCCTCCAGGAGGCGCGATGACCACCACCACCCAGACCCGTCCCCCGATCCCCGCCCACCAGGGCGGTGTCGGCTACCGCGCCGCCGCCGCCGTCGCCACCCCCGGCGGCGCGGTGTTCGTGCTCGCGATCGGTCTGCTGATCGCGATCATCGTCGCCAACCCCAACTTCGGCGATCCCGGCGTGATCATCCGGTTCCTGGGCCGCACCGCCCCGATCGCGATCGCCGCGATGGGCCAGTACTTCGTGATCGTCTCCGGCGAGTTCGACCTCTCCATGGGCGCGGTCGTGACCGCGCAGGTGGTGATGGCCGGCGAGCTGATCGGCGAGGACGAGGGCCGGATCGTGCCGGTCACCTGCCTGATGCTGCTGGTCGGCGTCGGGATCGGCCTGATCAACGGGCTGGCGACCACGCTGCTGCTGGTCCCGAGCTTCATCGTCACGCTCGGCACGATGCTCGCCCTCACCGGCCTGGTCCGCTACCTCACCGGTGGCGCGGCCTCCCAGAACCCGGTCGACAGCTTCCGCGAGATCGGCCGCGGCGGCTTCGAGGACGTGCCGATCGTCGACGTCGTTCCCTACCCGCTGATCATCTTCCTGGTGCTGGCCGTCGCCGCGTCCTGGCTGATGCGCCGCCCCTACGGCCGCAGCCTGATCGCCGCCGGCGACAACCCCGACACCGCCAACCTGTCCGGTACGCCGCTGTGGTGGCTGAAGACGCGGGCGTTCATCATCTCGTCGCTGTCGGCCACCGTCGCCGGGATCATCCTGGTCGGGTACGCCGGCGTGCACCCCTCGGTCGGGCAGGGCTACGAGTTCACCGCGATCACCGCCGTCGTGCTCGGCGGCGTGCTGCTCGGCGGCGGCAGGGGCTGGGTGCTGTCGGCCGCGGCCGGCGCGTTCGCGCTGGAGCTGCTGTTCACCCTGCTCACCGTCCTCGACGTCGAGTCCACGTGGCGCGCCACCGTGCAGGGCCTGATCATCATCGTCGCCGTCGCCGCCGCAGGCCGCGCCTGGAAGGTCGGCCGCCGGCCGCGTCGTACCACCCCCTCCCACGAGTTCCCCGCAGTCCACCCAGCCCACCCCGGGCCCAAACACAGGAGAAAAGTGATGCGCAAAATCAGGGGCGCCCTGGCGTCCACCGCGGCGCTGCTGGTGGTGCTCACCGCCTGCGGCACCGACGACTCGCTGGACGATCCCGACGCCGCGCCGGAAGGCGGCGAAGACACCAGCGAAGAGCAGGAATGGTTCGTCCAGGAGGACTTCGACACCCAGGACGCGCAGCGTGACGCGACGTTCGAGGGCGACCCCGCGCAGCCCTACCTGCAGTACATCGACGGTGAGATGACCGACACGACGGAGTTCAAGTCGAGCGGCGCCAAGAAGGTGTGCTTCGCCAACGCCTCGATCTCCAACCCCTGGCGGCAGACCGGCTGGATCACCATGAACCAGCAGCTCAAGGTGCTCCAGGACTCCGGCGTCATCTCCGAGATGGAGACCCGTGACGCCGCGGACGACGACAACACCCAGATCTCCGACATCCAGTACTTCATCGACGAGGGCAACTGCGACGCGTTCGTGATCTCACCCAACTCCACGGCGGCGATGACTCCGGCGGTCGAGGAAGCGTGTGCCACCGGCAAGCCGGTCGTGGTCTTCGACCGCGGTGTGGAGACCGACTGCGCCACGACGTTCATCCACCCGATCGGTGGCTACGCGTGGGGCATCGACACCGCCAACTTCCTGATCGACAACCTGGAGGAGGGCGACAAGGTCATCGCGCTCCGGATCCTGCCGGGCGTCGACGTGCTGGAGACCCGCTGGGCCGCGGCCGAGAAGCTCTTCGACGAGGCCGGCATCGAGGCGGTCGACTACTTCACCGGTGCCGACCCGACCAAGATCAAGGGCATCATCACCGACGAGCTCACCAAGGGTGACGTCGCCGGGGTGTGGATGGACGCCGGCGACGGCGCCGTCGCCGCGATCGAGGCCTTCGAGGACCAGGGCGTCGACTACCCGGTGATGACCGGCGAGGACGAGATGTCCTTCCTCCGCAAGTGGGAGGAGACCGGGCTGACCGGCCTCGCGCCCGTCTACTCCAACTTCCAGTGGCGCACCCCGCTGCTGGCGCTGGAGAAGATCTTCAAGGGCGAGCCGGTGCCCCATGAGTGGGTGCTGCCGCAGGTCCCGATCACCGACGAGGAGCGGTCGGACTACCTCGAGGCCAACGACGGCATGCCCGACGGTCACTACGCCAAGTTCGGCGGCGAGGACCTGCCCGGCTACCCGGAGGTCTGGCAGGAGCGCCAGATTCCGTGACCCTCGCTCCCCTCCTCGGCGTCAACACCTGGGTGTGGACCTCTCCGCTGACGGACGAGGTCCTGCCCGGGCTGTTGCGCCGGATCGCCGAGCTCGGGTTCGACGCGGTCGAGCTGCCGCTGGAGAACCCCGGCGACCTCGACCACGAGGCGACCGCAGCGGTGCTGGCCGAGACCGGCCTGACGCCGTACGTCGTCGGCGCGATGGCGCCCGGCCGCGACCTGGTGGCGGCGTCCCCGGACGCCGTCGCCGGGACGCAGGACTACCTGCGCGCGTGCGTCGACCTGGCGGCCGCGGTGGGCGCGACCGGCGTGTGCGGGCCGTTCTACGCGGCCACCGGGCGGACCTGGCGGATGGACGCCGAGGAGCGGGAGACGGCGTACAAGGAGTGGCGGGAGCACCTCGCTCCCGTCGCCGAGTACGCCGCGGAGCGGGGGGTGCGGCTCGGGATCGAGCCGCTCAACCGCTACGAGACGTCACTGATCAACACCGTGGACCAGGCGCTGACCGGGCTGGGCTCGCTGCTCGGCCCGGTCGGCCTGGCCCTCGACACCTACCACCTGAACATCGAGGAGCGCTCCAGCGCCGACGCGATCCGGCACGCCGGGCCGCACCTGGCCCACCTGCAGGTCTGCGGCAGCGACCGGGGTGCGCCCGGCGACGACCAGACCGACTGGCCGGCGCTGGTCGCGGCGCTGGAGGAGGTCGGCTACGCCGGCCCGCTCAACATCGAGAGCTTCACCCCGGACAACGCCGCGATCGCGGTGGCCGCCTCCATCTGGCGGCCCCTGGCGGCCTCCCCCGACGACCTGGCCCGCGACGGGCTCCGATTCCTGAGAGGCCTGTATGCCTGACAGCCCCAGTCGACCGCTCGGAGTCGCCGTGGTCGGCTACTCGTTCATGGGCAAGGCCCACTCCCACGCGTGGCGCAACGTCGGCGCGTTCTACGACACGCCTCCCGTGCGCCAGCAGGTGCTGGTCGGCCGCGACGAGCAGGCGGTCAAGGAGGTCGCGACCAGCTACGGCTGGGCCGAGGCGGCCACCGACTGGCACGCGGTGATCGAGCGCGACGACATCGACATCGTCGACATCTGCACCCCCGGCAACAGCCACGCCGAGATCGCGATCGCCGCGCTCGAGGCGGGCAAGCACGTGCTGGTCGAGAAGCCGCTGGCCAACTCGGTCGACGAGGGCGCGGCGATGGTGGCGGCTGCGGCCACCGCCGCGAAGCGCGGGGTCTGCTCGAGTGTGGGCTTCAACTACCGCCGGGTGCCGGCGCTGGCGCTGGCCCGTGAGCTGATCGCCGGCGGCCGGATCGGCGCGGTCCGGCAGGTGCGGGCGGCGTACCTCCAGGACTGGCTGGCCGACGACGCTGCGCCGATGACCTGGCGGCTGCGCAAGGAGAGCGCCGGCTCCGGGGCGCTCGGCGACCTGGGCTCGCACGTCGTCGACCAGGTGCGGTACCTGCTCGGCGAGCGGGTGACCTCGGCGAGCGGCCACCTGCGCACGTTCGTCCGCGAGCGCACCGGCGACGACGGGCCCGAGCCGGTGACCGTCGACGACGCCGCCTGGGCGACGCTGACCACCGCCTCCGGCACGGTCGCCAGTCTCGAGGTGTCCCGGATGGCCACCGGCCGCAAGAACGGCCTCACCATCGAGGTCTACGGCAGCCGCGGGTCGCTCTACTTCGACCTCGAGCGGCTCAACGAGCTGCACGTGCTCGACGGTCCCGGCAACGGCACCTCCGGCGCCCGGCGGGTGGTGGTCACCGAGGAGGACCATCCGTACGTCGGCGCATGGTGGCCGCCCGGCCACGTGCTCGGCTGGGACCACACGTTCGTCTCGCAGGCGGCCGAGTTCCTCGACTCGGTCGGGTCCGGCACGGCCGCGCTGCCGTCGTTCGCCGACGGCCTCGCGGTGCAGCGGGTGCTGGCCGCGATCGAGGAGAGTGCGGCAGCCTCGGGTGCCACGGTCGACGTACAGAAGGACTGAGCTGGATATGGGGCAGAAATGAACAAGCGCTTCACCCTCTTCACCGGCCAGTGGGCCGACCTCACCCTGGAGGAGGTGGCCGGGCTGGCCGCCGGCTGGGGCTACGACGGGCTGGAGATCGCGGTCTCCGGCGAGCACCTGGACGCCTGGCGGTGGGACGAGCCCGGGTACGTCGAGGGCCGGCTCGAGATCCTGAAGAAGCACGGCCTCGGCTGCTGGGCGATCAGCAACCACCTCACCGGGCAGGCGATCTGCGACGACCCGATCGACGAGCGGCACCAGGCGATCGTCCGGGAGAAGGTGTGGGGCGACGGGTCGCCGGAGGGCGTGCGCGAGCGCGCCGCGGAGGAGATGAAGCTGACCGCCCGGCTGGCCAAGGCGATGGGCATCGACACCGTGGTCGGCTTCACCGGCTCCTCGATCTGGCAGTACGTCGCGATGTTCCCGCCGGTGCCCGCGGCCCGCATCGACGCGGGCTACACCGACTTCGCCGAGCGCTGGCACCCGATCCTGGACGTGTTCGCTGAGTGCGGGGTGCGGTTCGCGCACGAGGTGCACCCCTCCGAGATCGCCTACGACTACTGGACCACCAAGCGCACGCTCGAGGCGATCGACCACCGGCCGGAGTTCGGCATCAACTGGGACCCGTCACACATGATCTGGCAGCAGCTCGACCCGGTCGCGTTCATCACCGACTTCGCCGACCGGATCTACCACGTCGACTGCAAGGACACCCGGATGCGGGTCGGCGGCGGCCGCAACGGCGGCCTGTCCTCGCACCTGCCCTGGGGCGACCCGCACCGCGGCTGGGACTTCGTCTCCGCCGGCCGCGGCGACGTGCCGTGGGAGGACTGCTTCCGCGCGCTCGCCGCCGTGGGCTACGCCGGGCCGATCTCGATCGAGTGGGAGGACGCCGGCATGGACCGCCTGCACGGCGCCCCCGAGGCACTGGAGTTCCTGCGCCGGTTCGACTACGAGCCGCCGACGGCGAGCTTCGACGCGGCGTTCAGTTCGGACGGTGGTTGAGGAAGGCGCGCTAGCGCCTGTCTCGAAACCGAGGCTTCGGTCCCGACGGATCTTCCGCACCTGCACGGTCGAGGAGTACATCGTCGAGAACGGCATCCCCGACGTCTCGCCGCTCACCTCCGCCGACGTCGGGCATCTCTACCTCGACCACCTGGAGCACTGAGCTCAGTCGGAGTCGACCTCGAACGCCGGCTCCCCGTTCAGACACTCGGCCCGCACTCTGGTGCGCGCGTCACCATCCCCCGACGCCTCGAACTCGACCTCGACCCGGTCCGGCCCGGTGTCGTCGACCTCCACCGCGAACCCGGTGTCCGGGCGCGCGGTGCCGAGCTCGGCTGCGGCGCCCCGGCAGACGACCACGACCACGCCGCCGACCCCCGACCAGGTGCGCTCGACGGCAGAGAGCGTCGACGGGTCCAGCGGCGTGGTTGGCGGAGAGGCCGACGGTGAGACCGTCGGCCCGGTGGCCGGCGTACCAGTGCCGCGCGGGACGGACGTCGATGGGGAGCGCACGGGTGGCTCGTCGGACGTGACGCCCTCACCGGCACGGGAGATCACCGCCCAGACGAGCGTGGAGCTGACCAGCACCACGCCCACCCAGATTGCGGTGTAGATCAGCGTGGACCGCGGCACGTTCACGTGTGCCATCCTCGCAGCGAGCGGGCCGTGGCCGGGCTACCGTTCCGGCCATGACCGGGATCCTGGTGGTCGAGGACGACGAGCCGATCCGCACCGCCCTGCAGCGCGGCCTGCGCGACCGCGGGTACGCCGTCGTCCCGGTCGCCACCGGGGTGGCCGCCCTCGAGCAGGTGATCGCCGAGCGGCCGGACGTGGTGCTGCTCGACCTGGGACTGCCCGACGTCGAGGGGCTGACCCTGATCTCGATGATCCGCGCGGCCAGCGAGGTCCCGATCATCGTGATCACCGCCCAGGACGACGACCCCACGATGGTCAAGGCCCTCGACAGCGGCGCCGACGACTACGTCGTCAAACCGTTCGGAACCGAGCAGGTCGCGGCGCGGATCCGTGCGGTGCTGCGCCGAGGCGGACGCGATGCCACACCACCGGCGCCGATCACGGTCGGTGACCTGCGGGTCGACGAGCGCAGTCGAACGGCGAGCCTGGCCGGGGAGCCGATCGAGCTGGCGCGCAAGGAGTTCGACGTCCTTCTCCTGCTGGCCTCCCGGGTCGGCGAGGTGGTGACCAAGCGGGAGCTGCTCGCCGAGGTCTGGCACAGGCGTACGGCGGCTCGGACCGAACCGTCGACGTGCACCTCTCCCTGCTGCGGCGCAAGCTCGGCGAGTCGGCCGCGGAGCCGCGCTACCTGCACAGCGTGCGGGGGGTCGGGGTCCGGCTCGTGGGACCCCGACCGGCTGATGCGGCGACGGATCTCGCTGGCTGGTCGCGGCCACCACGTCGGCGGTGGTGATGTCGCTCGTGGTGCCGCTCTGCCTGCTGGTCAGCACGCTCGCCGAGGACCGCGCGATGGCGAGCCGCCGACCAGGAGGCGAGCAACGTCGCCATCCTGGTCGCCGACCGTCGAGGACGACGAGCGTCTGGCCGACGTGGTGTCCGAGCTCGACGACAGCGGCGGCACGCACCAGCCCAGGTGCTCACCGCCGACGGCCGGTCAGCTGGGTGCGGGACCCGCGATGACTGGCGACCCGGATGTACGCCGAGCGCTCGAGGGAGAGGCATTCACGGTGGTGGACGACGACGGTGGCCAGGTGCTGCTGCCGATCGTGATCGGTCCGACGGCACCACTGTGGTGCGCACGGTGGTGGCGGAGGAGGAGCTGCGCCGCGGTGTCCGCGAGGCTTGGCTCGGGCATCGTCGGCCTCGGTCTCGTGCTGCTGGTCACTGCGGTGGCGATCGCGGACCGGCTCGGTCGGCGGATCAGCGAGCCGCTCCTCGACGTGGCCGCCATCGCACATCGGTTGCGCGAGGGAGACCTGGCCGCCCGCGCCGAGGTCCGGGGAACGGAGGAGACCGAGGAGCTCGCCCGGGCGCTCAACGGGTTGGCCGATCGCACGACCGAGCTGCTCTCGACCGAACGGGCCGCGGTGGCCGACCTCTCCCACCGGCTGCGTACGCCCGTCACGGCGCTGCGGCTCGACACCGAGGCGGTGTCCGACGCCGAGGTCGCGGAGCGACTGCAGCTAGCACGTCGCCACGCTGCAACGCACCATCGACGCGATCGTCAAGGAGGCACGACGTCCGGTGCGCACCGATCTCGCCCCCGGGTGCGATGCCACGGCGACGGTGCGGGATCGGCTGGAGTTCTGGCGGCCGCTGGCCGACGATCAGCAGCGCCCGATGGAGGTGGCGCTGCCCGACGAGCCAGTACCGGTGCCGCTCGACCGTGCCGACCTGACCGACGTAGTCGACGTGCTCGTCGACAACGTCTTCGCCCACACACCTGAAGGCACGCCGCTGCGCGTCTCGCTGCGTCACGACCCCGCGACTCGACGTGCCGTGCTGCGGGTGTCCGACGCCGGTCCGGGATTCCCGAGGGTCCGGGTGCCCCGGACCGGGAGCACCGGGCTCGGGCTCGACATCGCCGAGCGAACGGCGGCGGGCGTGGGCGGGAGCCTTCGGGTCGGCGCCGACCGCAGGGGCGGCGCGGTGGTCGAGGTCACCGTGCCCGTCGTACATCGCGAGGGCTAGTCCCCCGACCGAGTTCGGGTCTGGGTGCCGGTGCTTGTTCCGGTGTCGTGCGAGCGGGTCCGGGTGCGCGTGTGGGTGCCCCTGTCGTCGTAGTCATCGTCGTCGTCGTCTCCACGACCTCGTCTGACTCGTCGTAGCCCTCGACCCGGCCGAGCTCCGGGTGGCGCTGCGGCGCGGCCGCTCGGGGCGCGGTCTGCGGAGCACCCTCGGGCGGCACGACGACCGTGCGGGTCACGTCGGTCACGCACACACCGTGGTCGAGCTTTGCCGGCCTGTCACAAGGCGCGAAGCGGCGCGAGCCCCGGTTGGGTCCGGACCGGTCCTCCTTGAGTACCACGGGACTGCGCACCGCGGCCGGCTCGGACCCGGTGCTGGTGGCCGCGTCGAAGATGGTGACCGCCGCGCCGACCCCGATGACCAGAGATGCTGACATCACGCCGGCTGAGGTGAGGTTCATGGCCCGATGCTGCGTCGGTTCGCTTCAGGTGCGCCTCTCGGCCGCGTCAAGTCGACGTCAACTCGTCCTTGTCACCGAATTGACGAGATCCTGAGGCCCGCTTGCGGCGGGCCGGACCACGCTCCGGGTCCATGAGCTACGACGCCCAGAGCCGCGACCGGCACCGCCGTACGGTCGCCGTCGTCACCGGCGCCATGACCGTCGGCGCGATCAGCGCGACCGGCTGGCTGGCCGGCAACGCCGCCGGTGACTCCGAGCAGGAGCAGGCCGAGCGCCAGGCGGCCGAGGAGGCGGCCGAGGCCCGGCCGCGCGGGCCCGCGACCGTTACGAGCGCCAACGATCCCGCCAGCAGGGCCAAAGGTTGCGCGAGCGACCCACCAGGACCAGGGTCACCACGCGCTTCGTCTCCGGCAACGTCCCGACGGCGCCGGTCGTCGCAGCGCCGCCGGACTCGAACCCGCGCGCCGGCGCCCGAGCCAGCGGCGCCCCCACCGCCCCCCGCGCCCGAGCCGCCTCCGGCGCCCTCGAGCGGGTCGTGACCGTGCACGTCCACGTTCCCCGCCATCGGGACCACGGTCTTCCTGGCGGTCCGCGACCGGCGCGACGTCGCCGTCGCCGAGCGGCTGGCGCGACGCGTGCTGGCCGACGTCGACGCGACCTGCAGCCGGTTCCGCGACGACTCCGACCTGACGCTGGTGAACCGGAGCCCGGGGCGGTGGGTGGCCGTCGACCCGCTCCTGGTGGCGGCGGTCGATGTGGCCTGCGCCGCGGCCCGAAGCACCGACGGTCTGGTGCACCCGCTGCTCGGTCGCCCGCTCGTGCAGCTCGGCTACGACCGCGACTTCGGCCTGCTGCGGGAGTGCGAAGCCGGTGGCCCCGTGCCGGTCACCTCGCCGCGGCTCGAGTCGTGGCGCGACATCCGCACGGACGCCGACGGCGGCCTGCGCATCCCCGCAGGACACAGCGCTGGACCTGGGTGCCACGGGCAAGGCCTGGTGCGCGGACCTGATCGCGACGGCGTTCGAGCGACGACCTGCGCGGATCGTCGGTCGTCAGCGTCGGCGGTGACGTCCGCGTCGCTGGGCCGGACGGCAGACCCTGGCTGGTCGGCATCTCCGAGCACCCGGGCCGGGCGGCAGAGCGAGCACGATCGCCGTTGGAGCTGGCGGCGGTCTGGCGACGTCGAGCGACGCGGGTCCGTTCGTGGACCCGAGACGGCGTCCGCCGCCACCACCTGCTCGACCCCCGCACGGGGCTGCCGGTCGCGGAGGTCTGGCGCACGGTGACCGCGGCGGCAGCGACCTGCGTCGGCCGCCAACACCGCGAGCACCGCCGCGATCGTGCTCGGCGCCAGGCCGCCCCGGACTGGCTCGCGACGGCATCGGCGGCGGCCGCGCGCTGGTCGCACCGGACCGGACAGGTCCGCCACGTCGGCGGGTGGCCGCTCGCTGCGAGGGCGTCGCGTCATGAGCGAAGGACCGCTGCTCTGGTACCTCAACCGGGCGCACCGGCGTCGTCGCTGCTGGTGCTGCTCACCGCTGAGCGTCGTGCTGGGCGTGCTGTCGACCGGCAGCCGTCCCGGTCGCCGGCTGCCCGGTCTTCGTCACCCAGGCACCTGCACCGCAACGTGGCGCTGCTCGCGGTCGTCGCGCTCGTGGTGCACGTGCGTCACGGCCGTGGTCGACAGCTACGTCGACATCCGTTGGTGGCAGGCGCTGCGTGCCCTTCGGCGCGACGTACGAGCCGCTCTGGCTCGGCCTCGGCGCGCTCGCCCTCGACCTGATCGTCGTGGTCGTGGTCGACCAGCGTGCTGCGCACCGCGACTGAGCCACCGCGCCTGGCGAGCCGTGCACCAGCTGGCCTGGGCGGCCTGGGGTCATCGTCGCTCGCGCACGCGCATCGGCATCGGCACCGACCTCGCGACGGCTGGTGGACCGATGACCTGCGGCGGTGGCCGCCGACCGCGGCCTGCCGTCGCTGCGCGGTGCGGTGCCTCGCCGCCGGGCTGCGGCGCCGGCGCCCGGTCCGCAGGAACCGTCGTCACCGCGTCCCGAGCCGAGAGTGTCCGCATGACACGCCCCGCCGCCGTCGCCGGTGCCGATCCCCGACGAGATCCGGGTGCACCCCGGCCCGGCGCTGCTCGCCGGCATCGAGCGCGGCCGTCGCTGGCGGCGCACCGGCAGCAGTACGGCGAGCTGCCCCGACGTCGACCGTCGACGCGCTGCACGACCTGGTCGACCGGATCGGCCTGCGGGGTCGCGGCGGCGCGGCGCTTCCCGTTCGCCACCAAGCTCGAGGCGGTGCCTCACGGCGGTCGCGCGCCCGGTGCTCGTGGTCAACCTCAGCGAGGGCGAGCCGGCCAGCAGCAAGGACACCGCGCTCGCGCTGACCCGCCCGCACCTGGTGCTGGACGGCGCGGTGGCGACCGCCCGCGCCCTCCGGGCCCGGGAGGTGCACGTGGTGCTCCCCGGCGAGCGGCCCGCGGCCGCCGCCGCGATGCGCAGCGCCGCTCGCGGAGCGCTCCGACGGCGTCCGCATCGCCGCTCGCACGTCGCCGACGCCGCGGTTCGTCGCCGGCCAGGCCAGGGCGGTGGTCGAGCTGCTGTCCGGGCCGCCCGAACCTCCCGGTCACCGTCGTGGCAGCCCGAGGCGGTCTCGCGGCCACCGGGGCAGGCCCACGCTGCTGAGCAACGCCGAGACCTGGGCCAGCGTGGGCCTGCTCGCTGCTGCGCGGCGTGACGGCGCACTACCGTCGCCTCGGGACCGCGCGACGAGCCCGGCACCACGCTGCTGACCGCTCACGCACGCCCGGGCGTGACCCGGTGGTGCGCGAGGCGGAGTACGGCGCCCGCCTGCGCGACGTCCTGCCGCCGACGCTCGCCGGCGCGACCCGCCCTGGTCGGCGGGTTCCACGGCGTCCTGGGCCACCTGGGAGACGCTGGCCAGCGCCCGGGTCTCGGTGGCCGGGATGCGGCTGCTCGGGTACGCCGCTGGGGGCCGGAGTCGTGCTGAGCGCTCCCGGAGCGACGGCTGCCCGGTGACGCTGACCAGCCGAGATCGTCGCCTACCTGGCCGGCCAGAGCGCCGGGCGCTGCGGCCCGTGCTTCAACGGGCTGCCCGCTCTGGCGCGGCGGTCACGGCCGCGTCATCGACGGCCACGGTGGGCCGGCCCGGGTCGAGCAGCTGGCCACGCTGGTCGAGCGGCGCGGCGCGTGCGCCCACCCCGACGGCACGGTCCGGCTGGTGCGGTCGATGTTCACGGCGCTTCCCGACGAGGTCGCGCTGCACGCCCGAGCGCGGTGCTCGAGCACCGGCGCCTGCACGTCGTCCCCGACGTCGCCGAGCGGTGCGCGTCGTGAGCGCGGCAGCTGCGGGTCGACTGGCCCGCCTGCCAGGGCTCGCGGGCTGTGCCACGAGGTGCTGCCCGAGATCGTCGAGCTCGACGAGTGGGGCTACCCGATCGTGACCGGGCCGGTGACCGAGGAGCTGCGTGCCGACGCCGAGACGGCGGTGAGCACCTGCCCGCGGCTGGCGCTGCGGCTGGTCAAGCAGTGAGCGAGCTGCCATCGGTCACGCGGCCGGCTCGACGTTGTGGTTGAGCGCGAACACGTTGTCCGGGTCGTAGGAGCGCTTGACCGCGGCCAGCCGGGCCAGGGTGGCGGGTGGGTACGCCGTCGCCACGTCCTCGGCGGTCGCCGAGCCCTGGAAGTTGATGTAGGTGCCGGTGCCCTGGGCAGCCACCCCCTGCCACGGGCCCAGCGCCTGCGTCACGTCCTCGTCGGTGGCGGTCCCGGGCAGGATGAACCCGCCCACGATCATCGCCTCGGCGTCGCGGTGGGCGAACGCCGTGGCGTCGGCCGGGACGCGGGCGAACGCGCCGCCCAGGCTCCGCACCGCGATCCCGGTCGGGGCGGGGCCGCGGTGCGCCGCGTCGATCGCGGCCAGCACGTTGCCGTCGAGGCGCGGCACCAACGTGTTGCGGGCGACCAGGCGGACGCCCTGCGGGTGCGGGGCGTCCTCCAGCACGTCGGCGAACCGGCGCTCGGCGATGGTCGCCTCGGTGACCGTGCCCAGCTCGAGCAGGGGCTCGATCGCGGCGTCGGCCTCGGCCACGGAACCACCCGGCGCGCCGGCGTAGCAGAGCAGCACCTGCGCCGACGGCGGGGCGCCGGGGAAGCGGGGTATCAGCGCTACCGTGCTCGACAGCTCCTCCGGCGCGGCACGCATCGCGTCCCGCCACCGCACGAGCAGGCGGACGGGGTCGTCGAGCTGGTAGGTGACCGTGCCGAAGTGCACGGTCGCGACCTCCTGGGCGTCGAAGTCGAAGTCGACGACGATGCCGAAGTTGCCCCCGCCACCGCGGATCGCCCAGAACAGGTCGGCGTGCTCCTCCTCGGACGCCGTGAGCAGCCGGCCGTCGGCCGTCACCACCCGTGCCGAGGCGAGGTTGTCGAGCGCCAGGCCGTGCCGGCGCACCATCCAGCCGATGCCGCCGCCGAGGGTCAGGCCGCCGACCCCGACACTGCTGGTGTCGCCGGCGGTCAGGCCCCAGCCGAACGGGTCCAGCGCCTCGGCGACCTGTCCCCAGGTCGCGCCGGCGCCGACCCGGACCAGCCGGCGTTCGGCGTCCAGGACCTCGATCGCGTCGAGGTGGGTCAGGTCGATCACCATTCCGCCAATGTTGGTGCCGTGTCCCGCCGGGCTGTGGCCGCCGGAGCGCACGGACACCGCCAGGTCATCCGCTACGGCGTGCGCGACGGCCTCCGCCACCTCGTCCGGGGTGCGGGGGCGCACCACCAGTGCGGGTGCGCCCTCCGCCATGAATGCCCGGGCCGCCTCGTCGTAGCCGTCGTCGCCCGGGAGCAGGACCTCTCCGGTCAAGGCGGTCCTCTGGAGCTGCTGCGTCATGTCCTTGCCTTTCGTGTCGTTTGGGAGGTTGACGATCGTGCGCCGATCGACGTAACAAGTCGTCGCCCGAGCGACGTCACTTCGGGCTACCTGCCTGGGGGGTCCGCGCGGCGCTCGCCGTACTCCGCGGGGAGTAGCGCGAGACCTACTCCCCGGGCCGGACGCACGAGCGCGGAGCGCGTTCTAGGCTCGGTGCATGCGCACAGATCGTGGCTGGCGGAGGTTCTACGGCTATGGCTGGCTGGTCTCCGGCGTGGTCGGGGTGCTCTCGTTCGTTCAGTGGCACATGCACGTGCGAGAGGTCGAGAAGCGCGCCGAGGACGCCGAGCGGACCCGGGACGAGGTGGCCCGGCGGCGCGCGGTGGAGGAGCGGCTGCGGATCGCCCGCGAGCTGCACGACTCGCTCACCCACAGCATCTCGGTGATCAAGGTGCAGGCCGGCGTGGCCACGCACCTGGCCCGGAAGAACGGCGAGGAGCCATCCGCCGCACTGGTCGCGATCGAGGAGGCGAGCACCGATGCCGCGCGTGAGCTGCGCTCGACGCTCGACGTGCTGCGGCGCGAGGACGACGCCAACGGCAGCGGGCTCGACCGGCTGCCCGGGCTGGTGGAGCGCGCGCGGTCGTCCGGGCTGCCCACCCGGCTGACGGTGCGCGGCGCCGAGCGGCCGCTGCCGGCCGAGGTCGACCAGGCGGCGTACCGCGTCGTGCAGGAGGCGCTGACCAACGTCACCCGGCACGCCGGGGACGCGACGGCCTCGGTGCAGATCACCTACGACCCGGACTGCCTCACCGTGCGGGTCGAGGACGACGGCGACGGCGCCGGACAGCCACCGGTGCCCGGGTACGGCCTGATCGGGATGCGCGAGCGGGTCACGGCCCTCGGTGGGCGGCTGCGCGCGGAGCCCGCGCACCAGCGGTGGCTTCTCGGTGGTCGCGGAGCTGCCGGTGACGGAGGCGCGGTGATCCGGGTGGTGCTGGTCGACGACCAGCCGCTGATCCGCACCGGGATCCGGGCACTGCTCGACGCCGAGGACGACATCGAGGTCCTCGCGGAGGGCGGCACCGGCCTGGAGGGCGTGGAGCTCGCGGTCGAGCACCTCCCCGACATCGTGCTGATGGACGTGCAGATGCCGGTGATGGACGGCATCGAGGCGACCCGGCGGATCGTGGACGACGACCGGCTGGCCGACGTACAGGTCGTGATCCTGACCAACTACGGGCTCGACGACCACGTCTTCAACGCCCTGCGCGCGGGAGCGTCCGGGTTCGTGCTCAAGGACACCGAGCCCGCGGACCTGCTGCAGGCGCTGCGGGTCACCGTGCGCGGCGAGGCGCTGCTCTCCCCCGGCGTCACCCGCCGGCTGATCAGCGAGTTCGCCACCCGCCCGGCCACGGCGTTGTCCTCCGCCGACCCCGACGTCCTGACCAACCGCGAGCGCGAGGTCGTGGCGCTGGTGGCCCACGGCCTGAGCAACGACGAGATCGCCGAGCGGATGGTGCTCAGCCCGATGACCGCCAAGACCCACGTCAGCCGGGCGATGACCAAGCTCGGCGCCCGCGACCGCGCCCAGCTCGTCGTCTTCGCCTACCAGTCCGGGCTGGTCGAGCCGGGCGGTGAGGCGGTGGCTGGAACCGACGCACAGTATCGTCGACGCGTGAGCACCGCCCCCGCGATCCCGCTGTCGCGGCACCTGCTGCGGGTGCGCGACCTGATCGACCGGGCGTACGCCGGACCGCTGGACATCCCCGCGCTGGCGCGCAGCGCGCACGTGTCGGAGGCGCACTTCGCGCGGTCGTTCAAGGCGGCCTTCGGGGAGACGCCGCACCGCTACCTGCTCCGCCGGCGGATGGAGCGGGCCAAGGCGCTGCTGCGTGCCGGCGAGCTGTCGGTGACCGAGGTGTGCCTGGAGGTGGGGTTCACCAGCCTGGGGTCGTTCAGCACCCAGTTCCGCCGGTTCGTCGGCGAGAGCCCGACGGCGTACCGCGACCGCGAGGGGCACGCCGCGCTGGCCCGGGTGCCGGGGTGCCTGGTGAAGCGGTACACGCGGCCGACCGGGTGAGAACAGCAGTTTTGGAGAAGCCTCGGGCGGCTCATCGCTCCTAGCGTCGTCGGCATGGAAACAGTGACCTCAGCAGACGGAACCACCATCGCCTTCGACCAGCTCGGCTCCGGCCCGCCGCTGGTGCTCGTGTCCGGGGCGTCGTGCGACCGCCGGGTCGACGCCGGGCTCGCGGAGGGGCTCGCGGCCCACTTCACGGTGCTCAACTACGACCGGCGCGGCCGCGGCGACAGCACCGACACCCCGCCGTACGACGTCCGCCGCGAGATCGAGGACCTCGACGTGCTGCTCGCCGCCGCGGGCGGGTCGGCGGTCGTCGTGGGGCTCTCGTCCGGCGGGGCGCTGGCCGCGCTGGCCGCGGCCGACGGGCTGCCGATCGGGCACCTGGTGATGTGGGAGCCGCCGTACCGGCTGGACGCCGAGGGGCAGCAGGCGTCCCGTGAGTACACCGCGGCGCTCACCGCGCTGCTCGCCGACGACCGCCGCGGCGACGCGGTCGCGCTGTTCATGGCGCATGGTCGGGATGCCCGAGGAGATGATCGCCGGGATGCGGCAGTCGCCGTACTGGGCGCAGGGCGAGGCGCTCGCGCCGACGCTCGCCTACGACGCGGCGGCGATGGGCGACGGCGCCCTCCCGACCGACGCGCTGGCCCGGATCACCGCCCCGACCACCGTGCTCGCCGGCGGCGCGAGCCCGGACTGGATCCGGGAGTCGGCGGCGGCCGCCGCGGCCGCGATCCCCGGCGCCGCTGCCGTCGTACTGCCCGGCCAGACGCACGACGTCGCCGCCGACGCGCTCGCGGACGCCGTCCGGGACGCCGTCACGCGCCTACGCTGACCGACCATGATCACGGGATTCGGTCTGGTCTGCCTCAACGTCCTCGACCTCGACGAGGCCAAGGAGTTCTACGTCGACGTGCTCGGCTTCGAGGTCGGCATCGACGAGGTGATGGACGGGTTCCGCTGGCTGACCGTGCACGCGCCCGGCAACCCCGAGCTGCCGATGATGCTGGTCGTCCCGGGGGCGCCGGTCGTCGAGGAGCCGATCGCCGAGCAGATGCGCAGCCTGATGGCCCGCGGCTACCTCGGGCTCGGCGGCGCTGGCCACGGACGACTGCCGGGCGACGTACGAGGAGCTCAAGGCGAAGGGCGTGGAGTTCATCGAGGAGCCCGAGGAGCGGTTCTACGGCGTCGACGCGGCGTTCCGCGACCCGTTCGGCAACCACTGGCGGCTGACCGAGCCGAAGTCGCTGGGGCAGATCCGGGAGGACGTCGGAGTCAGCCGGCTGAGCGCCGCGCCGTCCCGCTTGTAACACGCCGTCCACGTCACTACCTGGCCGCTGCAACGGCCCGGTAGATGGGGTAACGGCGTGTTACAAGCGCCGCAGCACGCTGACCGCGAAGTCGGCGGCGTCGTGCCAGGCCCGCAGGTCCCAGGTGGCGAAGCGGTGCTCGAGCCGGAGCCCGGCGTCGGCGACGGCTTGGTCGAAGGCGTCCAGGGAGAGCTCGCGGTCGATGTGGAAGCCGGTGACCACGAAGCCGTCGTCGCGCACGTGGGCGGCCACCCGGCGCAGCACCTCGGCCTCGGTGCCAGGCGCGAGGAAGACCATCACGTTGCCGGCGAGTACGGCGCCGTCGAACGGCTCCTCGTCCGGCAGGTCCAGCTCGGCGAGGTCGGCGACCAGCCAACGCGGACCGGGGTAGTCGGCCTCGGCTGCCTCGATCAGCACCGGGTCGACGTCGACCCCGACCACGGTGTGACCGCGCTCGTGCAGCACGGCACCGACCCGGCCCGGGCCGCAGCCGGCGTCGAGCACCCGCGCACCGGGCGGCAGCATCGCGTCGAGGAGCCGGGCCTCGCCACCGAGGTCCTCGCCCTCCGCGGCCATCTTGCGGAAGCGTTCGACGTACCACTCCGAGTGCCCCGGCTTGGAGTCGGTCACCCACCGCGTCGGCTTGGCCACGTATCCAAGATAGGGGTTGCGTCCGGGCCCACGATGCCTAGGTTGAGGGGATCGAACTCGGCTCGGGAGGCCGCCATGACCATGGAACGTCGTACCTTGCTCAAGACCACCGCAGGAGCCGCCGTCGGCGGGCCGTTCGCCGGCCTGGTCGCGATGCCGGCCGGGGCGCATCAACCACCGTCACCCGGGGCGCTGGTCCCGATCAAGGACCAGCGGGACGGCAAGGTCCGCCTGCACCTGCCGAAGGGCTTCCGCTACCGGTCCTTCCACGACACCGAGACGCCGGTGACGCTCACCGACGGCACCGCCGCTGCCCGGCCGGCACGACGGCATGGGCGCGTTCGACGGGCCGAGGGACAGCGTGATCCTGGTGCGCAACCACGAGGTCAACAACCCCGGAGCCGTCGTTCGGCCCCGGCGACTCCGTACGACCCGATGGCGCGGGGCGGCACCACGACCGTGCAGGTGACGCCGACCGGCCGCGTGATCAAGGCTCGTTCACCAGCCTGAACGGCACGATGATGAACTGCTCCGGCGGCCGGATGCCGTGGGGCGCCTGGGTCACCTGCGAGGAGACCGTCAACGGCCCGGACGTGGGCGCCGACTTCACCGGGGACCTCGAACGTGCCGCTGACGAAGCCGCACGGCTACGTCTTCGAGGTGCCGGTCAGCCACATCCCGGGTCAAGGGGCCAGTCCAAGGCGGAAGCCGATCAAGCACGCCGGCCGGTTCGCCCACGAGGCGGTCTCGTTCGACCCGAAGGGTGGCCACCTCTACCTCACCGAGGACAACTTCGGCTTCCCCTCCGGCTTCTACCGCTACCGGCCGCCGGTGCACCCGAAGCACGTCGGCAGGCTGCTCGACGGCGGCACGCTGCAGATGCTGAAGGTCAAGGGCGTCGACAACGCCCACCTGGAGGGGCAGCAGACGACCGGCGCGACGTACGACGTCGAGTGGGTCGACATCCCCGAGCCCGACGTCAAGTACGACCTACACGCCCGGTCAGACCGCGCCCGACCACCAACGACACCGCGCTGGTGTTCGTCGGCAACCAGGGGCGCGCCCAGGGCGCGGCCGGGTTCTCGCGGCTCGAGGGCCAGGCCTACGACTCCGGCGTCGTCTACTTCACCTCCACCCAGGGCGGCGGGACCGCTGAGACCGCACCTGACACGGTTGGCGGCTACGGCAACGGGTCCGGCCAGGTGTGGGCCTACGACATCAAGCGGCGCGAGCTGACCTGCCTCTTCCAGTCGCCGGGTCCGCTGGTCCTCGACCTGCCCGACAACGTCACGACCTCCAAGCACGGGACCCTCGTGGTCTGCGAGGACAACATCAACGACAACTTCATCCGCGGCCTGTCCAAGCACGGGCAAGCTCTTCGACATCGCGCTGAACCGGCTCACCAGCGCCACCGGCGTCCGACCGGTTCAACGACGAGTTCGCGGGGACGACGTTCAGCCCGAGCGGCGAGACCCTGTTCGTGAACATCCAGGCCTCGGCCGGGATGACGTTCGCGATCTGGGGGCCGTGGCGGCGGATCGGGGTCTAGCGGAGTGCCGCGGCGACGTACTCGCCCAGCTCGCGGTGGCCGGCCTCGGTGAGGTGCAGCCGGTCGTCGAGGTAGTCGAGATCCAGCCCGGTGGTGCGGACGTACGCCGCCCCGTGCTGGGCGGCGAGCCCGGCGAGCAGCCGGTCGACCCGTGGTACGGCGTTCGACCGCGCCGGCGCGAGCACCGGACCGACGACCACCACCCGCTCGCCCTCCAGCACGCGCATCAGCCGGACGAAGCCGGCCGTGATGTCCGTCGAGCGCTGGTCGAAGTCGTTGAGGCCCCCTTCGACGACCACCATCGCCGGGTTGCCGCCGACCGCGTCGGCTGCCCGATCGGCGAACGACACCTCTCCGCAGCCGCTGGCACCCTCGCTGAAGCCGGAGCCGGAGAAGCCGGCCACGTGCACCCGGCCGTCGAGCTCGGCCGGCCAGGACCGCGCCGGACGATCGAGACCGAGGCCGACGGAGTAGGAGTCACCGATCACCACGACCGGCGCCCCGGTACCGGTGTCCGCAACCGCCCGGGTGGCGGAGGCCTTCGCGAACCTGGCGCAGTGCCTCGCGCTCTCGGCCATCGCCGACATGTGGAAGACCAGCAGTGACCCGGCCAGCAGGACGGCGCACAGCAGCGCTATGGCAGGCAGCCGCGCAGCGTTCCCCCGATGGATCACGGCAAAAGTGTGCGGCACCGGGTGGGGTGCGCGAAGCGAATTACCGAAATCAGCCGCCGGGGCGGACCAGCCCGCACTCGTAGGCCAGCACCACCGCCTGGACCCGCGTGGTGACGGCGAGCTTGGCGAGCACCCGGTTGACGTGGGTCTTCACGGTCGCGGGCGCGACGACGAGGTCGCCGGCGATCTCGTCGTTCGACCGCCCGCGGGCCATCAGCACCAGCACCTCGCGCTCCCGCTCGGTGAGCGCCGCGAGCCGTTGCGGCACCCCCTCCTCCGGCGGCGGTTGCCGCAGGTACTCCTCGATCAGCCGCCGGGTCAGCGTCGGCGCGAGCAGCGCCTCGCCAGCCGCCACGGTCTCGATCCCTTCCACCAGGCGGTCCGGTGGCGTCGCCTTGAGCAGGAAGCCCGCGGCCCCTGCGGCCAGCGCGTCGTACACGTAACGGTCGAGGTCGTACGTCGTCAGCACCAGCACCCGACTGGGCAGCCCGGCCGCGGTCAGCTCGCGGGTCGCGGCGATCCCGTCGAGCACCGGCATCCGGATGTCCATCAGCACCACGTCGGGTCCGGTCCGCCGGACCACGTCGACAGCCTCCCGGCCGTTGGCCGCGGTGCCCACCACCGAGCAGCCGCGGGCGTCCAGCACCATCTCGAGCCCCGACCGCACCAGGTCCTGGTCGTCGGCGACCACCACGGTGGTCACCGGGGCACCGCCGCGGGAAGCGGAATGACCGCCTCGACCTCGAACCGGTCACCGGTGCGGCCCTGGCTGAGCGTGCCGCCGAGCAGGGCCACCCGCTCCGACATCCCGGCCAGGCCGAGTCCCGAACCGGTGCCGGTGCCCGGACCGATCCGGTTGGCGCACCGGATCCGCAGGGCGCCGGCCTCGGTCTCCACGGACAGACGGGCGGAGCCGTCGGCGTGCTTGAGCGCGTTGGTGAGGGCCTCCTGGACGACCCGGTACGCCGAAACGTCGACGCCACCCGGCGGCGGGTCGTCGGGAAGGTCGAGCCGCGCGTCCACCGCGAGTCCCGCCGCCCGGAACTCCTCCACCAGCGCGGGCAGGTCGGCGACACCGGGCGCCGGCTGCAGCCCGAGCTCGTCGGACTCGTCGCGGATCAGGTGCAGCAGCCGGCCGGTCTCGGCAAGGGTCCGGCGCCCGGTCTCGGCCACCGACTCCAGCAGCGTCAGGGCACGGTCCGGCGACGACCGGACCAGGTCCTGAGCCGCCGCCGTCTGCACCACCATCGCGCTCACCGAGTGGGCGATCACGTCGTGCAGCTCGCGGGCGATCCGATCCCGCTCGGCGCGCACCGCCTGGTCGCGCAGCCGCTGGGACTGCTGGGCCAGCTGCTCGGACTGCTCTGCCAGCCTGCGGCTGATCCGGCCGAACACGAACGGCGGGATCGCCAGCGAGAGGATGAAGACCAGGTCGGTCCAGTCGTTGTCATCCGGGTCGAAGCCGAAGTCGGCAAGCACCAGACCCAGGGTCAGCACCAACGTGATCAGGGCAGCCCGCCCGGCCAGGTAGCGGCCGAGGCTGTAGACGCCGAGCACGTAGAAGAAGATCGGGGTTGCGGCCTCGTCCATCTGGGTGCCGGTCAGCGGAATGGCCATCAGCGCCACGGCCGACACCGGCACCGCGATCGCCGGACGGAAACGGCGGAAGATCAGCGCCGCGGCCGCTACCGCCTCCAGCCCGACCGAGGGGATCCAGCCGTCCGTGCCCAGCGTGGCCAGCTCGGCGGCGCCCAGGGCGAGCAACGCGAGTGGCAGCAGCACGTCCAGCGGACGTAGCCGGGTCGTCATTGTCCGAGGTTAGGTCGGTCGAGGCGGACGCGGCGTCAAACCAGGGGTGGAGGTCTGACCGACCCCAGCGGCGACGACGTACCGACGTCGTCGGCCGGAGCCTTGGTGGGTCACCGAAACCCCGACCGAGGAGGAAACATGCTCACTGGACACGACCGAGAGATCGGCCGGTTCGCCTGGCTGATGGCCTGGGTGGGACTGGTGGTGGGGCAGCTGCACGCACTGGCCCGCTTCGAGACCGCCGACGGCAAGGAGGATCTCGAGCTGCCGCTCACCGCGGCCTGGGCCGAGCCGGCAGCGGACGCGTTGCGGCCGCTGCTCGACTGGGCCGACCCCGACATCGTGTACGTCACCTACGGGAAGATCTGGTTCCCCGTGTTCGTGGCGTTCACGCTGTGCGCCTTCGTCGTCTACCGCCGCCGCCAGGCGAAGGGCTTCGAGAAGTTCGCCTGGCGACTCGCGCTCACTGGGTACGTCGCCGCGTGCGTCGGCGTCTTCTTGGACTACTGGACCCAGTGGACCGGCAACTACAACGGCGACGGGATCGAGGCGACGCTGTTCAGCGTGGCGTTCGCGATCACCTTCCCGGCGCTCCTGCTCACGCTGCTGGGCTCGACGATGCTCGGCATCACGCTTCTGGCGAAGCGGTTCCGGCCGGTGCTGCGGCGCTCCTGCTGGCGCTGATCATCCCGCTCGCGTTCGGCATCGTGCAGGTGACGTCGCTGGGCAGCGCCGTACTGCCGGTGATGTTCGCGTTCGGCCTGCTGGGTCGCCGGATCGCACGCACTGCCGACCTGACGACGCCCGCCCAGGACCGCGTGACTCAGACGGCGTAGGCCGCGAGCTCCCCGGCGAGACCCTCGTTGGCGCGACCGCACGACGAGGGTCCCGTCGGCGGTGTGCTCCATCGACGCGATCTCGCCGTGCTGGTGCAGCCGGTTGATCAGGTCGCCGCGCTCGTAGGGCAGCAGCGCCTTGAACTCGACGTCCGGCCGGGGCAGCTCGTCCTCGACGGCCGCGATCGCCTCCGGGATGCCCTCGCCGGTCTTGGCGCTGACGACGACCGAGTGCGGCTCGCGCTGGCGGAGCCGGGCCAGCACCATCGGGTCGGCGGTGTCGGCCTTGTTGATCACGACCAGCTCGGGCACGTCGCCGGCGCCGATCTCGGCGAGCACCTCGCGCACCGCTCCGAGCTGCCCCTCGGGGTCGGGGTGGGAGCCGTCGACGACGTGCAGGATCAGGTCGGACTCGGCGACCTCCTCCAGCGTGCTCCGGAACGCCTCGACCAGCTGGTGCGGCAGGTGCCGCACGAAGCCCACGGTGTCGCTCATCGTGTAGACGCGGCCGTCGGCCGTGGTCGTACGCCGGGTGGTCGGGTCGAGGGTCGCGAACAGCGAGTCCTCGACCAGGACGCCCGCGCCGGTGAGCCGGTTGAGCAGCGACGACTTGCCGGCGTTGGTGTAACCGGCGATCGCCACCGAGGGGATCTTGTTGCGGCGGCGCTCGCGGCGCTTGGTCTCGCGGGTGCCGCGCATCGACTTCAGCTCGCGGCGCAGCTTGGCGATCTTGTCGTTGATCCGGCGCCGGTCGGTCTCGATCTTGGTCTCACCGGGGCCACGGCCGCCGATGCCGCCGCCGTCGGCGCCGACCCGGCCACCGGCCTGGCGGGACAGCTGGCCGCCCCAGCCGCGCAGCCGCTGCTTCATGTAGTTGAGCTGGGCCAGCTCGACCTGCGCCTGGCCCTCCTTGGACTTCGCGTGCTGGGCGAAGATGTCGAGGATCAGCGCGGTCCGGTCGACGACCTTGACCTTCAGCCGGTCCTCCAGGTTGCGCAGCTGGCTGGGCGCGAGCTCGCCGTCGCAGATCACGGTGTCGGCGCCGCTGGAGATCACCAGCTCGCGGAGCTCGTCGACCTTGCCGCGGCCGACGTACGTCGCGGGGTCGGGCTTCTGCCGCCGCTGGTAGACCGCCTCGAGCACCTCGGAGCCGGCCGTCTCGGCGAGGAGCGCGAGCTCGGCCATGGAGTTCTCGGTGTCGGTGACGGTGCCCTCGGTCCACACCCCGACCAGCAGCACCCGCTCCAGGCGGAGCTGGCGGTACTCGACCTCGGTGATGTCCTCGAGCTCGGTGCGCAGCCCGGCGACCCGGCGGAGCAGGTGCCGCTCCTCCAGGTCCATCGACCCGGTCGTGGGGTCGGCCTTGTCCTCCGGGTCCGGCTGGTCTGCATAGCCGGACTCGAAGTCCTCGTCCTCCCACGTGTCGGTGGCGGAGAGCTCGTCGTCGAGATTGAAGTCAGGTGCGTTCGTCATACGGCGTCAAGGGTACGTTCGGGTGCCTCGAAGCGGCGAACGCATAACGTGCGCACGTGCAACTCCCCGCGATCCCGGACGGCGTCCGGCTGCTCGGCCTGTGCGGAGCGCCCGGCGTGGGCAAGTCGACGGTGGCGGCCGCTCTGGCGGCCCGTGATGGCGCCGTGGTGGTGCCGATGGACGGCTTCCACTACCCGCAGGCCGAGCTGGTGCGGCGCGGGACCCGGGACCGGATGGGCGCCCCGGAGACCTTCGACGCGGAGGGGTACGCCGCCCTGCTCGCCCGGATCCGCGGTCGGGAGCAGGTGTGGGCGCCGGGGTTCGACCGGGTCGTCGAGGAGCCGGTGCCCGAGCAGATCGAGGTGCCCGCGGGCGCGGACACTCGTCGTCACCGAGGGCAACTACCTGCTGCTGGACGAGCCGCGCTGGCGGGAGGTGCGGGCCCAGCTGGACGCGGTCGTGGCACCTGGTCACGGACGACTCGGTGCGGGTGGAGCGGCTGGTGGCGCGGCACGTGGAGTTCGGGAAGAGCCGGTCCGAGGCGGAGGCGTGGGTGGCGCGGGTCGACGGGTCGAACGCGCGGCTGGTCGAGGCGGCCGCCGTACGCGCCGACGCCGTGGTCGACCTCAGCGAATGGGACGGGGCTCACTGACGAACGTCTTAGCCGTCGGCCAGCTCCACTCGCGGCTATGCTCAGCGCATGCTCATCCTCGGCATCATCCTGTTCGGCATGATCGTCGGCGCAGGTGCGCAGCTGATCCTCGGCCGAACGCACGGCAAGGTCGACTGGACGATGGCGATCGTGGCCGGCCTCGTCGGCTCGTTCGTCGGTGGACTCTTGATCAGCCTCCTCTCCGGTGACGGCCTCGACCTGAGGGCGAGCGGCATCATCGGCTCACTGGTCGGCGCGATCCTGGTCACGGCGGTGTGGCGCTGGTTGGACGGCCGGAACAAGTCGACGGCCGAGGACCATGCGGCCAAGCGGTCGGGAGACCCGCGCAAGTCCAACCCGCGCTGAGCCCCGCACAACCTGCGCACCCGCACAACTTGCGCCCCCGCAGTTTCTGCGGCACCATGGGGGAATGACCCCCGATCCGCAGCACCTCGCCGCCGTACGCCGGGCACTCGAGGCCGCCGAGGGCCTCGAGCCCGACGAGGCGCTCCCCCACCTGCGCGAGGCGGCCGACCGGCTCACCGAGCTGATCGACGAGTCGATGGCGGAGGCGGTGCTCACCGGGAAGGCCAGCCTGCGGTCGGCCGGGGTCCGCGCCGGGCTCTCTGAGAACGCCGTCGGCCCGCGGCTGGCCCGCACCCAGACCCTCGGCGCCTACGCCAACGACGACGGGCGGGTGACCGCGGCCGCGGTGGAGCGGGCGAAGTACGACCACGAGGCGGGGTCCCCGCGCCCGGCCCCCGCGTCCAAGCCACAGCCGATGCGGTTCAAGCCGCGCCGGCCCACGACCTGAAGGAGTGCTCCGTGACCGACAAGAACCTCACCCACATCTACCTCCTCCTCGACCGCTCCGGCTCCATGCAGTCGATCAAGACCGACACCGAGGGCGGCTTCGCGGCGTTCGTCGAGGAGCAGAAGCGCACCCCCGGCGAGTGCCGGGTCACGCTGGCGCAGTTCGACAACCACTACGACGTCGTCTACGCCGACCGGCCGATCGCCGACGTACCCGCCCTCGAGCTGCAGCCGCGGGGCAGCACCGCACTGCTCGACGCGATGGGCAGGTCGATCACCGACGCCGGCGCCAAGCTGGCCGCCCTCGCCGAGGACGAGCGGCCCGACACCGTGATCGTCGCGATCATGACCGACGGCTACGAGAACGCCAGCCAGGAGTGGACCCACCCGGCGATCAAGTCGCTGGTGGAGCAGCAGACCGAGCAGTACGGCTGGCAGTTCCTCTACATGGGCGCCGACCAGGACGCGATCGAGGTCGGCCGCAACATCGGCATCAAGGCCGACCACGCCGTCAGCTACGGGCGGGGCAAGAGCCAGGAGGTGATGGCCTCGGCGTCGGCCAAGATCTCGCACGTCCGCACCTCCCGCGCCGCCGGCGACGCGGCCGCGCCGATGCCGGCGTTCACCGACGAGGAGCGGCGCGACCTCAGCTGAGCTCCGGCTCGAGGAGGCGCGACCAGAGCGCGGTCCCGGTCACGGGCCTGCAGGTGTCGTGTCGCCTAACGCTCGGCTACTTCGGTGGCATCCGGATGCCGCCGTCGACCCGGACCACCTCGCCGTTCATGTAGGCGTTGGTCAGGCACTCGATGACCATGCTCGCCAGCTCGTCGGGGACGCCGAGGCGCTTGGGGAACAGCACGCTCTCGCCGAGCTTGGCCTTGAACGCGTCGGAGTCCGGCCCCTCGCCGTAGATCGGGGTGTCGATCAGGCCGGGAGCGACGGTGTTGAGGCGGATGCCGGCCGCGGACAGGTCGCGGGCGACCGGCAGGGTCATGCCGACCACGCCGCCCTTGGAAGCGGAGTACGACGCCTGGCCGATCTGGCCGTCGAACGCGGCCACGCTGGCCAGGTTGACGATCGAGCCGCGGCAGCCGTCCTCGTCGGGCTCGTTGTGGCTCATCGCGGTGGCGGCCTGGCGGACCATGTCGAAGGTGCCGATCAGGTTGATCTGGATGACCTTGGTGAAGGCCCCCAGGTCGTGCGCGGACTCGATGGTCCCGTCGCGGCCGATGGTGCGCTGGGCCCAGCCGATGCCGGCGGAGTTGACGAGGGTCCGGATCGGCGCGATCTCGGCGGCGGCCTGGACCGCGGCGCCGATCTGCTCGGTGTCGGTGACGTCGACCTGGGCGAACACGCCCTTGATCTCCTCGGCGAGCGCCTCGCCCTTGTCGGCCTGCAGGTCGGCCACCACCACGGTGGCACCGCGGGCGGCGAGCCGACGGGCGACGGCGGCGCCGATGCCCGATGCGCCGCCGGTGACGATGGCAGATGATCCGGTGAGTTCCATGCGCCGGAGACTAGTGGGTGGTCGGGCGGTGTGCTGGGACCGGTCTCGGGGCCGGCACCGGTCCTCAGTCACCGCTCCCACCGGCGGTCGGGCGGTGGGCTAGGACCGGTCTCGGGTCAGCACCGGTCCTAAGTCACCGCTCCCACGGCCGGGCGGGACGGGCGGTGGGCTAGGACCGATCCCAGGTCCCAGCACCGGTCCCAAGTCACCGCTCCCGCGGCCGCCCTACAGCGAGGTAGTCCCCCGCGCGACGATCACCGCAGGCCCGGTGAGCAGCACCCGGTCGTCGGCGGTCCAGGTGACCTGGAGGGTGCCGCCCGGCACGTCGACGCGGTACGTCGTGTCGCGGGCCGCGCCGTCGGCGAGCGCCGCCGCGACCATCACGGCACAGGCACCGGTGCCGCAGGAGCGGGTCTCGCCGGAGCCGCGCTCGTGCACCCGCATCGCGACGTGCGCGTCGCCGCGGCGGACCACGAACTCGATGTTCACGCCGTCGGGGTAGAGCCCGGCGTCGTACCCCGGCTGCTCGAGCAGCGCCCCGGCCTCCTCCAGCGAGGACACGAACGCGACCGCGTGCGGGTTGCCCATGTCGACGTGCCGCGCCTCGAAGGACGCCGACCCGACCGACACCGACGTCTCGCCGAGCACCTTCGGGGTGCCCATGTCCGCGGTGATCAGGTCGCCGTCGAAGCTCAGCACCTTGACCCCGTCGCGGGTGCCGATCGGGACCGGCTGCGTGGGGTCGACCAGGCCCTCCTGCGCGAGGTGCAGCGCGAACACCCGGATCCCGTTGCCGCACATCTCCGAGAGCGAGCCGTCGGAGTTGCGGTAGTCCATGAACCAGCCGTCGCCCTCGCGGACGACCCGCAGCACCCCGTCGCCGCCGATGCCCGGCCCGTCGGTCGCACAGCGCCCGCACCCGCTCGGGGCTCAGGTCACCGTGGATCGACCGGTCGTGGTCGGGCAGCAGCACGAAGTCGTTCTCCGTGCCGTGGCCCTTGAGGAAGGGGTAGTCACCCATAGAGGCCCTTGCTGTAGTTCTCGGGCTTGTAGTACTCCTCCAGCTCTTCATCGCTGCGCGGGTCGCCCTCGACCGCCTTCGCGATGTCCGCCCGCTTCGGCACCACGGCCTCGGGGTCCCAGGTCTCGGGCTTCCAGAGCCCCGAGCGCATGAAGGCCTTCGCGCAGTGGAAGAAGACCTGCTCGATGTCGACGACCACGGCGAGCAGCGGCCGGTGACCCTTGACGACCATCTCGTCGAAGAACGGCGCCTCGCGCACCAGCCTGGCCTGGCCGTTGATCCGGAGTGTGTCGCCGCGGCCGGGGATCAGGAAGAGCAGTCCGACGTGCGGGTTCGCGAGGATGTTCTGGTAACCGTCGGCGCGCCGGTTGCCGGGCCGCTCCGCGATCGCGATCGTGCGGTCGTCGATGACGTGCACCAGGCTCCCCGCCGGGTCGCCCTTGGGCGAGGCGTCGGTGTTGCCCTCGGCATCGGTCGTCGCCAGCACGCAGAACGGCGACGCCGCCAGCCAGTCGCGGTCGACCGGGAGCAGCTCGGTGCGCTCCTTGTCACGGGCCCGCTGGTGCGGCTCACCGAGCAGCTCGACGAGCTCCTCGGGCGTGCTGATCTCGGCGTACTGCGTCGGGGTCTGGGTCACCCCACCACGGTACGGGGTCGGCTACTCCGGTCTCACCACCATTGCCGACCCGCCGCCGCGCCGGTACCGGCTCGGCCACCGCGATCAGGAGTCCATGCCGCCGGAACTCGATCCCGGCCGCGGCACCGATCTCGGACGCGCTGGAGCCGGGCGGCCCCGCACGGCACCAGGACGTGGCCGTACGGCGCGAGCATGGTGCCGTAGGCGTCGATGAACGCCTGCTCGGAGGTCACCTGCGCGGTGTTGCGCTGCGCGGCCCGCGGCGCGGCGATCGCCTCGGGGATCGTCATGCCGCGGTCGATCCGGTTGAACAGGATCTGCAGCACCGTGGTGATGATCGTCGAGCCGCCGGGCGAGCCGAGCGCCAGGAACGGCCGGCCGTGCTTCAGCACGATCGTCGGCGACATCGAGCTGCGCGGCCGCTTGCCGGGCTGGATCCGGTTCGGGTCCTCCTCGTCGTAGACCGCGGTGAAGTCGGTGAGCTCGTTGTTGAGCAGGAACCCGCGCCGCGGCACCACGATGCCCGAGCCGCCGGTCTGCTCGATGGTGAGCGTGTAGGCCACCACGTTGCCCCAGCGGTCGGTCGCGGTGAGGTGCGTGGTCGACATCCCTTCCGTGTCCGGCTCGACCGCTCCATCGCCAACCGACTCGTCGCACTCGCCGTCGTACGCCTCCACGTCGCCGGCCGGGATCGGCTTGGGAGTAGCGGCGTGCTCGGGGTCGAGCAGGCAGGCCCGCTCGTCGGCGAACTTCTGCGAGAGCAGGTCGCGCACCGGCACGTCGACGTACGCCGGGTCGCCGACGTAGGCACCCCGGTCGGCGAAGGCCAGGGCGCTCGCCTCGAGGTAGTGGTGCAGCGCGGGGGCGTCGTCCATGCGGGCGATGTGGAAGTTCTCGAGGATGTTGAGCGCCTCGCCGACCGTGGTGCCGCCGCTGGACGACGGCGCCATGCCGAACACCTGGTAGCCGCGGTAGTCGACCGAGGTCGGCCGCTGGTTGCGCACGGCGTAGTCACGCAGGTCGCGACGGCTCATGAACCCCGGCGGCACCGGCAGCGTGGTGTCGTCGGTGACCGGTGGGTGCCGGACGGCGTCGACGATCTCGCCGGGGATCTGCCCGCGGTAGAAGAGCTGCGGGTCCTTCGCGAACGCGCGGTAGGTGCGGGCCAGAGCGGGGTTCTTGAAGCGTGCGCCCACCTCGGGCAGGCCGCCGTGCAGGAACAGCGACCTGCTCGAGGTGAACGCCGCAAACCTCTCCTCGTTGTCCTCCGTCTGCTGACGGAAGGTCTCGTCGACCACGAACCCGCGCTCGGCCAGCCGGGTCGCCGGCGCGAGCACCTTCCGCAGTCCCTTCGTGCCCCACCTGTCCAGGGCGGTGGTCCAGGTGGCGGGGGTGCCCGGCACGCCCACGGACACGCCGCTGGTGACCAGGTTCGGTGTGAACGGCGCGTAGGGCACGCCGGTCTCGGGGTCGATGAACGCGTCGTTCGGCATCATGCGCGGAGCGGTCTCGCGGCCGTCGATGGTGTGCACCCGGCCGGACTTCGCGTCGTAGTAGACGAAGTAGCCGCCGCCACCGACGCCGGCGCTGTAGGGCTCGGCCACGCCCAGCGCGGCCGCGGTGGCCACCGCCGCGTCGACGGCGTTGCCGCCGTTCTTGAGCACCCGCAGCCCGACCCGGGAGGCGTTCGGGTCGACCGAGGTGACCGCGCCGCCCCTACCGACGGCGGTCGCGTTCTTGGGCGGACCGGGGTCCGCCTGATCGGCCGGTTGCGTTGGTGCCGCCGATCCGGTCGTGCTCGTGACGCTCAGCGACAGGGCGAGCGCGAGCGAGCCGGCCAGCGCCAATGAAAGCGGACGACGACGCATGTTTCCTCCCGAGAACGCGGTGCTCCCACCATGCCTCCCGGCCGGTGGCGGTGTCGAGAGTCAGTGCAGGCCGGGGTGCCCCTTCGCCAGGATCGGGACCAGCAGCGACCGCGGCGTGACCTGCGCGAGCGAGGCGCTCACCCGGTTCGCCATGCCGGGGATCACCACGGACCGGCCCTTGTCGAGCCCGGCGACGGCCGCCTTGGCGACCTCCTCGGCGCTGACCCACAACATCGAGGGCAGCGAGTTGTCCTCCTGCTCCTCGGTGAACCCGGCGGTGGCGCCGAAAGCGGTCTTCACCGGCCCGGGGCAGAGTGCGGTCGCGGTCACGCCGGTGCCGCGCAGCTCGCCGATCAGGCTGTGCGTGTAGGAGAGCACGAACGCCTTGCCCGCGGCGTACGCCGCCTGGCCGGGCAACGGCTGGAACGCCGCGGTGGACGCGACGTTGAGCACCGCGCCGCGGCCGCGCTCGACCATGCCGGGCAGGAACCGGGTGCACAGGTCGACCACGGCCACCACGTCGAGCTCGACCATCGCGACCTCGCGGTCGGGGTCGGCGTTCGTGACCGGACCGAGCGTCGAGAGCCCGGCGTTGTTGACCAGGATCTCGGGGGTGGCACCCAGCTCGGCGACCTTGTCGAGCAGTCCGCCCCGGGTCGGGCGGTCGGTGAGGTCGGCGGCGATCACGTCGGCGGCGCCACCGGCAGAGGTGATCTCGTCGGCGAGCGCGGCGAGCTTGTCGGCGGAGCGGGCCACCAGGGTGACCCGGTGGCCGCGCCGGGCGAGGTCACGCGCGATCTCGGTGCCGATGCCGGAGGAGGCACCGGTGACGACCGCGGTGCGGTCGGGGGCGGGAGCGGGAAGGGCCATGCCCGGCGACGTTACTCAGACTCACCCTGAGGCAGGGGGCGTCTCGTCCAGGCTGGCGACCAGGGCCGACGCCAGGACGCGCGCCAGCGAGCCGTCGGGATCGAGGTCGGGGTCGAACACACACACCTGCAGACCGGCCATCGATCCGGTCAGGGGTCGGAGCAGCGTCGTCAGCTGCCCGATGTCGAGGCCGCCCGGGTCCGGCGAGTCGACCGCCGGCATCACGGTGGGGTCGAGCACGTCGACGTCGAGGTGGACCCAGTAGCCGTCCAGCTCGGGCGAGCCGACCACGCGTCGTACCCGGTCGATCGCCTGGTCGGGGTGGGCCGCGACCTGCGAGGCGGGGACCACGTCGGCGATGAGGGCGGTGACCTCGGCCAGGTAATCGTCGTCGTCGCGACAGCCGACGTGGATCGTGTCCTCCGGTCGGAAGTACGGCGCCAGGCCGTCGATCGAGCTCACCTCCGGCCAATGCAGACCCACGGCGGCCGCGAGGTCCTCGCCGGCGAGGGCGTGGCAGACCGGATCGTTGCCCGGGTGACGGAAGTCGGTGTGGCCGTCGATGTGGACCAGCCCGTAGCGACCCTGGCGGCGCAGGTGCAGACCGGCACCGACGAGCAGCCCGCAGTCGCCGCCGAGCACCAGTGCCCGACGCTCCGCCGCACGGACCTCGTCGAGCCGGTCGGCCAGGGCGCGTGCGTGGCTGATGATCGCTTCCTGGTTGCGCAGGCGAGGTACGGCGTCGTCGGCGTCGTCGACGTACCGACCCGGGAGCACGACGCCGAACTCACGGGCGCCGAGCAGGCGGAGCTGCTCGTGGAGGCCGGCCTCGCGAAGCGCCTCGGGTGCCTTGGCCGTGCCGGGCACGGCGCCGGGCACGGGTGGGCGCAGGCCGAGGTTGGACGGCGCCGCGACGATCCCGAGCTCGTGGGCCATGCCCGGTGACGTTACTCAGGTGCGCGGACCCACGACCTCGTACCTCGCGCACGCGAACGCCTTGTTCGGCGCCAGCTCCACGCAGGCGCAGGTCGAAGCGCCGCGGGAAGAGCGGTCGGCCGGCGCCGAGCGTCACCGGCGCGATGTAGACGATCAGCTCCTGGAGCAGGCCGGCCTCGGCCCACTGCGCGGCCAGGTCTCCCCCGCCGACGACCCAGATGTCCTTGTCACCAGCGGCTGCCGCGATCGCCTCGTGGTGCTCGTCGGGCTTGCCGGAGACGAACCTGACGTTGTCGGCGATCGGCTCGAGGTCGGCGTGCGAGAACACCCAGCAGGGCTGCGTGTAGGACCAGCTCTCGCCCGTCTTCTGCAGGTGGGCGAGGACCCACTCGTACGTCGTACGCCCCATCACGATCGCGCCGATGCCTTCGATGAAGGTGTCGTAGTTGAGCGGCCCGTTCTGGTCCTGGTCCTGGACGAACAACCAGTCCAGGGAGTCGTTCTCGTCGGCGATGTAACCGTCGAGGGTGGTGGCGGTGTAGAAAACGCCCTTGGTCATGGTCCGGTGTCCTCTCCTCGTTGGCGGCGCAGCCAGTTGATCGGGTCTCCGTCGTCGGCCTCGTGCCCGCCGGCGCGGATCAGGTGCCGCGCCAGCTGGCGGCGATGGGCGGCGTACGTGATCACATGAGCGATCACGCTGCTCATGACGAAGCTCTCGGGCGGGTCGCAGAGCGCGTCGATCAGCCGGTCGTCCCAGCCGCCGCGGCGCTCGATGTCGCGAACCGTGCCGAGCCAGCGTGGCGCAACAGCGTCGTGCCGCTCGATCAGCGTCCCCGGGTCGTCGCCGCGCTCGGCCGGGAACTCCGCGCCCTCGATCGCGGCCAGCCACACCTCCTTGGTGAAGATCAGGTGCTCGAGCACGGTGACCACCGACTCCTCCGCGCCGTCCCAGCTGGTCACGTGGTGGCCCGGCAGCCGGGCCGCGCGATAGTCCGCGTCGGGCAGCTGCTTGGCCAGGTCGAGCAGCTCCCTCGTGTCGTCGAGGTCGTGCTGGACGAGCTGTTCGGTGAGCGGGCTCATCGGCTGCTCCTTGCTGTGCACCCACAGGGACATGGGCGGGTGGAAGTGGATGCCGTTCGGCGCCGGCAGCCAGTGGCTGGTCTCCTCCGGCAGTCCGCTCGGCGGGTGCCCGAACGCCTTCGCGAACGCCCGGCCGAAGCCCTCGACCGACTCATAGCCGGCCGCGAACGCCGCGTCGGTCACCGACGTGCCGTGCCGGATCTGCCAGGCCGCGCGCTCGAGCATCACCCGGCGGCGCATCGCGACCGGCGGCTCGCCCGCGTCGCGGGTCAGCCTCCGGGTGAAGTGGTACGGCGAGGAGTAGGCGCCACCGGCCATCTCGGTGAGGTTCTGGTGCTGCTCGTCGAGCACGGCGTCCAGCAGCTCGCGCAGCCGGTCGCGTCCGGTCTCGGTGCTCATGGGTCCAGTCTGACCCGGGTCAGACGTGGTCGGCTTGACCGATCTTGCGCACCAGGGCCTCCGCCCGCTCGGCCCGGTCGGGGTCGTCGTACGGGATCCAGCGGATCCGCGGGTCCTTGCGGAACCACGAGTCCTGGCGGCGGGCGAACTGCCGGGTGGCGATGACCGTGCGCTCCCTGGCCTCGTCGAGCGTGAGCTCCCCGGCGAGATGGGCCATCACCTCGCGGTAGCCGATCGCGCGGGAGGCGGTGCGGCCGTCGGCCAGGCCCTCGTCGAGGAGCCGCTCGACCTCGCCCACGAGGCCGGCCGCGAACATCGCCGCCACCCGCTGCTCGATCCGGGCGTCCAGGGTGGGCCGGTCGATGGCGAGCCCGATCTGGAGGCTGAGCGGGTCGACGTACTCGAGGTGAGGGAGGGAGGCGCTGAACGGCCGCCCGGTGATCTCGACGACCTCGAGCGCCCGGACGATGCGACGTCCGTTGTCGGGGCGGATCCGCTCGGCGGCCTCGGCGTCGAGGTCGGCCAGGCGGGCGTGCAGCGCGGGCGCGCCGACCGCCTCGAGCTCGGCCTCCCAGCGGGCGCGCACCTCCTCGTCGGTGCCCGGGAACTCGAAGCGGTCCAGGATCGCGCGGGTGTAGAGCGCGGAGCCGCCGACCAGGACCGGGATCGTGCCTTCTCCGCGCAGCTGTGCGGCGACGTCGCGCGCCCAGCCCTGGAACTCCGCCACCGTCGCCGGCTCGCGCACCGAGAGCCGGTCGAGCAGGTGGTGCGGGATGCCGCGGCGCTCGGCGGGGGGCAGCTTCGCCGTACCGATGTCCATGCCGCGGTAGACCTGCATGGCGTCGGTGTTCACGATCTCGCCGCCGAGCCGCTCGGCGAGATCGAGCGAGAGCTCGGTCTTGCCGGAGGCGGTGAAGCCCACGACAGCCACGATCGGGACGGACATGAGGTCTAGTGTGGCGATCCAGCAGGCCACACCGACCGGAGGGTGACATGGGATTCTTGGACAAGCTCAGAGGCAAGGCGAGCGACGCCGTCGACGAGCACGGCGACAAGATCAGCGACGGCATCGACAAGGCCGCCGCCGTGGCGGACGAGAAGACCGGTGGCAAGCACACCGACAAGATCGACTCT
The DNA here is from genome assembly GCA_963813615.1 of uncultured Actinomycetota bacterium. Lineage (GTDB taxonomy): Bacteria > Actinomycetota > Actinomycetes > Propionibacteriales > Nocardioidaceae > Nocardioides. The sequence continues at coordinate 212,232 of CAWFAE010000018.1, forward strand.
GGCGCCGACAAGGCCAAGGACGCGCTGGACAAGCTCGACGGCAAGGACGACGACATCAAGTGACCCAGCACGGTTCCGACGGGCCGCCGCCCGGCGAGCACGAGGACGAGCTGCCCGACGAGCACGATCAGACCGACGAGGACGGCGACGTCCAGGAGGAGAACGCCGAGACGTCGCTGGACCAGCCGTCGCAGTGACCGACCGCTTCGTGGTCGTGCCGGCGTCGTACGTCTTCCTGCTGCGCGAGGGCGACGTCGGTACTGAGGTGCTGCTGCAGCTGCGCCAGAACACCGGCTACATGGACGACCACTGGGCCGCCGCCGCGGCCGGGCACGTCGAGCGCGGCGAGACCGCGATCGATGCGGCGCACCGCGAGGCGGCCGAGGAGATCGCGGTCACGGCGCTCGACCTGGAGTTCGTCACCGCGATGCAGCGCACCCAGCATGCGGCGCCGATCGACGAGCGGATCGACTTCTTCTTCACCGCCCGTTACTGGTCAGGCGAGCCGCGCATCGTCGAGCCGGAGAAGTGCGCCGAGCTGCGCTGGTGTCCGCTGGACGCGCTGCCGGATCCGGTGGTCCCGCACGAGCTGGAGGTGCTGCACGGGCTCAGATCGGGTACCGCTAGGGCGTACTCCACGTTCGGCTTCTGAGGGAGGCAGCGGATGACACGGAAGGACCTCGGGCCACAGCCCGAGCCTGAGATCGAGCCGGGTGAGCCCAACCCCGGTGGTGTCGACGCCGTCGACACCGCCGACGGGGTCGACGGCGAGTTCGCCGCGCCGGACCCCGACCCGCGCGACATGGACCCGGACGACAACCCGGCCGTCGAGGACGCCCTCCCGGACGAGATGAAGCAGCAGGAGGACACCTCGACCGAGGCGACCGAGGACGAGGAGGGCGAGACCAACACCGAGCCCGAGAAGGAGTCCCCGGCATGAGCGGCAACGACGAGTACGACGTCACCGAGTCCGACCAGGACGTGTCCGGCGACATCGGGGTGAGCAGCGGCCGCGAGGGCCACGCCGGCCCCGGTCAGCCCAGCGCCCCCACCGGCGTCCGCGACACCAGCGTGGCTCCGCCCGACCCGGACGCCGAGACCCCGCCCGAGCAGTCGCCCGGCGGCGAGGAGACCAACCCCGATGGCCTCGAGCCGAAGGCCGCATACCCGAGCCTGGACCCGCGCTCCGACGACTGAGCCGTCCGGGCCCTACTTCCGGACCCGGAACCGCAGGTGCGCAACGTCCGTGCCGGGGAAGGTCTCAGGACCGTCGAGGACGAGCGGTGCGTCGCCGGCGAGCACGGGGAAGAACTTCTGGCCGGTGCCGAGGAAGACCGGCGCCAGATCGACCCAGATCTCGTCGAGCAGTCCGGCGTCAAGACACTGCTGGGCCATCTCTCCCGCATTGATGCCGACCGCCTTGTCGCCGGCGAGCTGGGCAGCCCTGGCGACAGCGTCCGTGATGCCGGTGGTGACGAAGTGGATGTCCGGCCCAGGCGACTCGGCCGGCGCCTCGTGCGTGAGCACGACCACCGGGCAGCCCATAGGGTGCCGCCCACCCCAGCCCTGGGTGAAGTCGTAGAGGCGGCGCCCGACGACGATGGCTCCGGTTGCGTCCCAGGTCTTGCGGACGTGATCGACGTTGTCCTGCGTCATGGACATCGAGACCTCGGGGTTGTTCGTCGTCATCGTGACGTCGCCGTTGCCGTACCAGGCGAAGAGCTGCTCGAATCCGGACTGGTCCGGTCCCGAGATGTAGCCATCGAGCGACATGGTCGCCCCGGCCCATACGGTCATGAGGTACTCCCTTGTCGGTGGCAGTCAGGGAGTCGGACCAGCCTCACCCGCTGCATTCATCGGAACGCCGTCGTCGATGACCTCGCGAGCGGACTGGGAACGCTCGAGGAAGCCGGTCTCACCGGCGAGCAGCTCGCGGGCGGCCTCGACCAGGGCGGTGAGGGCATTCCAGGCGAAGGTGCCACCGACCGAGATCCGCGCGACGCCTGCGTCGGCGAGCTCGTCGGGGGTCGGGCCACCCTTGAGGAGCAGCACGTTGACCGGGCGGTCCACCTCGGAGCAGAGCGTGCGGATCTCGTCGATCTCGGTCAGGCCAGGCGCATAGAGCACGTCGGCCCCCGCCTCCTGGTAGGACTGCAGTCGGGTGATGGTGTCGGCGAGGTCGGCGACGCCGTAGAGGTGGTTCTCGCACCGGGCCGTCAGCACCAGGTCGCCGGAGGCCTCCGCGGCGGCCACGATCCGCTCCTGGGCGAGGACTGCTTCGTAGATCGGGTGGTCGGCCCCCGGCTGGTGGTCCTCGATCGAGGCCCCGGCGAGGCCGACGTCGCGCGACGCGCCGATGAGCTCGGCGACCCGGCGTGGCTCGTCGGCGAAGCCGTTCTCCATGTCGGCGGAGACCGGCACCTCCACCGCCTGGACGAGCTCGCCCGCATGGGTGATCGCCTCCTCCCGCCCCACGTCGCCGTCGAAGCGACCGAGCGTCGCGGCGTACCCACTGCTCGTGGTGGCCACCGCCGCGAACCCGAGCGAGGCGAGGATCTTGGCGGACCCCGCATCCCATGCGTTGGGCATCAGCAGCGGGGAGCCGGGGACGTGCAGGTCGAGGAACGCGCGCGACATGCCGGGAACGTTAGCCAGCGTCGCCGACATACCGTGTCATGGTCGGTTCATGGACGAGCTGATGCTCCTGGGTGAGGAGCGGCTCTGTCCCGACTGTGGGACCGAGACCCTCTTCCTCCCGGTCGACGACGAGGCGTGGATCTGCACCGACTGCGACGGGGCCGTCGCGGTCCCCGTCAGCGCCGCCTGACTCAGCGGCAGGCGGGGGCGTCCGGCAGCGGTGCCGGTACGCCGAGCGTCGGCATCCCCAGCGCGATGCCGGCGGGCTGGGCCTGCCGGCCCTCCCACGCGTCGCCGGAGCGGGTACGACGGACGTCGAGCACCGGGCCGTCGGCGACCAGGTGGTGCGGGGCCGCCCGGGTGATCTTGACGGTGACCATGTCGCCGGGACGCACCAGATCCTCACCAGGCGCGAAGTGCACCAGCCGGTTGTCGGGGCCGCGCCCGGAGAGCCGGTGGGTGGCGGCGTCCTTGCGGCCCTCGCCCTCGCTCACCATCAGCTCGACCCGGCGCCCGACCAGCGCCTTGTTCTCCGACCAGGCGATGTCGTCGACCAGGTCGACCAGCCGCTGGTAGCGGTCCTTGACCACGTCGGGCGGCACCTGGTCGGGGAGGTCCACCGCCGGCGTACCTGGCCGCTTGGAGTACTGGAACGTGAAGGCGCCCGAGAACCGCGCCGCACGCACCACGTCGAGCGTGGCCCGGAAGTCCTCCTCGGTCTCACCGGGGAAGCCGACGATGATGTCGGTCGTGATCGCCGCCTCCGGCATCGCGGCGCGCACCCGGTCGATGATGCCGAGGTACTTGGTCTGCCGGTACGAGCGGCGCATCGCGCGCAGCACCCGGTCGGAGCCGGACTGCAGCGGCATGTGCAGCTGCGGCATCACGTTGGGCGTCTCGGCCATCGCCGCGATCACGTCATCGGTGAACTCCGCGGGGTGCGGCGAGGTGAACCGCACCCGCTCCAGTCCCTCGATCTCCCCGCACGCGCGGAGCAGCTTCGAGAACGCCTGCCGGTCGCCGAACTCCACGCCGTAGCTGTTGACGTTCTGGCCCAGCAGCGTCACCTCGCTGACGCCGTCGGCGACCAGCGCCCGGATCTCGGCCAGAACGTCGCCGGGCCGCCGGTCCTTCTCCTTGCCGCGCAGTGACGGGACGATGCAGAACGTGCAGGTGTTGTTGCACCCGACCGAGATCGACACCCACGCGGCGTACGCCGACTCGCGCTTGGTCGGCAGCGTCGACGGGAACACCTCGAGCGACTCGAGGATCTCGACCTGCGCCTCCTGCTGCACCCGCGCCCGCTCGAGCAGCGTCGGCAGCGACCCGATGTTGTGGGTGCCGAACACGACGTCCACCCACGGCGCCTTGGCGGTGATCGTGGACCGGTCCTTCTGCGCGAGGCAGCCGCCGACCGCGATCTGCATGCCCGGGTGTGGCCGCCTTCACCGGCGCCAGGTGGCCGAGGTTGCCGTAGAGCCGGTTGTCGGCGTTCTCCCGCACCGCGCAGGTGTTGAACACGACGACGTCAGGAAAGACAGCCTGCTCACCCTCGGGAGCTGGTTGATACGGGGCGTAGCCCGCGTCCTCCAGCAGCCCGGTGAGCCGCTCGGAGTCGTGGACGTTCATCTGGCACCCGTAGGTGCGGACCTCGTACGTGCGCGTCATGTCTGGAAAAGGGTACGGCGACCTGCTCGAACGCCCCCAATCCGAGTGGTCACAGTCGGGTGTCGGGCATAGCCCGATCGGACCATCTGCCACTAGGGTCGCCGCCATGACGATGCTGGAGGAGGAACGGTCCGGACCCGCCAGCGGGGAGCCGCTCGTCGTACTTGACGGAGTCAACAAGTGGTTCGGCGAGCTGCACGTGCTGCAAGGACATCAACCTCTCGGTGAAGACCGGCGAGGTGGTCGTCGTCATCGGGCCCTCGGGCTCCGGCAAGTCCACGCTGTGCCGCGCGATCAACCGGCTCGAGACCATCGACAAGGGATCGATCTCCCTGGACGGCAAGCCCCTTCCTCAGGAGGGCAAGGAGCTCGCTCGGCTACGCGCCGACGTCGGGATGGTGTTCCAGAGCTTCAACCTGTTCGCCCACAAGTCGATCCTCGAGAACGTCACGCTCGGCCCGATCAAGGTGCGTGGCAAGGGCAAGTCGGACGCCGAGCAGCGCGGACGCGAGCTGCTGGCGAGGGTCGGGATCGAGGAGCAGGCCGGGAAGTACCCGGCCCAGCTCTCCGGCGGCCAGCAGCAGCGCGTCGCGATCGCCCGGGCACTGGCCATGGACCCCAAGCTGATGCTCTTCGACGAGCCCACGTCGGCACTGGACCCGGAGATGATCAAGGAGGTCCTCGACGTCATGGTCGACCTCGCGAAGGGCGGCATGACGATGATCGTGGTCACCCACGAGATGGGCTTCGCCCGCACCGCGGCCGACCGAGTGGTCTTCATGTCCGACGGCGCGATCGTCGAGGAGAGCGACCCGGAGACCTTCTTCACCAACCCAGAAAGCGATCGCGCGAAGGACTTCCTCGGCAAGATCCTCAAGCACTGACCCCACGGGTGAACCAACACAAGGAGATGCAATGCGCAGGATGAGTTTTCGGGCAGCCGCAGCGGCCGTCCTCATCGCAGGTTCGCTGGCCGCGTGTGGTGAGGCCGGCGATGACGACGGCGAGCAGGTAGACGTCGAAGTCCAGGAAGACGCAGCCGACAGCTTCGACGAGGGCACGCGGATGCGCGAGCTCGCCGAGGACGGCTCGATCATCATCGGAGTGAAGTACGACCAGCCCGGCATCGGCTTCAAGGGTGCGACCGACGACGCGCCGGTCGGCTTCGACCCGGAGATGGGCCGCATCCTCGCCGCTTCCCTCGGCATCGAGGACGGCGACATCGAGTGGAAGGAGACGATCTCCGACAACCGCGAGCCCTTCCTGCAGGAGGAAGAGGTCGACATCGTCATCGCTTCGTACTCCATCACCGACGAGCGCCGGGCGATCGTCGGTCAGGCCGGCCCCTACTACGTGACCGGCCAGCAGTTCCTGGTCCCGTCCGACAGCGACATCGAGACTCTTGAAGACGTCAAGGGCCTGGACGTCTGTTCGGTGACCGGCTCGACCTCACTCGTCAACGCCGAGGAGGCCGGCGCCAAGCCCCGCGGCTTCGACACCTACTCGGAGTGCGTCGACCAGGTGCTCGACGGCACCGTCGACGCGATGACCACCGACGGCGCGATCCTGCTCGGGTACGCCGCGGAGAACCCCGACGAGCTCAAGGTCGTCGTGGAGCCGTTCTCCGAGGAGCGGTACGGCGTCGGGTACAACCTCGACCACCCGGAGATGTGTCAGTGGATCAACGACACGATCGAGGCATCCTTCGAGGACGGCACCTGGGAGGAGGCGTTCGCCAACACGCTCGGTGAGGCCGGCGTCGAGGCCCCGGAGCAGCCCGAGCTCGACCCCTGCCCGGCCTGATAGCGGAGGCACCGTCACCCCATGGAAGCGGTGTTCTCGAACTTCAGTGAGTACCTGCAGGCCTTCGGCCTGACACTCCTGCTGTTCGTCGTCTCAGGCCTGGCCTCGCTGGTCCTGGGAGTCGTGCTCGCCACCCTGCGCGTGGGGCCGGTGTCCATCATGCGCAGGGCGGCGGGCCTGTACGTCATCCTGTTCCGGAACACCCCACTGCTGATGATCTTCATCTTCATGGCGGTGGCGATGCCGAAGCTCGGCTACAACTTCAGGTTCGTCGAGGACATCGAGGTCTTCGGCTGGAACGTCTCGGCGTTCTTCGTCCGCTCGTGCATCGCGTTGACGCTCTACACCTCCGCCTTCGTCTGCGAGGCGTTCCGCTCGGGCGTCAACGCGGTGCCGCTCGGGCAGGCCGAGGCGGCTCGGGCCGTGGGCATGACGTTCAGCCAGTCGATGCGGATGGTGGTGCTGCCGCAGGCACTGCGAGCGGTGGTTCCGCCACTGACCAGCGTGCAGATCGCGCTGGCCAAGAACACGTCCGTGGCGGCGGCGTTCGGGATGGCCGAGGCGACCGCGACGATGCGGGGCTTCACCAACGACTACGCCGACCAGCGGATCGGCATCTTCATCCTGTTCGCCATCGGCTACATCGTGATCGTCGAGGTCATCTCGTTCATCGGCAGCCGCGCGGAGCGACGCTGGAGGGTGGCCTGATGAGCGGAAGTGTCCTGTTCGACGCGCCGGGGCCACGCACCGTCGTACGGCATCGGATCTACTCGGTGCTGACGGTGCTCGCGCTGCTCGGCCTGGTGGCGTTCTTCCTCTACAAGATGGACGAGACCGGACAGCTCGAGTACGCCCTGTGGGAGCCGTTCCTGACCCCCGACTACGTCGAGGTGCTCCTGGTCGACGGGTTGCTGCAAACCCTGCAGATGGCGTTCGGGGCCATCGTGTTCGCAGTGGTGTTCGGTCTGATCTTCGGTGTCGGCAAGCTCTCCGAGAGGTCGTGGATCCGTTGGCCCAGCTGGCTGGTGGTGGAGTTCTTCCGCGCCGTGCCGGTGCTGCTGCTGATGGTGTTCCTCTTCTACCTGCTCGCCGTCGGCGACGGACCGCTCAGCTCAGCATGGTGCGTGGTCATCGCCCTCACGCTCTACAACGGCTCGGTGCTGGCCGAGGTGTTCCGGGCCGGCATCAACGCGGTGCCGAAGGGCCAGGTGGAGGCGGCGTACGCCCTCGGCATGCGCAAGACCCAGGTGATGATGACGATCCAGCTGCCGCAGGCGGTGAAGATCATGCTGCCGGCCCTGGTCAGCCAGTGCGTGGTGGCGCTGAAGGACACCAGCCTCGGCTACTACATCCTGGCGCCGGGTCTCACCGCGGTCGGGAAACAGATCTACGGTGAGTTCCACAACCAGGTGCAGACGGCGATCGTGATCACCTCGATCTACGTCATCGTGAACCTGATCCTCACCGGCATCGCCACGCTCTTGCAGCGCAAGCTGGTCGGCGAGAAGAAGCCGCTCGAGGTGCCGATGGTCGGCGCCGCGGCCGGCGAGGCAGGGCCTGGGGGCGGCCTCCCGTAGGCGCCCCCGATCTTCCCTGGGCGGCTGACGACGGACACGCGCGGGCGTTTGCGATGATGGCGCCCGTGCTCTCTCGGACCAGGTGGACTGCGTTCGGGGCCGTCCTGCTGCTGGTCCTGCCGCTCGGCGGCTGCAGCGACGACGGCGGCGGGAACGACGAGGACCAGATCGAGCTGACCGGCGTCCCCCAGGACCTCGCCGAGGCCGGCACCATCCGGATCGGGGTCAAGTACGACCAGCCCGGGATCGGCCTGCGGCCGCCCCGGCGCCGACGCCCCCGAGGGCTTCGACATCGAGATCGGCCGGATCATCGCCGACCGGCTCGGCATCGAGGAGGAGGACATCACCTGGGTGGAGGCGGTCTCCGAGTCCCGCGAGCAGCTGCTCGAGGGCGGGTCGTTCGACCTGGTCGTGGCGTCGTACTCGATCACCGACGAGCGCCGCGAGCTGGTCGGCCAGGCCGGGCCCTACTTCACCACCGGCCAGCAGCTGCTGGTCCGCGCCGAGGACGAGGACGTCATCACCGGACCCGATGACCTGGCCGGCCGCCGGGTCTGCTCGGTCACCGGGTCGACGTCGCTCGACCGCGTCGTGACGGAGTACGACGCGGACCCGGTCGGGTTCACGACGTACTCCGAGTGCGTCGACCGGCTGCGCGAGGACGAGGTCGACGCGGTCACCACCGACGGCGCGATCCTGCTCGGCTACGCCGCGCAGCGGCCCAACCTGTTCCGGGTCGTCGGGGAGCCGTTCTCCGAGGAGCGGTACGGGATCGGCTATCCCAAGGACGCCGACGGGATGTGCGACTTCCTCAACGAGGTGCTCGAGCGGTCCTTCGAGGACGGGAGCTGGGCCGAGGCGTTCGACACGACGCTCGGCATGGCCGACGTGGAGACGCCGGACCCGCCGGAGCTCGACCCCTGCGAGTCGACTACTTCTTCTGGCGTGACCCAGAGCTTGATGACGCCCTCGATCACCACGGTGCCGTCGTCGCGGACGCCCTTGACCCGCACCGGCAGGTCGGGGTCGTCGGAGGTCCACTGCGCGGGGTCGGTCTCCGCGACGCAGGTGATGTCGCTGGTGGCCTTGGCGGTGTAGCTGACCTCCATGCCCTTGGGGATCCACCGCTTGTCGCTGGGGATGGTGGCCTCGGCGAGCGCGCCCATCGCGGCCTCCAGCCCGTTGCAGAGCGCGATCGCGTGCACGGTGCCGATGTGGTTCTTGACGCTCCGGCGCTTGGGGATCACCAGCTCGGCGTGGTTGGGCCGGATCTCGGTGAACCGCGGGTGGATCGAGCCGAAGTACGGCGCCCGCTGGCCGAACGCGAACGAGAACACGCGAGTGCCGACGACCGGCCCGAGCACGGGGAACCCGCTGAGCCGCTTCCACATCGAGAGGACCTGGGACATGCCCTGGATGCTACCTGCGGGTAACTTCGCGGGCACGCCGATGTTGCGACCGTCACGTCGGGCAGGGGCAATCAGGCCAGCGACAGGAACAGCTTCTCCAGCTGGACGACGTGCGCCTCGGCGTCGTCGCCCACCTCTTCCACCGCCTCCTTGAGCTGGACCACCAGGATGGCGAAGCCCGCTCGGTCGATCGCGGAGGAGACGGCCTTGAGCTGGTGGACGATCTGTTCGACGTCCCGCCCGTCCTCGATCATCCTGAGGACCCCGGACAGCTGGCCTTGGGCGCGCTTGAGCCGATTCACCACGGCTGGTGAGGCGGTGAGCACTTCTGACATCGGCGTCCCCCGTCCGACGAACTTGTCACCACAACGCCCTGGAGTACCCAGGGTTACGGGCAACCTAACCGCTGCGAAAGACAAGAAGCTCGACCCGGTTGCCGTGACCGTCGAAGACGTGCAACCGCTCGTATCCGGGTAAGGAGTGACGCTGGGTTTCGTCGATGTCGAATCCCAACTGGTCCAGTCGGGCACCGGTCCGGGCCAGTTCCGCGACCGAGTCGAGCAGCAGCGCAGGATGTGCCTTCCGCGCCGGGACGAACGGTTCCTCGACGCCGACGTGGATCTCGGCCGTGACGGTGCCGTCGGCGGCGACGGCCCGGAACCAGGCGCCGCCGCGGCCGCGCAGGGCGGCCGGCTTCTCGACCTCGGTCATGCCCAGCCCGTCGGCGTAGAACCGGCGCGCCTCCGGCTCGGCGCCCGGCGGGCAGGCGACCTGGACGTGGTGGAGCCTCATCGCGGCGTCCTCGCGACCACGAACACCCGCCGGAACGGCATCACGACCCTGCCGTCGGTCGCGGGGTACGCCGCGCGCAGCCGCGCCTTGAACTCCTCCTCGAAGCCGGGGCGGAGGTCGTCGGGCAGCGCCTGGAGGGTGGGCCGGGCGCCGGTGCCGCTGACCCAGGTGAACACCGGGTCCTCGCCGTGCAGCACGTGCAGGTAGGTGGTCTCCCAGGCGTCGACGTCGCAGCCGAGGCGGGTGAGCACCTCGAGGTACGTCGCCGCGTCGTGCGCGAACGGCACCGCGACGCCACCGGTGTGCGCGTCGTACGGCGGCGTGGCGGCGAGCTCGGTGCGGAGGGTGTGGCTGGGCTGGTCGAGGTTGCCGGGCACCTGGAAGGCCAGCCAGCCGCCGGGCCGGACCGAGGCCAGCAGTCCGGGCAGCAGGTCGAGGTGGCCGGGCACCCACTGCAGGGTGGCGTTGGAGACGAGGACGTCGACGGGCTCGGCCGGCCGCCAGTCCCGCACGTCGCCGATCTCGAAGTCGATCTCGGGGTGGGACGCGCGGGCCTTGGCGATCATCTCGGGGCTGCTGTCGACCCCGCGGACCTCGGCCGCCGGCCAGCGCTCGGCCAGCAGGGCGGTCAGGTTGCCGGGGCCGCAGCCGAGGTCGACGACCGTGGCCGGGGCGTCGGCGCCGACGCGGGCGACCAGCTCGACGAACGGCCGGCCGCGCTCGTCGGCGTAGGTGAGGTAGCGGTCGGGGTCCCAGGTGTGTGCCATGGCGACATCCTGCGTCGTATTTATCTTGATGTCAAGATTCTCGACACCTGGGGTAGGGTGCGATCATGCGGGACGAGGTCGACGAGCTGGTCGAGGCATGGGAGCGGGAGCGTGACGACCTCGACCTCGCCCCGGTCGCGGTCTTCAGCCGGATCTCCCGCCTGGCCCGGCACCTCGACCTGGCCCGCCGGCAGGCGTTCACCGAGCACGGCATCGAGTCGTGGGAGTTCGACGTGCTGTCCGCGCTGCGCCGCTCCGGGGTCGCCGTACGAGCTCTCGCCGGGGCGGCTGCTGCGCGAGACGCTGGTGACCAGCGGCACGATGACCAACCGGGTGGACCGATTGGCCGGACGTGGCTACGTGGAGCGCTACCCCGACCCCGCCGACCGGCGCGGTGTCATCGTCCGGCTCACCCCGGAGGGCAAGGCCGCCGTCGACGGGGCGTTCGCCGCCCTGCTCGAGGCCGAGCGGGAGCTGCTCGCCGACCTGCCCTCCCGCGACCAGGAGCGGCTGGCGGGGCTGCTGCGAACCCTCCTGGCGCCCTTCTCCTGAGACAGTGAACGCGTGAACGACGATCTGGAGGCCCTGTTCGTCCGCGCCGCTCGGGCCGCCGCCGACCACCGCGCGACGGTCGCGGATCGACCGGTCGCGCGCGGGACCCGGGAGGATGCGTGGGCGGCCTTCGACGGCGACCTGCCCGACGGCCCGACGGCGCCCGAGCGGGTGCTCGACGACCTGCTCGTCGCGGCCGAGCGCGGCCCTGGTGGGGAGTGTCGGGCCGCGCTACTTCGGGTTCGTGATCGGCGGCGCCAGCCCGGCCTCGAGCGCGGCGGACATCGTGGCCACCGGGTGGGACCAGAACGGCTTCAACCCGGTGTTGTCCCCCGCGGCCGAGGCCGCCGAGCGGGTCGCGGGGCGCTGGGTGAAGGAGCTGCTCGGACTGCCCGACGGCGCATCGGTCGGGTTCGTGACCGGTGCGCAGTCGGCCAACACCGTCGGCCTGGCCGTGGGCCGGCACCGGGTCCTCGAGGACGCGGACTGGGACGTCGAGGGCGACGGCCTGCTCGGCGCGCCGCGGATCCGGGTGATCGTCGGGGCCGAGCGGCACGCCACCATCGACCGGTCGCTCCGCCTGCTGGGCCTCGGTACGGCGTGCGTCGTACCGGTCGAGGCCGACAGCCAGGGCGCGATCGACGTCACGCGCCTGGCGGCCGTGCTGGCCGGCGAGCCGAGCACCCCCACCATCGTGTGCCTGCAGGCCGGCAACGTGAACACCGGCGCCTCCGACGACTTCGAGGCGGCGATCCCGCTGGCGCACGAGCGCGGCGCCTGGGTGCACGTCGACGGGGCGTTCGGGCTCTGGGCCGCCGCCAGCCCGCGGCACGCCGAGCTCGTGGCCGGGGTCGAGCAGGCGGACTCCTGGGCGACGGACGCGCACAAGTGGCTCAACGTGCCGTACGACAGCGGGCTCGCGATCGTCGCGGACGCGCAGGCACACGGCCGGACGATGGCCTACACCGCCGACTACCTGGCCGGCTCGGGCCGCAACGACTTCTCGCTCGGCGACCTGGTGCCGGACTCCTCACGCCGCGCGCGCGGGTTCGCGGTGTGGGCGGCGCTGCGCGAGCTCGGCCGCTCCGGCGTGGCCGACCTGGTCGACCGCTGCTGCACGCTCGCCGGGCGGATGGCCGACCGGCTCACGGACGGCGGCGCGACCATCCACAACGAGGTGGTGCTCAACCAGGTGCTGGTCGGGTTCGGCGACCTGTCCCGCACCGACGCGGTGATCGAGGAGGTGCAGCGCGACGGCACCTGCTGGCTCGGCGGCACCACCTGGCACGGCGACCGGCTGATCCGGGTGTCGGTCTCGAACGGGTCCACCACCGAGGCGGACATCGACCTCTCCGCCGACGCGATCCTGGCCGCCGCTCGTCGTACCGGCGCACTGGCGGATAGTCCGCCGCGTAGAGCACCCCTTTCAGAGCGTGATGGGGTGCCTTACGTGGGCGCGCGGACATAGTCCGCCACGTAGCACAACTAAGAGCGATGGTGCGCGACGGCGCGGGGACAAGGAGCGGGCCGCGGGCCTCCATGCGTAGATGGTCCTCGGCAGGGAAGCGCGGACAACTATCCCTCTAGTACCTCAGCCGCCTCCAGCCACTCGAGCTCGAGCGCGTCCCGCTCGGCGGCGAGGGTGTCCAGCTCGGCGCTGAGCTCGGCGAGGCGGGTGTAGTCGTGGGCGTGCTCGGCGATCGCGGCGTTCAGCTCGGCCTCCTGCGCGGCGATCCGCTCCAGCCGCCGGTCCAGGCGGGCCAGGGTCTTGCGGGCCTCGCGCTCATCCGCACTGCCGGGCTTGGCCTTGGTCGCAGGCGGCGACGCGGGCTCCGGGTCCGCCTCTTCCTCGTGACTCTGCGCCAGGAAGGCGCGGCGACGCTCGAGGTACTCATCAACGCCCCGAGGCAGCATCGAGATCTGCCCGTCGCCGAGCAGCGCCCAGACCGAGTCGGTGACCCGCTCGAGGAAGTAGCGGTCGTGGGAGACGACGACGAGCGTGCCGGGCCAGCCGTCGAGGAAGTCCTCGAGCACGTTGAGCGTCTCGATGTCGAGGTCGTTGGTGGGCTCGTCGAGCAGCAGCACGTTGGGCTCGGTGAGCAGCAGCCGCAGCAGCTGGAACCGCCGCCGCTCCCCGCCGGACAGGTCGCCGAGCCGCGCCGTGAGCCGGTCGCCGGTGAAGCCGAAACGCTCGAGCATCGCGGTCGCGGAGACGTCGCCGTCGGCGGTGCGGGTGACCCGGCGGATCGACTCCACGGTCGCCAGCACCCGGGCCTCGGGGTCCAGGTCGTCCAGCTCCTGGGTCAGCTGCTGGATCGCGATGGTGCGACCGTGCCGGACCCGCCCGACGTCCGGCGCCAGCGTGCCCGCCAGCAGCGACAGCACCGAGGTCTTGCCGGCGCCGTTGACGCCGACGATGCCGACCCGGTCGCCCGGGCCGAGCCGCCAGGTCGCGTGCGACAGCAGCTGGCGCGGCCCGCGGGTCAGGTCGACGTCCTCGATGTCGATCACGTCCTTGCCCAGCCGCTGGGTGGCGAACCGCTGCAGCTCCAGCCGGTCGCGCGGCGGTGGCACGTCCTCGATCAGCGCGGTGGCGGCGTCGATCCGGAACTTCGGCTTGGCCGTCCGCGCCGGCGGCTCCGCGGCGCAGCCAGGCCAGCTCCTTGCGCACCAGGTTCTGCCGGCGTACCTCCGTGGCCGCCGCCTGCCGCTGGCGCTCGGCCTTGGCCAGCACGAACGCGGCGTACCCGCCCTCGTAGGCGTCGACCACCCCGTCGTGCACCTCCCACGTCCACTGGCACACGGCGTCCAGGAACCACCGGTCGTGGGTCACCACCACCAGCGCCGAGGCGCGGTGGGCGAGGTGGTCGGCGAGCCAGGCGACGGCCTCGACGTCCAGGTGGTTCGTCGGCTCGTCGAGTACGACGAGGTCGTGGTCGCCGAGCAGCAGCGCGGCCAGCGCACACCGGCGCCGTTCCCCGCCGGAGAGCCCGAGCACCGCCCGGTCCAGCTCCACGCCGGCGAGCAGCTCGTCGACGATCTCGCGCAGCTGCGGGTCGGCGGCCCACTCGTGGTCGGACCGGCCGCCGAGCACCACCTCCCGGACGCTGTGGCTGTCGACCAGCTCGTCGCCCTGGTGGAGGTAGCCGATCAGCAGCCCGCGGGACTGCGAGACCCGGCCGCTGTCCGGCGGCTCGAGGCCGGTCATCACCTCGAGCAGCGTGGTCTTCCCGTCGCCGTTGCGGCCGACGATCCCGATCCGCTCCCCCGCGCCGATGCCGAGGGAGACGTCGGTGAGCAGCGGGCGCACGCCGTACGCCTTGGAGACGCGCTCCAGGTTGAGAAGGTTCGCCACTAGACGTACTCCACGACGTGCGCGCCGGCGACCGGGCCGGTGGCGATCCGGACCCCGAGCACGTCGCGATCGGCCAGCCGCTCGACGACGTCGTGGGAGGCGTCCCGGTCGCGGACCAGGCCGAGGAACGTCGGGCCCGACCCCGAGAGCAGCACCGCGTCGGCGCCGGCGTCGGTGAGCAGGTCGCGGGTGACGGCGAGGTCCGGGCGAAGCCGGAGGGCCGGGTCCTGCAGGTCGTTGCGCAGGGACGCGAGGATCCCGAGGTAGTCGAGGTCCACCCACTCCGGTGCCGGCCGTCCGGAGCCGATGCCGGGGGCGGCGTCGAACTCGGCGTACACCTCCGGCGTCGAGAGGCCCGTGTCGTCGGGCACCACGACCCACCACAGCGACGCGTCGTCGTCGGCCAGCGGGGTGATCACCTCGCCGCGACCGGTCCCACGCGCGGTGCCGCCCACCAGCGCGAACGGCACGTCGCTGCCGAGCTCGGCGGCCAGGGCCAGCAGGTCGTCGTCGGACGTCTGCAGCGACCACAGCCGGTCGAGCGCGACCAGGGTGGCGGCCGCGTCGGCGCTGCCGCCGGCCATCCCGCCGGCCACCGGGATGCCCTTGGCGATGTGCAGGTGCGCAGCCTTGTCGATGTCGTGGTGCGAGGCGAGCAGCCGACCGGCGCGGAGCGCGATGTTGCGGTCGTCGAGAGGTACGCCGGCGAGGTCGACGTCGTCGGAAGCGGCCTCCACCGACCACGCGTCGGCGTCGGTCACGGTCACGTCGTCGTAGAGGCTGACCGCCTGGTAGATCGTGTCGAGCGGGTGGAAGCCGTCGGCGCGCGCGGCGCCCACGGAGAGCACCAGGTTGATCTTCGCGGGAGCGCGCACCGTGACCGTCACGGAAGCGCCTCCGCGATCCGGGCGAACTGCTCAACGGTGAGCGACTCGCCCCTCGCGAGGGGGTCGACGCCGGCGGCGGCCAGCGCGGCGGACGCGGTCTCGGCCGACCCCGCCAGTGCGCGGAGCGCGCCGCGCAGGGCCTTGCGGCGCTGGGCGAACGCCGCGTCGACGACCGCGAACACCTGCTCCCTGGTAGCGGTCGTGACCGGCGGGTCGCGGCGGGTCCAGGCGACCAGGCCGGAGTCGACGTTCGGCGCCGGCCAGAAGACGTTGCGGCCGATCGCCCCGGCGCGGCGCAGGTCGGCGTACCACGCGGCCTTGACCGACGGGATGCCGTACGTCTTGGACCCGGGCCGGGCGGCCAGCCGGTCCGCGACCTCGGACTGCACCATCACCAGGCCGTGCTCGAGCGAGGGCAGCAGCGCCAGCAGGTGCAGCAGCACCGGCACGGAGACGTTGTAGGGCAGGTTGGCGACCAGCGCGGTGGGCGGCGGCCCGGGCAGCGCGGTGACCCGCAGCGCGTCCGCCGGCACCACCTCGAACCGGTCGGCGCGGTCGGGGGCGTACGCCGCGACGGTCTCCGGCAGCAGCGCGGCCAGCTTGTCGTCGACCTCGATCGCGACCACCCGGTCGGCGACGTCGAGCAGCGCCAGCGTCAGCGACCCCAGCCCCGGCCCGACCTCGACCACCACGTCGGCGCCGGTGATGCCGGACTCGCGGACGATCCGGCGCACCGTGTTGGGGTCGATCACGAAGTTCTGCCCGCGCTGCTTGGTGGGCCGCAGGTCGAGGCGTTCGGCCAGCAGACGCACCTCCGCCGGCCCGAGAAGTCTCGGACCGGCGGCAGGTGTCATGCGGTTGAGGTTATCCGTGCGAGCTACATCGGCAGGCCGAGGCTGGACGCGCAGCCCGGCCAGGCGCCGTACCCACCCGACGCGTCGCGGAGCTTGGTCGCGATCGCGATCTGGGTCTCGCGGGAGGCGGCGCTGGGCAGCCCGGTGCCGCCGTACGACTGCCAGGTGCCGAGGTTGAACTGCAGGCCGCCGTAGTAGCCGTTGCCGGTGTTGATCGCCCAGTTGCCGCCGGACTCGCACTGCGCGAGCGCGTCCCACACGGTGTTGCCGGTGGCGTACGCCGACGCGGTGCCGACCTTCACGATCGCCGAGACCGGCTTGCGGAGCATGTCCTCGCGGAGCACCTTCCGGCCGTCGATCTCACCGTTGCGGTAGAAGACCTTGTAGGTGACATCGCGCATTCCGTCGCGACCCTCGCGCACGACCTCGGTCGTGCCCTCGGACATCGAGTCGTCCTCCTGCTCGATGGTGCCGAAGTCGACGGCCTCGTGCTTGAACCGCTTCTTCTCCACGCGGATGTCGGTGTAGACGACCTTGTCGCCGTCGTCGATCGTCGCGTCGAGGGCGGGCTTGGTCTCGTCGAACTTGTCGACCTCGACGTGCATCTCCGTCAGGGCTTCCTCGACGGTGAGCGCGGTGAGCTCACGGGTCACCGGCTTCTTGCCGGCCAGCTCGAGCTTCAGCTTCTTGGGGGTGACCACCTCGACCTCGGCGCCGCCGCGGTCGATCGTCATGCCGCGGCTGGTCGACAGCTCGGCGTCGCCGAAGGGGCGGCCGAGCTCGGCCAGGGCCGTGGCGACCTCGGTGCCGGTAGACCCAGTGGGTGGTGGTCTTGCCGTCGACGGTCAGCTCGAGCTCGCGGCCGAACCGGACGCTGATCCGGTCGCCGTCCTCGATCGACTCGTCGAGGCCGGGCGCGACCATGTCGTGCTCGCCGACCTCGATGTCCTCCGCCTCGAGCACGTCGCGCGACGGTGTCGCCCATGGCCCGGACCTCGCGGTCCTCGCCGTCGAGCGAGACGGTGACGTTGGTGCTGAGGGCGGCGTAGCCGACCGTGGTGCCGGCGACCGCCAGCAGCGCGACCGCGCCGAGCGCGATCAGGACCGTCTTGCTGCGGAACAGGCGTGCAACGGTGCTGTTGTGTCCAGTGAAGGGCACGATTCTCCGAACGTCGTTCTCTCCGGTTCTCGGGTGCCGGGGCAACCCCCGCGCGCCAGCCACCTGCTGCGGCTCTCACGTGGGGGAGGTTGCTACGACTGCGCTCATACGGGCTGTCGTTGCCCTGGCGGAACGTTCCCGATCCCGGCCATCCCCTCCACCAGAACAGGCTTCGCGGGCAGAATGCAAACCCTGGGTCCCCCAAATGGGGCTCATGTGACCAGCCACACGCGGGTTTTATACTCGTGCAGGAGGCGCCTGCGCGGCTACCAGGCGCCGCCGAACGCCGCCTCGGTGTTGGCGTCCACGGCGGCGCACAGCTCCTCGAGGTCGTCGCCGCGGACCTCGGCCATCGCCCGCATCGTCAGCGGCACCAGGTACGACGCGTTGGTGCGGCCGCGGTAGGGCATCGGGGTGAGGTACGGCGCGTCGGTCTCCACCAGGATCCGGTCCCGCGGGGCTACCCGCGAGCGCGTCACGCAGCGGCTCGGCGTTCTTGAACGTCACCGTGCCGGCGAACGAGAGGTACGCGCCGCGGTCGAGGCAGCCGGCGGGCGACGTCCGCGTCGCCGGAGAAGCAGTGCATCACCCAGCGGTCGGGGGTGCCCTCCTCGTCGAGGACGTCCAGCACCTCGTCGTGGGCGTCCCGGTCATGGATCACCAGGGTCTTGTCGAGGCGCTTGGCCAGGTCGATGTGCCGGCGGAACGACGCCACCTGCGCGGCCCGGCCCGCCTCGCCGGTGCGGAAGTGGTCGAGCCCGGTCTCCCCCACCGCCCGCACCCGCTCGTGGGACGACGCGAGCGCCTCGATCTCGGCGAGCGCATCGTCGAGGGCGTCGCCGAGCCGCGGTGCCTCGTTGGGGTGCAGCGCGACGCCGGCGACCAGGGCGTCGTACGTCGTCGCCGCCTCGACCGCCCACCGCGCGCCGGGCAGGTCGCAGCCGATCTGCACGATCCGAGGCACGCCCACCGCCGCCGCCGCGGCCAGTGCGGCCGGTACGTCGACCGGCTCGCCGTCCCGCGAGATGTCCAGGTGGCAGTGGTTGTCGACGACCGGGTGCGGCAGCGGCTCGGGGGCGGGTGGTCGCTCGCTCACGACTCGATCCGCTTGACGATCGCCTCCGCCAACGCCTCCGGCGCCTGGGTGGGGACCCAATGGCGTCACGCCCTCGAGCACGACCAGCTCGTAGGGAGCGTCGACGTAGTTCGCGGTCCGGTCCGGCCCGTTGCGAGCGAGGGCGACGTCGCGGGTGCTCCACACCATCGTGGTCGGCACCCGGACCTTCTCGTTGGGCTTCACCTTGCCGTCCAGGAGCGGGATCGCGCGGTACCACATGAGCGCGTAGTGCAGAGCCCCGTCGTCGACGATCTCGCGGCGGAACCGAGCCACGTCGTCGGCCGTCATCCCGCCCTTGCGCAGGGCGGTGTCGACCCGGCCGCCGGCCTTGCCGGCCACCCACTCCGGGATGAACGGCAGCTGGAACAGCGCGATGTAGTACGACTTGCGGAACTGCGATGACGTCACGGTGGCGCGCAGGAACGCCATGGGGTGCGGCACCGATACCGCGGTGTAGCTGCGCAGGAGGTCCGGACGCAGCATCGCCACCGTCCAGCCCACGACGGCGCCCCAGTCGTGCCCGACCAGGTGCACGGGCCCGCCGATCTCGTCGACCAGCGCGGCGACGTCCGCGGCGAGCACGGACATGCGGTAGTCGCGGCGGCGCTTCGGCCGGGCACCCGGCGAGTAGCCGCGCTGGTCCATCGCGACGGTCCGGTAGCCGCGCTCGTGCAGGAGCGGGACGACGTTGCGCCACGAGGTGCTGCGCTCCGGGAAGCCGTGCAGGAGTACGACCGACTTCGCCGTCGAGCGGTCCCTCGTCGAAGACGTCGAAGGTCAGCCCGTCGCGTTCGACCGACGTGATCCGCTCAGTCACCGACATGCACCGCCTGGTAGACCTCGCGCTTGGGCACCCCGGCCAGCTTGGCCACGTCCACGATCGCCTCCTTGCGACTCAGCCCGTCGGCCTCGCGCTCGGCCACCGCGGCCCGCAGGCTCTCAGGATCCCCGGCGACCGCGGCCGACGGCTCGGCCCCTGCCACCACGATGGTCACCTCGCCGCGCACCCCGTCGGCCGCCCACGATGCGAGATCCGCCAGCGGTCCGCGGCGTACCTCCTCGTGGGTCTTGGTCAGCTCGCGGCACACCGCGGCCGCGCGGTCGTCGCCCCACGCCTCGGCCATCGCCCGGAGCGTCGCCTCGGTGCGGTGCGGCGCCTCGAAGAACACCATCGTGCGCTGCTCGTCCGCCAGCCCGGCCAGTCGTCGGGCCCGCTCGCCGGCCTTGCGGGGTGGGAAGCCCTCGAAGCAGAACCGGTCCACCGGCAGCCCCGACACGGCCAGCGCGGTCAGCACCGCCGACGGCCCCGGTACGGCGGTCACCTCGACGTCGTTCTCGACGGCCGCCGCGACCAGGCGGTAGCCGGGGTCGGAGACGCTGGGCATCCCGGCGTCGGTGACCAGCAGCACCCGCTCGCCGGCGAGCAGCGCCTCGAGCAGCACCGGCGTCCGCGCGGCCTCGTTGCCGTCGAAGTAGGAGACCACCCGGCCGCCGACCGTGACGCCCAGCTCGGAGGCGAGCCGACGCAGCCTGCCGGGTGTCCTCGGCGGCGACCACGTCCGCCGCCCCGAGCTCCTCGGCCAGCCGCGGCGACGCGTCGGTCACCCGGCCGATCGGCGTCCCCGCGAGCACCAGCACAAACGTGATGATGTCACCGACGTAAGGTTGCGGTTCGTGACCGCCCTCGACACGGAGCCCGGTGACGGGCACACCGAGGGCCTCTCGTCCACCGCCACCGGACATCCGGTGCCCACCGCGTTCGAGCGGGCGCGCAGCCGGCTCACCGGGTCGGACCCGCGTCGTCGGCTGGGCCGCCGCCATCGGGGTCGCGGTGTTCGCGCTCCTGCTGCGGGTGCACCGGCTCGGCAGCCCGAACCTCGTCGCGTTCGACGAGACCTACTACGCCAAGGACGCCTGGTCGCTGCTGCACTTCGGCTACGTCAAGGAGTACCTGAAGGACGCCGACGGCAACCCCAAGACCGACATCAACGCCGACATCATCCACGGCCACACCACCGGCATCTGGGACAGCGACCCGTCGATGGTGGTGCACCCGGAGGTCGGCAAGTGGCTGATCGCGCTCGGCGAGAAGGCCTTCGGCATGGACCCGTTCGGGTGGCGGATCAGCGCCGCCGTGGTGGGCGCGCTGATGGTCCTGGTGATGTGCCGGCTGGCCCGGCGGCTCACCGGGTCGACGGCGCTCGGGCTCGTCGCGGGCCTGCTGCTCAGCTTCGACGGGCTGCACTTCGTGCTGTCCCGGCTGGCGCTGCTCGACATCTTCCTGGCGTTCTTCCTGCTCTGCGGCGTGGCCTGCGTCGTCAACGACCGCGACTGGCACCGCGCCCGGCTCGCGTCGCTCGTGGACGGGCCGATCCCCGCGCGACGGCTGGGGACCGGTGCGTCCGTTGCTGTTCCGCCCGTGGCTGCTGCTCGGCGGGGTCTGCTTCGGCCTCGCGCTCGGCACCAAGTGGACGGCGATCTACCCGATGGCCGCGTTCGGCCTGCTGGTCTTCGTCTGGAGCGGCGGCGCGCGGAAGTCGTTCGGCGTGCGGTGGGCGCGGCTGCGGGCGGTGCTCGCGGACGGCGTACCCGCCTTCGTGCAGCTGGTCCTGGTGGCCGGCTTCGTCTACATCGCCACCTGGACCGGCTGGCTGGTGCACGCCGACGACTACGAGCAGGCCTACTCCCAGTCGCAGTACGCCCGGTTCGTCGACGAAGGGCAGAGCTGCGACGACGGACCGGTCCTCGACGACAACCAGTGGCCGACCGCGAAGGAGCCCGACGCCTCCGGCCCGGGCGAGCTGATCCAGTCGCTGCGCTCGCTCTGGTACTACCACCAGGACGTCTACACGTTCCACACGCACTTCCTGAACTGCAGCACCCACCACTACGAGTCCAAGCCGTCCGGCTGGCTGCTTCATCAACCGGCCGGTCGGGGTCGCCGCCGACACCGACATCAAGCCGACCGACCCCGGCTGCGACGCGCCCGAGGGCAGCTTCTGCTACAAGCAGGTGCTGCTGATCGGGACGCCGGTGATCTGGTGGGGCGGCGCGGTCGCGCTGCTGTTCGCCGGGGTGATGTGGGTGGGCTCCCGCGACTGGCGGTACGGCGTCATCACCGTCGGCGCCCTCTCCACGTGGCTGCCCTGGCTGCTGTACGACGACCGGCCGATCTTCTTCTTCTACGCGATCGCGACGCTGCCGTTCCTGGTGCTCGCGATCACGATGGCGATGGGCAAGCTGATCGGGCCGTCACGCCTGCCGTCGACCCGAAGAACCATCGGCGTGGTGGTGTCCGGGTCGTTCTTCGTGCTCGCCCTGCTCAACTTCGCGTGGTTCTACCCGATCCTCAGCAACGAGCTGCTCACCCGCGACCAGTGGCTCGACCGGATCTGGTTCTCGCGCTGGGTCTGAAGCTGATCGACGCCGGGCGGTGAGTAAGCGACGGTTCCGACCCCGCAAACCGACGCTAAGCCACCGCTCCCTTGCGATTTCGGTGAACCATCCGGCCCTTCCGAGCCTCTGACAGGGTATGGCGACCATGACGATGCGAGTTCTCGGGATCTTGACAGCGTTGGCGATGGCGGTGGCTCTGGTGGGTTGCGGGGAAGAAGGGACAGGCCGCGACGACACCGGTGGTGACCTCGCGCTGCCGGTGGGTGACCCGACCTACGACGTCGACGCGCCATCGTGGGCGGTGGGTGACACCATCCACGTGGGCAGGTGGAGCGTCACCGTGAACCCCGCGCCCGACGCCTACGTGGTCGCGGACCGCGGCATCTATTTCGTCGCCAAGGACGTCTTGCACTTCACAGATGGACACAGCCCGGTCAAGGAGGTCGGCCCGATCGCGTCCTCCACCTTGGTCGAGTCGGCCGACGGGCGCTACCTCGGGATGATGGCCGAGGCTGAGGGCTCCGAGGACGAGTACGGCACGCCGCCGCGGGTGCCCGTGGTCTTCGACCTCGAGACCGGGAGCGAGATCCTTCGCGCCGAGCCGGGCGAGGTGTCGGAGGACGACGACCTGGCCGACCTCTACGAGGATGCGTCGGTCGGCTTCCTGGGCTTCGCCGACGACGCGGCGTACGCCGACGACCCGCTGCGCGACGGGACCACCAGGTTTCCCCTCGACGGGGGCAAGCCCGAGTCGGCCCCGGTGGACGATTTCGGCCTCGCCGAGCTGCCGACGTTCGCCGGGGAACGCGGCGTCGAAGTAACCGTCCAGCCTGCGAACGGCGGCGGCTACGAGATCTCCGAGACCGGGGACGGGTACTCCGGGGTGCTCTCCCCCGACGAGCGGTACCTGTTCGTCGACGGTGACGGGAGGGGGACCGTGTTCTACGACGCGGAGAGCGGCGAGTCGATCAGGTTCGACCCGGGGCTGCGCGATTTCCGGCTCGGCGGCTGGGTCGACGACGAGACCTTCTACGGCGCAACGAGCAGCCGGGGCAATGCCGAGTTCCCGGCCGGGCGGGTGCGCATCGTGTCCTGCACCACGACCACCCGCTCGTGCACGCCGGTGGGTCCCGAGTTCCGCCTGCCGGCCGACACGTTCCTGTTGTTCGGCACTGGCAACGGCCCCTACTTCGCCTGAGGCACCGCACCTTCGATAGTCGTCGAGGTCGTGCCGCCGGCACGCTACAGCAGCCGTACGCCGGCCGCCGCGGCGGCGCCGATCAGGACCGCGACCAGCATCGGCGCCCGCAGCGCCCAGGCGCCGCCGGCGACCGCGACGCCGAAGACCTGCGTTCCGTCGAGGCCGTCCCACTCGTGACCGGCGAGCTCCACCACGATCAGCCCGGCCAGCAGCACCGGCGCCATCAGCGCGACGACCCGGCGAGACACCGGCTTCAGCTCGCGGTCGCCGAGCACGAGCGGGCCGATCGCCTTCAGCAGCCAGTTCGCCACCGTGACGGCGAGGATCGACAGCCACAGCCTCATCGCCACTCCTCCTCGGTCTCCGGCTCGGGAAGCAACTCGGACTCCGGCAGCACCCCGACCAGTGCGCCGGCGGTCGCGGCCAGCAGCGCGTAGCCCGGCTCGGTCACCAGGAGCAGCCCGCCTGAGATCGCGGCGCCACACAGCGCGGCCACGATCGCGCGTCGGGACCGCATCTCCTCGAGCACCAGCAGCAGGAAGAAGGCCGGGAAGATCACGTCGACGCCGAGCTGCTCCATCAGCTCGGGCTCCGGCTGCAGCAGCAGGCCGATCAGCGTGCCGACGACCCAGCACGTCCACTGCGGCACGGTGGCGCCGAACATCCGCACGATGTCGAAGCGCCCACCACCCTTGTGCGCCACCATGAACGACGCGTCGACCAGCACCTGCGCCTGCAGGGCCCGCCAGCCGCGGCTGCCGTGCAGGCTCTCGTTGAGGGCGATCCCCATGACCATGTAGCGCGCGTTGATCAGGACCGACGACGCCACCGCGGCGACCGCGCTGCCCGTGTGGAGGGTGGTCAGCAGCGAGAACTGCGCGGATCCCGAGAACCCGAACGCCGAGAAGAACATCGGCGCGGCGAACCCCCAGCCTGCGGCAGCGGCCGCAGCGCCGAACGACACCCCGAGTGCGAACGTCGCCGCAGCCGGGCCCACGGCCTGCCGCGCGCCCGCGGCGAAGTCAGCGCGGAAGCTCACCGCTGCTCCGCCGTACGGCGTGCGTAGTGGCGGCGGGCTCGGGACCGGTTGCCGCAGTCGGCCGAGCTGCACCAGACGCGCGATGCGTTCTTGGTGCGGTCGAGGAAGATCCAGCCGCAGTCGCTCGCCCGGCACTGCCGGATCCGGCGCGGGTCCTCGCGCTCGAGCAGCCGCCAGGCAGCGAGCGCGAGCTCGTCGCGAAGGTCGGCGGCGGAGAGCTCGAGCGGCATCACCGACGCGACGTCCGCCCGACCCACTGCGCCGAGGAGTGTGCGACGAAGGCGGTCGACGTCCGGGGCAGCCGGCTCGTCCCCGACGGCCAGCGGCTGCACCACGCGGTAGAGCTGCTCGCGCAGCGTGCGCACCCGCGCCGCGACCTGGTCATCCGACCTCGCCCGCCTCGAGGAGCCCGACGAAGTGCGCCCAGCGAGCGAGCGCCTCCCCGTCCGGCAGCCGATCGACGGTGCGGCTCGGGTCGGGCCGCCAGGAGACGGTGTTGACGAGGTCGAGCGCCAGATGACCGCCCGCCGCTTCTGCCCAGCCGCCGTCGGCGTACCGAAGGATCCGATGTGCCGGCGCCTTCACCATTACTCCAACCTAGCATGCTATATCTCTTTAGCCTGTTAGGGACCGCCCTCGAGGAGCCGATCGCCGAGCTCGGTCCGTGCGTACAGCACCTGACGACCCTCGCGCTGCGAGGTCAGCAGGCCAACGGCCCGCAGCGCCTGGAGATGCACGCTGAGGGTGGGAGCCGACAACGCCAGCTGGGTGGCTGCCTGCGTCGTCGACATCGGCAGGTCGAGCTGGCTCAGCAGAGCGGCCCGGGTGCGTCCGAGCACGTCGGACAGCGCCGTCTCGGCCTGCGCCGGGTGCCGTTCCCACAGCCGGCCGAGGCCGCGCGGCGAGTAGGTGACCATCGGCACGCTCGGCTGTGCCGTCCGCACCAGGACATCCGGCCACGCGAACGCACACGGCACCAGGAGGAGGCCGCGGCCGCCGAGGTCGGCGTGGCCCTCGTAGTACTTGACGATGTTCAGCGTCTCCTCGGCGAAGCCGACCGAAGGGTGCAGGTCGCGCATCATCTGGTCGACCCCGCCGTCGGCCAGCGCCTGGAGCCGATAGGCGATGTCGTCGCGTAGCAACGCCTGGATCCGCTGCCAGTCCGGGGCGATGGCCACCCGGTGGTAGGCCTCCAGGGCCTCCGTGACCGGTCCCGAGTCCGGCGTCGGGTCGATCCACCAGCGCCTGCAGCAGCGCCCGCCTGCGCGCCCGGCCCGGGCCCTGCTGGGCGACCCGATGCGTGGCCAGGTGGCCCAGCTCGCGAGCGACGACCTCCGGGTCGGCGGCCGCGACCTGCGCGAGGGCTTCCCCGAACGAGGCGGCCCGGCGCCGCGGCGGGGGCACCAGGAAGTCCGGGATGTAGCCGCTGCGGCCGCACCAAGGCGGTGAGCAGCTCCAGGTCGCGCTCGCGCAGGCCGGCCAGTCGGCCGGGCATCCGGTCGACCCAGCCGCGGTGCAGATGCCCACCCCGCCGCGGCGGTCGCGAGCGTCACGCAGGCTGGCAACGGCCTCCAACAACGGCGAGACGGCGAACCGGACCCGGCTCAGGTCGACCGCCGTGAAGTGCAGGTGGATCACGCGCCACTCCGCTCCGCCAGTTCGTTTGATTAGGACACACCCTAATCGTGGGCTGAGGCCGCACCGGTCGCGAAGACTCGTCGCATGAACGCGACCACCGACTCAGAACGGCTCCCCGAGGCCTATCAGCGGCTGCACCGATTCGGCCCGGAGTACGGCGGCGACGAGGAGGGCAACCACGGACTGACCAACCACGGCCCGATGGCCGTGGAGGTCATCGTCCGACGCGGCCTCGAGATCGACGTCGACCGCTGGCTCGATCGTTACGTACGCCGGCTCGCGGAGCTGCCCACCGCTGGAGCGGACATCCGTCCCGACCAGTGGCGGTCGGCGCTGGGCGTCGCGCGCCGGCTGCCGGACTGGACGGCGTACTTCCGACGCGAGCTGCGGGAGCGGCCGTGGACGACCGTGCTGGCCGAGTGGTGGCCTCGCCTGCTGCCCGGCATCGTGGCCGGCTCGACGCACGGGGTGATCCGGGTCGGGCACGCCGTACGCACCCTGCGGGCGGGCATGCCCGGCTGCCCGACGCCGACCGAGACCCTCGACGAGCTCGCCCACGGGCTGGCCTTCTGGGCAGCCCGCTACCGCGAGCTGCCCAGCGTCGCGGCACCGGCTGGCCGGCTCGACGCGGCGGAGGCGCTGCCCGGCGTCGCCCGGCTGCACGACCAGAGCGGCTTCATCGCGCACCGGCTCGAACCGGCTCGAGCGCAGTCCTGGTTGGGCGTCGAGCCTGCGCGCGCTGCGGCCGCCTGCGACGGCGGAGGACGTGCCCGCTCGAGCTCGAGTCGCTCGTCGACGCCGCGGTGGCGGCGTACCTCGGGCTGGGGCACGGCTCACCGGTGCTGCTCGTGCACACCGCCACGGCCCCGAACGCGGTTCGGCACGTGCTGCCCGTGCTGCCTTCCGATCAGTGGATGCCCAGCCTGACCGCGGCCTGGACGGCGGCCGCCGCCGTGGTGGCCACCTACGCACCGGCCCAGCCCGCGCCCATCGAGAGCGTCGTCCGCGCGGGCCGCGGGCTGACCCGCGAGGACGCCCTGCAGAGGGCCGCGGAGCACGGCGACGAGCACGTGCTCAAGTTCGCCGACACCGCCGTCGAGGCCTACGACCGCACCGGCGACCCCGCCCTGCTCGCCGCGACGCTGCACGTCGGCGCCCTGATCACCCCGCCCTGACCACCGCTGAAACAGATCGCCCCTCCCCGAGATCGGGAGGGGCGATGTGTCCCCCGGGCTGCGCCTGGCCCCGGCAGGTGGGGCCGGCGAGCTCTGGCGTCGAGGTACCCCCGTGCCAGGTCGCCCGAGCCGCCGGTGCCCGGGGGTACCCCAGGGGGCTTCGGACAAACCTGCAGCCTGGGCAGCGGTCTGGCCCTGCATTGCCACGGGCCCGGCCCCGGAGGATGGTGAAGTGCATCGGGGGAGCCACGAGACCGAGGAGCACCCCATGACCGACGTACAGAACATCGCGAGCCCGCACGAGACCCGTCCGTTCCAGGACCACGGCCACATGGATGTGGTCACCCTCGGCGGCTTCACCCTCGGCCGCGGCATCTTCGAGCCCGGCTGGCGCTGGTCCAACGACGTCAAGCCGATCGCCGGCACCGAGTCCTGCCAGGTCCACCACACCGGGTACTGCGTGTCCGGACAGATGACCATCCGGTCCGACGCCGGCGACGAGGTCACCATCGGCCCGGGCGACGTGATCGACCTCGACCCCGGGCACGACGCGTGGACGGTCGGCGACGAGCCGTGCGTGATCCTGGACACCGGGGTCGCGGCCTACGCCAAGCCCCAGTAACGCTCAGCCGCCTCCGACGAGGCGGTGCCCAGACAGCCCGGTGCGATCAGTGACCGGCTGCTGCCGATTCGCCGCGGGCGGCCGACACATCGAGATCGCCCTTACGAAGCCGGAACACCTGGAGGCGTAGGTCGTAGTACTTGTCTGTTTCGCCGACCCACTCCATGCCGACCCGGCGCGCCGTGGCCGCCCCGCGCGTGTTCCGGGGCCGGACGACCGCGAACACCTCGTCCTCGCCCCCGCTGAATGCGTAGTGGGCCAGGGCATGCCCGGCCTCGGTCGCGAAGCCGCGCCCCCAAGCCTCTGGCGCCAGCTGCCAGCCGATCTCGAGGTCCTCCCCCAGCGGCGGTAGGGGCAGGACGGCAGCCGCCCCGACCACGCCTCGAGTGGTCAGATCCTCCACGGCCCACCGGCCGGTCGGACGCTCCGCCGCGTCATCGTCGTCGACCCAGCTCTGGAGCAGGTCACGCATCGCCTCCGCGTCGGGCACCCTGCTCATCGCGGGTGCCAACCAGCGCGCCACCTCGTCCTGCCCGAAGATCCGCAGGGCCGGGCCGGCGTCCTCGATGCCCCACGGCCGGAGCCGGAGGCGCGGCGTCGTGATGACTCGTCCGGAGATGGCGATGCGTGGTGCTGTGGTCCGACATGGCGACCCTCCTCGAGGCGGAAAGATCGGCCTCTCCCTCGAGGGAAAGCAACCTGCGAGCGGCGTTTGTTCCGCGGAGTCAGTGGATGCTGGCCAGCAGCGCCGTCAGCTCGGGGTTCTGCTTCTCGTCGAAGCCCGGGCCGGCGGCGGGCAGGGCGTCGTCGGGGCCGACCGGTTCGCCGCAGCTGTCGCAGCAGATGACCGGTCGACTGACCTGACCGCAGCCCAGGTGGTGCCACACCACCGGCGCCCGGTCGGCGCCGAAGACCCACTTGTCGCCGAACTGCTGCATGACGACCAGGACCATGGCCAGGTCCTTGCCCTTCGCCGTGAGCCGGTAGTCGTAGCGGGTCGGGCTGTCCTGGTACGCCGTGCGGGTGACGACCTCGTGGTCCTCCAGCGACCGCAACCGCTGGGCGAGCACCTTGCGCGAGAGGCCGAGGTTGCGCTGGATGGCGTCGAAGCGCGAGATGCCGAGGGCGATGTCGCGCAGCACCAGCGGGGTCCAGGTGTCGCCGACGATGTCGAGCGTGCGGGCCACCGAGCACTGCATTTCGCCGAAGGATGACCGCTGCATGGTGAGACTGTAGACCTGTCCGTTCCTAATGGGAACTCACTCTGCTACGTTCCCGAGATGCTCGAGCGGATCGGCGACCTGACGTGGCACCACCCACGCAAGGTCTTGGTCGCCGCCTTCCTGTTCGCCGCAGCGGCGGCGATCTTCGGTCACGACGTCGAGCACCACCTGAAGGCGGCCGGCTTCACCGATCCGGCGTCGGAGAGCGAGCGGGCGGGCGAGACGCTGGCCCAGGAGCTCGGGTTCTCCGCCGAGCCCGGCCTCGTCGTGCTCGTGCGCGCGCCCGACGACGTCCCGCTGGACACCGACGACCCCGAGGTGCAGGCGGAGGTCGACCGGCTCGCCGAGGAGCTGCGCGGTGCGGCGTACGTCGGCAACGTGACCACCACCCCTGCCGAGGACGGCAGGTCGCTGGTGCTGGCGGCGCAGCTGACGACCACGGACATCGAGGACGAGGGCGGGCTCGCCGACGAGTCGGTGCGGGAGCGGGTGCGATCCGATCTGCTCGACGTCAGCTACGGCGGGTTCGCGCCGAGCTTCAACGAGGTCAACGACCAGACCCGCGAGGACCTGACCAACGCGGAGCTGATCGCGTTCCCGATCCTGGCGGTGCTGCTGCTGATCGTCTTCCGCAGCGTGGTGGCGGCCGCCGTACCGCTGGTGATCGGGGTGCTGTCGATCCTCGGCACCCTGCTGACCCTGCGGGTGATGGCCGGGGTCGTCGACACCTCGCTGTTCGCCCTCAACATCGCGACCGCACTGAGCCTCGGGCTCGCCGTCGACTACGCCCTGCTGATGGTCTCGCGCTACCGCGAGGAGGTGGAGCGCGTAGGAGCGACGAGGGAGGCGCATCGGCGGACGGTCGCGACCGCCGGCCGGGCGGCGCTCTTCTCCGGCCTGACTGTCGCGGGTGCGATGGCCGCGCTGGTGCTGATGCCGCAACGGTTCCTGTACTCGGTCGGGGTGGCCGGGGCCACGGTCGGGATCCTCAGCGCTGCGATGGCGCTGCTGGTCGTGCCGGCGATGCTCGCGGTGCTCGGCCCTCGGATCAACGCCCTGTCGATCCGCCGGGGCCCGACGGTGTCGGAGTCGTCGGACCGCTGGCTGCGGCTGGCTCGCTGGGTGATGCGCCGTCCCGTGCTCGTCGCGGTCGGTACGACGGCGGTGCTGCTCGCTCTCGCCGCCCCGCTGGTCGGCACCCACCTCACCGGACCCAGCGCCCAGGCGGTGCCGCCCGGACAGCAGTCCTACGCGACCAACGAGTACATCGAGGACCACTACGGACGCGAGGTCACCGAGGGCGTCTCGCTGACCGCGACCGGAGCGATGAGCGACGCGGCGCTCGCCGACCTGGCGGGCGAGGTCGCCGCCGTACCGCACGTGGCCGAGGTGGCGCCCTTCACCCGCGCCGGTCCCGATGTCGCCTTCACCACCGCGTCACTCGACGGCCCCGCGCTCGACGACGAGTCGCAGCAGGCGATCCGGGACATCCGCGGCCTGGACCCGCCCGCCGGCGCCGATCTTCTGGTGTCGGGGAACACCGCCCGCTTCATCGACGAGAAGAGCAGCCTGCTCGACAACGCGCCGCTGGTCGTCGGGTTGATCGTCTTCATGACCATCTTGCTGCTGTTCCTGCTCACCGGCTCGGTGCTGCTGCCCCTGAAGACCCTGCTGATGAACGCGCTCACCCTCGCGGCCTGCCTCGGCATCCTGGTGCTGATCTTCGAGCACCGCTTCCTGGTCGACCTGCTCGACTACCCGGGGCCGTACGCCGTGGAGGTCACCAGCCTGGTGTTCCTGTTCGCGGTGACCTTCGCGCTCGCCACCGACTACGCAGTGCTGGTGATCGCGCGGATCAAGGAGCTCAGGGACTCCGGCCTGTCCAACGACGAGGCCGTCGCGCTCGGCGTCGCCCGCACCGGCCGGATCATCAGCGCAGCCGCCCTGATGATCGCCGTCGTCTTCGCCGCCTTCGCGGTCAGTCCGGTGTTCTTCATGAAGCAGATCGCCGTGGGCATGGCGCTCGGGGTGATCATCGACGCGACCATCGTGCGGGCCCTGCTGGTCCCGTCCCTGATGCGCCTGCTGGGCGAGGCGAACTGGTGGGCGCCGCCGTTCCTGCGACGCCTCCACGACCGGGTGGGGATCCGGGAGAGCTGAGGCTCAGCCGCCGATCGCGAGCTGCTCCCGATGCAGGACGAGCTTGATCGTGCGCTCGGCGTACGCCGTGGGCGCGTCCTCCCAGTCGGCGAGCAGGCTGGTGACGGTCTCTGCCGGGAAGCCGCTGGTGGCGACGAACTCGAGCAGCTCAGGCAGCACCGGGCGGACGTGGGAGACCCCGACGTTGAGGGTGGCACTGGTGGCGTACATGTCCATCACCGGCACCTTGGTCCCCGGAGCCAGGTAGTAGCCGGTTCCGGTGCAGATGCCGCCCGGGCGGAGCGCCCGGATCGCGTCGCGAAGGCCCTGCTCCCTGGACGACGCCTCGACCGCGACGTCGTACCGGCCCGTGACCGCCGACAGCACCGACGTGCGCCGTCGCCCGCCGGCCTTGCGCACGCGGGCGCCCAGCTTCTCGGCCACGGCCAGCCGCTCGTCACTGTCGTCGACGTAGTCGACCCGCGACGCGCCATGACGTACGGCGAGCCCGGCGGCGTACAGCCCGATGCTCTGTGCGCCGCCGCCGATGACGAGGACGGTGCCGTCGGGGCGCATCCGGAGCGGCGGCACCACGGCCCGCCAGGCGTCGGCGAGGTTGTCGCCCGCCGCCGCGACCCGCAGCGGGTCGACACCCTCTGGGACCCGGACGAGCAGGTGGTCGGCGTGCGGAACGCGGAGCGAGTCGGCGACCATGCCGCCCCAGGCACCCGTGGCCGGGCCGAACCCGAACGCCGCGAGCGTCCCGCCGGGACTGTCGGCTCGCATGGTGGCGCACTTCGCGGTCAGCCCGAGGCCGCACTCGTAGCAGGAGCCGCAGGAGACCGCCCACGGCACCACGACGACGTCGCCCACCTTCGCCTCGCTCACCCCGTCGCCGACCGCCGTGACCTGGGCGACGCACTCGTGCCCGATGCCGAAGGGGCCCTGGAACGGGACGGACCCGAGGATCGAGCCCACCACGGGGTCGATCAGGCCGGCCTTGAGGCCGGCCTGCATCGCTCGAGAGACCGGCCGGTGGATCGGGAGCACGTCGCCGTCGCAGCGGCTGGCCACGAACGGCCGCACCAGCGCGTCGGTCCCCTCGACCAGCACCGGGTCGGGTCGCTCACGCCACTCCAGGCTGCCGGAACGGATGAAGGTCAGCTCGCGCATCGGGTCTCCTCATCGGGCGGGCCCATCGTCTCCCATCGGGACCATTCCCAACCCGGCCGATCGGGCCTAGGTTCGTGCGGTCAGGCGCATACGGGTGACGCCCCGAAGCTGGATTTTCTCGGACGAGTGGGGCCGGCGTCGCGCACACCGGCCCCGCCTGTCCGGCCCGGGACGTCCGTCTGCAGTTGTCGTCCTGAGGGACATCAGGACGGCACCTGAGGTGGAGGTGGCGGCGGCGACCGCTTCCTAGCGTCGTGGGCATGACGATCCTGCTCAACGACCCGCGGGTCGCCGCCGTACCGGTCGCCGACAACGGCGAGCCGCTCGTGCGGCTCGACGGCACCATCTCCCCCACCCGGGCGCTCGTGCGCGCCGGCCTGGCCGAACGCCTGAGGACGGCCCACCTCGCCCTGCCGGCGGGGATCGGGCTGCGCGTGGCCGAAGGCCATCGCACGTCCGCCGACCAGACCGCGGCCATCACGGCGTACGCCGCCGAGGTGTGCGCTGCGCGACCCGGTGTCTCCGGGGACGACCTCGCCAGGCTGACCAGCCGCTTCGTCGCACCGCTCGAGGTGGCGCCGCACGTGGCCGGGGCCGCCGTCGACCTCACCCTGGTCGACGTCTGCGGCGCCGAGCTCGACCTCGGCACCCCGATCGACGCGACCCCCGAGCAGAGCGACGGCCGCTGCTACTTCGCCGCTGCCGGGATCGGCGCCGACGCGCGCGCCCACCGCAGCCTGCTCGCCCGGGTGCTGGGCGACGTGGGACTCGTCAACTACCCGACCGAGTGGTGGCACTGGAGCTACGGCGACCGCTACTGGGCACTGCTCACCGGCGCACCCGCCGCTCTCTACGGCCCGGTCGTCGGAGCTGCGGCGGCATGAGCGTCCTGCAGGCCGCTCGCACCCGGCCGGGTTCGAGCCAAGGACCGCGGCTGGTCGTCGACCTGGAGGCGGTCGCCGCCAACACCCGGCTCTTCGCCCGGCGTACGTCGGGCGCGCTGATGGCGGTGGTCAAGGCCGATGGCTTCGGGCACGGCGCCGCCGACGTCGCGCGAACGGCTCTCTCCGCCGGTGCCTCGTGGCTCGGGGTGACCAGCATCGACGAGGCGATCGCCCTGCGCCGCCGCGGGTTCGGCTCGCCAACGCTGAGCTGGCTCAACCCGGTGGACGCCGACTTCGGCGCGGCGATCGCCGCCGGCATCGACCTCGCCGTCCCGAGCCGCGAGCATCTCGAGGCGGTCCTGCGTTCGGGTGTCGGCGCCCGCATCCACCTCCACCTCGACACCGGCATGGCCCGCGACGGGGCGGCGCCCGAGCAGTGGCCGAGCCTCTGCCGAGTGGCCCGCCGGGCGGAGCGGGCCGGCCGGGTGCGCGTGGTCGGGGTGATGGGCCACCTGGGCTGCGCCGAGGACCCCGCCGACCCCGACAACGCCGCCGGCAGGGCCAGGTTCGTGTGGGGCGTCGAGCGGGCCCGCGAGGCCGGGCTGCGGCCGCCGCTGCGTCATCTCGCCGCGACCGCCGCCACCCTGACCGACCCCCTCAGCCACCACACCCTGAGCCGGGTCGGCGCCGGCCTGGTCGGGATCGACCCTTCCGGCACCACCACGCTGCGTCCGGCGATGACCCTCATCGCCCCGGTCGTGGGGGTACGCAGCGTGCGCCCCGGCACAGCTGTCGGCTACGGACACACCTGGTCGGCGAGCCGGCGTACCCACCTGGCCCTCCTTCCGCTCGGGTACGCCGACGGCCTGCCTCGAGCGAGCAGCGGGCGCTCCGAGGTGCTGCTCCGCGGACGACGGCGGCCGGTGGTCGGGCGGGTGTCCATGGACCAGGTGGTCGTCGACGTCGGCGACGACCCGCCCGAGCTCGGCGAGACCGCGGTGGTCTTCGGCCCGGGTGCGGACGGGGAGCCCACCGTCGCCGAATGGGCGGCGTGGGCCGACACGATCGAGCACGAGATCGTCACCGGCATCGGCGCGCGGGTGCAGCGATGAGGCGCGACGAGCGGATCAGGGTCGCGGTGATCGGGGGCGGGGTCAGCTGTGAGCACGACGTCTCGCTGGCCTCCGCCGCGGCCATCCGGGGCGCGCTCGACCCGGGCCGGTACGACGTCGTCGCGTTGACCATCGACCGCGCCGGCATGTGGCGCGACCGCGAGGACCGCCCGCTCGGGCTCACCGGCGCCGCCCACGTGCTGCGCAGCTGCGACGTCGCGCTGCCGGCCCTGCATGGCCCACACGGCGAGGACGGCACCCTGGCGGCCGTCTTCGAGGTCGCTCACCTCCCGTACGTCGGGTCCGGGGTCGCGGCCGGCGCGATCGCCATGGACAAGTGGGTGACGAAGCTCGTCGCACAGGCGATCGGCGTAGCCACCGCTCCGGGGCGGCTGCTGACCGCGGCGACGGCGCCGTCGTACCCGTGGACGCACCCGGTGGTGGTCAAGCCGGTCACCGCGGGCTCGAGCCACGGCGTCGGGCTGGTGCGGGAGCCCGCCGAGCTGGGTCCGGCACTCGAGGCGGCGCTCGCGCTGGACGGACGAGTGCTGGTGGAGGACCTCGTCGACGGCCGCGAGATCGACATCGCCGTCCTGGGTCTGGGCGACGGGGAGCGCATCGTCTCGCCGCCGCTCGAGGTCGTCGTCGAGGGGCTCTTCGACCACGCCACGAAGTACGGCGGCCACGCCGACTTCCGGATCCCGGCCGCGCTCGACGGCGTCGCCGCCAAGGAGCTGGAGGACACCGCGCTGGCCGTCTTCGACGCTCTCGGCTGCGCAGGCGTCGCCCGGGTCGACTTCTTCCTGACCGACACCGGCTGGGTCCTCAACGAGGTGAACACCATGCCGGGGTTCACCGAGGCCTCCCAGGCGCCGAAGATGTTCGCCGCCGCCGGACTGCCGTACGCCGACCTGCTCGACCTGCTGGTGACCGACGCTCTGCGGACGGGGCCGCGGTGAGCATGGTTCGATTGCCCACGTGATCGAGCGTCTCCGCGACTGGGCGCCCGAGCTGTACGTCGTCGGCGCGGTGTTCTCGGTCGGCGTGATCGAGGTGTCGCGGATGAGCAGCTACTACGGCCGGCTGCCCTACCTGCTCGTGGTGGCCGGGATGATGCTGGCGGCCGCCCTCGCCCGGAAGGCGCCGGGGGCCTCGCTCGCCACGGTGTGGCTGGTCTCCGGGCTCTCGGTCATCAGCGGCCTGCAGGTGATGCTGGTGCAGCTCGCCGTGGTCTTCACCGCGTTCGGGACCGCCCGGTGGGGCCGCCCGGTGGTCGTCGTCCTCAGCGGCCTGTCCATGCCGGTCGCGGCCGCGATCGCTGCGTTGTACCTCCACCTCGCCGGGGACGACCTCGGCCGGCTGCGCGCTCTGGTCGACTTCGTCGGCTACGAACAGGCCGCTCGGGTCGGCGACCAGTCGTGGGTGGTGCTGATCGGGCTCTCCGGCGTGGCGGTGCTCGGGGTGCCCTGGCTGGCCGGACTCATGATGCGCTTCCGCGACCGGGCCACGGAGTCGAGGGCCTCGCAGGTGGTGGCCGAGGAGGGCGCCGCTCGCGCCGAGCTCGCCGCCGAGCAGTCGCGGGAGATCGCCGAGCTCCGCGAGGGCCAGGCCCGCCTCGCCCGCGACGTGCACGACGTGGTGGGGCACTCGCTCGCGGTGATCCTCGCCCAGGCGGAGTCGGCGCAGTACCTCGAGGACGCGGACACCCAGAGGCTCAAGCAGACCATGGCGAACATCGCGACCTCCGCTCGCTCGTCGCTGCAGGACGTCCGACAGGTGCTCACGCCGACGCCCAGTGAACCGACCCAGCCTGGCAGCCTCGACGCGCTGATCGCGGGGGTCAGGGAGAGTGGACACGAGGTGGTGTCGAGCGAGGTCGGGAATGCTCAACCGCTGCCACCCGAGCTCGACGTGGTCGCCTACCGGGTGCTGCAGGAGATGCTCACCAACGCCATCAAGCACGGCCGGCGCGACGACCCGGTGTTCGTCGAGCGGCACTGGGAGGGCGAGCTGCGGATCGAGGTGCGCAACGTGGTCGAGCCCGGCACCGAGGAGGCCGCGCCCGGCCACGGCCTCGACGGCATGCGCCGCCGGCTCGAGTCGGTCGGCGGAAGGCTCGACGTACGCCGTCGGGACGAGGGGGGCCGGACGACGTTCACGGCCACCGCGTGGATCCCGGTGCGGTCCCGATGACCGCACCAGAGCCGATCCGGGTCCTGCTCGTCGACGACCAGGAGCTGTTCCGGGAAGGTGTGAGGGTCATCGTCGACGCCCAACCCGGGATGAGCGTCGTCGGCTCCGCGGGCGACGGGATCGCGGCGGTGCGGCTCGTCGACGAGCTGACCCCCGACGTGGTCCTGATGGACGTCCGGATGCCGGAGCTCGACGGGGTCGAGGCGACCCGGCAGATCTTCTCGCCCGATCGGGTCGCCCGACGTCGGCAGTCCGTGCGGGTGATCGTGCTGACCACGTTCAACCTCGACGACCGGGCGGCCACGGCGATCCGTCTCGGCGCCAGCGGCTTCCTGCTCAAGGACACCACCCCCACCCAGCTCAGCGACGCCATCCGCACGGTGCACGCCGGCAACGCTGTCCTCGCGCCGACCGACCTGTCCTCGTTGCTCGAGGGTCACTTCCGCGCGCGGACCCCGACCCCGCCGGCGTACCTCGAGCTCACGGAGAAGGAACGGGAGGTGTTCTCCGCTGTCTCCCGCGGCCTGTCGAACGTCGAGATCGCGGGTCAGGTCTTCGCGAGCGAGTCCACGGTGAAGACCCACGTGGGCGCGATCCTGCGCAAGCTCGGCCTCCGGGACCGGGTCCAGATCGTGGTCTTCGCGCACGAGCACGGACTGTCATGACGACTCCGGTCGACGGCCCCAGCCCTCGGATTGGGTGACCGGGCGGGGCGTCTCGGCCGGCGGCTCGACGGGACGTCCGTCGTACTGGGTGGAGAGGACGACGTGCGAGTTCATCTCGCCGTGCTGGCCCAGCCGCTCGAGGACGCCCTCGAGATGAGGCATCGACGCCAAGCCGCAGCTTGAGCATCGAGCAGTGCGCGCCGCTCAGCTTGTGCACCTCGACCACCTCCGGGAAGTCGTCGGCCGTCGAGGTCTTGAGCAGACAGTGGCCGTGGCTGCACCGCATCTGGATGAAGGCGGTGAGGGGCAGCCCCGCCCGGGCCGGGTCGACGCGGGCCTGGTAGCCGGCGATGACACCGGACTCCTCGAGACGCCGGACTCGCTCGGCGACGGCAGGTGAGGACAGGTTGACCCGCTTCCCCAGCTGGTTGAACGACAACCGGCCGTCGCGCTGGAGCTCATCAAGGATGGCCCAATCGGTGGCATCGAGCTGTTTTCCCATCTGACAAGGAGAACGCGGAAAGCACCTTTGGTTCAAGAGGCAGATGCTTCGAGATGCCGTTGACATCTCATTCCTTGACCGCAATCGCCTTCCTAGCGTTGTCGCATGACCAACCTCCGGCCCGCGCCGACCCGCACCAGCGCCCTGCCGTCCCTGTTCGTTGGCGCCGCGGCCACGAACACCGCGATGGCCGCGGCCAGCCCGGTCGCCACGATCGCGGCCGGCGACTGGATCGGCCCGGGTTGGGGGGCGCTGCCGAACACTGCGGCCATCATCGGCACCGGCGCCGGAGCGTTGTTGCTCACCGGAATGATCGGCCGGCGCGGCCGGCGATCCGGCCTGACCGCCGGGTACGCCGCCGCCGTGGCCGGATCCGTGGTGTTGCTGCTCTCCGTCGCCGCCGGCACGTTGCTCGGACTGGTGCTCGGCATGCTGCTGATCGGCCTGGGCAACGCTGCCGCCCAGCTCTCGCGCTACGTCGCCGCCGAGGACGTACCCCTCGAACAGCGTGGCGTGGCGATCGGGGCCATCGTCTGGTCCGGGACCCTCGGCGCAGTCGCCGGCCCGCTCCTGCTCATGCCGGCCGGCAACGCGGCCCTTGGCCTCGGCTTCGCCCCGGACCTCGGCCCGATGCTCCTCGTCGTACTCGCCTGCGGCGCGGCGCTGCTGGCGGCGCACGGACTGCCGGCGGGCGGTGCCATCCCGCCGCCCGCCGCAGTTGCGATCGGCCGGCTGTTCCGGGAGACACCAACCCTTCTCCCGGTGGTCGTGATGACCACCGGCCAGGTGGTGATGGTCGTCGTGATGACCAGCGTGCCGCTGGAGATGCACCACCACGGAAGCGGCCTCGGCGCGCTGGGGGCCGTGCTCTCCGCCCACACGCTCGGGATGTTCCTGCTGGCCCCGCTCACCGGACGGCTCGTCGACCGCTTCGGACACTCGCCGGTGATGACCGCCGGCCTCGGGGCTCTGGTCGGCTCGGTGCTGCTCGCAGGAGCGAGCGATGGGTTGGTCCGGGCGACCGCCCTGTTCCTGCTCGGCTACGCCTGGAACCTGTGCTTCGTCGGCGGCAGCGGGGCGCTCGCGTCACGGGTCAGCGCCGACGACCGCCGCGCCGTCGAGGGTGCCGCGGACGCCGTCGTCTGGACGACCTCAGCAGTCGCCAGCCTTGCCTCGACACTCCTCCTCGCCTCGACCGGCTTCGGCACGCTTACGGTGATCGGCGCCGCACTGGTGGCGCCGGCGGCCGCACTCGCCGTCAGCCGCAGGCGCAGGCGCAAGATTGGATGATGCACATGATCGCCCCAGATGCCCCGATCCGGCTGGCTCGGCCGACGGCCGACCTTGGGACCATTGAAAGATTCTGGACACAGGGGGTCGGTTTGGAGGTCCTCTGGCGCACCGACGAACCAGGCCCAGGGGAGCACGCGCTCACGATGGTCGGTGTCCCTGGAGCCGGCTGGCACCTCGAGCTGGTCGCCGACGCCGACCTGGCGCGGCAAACCGCCCCCTCCGACGAAGATCTACTCGTCGTCTATCTCGGCGAGCAAGCGGACCCGGACTGGCTCGCTCGGATCGAGGGTGCAGGCGGGACGAGGGTGCCGTCGCGCAACCCGTACTGGGACACGTGGGGGATCACGATTCGCGACCCCGACGGATATCTCCTCGTATTGGCATCCAGGAACTGGTCCACGGACTGAAGACCTGGCGGCGCGGGGAGCACACGCGCGTCACCCACTATGAGTGACGACCTCCGTGTCAAGGTGCGGAATGGTCACGGGCATGTCTGGTGGATGGATCGCGACCGCACTCTTCTTGATCGACTTGACCATCA
Organism: uncultured Actinomycetota bacterium; assembly: GCA_963813615.1. Lineage (GTDB taxonomy): Bacteria > Actinomycetota > Actinomycetes > Propionibacteriales > Nocardioidaceae > Nocardioides. The sequence goes on from CAWFAE010000018.1 coordinate 251,605, forward strand.
AGGTGCTCGCCCTTGGCCTCGTACCCAAGAACCGCCGGCCATCGAGCGGCATGGCCTGGCTGCTGCTGATCTTCATCATCCCCTTCGTGGGCATCGTGATCTTCCTGGTGCTGGGAAGGACCGCAGCTCGGGCGGCGGCGCGACGAGCAGCAGGCGGAGGTCAACGAGATCGTTGCCGACCGCACTACCGGCATCCCCACCCTCGAGACCGATTTCACCGGCCCCGGGTACGTCTCGTCGGTGGCCACGTTGAACCGCAACCTGGGTGCACTGCCCATGCTCCCGGGCAACCGGGTCGACCTCTTCCCCGACTACGGACGCTCGATCAAGGCGATGACCGAAGAGGTCGACCGCGCCACCAACTGGGTCCACGTGGAGTTCTACATCACCGCGTGGGACGACGTCACGGGACCGTTCTACGAAGCGCTCGTGCGGGCCGTGGAGCGCGGCGTCGAGGTGCGACTCCTCTTCGACCACCTGGGGTCCCGCGGCATCCCCGGCTACAAGGAGTTCCGCGCACGACTGGACACGACCGGAATCGACTGGCACCCGATGCTGACGATCAACCCGTTCAAGGGCGAGTGGCGCCGTCCCGATCTGCGCAACCATCGCAAGATCCTGGTGATCGACGGGACCGTCGCGTTCACCGGCTCGCTGAACCTCATCGAGCCTGGCTACAACAAGCCCAAGAACCACAAGGACGGACGCGAGTGGGTGGAGCTGGTGGCTCGGGTGGAGGGCCCGGTGGTGACCGCGCTCAACGTGCTGTTCGCGACGGACTGGTACAGCGAGACCCGCACCAAGCTCACGGAGGAGATCCAGGCCCTCACTGGGGTGGCGGGGTCCGTGCCCGCGCAGGTGATCCCGAGCGGCCCGGGTTTCGCCACCGAGAACAATCTGCGCGCCTTCACGACCTTGCTGTACTCGGCGCAACGCAGGATCTCGATCACCAGCCCCTACTTCGTGCCGGACGAGTCCCTGCTCTACGCCGTGACCACGGCCGCCCAGCGCGGCATCGACGTCGAGCTGTTCGTCAGCGAGGCCGGTGACCAGTTCATGGTCTACCACGCACAGCGCTCCTACTACGAGGCGCTGCTGCGGGCCGGCGTCCGGATCTTCATGTACCCGGCGCCGTACGTCCTCCACTCCAAGTTCTTCACGGTCGACGACGACGTGGCCGTCCTGGGCTCCAGCAACCTGGACATGCGATCGTTCGGCCTCAACTACGAGGTCTCGCTCATGATCCCGGACCCGGAGGTCGTGGCCGGCGTGCGCGAGGTCGAGGACACCTACCGCGGGCTGTCCAAGGAGCTGACCCTCGAGGACTGGCTGTCCCGGTCGCGCCGCTCGGCGTACGCCGACAACGTGATGCGCCTGACCGCCGCCCTCCAGTGAGGATGGTGGTGGAGCTGAGGGGATTCGAACCCCTGACCTTCTCATTGCGAACGAGACGCGCTACCAACTGCGCCACAGCCCCAGTGCGCCCGCTGGGACGCGAGGAGAAACGGTAGCACCAGGAAGTCGGCGGTTCCGAATCAGGAGCCGGCGGCCCGACGCTCCTCGGCCTCGGCGGCCTTGGCGGCGCGGGAGGCCTCGTCGGCCTCGCGGGCCAGGGCGCTGTCGGACTCGTTGCGGCCCGAGCTCCAGACGCCCGTCGAGTCGAGGTCGATGGTGCGGACGGAGCGGGCGGCCTCCGCCTTGTCGACGTACGTCGGCAGGGTGACCGGGACCGGGTCCCAGCTGCCCGGCTCGCGCTCGGCGGCGGGCACGGCGGCGATCTCCTCGGTCTCGGGACCCTCGGCAGCCGCGGCCGGCTCGGCCGGGGTGGTACGGCGCACCGGGGCGGCGGCGCGCTCCTTCTTCACCATCAGCCGACAGGCCACGAGCCAGGCGACGAGCAGGCCACCAGGCACCGCCAGCGCGGTCCAGAGCAGGATCCCGGCGTAGGCGAGGCCGGCCACGGCGACGTTGGCGGCCAGGATCAGCAGCACCACGCGGAGGCGGCGCTTCGCGGCGCGGGCGGCCGTGGCCCGGGACACGGCGGGCACGGGCTCGGCCGGTGCCTCGCGCTGGACGACCAGGGTGGCGCTCTTGGCGTCGATCGGCTCGCGCCGGGCCAGCACCCGGATCGACTTCGAGAAGCCCTCGACGGTGCGGCGCTGCTGGGCGTCGTCGTGGTGCCTGAGCGCTTTGGGGATCAGATAGACGGCCCAGGCCACCGCCAGGGCAACGAAGATCAACGCGCTCAGGTCCACGAGTCAGAGGTTAGGTTCGTTAGCGCAGGCGGCCTCGGATGTCTACCCGTGTGTCGCAAATTGCGCGTGTGACTAGTGGGACTCACGCGGTCGATGTTCGACCAGCGACGCCTCGTACCTCTTGAGCAGCCCGCCCGGGCACTCCTCCCGCGTGATCGCGTAGATCCGGTGGTCGCGCCACTCCCCGTCGATGTGCAGGAACAGCGGCGCGAAGCCGATCTCCCGGATCCCGAGCTTCTCCACGACCCGCAGCGAGTTGGTGTTCTCCGGCCGGATGCAGACCTCGATGCGGTGCAGGCCGCCCGCGGTGAAGCAGTGGTCGATCGCCATCGCGACCGCCCGCGGCATCACCCCGCGCCCCGCGAAGTCACGGTCCAGCCAGTAGCCGACCGAGGCGAACTGAGCGGACCCGCGCACGATGTTGTTGATCGTCAGCTGACCGGCGAACGCCCCGTCCACCTCCACCGCGAAGGGGTACGTCGTGCCGCGGCGGGCGGCGGCGCGGAGCCGGCGTACGAGCGAGCGGAACGTGGTCGCGCGCGGGTCCGCGCCGGGCGGCACCGTGGCGTCCCACCGCACCAGCCAGGAGGCGTTGCGCTGCCGCGCCGAGCGCCACGCCCCGACGTCGGACATCCGCAGCGGTCGCAGCGCGACCACCGGGTCGGTGCCCGAGCTGATCCGGGCCGGCCAGCCCCTCGCGTGGCTCAATGGTCGCTCCCCACGACCTGCTCGACCGCGTGCACGAGGACGTGGCGCAGGATCGCGAAGGCGTCCTTCACCCCGCCGCGCGAGCCCGGCAGGTTGATCACCAGGCAGGTCCCGACGACGCCCGCCACGCCGCGGGACAGCACCGCGGTGTGCACGTTCCGGCTCAGGCCGTAGGCCCGCAGCGCCTCGGGGATCCCGGGCACCTCGAAGTCGAGCAGCTCGCGCGTCGCCTCGGGGGTGCGGTCGGTGGGGGTGAGCCCGGTGCCCCCGGTGGTGAGCACCAGCCGGGCGCCCCCGTCGACCGCGGCCCGGATCGCCTCGCCCACGGGGCCGCCGTCGGGAACGACCACCGGCGCGTGCACCACGAACCCGAGCTCGGTGAGCTGCTCGACGATCAGCGGCCCGGTCGTGTCGTCGTAGACCCCGGCCGCGGCGCGGTTGGACGCGACGACCACCTCGGCCCGCAGGCCGGTCATCCGCGGTTCATCTCGTGAAGTCCCCCGACTTGCCACCGGTCTTCGACTCGACCCGGATGTCGGTGATCACGGTGCGCTTGTCGACGGCCTTGACCATGTCGACCACGGTCAGCGCGGCGACCGACACCGCGGTCAGCGCCTCCATCTCCACCCCGGTCCGGTCGGTGGTCCGCACCGACGCCGTGATGTCGACGGAGTCGTCGCCCACGACCAGGTCGACGGTCACCGAGGAGAGCGCGAGCGGGTGGCAGAGCGGGATCAGCGCGGGGGTCTGCTTGGCGCCCATGATGCCGGCCAGCCGGGCCACCGCGAGCGTGTCGCCCTTGGGTACGCCGGCCCCGCGCAACAGCTCCACGACCTCGGCCGACACCAGCACCCGTCCCGAGGCCGTGGCCGTGCGGGCGGTGGCGTCCTTGCCGGAGACGTCGACCATCCGCGCGGCACCCGTCTCGTCGACGTGGGTCAGGCGGTCGGTCACGAAGCGCCTCCCAGGCTGAGCATCTGCACCTCGTCGCCGGCGGCCAGCGAGGTCGCCTCCTCGGGCACCACGATCAGTGCGTTGGAGGCCGCCAGCGCGCCGACCAGGTGGGAGCCCGGCCCGCCGACTCGATGCAGTTCACCATCACGGAGCACGCCCCGCAAGAACTGCCGCCGGCCTTTCGGCGAGGAGGCGATCGGCTCGCCCATCCGTGCCGTGGGCCAGGACACCGCCGCCGGCTCGCGGCCCAGCATCCGGCGCAGCGCCGGCAGCACGAACACCTGGAAGGAGATGTAGCTCGACACCGGGTTGCCCGGCACCGTGAAGATGGGTACGCCGTCGACCCGGCCGTAGCCCTGCGGCTTGCCCGGCTGCATCGCGACGCCGCCGAACCACACCGTGCCCAGCGGGCGCAGCGCCGCCTTGACCACGTCGTAGTCGCCCTGGGAGACCCCTCCGCTGGTGATCACCAGGTCGGCGTCGACCAGCGCCCCGCGGAGCACGTCGAGGAACGCCGCCGGCTCGTCGGGAACGATGCCCAGGCGACGCACCTCGGCGCCCGCCCGCACCGCCGCGCCACCGAGCAGGAACGAGTTGCCCTCGTAGATGGAGTCGGCGGCCAGCTCGGCGCCCGGCTCGCGCAGCTCCGACCCGGTCGACACGATGACCGCTCGGGGGCGCCGCCCGCACTTCACCGAGGGCCGTCCGATCGAGGCCAGCAGCCCGAGGTGTCGAGGCTCGAGGACGGTGCCGGCTCTGAGGACGACGTCGCCCTGGCGGATGTCCTCACCGGCGTACCTCACGTGCTGGGAGACCTCTGGAGCCTGCTCGATCAGCACTCGCTCGGCGCCCCGGTCGGTCCACTCGTAGGGCACCACCGCGTCGGCGCCCTCGGGCAGCGGGGCGCCGGTCATGATCTTGGCGACCTCACCCGGCTCCAGGACGTCGACCCCGGCCTGTCCGGCGCCGATCTCACCCACCACCGGCAGGGTCACCGGCACCGAGCCGAGGTCCTCGACCCGGACGGCGTACCCGTCCATCGCGGAGTTGTCGAAGCGCGGCAGCGAGAGCTCGGAGGTCACGTCGTCGGCCAGGCTCAGCCCGAGCGCGTCCATCAGCGCGACCTCGGCGGCCGGCAGCGGCGCCAGGTCGTCGAGGACCCTTGCCAGGTGCTCCTCGACGGAGACCAGTTCGTCAGGCATCGCCCGAAAGTACGGCGTCGGCCGGCACGCGTTTCGCGGAGGCACCGTCGAGCTCGACGTCGCCGACGATCTGCACCCCGTGCCCGAACGTCCAGTCGCCCTCGATCCGCAGCGACTTGGCCTTCAGCATCGACGGCGCCCCCTCGGGGAAGCGCTTGTCGAACTCGCCGACCAGCTTGTAGAAGTCGCCGTCGAGCTCGACGAACGGCACATCCTCGGCCACCTGGTCGAGCACGAAGTCCTTGCCGATGGCGTAGACGTCGGAGCGCAGCACCAGCAGGTCGTTGGTGGTCTTCACCGGCACGAACCGGTCGCGGCCCACCTCGATCAGCTGCGAGCCTTCGAACACCTCGACCGCCGCGCCCATCGCCGTCTCGACCTGGATCACCTCGGTCGTGGACGGGTCGCCGGGGTCGACGTGCTTGACGTTGCGGATCAGCGGCAGCCCGAGGATGCCCTGCCGCACGTCGAGCGCCTGCTTCATCGCGGCCAGGTCGAACCACACGTTGTTGGTGGAGCAGTAGCGGTGCCGGTCGAGGTCGGCAAGCGCCTCGACATCCTGCTTCGGCGTCTGCGCGGTCTCCCGCAGCACGATCCGGCCGTCGATCTTGCGGCGGGCGAAGTGGCCACCCTTGCGGTCGGAGGGGGTACGTCGTACCGCCTCGATCGCGAAGGGCGCCCCCGAGCCGGCGAACCAGCCGGCCACGTGCGGGTCGGGCACCGCGCCGAGGTTGTCGGAGTTGGAGATGAACACGTGCCGGTAGCCGAGCTCGATCAGCTTGTCGAGCAGGCCGGTGCCGCGGAGCGCGGTGTAGACGTCGCCGTGGCCGGGCGGACACCACTCCAGGTCGGGGTCCTTCGGGTAGGAGACCGGCGAGAGGTCCTTGACCAGGAGCTTGGGCTCCTTGTTCTGCAGGAACTCCAGCGGCAGCCCCTTGACCGGCAGGTCCGAGTAGCGCGCGATCGCGTCCATGGTGTCGGCGGAGGTGCGGAAGGAGTTCATGAAGATCAGCGGCAGCGGGGCGTCGTACTCCTTGCGGAGGTGGAGCGTCTGCCGGGCGATGATGTCGAGGAACGAGAGCCCGCGCCGCACGCACAGCAGCGACTTGGCCCGGTCCATGCCCATCGAGGTGCCGAGACCCCCGTTGAGCTTGATCACCACGGTGTGCCGGATCGCCTCCGCGGCGACGTCGTCGTCGACCTCGACATCGGCGAGTCGCTCCATGTCGACGGGCTCGATCGTGGACTCGGGGATCATCCCGGTCTCGCCGTGCTCGAGGAGTCGGAAGTAGTGGGCGAAGGTCTCGACCGCCACCTCGTCGACCCCGGCGTCGAGCATCTTGTTGCGCGCCTGGTTAAGGCCTGCACTACCCATACCTCAGATCGTAGGCTCGCCGGGTGGCCACAACCCAACCCGGCGCCAAACTGGCCCTCCGCGACCAGCTCAGCACAGCCCGCAACCGGCTCGGCGTGGCCGAGGTCGGCGCCGCCGCCCGGGGGTTGGCGGAGGTGCTGCTGGCCGACCCGGAGGTACGCCGGGCGGCAAGCGTGGCGGCGTACGTCTCGATCGGCAACGAGCCCGGCACCGGCCCGCTCCTCGACGGCCTGGTGGCCGCCGGCAAGCGGGTGATCCTGCCGGTGCTGCTCCCCGACGGCGACCTCGACTGGGCCGTCTACGCCGGCGAGGGTGGCCTGACCCGCGCCCGGCTCGGCCTGCTCGAGCCGACCGGCCCGACGCTGGGCCTCGATGCGATCGGCACCCCCGACGCGGTGCTCGTGCCGGGCGTCGCCGTGGCCCGCGACGGGATGCGGCTCGGGCGCGGCGGCGGGTGCTACGACCGGGCGCTCGGACGGGTGCCCGTCGGCACCTTCACCTGCGTGCTCCTGTACGACGGCGAGGTCGGCCTCGACGTCCCCCGCGAGCCCCACGACCGTCCGGTGACCGCGGCTGCCACCCCCACCGGAATCGTGAGATTTCCGACGGGTGCTAGCTGGCGCTAGCGCGGTACCCTCGACCAGGCAGCAACGTCGACCCGGGGGGAGCATGGGGGAGCTCAAGGAGTGCGCCATCTGTGGCGCGGCATACGCGAACGGCATCAAGCACCAGCGGTTCCACGACGAGATCGAGGAGCTGATGGAGCGGATGCGCGCCGAACTCAGCGAGCCCGCAGGTGGCGGCCGTCGGCGCCGCCACCCCGGCACCTGAGGGTCAGGACCCCTCCTCGCCCGGCTCCAGGGTGAGCTTGTCGTCCGCTGCGTCCTCGACGGCGTCCGGGCTGAACGCCCAGGGCAGCGTCTCGCCGTCCACCCAGAGGTCGGTCTGGTCGGTGTAGTGGTCGTTGAACGCGTGGCCGGAGACACCGGTCAGGTTGATCCAGCGGGAGTCGTCGAGGTCGTCGAGAGAGACCACCATCCGCATCGACGGGGCGGCGACCACCTCGAACCCCTCGCGGGCGTCCCACGACGTCGCGTCGACGATCGCACCACCACCGCCGACCTCCCAGCCGCCCCGGTTGAACAGCCGCTCGACCGCGGCGATGCCCGACTCCCCCAGCGTGCTCGAGCGCAGCTCCAGCCTGTGCAGCCCACCCCAGGTCCACTCGTCGGGGTTGGGTGACTGCAGCGAGGTGAGGTCGTCGCGGGCGTCGCGCATCGCCTGCCGGATGATGTCGTCGCGCCGCTCCTCGGCCTCCTCGGTCTCCTGGTCGTCCCAGAACTCGTTGCGGGGGTCCCGGAGCAGGTCCTCCATCACCGCCATCCAGCGCTGGCCGCCGTCGGGGCGCAGGTCACCGGTCAGCTCGTCGGTGAACGTGAGGTCGAGCAGGTTGCGCCAGACGACGTTGTAGTACGCCGCGGCGGCGCTGTCGGCGCCCTGCCGGAAGTCCCAGTCGGCGAGCAGCCGCTTGCCGGCCGAGAAGTAGCCGGGCGGCAGGTTGGCATCGAGGAGGTAGGGCACCAGGACCGGCGCCATCGGACTTCGGGTGTCCAGCTGCAGGTCGAGCATCTCCCGCACCGACAGCTCGTCGTCGTCCTCGAGCACGTCACGGATCCGCTGGGACCGATAGCCGCGGTCCCAGTCGGTGGTGAGCAGGTAGGGATAGTCCTCGTCGGTCACCGCCTGGTTGGCGGTGGCGATGAACCCCTCATCGGGATCGAGCACGTTCGGCAGCCCGTCGTAGGGCACGTACTCACCCGTCCAGTCGTTCTCCGGGCGCCAGCCCGCGGCGGGGATCAAGCCGTCGCTCCCCGACTTGCGGATCGGGATCAGCCCGGGTGCCTGGTAGCCGATGTGGCCCTCGCGGTCGGCGTACACGACGTTCTGCGAGGGCGCCGCGAAGTCGGCGAGGGCATCCCGGAAGTCGTCCCAGTCCTCCGCCCGGTTGAGCTCGAGGATGGCGTCGGCCGTCGGGCGGGGCTCGAGGGCGGTCCACGCCAACGACACGGCGTACTCCTCCCCCTCGCGGTCGGGGCGGGGCACCTTGGCGTCCAGCGCGACGTCGGCCAGCACGTCGTCGACGTCGGACACGATCGGGCCGTGGTCGGTGGACCGCACGGTGAGCCGGACGTCCTTGCCGTCGGCCACCGCGATGGTCTCGGTGCGGGTGCGCAGCGGCTGCGCCCTGCCGCCGTAGCGCCAGGTGTCGCCGGAGACCCGTTCGACGTAGAGGTCGGTGACGTCGGGACCGAGGTTGGTGAACCCCCAGGCGATGTCGGCGTTGTGGCCGATGATCACGCCGGGCACGCCGGAGAAGCTGAAGCCGGCGACGTCGAACGGGCACGCGTCGGAGACGTTGCGGCAGTGCAGGCCCACCTGCATCCACACGCCCGGCATCGAGACGCCGAGGTGCGGGTCGTTGGCGAGGATCGGCGCGCCGGTGGTGGAGTGCTCGCCGTCGACCACCCAGGAGTTGCTGCCCACGCCGTCGCCCTTGCCGAGCCAGGCGGGCATCCGGCTGAGGCCCTCCCGGACCGTGGACAGCTCGGCCAGCGCCTTGCGGCCGAACGGCGGGCGCCTCGGGTTGCGGGTACCGCCGATCACGGCGTCCTGCTCGAAGACCCCGTCGACGACGGCGCCCTGGCTGAGGATCGGATCGTGCTCGTCGTAGGGGTACGGCGGGAACAGCGTCGCCGTCCGCTTCTTGCCGACCACGTCGGCGCTGAGCACCCGGTCGATCTCGTCCTGCATGTTGCCGCGCAGGTCCCACGCCATCGCCTTCAGCCAGGCGAGCGAGTCCACCGCGGTCCAGTCGGCCGGGTGGTAGTCGAGGCCGCCGGCGTTGAGCACGGTGTACTCCAGGGAGATCTCCGACGGTGAGCGGTCGGCCAGGTAGGCGTTCACCCCGTCGGCGTACGCGTCCAGGGCGGCGCGGGTGTCCGGCTGCAGCAGCGGCAGCTCGCGCTCGGCGACGTTGCGCCAGCCCATCGTGCGCACGTACATGTCGGTCTCGAGGGCCTCCTCGCCGAACATCTCGGCCAGCCGCCCCGCGGTCGCGTGCCGCCGCACGTCCATCTCGTAGAAGCGCTCCTGCGCGTGCACGTACCCCTGCGCGAGCATCAGGTCGTGGGTCGAGTCGGCGTAGATCTGCGGGATGCCGCGCTCGTCGCGGACCACCTCGACCTGGCTGTCCAGGCCGGGGATCTCGACGGTGCCCGACGTCTGCGGGAACGACCGCCGGACCAGGACGACGCCGGCGAGCAGCAGGGCGATCAGCACCAGGACCAGGCCGATCGCGATGTACGTCGAGACGCGCAGCGGCCTCGGCAGGGCCCGGAACCCGCCACCCTCCCCGGGCCGCTCCGACGTGTCCACTGTCATGGTGCCGACATTCTGCACGTCGCGTATCATTTAGCAGTCGATACAGGAGAGTGCCAGGAGCATCATGCCGACCTACCAGTACGCATGCACCGAGTGCGGACACGCCTTCGAGCAGTTCCAGAGCTTCTCGGACGACTCGCTGACCGAGTGCCCCGAGTGCTCCGGGCGGCTGCGCAAGCTGTTCAACGCGGTCGGCGTCGTCTTCAAGGGTTCGGGCTTCTACCGCACCGACAGCCGCTCCTCGTCCGACACCTCCGAGTCGAAGTCCGAGACCAAGACGGAGACCAAGACCGAGACGAAGTCCGACACCAAGTCGGAGACGAAGTCCGAGAAGAAGAGCGACTCGAAGCCCGCCGCGGCCACTGCGTAACGGCGGTGGTTGAGGTGCGAGGAGCGCCAGCGACGAGCCTCGAAACCTCGCCTGTGGAGGACCGATCCGCGGCCGCGCGGGCTCGCCTAGCGTCGAGGGATGCTCTCCTCGGGACCGCCCACTCCTGCCCGCCTCGCTGACCGGTTCCGGCCGGTACGCCGGGCCGTCCTCCGCCGACGCCGCCTGATCGCCGCGCTGCTCACCGGCGTCGCGGTCGCCGCCGGCGTCCGTGCGGCGGCCGGTCCCGCTCCGGCCACGGTGCCGGTGCTGGTCGCCGCGCGGGACCTGCCGGCCGGCGCGCAGATCGACGCGGCCGACCTGGAGACCGTGCGGTTCGCGCCGGGCTCGGCTCCGGAGGCGGTGGCGGACGATCCCGTGGGTCAGGTGCTCGCGGCGCCGCTGCGCAGCGGGGAGCCGGTGACCGACGTGCGCCTGGTCGGACCCGACCTGACCGCGGGCCAGCCCGGCCTGGTCGCCGTACCCGTGCGGCTCCCGGACCCCGGCATGGTGGCCCTCCTCGACGTGGGCGACCGGATCGACCTGCTGGCCACCGACCCGCAGGAGGGCGGCGCCGGCGTGGTCGCGACCGACGTACCGGTGCTGGCGATCCCAGCCGCCGACGAGCGGGCCAGCGCGTCGGGCCTCCCCGGCCGCCTGGTCGTGGTCGGCGCCGAGGCTGCGCAGGTCACTGCGCTGGCCGAGGCGGCGGTCCGTTCGTTCGTGACGTACACGTGGCCCGGCCGCTAGCGTCCGGGGCGGCAGGTTCTCTCGGACGACCAAGGAGTTGGCACATGACCGGGTTCAAGAACTTCATCCTGCGCGGCAGCCTCGTCGAGCTCGCTGTCGCGTTCATCATGGCCGCCGCGTTCGCGGCCGTGATCACCGCCACCGTCACGCTGATCATGGATCTGATCGGCAAGGTCGGCGGCACGCCCAACTTCTCGTCCTACTCCCCGGGTGGTGTGTCCGTCGGTGCGTGGCTCACCGCGCTGATCTCGTTCCTGATCATGGCGACGGTCGTCTACTTCTTCATCGTGATGCCCTACACCAGGGCGAAGGAGCGGTTCTTTCCCACTCCAGAGGACGAGGAAGGAACGCCGGAGGACGTGCGGCTGCTCCAGGAGATCCGCGACCTGCTGGCCGCTCAGCGCGCGGTCTGAGGCCGGGCCGCCTCACCCGTGGTGGGGCGGCACCTGCGCCTTGAGCCAGTCCTCCGACGCGTCCGGGCGGTCGTCCGCGCCCGGATCCCGTTCGTCGGTGGTGGTCTCGGGGAGCACCTCGCCGAAGACGGCGTCGAGGCGGCGTCGCCGCTCCTCGGGCGTCTCTTCGGGAGCGTCCTTGCTCTTCGGGTCATGCGCACAGCCCCGCTGCCTCGCGCTCCTCGGCGCTCGGGCTCTCGGGGGTGCTCGGCGACTCGGTGCCACCCGGTGAGCTCGGGGAGCCGGTGCCCGGGGACGAGCCGTCGACGTTGTCGCCGGCGGTGATCACGCCGTCCTGGAGGCGGCGGGTGAGCGGTTCGTCGTTGATCACCCGCTGCCACAGCTGCTCCGCCTCGGGGAGGAACTCGACCCGGCCGGGCTGGGCGGTGGAGTACTGGAACGGCACGGTGACGAACTTGATGTTGTCGAGGCCGATGTTCTTGAAGCCCACCCCGATCTTGCCGATCTTCAGGATCGAGTCGATGTCGGTCTGCAGCGAGCTGGTGGCCGCGTCGAGGAAGCCGACCAGACGGTCGACCCGGGCCAGGGTGCCGCGGTCGACCACCTTGCTGGCCATCGCGGCGATGAACGCCTGCTGCCGCTTGATCCGGCCGATGTCGGAGCCGTCGCCGAGGGTGTAGCGGGCGCGCACGTAGTTGAGCGCCTCCTTGCCCTCGATCTCGCGGGTGCCCGCGGGGATGTTGATCCCGTGTGCGGGGTCGGAGATGTCCTCGGGGATGCACACCTCGACGCCGTCGATCGCGTCGACCATGTCCTGGAAGCCGGCGAAGTCGAGCACGACGTAGTGGTCGAGCCGGATGCCGGTGAGCTGCTCGAACTGCTGCATGGTGCACGCCGGGCCGCCGACGGAGAACGCCTCGTTCCACATCACGTCGGTCGCGCCCGGGATCGAGTCGCCGTTCTTGTCGTAGCAGTCGGGCCGGTCGACGAGGGTGTCGCGAGGAATGCTGATGCCGTAGGCCGTTTCCCGGTCCGCCGAGAGGTGGAACATGATCGTGGTGTCGGACCGCTCGCCACCGCCGGTGAGGTTGTCGATGTTGTTGCCCTCGCCGTCGCGGGTGTCGGAGCCCATCACCAGGATGTTGAGTGGTTCCTTCGGCGTGTTGAGCTTCTTCTTGTCCGGCCGGTTCTTCAGCTGGTCGTCGACGTTGACCACGTTGAGGTTGTCGTTGAGGTGGCGGTAGATGTAGACCACGCCGAGACCGGTCGCCAGGCCGACCGCGATGAGGCTGGCCAGCACCACCTTCCCTACGGTGTGGTGCGCCTTGGCCCGCGCCCGACGCTTGCCGCGGCGACGAGCGCCGCCCTCGGAGTCGTTCGGGGTCGCCGACGTCGAACCGGCCTCGGCCGGCTCGTGTTCAGCGTCCTCGGACATGCATCACCTGGGTACTCGGTCTGGTCTCTCGGTCGGGGGCGTCCCAAGCCACCCCTCGCGAACCTAGCCGTGTATGCCAAATTGTGACCTGCGCCGTGGGGTGGCACAAATCGCGGCGGTACGCGTCGGTAGCCGCAGGCCCCTCGCGCGCGTGACAGGATGGCCGCCGTCGCGCCCCAGTAGCTCAGCGGATAGAGCAGCCGCCTCCTAAGCGAAAGGTCGCAGGTTCGACTCCTGCCTGGGGCACATCAGACTCTCGGGCGACCTCGGATGACTCGGCGAATGGGTTAACTGAGTGTTCAGTCACCCCTGACAAACCGGAACCTCGCTGTCTAGACTCCGACGCATGCCCCGCGGCGAAACCGGATCCCATCGCACCGGTGGTGGGGCGATTTCGATCCTCGGTCTCCGCAAGGAGTTCGACGGCGTCACCGCCGTCGACGGCGTCGACCTCGAGATCGAGCCCGGTGAGTTCTTCACCCTCCTCGGCCCGTCGGGCTGCGGAAAGACCACCACGCTGCGCATGCTGGGCGGGTTCGAACAGCCCACCGACGGCCAGATCTTCCTCGACGGGGTCGACGTCGCGCAGAGCCCTCCCCACAAGCGCCCGGTCAACACGGTCTTCCAGAGCTACGCGCTCTTCCCGCATCTCGACGTCCACAAGAACGTCGCCTACGGCCTGCGGTGGCGCAAGGACCTCGACAAGCGGACCCGGGAGGCTCGCGTCAGGAAGGCGCTGGAGCTGGTCCGGCTCACCGAGTACGCCCGGCGTCGCCCCCACCAGATGTCGGGAGGACAGCAGCAACGCGTCGCCCTGGCCCGGGCCCTGGTCCTCGAACCGTCGGTGCTGCTCCTCGACGAGCCGCTGGGCGCGCTCGATGCGAAGCTCCGCCACTCGCTGCGAGCGGAGCTGGCCTCGCTGCAGCGCGAGGTCGGCATCACCTTCGTCTTCGTCACCCACGACCAGGAGGAAGCCCTCGAGATGTCGACCCGGCTCGCCGTCATGGACCGGGGCCGGATCGTCCAGCTCGGGACACCGCAGGAGGTCTACCAGGAACCGCTGACCGAGTTCGTCGCGGACTTCCTGGGCGTCGCCAACCTGTTGGACGTCGAGTGCCTCCCGGGCAGCGCGGCGACCCGCACGGTTCGGTATGGCGACTTCACACTCGAGGCGCAGGCTCCGGCCGGCGACGACTCGACCGCACGCCGGGCAGTGATCCGTCCGGAGTGCGTCGAGGTGCAGGAGCCCGGCCTCACCGGGGCCAACAGGCTCCCGGGCATGGTCGACGGCGTCGTCTTCCTGGGGTCGACGACCCAGGTGATGGTCCGTCTCCCGCACGGTGCGGTGCTGCAGTCGCTGGTCACGAACGACGCGCGACGCGACAGCCTGGCCACCGGGCAGCCCGTCACCGTCCACCTACCGCCGCAGTCGCTCCGGGTCCTGGCCTCGGCCGACCAGGTGCCGGCCGCGCTCGCCGCGGACGGCTGATCCGTCGTCGGTGACGATCAGCCGTAGTCGGCGAGGTCCTCGAGCGCCGACCGCGAGCCCCGCCGCCGCGCCCGCAGGCCGACGTACGCGAGGATCAAGGCCAGGAACGACGCCACGAGGAGCAGCGTGGCCAAGGCATTGAGCGCCGGCGTCGGGGCCGAACGAACCGCGTTGTACAGCTTGATGGGGACGGTGACGTTCGAGGCGTTCCCGAACAGGAACTGGCTCACGACGAAGTCGTCGAGCGACGTGGCGAACACGATCATGGCCGAGGCGAAGATCGACGGCAGCAGGAGCGGGATCAGCACCGTCCGAATGGCCTGCATCGGGCTGGCGCCCAGGTCCATGCTCGCCTCCTCGTAGTCCCGGCCGATGGCCAGCAGTCTCGAGCGCACGATCACCAGCACGTACGAGACCGAGAACGTGACGTGGCCGAGCAGCATGGCCGGCCGACCCAGCGGGACGAACTGGTACAGGTTGACCATCACGAGGTAGAGCGCCGAGCCGATGACGATCTCCGGGGTGACGAGCGGGACCAGGGCGATGCCGTTGGCCACGCTGCTGCTCCGCGACCGCCATCGGGTGAGCCCCATCGCGAGCATGACGCCCAGTGGGGTCGCCACCAGGACCGTCGCTGCCCCGAGGATCAGGCTGTTCTGCAGTGCCAGCAGCAGGCTGGGGTCCTCGCCGACCGACCCCTCGGCGCAGCAGTACCACTGCGTGGAGAAGCCCTGCCAGGTACTGCGCGATCGGCCGTCGTTGAAGGAGAACTGCACCGCGATCAGGACCGGGACGAGAGACCACAGGATGTACAGCCAGGTGACCGCTGCGAGCACGTAGGGACGGCGCCAGGGATTGCGCCAGGGGGGCACCCAGCTCCTGGCCCGAGCAGGAGGGGCTCCCGCGCTGCGAGGGTCCTCGGTGACCGTCATCGGGCCTCCTTGCTCGCGCGCTGGGTCAGGATGAGGTAGTAGGCCATGAAGAACAGCAGGACGAGCGAGAGCAGCAGCACCAGGGAGGCGCCGAAGTTCTTCAGGGGACCCTGCAGGAGGAACAGCTCGATCTGGTTCCCGATCATCGTGGTGTTCGGGGAGCCGGACACGATCGCGTTCGTGTAGTAGTCACCGGCCAGGGGGAGAGCCGTGATGACGAGCGCGGTGATCAACCCCATCTTCGACAGCGGCAGGGTCACGTGCAGGAAGGTGCGGACCGCGCCGACGCCGAGGTCGCGCGAGGCCTCGAGCAGCCGCTGGTCGATCCGGTCCAGCGACGCGAACAGCGGAATGATGAAGAACGGCAGGTAGCCGTACGCGAGGGCGATCACCACGGTGAACGGGTTGCCGGCCAACCAGGAGACCGGCGCGACGCCGAAGATGCCGATCGCCTTGTTCACGTAGCCGTCTTCCTGCAGCAGGTTGACCCACGCGAGCATGCGGGTGATGTAGTTGATCCACCACGGCGCGAGGATCAGGGCCAGGACCAGGCCGCGCCTCTTCCCGGCCAGGCGGGCCGTGTAGTACGCCACGGGGTAGCCGATGACGACACAGATCAGCAGCGCGCAGACCGTGTAGGTCGCGGTGCGGATCCACACCGCCTGGTAGGGGCCGGAGACGGAGTCCGAGACCACCTGCCTGAACGTGGCGAACTGCCAGTCGAGCGGGTTCCACGCCGGGATCGGCTCCCCGAAGATGTTGATGTTGCCGCTGAAAGCGACCGCCATGACGGCGTAGAAGGGCACCAGGAACAGCGCGACGAGCCAGAACGTCCCCGGAAGGGCGAGCGCCGGCCACAGTCGCCGCGTCGCGCGGTCGTGGCCGGATCTCGGTTCAGCCACCGGCCTTGAACTCGGACCAGGACTGACGCCACAGCGCCTCGGTGCTCGGGCTCACCTCGTAGAACGTGAGCCCGGTGTCGAAGTCCTCGGGCAGCACCACCGCGTTCATCAGGTTCTCCGGGATGTAGCCCTGGTCGATCAGGTACTGGGCGGACAGCTTCGTCAGCGGCGGCTGGTAGCCGTTCCACCCGAAGTTGCGGAGGCCGATCTCGTTGTCGAGAAGGTCGTTGATCATCAGATGTGCCAGCACCGGCTTTTCTGAGCTCTTGGGGATGGCGATGTTGTCGCTCCCGATGACTCGCTCTGCCGGGTCCTCCGGGCGCCAGTACGCCAGGACGTCGGTGGTCTCGCCCTTGGGCAGGTAGTACTGGCCGGCAATCGGGTCGCCCGACCAGGCCTGGTGGATCGTGGCGGTGCCCTCGGGGACTTCGGAGAAGGCGTTGACGTTCGCCTTGATCTTCACCAGGTCGATGAGCTCGATCAGCGAGTCGGTGGCCTCGTGGATGAGGCTGGGGTCACTCGTGTTGATGTCCGTGCTGATCTTGTTGCGCAACAGCGACATACCGATCGCTTCCTGCATGTCGTCGAGCAGGTAGACCTGGCCCGAGTACTGCTCGTCCCACATCAGGTCGTAGCCGTTCTCCGGGACGCTGGACACCCGGTCCGCGCGGTAGAACACCCCCGTGCCGTAGATCGTGTAGGGCACGGTGTAGCGCGCCTGCTGGTCGTACCAGGGGTCCTGGTACTCCGGCCAGACGTTGGTGAGGTTGGGCACGTACGAGTGGTTGAGCGGCTGGATCAGCTCGGCGTACACCATCTTGCTCATCACGCTGGGGCCGGGGAAGACGAGGTCGAACGACTCGCCCGATGCGCGGATCTTCGCCAGCATCTCGTCGTAGTTGGCGTACGGCGTCACCTGGACCTCGACGCCGTGCTCCTCACCGAAGGCCTTCATGACGGCCGGCGCCATGTACGCGTCGTAGTTCAGGATCTTGAAGGCGCCACCCGTCTCGGGATCGAGCCCGTCATCGATGGGTGGGTTGCTGTCCTTGATCGGCAGGGTCACCGGACTGTCGGGCCGAGCCAACGGATAGGGGGCGGCGCCGTTCTGTGCCTGGTCGTCGCCTCCACACGCAGCGAGAAGCGGTGCCGCCCCCAGCCCGATGCTGAGCCAAAGGCCGCCCCGCAGCACGTCTCGGCGGGCGAGTTGTGGTCTCGGCGCCCTGCGACGCAGGGCCGGATCTGTCGGGTCGAAGTTCATGCCAAGCCCCTTCGCGCTCCATCCAAGCGTCAGCGGTCGCCCCCGATGATCCCTTAACTGACTGTTCAGCCAGTTGCTCCATTCTTCCCTTCGGAGTGGCAGGTGTCGAGCGTTGCGCGTCAAGGTGACCGCCGAGGAGCCGGAGGCGCCGCGGTTCCGAGGACATCTGGATCACCCGCGTACGTGGCGAGCACCCACACTCCTGGGTCGGGCTAGGAGTCTTGACCTGCCAACTTCTCAGCGGCAATGCCAGAGGAAGGCTCCGTACCGGGCTCGATGACGCCTTTTCGGTGTCCTAGATGACGGAGCATGCCTCGCAGGGCCACGTGCATGGCATCCGCTCCGACCACCCGCTCTTGCGGGTACGGAAGGTCGACAGGAACGACGGCGCAGGCGCGGTCCTGCCAGCCACCGAGACCGCCATGACTGCCGACGAGACCCTCGAACGCAGCGACCTCGTCGGTCCCAGGGTCGAGACGACTGTTGACGTAGATGTCGGGGGCCTCCGGTCGGTGCGCGACACGCTTCACGAACTCCGGGGCGTAGGGCCCGAACGGTGCCAACGGGTCCTCACCCTCGATGTGGCCGTCGTCGAGCCGGTGCCAACCACCCTTGCCGAGCGCGACGGGGCCGTCGTCGTCCATGACCACGACGAAACCGACGCCGTCGTGGCCGGCCAGGCCGGAGACGAGACCGGGGAAGCGTTCGGTCAGGTCCCTGCGGGTCAGCCGCTGCTTCTCGCCGCGCACGTAGATCAGACCGAGGTTCCCCGACCCGAAGACGTGGAACGCCTCATCCCCGCTGGCAGGCGCCTCCTTGACCTTGCCGACCGAGCCTGGCGGTGCAGCGGAGACCGCGTCGGGTTCGTTGCGGTCCTGCTTGTCCATCGCCTGGGCCGCTGACTGCATGGTGCGGCCACCGACACCACTGGAGGAGGCGAGCTCGCCAACCAGGCCGCGGGTGCGGCCCCAGCCCTCGACGTCCTCGTCCGACACCGCGACGTCGGAGGCGGCCAGCCGGGCGACGACAGCAGCAAGGTCCTCGCCGTACCGGTCGGCGAACGTCGCTCCCTGTGCCTGTCCATGATCGGACAGGATCACGAACCGGTACTTCCTCGGCGCTGCTTGGGCAACCAGCTCCAGCTGATGGAGGACCCCGTCGACTGATTCGAGGGCCTCCAGACTCTCGGGACGAAGGATGCCGGCGTGGTGGGCGATCTCGTCGTAGTCGACGTAGTCGACGTAGATCGACTTGATACCGCGCAGCATGTGCTGGGAGACCAGGATCGTGTTGAGGTCGCGCAACGCGCCGTTGGTGACGCACCGCAAGAGGGCGGTTTCCCAATTGCGTTCGCAACGCGGTTGGACGTCGCGGCGGATGGCGCGCTTGGCCTGGAACCGGTCGCGGGTCAGTTCGGCGACCGACCGCGCAATCGCCCTGGTGAGCCCGGACGGCGACATGACGAACTGCGCGACGGCCTGCCGGGCCGCCTCACCGCCACGCACCCGCCGGCTCATGGTCAGCACCGCGGTCGGCGCATCCCCCGTGAACAGGTTGCTGATGCTCACCCCGTCATCGACCAGCAATCCCTTGCCGGTCGACAGCTCCGCCTCGATCACGGCCGCGTCGGCGGGCCGGTTGGCCACCAGCACCCGGTCATTGGCTCGGTCGTACCACCGGAACGCGGGGATACCGTCGATCACGCCGTGCAGGATGCCCATCTGACTTGCCGGCGTCGTCGCTGGCAGCTTCGGCGTCCACTCGTGCAGCTGGTGCGTCCCCTGTCTGACCCACCGCGTCAGCGTCGGCACCGTTCCGGCGGTCAGCGCCATCTGCAGCACCGGGAACGGGACTCCGTCCATCTGCACGAACACCACGCCATCGACGTCCGGGTCGGCCACCCTGGCCGGCCGACGCCGCGCAGAGGTGACCAGTCGGCTGACCAGCCCCTGCGAGGTGCCGGCAGTACCGAACCAACCGAGGACCGTGCTCACCACGCCCACGGCGACTGCCACCACGAACGCGGTCCAGAAGTCCTTGACGCTCACGTGCGGCAGGACCGCCGCGGTGACCAGCACGATGACGGCCTGTCCGACGAACGCCAGCAGCAGCACCCCCAGCCAGCCGAGCCGAACCGCGGCCCAGACCAGTACTGGCTGGAGCACGACACCGACCAAGGCCATGACGGCCGCGAACAGGATCGGCCCACCGGGCTCGTCGACGTGCAGCCCGGGCAGGAGCCAGTCACACAGCCACACAGCCGGCACGATCACCAGCAGCGAGACGAGGTAGGAGATCACCTGGGAATACCAAGGACGCCGCCAGGTCTCACGGGCCAGCGCGCCGGCGACCTGTGTCGTCGACCTCGCGGCGGGCACGGTCCCCGGTTCCGTGACCGGGGCTGCCGGATGTTCGTGCGAATCCACCGCACCATGGCACACCGGCGCGTCGCCGTGGCACATCACCCAGGCCGTATGACGCGGGTTTCGAGGCAGAGCCATGTCACCGACGACAAGAACTACTGCGTCTACGTCGCCGAGGACGAGGCGGCCGTCCTTGAGCACGCCCAGGTCGGTGGGTTTCCGCCAACTCGGTCGGCCGCCGCCGGTCGACGGCGGCGAGGAATCGTCCGGGACGTCGACGTTCGCCGACGCACTGCTACCCTGGGTCGCCCATCCCGCGATTCTGGCCCCGCCCAAGGATCCGGCCAACTACCGCTCGCTGAGCCGACCTACCCCGAACGCCGTGCCGAGCGCTCGGAGCGGCGGCGGGCGCGGAGCCGCCGCAGCCGTCGTACGACGAGGGGGTACGCCGCCTCGGCCTCGGAGCGGTCGATCAGGCGGTTGAGCTCGGCGTAGTAGTCGCCGACCGGGCAGCCGACCGTCTCGGCGATCGCGGTCTCCTTGTCGCCGGCATGACGCCACCAGCCGGTCTCGAGGTCGAGCAGGGTGCGCTCGCGGTCCGACAGGGTCACGCGGCGAAACGGTAGCCGAGCCGCGCAACAGCCCGGGAAACGGGTCATGACGATGCGTGTGACGTGGCTAGTCTCGATGCGTGTTCGACATCGCGGTGACGGTCAACGCGTGCCTGCGAGCCCGGACCAGGGTCGACGTGGCGTGGGCCGTCGAGGTCAGCGGGCTCGGCTCCGTCGACCACAACGAGGCTCTGGCGATCACGCCCGGAGGCGGTCGGGTCGGTTCTCTCGTCTCCGGGGCCCTCGACAGCCAGCTGGTCGACCGGTCCGCTGCGGGCCTCACCGGGCGCGTACTCGACCTCGAGGTCAGCGAGGTCGACGCGCTGGTCGCCGGGGTGCCCGGCCCGGGCCGGGCGCGGTGCCTCGTCGCCGCCGCGGAGGACCTCCCCGCCGGCCTGTGGGATCGCCTGGTCGAGCGTGACCCGGTGTGCCTGGTTGCGCGACTCGAGGGAGACCTCGTCACCGGCTACGACCTGTACGACGTCGACACCGTTGCGGAGGCGGATGAGGACGTGGCGACCCTGTTCAAGGGCCGGGTCAGCGCGACCCGGGTCGACCCGGGGTCGGTCACCACGGTGCTCTGGCCGGTCCCCAAGCTGCTCATGGTCGGAGGCGGCCCGATGGCCGCGGCGCTCGGCCGGGCGGCCGAGCTCCTGGGCTGGCAGGTTCGTTCGTTCACGGAGTCAGGAGAAGCCGCGGCCCACGTCGTCGGGCTCTCGGGCATCGACAGCGTGGTGGTCTTCGGCCACGACGACGGGCTGACCGGGCCGGCCCTGCGCGCGGCGCTGTCCAGCCCGGTCGGCTACATCGGCTCCGTGGGCCCGCGACCGGTCCAGGAGTCGCGCGTCGGACTGGCTGGTCCGGCGGGGCGTGGAGGACCGGGCCCGGATCCACGGTCCAGCGGGTCTGGACATCGGGGCGAGCACGCCGGCAGAGATCGCGGTGTCGATCCTGGCCCAGTCGCTGGCGGTGCGGGCGGGTCTGACCGTTCCGGTGTCGGGCCGGTGACCGGCGTGGCGCGTGGGTTTTGCCCGTGGGGAGTCGTCCTCCTCACACGCGCGGCCTAGAGTTGGGTGAACAGCCGGGCACGAGTCGAAAGCGAGTCCCGCGATGGGTCAGTCGGATGAAGCGGTCGAAGTGCTCCGTGCGATCTGGGCGGTCGAGGATCAGGGCGCCGAAGACCTCG
The DNA here is from genome assembly GCA_963813615.1 of uncultured Actinomycetota bacterium. GTDB lineage: Bacteria > Actinomycetota > Actinomycetes > Propionibacteriales > Nocardioidaceae > Nocardioides. The sequence continues at coordinate 273,249 of CAWFAE010000018.1, forward strand.
ACGAAGCGGTTGGCTCGCAGAAGGCGTGCCGCAACATGAAGGACGTGACGTTCGACGGTTTCGCCGAACCGGGCAGCGACTTGCGCACGGCCTGGCGCGACAAGCTGGCTCGCGAGGGGAAGCTGGGCACGGCGGGAAGCAGCGTCAGAGACCTCGTCCTGGGCCCGGCCGAGTCGGACTGAGGCCCGGATGGACCGGACCCGGACCGTTGCCGGCCTGACCGAGCTCCTCGAGGAGAGCGGCTACCTCGCCGATCGGGGTCTGGCCACGGCGCTGTTCGTGGGTCTCGAGCTGGACCGTCCGGTACTGCTCGAAGGCGAGGTCGGAGTCGGCAAGACCGAGGCGGCAAAGGCTCTGGCCACCTGCCTCGGACGTCGGCTGATCCGGCTCCAGTGCTATGAGGGAATCGACACCAACCAGGCCCTCTACGAGTGGGACTATGCGCGACAGATGCTCGAGATCCGGGCGCTGTCCGCGCGTGACCTCGACGACGACTCGGCCGTCGACAAGCTGTTCGGCCCGAAGTTCCTCCTGGAGCGGCCGCTGCTGGACGCCGTCCGCGCCGGCGACGGTGCCGTCCTGCTCATCGACGAGATCGACCGCGCCGACGACGAGTTCGAGGCGTTCCTCCTCGAGCTGCTGTCGGACTTCGCGATCACCATCCCGGAGATCGGCACGATCAAGGCGGAGCAGGCGCCCCTGGTGGTCCTGACGTCCAACCGCACCCGCGAGCTGCACGACGCGCTCAAGCGACGGTGCCTCTATCACTGGATCGACTATCCCAGCGCCGAGCGTGAGGTCGAGATCGTCCTGGTCCGCGCGCCGGGCGTCTCCGAGGCACTCACCCGCAAGGTGGTGACGGCCGTCAACCGGCTGCGCGGCCTCGACCTGGCCAAGCCTCCAGGGGTCGCCGAGACCATCGACTGGGTGCGCATGCTCGGGGTTCTCGGCGAGACCGAGCTCGACCCGCGCGCGATTGGCGACACCGTCGGGGCAGTGGTCAAGGAGCGCGACGACCTCGAGCTCGTCCGCGACAACCTCGATCAGATCGCCTCCGGTGCCTGACCCGTCGCCCGCCCCGGCCGAAATGGTCCGCACCATCGCCGGGTTCGCCCGGGAGCTGCGCGACGAGGGACTCGCGCTGGGCTCCGGCGACGTCGTCGCCTGCTGCGCGGCCATGGCCGCCCTCGAGCCGACCGACCTGGTGGACCTCTATTGGGGAGGCCGGGCGACGCTGGTGACCCGGTACGACCAGATCGCGGCGTACGACGTGGTGTTCCGGCGCTACTTCCTCGGCACCGGGGACCCACCCGACGGACCCACGCCGTTCGACCCCAAGGCTCGCGAGGAGGTCGAGTCGATGCTGGAGGCGCCTGAGGGCGAGCCGGCACGACGGGGCGGCGACGAGAAGGAGGCCCGGCTCGGGCTCGTCGCCTCGGACGTCGCGATCCTCAAGGGGAAGTCGTTCGCCGCGTGTACGCCGGAGGAGCTGGCCGCCCTGCGCAGGATCATGAGGACGCTTCGGCTGACCCCTCCTCGGCGACGCGCCCGGCGCAGCACGAGGAGCCCGGCGGGGCGTACGCCCGACCTCCGGCGGACCGTGCGCGAGACGATGCGGATGCATGGTGAGCCCTCCGAGCTGTTCTGGCGCCGGCGCCGGCTGCGGCTCCGCCCGCTCATCCTCATCCTCGACGTGTCGGGGTCGATGACCGACTACTCGCGCAACCTGCTGCAGTTCGCCCACTCCACGAGGCGGGCCACGGCCCGGGTCGAGGTGTTCTGCTTCGGCACCCGGCTGACCAGGATCACCCGACAGCTCGAACACCGTCGCCCCGACGAAGCCTTGGCCCGCGCAGCCGATGCTGTCTTCGACTGGGACGGCGGCACGCGGATCGGTGACTCGCTCACCACCTTCGTCAACGACTGGGGCCGGCGCGGAGTCTGCCGCGGCGGCATCGTGGTGATCTGCTCCGACGGACTGGACCGCGGCGACCCGAGCGTGCTCGAGCACGCGATGGAACGCATATCGCGCCTGTGCCACCGAGTGGTCTGGCTCAACCCCCACAAGGGTGACCAGGCCGACTTCGCGCCGAGCACCCTCGGCATGATGGCCGCGGCCCCGCACGTGGACCTGCTGCTCTCCGGCCGCGACCTGGACAGCCTCGAGGACTTCGCCGAGCTGCTGCCCGGCTTGGGCTAGACAGTGTCCGAGGAGGTGATGGATCGAGTGAGGTGGAGTGTGGTCCTCGAGGCCGCCGGAGACCGGACGGTGACGCACGAGGAGGTGGTCGAGCTGGCCGACGCGGTGGCGGCGTACGACGGGATCGCGTCGGGGATCGGTACCACCGCCTATGGCGCGCAGATCGTCGTCGAGGCCGAGACCCGCGAGGGTGCGCTGGACCGGGCCACCGGAGCCTTCACGCAGGCAGCGTCGAGTGCCGGCCTTCCCTCGTGGCCGGTGACGGCCGTCGGGCTGATCGCCGAGGACGACGAAGCGGTCGACCCCGAATGATCCGGCTCGGGTCCCTGGCGGGCTACCCGTTCGAGGGTCCGCGCGTCCTGGCCGGGTGGACCCCGCCGGCCGGCCCGGCGGTCTTCGCGGTCATGTACAAGCCGGAGCCGGAGGCCAAGCCCGAGAGCTATGCCGTCATCTACGTCGGGACGTCGGAGGACCTGTCGGCCGAGCGGTTCCCGTTCCAGCACCCGCGAGCGCCCTGCTGGGTACAACGCGCCGGCAACCGCTGGAAGGTCTACATCTGCACGTACGACGTGCCCGGTGGGCTGAGCTCACACCGGGAGCAGATCGTCCAGGAGCTGGTCGCGATCTACCACCCCAGCTGCAACGAGCGGCAGTACGACAGGCTCTGGAGGGACGAGTGGATCGGCGAGTACACCGCGCCCACGGCCGGTCCCCTCACGACCGACCGCAACCCGACCGAGGGGCCACGGGGACGAACGGGCGAACCCGGTCAGGAGCCGTAGCCGACGCCGTCGTGGAGCCGGGTACGCCGCCGCCCCGACGCGGGACGGGCCGGGGGCCGCTCGGCCGGGCTCTCGGGCTGCGGAGTGACCCCGCTGACGATGCCCTCGGCCATCCCGTAGAGCAGCGGCAACGCACCCGCCACCACGCCACCGGTGCGGTTGATGTGCTGGACGCCCGGGATGATCGGCTCGGCGTTGTCGACGATCTCGCGCACCAGGTCGCGGCACTCCTCCAGGTCGGTGGCGACCCGGGTGAGTTGCGAACCCACGACGTAGAGATAGAACGCGAGCCCCGCGATCAGCAGGACGATGTCGATCACCGACAGCACGACCATCGTGTTCACATCCTCACCTTGTCGAGCACCCGGCCGAGGAACAGGTGATGCTCGAGCCCCTCGGCGAGCACGGCCTCCACGCCCAGAGCGGTCTCGGCGATCAAGCGTGGCGTCGGCGGTGTTGGAGGCTGCCTCGCGCAGCGTCTCCTTGACCATCCGGACGCGCCGCTCGATCTTGCGCACCTCGAGGACCAGGATCGTGAGCAGGGCCGCCACCGCGAGCACGACCACGAACCCTCCGATGATCGCGCCCCACCACAGGTTGCGCTGGGTGGAGGTCAGCTCGACGAGCACCACGGCGTCCATGTCAGCCTCCCAGCCTCTCGCGTCCACGCTTGAGCCCGGCCACGATGACCTGGGCGTGGTCGATCGTGGTCTCGAGCTCCGTCAGCGCGGCGGTGTGGTCCACCGACTCCCGGAGGGAGTCGTTGATCTGGGTCGCCTCGTTGCCGATCGAGTGCGCCAGCATCAGGATCGGGACGACCAGGGCGACGACGACGAGCACGACGACGATGGCGATCGTGTAGCCGATCACCCAGCCCGTCGTGGAGTCACTGGCCATCACCACGAGTAGTGGAGTCATCGCGACCTCACACCGACTCGCAGAAGTCGCGGACCGGCTTGAGGTTCGCGTTGACCGAGGGGAGCACGTCGGGGACCGTCCTGGTCTGGTCGGCGACGACCGCGACTCCCCCCACCACGGCGGCGAGGGTTCGGCGTACCGCCACGAGGTGGAGGATGACGCGGATCAGTCCGAGCGCCGCGGCGGCGATGATCAGTACGGCGATGACCACGGTCACCCATGCGACTGCTGGCATGGCAATCTCCTCATCCCTGCTCAGCCGAGCAGCTTCGCGACGGAGCCCGCATAGCGGACCGCGCCGACGGCGACGTCGTTCACGGTCTGGTCGGTCGTCGCCAGCTCCTCGGGGAGGTCGTCGAGCTCACCGATCAGGGCGACGCCGCCGGCCAGGATCTCGTCGGACGCGCCGCGGATCCGTTCCAGTGCGGCCAGCACCCGGTTGAGCAGCGCGACCAGGACGGGTACGACGACCAGCAGCAGGATCACGTTGCCGATCCACCACAGCACCATCGACGGCCTCCTCAGCTCGCGTTGGGTTGGTAGGGAAGGAAGAACCGTCGGAACACTCTGGTGAGCGCCATCCGCAGCGCCCGTGCCCCGATCGCGAAGCCGCTCACCGAGGCGCCGGTGGTGACGCTGTCCGGGTCCTCGCCGCGCTCCTGCGCCTCGATGCGGTTCTGCATGTTGGCGGCGAACTGCCCCATGAGTACGGCGGTGACGTCGGAGATCATGCCGCGGCCGTACTGCGCGGCCGCGCCGGAGAGCTGCAGATCCTGGTCGAGGTCGACCCGCGTCCCGCTGCCCGTCGATGTCAGGCGAGCCGTGATCATCATGCTGGCCTGGCCGCGGCCGCGCTCGTCGGCACCGGAGGCGTCGATGACCAGGCGCTTGCCGGGCTCGTCACGCTCGACGATCTCGGCGGTGCCTGCGAACCGCAGCTTGACCGGTCCCATGCTGATCCCCACGCGGCCGGCGTACTTGTCGTCGCCGAGGTCGTCGGTGAGCTCGGCGCCGGGGAGGCAGGCGGCGACCCCGGGAATGTCCTGGAAGGACTGCCAGACCGTGTCGAGCGGCTGGCCGACGTCGAAGGAGTTCTTGAGGAGCATTCAGGCCTCCTGGTCGGCGTTCGCGTACGCGCTCGGGTCCGCCTCGAACCGGTCCCGGCAGCCCGTCCTGCAGAAGTAGTAGGTGACGCCGTCGTGGACGAGCGGGTGGGAGGACGGGTCGGCCGCCACCGTCATGCCGCACACGGGGTCGATCGACGTTGCCGGCTCCTGCGCCGCCGGTGCGTCGCCGGTCGCGCGGGTGGGCGCCAGGCTTCCTGCGGCACGCAGCTGGACCAGCTCGGCCAGGACCGCGACCGCGATCTCGCGGTGCGAGGTGTGCCCCAGGTCGAGCCCGACGGGGACGTGCACCCGGTCGAGGAGTCGGCGTGGAACGCCGCGCTCCTCGAGGTAGCCGAGCACGGCTTCGCCACGGCGCCGCGAGGCGACCAGGCCGACGAAGGCGGGGGCCGCCCGCACCGCCTGCTCGATCGCCTCCTCATCGCCGCTCCCCTGCATCGCGACGACGACAAGGGTGCGTGCGTCGACGTCGGCTGGCGGAGAACTCCGCGGCGTCGAGGACCTCGCTGCGCCAGCCGAGAGCCGCGGCCAGGTCCCCGAGCGTGTGGGCCATCGGTGACCTGCCCACCACCACGAGCCGCATCGTCGGGACCACGGGTTCGATGTAGACCTCCAGGGCGCCCTCGCTCTGGCAGGCGATCGGGATGATCGTGATCCCTTCCGGGACGGCGGCGCCGAACTGCTCGGGCGTGCCGAGCAGCAGGAGCTTCGCCTCGCGTTCCTGGATCACCCGCTGGGCCTCGCGGATCACGACCGGCTCGGCGCAGGCGCCACCGATCCACCCGTGGACCTCGCCGCCGGCGGTGACGATCGCGCGCGAGCCCTGCTGGCCGGACGACGGACCCTGCCGCCACACCACCGTGGCCAGGGCGATCTCCTCACCCCTGCTGGACAGCTCGCCCGCCTTCTCGAGGAGGTCCCAGCCGTCGGCCCACCCGCGTTGGCCGTGCGCCGCGTGCTCGCTCATCACTCGTCCGTCCTGACGGGTGGGGCGCCGGAGACGTCGTGGCGCTGGGTCAGGGCCTCGTGCACCCGGTCCGGCAGCAACGGCATGTCGATGTTGCGTACGCCGGTGTCCTTGATCGCGTCCATCACCGCGTTGACGAAGGCGGCCGGGCCTCCCACCGTGGCGCACTCGCCGACGCCCTTCGCGCCGATGGGGTGGTGCGGGCAGGGCGTCACGACCTCGTGGAGCTCGTAGCCGGGCGTCTCCCACGCGGTGGGCAGCAGGTAGTCCATGAAGTTGGACCCGACGCAGTTGCCCTCGGCGTCGAAGGTGATGAACTGCATGCTGGCCATGGCGTAGGCCTCGGTCAGGCCTCCCATGATCTGGCCCTCGACGATCATCGGGTTGATCCGGACTCCGCAGTCGTCGACGGCGACCATGTGGAGCACGTCCCACACGCCCGTGTCCGGGTCGATCTCAACCGTCGCGATGTAGCAGGCGAAGGGCCAGGTGAGGTTGGGCGGGTCGTAGAAGGCGCTGCCCTGGAGGCCCGGCTCGAGGCCGTCCGGCATGTTGCTGTACGCCGCCATCGCGCACTCCTGGATCGTCACGCCGTGATCCGGTGCGCTGCGGACGTAGAACCGGCCGAGCTCCCAGTCGACGTCCTCCTCGGACACCTCCAGGAGGTGCGCGGCGAGCTTGCGAGCCTTGGCCCGGATCTTGCGCGACACCATGGCGACCGCGGCACCCGCGACCGGTGTGCTTCGCGAGGCGTAGGTGCCCATCCCGAACGGGGCGGTGTCGGTGTCGCCCTCCTCGACGACGACGTCCTCGGCAGGGATCCCGAGCTCGTGGGAGACGATCTGCGCCCAGGTCGTCTCGTGCCCCTGGCCCTGCGACTTGGCGCCGGTGCGCAGGATCGCCTTGCCGGTCATGTGGACCCGCAGCTCGGCCGAGTCGAACATCTTGATGCCGAGGATGTCGTACTCGCGGCTGTTGCCTGCGCCCAGCGGCTCGGTCATGGTCGAGATGCCGATGCCGAGCAGGCGTCCCCGCTTCCTGGCCTCCTCCTTCTGGGCGAGGAAGTCGTGGTAGCCAACCGCCTCCAGACCGACATCGAGGCACTTGGCGTACTGGCCGGAGTCGGTGAGGAAGCCGAACGGCGTGCGGTGCGGGAAGTCGTCGTCGCGCACGAGGTTGACGCGCCGGAACTCCGCCTGGTCCATGCCGAGGTCGTCGGCCGCCGCCTGGACCATGCGCTCCTGGAAGAACATCGCCTCGGTGACCCGGAACGAGCACCGGTAGGCAACCCCGCCCGGTGCCTTGTTGGTGTACATGCCGCGGGCGGTGAGGTGCGCGGCGGGGACGTCGTAGCAGGCGAACGCCGAGTGCATCAGGCCGATCTTGAACTTGCTCGGCTGGGCGTCGGAGAAGAACGCTCCGTGGTCGGCGTCGGTGTGCATCCGGACGCCCAGGATCCGGCCGTCCTTGCGCAGGGCCAGCTCGCCCTTGAGGTAGACGTCGCGAGCGAAGCCGGTGGAGCTCAGGTTGCCGGTGCGGTCCTCGATCCACTTGACCGGTCGCTCGGTGAGGATCGAGGCCAGGATCGACATGACGTAGCCCGGGTAGACCGGCACCTTGTTGCCGAACCCGCCCCCGAGGTCGGGCGAGATGATCCGGATCATGTGCTCGGGGAGCTCGGCGACGAGAGCCACGGCGGCCCGGATGATGTGCGGCGCCTGCGTCGTCATGTAGACGGTCAGCTTCTGGGTCGCCCGGTTGAAGTCGGCGATCGACCCGCAGCACTCCAGTGGCGAGGGGTGCGAGCGCGGGTAGTGGAGCTCGAGCTTCGAGACCAGGTCGGCCTGTTCGAAGGCGTGGTCCGTGCCGGCCCGATCGCCCACCTCCCAGTCGTAGATGACGTTGTCGTGCTGGTTCTCCTTGTCGTCGCGGATGAGCGGTGCGTCGGCCGCCATCGCCTGCATCGGGTTGACGATCGCCGGGAGCGGCTCGTAGTCGACGACGATCGCCTCGCAGGCGTCCTTCGCGATGTAGGGGTCGTCGGCGATGACGCAGGCGACCTCCTGCCCCTGGAACCTCACCTTGTCGGTTGCGAGCACGGCCTGGGTGTCATAGCTCAGGGTCGGCATCCACGCCAGGTTCCGGGTCGCCATCATCTCGCCCGTGAGCACGAGTCGTACGCCGGGGATGTCCCACGCCTTGCTGGTGTCGATGGACCTGATCCGGGCGTGCGCGAGCGGACTGCGCAGGATCTCCATGTGCAGCATGCCGGGCAGCACGATGTCGTCGATGTAGTTGCCCTTGCCGCGGATGAAGCGGTTGTCCTCGACGCGCTTGCGGCTGGCGCCCATGCCGCCGATCTTGATCTCGTCCAGGGCCTGGGTCACGACTTCTCACCTTCGTCCGCCGGGGCCTGGGCCCTCAGCTTCGTCGCTGCCCACATGACGGCCTTGACGATGTTCTGGTAGCCCGTGCAGCGGCACAGGTTGCCGGAGAGTGCCCACCGGATCTCGTCCTCTGTCGGGTCCGGGTTCTCATCGAGCAGGGCCTTCGCGGCGAGCATCATCCCGGGAGTGCAGAAACCGCACTGCAGGCCGTGCTCGTCCTTGAACCCCTCCTGGAGCGGATGCAGCTCGCTGGAGGTCGCCAGCCCCTCGACGGTCGTCACTTCGTGACCGTCCGCCTGGACCGCCAGCATGGTGCAGCTCTTGACGGCGCGGCCGTCGAACAGCACGGTGCATGCCCCGCAGTTCGTGGTGTCGCACCCGGTGTGAGTACCGGTCAGCTTCAGCCCCTGCCGCAGCAGGTGCGCCAGCAGCAGCCGGGGCTCGATGTCGGCGGTGCGCCGCTGTCCGTTGACGGTGATGGTCACCCGTCGTACGGGGACGGCGTCCGAGGTCTCATCGGAGACTTCGTCGAACAGACTCGTCATCTCTCAGGCGGCCCTCTCCTCGGAGTCCGCGATCCTCTTCAGGATCCGCTGGACGAAGGTGTGTACGACGTGTCGCTTGTAGTCCGCACTGCCCCGGTGGTCCGTCCTGGGGCGGGCGGCCTCCGCAGCCAGGTCTGCGGCCCGGTCGACCCTCGCGCCGTCCAGCGGCTGGCCGGTGAGGGCCTCGGCCGCGTCGGTGGCGTCGATCGTCGACCCGCCGACGCCGGTGAGCGCGATCCCGGCGCGCGTGACGCGTCCCCCTGAGAGCTCGAGGGCGATGGCAACGCCTGCGGTGGCGAAGTCACCGACGCGACGCTCCAGCTTGAGGTAGCCGCCGGCCCGCGTGCCCAGGGCAGCCGGGATGACTGCCTCCACGGCGACCTCGTCGTGGCCCAGGACGTTCTGGAACGGCCCCGTGACGAAGTCGGCGACCTTGATCATCCGCCGGCCACCCGGGCCCTGGGCCACGACGTGACCGCCGAGCGAGGTGACGACAGCGGCCCAGTCACCCTGCGGGTCGGCGTGGCAGAGCGACCCGACGAGGGTGCCGCGGTTGCGCACGATGGGGTCGGCGATGAGCGGCGCGGCCGCGGCCATCGTGGGGTGCGCCCCGGGGAGAAGGGCGGAACGCTCGAGCGTTGCGTGCCGGCACAGGGCCCCGATGTGCAGCGTGCCGTCGCCCTCGGCGCGGAGGTGGTCGAGGTCAGGCAGCCCGTTGATGTCGACCAGCAGCTCGGGTGAGGCGAAACGGAGCTTCATCAGCGGGACCAGGCTCTGACCCCCGGCCAGCACCTTGGCCTCACCGGCACCCTCGCTCAGGAGCGCGATCGCCTCGTCCAGCGACTGCGGAGCCTCGTACTTGAAGCGGGATGGATACACAGCACGCCTCCAGCTCGGCCCGGCTCAGGGTCGGGTGTCGTCGGTCGTCTGGTTGGGGTGCCGAGCCTCCGGATCGGGCACTGCGACCGGCCCGGTCTCCACGTCTGTCGGGTCGGGTCGCGGATGCTGGTGCGGCGGCCATGGTCCCTGCACCGGCTGGCCGGCAACCTTGAGGTAGTCCACGAGCTGGGGGAAGGCCCACACGGTGGGGCTCTTGCCCGTCTTGGGGGCGTTCTCGATGACCTCGAAGAGTCGAGGATTGCCCGTGCTGTGCCCGTCCGACTCCACTGGCATCGTGTGCGGCCTTCCCGCTCGACGGAAGAATTCGTCGCCCATCCCCCGGATGTATTGACAATATTGCGCGTTCAACCACCCGCAAGCAATCGAATGCAACCACCGGACGAGAGTTTGTCCAACGTTCAACGACTGGGCTAGACCTCCATGGGGTGGCAGGCATCGGAGGCGGGCAACACCCCGAGTCCTGACCTCTCGCCAGACCGGCTGGCCGGCGCGAGGATGGACGACGTGATCCGTCTTCTGATCCGGCTTGCGGTCTTCCTCGTCTCGTCTGCCGTCGGCCTACTCGTGGCCGACGCGATCCTCGACGACATGAGCGTGGATGCCGAGGGATTCGTGACTGTGATCGTGGTCTTCGCCGTCGCCCAGTCGGTCCTGGGCCCGTTCATCGCCAAGGTGGTGGCGCGGAACGCCGGCGCGTTCCTCGGCGGCATCGGCCTCCTCACGACGCTCGTCGCCCTCCTGCTCGCTCACACCATCGGCGATGCACTGACGATCGACGGCGTCGGCACTTGGATCGCGGCGACGGTGCTGGTCTGGCTCGCCACTGCCCTCGCGACCCTGCTCATCCCTCTGATCCTGGTCAAGCTGGGGGTGCAGGCGGCGCGGCGAGAGCCCGGACCCCTCGAACGTGGCTGACGAGCCAACGGGTCAGGAACCGGTCTCGACCTTCGGCACGACCTCTGCGTCGGTACCCGCGACCGTGCCGCCGAAGTACATCTGGGCCAGCCCCGGGTCGGCGAGGATCGAGGCGGCGTCGCTCTGGGCGACCACCTTGCCGCTCTCCATCACGATGCCGTCGGTCGCCATCCGCATGCCGAACCGCACGTTCTGCTCCACGATCAGGATCGTCTTGCCGCTGTCCCGCAGCACCTTCACCGCGTCGTAGAGCGCCTGCAGCGCCTTCGGGTCCAGGCCGAGCGAGGGCTCGTCGAGGAGCAGCAGCAGCGGGTCGAGCATCAGCGACCGGGCGAACTCGACCATCCGTCGCTGCCCGCCCGACAGGTTGCCGGCGTTCTCACCGCCACGCTCGGCGACCATGGGGAACAGCGAGGCCACCTGGTCGTAGCGTTCGCGCACCAGGGCCTTCTTGCGCCGGATGATGTAGGCGCCGAGCAGCACGTTCTCGCGGACGCTCATGTTCGGGAACAGCGCGTTCGACTGGGGCACCTGCGAGATGCCCCGCTCCAGGATCTCCGCGGGCGAGCAGCGGTCGATCCGGTCGCCCTGCAGGTGGATCTCGCCGAGCCGCGGGGTGAGCAGCCCGCTGACGCTGCGGAGGACGGTCGACTTGCCGGCGCCGTTGGGCCCGACGATGCAGGCGACCGAGCCGGTGCGTACGGCGATCTCGACGCCCTGCAGGACGTCGCCGCCGCCGTACCCGGCGACCACGCCGGTCAGCTTCAGCATGTCGGACGTCTCGCTCACTGGGTCGCCGCCTTCTTCTCCTCCAGCACGAAGTCGTCGCCGAGGTAGGCGTCGATCACCGCCGGGTCGGCCTGGATCTGCGCCGGCGTGCCGGAGGCCATGTTCCGGCCGCGCGCGAGGACGTGCACCGGGTCGCACAGGCCGAGGACGAACGGCATGTTGTGCTCCACGATCAGGAACGTCTTGCCGTAGGAGTTCAGCTCTCGGATCATCTCGCCCATCCGCTCGATCAGCACCGGGTTGATGCCGCCCGCGGGCTCGTCGAGCATGATCAGCTTCGGGTCCAGCATCAGGATCTGGGCCAGCTCGACCATCTTCTGCTGCCCGTAGGAGAGCGCCTTCGCCTTCTGGTCGCGGAACTCCCGCATCCCGACGTAGTCCAACAGCTCCTCGGCCGCCCGGGCCTCCGCGCCGCTCACCGCGACCCGCCCGAGCTGACGCAGCGAGAACGACCGCTGGGCGGCGACGACGTTCTCGAGCACCGTCATCTCCCCGAACAGCCGGGTGATCTGGAAGGTCCGGCCGAGCCCGCGGTGGGCCCGCTTCCAGGAGTGCATCCCGTCGATCCGCTCCCCCGCCAGCAGGATCTCCCCACCGTCGGCACGGATGGTGTCGTCGATCAGGTTGAAGATCGTGGTCTTGCCCGACCCGTTGGGGCCGATCAGGCCGGTGATGGAGCCTTCCGGCACCACGAACGACGCGTCGTCGACCGCCTTCAGCCCGCCGAAGCTGCGACTCAGGTTGCGCACCTCGAGCAACGGCGCCGGGTCGTCGCTGGGCTCGACCCGCTGGATCCGGTCGGTGATCGAGGCCAGGCTGCCGCCGGTGCCGATCCGGGCTCCGACCAGGCCGGCCTTGCCCGACGTACGCCGCCAGCTCAGCACCGACTCGACGGCCGGGAGGATCCCCCTGGGCAGGAAGATCACGACCGCGATGAGCAGGCCGCCGAACAGGAACAGCCGGACGTTGCCGCCGCCGAAGTTGTTGTTCGCCAGCTCGTTGAGGTACTCGATCAGGAACGCGCCGATCACCGGGCCCCACAGCGTCGCCTTGCCACCGATCAGCATGGACAGCACCAGCTGCACGCTGAGCAGGATGCCGAACATGCCGCGCGGGTCGATGAACGTCAGGTAGTAGCCGTACGTCGCGCCCGCCATGCCCACGAACACCGAGCTCGCCGCGAACGCGATGATCTTCTCCACCGGCAGGTTGATGCCGATCGTCGCGGCCTTGGTCTCGTCCTCGCGGATCGCGATCAGGCCCATGCCCAGCTTGGTCCGCCGGATCCACCAGGTCATCAGCAGCTGCAGGACCAGGATGGCGATCAGCACGTAGTAGAAGGGCCAGTTGATGATCTCGCGGTCCCAGGTGGGCAGCGGCAGCGAGAGGCCGGCGGTGCCGTTGGTCAGCGAGGTCCAGTTGACGGCGATCACCTGGACGAGGAAGAGGAACGCGACCGTGATGATCACGAACGACGGCCCGCGCGAGCGCAGCGACACCAGGCCGAGCACCAGCGCCACGACGGCGGCCACGAGACCCGCGACCGGCACCCACCACCACGGGTTGACCGACTCGAACTTCGACGCGCAGACGCCGATCGTGTAGCCGCCGAGGCCGATGAACGCGCCCTGGCCGAGCGAGATGTAGCCGGCGAACCCCGAGATGATGTTGAGCCCGCTCGCGCCCACCGCGAAGACCAGCGACAGGATGATCATGTTCTGGTAGAAGAGGTCGTCGCTCATCACCGGATAGAGCAGCAGGAACGCACCGGCCACGACGACCAGCGCACGGCCAAGCCAGATCATGCGGCCACCGCGTCCTCACGCAGCCGGGTGCCGAGCAGGCCCTGCGGCCGGATGAGCAGTACGGCGAACACGATCGCGTACGGCACCGCCGTTGCCCACGACGGCGAGACGTACGCCGAGGTCATCGTCTCCGCCACCCCGAACACCAGCGCCCCCAGCATCGCGCCGTTGAGGCTGCCCATGCCGCCGAGCACCACGATCGCCAGCAGCCGGGCGATCCACTGGTAGTGCGACCCGGGCACGAACGGGTAGAGCACGCCGGTGATGGCGCCGCCGGCACCGGCCGCGGCGATGCCGATCCCGAACACCAGGGCCGCGACCGCGCCCACCCGGATGCCGACCAGCTCGGCCGACGACGGGTTGACGGCCGCTGCCCGGATCGCCCGGCCCAGCCAGGTGCGGGTGAGCACCAGCCACAGCACGACCAGCACCACGATCGCCAGCAGCCCGCCGTACAGCTGGGCCTTCGGCAGGAAGATCCCGCCGATCGTGAACGACTCGTCGGCGTACGACGGCCGGATCGAGGTCGAGCTGTTGCCCCAGATCTCCCCCATCGCCCCCTCCAGCACCAGCGCGAGCCCGAAGGTGAGCAGGACCGTCGAAGCCATCGGCGCGGTCCGGATCGGCGCGACGAACAGCTGGTAGGTGATCCAGCCCAGGGCGAACACGATCGGCGTGGTGATCACCACTCCCAGGAGCGGATCGATCCCCAGGACGTCCCACAGCGAGTAGGTGATGAAGGCCGCCAGGATCAGGAAGGCGCCGTGGGCGATGTTGATCACCCTCATCACGCCGAAGATCAAGGTCAGCCCCGCGGCCGCCAGGGCGTACACACCACCCAGCAGCAGGCCGAGGATGAGGTTCTGGAGAAACTCCGTCATCAGCCGCCTGACCCTGGCTTCCAGCCGACCTCGACGTCGGCGGTCGACACCTCCGGCGGCAGCACGATCTCGGCCTTGCCGTCCTGCCACTGACCGATCAGGAAGTCACCGGTGGGGCTGCCGTCCTCGTTCCACGAGAGCGGCCCGAGGATCGTCTCCACCTCGTTCTCGCGCAGCCAGTCGGCCAGCGCCTCCTGGTCGTCGATGTCCCCGACCGCCTCGACCGCGGCCTGGAGCACCTCGCCGGCGGCGTAGGCGTCGGCGGCGTCCTCCGGCGGGAGTCCACCGAACATCTCGTCGTACTTCGCCACGAACTCCGCGTTGCCCGGGGTGTCCGCCTCCGGGGAGTGGCTGACGGCGTACATGACGCCCTCGGTGTTCTCGATGCCGATGCCGTCGGAGTACTGGTCGGCGAACGACGGGGCGTTGGTCTGGAAGAGCATGTCCGGCGTGAAGTCGGCCTTGAGCATGGACCGGGTCATCCCGATACCGTCCTCGAACTGCGCCCCGTGGACCACGAGATCAGGGTCGGCGTTCTTCATCGCGTTGACAATGGTGTCGAAGTTCTTGGTGTCGATCGCGTAGGTCTCCTCGTAGACCGTCTCGATGCCGGCCTCCTCGAGGATCTCCTTGACGCCCTCGACCACCGGCTGCGCGAACGGGTCGTCGAGCGTGGGGTACGCCGCGGTCTGGGGCCGCTGGTCCTCGGGCAGGTTGGCCACCCAGTCCGCGAAGACCAGGCCCTGCCGGTCGGCGGTCGACTGCTGGGCGAAGAACAGGAACTTGTAGCCCCGGCTGAACAGGTCCGGGGAGCCACCGGCCGGCTCGACGTAGAGCATCCCGTTGCGCTCGGCGACCGAGGAGGCGGGCAGGTTGAGCAGCGAGGAGAACGTCCCGAGGAGGAGGTCGACGTTGTCCCGGCTGATCAGCGCGTTGTAGTCGGAGACGATGGTGTTCTGGTTGGACGCGTCGTCCTTGACGACGAGCTCGACGTCCTTCCCGAGGAGTCCGCCGCTCTCGTTCACGGTCTCCTTCCAGACCTCGTAGCCCTGCTGGGCGGCCTCTCCGGGCTGGGAGAACTCGCCGGTCAGCGGGAGCGAGGTGCCGATCACGATCGTGTCGTCGTCGCCGCCACCCCCGTCCGAGCCGCCGTCGTCGACACAGGCGGCGAGAGTCAGGGCCATCACTCCGGACAGCGCCGCGGCTCCCAGGCTGCGGCGAACGTGCACTCGGGACATGCTTCCTCCTCGGTCGGCCCGCAATCGATTGCGGCACCGCCAGTCTTGTGAACAGCGCCACAGGTTGTCAAGCAGCAACGCATCGACGATTTCAACCCTTGCAATCGGTTGTGGTAAATGCCAACGTTCGGGGCATGCCGACCCCGCTGCCGCCGGACGCCGACGTGGTCGTGATCGGCGCCGGCCACAACTCCATGGTCTGTGCCGGGTACCTCGCGAAGGCCGGGCTGAGCGTGCTGGTCCTCGAGGCCGAGGAGCAGCCAGGCGGCAACACCCGCACCGAGCAGCTGACCCTGCCCGGCTTCGCGCACGACTCGTGCAGCAGCGCCCACGTGCTCATCCAGAACAACCCGCTCGTCCGCGACGACGAGCTGGGGCTGGTGTCCGATCACGGGCTGCGCTACCTCACCACCGACCCGGCGGTGGTGATGCCGCAGGAGGACGGCGAGGTGCTCGTCATGCGCCCCGACCTCGATGCCACGTGCGCGGAGATCGCCCGCTGGTCCGAGCCCGACGCGACGGCGTTCCGGGCCATGGTCGAGGAGTGGCGGTCCGGGCTCGCGCGTGCCCACGGCCGGTGGAGCTCCCACCTCCCGCAGCCCGACGACGAACCCACCCGGCGCTACCTCGACCTGCGGGACCGTTCGGCGATCGACGACATCCAGCAGCGCTTCACCCATCCGGTGGTCCGCGCGTTCGTGCTGTGGCTGGCGATGGCCACGATCCAGGATCCGCGCCGGCCGGGTACCGGCTTCCTGCCGTCGTCGCTGTCGGCCGGGCGGATCGACTTCGGCTGGACCACGCCGGTGGGCGGCAGCCAGTCGCTGCCGGACGCGCTGGTCGCGCTCGTGGAGAAGCACGGCGGGCAGGTCGTGTGCGGCGCGCCCGTCGCGGCGATCGAGGCCGGCCCGGACGGCGTACGCCAGGTGCGGACGGTCGACGGGCGATCGGTGCGGGCCGGGCGGGCCGTGGTCGCCGGCGGCCACCTGGCCCGGCTGCCCGGGATGGTCGAGGGCGTCGAGCCGACGTCGGACCTGGTCCGGGCTCGGGACGCCTGGCGTCCGGGGCTCAGCGTCTTCGCGGTGCACGCCGCGCTGCGAGGAAACCTCGCGTTCGGGTCCGAGAGTCGTGCCGTCCGGAGCGCGGCCGCCGGGCTCGGCACCGTCGAGGGGATGCTCCGGCACGTCGAGCGGCACGCGCGGGGCGAGCTCGAGACCGAGGACCCCTGGCTGCTGGTGGTGAACCAGACCGTGGTCGACCCGGACCGCGCCCCCGAGGGCCACGGCACCTTCAAGATCCTCACCATCGCGCCGTACGAGCTCTCGGACGGCCGCGACTGGCGCGAGGTGAAGGACGAGTACGCCGCCACGCTGGTCGACCTGGTCCGCCGCCGCTGCACGGGGCTCGCGCCCGACGACATCCTGGCGATCCGGGCGGAGTCACCGGTCGACGTCGCGGCCCACAACCCGCAGAACCTCGGGGGCTCGTGCCACGGAGGCGAGTTCGAGCTCGACGGCCGGGTGATCGCCGGGTGGCCGCGCTACGACACCGACGTCCCCGGGCTGTTCCTCACCGGTGCCACCGTGCACCCCGGAGGGTCCGTCTCGGGTCGGCCCGGGCGTAACGCCGCCCGGGCCGTCCTCTCCTCGCTCGGCCTCGACCCGCTTTCGGTGATGGGACCTGGCTAGGCGCCCAGACCGCAAACCTACTCAGCAGGCGCCGCCTCGAGGATGAACACATCACTCTTGGTCGGCATCGTGCGGGTGAGGGCGAAGCCAGCCGCCGCGAGCAACGAGCGGTACTCGTCCGTCGTCCGTTCCTGACCGCCTGCGACGACGAGCATGGTGAGGTCGGAGAACGCGGTCCCGACCGGGTCTGGAGCCCTGTCAAGCAACTGCTCCACCAACAACAGGCGACCGTGCATCGGCATCGAGCGCCGACAGGTGCGGAGGATCTCGACGGACTCTGCGTCCGGCCAGTCGTGAATCACGGACTTGAGGAGGTAGGCGTCCCCACCTTCCGGGACAGAGTCGAAGAAGCTGCCACCGACCACTCGGCAGCGCTGCGTCACACCGGCCGCGGACAGGAGCTCGTGGGCGCCGGCTACGACATCCGGCTGGTCGAAGAGCACGCCGTCGACCGAGGGGTAGCGCAGCATCAGGGCCGACAGCAGCATCCCGCGGCCGCCGCCGACGTCGACGACCGTGCCGAACTGACCAAAGTCGTACGAGCGCACGACTTCGTCAGCGACCGCTTGGGACAAGGTCGTCATGGCTTTGTCGAAGACCTCTGCTCGTCGGGACGTTTGGCGAGGTAGTCCCAGACCGACTCTCCGTGGACGGCTGCAAAGGCTGTCTCACCCGTGCGGATGCTGTGCTCCAGCGCGCCGTATGCCTGCCAGTGGAACGGCCGGCCGACAAGTCGCGCTCGGCCGGCGACCGAACGTGGCGCATCTGCCCGCAGGGCATCACCGAGTTCGGTGTTCGCGAACCTCTCGTCTCCGTCGCTGACAAAGAGCCCAATCGCAACAAGTGCCCGCACGAGGCGGGCCAACGAGCGCGCGTCCACATCCGTGGTCTCGGCGAGCTCGGCCACGCTTCTCGGACCGTCGGCGAGTAGGTCGCACAGCCCCAAGGTGACGGCGACGTGCACCGCCTGGGACACCTGGTACCCGGCAATCAGGCGATGTAGCTCTCGGGTGGCGTCCATGGGCCCACGCTAGGCAGCTGGGCGGCGGCGTGTCATCGGACGGATTGCCCACTCGCCAGGGCCGGGGCTTGCGCAGATCTGTGCAGGCCGCAATCCGTGCTCGGGCGCGGGCTAGCGAGCCAGGAGCGCCCGCAACGCCGCCTCGGTCTCCCGCACCACCCGGGCCTCGTCGATGTCGACCAGCTCGCCGTGCCGCTTGCGGATCCGGCCGTCGACCATCACGGTGTCGACGTTCTCGGCGCCGGCGGCGAGGGCCAGCAGGTTGGGTACGTCGGTGCGCGGCGCGGTCGCGATGTCGCGGGCCCGCACCAGGATCAGGTCGGCGCGCTTGCCCGGGGTGAGCGAGCCGACGACGTCGCCGAGCCCGAGGCTGCGGGCCGCGTCGATGGTCGCCATCTCCAGGATCCGCCGGGTGTTCACGGCGAGCTCCTGCTCGGCCTGGCCGCGCAGCAGCCCGGTCGTCGAGGCGCGCCACCGACCAGAGGTCGGCCGTGCCGGTGAGCGGCAGCGTGTCGACCGAGAGCGTGAGCAGCATCCCGCTCTGCTCCATCTCGTGGACCGGGGTGACGCCGTAGCCGATCAGCAGCTCCGACCACGGGCTGATGCTCACCGAGGCACCGGTCTCCCGGACGGTCGCCGCTCCTGCTCGGTGGTGTAGAGGGCGTGGATGAGCTGGGTGTCGGGACCGAGCATGTCCTGCTCGCCGAGCTGCCGGATCATCTCGAGGGCGCCCTGGGCCCGGGTCGAGTTGGCGTGGTAGCTGACCGGGAGGCCGAGGTCCTGCGCGGCGTCGTACTCCGGCCGGAAGACCTCCTCGCCGACCAGCCCGGGCGGGCGGCCGGCGAGGCCGAGGTGCATCAGCGGCAGCCGGTGGCCGTCGAACCACTCGCGCTCGACCCGGGCCACGTCGTCGAGGTCGAGCAGCTCGGTCCCCGGCTGTCCCTGCCGGGTGCCGTAGGAGAACCGACCGCGCAGGCCGATCTCCTTGTGGGCGCGCAGGTTGCCGTCGACGTGCTCGGGCGAGCGCAGGTTGTGCGCCCAGTCGTGCACGGTGGTGATGCCGGTGTTCAGCGCGTCGACGAGCCCGAGCCGGGTGCCCTGGAAGAGGTCGGTCGGCAGGCAGCGCACGCCGTTGGCGACGTTGAGGGCGAAGTACGCCGTCTCCGGGGACGAGCTCGACATGCTCCGGTAGAGCGTGGTCCACAGGTGCCAGTGCGTGTCCACGAGCCCGGGCATGACGACCATCCCGCGGCCGTCGATGCGGGCGCCGCGGGCGCCGAGGTCGGGTCCGACGGCGACGATCTCGCCGTCGCGCACGTGGACGTCACCGACCGCGATGTCACCGATGTCCGGGTCCATGCTCAGCACGTAGGCGTCGGTGACGACGTACTCCCGATGGTGGCGGTGCCGGCCACGCGCCGCCTCCGCCGCCGCCGGCGTAGCAGGCCGCGCCCACCCCTGCAGCCGCGCCGGTGAGCACCCGTCGTCTGGTCATGTCCATGCGATTCTCCTCCCGAGAGATGGCGGCACGTCAGAACCTGTCGAGCTCGGCGAGGGCGGCGATGACGTCCGCCTTCTGGGCGATCGCCGCGCGCTCCAGCACCTTGCTGATGCTGGGCGACGACTCCCCGCTGGTCACCCGATGCACCGGCCCGTCGAGCAGGTAGACGAAGCGGCGATGGATCTCGTCGGCCAGCCAGCCGCCGTACGACGTGCCGGTCGGACCCTGCTCCGCGATCAGCACCTTGCTGGTCTTGGTGATGCTGGCCTCGATCGTGTCCCAGTCGATGCTGGCCCGGTCGAGCCAGCGCAGGTCGATCACCTCCGCGTCGACCTCGCCGAGCTCCTCGACGGCGTCCAGCACCGTCGGCACCATCGCCAGGTAGCTGAGCACCGTCACGGCGGAGCCCTCGCGCCGGACCGCCGCCTTGCCGACCGGCAGGCAGTAGTCGAGGTCGTCGACCGGCCCCGGGCCGCTCGAGTTGTAGAGGTCGACGTGCTCGAGCACGACGACCGGGTCCTGGCAGCGCAGGGCGGTGTTCATCAGCCCCACGTAGTCGTACGGCGTCGACGGCGCGACGATCCGCCAGCCCGGCGAGGTCGCGAACACCCCCGCGGGATCCATCGAGTGCTGCGAGCCGTAGCCGGTGCCCATCGCCACCTTGCTCCGAGCACCAGCGGCACGCCGTGCTCGCCGCCGTACATGTGCCGGGCCTTGGCGATCTGGTTGAACAGCTGGTCGGCGGCGACCCACATGAAGTCGGCGTACATGAACTCGACCACCGGCGTGAACCGCCCGTCGAGCGCGATCCCGCCGGCCAGCCCGGCGAACGCGTTCTCGCTGATCGGGGTGCCGAGCACCCGGCCGGGGAACCGCTCCGCGAGGCCGCGGGTGGCGCCGTTCGTCCCGCCGTTGAGCCGATGCACGTCCTCGCCCATCACCACGACCCCGGGATCGGTCTCCATCCGGCGGGCCATCACCGAGGCCACGGCGTCGATGAACTTCGTCTCCTCCACCGGTACGGCGTGCCCGTCGGCAGCCACCACGGGCGCGCCCTCCAGCTCCGAGAGGTCACCGCGCACGCCGACGTCGACCCAGGCCGGGTCGGGCCACTCGGCCTCGCGGATCCGCCGCTGGCCGGGCTTGCCGTCGGGGTCCGGCTCGAGCAGGGTCTGCCCGATCTCCTCCATCACCCGCTTGGCGCGGGCGACCGCATCGGCGGACTCGTCGGCGGTGAGGATGCCGCGCCGCTCCAGGTGGCCGGCCGTCTGGGTGAGCGGGTCGCGCGCCCGCCAGGCCCGCTCCTCCTCCTTGTCGCGGTAGCCGAACGCGCTGCCCGGGAACCCGCCGTTCTGGTGGAAGAAGCGGTAGGTGTCGGCCTCGACCACCGTGGGCCCGCGGCCGCGACGCATGTGCTCGACCGCCTCGGTCATCGCCAGGTGGACGGCGAGCGGGTCCATCCCGTCGACCTTCCAGCTCGCGATGTTGAAGCCGAGCCCACGGGCGGACAGCCGGGGCTCGGCGGTCGCCTCGTGCACGGACGTGGAGACGGCGTACTGGTTGTTCTCGATGAAGAAGCAGACCGGCAGCGACCAGGCGGCCGCGAGGTTCATGGACTCCAGGGTCGACCCGATGTTGACGGCGCCGTCGCCGAAGTAGGTCACCGACACCGCGTCGGTGCCGGACCGGCGGTGCGACCAAGCGAACCCGGCCGCCTGCGGCACCCCGCCGCCGACGATGGCGTTGGTGCCCATCGCGCCGGCCTCGCGCCACTGCAGGTGCATGGACCCGCCGCGGCCGTGGGTCCAGCCGCGGTCGAGCCCGCAGATCTCGGCGAGCGTGCGCCGCAGGATGTCGCGCACCTCGTCGGTGGGTTCGTCGAGCGGGTCCATCCCCTTGGGCTCGACGTGGTGCAGCGCCTTGGCGAGGAACTGGTGGTGGCCGCGGTGCGACCCGTTGACGGTGTCGTCGCTGGTGAGCGCCAGCACCGAGCCGACGGCGCCGCCCTCCTGGCCGATGCTCGAGTGCGCCGGGCCGTGGACCAGCCCGGCACCGGCGAGCTCGAGGACGTACTGCTCGAACGCGCGGATCCACACCAGCTGCGCGTGGATCGTGCGCAGCAGGGCGGGGTCGGCGGCGTCCCAGTCCGCGGCGTCGACCCCCACCTCGACCCAGGGAGAGGCGGGCGCCAACCGGTGGTGCTCGGGCATGACGGCTCCTTCGTTCGCCCACCACCTTGCCACAGGTTTGGATCCCAAATCCAGATCTAGCGTGCCTCTGGACACGCGCACGATCGCGATGTGCGACGTTGTTTGGGATCCAATCGCAGGAGGAGTGCCGATGCCGCTGCCGGGGCTGCGCCGTGTCGACCACATCGGCTTCACCGTGCCCGACCTCGACCAGGCGCACGGGTTCCTCGTCGACGTGCTGGGGTTCGAGTACCTCTACTCCCTCGGCCCGTTCCGCCACGACGACGACTGGATGACCACGCACCTCGCCGTCCATCCGCGCGCGGAGATGAACAACCGCTTCTACCGCTGCGGCGGCGAGACGCTGCTCGAGGTGTTCGAGTACGCCGCGCCCGACCAGCGCGACGTCCAGCCGCGCAACAGCGACATCGGCGGCCACCACGTCGCGCTGTACGTCGACGACCTGGACGCCGCCATCGAGCACCTGCGGGCGGCGGGCGTGGAGGTGTTCGCCGGGCCGACCGCGAGCCGTGGCCCGGCCGAGGGCAACCGGTGGATCTACTTCCTCAGCCCCTGGGGCATGCAGTTCGAGCTGGTCTCCTACCCCGGCGGCAAGGCCTTCGACCGGGACGATCCGCGACCATGAGCACGGAGCAGACCACGACCGAGACCGGCGGCGCCGCGAGCGCCCGGATCGCGGCGTTCCTCCGCGAGGAGATCCTGCACGGGCGGTTCCGGCCCGGCGACCGGATCCGCCAGGAGGACATCGCCGAGCGGTTCGGCGCCAGCCGGCTGCCGGTGCGCGAGGCGCTGCGGATGCTGGAGGCCGAGGGCCTCACCGAGCACGAGCCCAACAAGGGAGCGCGGGTCCCGCGGCTCAGCCAGCACGAGGTCGACATGATCTACCAGATGCGCGAGCGGCTCGAGCCGCTGGCGCTGATCGAGAGCCTGCCGGTGCTGACCACCGAGGAGCACGAGCGGCTCGAAGACGTGCAGCGCCGGATCGAGGACAACGACGACGTGGAGCGGTTCCTCGACCTGGACCGCGAGTTCCACATGCTCACCTACAGCGGCTGCGCGCTCGACCCGCTCAACAGCATGGTCACCCGGATGTGGAACTCCACCCAGCACTATCGGCGGATGTTCGTGCAGATGGGCGGCCGGAGCCGGATGTGGGTGGTCAACGCCGAGCACCGGCTGATCCTCGACGCCGTGGTACGCCGCGACCCGACCGACGCCGAGCGCTACCTGCAGGGCCACATCCGCCGCACCCGCATCGAGCTCGGCCACCATCCCGGGCGTGTTCGAGGAGCGCCCGTGACCCGGGTGACGGTCAACGGCACCGAGGTGGTCCTGGCCGGCGACGGCGACACCCCGCTGCTGACCGCGCTCCGCGACGAGCTCGGGCTCGTGGGCAGCCGCTTCGGCTGCGGCGAGGGGCTCTGCGGCGCCTGCTTCGTGCGTCTCGGCGACGCCGTGGTGCCCTCCTGCCAGACGCCGCTGTGGCAGGTCGAGGGCCAGGCCGTCACCACCGTCGAGGGGCTGTCGGACGAGGGCGGCCCGCACCCGGTGCAGCAGGCGATCCTGGACCGGCAGGCGGCGCAGTGCGGGTTCTGCGTCGCCGGGATCGTGGTCCGGGCGGCGGCGCTGCTCGAGTCCGAGCCCGGAGCGGACGCCGTACGCGTCGCCGAGGCGCTGGACCGCAACCTGTGCCGCTGCGGCTCGCAGCAGCGCATCGTCGATGCGATCACGGCGGTGAGCACGCAGCAATGACCGACCTCCAAGGTCCCCGCCCACATCGCCGACAACCCCCGGCTCGGCACCTGGCTGTCCGTCACGGACGACGCCGCGTCGAGGTACACGTCGGGAAGGTCGAGCTGGGCCAGGGCATCGTCACCGCGCTCGCCCAGATCGCCGCGGACGCCTTCGGACTGCCGCTCGCGTCGATCCGGATGGTGCCGACGCACACCGAGCACGGCCCGAACCAGGGGCTCACCGTCCGGCAGCCTGTCGGTCGTGCAGACCGGACCCGCGCTGCGACACCTCGGCGCCGTGGTCCGCACGCTCACCGAGGGACCGGTGGAACCGGTCTCCGAGTACGTCGACCTGATCCGGCAGCTGGACCCGGACACCGACCTGACCGGCATCCCGCCGGCTCCGCCGGCACCGGCGCGCGAGGTCGGCCGCAGCGCGGCCCGCCTCGACCTGCCCGACAAGGTGCTCGGTCGCCCGCGCTACCTCGCCGACCTGCGACCCGAGGGACTGCTGCACGGCCGGGTGCTGCGCCCGCCGTCGTTCGGCGCCCGGCTGGTGGAGCTCGCCGCGGATTGGAAGGCGCCGGGGGTGGAGCTGGTGCGCGACGGGTCGTTCGTCGGCGTGGTCGGCGAGCGCGAGGCCGACGTCGACCGGGCGCTCGACCAGCTCGAGCGCGACTGCGCGTGGGAGGAGCGCGACCTGCTGCCCGACGAGGACGACCTCTCGACCTGGCTCAGGGCCGGACCGCACGAAGAGATCCCCGTCCGCGAGGAGGAGCCGGCCCCCGGCGCCCACTCCGCGTCGTACTCCAAGCCGTTCCTGGTGCACGCCTCGATCGCGCCGAGCTGCGGGATGGCCCGGTGGGACGATGACGGTCTGCGCGTGTGGAGCCACAGCCAGGGCATCCACGGGCTGCGGGCCGCGATCGCCGCCGCGCTCGACCTCGACCCGGCGTCGGTCCAGGTGGAGCACGTCGAGAACGCCGGCTGCTACGGCCACAACGCCGCCGACGACGCGGCGTTCGACGCCGTGCTGCTGGCCCGGTCCACCCCCGGGCGGCCGGTGCTGACCCGCTGGTCACGGCGCGACGAGCTCACCTGGGCGCCGCTCTCCTCGGCGATGACTGCCACCGTCTCCGCGGCTCTCGACGACGGCCGGATCACCGGCTGGACGTACGACGTGTGGAGCCAGGGCCACACGTCGCGCCCCGGGTTCCGGGGCACCCCCGGACTGCTCGCGGGAGCCCACCTCGCCGCACCGATCCCGATCCCCCCGCCGACCGACCCCCCGACGGCACGGGGAGGCGGGACCACCCGCAACGCCGTTCCGCTCTATGCGGTCGGACCGCGTCGGATCACCGGCCACCGGAAGGAGCCGACGCCGCTGCGGACCTCGGCGATGCGGGCGCTCGGCGCCTACCTCAACGTGTTCGCCATCGAGAGCTTCATGGACGAGCTGGCCGCGGCCGCGGGCGCCGACCCGGTGCGGTTCCGGCTCGACCACCTCGAGGACGCGCGGGCGCGCCACGTCGTCCAGACCGCGGCCGACCTCTCCGGCTGGGACGAGCCACTCCCCGACGAGACCGGCCGCGGACTCGGCTTCGCGCGCTACAAGGACACCGGCGCCTGGTGCGCCGTCGTCGCCGAGGTCGAGGTGAGCACCGACGTGCGGGTCCGCCGGCTGACCCTGGTGGCCGACGTCGGCACGGTGATCAACCCCGACGGCGCCCGCAACCAGCTCGAGGGCGGCGCGATCCAGGCCACCAGCTGGACGGTGCGCGAGCGGGTCCGCTTCGACCGGCGCCGGATCACCAGCAACGACTGGGAGCAGTACCCGATCCTGCGCTTCTCCGAGACGCCGCGGGTCGACGTCCACCTCGTCGACAGCGACCAGCCGTCCGTCGGGACCGGCGAGGCGGCCCAGGGACCCACCGCGGCCGCGATCGCGAACGCCGTCCACCACGCGCTGGGGGTGCGGGTCCGCGACCTGCCGCTCGACGGCGCCGCAGTCATCCGGGCCATCGAGGCCCAGCAGTAGTCACCGCCACCGAGGAGGACACATGTCGAAACCCCGCATCAGCTACCTGCCGCTCGACGAGATGGACGAGCGGATGCAGGAGGAGATGGCCCGGTGCGCCCGTGAGGGCACGCCGCGCCCGGAGAGCTCGGCGGTCCGGGCGCACGTCCCCAACGCGTTCTGGGCGTTCGCCGACTCGTGGAAGGCGCTGTTCCACGAGGGCGTGTGCGACCACGCGATCAAGGAGCTGTGCCGGGTCTACATCTCCCGCACGGTCACCTGCGAGTTCTGCGGCAACCAGCGCTCGATCAAGGGCAGGGAGGCCGGCCTCGAGGAGGCGCAGTACGACGACCTGCTCAACTTCGAGAGCTCCGACCGGTTCGACGAGCGGCAGAAGGCCGCGCTCGCCTACGCCCAGGCGATCGCCTGGAACGAGGAGGACCGCGACGGCCTGTGGGGCCGGCTCAACGCGCACTTCTCCGAGGCCGAGCTGGTCGAGCTCGGCTGCTGCATCGCCCTGACCTTCGGCCAGCAGAGCTGGATCCGGCTGCTCGACATCGACCACCACCAGTACCTCGCCGGCACCGACGCGTCGATGGCGCCCGGCTTCGAGAACGCCGAGGCGCTCGAGGAGTCCAAGGCCAGCGGCGACTACTGGGCGGCCCGCTGAGGTGCCCCAGGAATTCAAGCTCAGCGACATCAAGCGGCTCGGCTTCGTCGGGCTCGGGGCGATGGGTGCCGGCATCGCCCGGCAGCTGATGGAGGCCGGCCATCCCCTGGTCGGCTGGAACCGCACCCGGGCCAAGGCCGAGCACCTGGTCGATGCCGGAATGGGCTGGGCCGACACCCCGCGCGAGGCGGCCGCCGGCGCCGACGTGCTCTTCACGATGCTGACCAACACCGCGGCCGTGGAGCAGGCGGCGGACGGCGAGGACGGGATCCTGGCCGGGCTGCGCCCGGGCACGGTCTGGGCCGACCTGAGCACCATCTCCCCCGACGCGAGCGTCGCTCTGGCGGAGCGGGTCGCTGCGACCGGGGCGCACTTCCTGGACACCCCGGTGTCCGGCAGCCCCGCCACGCTCGCCGCCGGGCAGATGTCGGTGATGGTCGGCGGCGACCGGGCGGCGTTCGAGCACGTCGAGGAGGTGCTGCACGCGATCGGCCCGAAGGTCACCTACATCGGACCCAACGGGCACGCGATCCTCAGCAAGGTCGCGATCAACCTCGCCCTGGTCGTCTCGGTGACGGCGTTCGCGGAGGCGGTCACGCTGGTCGAGAAGGCCGGCGTGGACCGCGAGGCCGTCGTGGACGCGGCGCTGAAGAGCGTGATCGCCTCGCCCGTGATCGGCTACCGGGCGCCGCTGCTCGTCGACGACAACGAGGTCTACGCCGACGTCGAGCTGCAGCAGAAGGACCTGGTGCTGGCGCAGGAGCTCGGCCGTCGCCTCGGGGCCGCCGTACCGACCTGCTCGGCCGCCAGCGAGATGCTCAGCGCCGCGCGCAGCAGCCCGCTGAAGGACCGCGACTTCCTGGTCAGCGTCGCCGACGTCTACCGGCGGATGGCGGGGGTGATCGCGTGACCGCCGAGCCGCTGCGGCGCCGTACCGCACGACGATCGACGACGTCCCGCTCGAGCAGAACCTGCGCGAGGACGAGGGCTGGGTCGACATGCAGGTGCAGTACCTCATCGACGAGAAGACCGCCGGCTCGCGGGGCCTGGTGGTCGGCCGCACCGTGCTGCCGCCCGGCGCCCGCCACGACCGGCACGCGCACCCGAACGCCGACGAGTTCCTGGTGGTGATGTCGGGCCACGGCGAGATCCACACCAACGCCGGGATGGAACCGTCGAAGGCGGGCGACGTGATCTTCACCCCGCGCGGGAACTGGCACGGGTACGTGAACACGTCCGACGAGGACGTGCTGCTGATCTGGGGGTGGAGCGGCGCCGGCTCGCTGGACGCCGCGGGGTACGCCCTGCCCGACCCGGATGAGAGGTTCGACGACTGACCGGCATCGACCCGCGCATCGTGCGCGGCACCACCCGGATGCTCGACCGTCGGCGGGACGAGCTCGCCGGTGGTGCCGAGCACCTCGGTTGGAAGGTCGGGTTCGGCTCCCGGGCCGCGATGGCCGAGCTTCGGCATCGACCGTCCGTTGGTCGGCTACCTGACGACGGGCCGCCGGCTCGCGCCGGGGTCGTCGGTGTCCGTCGCGGGCTGGACCCGGGGCGTGATCGAGGCCGAGATCGCGGCGTACGTCGGTCCCGGGCTCGCCGTCGAAGGATGGGCGCTGGCGATCGAGCTCGCGGACGTCGACCTCGCCGCCAGACGACATCGAGGAGATCGTGGCCGGCAACGTCTACCACCGGCACGTCCTGTTCGGTGACCGCGTCGCCGCGCTGCCCGACCGAGCGAGGGGTCCGCGTCCGCTGCGACGGCGACGAGGTGGCGGCGACCTCCGACCCCGGACGAGCTGGTCGGCGAGCTGGGCTGGGTGCTGTCGACGACCGCCTCGACCCTGGCCGCGGCCGGGAATGAGCTGCGTCCCGGCGATGTCGTGATCACCGGATCGATGATCCCGCCGATGGCGGTGGCGCCCGGCCAGGCCTGGGAGGTGTCTGCGCCGGGGCTGGGCTCGATCGCCGTACACCTGACGGCAATGGCAGGCTGAGCCGGTGACCACCATCAAGATCAACGCCATCACCGTCCCGGCCGGCAGCGGCGACGAGCTGGCGCATCGGTTTGCTGCTCGGGCCGGCGCGGTCGACGACGCCGACGGGTTCGAAGGGTTCGAGCTGCTGCGACCGACCGACGAGCGGGAGCAGTGGCTCGTGATCACCCGCTGGCGCGACGAGGAGTCGTTCCAGGCGTGGGTGAGCTCGCCCGGGTTCGCCGAGGGGCACCGGTCCGCGGTCGAGCGCGCTGGTGGCGAGGCGCCGCGACCGGTGTCGACCCACAGCGAGGTGTGGAGCTACGAGGTGGCCGGCGGCTCGTCGCCCGGCTCGACTCACTAGTCTCGACGGCATGGCCCGACGCTGGATCGCGACCGCGCCAGGCGGCCCCGAGGTGCTCGCCTTCGAGGAGTACGACGTCCCGTCGCCCGGCCCGGGCGAGGTGACCATCGAGGTACGCGCCGCGGGAGTGAATCCGGCCGACCACAAGCACGCCGCCCGGGGCGGGCCGCAGGACTTCCCGAAGCCGATCGGCTACGAGGTCGCGGGCGTGATCACCGCGCTCGGGCCGGACACCGGATTCTCCGTCGGCCAGGAGGTGGTCGCCTACCGGGTGACCGGAGGCTGGGCCACCTCGCTGACGGTGCCCGGCGACCGATGTCTTCGCGAAGCCGGCGTCACTGTCGTTCGAGGCGGCCGCCAACCTGCTGCTGGTCGGCGCCACGGCCTCGGAGATGCTGCACGTCACGGGCGTTGCCGCGGGCGAGACGATCGTCGTCCATGCCGCGTCGGGAGCCGTCGGGGTCAGCGTCCTGCAGCAGGCCGCCCTCCTCGGCGCCCGGGTCGTCGGGACGGCGAGCGAGCGCAACTTCGACACGGTGCGGCGCTACGGCGGCGTACCGGTCACGTACGGCGACGGCCTCGAACAGCGCGTCCGCGACGCCGCTCCCGACGGAGTGGTCGCCGCGCTCGACTGCATCGGCACCGACGAGGCGGTCGACGTCTCGCTCGCGCTGGTCGCCGACCGCGACCGCATCGTCACCATCGCCGCAGGCCATCGCGCGGAGTCCGACGGCATCCGCCACATCGCGGGCGCCAAGCCCGACAGCCAGGCCTACCGGGACCGCGTCCGCGCGGACCTGGTCCGGCTGGCCGCCGAGGGGCGGTTGGAGGTGCCGGTCGCGCGCACGTTCCCGCTGGCCGACGCGCTGGAGGCGGTGGAGCTACTCCGCGGGCAGCACCCCGGCGGCAA
>CAWFAE010000019.1:0-374248 GCA_963813615.1 uncultured Actinomycetota bacterium
TCGCTCTCCGGACTGTCGCTGCCGTCGTTCTGGCTCGGCCTCCTGGTCCTGATGGTGTGCGTGCAGTATTTCGGCTGGATCCCGATCTACACCAACCGGCCGAAGACGCTGTGGGAAGAGCTGCTGCTGCTCAGCATTCCGGCGGCGGCGGTTGGCTTCCGCTCCTCCGCGCTGATGATGCGGCTCACGCGTTCCTCGATGCTGGAAGTGCTGCGCCAGGACTACATCCGCACCGCGCGCGCCAAGGGCGCGTCCTACGCCAAGGTCAACTTCGTGCACGCGCTGCGCAACGCGGTGCTGCCGATCGTCACCATCGTGGGCATCGAGGCGGCCTTCCTGGTCGGCGGGCTGATCGTGACCGAAACCGTGTTCAACATTCCGGGCGTCGCGCGCTTCCTGGTCGAGGCGATCCGCTCGCGCGACTACCCGATCGTGCAGAACCTGGTGATGTTCATCGCGATCTGCGTGGTGTCGATCAACTTCCTGATCGACATGGCCTACCTCGCGCTCGATCCGCGCATCGCGTACGAGAAATACATGGCAGCGATCGACACACCATCGAGACCCCGCGCGCCGCGCAAGAACTGGCTCGCGGCGGCTCGGTTTCTACGCCGAGCGCTATCCGCTCGGCGCGGCCGGCGCCGTGATCGTCGCGCTGTTCGTGCTGATGGCGATCTTCGCGCCCTGGATCACGCAGTTCGATCCGACGCTGACCAACCCGCGCGTCTCGCTCGCCGCGCCCGGCGGCGCGCATCCGCTCGGCGCCGACTTCATGGGCCGCGACATGTGGAGCCGCATCGTCTACGGCGCGCGCATCTCGCTCGCGGTCGGCGTCGGCTCGACCGGGCTCGGCTGCCTGTTCGGCGTCACCATCGGGCTGACCTCGGGTTATTTCGGCGGCTGGTACGACCTGATCGTGCAGCGCGTGATGGACATGATGCAGTCGCTGCCGCTGCTGGTGATGGCGCTGGTGATGACCGCGGCGCTCGGGCCCTCGCTCGAGAACACCATCATCGCGATCGCGATCCCGCTGGTCCCGACGGTCGCGCGCGTGATCCGCTCCAACACGCTGATGCTGCGCGAGATGCCGTTCGTCGAGGCCTCGCGCGCGGTCGGCATGAACGAGTTCGCGATCGCGATCCGCCACGTGCTGCCGAACACGCTCGCGCCGCTGATCGTGCTCGCGACTGCGCAGCTCGGCTCTACCATCCTGGTCGAGGCGGCGCTCTCGTTCCTCGGCCTCGGCGTGCCGGAGCCGCATCCCTCGTGGGGACGCATGCTGTCGGAGTTGGCCGCCGAATATGTGCGCGTCGCGCCGTGGCTCGTGATCTTCCCCGGCGCCGCGATCTCGCTCGCGGTGTTCGGCACCAACCTGCTCGGCGATGCGCTGCGCGACATCCTCGACCCGCGCCAGCGCGACTGATGCTGCAGGTAAAACCCGCCGAGACCGACGCCGCGACTTTGCTCGATGTCGCGGACCTGCGCACCTATTTCTTCCTGCGCCACGGCATCCTGAAGGCCGTCGACGGGGTGAGCTTCCAGCTCAAGCCGCACGAGACGCTGGCGATCGTCGGCGAGTCCGGCTGCGGCAAGTCGATGACCGCGCTGTCGCTGATGCGGCTGATCCCCGAGCCGCCCGGCAAGATCGTCAGCGGCTCGGTGACGCTCGACGGCACCGACCTGGTCGACGCTCGACGAGCCCGCGATGCGCAAGGTGCGCGGCAAAGACATCTCGATGATCTTCCAGGAGCCGATGACGTCGCTCAATCCGGTGATGACGGTCGGCAACCAGATCGCCGAGGCGCTGCTGCTGCACGAGGGCCTCCGCGCAGCGCCGCGCTCGAGCCGCGCGGTCGAGATCCTCAAGCTGGTGCGCATGCCGGAAGCCGAGCAGCGGCTCAGGGAATATCCGCATCAGCTCTCCGGCGGCATGCGCCAGCGCGTGATGATCGCGATGGCGCTCGCCTGCAATCCGAAAGTGCTGATCGCCGACGAGCCGACCACCGCGCTCGACGTGACGATCCAGGCGCAGATCCTCGACATCATCCTCGACCTGCAGAAGAAGCTCGGCACCGCCATGATCCTGATCACGCACGATCTCGGCGTGGTGGCCGAGACCGCGCAGCGCGTGATCGTGATGTACGCGGGCAAGAAGGTGGAGGAAGCGCCGGTCGGCGAACTGTTCGCACGCCCGCTGCATCCCTACACGCACGGCCTGATGGCCTCGATCCCGCGGCTCGATCTCTTGCGTGGCGAAGGGGAGACGAAGCGGCGCCTGAAGGAGATTCCCGGCATCGTGCCGGCGCTCACCAACTTGCCGCCCGGCTGCCCGTTCGCGCCGCGCTGTCCGCAACGCGATCGATATCTGCCGCCGCGAGTTTCCGCCCTACGAGGAGAAGCAGCCCGGCCATTGGGCGGCGTGCTGGCGCTCGAAGGAAATCTACGGAGCCGCGCATGCCTGACGCGCGCCCGCCCGGTGCTCGAGGTGAAGAACCTCAAGAAGCACTTCCCGATCAAGAAGGGCCTGCTGCGCCGCACTGCCGGCTACGTCTACGCGGTCGACGGCGTGACGCTTGTCGATCCGCGCCGGGCGAAACGCTCGCGCTGGTTGGCGAGTCCGGCTGCGGCAAGTCCACCGTCGGCCGCACCATCCTGCGTTTGATCGAGCCGACGGCGGGCGAGATCAGGATCAACGGCACCGACATCACGCATCTCTCCAAGGCGGAGCTTCGCCCCTACCGGCGGCAGATGCAGATCATCTTCCAGGACCCGTTCTCCTCGCTCGATCCGCGCATGTCGGCGGGCGATATCGTCGGCGAGCCGCTGCGCGTGCATGGCGTCGGCAACGCGAAGGAGCGGCGCGAGCGCGTCGCCGACATCTTCCGCCGCGTCGGCCTGCGCGCCGAGCATGTCGACAACTATCCGCATCAGTTCTCCGGCGGGCAGCGCCAGCGCATCGGCATCGCGCGCGCGCTTGCGCTGGAGCCGAGCCTGATCATCGGCGACGAGCCGGTGTCGGCGCTCGACGTCTCGATCCAGGCGCAGATCCTCAATCTCGTGATGGACCTGCAGGACGAGTTCGGCCTCACCTATCTGTTCATCTCGCACAATCTCGCGGTGGTGGAGCACATCAGCCACCACATCGCCGTGATGTATCTCGGCCGCATCGTCGAATACACCAACAAGAAGACGCTGTTCACCGCGCCGCTGCACCCCTACACGGAATCGCTGCTCGCCGCCGTGCCGGTGCCGGACCCGGCGATCCGGCGCAAGAAGATCGTGCTGCAGGGCGACGTGCCGAGCCCGGTGAAGCCGCCGCCCGGCTGCCACTTCCACACCCGCTGCCCCTATGCGTTCGACCGCTGCAAGGTCGAGGACCCTGCCCTGCGCGAAGTGAAGCCGGGCAGCTCGTGGCGTGTCATTTGCGGTGAGCGGCGCAGACGCGTATGCGGTGCGATACCTCCCCTTGAAAGGGGAGGTCGGCTTGCGAAGCAAGCCGGGTGGGGATCAAAGACCCCCACCCCGACCCTCCCCCTTTCAGGGGGAGGGAGCACACCGAGCGCGTTGAGAGTTCATGCGCCCCTTCCGCCCCGAAGCCACCTGCCCGCTCGACGGCATCCGCGTGCTCGACCTGTCGCGGCTGGTCGCCGGCAACATGGTGAGCCTGCAGCTCGCCGACTTCGGCGCCGAGGTGATCAAGATCGAGGACCCGCGCAAGGGCGATCCGCTGCGCGACTGGCGCACCAACGGCATCAGCGTCCACTGGAAGGTCTATGCGCGCAACAAGAAGAGCGTGACCTTGAACCTGCGCGCGCCGGAAGGCATGGACCTGCTGCGCAAGCTCGTCGCGACCGCGCAGGTGTTCATCGAGAACTTCCGCCCCGGCACGCTCGAAGAGATGGGCATCGGGCCGAAGGCGCTGCTCTCGCTCAACCCGCACCTCATCATCGTGCGCGTCTCCGGGCTGGGGGCAGGACGGGCCCTATCGCGACAAGCCGGGCTTCGGCAGCCTGGTGGAGGGCATGTCGACTTTCGCGGCGAAGAACGGCTTCGCCGACCGCCCGCCGGTGCTGCCGCCGCTCGCGCTCGCCGACATGATCGCGGGCCTCTACGGCGCGAGCGCCGTGCTGGTCGCGCTGCGCGAGATCGAGCAGCGCGGCGGCACGGGTCAGGTGATCGACCTGCCGCTGCTCGATCCGATCTTCTCGATCCTCGGGCCCGAGGCCGCGCTCTATCAGCTCACCGGCAAGATCGAGCCGCGCGTCGGCAGCCGCTCCAACAACACCGCGCCGCGCAACGTGTATGAGACCAAGGACGGCCGCTTCATCGCCATCTCGGCCTCGATCCAGAGCATGGCGGAGCGGCTCTACCGCGCGATCGGCCGCGCCGACATGATCGACGACCCGCGCTTTCGCACCAACACCGACCGCGTGAAGAACATCGACGAGGCGGAGCGGCCGGTCGCCGAATTCATCAAGGCGCGCACGCTTGCCGAGAATCTCGCCGTGTTCGAGCAGGCCGAGGTCACCGCCGCGCCGGTCTACGACATCGACCAGTTCATCGCCGACCCGCATGTGCAGGCGCGCGAGATCGTGACCGAACTGCCCGATCCCGAGATGGGCAGCGTGCCGATGCACCATGTGGTGCCGCGCCTCTCCGGCACGCCGGGCGAAATCCGCACGCCCGCGCCCGCGCTCGGCGAGCACAATGACGCTATACTGGGCGGCGCTCGGCCTCGATGCCGCGGCGCTCGCCGATTTGCGCAAACGGAATGTCATATGAGCAAAGCTCCCGGTCTGGCGCTCGCTGCTCTACGTGCCGGCCAACGTGCCGCGCTTCATCGACGGCGCGCACAAGCGCGGCGCGGACGGCATCATCCTCGATCTGGAGGACTCCGTGCCGATCGCCGAGCGGCCAGCGGCGCGGCGCGATCTTGCGGCGACCGCCGAGAACGTTGCGCGCGGCGGCGCCGACGTGCTGGTGCGCATCAACCGGCCGTGGCGGCAGACCATGCTCGATCTCGAAGCCGCGATCATGCCGCGCGTCACGGCGCTCAAGGTCACCAAGGTGGACAGCGCGGACCACATCCGCATGGTCGCCGAGGTGGTGAGCGAGCTCGAGGCCGAGCGCGGCATGGCGGCCGGCCACACGAAATTCATCGCGATGATCGAGACGCGCGGATGCCTTCTTCCGCATGCCGGAGATCGCCAAGGCGAGCGAGCGCATCGTGGCGCTGACGCTCGGCGGCGAGGACTTCGCGCTCTCGGTCGGCATGCTGCCGACCGCCGAAGGCGCTGTTCATGCCGAAGCAGCAGCTTGCGATCGCGGCGCGCGCCGCCGGCGTGCTGCCGCTCGGCTTCATCGGCACGGTCGCGGACTACAAGGACCTCGACGCGTTCCGCGAGACGGTGCGGCGCTCGCGCCGGCTCGGTTTCCGCGGCGCCTCGGTGATCCATCCGGCGCAGATCCCGATCCTGAACGAGGAGTTCTCGCCGCCGGCCGAGGATGTCGCCTCCGCGCGCAAGATCGTCGCGGCCTACGACGAGGCGGTCGCGGCGGGCCGCGGCTCGATCTCGGTCGACGGCAAGATGATCGACGTGCCGGTGGTACTGCGCGCGCAGGAGGTGCTGGCGATCCACGAGGCGATCAAGGAGCGCGAGGCGCGGACAGACAAAATGAACGCCCTCCCCGAATACGAACTCTTCGCCATCCGCTACGCGACGCGCGAGGCGCGGCGCGCGGACCATTTCATCGGCGGCGATCCGCACGACGGGCCGATGCCGATGGACTATTTCGTCTGGGTCGCGAAGAGCGCGGAGCGCGCCTTCGTGATCGACTGCGGCTTCACCGAGGAGACCGCGAAGAAGCGCAAGCGCACCTTCCTGCGCGATCCGATCGACGCGCTGAAGCTCGTCGGCGTCGACGCCGACACCGTGCAGGACGTGATCCTCACCCACCTGCACTACGACCACGTCGGCGGGTTCAACCGCTTCCCGAAGGCGAAATTCCATCTGCAGGAGCCGGAGATCCACTACGCGACCGGCCGCTACATGCAGTATCACCGGCTCGCGCATTCCTTCGAGGTCGAGGACATCGTCGGCGTGGTGCGGCTCAACTTCGCGCACCGCGTCCTTCTATAACGGCGGCGCCGAGCTTGCGCCCGGCATCACGCTGCATCCGGTCGGCGGCCACTCGATGGGCCTGCAGTTCGTGCAAGGTGCACACGCAAGCGCGGCTGGGTGGTGGTCGCCTCCGACACCACGCACTACTACGAGAACATGATGACCGGCCGGCCGTTCACCACGGCGTTCCACATCGGGCTGATGCTGGAGGCCTACGACACGCTGCGCGCGGAGGCGCCGACGCCCGCAGCACATCGTGCCCGGCCACGACCCGAAGGTGATGCAGTTCTATCCGCCGCCCTCGCCCGGAGCTTGCCGGCATCGTGGTGCGGCTCGATGTCACGCCGGACGACGCGGAGCTGGCGAAGATCACGGAGCGCGCTGACGCGTCATCCCGGCGCGAAAGCGGGACCAGAGCCATGGTGTTCAGGGCCTGGATGCCCGCTTCCGGGATGAGCTGAGGTTTGGCAAGTCGCAGGACCAATGCTAGGCTTGCGCAACTGTTTTCGAGGGGAGAAAGAACAATGTCAATCGCTGAACCGCCGCCGTTTCCTGGCTTCGACCGCGCTCGGCGCCGCCACGCTCGCCGCGCCGTCCGTGCTGCGCGCGCAAGGCGCGCCGATCAAGGTCGGCATCCTGCAGCCGACCTCCGGCGCGATGTCCTATTCCGGCCAGCAGGGCCGCATCGGCGCGACGCTCGCGCTCGAGGAGATCAACGCGGCCGGCATCAAGTCGCTCGGCGGCGCGAAGATCGAGCCGGTGTTCGGCGACGCGCAGTCGACGCCGGACGGCGGCAATGCCGAAGTCGAGAAGATGAACGGGGCCGGCTGCGCGGCGGTGGTCGGCGGCTTCGTCTCGTCGATCTGCCTTGCGGCGAGCCAGACCGCGGCGCGCTATGACCTGCCCTACATCGTCGACGTCGGCGTCGCGGACTCGATCGTGACGCGCGGATTGAAGAACACGTTCCGCTTCGGCCCCGGCTTCGGCCTCATCTCCAAGGCGGCGATCGACAACCTGATCACGCTCAACGACGGCGCCGGCAAGATCGCCAAGACCGCGATGATCATCCACGAGGATTCGGCCTTCGGCTCCGGCCTCGCCAAGCTGCTCAACACGCAGCTGCCGGAAAAAGGCTTCCAGGTGATCGAGACGATCCCGCACCCGACGCCGACGCGCGACTTCAACAACGTGGTGACCAAAATCCGCGCCGCAAACCCGGACCTCGTGATCCCGGCGAACTACTACAACGAATACGTCCTGCTCGCGCGCACCATGCAGCAGCAGAAGGTGCGGCCGAAGGCGATCTACTCGGTGCTCGGCGGCGCGGCGTCGTCCTACAAGTTCGTGAAGGAATTCCCCGAGGCCGCCCAGTACATCATGGACTGCAATCACTGGTTCGACCCGAAGAACCCGAAGGCGCTCGACGCTGAAGAAGAAGGTCGAGGCGAAGGGCGAGTTCTTCACCTACGAGGTCTACATGAACTACACGGCCGCGCTGCTGCTCGCCGACGCGCTGGAGCGCGCCGCGAGCGCGGACCGCGCCAAGATCATCGCGGCGCTGGAGACCTCGACCTTCTCGGGCCACGTGATGCCCTACGGCCCGACCAAGTTCGTCAACGGGCAGAACCAGGGCGCCGCGCCGGTGAACACGCAGGTGCAGGGCAACGACATCCAGGTGATCTTCCCGGCGTCGTTCGCGTCGGCGAAGGCGGTTTACCCGATGCCGGCGTAGCTCCGCATGTCATCCCGGCCGAGCGCAGCGAGAGCCGGGATGCCGTGCGCCCGCTCGCGATCGTTCGATCGACTGGCTCCCGGATAGCCGCCAGCGGCGGCTTCCGGGATGACACGAGCATGCTCTCCCCCATCATCCTCGTCCCCGCCATCCTCAACGGCCTGCTCACCGGCGCGGTCTACGCGCTGGTCGCGCTCGGGCTGACGCTGATCTACGGCGTGTTGCACATCATCAACTTCGCGCACGGCGCGCTGCTCACCGCCGCGATGTTCGCGGCGTTCTTCGCCTACAAGCTGCTCGGCCTCGATCCGTATCTCGCGGCGCTCGGCCTCACGCCGCTGTTCTTCTGCCTCGGCTATGCGCTGCAGCGCTTCGTCATCGGGCCCGCCGCGCATGGCGAGGACCGCAACATCCTGCTGGTCACGCTCGGGCCTGGCGGTCGTGATCGAGAACGCGCTGCTCTACGCGTTCCGCGCCGACACGCGCACCGTCAACCTGCCCTACGGCTTCAACGTGATCGAGGTCGGCCCCGCGTTCCTCAGCGTGCCGCGCGTGATCGGCTTCTGCGTCGTCATCGCGGTCGCGGTCGCGCTCTAGCTGCTGATGCGCTTCACCGACACCGGCAAGGCGATCCGCGCGGTCGCGAAGGAAAAGCTCGGCGCGGAGCTCTCCGGCATCGATGTCGCGCACATCTACGCGGTGACCTTCGGGCTCGGCACCGCGTGCCTCGCGGTCGCGGCGTGCCTCCTGTTGCCGACCTATTACGTCAATCCGCACGCCGGCAACGCCTTCGTGCTGATCGCCTTCACCATCGTGGTGCTCGGCGGCATGGGCTCGGTCGCGGGCGCGCTCGTCGGCGGGCTGATCATCGGCGTGGTCGAAAGCCTGTGCGGGCTCTACCTCGGTGAATCGCTCGGCCAGATCGGCATTTTCGTCATCTTCATCCTGGTGCTGCTGTTCCGCCCCACCGGCCTGTTCGGAGAGCGCGCGTGAAGACGCTACGGCATCATCGCGCTCGTCGTCGCGCTGCTCGCCTGCGTGCCGCTCGTCACGTCATCCAATGTCGTGCTGAAT
Source organism: uncultured Actinomycetota bacterium (assembly GCA_963813615.1). Lineage (GTDB taxonomy): Bacteria > Actinomycetota > Actinomycetes > Propionibacteriales > Nocardioidaceae > Nocardioides. The sequence goes on from CAWFAE010000019.1 coordinate 8,929, forward strand.
TTCCTCGTCGTCGCGCTCTTGATCGCGCTGGTCGGCCAGGGCTGGAACGTGCTCGGCGGCTATGGCGGGCAGTATTCGTTCGGCCATGCGGCGTTCTTCGGCACCGCCGCCTACACCACCGGCATCCTGCAACTGCACTACGGCGTGAACGCGTGGGCCGGCCTCGTCATCGGCATCGCGGCCGGCGCGCTGGTCGGCGCCATCACCGGCGCGCTGTCAGTTTCCGCTCCGGCCTGCGCGGCTCCTACTTCGCGCTCGTCACCCTCGCCTTCGCCGAAGTGCTGCGCATCATCGCGAGCGTCGCGCCGATCACCGGCGCGGGCGTCGGCACACTGGTGAAGCTCGACCTGCGCTGGGAAGCCTTCCAGTTCCAGAGCCGCGCGCCGTTCTACTGGATCATCCTCGCGATTCGTCGCGGTCTCGCTCGTGATCGCGCAGCGCCTCGAAACAAGCCGCTTCGGCGCCTATCTCGTCGCCGATCCGCGAGAACGAGGACGCCGCGAAGGCGGCCGGCATCGACGTGTTCCGCGTCAAGCTTGCCGCGATGACGCTCTCGGCCGCGATCACCGCCGCGGGCGGCTGCTTCTACGCGCAGTATTTCCTCTTCCTCGATGCCGGCATCGCCTACGGCCCGTGGATCTCGGTCGATGCGCTGCTCGCCCCGATCATCGGCGGCATCGGCACGGTGTTCGGCCCGCTGCTCGGCGCGCTGGTGGTCAAGACGCTCGGCGAGGTCACCAAACACCTGATCGGCGATGCGCCGGGGCTCGATCTCGTGATCTTCGGCTGCGTGCTGATCCTCGTGGTGGCCTTCGCGCCGCGCGGCATCGCCGGACTGTTGAGGCGGCGCACATGAGCGGCGAGATGCTGCGCGTCGAGAACGTGTCGCGCCGCTTCGGCGGGCTTCTCGCCGTCGACCAGGCCGCGTTCTTTGCGGAGCAAGGCCGCATCACGGCACTGATCGGCCCGAACGGCGCGGGCAAGACGACCCTGTTCGCGATCATCACCGGATTTCTGGCGCCACTGCCGGCCGCGTCTTCTTCGAAGGCGCCGATATCACCGGCCTCGCGCCGCATCTGCTCGCCCGGCGCGGCATCGCGCGCACCTTCCAGATCACGCAGCCATTTGCCGGGCTTGACCGTCGCCGAGAACATCGCAGTCGGCGCCTATCTGCATCACGCACGCCGCGCCGATGCGCTCGCCGCCGCCGAGAAGGTCGCACACGAAGTCGGCCTGAGCCCCATGCTCGGCCGTCGCGCGTCCGATCTCACCGTGGCGGGCCGCAAGCGGCTCGAGCTTGCGCGCGCGCTCGCGATCGAGCCGAAGCTCCTGCTGCTCGACGAGGTGCTGGCCGGGCTCAACCCCTCCGAAGTGCGCGACATGGTGCCGGTGATCCAGGCGATCCGCGCGCGCGGCATCACCATCGTGATGATCGAGCATGTGATGCAGGCGGTGATGAGCCTCGCCGAGCAGGTGTTCGTGCTCGCCGAGGGCCGCATCATCGCCGATGGGCCCGCCGCGATGCGATCGCGGCGGACTCGCGCGTGATCGAGGCCTATCTGGGTCACGGCGCCGCCGAGCGGATGCGCGGAGGCGCACATGGCTGAACTGCTCGCCATATCCGGCCTGCACGCCGGCTACGGCGCGACCGAGATCCTGCGCGGCATCGATCTCGCGGTGAACGAGGGCGAGATCGTCGCGGTGCTGGGCTCGAACGGCGCGGGCAAGTCCACGCTCAACCGCACGATCTCGGGCGCGCTGCGGCCGTGGCGCGGCGCGATCCGTTTCGGCGGCGCGCCGATCGAGCGCGCGAAGCCTTCGGCGATCGTCGCGCAAGGCCTGATCCACGTGCCCGAAGGCCGGCGCATCTTCCCCAACATGAGCGTCTCGCGAGAACCTCGATCTCGGCTGCTACCGCCGCGCCCGCGCGCGCCGCGCGGAAAACCGCGAGCGCGTGTTCGCGATCTTCCCGCGGCTCGCCGAACGGCAGTCGCAGAGCGCCGGCACGCTGTCGGGCGGCGAGCAGCAGATGCTGGCGATCGGGCGCGGGCTGATGGCGGAGCCGAAGCTGCTGATCCTCGACGAGCCCTCGCTCGGGCTCTCGCCGCTGCTGGTCGAGGAGCTGTTCGCGCTGATCAAGCGCATCAACGCGCAGGGCATCGCGCTGCTGCTGGTCGAGCAGAACGTGGTGCAGAGCCTGGAGGTCGCAAGCCGCGCCTACGTGCTCGACAACGGCGCGATTCGTGCTGCAGGGAAGCGCCGCCGAGGTGCGCGACGATCCCAACCTCAAGCGCGCCTATCTCGGAATGTGAATGAAAGCGCTCGATCCCGTCACGCTCGCGGTGCTCAACGGCCGCCTCGTCCAGATCGCCGACGAGATGGACGCGACGCTCTTCCGCTCGGCGTTCAATCCGATCATCGCGGAGGCGCACGACGCCTGCCACGGGCTCTATCACGCCGAGACCGGCGCGACGCTGGTGCAGGGCACGTCCGGCCTGCCGATCTTCGTCGGCGCCATGGCGTTCGCGGTGAAGGCGGTGATCGACAAGGTCGCGCGCGACGGCGGTCTCGACGCCGCGCGACACCTATCTGTTCAACGACCCTTACGACGGCGGCACGCACCTCAACGACGTCCGCCTCGTGCGCCCGCTGATGCGCGACGGCAAGGTGTTCGCCTGGCTCGCCTCGGTCGGGCACTGGCTCGACGTCGGCGGCAACGTGCCGGGCAACTTCAACGCCAAGGCGACCGAGAGCTTCCAGGAAGGCTTCCGCATTCCGCCGGTGAAGCTCATGCGCGCCGGCGTGCATCCAGCAGGACATCATCGACATCCTCGCCGCGAACTCGCGCGTGCCGCAGTCGAACTGGGGCGACCTCAACGGCCAGCTCAATGCGCTCGATCTCGGCGAGCGGCGGCTGAACGCGCTGCTCGACGAATACGGCGACGAGACGATCACGGCGGCGCTCGCGGCGCTGTCGGCGCGCGCCGAGGCGCTGATGCGCGCCAATATCGCGGCGCTGCCGGACGGCACCTACACGCTGCGACGATTTCCTCGACAACGACGGCGTCACCGACACGCCGCTGCAGATCGCGCTCGACCTGACGATCGCGGGCGACCGCATGACGCTCGACTTCTCGCGCTCGGCGCCGCCGTGCGACGGGCCGCTCAACATCGCGCGCTCGACCACGGTCGCGTGCTGCTACGTGGCGCTCAAGCACCTGTTCACCGACGTGCCGGCGAATGCCGGCTGCCTCGCGCCGATCGAGTTCGTCATTCCCGACACGACGCTGCTCGGCGTCTCGGCGCCGCGCCCGGTCGGCGGCTATACCGAGACGATCCTGCGCGTCATCGACGTCGATCTTCGGCGCGTTCGCCAAGGCCGCGCCGGAGCGCGCCAACGGCAGCCCGTTCGCCACCATCAATGCGCTCTCGCTCGCCGGCTGGCGCGAGCACGGCCGGCGCTGGGTGATGTTCTGCTTCTTCGGCGGCGGGCTCGGCGGCAATCCGGAGGGCGACGGGCTCAACCACGGCAACAACCCGATCTCGACCGCGACCATTCCGCCGCTGGAGATTCTGGAGTCGCTCTATCCGGTGATGTTCACGCAATGGGCGCTGCGGCCGGACTCGGGCGGGCCGGGCAAGCATCGCGGCGGGCTCGGCGCGATCTACGAGATCGAGGCGCTGGCCGACGGCGGCGCCGAGGTGTTTCTGCTCGGCGAGCGCGGCAAGTATCCGCCGCCCGGCGTCGAACGGCGGCAGGCCGGCGGCGCTCAACCGCTTCGTCTACGAGACCGACAGCGGCGAGGCGACGCCGCCGCTCGTCTCGAAGGTCACCGACGTCAAGATCCGCCGCGGCCAGAAGGTGCGGCTGGAAACGCCGGGCGGCGGCGGCTTCGGCGATCCGGCCGAGCGCGATCCCGAGCGCGTCGCGCGCGACGTGCGCCTCGGCTACGTCTCGGCCGACGGCGCCGCGACTACAAGGTCGTGCTGCGCAGACGTCGCTCGATCCGACGCTACGCACAGCGCGCGGCGACGCATGAGCGGTCGGATCGTCGTCGGCGTCGACGTCGGCGGCACGTTCACCGACCTGTTCCGCTTCGATTCGTCCGCGCGGCACGTTCCGACCGCGAAGGTGCCGTCGCGGCGCGGCGACGAGGCGCAGGGCTTTCTCAACGGCCTGCGCGCGCTCGGCGGCGCCGCCGGCACGGCTCGATCGTGCACGGCACCACGGTCGGCACCAACACGCTGCTGGAGCGGCGCGGGCCGAAGATCGGCGTCATCACCACGCGCGGCTTTCGCGACGTGCTGGAGATGCGCCGCCGCGACCGCCGCCGCACCTGGGGCCTGTGGGGCGACTTCGTCCCGATCGCCGACCGCGACATGCGGCTCGAGGTCGACGAGCGCACGCTCGCCGACGGCACGATCCGCACCGCGGTCGATGAGGGCGAGGTCGCGCCGCGGCACAGCAGCTCCTCGACGCAGGGCGCGCAGGCGCGTCGCCGTCATCTTCATCAACGCCTACGCCAACGCCGAGAACGAGCGCCGCGCGCTCGCCGCCGTGCGCGAGGTCTGGCCGAACGACTACGTCACGCGCCTCGCACGAGGTGCTGTCCGAGATCCGCGAGTTCGAGCGCTCCTCGACGGCGGCGATCAACGCCTATCTGCAGCCGGTCGTCGCCTCCTATGTCGCCAAGCTCGAAGCCGCGCTCGCGCAGGGCACAGAGCAAGCTGCACATCGTGCAGTCGAACGGCGGCATCATGTCGACCGCGACCGCGCGCCGGCTGCCGGTGCGCACCGCGCTCTCCGGCCCCGCGGCCGGCGTGGTCGCGGGCGCGGCGCTCGCGCAAGGCCGCGGGCTTCGACAATCTCATCACCTGCGATCTCGGCGGCACGTCGTTCGACGTGTCGGTGATCGCGAGCGGCAAGGCCGTCGGTCGCGGCGCAGACCACGATCGATTTCGGCCTCGTCATCCGCACGCCGATGGTCGAGATCACCACCATCGGCGCGGGCGGCGGCTCGATCGCCTGGGTCGATCGCGGCGGGCTGCTGCAGGTCGGCCCGGAAAGCGCGGGCTCGGTGCCGGGGCCCGCCTGCTACGGCCAGGGCAACACGCGCCCGACCTTGACCGACGCGCAGGTCGTGCTCGGCCGCATCAATGCGCAGCGTCCGCTCGGCGGCGAGCTCAAATCGCTCGACGTCGAGGCGGCGCGGCGCGCGATCGCCGAGCATGTCGGCACGCCGCTCGGCCTCGACGCCGACGATGCCGCCGCCGCGATCGTGCGCGTCGCGGACGCGCGCATGGCGGGCGCGATCCGCCTCGTCTCGATCGAGCGCGGCCACGATCCGCAGAAGTTCGTCGCGATGCCGTTCGGCGGCGGCGGCGCGCTGCATGTCGGCGCGCTGATCCGCGAGATCGGCCTGAAATGCGCGCTGGTGCCGCGCTTCCCCGGCATCACGTCGGCGCTCGGCTGCGTGCTCGCGGACCTGCGCCACGACATGGTGCAGACCGTGAACCTGATGCTCGACGGCCTCGATGCGGCCGCGCTCGAGCGCGCGCATGGCGCGCGGCCGGCAAGGAGGCGAGCGCGGTGATCGCGGCGGCCGGCATTCCGGTCGAGCGCATCGACGTGATCTACGAGCTCGACATGCACTATCTCGGGCAGACCCACACCGTCGTCGGTGCCGCTGCCGGTCGAGGCGGACGCACGCGGCGTGAGCGAGCAGCGTGGTGCGCACGGCGTTCGAGCCGCCTATTCGGCCTCGTTCAGCCGCCTGCTGCCCGGGCTTGCGGTGCGCATCGTGTCGCTGCGCGTCGCGGCGATCGGGCGGCGGCCGGCGTTCGATTTCTCGGTGTTCGCGCCCGGACGCCGTCGGCGTCGCTCGACAAGGCGAAGACCGGATCGCGCCAGGTCTGGTTCGACGGCGGCTGGCGCGAGACCGCGATCTGGTCGCGGCTCGCGCTGCCGGCGGGCGCCACGATCGAAGGCCCGGCGATCCTCGAGCAGCCCGACGCCACCACGGTGATCGAGCCGGGCCATGTCGGCGCGCGTCGACAGGCTCGGCAATGTGATCGTGGAGCGCGCATGAGCAAGCACACCACCGCGCTGATCCTCGGCGATCTGCAGAACGATTTCATGCATCCGGACGGCGCCTACGGCCGCGCCAGGCAATCCGCCGCCGACATCGCCGCCCTGCCCGCGCGCCTCGCGCCGCTCGTCAAGCGCCGCGCGCGAGCGCGGCATCCTCATCGTCGCGACCTTGTTCACGCTGGTGCCCGGGCCGCGGCGGCGAGCCGATCATCTCGCCGCACCTCAAGCAGCTGCGGCCGTTCCTGAAGAAGGGCGACTTCGCGCCGGGGAGCTGGGGCCAGCAGCTCGTCGATGAACTCGCGCCGGCCGACGTCAACGTGGAGAAGATCGCCTATTCGGCGTTCCACGCCTCGCGCCTCGAATGGGTGCTGCGGAAATGCGGCATCGAGCACCTCTATTTCACCGGCATCGTCACCAACGGCGGCGTCGCCTCGACGGTGCGCGACGCCCACGTGCGCGAGTTCCATTGCACGGTGATCGCGGACGGCTGCGCGGCGTTCTCGCGCGATTTGCACGAGGCGGCGATCGAGGGCGCTGCAGACCTGTCGCGAAAGTGATCACGGTTGCGGATGCGATCGCCACATTCGGCGCGCTATAAGGCGCCATGCAGTTTCGACTTCCGTTCGCGCGTCCTCGCATACCTGTCGCTCGTCGCGGCGTCTCGCCGCCGAGCCGGTCTTCCCGCCGGGCTCGCGCGTCGGGCTCGTTCCGGCGCCCGGGATGACGCCGGGCAAATCGTTCCAGGGCTTCGAGGACCGCGCGAACCGCGTGGTGCTGCTGGTCAGCGAAGTCTCGGCGCAGACCTACGACCAGGATTGCGGAGGATTTCTCCTCTGAGGCGATCCGCAGGACCGGCATGGAGGAGATTTCGCGCGAGACGTTGCCGCTCTCCTCCGGCGAGGGACTGCTGGTCGTGACCCGGCAGGGGCAGAACGGCATGGCGTTGCGCAAATGGGCTCTGCTCGCGCGCAACGACGACCTCACCGTCACGATCATCGGCGTGGTGCCCGAGGCGGCGCGCGATGCTTATCCGGACACCGCCATGCGCGCGGCGCTCGCCAGCGTCGTGGTCCGCGCGAAGCTCACGCCCGACGAGATGCTCGCCGTCCTGCCGTATCGGCTCGACGATCTCGGCGGCTTCCGGCTGATGCGCGCGAGCCCCGACGGTACCGCGGTCATGACGCTCGGACCGCAGGAGACCAGCCTGCCCGCCGAGCAGCCCTATTTCATGATCACACCGCGTGCGGTCGAGCCGCCTGCGGCCGACGAACGCGACCGCTTCGCGCAGCGCACGATGGCGGGATTCCTGCAGCGGCCGAATGTGCGCATCGTGAATTCCGAGCAGATGCGGATCGGCGGCGTACCGGGGCACCAGATCGTCGCGATGGGCCGGGACGAGCGCACCGGGCGATGAGCTCGTGATGGTGCAGTGGCTGCGCTTCGGCCCGCGGTGTGGTGCAGATGTTCGGCATCGCCCGGCGCGACCGAGTGGGACGATGTGTTCGCGCGCATGCGCACCGTGCGCGACGGTTTCGGAACGAAGTAGCGCCAAACGCGAAGAACCCCGGCCGAGGCCGGGGTTCTGAATTGAAGCGCGACGCTTGAGTTACTGTTGCGTGGTCGGTGCAGCTTCGCGCCTGCGGCGCCGGGAGCAGGGCCTGCGTGTTGCCGGCCGGAGCGGACGCGACTTCCTTGGTGCACAGGTCCTTGAACACCACCAGATTGTCCGGCGTGTATTCCTTGGTCAGGCAGGTGCAGGGCCGCGGAGCCGCCGCAACCGCCGGCGCAACCGCATAGGACGTCGCAACCAGACCCGCCGTCGCAACCGGGATGACCCACGGACGCGGCCAGCGAACGCCGACTTTGCAGCGCCACGGGAAGCGATGGCACCAGTGCGGCCGCAGAGTCAGGTGCGGACGATGAATGTGATGGCGGATGCCGACGTGACGGATGCCGACGTGGCGGATCCCGACATGACGCATTCCGACACGCATGCCGCCACCACCGATGCGGACGCCGCCACCACGCATCATGGCATGGCCGCCGCCCATTCCGCCGCCGCGGAAGCCCCACCGCCGCCGCCGAAACCGCGCGCGTCGGCCGAGGTGGTCGTGGTGATGAGGCTGGCTGCGCCAAGCGCGGCGACCGCTGCGATGGCGAACATCGAGGTACGGATCCTGGTAAACATGGCTCTCTCTCCTAGGGCTCTTCGCGCTTCCGCGAAATTTGATCGTTCGTTCGGTCATTGGTCGCCACCGACCGCCGAGTCGGTTCATCGGAGGCCCGCAGATTCCCGGGGCCTGTCCGTTAATCGGACATTCATCTGGCTGAAACTTCTGGCGGATTAGGATGCGGCCGCGCCGGTTGTTGCCGCGAAACCACGACGCGCAGCAACGTGGAACCGCGTTGCCTCGCAGCGGCTTGATCGTCCGAGCAGGCTCGCGCAACTAAGTGAAGAGACGTGAGACTCGAGAGTGGGGGAATTTGTGTTGCCAGGGCGTACGAAAGGCTCGAACGGTTGGCGGCATCTGCTGCTCGCGAGCGCCATTGCCCTCGTCTCATCAACCCCGGCGGCCGCGTATCAGTTCTATCAGGGCGGCTGGTTCTACCGGCCGCCGCCTGGCTACGTCATGGAGCCGGAGCGGCGCGTGAGGCCGATCGACCGGCGCGCCATCCGCGAGCAGAAAGCACGCCAGCTGCTCAAGGAGAAATCCACGCCCGAGAAGCTGCCGCCCGGCCCGCTGCACATCGTCATCTCGATCAAGAAGCAGCAGCTCACGCTCTATGCCGGCGGTGTGCCGTACGCGCAGTCCCGGGTGTCGACCGGCGTACCCGGTCATCCGACCCCGCAGGGCATCTTCTCGATCCTGGAGAAGCGCGTCTATCACGAGTTCGAACATCTACAGCAGCGCGCCGATGCCTTACATGCAGCGCATCACCTGGTCCGGCGTCGCGATGCATCAGGGCGTCGTGCCGAACCACCCGGCCTCGCACGGCTGCATCCGGCTGCCAGCCGATTTCGCGCGGCGGCTCTGGAGCCTCACCAAGGTCGGCGCGCGCGTGATCATCGCGCAGGATGATGTCCCGCTCACCGAGATTTCCAGCAAGCGGCTGTTCACCGCGGGGCCGCAGGCGACCGCAGAAGCGCCGCAGCCCGCGAAGGTGCGCGTCGCAACCAGCACCGTCACCGACGCGCCGCTGAAGGGCTCGATCGACGCGAGCACAGCGCAGGAAGCGCGCATCGAGCAGGCGATCGACCAGATGGTGCAGGCGGGCGCTGCCGCGGGCGATGCCCGCGTTGCCGGCGCAACGGCGAACGCTCCCGATGCGCGGTGCGTGTTCGACAAACCCGCCGCGGTCGCGGCCGCGAAGGACCCGATGCTGCGGCCGGGCCCGATCTCGGTCTACATCAGCCGCAAGCTGGCCAAGGTTTTCGTGCGCAAGGGATTTACCGAGGTCTTCGAAGCGCCGGTGACGATCGCAAATCCTGACGAGCCGCTCGGCACGCACATGTTCACCGCGCTCGATGGCCACAACGACGGCACAATGCGCTGGAACGTCGCCTCGCTCGCGACCGACCGCGTGGTCAAGCCCGGCAAATATCAGATGACCTATACGCGGCGCGGCGAACCGCTCCGCATGGAGCTGGCGCCGCCGGAGTATGAAGTGATGTCGCCACGCGATCCGAACGCCGCGCTCGAACGCATCACGATCCCGCAGGATGCGCTCGCGCGCATCAACGAACTGATGACGCCCGGCGCTTCGCTCATCATCTCCGATCTCGGGATGAGCTACGAAACCGGCAAGGGCACGGATTTCATCGTGCTGACGCGGTAGGGCTCAGGCGTGCCCCGGCAGCGTCCTGCGAAGCGGCGCCTCTCAGATGGCCAAGGCATTGGGTTAATTGCGATCTCAGGCCCGAGTTGTATTCAGGCAACACCTTTTGAAAATGATGACAGCCTGCCGTTTTCGTCGTGCGCGCGACCACATTTTGATCCGAGAATGAGCTTCGTCTGATTCCTGTCCAGCTCGGCTCGCGTGGAGCCTTGGACCAGACATTCGGGGGAGGGGCAATGGGCTCGCAGCGATTCGCCGTATTCGCGGTGTTGTGCGGAACGCTCGTTCTCAACGGTTGGGTTGCTGCTGGGCTCGTTGGCCTCGGTTCGCGCAGCATCGAAGAAGACAGAGCGCGGATCCAGCCGACACACCGCGAGCAACCGCAACTGCCAAGGACAGTGTCGATGGCGTCTCCGTTCAGGGGATCATCGACGCCGCTTTCTCAGCGCTGCCTTTCGAAGTCCCCGAGATCGAGAGCATCCTCGCTGCTTTGCCTGACCCTCAGGAGATGCTGCCGCCCGTGGCGATAGCCTCGGCGGGCACGCCTGATCCAGTGCAAAACGATGTCGAGGCGTCGGCGCTGCCTTTCGAAGTCCCCGAGATCGAGAGCATCCTCGCTGCTTTGCCTGACCCTCAGGAGATGCTGGCGCCCGTGGCGATAGCCTCGGCGGGCACGCCTGATCCAGTGCAAAGAGATGTCGAGGCGTCAGCGTCCCCTCTCGAAGTCGCCGAGACGGGACATCGGCAGCGCTTCGCCTGACTCTCTCGAGATGCAGCCGCGAGCCACGCCGCCCGTGCGGCTCGTGTCCCTGTTCAGGCCTGCCCCCCGGAGGACGACGACCTGAAGCCGGCCGTGCGCGTGGTTGAAACGCCCAACGAATGCCTCGTGGCCGAAATCTGCGTCGACGATTATCTCTGGTCGTTCTACGAACGGACGCCCAAAGTCGACACCAACAAGGTGAAGGGCGAATCAAGGCGACGGTCAGGAAGAAGGGCAAAACACGGACCGTCACCAAGACCATTACCAAGTACGTCGCCGCGGACTTCACGTGGAAGGATCCGATAGCGGCGCAAAAAGTCGGCATGTCGCTCAAGGACTATGTGATCGGCGGCATGGATCGTCGCTTCAAGCTGAAGCTCTACCACGCGCTTCGCGCAATGGACGACGCCGGGCTCATGCCGGGCATCACCAGCGCATTCCGCGACGATTACCGGCAGGCGATCGCAAGCGGCAACAAGGCCGCGAGCGATAGCTCATTTCATGGCGGCAGCCGCCGCGGCGGCTACGGCCACGGGCTTGCGGCCGATCTCGTGAGCGTCAAGGGCGAGACCCGCATGCAGCGCTGGGCCTCGACCGTAGAGCTGTGGAAGTGGATCGATGCGCGCGAGAAGGAGCTTGGGGTCGGGCGCCCGTACCTTGATCGGGACCCGCCGCATGTCGGGCCGATCGATGGCAAAGAGTTTGCCGCCAAGCGCGGCGGAGCGAGGGTGAAACTCGCGGCATCAGCAACGAACAGGCGTCAACCGGTCGCCGTGGACCGTGATCCGGCGCGACGAAACCCGAAACAACAGCAGGACCGGTGAAGAGTCTGGGAAGCCATCTAGCGCAGCCCGAGCTCTCCTACCGCGTCAACCGCTCCAGCTCGGGGAACGGCTCGTAGGCCGCGTCCTTGCAGAGCTCGCGCGTGACGCCCATCTGGTCGAGCTTGCCGGCAAGGAAGATGGCCATGTGCTCGCGCACGCCGGCATAGCCGCCGGTCGGCGGCTTCGCGTTGAAGCGCACGCACACCACATAGCGCTCCACGCTGCCGACCTTGCGCAGCGCCGGCTGCGAGATCGCGGCCGAGCGGATGCCGGTCGGATCGTTCAGGTAGCTGCGCTGATAGGCCAGGATCTCGGCGCGGTATTTCTCCGGAAAGATGTTGACGCTCGCGCCGCCTTGCGTTTCCGGGCCCGAATAGTCCTTCTCGACGCTGCTGCAGGCCGCGAGCGCCACGCCCATCAGAACCGCCGCGATTCCTCGTCGCTTCATGCGTGCAAGCCTGCCATGAAGCGCGTCCGGTTTGGAAGCGGTTGGCGAAGCGGCAGCGAACGGTTACCTCTGGCGATGCCGCCGCTCTCGATCCTCGACCTCTCGCCCGTCACCACCGCCACGCCGCCCGCGCAGGCGCTGCGCAACACGCTCGATCTCGCGCGCTTTGCCGACACGCTCGGCTTCACGCGCTACTGGCTCGCCGAGCATCATAATCTGGCGAACATCGCAAGCTCGGCGCCCGACATCATGATCGGGCAGGTCGCGGCGATCACCAAGAACATGCGCGTCGGCTCGGGCGGCGTGATGCTGCCGAACCACGCGCCGCTGATGGTGATGGAGCGCTTCAAGGTGCTCGAGGCGCTGTTTCCCGGCCGCATCGATCTCGGGCTCGGCCGCGCGCCCGGCACCGACCAGATCACCTCGCTCGCGCTGCGCCGCCGCCAGGACACGAGCAGCGAGCAGGACGATTTCCTCGACCGCTTCCAGGAGATGATCCTGTTCGAGAGCAAGGGCTTTCCGCCGAACCATCCGTTCTCGAAGGTCGCCGCGATGCCGACCGACGTGCCGCTGCCGCCGATCTGGCTGCTCGGCTCCAGCGGCTATTCGGCGGAGCTTGCCGCGCATGTCGGCGCGGGATTTTCGTTCGCGCATCACTTCTCGGATTTTCCGCCTGACGGGCCGATGCTGAACTATCGCAGAGAGTTCAAGCCGTCGGCCTGGCGGCAGACGCCCTATGCGATCCTCGGCGTCGCGGCGATCTGCGCCGAGACGGAAGCCGAGGCCGATCATCTGGCGAAGAGCGCCGACCTGCATTTCGCGCGCCGCGCGGTGGGGCAATACGGTCCGCTCGCGTCGCCCGACGAGGCCGCCGCCTATCCCTACACGCCGATCGACCGCCAGCGCATCGAGCAAAATCGCAAGCGGCTGATCGCCGGCTCGCCCGCGCAGGTGCACGAGCGCATCACGGCGCTGGTGCAGTCGACGCAGGCGGACGAGGTGATGATCACCACGATGGTGTTCGATCACGCGGCGCGGAAGCGCTCCTACGAGCTGCTGGCGAAGGAGTTCGGGCTCAAGGCCTAGCCGCGCCGGCCTGTGTCAAAACGGGCTCATCCCCTACCCCCAATTACCTCCGCAAGGTCCATTCCGTTGCAGAATTGCCACGCCGCGCCGGGGAATGCGCTGCCGCACCGATTTTCGCGCTTTACTGATCGGCCCCGCCTCCGAAAGCTTGGCGCCAACAAGGAGAATCAAGGGGCCGGGCGGCAACAGAAACGGGGGCGGACATGCAAGTCTCGAGTTTGCGGTTTAGTGTCGGGCTAGGTAGCCTTCTTGCGGTCCTGATCCTGGGATCGGTGTATGCGGCGTTCATCCCGCTCGGCGATGAGAACGCGCTGAACAACGAACTCCCGCCACCCGACATCGCCGGCGAAACCCAGCTCCATTGCGTCGCGCTTGCCATCTATTTCGAGGGCGGCTCGACCTCCGAATCCGAAGAGGGCCAGCGGCACATCGCGCGTGTCGTCGTCGAGCGCGCCAAGGCCAATCTGCGCAAGTGGGGCGGCTCCGATCTCTGCGATGTCGTGTTCTACAAGAAGGCCGGCGTCTGCCAGTTTACATTCGCCTGCCTGCCGCTGGCGCGGCGCACGCCGCGGCCCGGAAAGGCCTGGGACCAGGCGCTCGCTATCGCGACCGATGAACTCGAAGGCCGCAGCGATGTCGCCGAAGACAGCATCCGCTACTACATGAATCCGGCGCTGACCTCGGACCGCAATGCGTGCCGCTTCAAGAAGGAGTTCGTGCCGGTGCTGGTGGCCGGGCGCCACCATTTCTTCCGCGAGGCAGACTCGTTCGAGCGCGCGGACCTGCGCAACAGCAATCCGATCGAATGCCAGCGTTACGAGGCGGCGCTGGAAGCCCAGAAACGAATCGCCAAGGCGAAGGCCGAACGCGCGAAGCGGCTGGCGCTGTTGAAGAAAAAGAAGAAGCAGCTTGCCGCCCGAAGCAGGCCCCGAAGGTTCACGTCGCCGGCAACTGAGCGGCGTCACAACCAACGCAGTGGCATAAAGGAAAACGGGAGGCGGCTGCCTCCCGTTTCCCACTTCATGGCCTGTGCGCGCGGCTCAGGCCAGCTGATTCCCGATCGGCAGCTTGCGGATGCGCTTTCCGGTCGCCGCGAAGATCGCGTTGCAGAGCGCCGGCGCGAACGGCGGCACGCCGGGCTCGCCCACGCCGCTCGGATGCACGTCGATCGGATGCTCGACAATGTGCACGCGGGTCTCGTTCGGCGACTCGTCGATCCGCACGATCGGGAATCGTTGAAGTTGCCCTGCTCGACGCGCCCGTTCTTGAAGGTGATCTCGCCGTACTTGGCGAGCGTCAGCCCCATCACGGCCGCGCCTTCGATCTGCGAGCGCACGCGCTCCGGATTGACGCAGAAGCCGCAGTCCACCGCCGTGTCGACGCGCGGCACGGTGATGTTGCCCTTGTCGTCGACTTCCACCTCGACCACGGTCGCGATGTAGGACACGAACGCGCGATGCGCCGCGATGCCGAGCCCCCTGCCCTTCGGCAGTTGGCGTCCCCAGCCGGCCCGCTCGGCCGCAAGCTCGGCAACCTTGCGCAGCCGTCCGGTGTCGATCTCGAAGGCCCCGTCCGGCTCGCCGTAATTCCACCACGGCGTCGTCACCTGCTTGCGCGGATCGACGATGCGCGGCGGCCCGATCAGTTCGAGCAGGAAGTCCTTCGGGTCCTTGCCGATCTGCGCGGCGATCTCGGCGATGAACGACTGGGTCGACCAGGCGTGCATCACGTTGTTGACCGCGCGGAACCAGCCGACCCGCAGTTGCGAGGGCGCCTCGCCGCTCTCCATGCGGATGTTCGGCACGTCGAACGGCGTGTCGACCCATCCCATGCCGAGCTCGATGTCGCCCGGATCCCCGGTGTCGGGGATGAAGTTCGCCATGAAGCTCGGCGCCGCGCTGCGATGCCGCCACGCCACCACCTTGTTGTTGGCGTCGAGCCCCGCCTCGAGACGATCCGCCGTCACGGTGTGATAGAAGTCGTGGCGGATATCGTCCTCGCGCGTCCACACCACCTTCACGGGGGCGCCGCCGAGCTCTTTCGAGATCAGCGCCGCCTCGATCGCGAAGTCGCACTTCGACTTGCGCCCGAAGCCGCCGCCGAGCAGCGTGTTGTGGACGACCATCTCCTCCGGCTTGATGCCGAGCGCCTTGGCGATGTCGTCGCGCGCGCCGCCCGGGCTTTGCAGCGGCGCCCACACCTCCCATTTGCCGCCCGTCATCCGCGCGGTCGCGGCCGGCGGCTCCATGGTGGCGTGCGGCAGGTGCGGTGCGTAGTAGTCGGCCGTGATCACGCGCGCGGCGGATTTCAGCGCCGCGTCGGCATCGCCGACGTTGCGCTCGACCTTGCCGGGCTTGCCGACATTCGCCTCGAGCATCGCCTTGTAGGAGGCCGAGTCGTAGGACTTGTTCGGCCCGTCATCCCAGGCGATCTTGAGCGCCTCGCGGCCCTTCATCGCCGCCCAGGTGTTCTTCGCGATCACCGCGACGCCGGCGAGCGGCGCGAACTTCGCGGGCGCGGGCGTGCCGGCGATCTGCACGATCTTCTCGACGCCCGGCACCTTCATCGCCTCGGTCGAATCGACCGACGCGACCTTGCCGCCGACGACCGGCGAACGCGCGATCACGGCGAACTTCATGCCGTCGAGAATCACGTCCTGGCCGTAGATCGCCTTGCCGGTGGTGATGTCCATCAGGTCGACGAGCGGCACGTTGCCCTTGCCCATGTAGCGGAACTGGGCCTGCTCCTTGAGCTTCACGTTCGCCTGCGCTGGCACAGGAAGCGCGGACGCATCCGCTGCGAGCTCGCCGTAGCCGAGCTTGCGGCCCGACGGCTTGTGCACGACCTCGTGGTTCTCGGCGGCGCACTCCGCCTCGGTAACGCCCCAGTTCTTCGCCGCAGCCTGCTCCAGCATCGTGCGCATCGACGCGCCGCACAGGCGCATCGGCTGGATGAAGTGACGGGTCGTGCGCGAGCCGTCGGTGTCCTGGTTGCCGTATTTCACCTCGTCGCCTTCCGACTGCCGGATGCGGACCTTGGCCCAGTCGGCCTCCAGTTCGTCGGCGATCATCATCGGGAGCGTGGTGCGCGCGGCGCCGGTGCCCATCTCGGCGCGGGCCGCAACGATCGTCACGGTGCCGTCAGGCGCGATCGCCATGAAGACTTTCGGATCGCTCACCGTCTTGTTCGGCATCGCCTCGGCGCCGGTCGGGTAGAACGGCGGAGCCGCGAGCGCCGGGAAGCGCGCCGCGAGCACGAAGGCGCTGCCTGCCGCGAGGCCTTTGAGCATGCGGCGGCGGCTGACATTGGTGATCACTGGAATTTCGTGGGTGCGATGAATGGTCATGTCACGCTCCCTTCGCGGCGGCGCGGACGGCCGCATGAATGCGCTGGTAGCAGCCGCAGCGGCACAGATTGCCGGACATCGCATCGGTGATGTCCTTGTCGGTCGGTGCGGGCTTCTGTTTCAGGAGAGCCGCGGCCTGCATGATCTGGCCGCACTGGCAGTAGCCGCATTGCGGCACGCCGAGCTGGCGCCACGCGACTTGCACCGGATGCTCGCCCTTCGGGTCGAGACCCTCGATGGTGACGACTTGCTTGCCGCCGACGTCCGACATCGGCACGCCGCAGGCGCGCACCGCTTCGCCGTTCATATGCACGGTGCACGCGCCGCACAGCGCGACGCCGCAGCCGAACTTCGTGCCGGTCAGGCCGAGCTCATCGCGCAGGTACCACATCAGCGGCATCGACGGATCGCCGTCGAATGACCGCTGTTGCCCATTCACACTCAGGTTGACCATGATGTCCTCCCTTGTTCCCGCGTGCGCTTGAGTGCGCACGTCGAACACCGGGCACAGGACCGCCCTTCGGCGGCCGCTGCCTGGACATCTGGATGCCTGGATGAATCGCGTTCACCGGGGCCCCGCAACGATCCGGTTGTGCCCAGCATTTCTGGGTGCCTTTGATCGAACGCCCAGATTGGAATGATTTCAAGGCAGAGAGGCGCGCGGCGCGTTCACGAAATCGCGACGCGGGCAGAAGCGGGTGGGCAGCGATGCCTGCCCACTGCGTCGCGGGTCGCGCCAGAATTCAGTTCTTCGAGGGCGACAGGTCGGGGGCAAGCGGAATGTCCGGCACCTCAAGCTCGATCTGCACCTTTGAGGGGTCGATGCCTTTCCCCTTGTCGATCCAGTAGGTGACCGACTGGGGCCAGAAAATCAGAACGGCGACGAGAATGACCATCGTGCCGATCCACGGGATGGCGCCCCAGTAGATCTCCGATGTCTTGATCGATCTGGGCGCGATGCCCCGCAAATAGAACAGCGCGAAGCCGAACGGCGGATGCATGAAGCTCGTCTGGATGTTGGCGCAGATCAGCACGCCGAACCAGATCAGGTCGATGCCGAGTTTCTCGGCGGCCGGCGCGAGCAGCGGAATGAGAATGAAGGCGATCTCGAAGAAGTCGAGGAAGAACGCGACGATGAAGATGAAGACGTTCACAAAGATGAGGAAGCCGACCTGTCCGCCGGGCAGCGAGATGAGCAGATGCTCGATCCATTCCTTGCCGCCGACGCCCTGGAACACGAGGCTGAACACGCGTGCGCCGATCAGGATGTAGGTGACCATCGCGGTGATGCGCATGGTCGAGGCCATGCCCTGATAGAGCAGGGTCCAGTTCAGCGTGCCGTACATGAGCGCAAGCGCGATCGCGCCGACGACGCCCATCGCGCCGGCTTCGGTCGGCGTCGCGAGGCCCATGAAGATGGTGCCGAGCACCAGAAAGATCAGGCCGAGCGAGGGGATCATGCCGCGCATGCAGCGCTTCCACAGCGCCCAGCCGTGCAGCGTGCGCGCTTCCTTCGGCAAGCGCGGGCACGTCCTGCGGCCAGATGATGCTGACGATCGCGACCCATGCGCAGAACAGCCCGACTTGCAGCAGGCTCGGGCCGATCGCGCCCGCGTACATGTCGCCGACCGAGCGGCCCAGCTGGTCGGCGAGCACGACCAGCACGAGCGACGGCGGGATGAGCTGCGTGATCGTGCCCGAGGCGGCGATCACGCCCATCGTGTGGCGGGTCGAGTAGCCGTATTTGAGCATCGGCGTCATCGAGATCACGCCCATCGCGATCACCGACGCCGCGACCGTACCGGTGATGGCGCCAAGGATGGCGCCGACGAAGATCACCGCGTACGACATGCCGCCGCGGATCGGGCCGAACAGCTGACCGAAGGAACTCGAGTAGATCCTCCGCCAGCCCGCAGCGCTCCAGAATGGCGCCCATGAAGGTGAAGAACGGAATGGCGAGCAGCAGGTCGTTCGAGATGATGCCGAACAGCTGGTAGGTCAGGTTGCCGAGAAAGTCCGGGCGGATCAGACCGAGCTCGATACCGACCCATCCGAAAAACAGGCCGGTCGCGGCGAGCGAGAAGGCCGCCGGATAGCCAATGAGCATGAACAGGATCATGCCGCCGAACATCAGCGGCGCCATGTTGTCGCGCACGAAACTCATTGCAGCGGCTTCTCGTACTTGAATTCCATGTCGACCACGTGTTCGAGCGCCGCGATGCGTTTGATGATCTCGGAAATGCCCTGCAGCGCCATCAGCGCGAAGCCGACCGGCATCATCAGCTTGACCGGCCAGCGGATCAGCCCGCCCGCGTTGGAGGACGACTCGTTGATGCGCCAGGAATTGACGAACCACGGCCACGTGAAATAGATGAGGATCACGCAGATCGGCAGCAGGAACAGAAACCCGCCGACGATGTCGATCCAGATGCGGGTGCGCTCCGAGACGAGACTGTAGAAGAGATCGACGCGCACGTGCTCGTTCATCTTCAGCGTATACGGCCCGCCGAGCAGCACCATGCCGGCGAACATGTACCACTGGATTTCGAGCCAGCCGTTCGAGCTTTGGCTGAAAAGATAGCGGCTCGCCGCATTGCCGGCGCTGACCAGGCAGGCAAACAGCACCAGCCAGTTCGCCGCGACGCCGAACTTTTCGTTGATCCAGTCAACGCCGCGGCTGAACGCAAGGAGTGGACCCAACGCCCTCGTCCCCCAGGAAATCATTCGCGAGGCCGAATGATGGCACTTTCCTAGACGGAGGCACCCGTCTGGCATAGAGCTTTCTTGGGGTATGAGCGCAAAATTCGCCTGCCCCGGGTATCTCGCGCCGCAAGCGGGCTACGCGACGTCCGCCCGTTCGAACGACGCCGAGACCGCCGCGGCGTCCAGCCGATCCACAAACTCCTCATGGATGTTGCACATCGTGACGCGCAGGTAGTTGCGCGTTGTCGGGAAATCGCGGCCGCGCAGCTTTTCGTGGATCGGCATCAGGTCGAAATAGGTCTGTGCCCATTGCTCCGGAATATCGATCACGCGCTTCGGCGGGTGCAGCCCAATGAGCTGGAGGCGATGCGCAAGCTCGGCGCGCAGGTCACGCCATTCCGCTGCACCAAGCGCCGCCGGGCACCGGGTAGCGATCGAAACCGCGAGCACGTGCATCGCTCACGGCCTCGAGCGCCGCCCGCCGCTCTGCGAAAGCGGACGCAGCACGCCCTCGACCGCCTCGCCGACAATCGCGAGCCCCAGCGGATAGGCGCGCCAGCGTGCCACTTCGACCGCCGCCTGGAATGCGGGCTCCCTGAACAAGACCTTCGCGTAATGTCCCGGCGCGCGCGCGGGAATATTCGTAGAGCCCCTTCTGCATCAGCGAATGCCGCATTCTCGTCCACGAAGGTCGCGACCGCGGCCGCGTCCCGAATCGGCGGCTTGCGGCGGAAGAAATCCAGCAGTCCCATCGATCCCTCCGCGGCGGAGTGTAGCACTGCCAAGGGCTCGATGAGCCCGGAAAACCGCCTATTTCTCAATTCCTTCAGTCCCGAAGCCCACAGTATTCGCCGAAAGTCGTATAAGGCCGCGGAACTGCCTGATGTAGCTTTCATGCGAGCGGTTTCTCGACCCGACCTCAAGAAACGGGACAGGGCCGCGAGCTGGGGGCAGCTTGTCTTGCGAGAAATCTCGCCGCCCCCAAACGTCAGGAAGGCACTCCGGGCTGCAGCCGGATGCCATTGAGGGAGGGTGGGGCCGATGGCGGACTCCAAAACGATTGCGGACTCCAAGGCGAACGAAGAAGCGCATTGGGACAAGACGACCAAGCTGATGCTCACGCATCTCGGGGTCTGGTTCTTCTTCGGCTACGTCATCCACATGTTCGTGGTGCCGCTCAACAAGATCGTCATTCCGATCCTCGGCTTCCCGCTCGGCTTCTACATGGCCGCGCAGGGCTCGCTGATCGTGTTCGTCGTCATGCTGTTCATGTTCGCGAAGCAGCAGAACAAGATCGATCGCGATCACGGCTACGCCGAAGAAGACTGAGGGGGAACGAACTCATGGCTACCCAAACCACACCGGCGGCATCCGACGCCTTCTATCAAGCAACTCGGCCGGATGTACGGCACCTATACGGGCGGCTTCATCGCCTTCATCATCTTGCTCGCGATCCTCGAGCAGGTCGGCGTACCGAACAAGGTCCTCGGCTACCTGTTCGTGTTCTTCACGCTCGCGGTCTACGCCGATCATCGGCGTGATGACGCGCACCGCGCAGGTCTCCGAATATTACGTCGCCGGACGGCGCGTGCCGGCCTTCTACAACGGCATGGCGACCGGCGCCGACTGGATGTCGGCGGCCTCGTTCGTCGGCATGGCCGGCACGCTGTTCCTGCTCGGCTATGACGGCCTCGCCTGGGTGCTCGGCTGGACCGGCGGCTTCGTGCTGGTCTCGATCCTGGTCGGTCCGTACCTGCGCAAGTTCGGCGCCTACACGGTGCCGGACTTCATGGCGTTCCGGTTCGGCGGCAACTTCGCGCGCTTCCTCGCCGTGATCGTGCTGGTGTGCTGCTCGTTCACCTACGTGACGGCGCAGATCTACGGCACGGGCCTCATCGCCTCGCGCTTCCTCGGCATGCAGTTCGAGATCGCGGTGTTCGCCGGCCTCGTCGGCATCCTGCTCTGCGCGATGCTGGGCGGCATGCGGGCGGTGACCTGGACGCAGATCGCGCAGTACATCGTGCTGATCATCGCCTACCTGACGCCGATCATGATCCTGTCGACCAAGAAGTACGGCATCCCGATCCCGGAACTGACCTACGGGCGCGGCGATCGCGGAAATCACGGCGCGCGAAGGGCAGATGCTGAAGGACAATCTCGCGGTGCTCTGCACGGCGGCGAGCTGTCCGCCGGGCGCTCAAGCCGCACATCGAGCCGTTCATCAACTACTCGCCGCTGAACTTCTTCGGCATCATCTTCTGCATGATGGTCGGCACGGCGTCGCTGCCGCACATCCTGATGCGCTATTTCACCACGCCGTCGGTGCAAGGAGGCGCGGGATCCGTCGCGTGGTCGCTGCTGTTCATCTTCCTCCTGTACTTCTCGGCGCCGGCCTACGCGGCGTTCTCGAAGCTGGAGGTGTACACCAACATCATCGGCCGGGATCTCGCGTCGATTCGCCCCTGGATGTTCACCTGGGGTGAGCTTGGGCTGATCCAGATCTGCGGCAAGAACGCCGCCAGCATCGACGCGATCGTCGCCGCCTGTAAGGCGATCGCCGGTCATCCCGGCGTCGTGCGGCTGCAGGACTTCGTGATCAACACGGACGTGATCGTGCTCTCCACGCCGGAGATCGCGGGCCTTCCGTATGTGATCTCGGGCCTCGTCGCCGCCGGCGGTCTTGCCGCCGCGCTCTCCACCGCCGACGGGCTGCTGCTCGCCATCGCCAACGCGCTCAGCCACGACATCTACTACAAGATGCTCGACCCGAACGCGGCGACGATCCGCCGCCTCACGGTCGCACGCGTGCTGTTGTTCTTCGTGGCCGTGGCGTCGGCGGCGCTCGCCGCGACCAAACCGGGCGGATATCCTGGCCATGGTCGGCTGGGCGTTCTCGCTCGCGATGGCCGGTAACTTCCCGGTGCTCGTCATGGGCATCTGGTGGAAACGCGCCACCACGGCGGGCGCCATCGCCGGCATGATCGCTGGCTTCGGGCTCTGCCTGTTCTACCTGGTGGTCAGCCGCTACTACCCCGGCATCGGCGTGAAGTATTCGGGATGACGTCGCTGCTCAATCCCGGTCACGGGCAAGCCCGTGATCGCGGACTTCGCCGCCGCGATGGCGCTTCCGAACGCCATGGAGAGCTGGCCGACACTGGCGCATCCGCTGGCCAACAAGGTCGGCTGGTTCAACCTCAACAACATCAACTGCGGTCTGTTGGGAATGCCGCTCGGCTTCCTGGTGATCTACGTCGTCAGCCTCTTCACCAAGGCGCCGTCGGCGGAAATGCAGGCCTTCATCGACGAGATCCGCAAGCCCCGCGGGCGAACGGTGCTCGAAGAAAAGGTCTGACCGATCACAAGCGGTCCAATACAAGCGGGGCCCTACGGGGCCCCGCTTCGTTTCGGCGATACCTTGCCGGGGCAGCGATCAAATAGCCCATGCCCGCCGCATTGATTGCGGCGGCCTTGCCATTCGCATTATAGTCGGGGCGTCTACTTGGGGGCCACATGAGTCTCAACGACGAGCGTTCTTTCCATACCCGCAGAATCCGTGACGCGCTTCGGCTTCATCATGGGTGATCTCATTGCGCTCTCGGTAATTCTTCTGATCCTGGTTCCGGATCGTGATTGCACTGCTTTGGATAGCCATGGGCGGCTGGGCGATATGGACTTGTCGTCGGCTCATTGCTGCAATCGGTCGCTCGGCGCAACGCCTATCTCCAGCAGCGAAATAGGTTACTGAACTTTCTCTGGTACGTGACGCGCTCGCAGTGAGCCGCTACGGTTCCCCTCGCCGACCAGGACCCGCCGCGCCGTGAACATCTCCTCCTCAATCCTCACCCACTGGTACTTCCACCTGCCGAATTTCATTCTGGCGGCGCTGATGTACACGCTGCTCGGCCGCGCCATTCTCGGCCTCATCGTCGATCCCGACTCTTCGAACTACATCTGGCGGTTCTTTTGCCGGATCACCGATCCGGTGGTCGCCGTCGTTGCGGCGGTGACGCCCAAGGCCGCCGCGCCGGTCGTCATCTGGCTGTTCGGATTCGTGTGGCTGTTCTGGCTGCGCGTCGGACTTCTCATCCTGTTCACGATGTACGGCATCGCGCCGAGAGCAGGTTGAGGCGCGCGCCATGGATCGCAATTTCTACTACGTCGGCATCGCGTTCTTCGGCATGATCAACGGCCTGTTCAACCAGGCGCTGGTCCCCTTCGCGTATCTGTTCGCCACGGTACTCGCCCCGGGGCTCTTGTTCGGCAACGAGTCCCTCACGCTGCTGTTTGCCTCCCTGATGGCCTCCACAGCGACGATCATCGTGGGCGGCATCCCGGCGGCGCTCTATGAGCGTTTCATCGGCGCGAAGGGCGACTCGACAGAGGTTTCAATGTGGATCTGGCTCGCCGGGACCGCGCTGCTGACGGCGCCGGCGATCGGCAATTTCTTTCAGATCGGGCTTTGATACCGCCCGCGCGCGCACGCAATTGTGACTGGCGGAACCGCCGAACTCTTGCAGGATTAGCGAGCCGGGTTCGCCAGAAGGATCGCGCCCGTGGAGCACATGCGTCAGATCGCCTACGAAACCGTGCTGAGGGCCTGCGGCTTCGGTTCGCTCGCCATCTTCTGCGTCATGATCGGGTTTTCGTTCGAGCCGAAGCTTGCCTTCCAGACCGGCGGCACGCTGACCATCTTCATGACCGGCATCCTGCTCTACAAGGCGCGCGAGGCGCTGACCAAGGATTATCGCCGGACCGAGATGTGGCTCTACATCGAAAAGGATCAGCGGCCGCCGGAAGCCTACGCGCAATGGGCGAGCTCCACGATCCTGCGCGACACGTATCTGACGTTTGCCTTCTGGACGTCGGCCATCGCGATTGCGATGTGGGTGCTGGCGCTGTTCTTCGCGCTGATCGGAAAGTAGCCTAGCCGTATGGCCGTCGAGAAAGACGCGGCGTCGCCCGCCACAAGCCTGATGACGGCACCCGGCGCTTCCGGCATCGCGCCGGAGCGCCTTGCCGATATCGCGATCGAGGTCGAGCGGCTGTGCGGCGTGGTGCGGGCCGCGGCGCCGCAAATCGATTTCAACGACGAGCCGAGCCTGTTTGCCGCAACGCTGAACAACAAAGCGCGATGACCACCGATCTCGCGCTGTTCGACTTGAGCGAGGCGGCCGAACGTGTCGCTGCAGGCGCCATCTCGTCCGTTGCGTTGACCGAAGCCTGCCTTGCGCGCGCCGAGGCGTGGCAGGCGAGCCGCAACTGCTTCATCCGCATCGATGGTGAAGCCGCGCTGGAGGCGGCGCATGAATGCGACCGCGAGCTCAAGCGCGGGCACCGCCGCGGTCCGCTGCATGGCGTGCCGCTCGCACACAAGGACATGTTCTACCGCGCCGGCAGGGTCTCGACCGGCGGAAGCAGAATTCTGCAGGACCAGGTGCAAACGACCACCGCGACCGTGCTGCAGCGGCTCGACGCGGCGGGTGCGATCGAGATCGGCGTCCTGAACATGGCGGAGTTTGCCGCCGGACCGACCGGGCACAACATCCATTTCGGTCACTGCCGCAACGCGTTCAACGCGGCGCACATCCCGGGTGGCTCGTCGAGCGGCTCGGCGGTTGCGGTTGCGGCACGCGCCGTGTTCGGCGCGCTTGGGTCCGACACCGGCGCCTCGATCCGGCTGCCCGCGGCCTACAACGGCATCATCGGCCTCAAGCCGACCTATGGGCGCGTGAGCCGCTACGGCGCGATGCCGCGCTCGTGGAGCATGGATCATGTCGGGCCGTTCGGACGCACCGCGCGCGATTGTGCGCTGCTGCTGCAAGTCATTGCCGGGCACGATCCGAACGACGCCACGTCGAGCGCGCAGCCCGTTCCGGATTATGCTGAGCGCGCCTCGGCGCGGAGCGCCTCTCGCACCTGACCATCGGAATCGCAGATCATGGCATCACACTCGAGCCGGAGATCGCGAGGGCGGTGGACGAGAGCGTACGCGTGCTGGAGCGGATCGGCGCGAAGGTCGTGCGCGTCGTCCTGCCTGATCTCAGCCCGCTGTTTCGCGTCGGCGAGACGATCATCAAGGGTGAAGCCGCCGCCATGCATCGCCAGTGGCTCCAAGACCCGGCCGCAGGACTATTCCAACGGCGTGCGCCTTCGCATCGAGGGCGGGCTGTTCCTCCCCGCGACCGACTATATCGACGCGCTGCGGCTGCGCGGCGTCATGACCGCGAAGTTCATCGCCGAAACGATGGAGGGCATCGACCTGTTGCACCTGCCGGCGTCGGCGTACCCGCCGCCGACGGTCGACGAGAGCGACATGGAAAGCTCCTCGAGCGAGACGCTGCTCGGCCTGTTCAGCAAACTCACGCAGTTCATGCGCCCGTTCAATTTTCTCGGGCTTCCGGCGATCAGCGTGCCGTGCGGTTTCTCGTCCGGCGGATTGCCGATCGCCTATCAGCTGGTCGGTCACCCGTTTGCCGAAGCCACCTTGCTGCATGCCGTCGACGCCTATCAGCGCGCGACCGACCATCATCGCGTCGTGCCGACGCTGTAGAGCGACGCTAAGCCTTGCTTCCCGGCACCACACCCGCCTTCAGCCCCGCGCAGTGATCGAAAATCTCACCCGGCCGGGTGAACCAGATCTTCTCCCGCTGCGGGTGATCGACGATGTACTTCAACGCCCGGCGCAATGCGCGCAGCCGGTAGGGCTGGCCCATCACCATCGTATGCAGCGCGATGCCGCAGACGAGGGGCTGGCGCTCCGACTGGGCGAGCATCTCGTCGAACTGGTCGATGATCATCCGCTCGAAATCGACCGCCGTGTGATGACGCACCAGCATCATCGGCGAGTCATTGATCTCCAGTGGATACGGCACCGACATCAGCGAACCCGCGCGCGTGCGCAGCCAGATCGGCTGATCGTCGCAGGGCCAGTCCATCAGGAAATCGAAGCCCGCTTCCTTGAGCAGGTCGGGCGTGATGCGGCTCTGCGACATCCACGGCCCCATCCAGCCGCGCGGCGGACGGCCGCCGTGCTTCGTCAGCGCTCGCGCACGTATGCGATCAGCCGCGCCTCGTCCTCTTCCCACATCTGACCCTGCCGCTCCGCGTTGGTGCGGCCATGGCCGATGTATTCGTCCTTGCGCGCGTTGATCGCGGCAGGAATCTCCGGCGCATAGTCGAGCACGGTGGTGTTGATGAGGTGACAGGCCGGAAGGCCGAGCTCATCGAGCAGATCGAACAGGCGCCAGACACCGACGCGGTTGCCGTAGTCGCGCCAGGCGAAGGTGCGCGAGTCGGGCGGCGGGCCTTCAACAGTCACCGAATGGCCGAGGCCGGTCCCGTAAGCGAAGTGCTCGATGTTGATGCCGAGATAGACGGCAAGCCGCTTGCCGCCCGGCCAGACGTAGTTCGCGCGCCGCGTGATCGCCGAATAGTCGTAGCGCTCGTGGTGAGGGAGTTTCATGGTGGCTTCCCGTCCGCACTGATCGTTCGTTCGATGTTACTCGAACATCGCCCGCGTCACCCGCCCCTCAAGGGGGAAGTGTCGACACGAGCGAAAACGTGCGTCGGGGACAAGGTTCAGAGCGATGGCTTGATCGCCGCGATTGATCCGGCCATCGGGCGGCCGGCCGATAGCAATTAGCCAGCCTCGTCAGGTACGCGCGGAAGAAGAGAAGGCCCGGCGAGGAGACATGCCGGGCCTTCGTGGTGCGGTTAGGCGATGCTACTTCGTGCCGCCCTGCCCGGTGCTGGCGCCCGTGTTGTCCTTGGCGCCTGCGGGCCGCTGCGGGTTGTCGCCGCGGGTGTTCGACGCGGGCGCGGTCTGCATGCCGCTCGGCGCGCTCGGGGCCGCCGTTCCTGCCTGACCACCTGTCATCGGTGCGGCTCCGGTATTTCCGGCGCTCGGATTGGCGCCCGGGCTCGTCGGATTCTTGTCGGCGTCCTTCATCGTGCCCTGCTGCGTCGAGTTGGCGCCGCCGGAACCGCTGGCGCCACTACCCTGTGCCAGGGCCACGGTGCAGCTTCCGGCCACGAGGGCCGCGGCGAGAATGGTCGAAAGCGATTTCATCGCATGTTCTCCTTGGACGTTTCATTTGGAACGCGGATTGCGTCGGCTATTGAACGGCGCGGGGCCGTTTGAGTTCCCGGTTGTGGCTGGCGACAAAACGTCGTTGTGATTGGGAACACCCGGGTCGCTTCCCGTCGCTTCTGCCTTGATGCGGCGCATCCCTCGCGTACGATCCGCTCTCGTCTCACCAGCAAGGTTCCATCATGCGCTTCGCCGCGATCGGTCTCGATCACCGTCACATCTACGATCTCACCGAGGGCTTGCTCGATGCGGGCGCGACCTGCGCGGGCTACTGGCCGCAGACGACCGACCCGCGCGTGATCGAGGGCGTGCGCAAGCGCTTCCCGGACATTCCGGCGATCGAAGATCGCGATGCGCTACTGCGCGATCCCGCAATCGACGCGATCGTCTCCGCCGCGGTGCCGCGCGACCGCGCCGCAATCGCGATCGAGGCGATGCGCAACGGAAAGGATGTGCTGGTCGACAAGCCGGGCGTCATCGCGCGCGAGGCGCTCGACGAACTGCGGCGCGTGGTGAAAGAAACCGGCCGCATCTTCTCGATCTGTTTCTCGGAGCGGCTGATCACGCCGGCGTCCGAAGTCGCCGCAAAGCTTGTGGCGGACGGCGCGATCGGCCGCGTGATCCAGACGGTGGGCCTCGGTCCGCATCGCTTCAACCGTGCGATCCGTCCGGCGTGGTTCTTCGATCCGAAGCTTGCCGGCGGCATCCTCGCCGACATCGCCTCGCACAAGATCGAGCAGTTCCTGTTTTACACGGGGTCGGAGACGGCGGAGATCGTGCACAGCGCGATCGGCAAGTTCGGCACGGAGGACTTTCCTGATTTCGAAGACTTCGGCGAGGTCGTGCTGCGCAGCGACCGTGCGTGCGGCTACCTGCGCGTCGACTGGTTCACGCCCGACGGGCTGCCGACCTGGGGCGACGGGCGCTTCACGCTCCTCGGTACGGATGGCTACATCGAGCTGCGCAAGAACATCGACCTCGAGGGGCGCGCCGGCACCCAGCACCTGTTCATGGCGAACCATGCCGGCACGCGCTACATCGACTGCAGCAATGAACCGGTGAGCTACTTCCGGCGCTTCATCGCGGACGTGCGCGACCGCACCGAGACCGCGATGACTCAAAGCCATGTGTTCACGGTGTGCGAGCTTGCGCTCGAGGCGCAGGCGCGAGCCGTCAACGCGGTGGCGCGGCCGGCGCGGTGACCGCCACCTTTACGGTTCATTAGCCAAATTCGGATGCTGTGGCGGAACGCCGGGACGCAGATGCGGACGCTGCGTCCCTAAACTGGACAGCGCCTTCATCCTGCCCCATCTGATCCGCAT
Organism: uncultured Actinomycetota bacterium; assembly: GCA_963813615.1. GTDB lineage: Bacteria > Actinomycetota > Actinomycetes > Propionibacteriales > Nocardioidaceae > Nocardioides. The sequence goes on from CAWFAE010000019.1 coordinate 37,435, forward strand.
AGGGATCGGGCGAGGTTACGGCGGTCGGGGAACCAAAAATGATGCTGCGTTCGGCCTTTAGCCTGACGGTCCTGGGGATTCTGTGCAGCGCCGCGCAGGCTCAGCCCTTTCCGCCCTCCTATTACCCGCCCGCCGGCATGCAGGCCTATCCGCCGGCCCGCCCGCTTCCCCCCGCGGCGGTGGACGATGACGACGACGACCTGCCGCCGCATTTGCGTGCCGCACCAGGCAATTACCCGCCGCCGCCCGGCGGCTACCAGTTCCCGAACCAGCGCTCAGGCACGCCACGCGGCATCCAGCGCGAGGCTTTGCCACAGCCGGGCGGCCCGGCCGCACCGAGCTACGGCCAGCCTCCAGCCGTCGTGTACGGCAACCGCGGGCCCGACCCCTATCCGCAGGCCTATCCCCCCGCATACCCGCCACCGGCGTACGGACGTGGGCCGGTCGGAAGCGGACAGCCGGAAAGCTATGGCGCGGCGCCGGGCTATCCGCCTGCGCAGGCCGCCGTGCCGCAGCAGTATGGCGCTCCTCCGGCGTATGGCGCTCCTCCGGCGTATGGCGCCCCGCCTCCGTATGGCGCGCCGCCCGCCTATCAGGATCAGCCGGGACAAGGGCCGATGCAGATCGGGCCGGGTCCGGGCATGCGGCCGCCGGGCGATGTCGCCGGCCGCGATCCCGCCGGCGCGGGACGGCCGAACGCGGTCGCGATGCTTCCGCCCGAGGAGCAACCCGAACAGGGCAAGGCCGAGCTTCCGCCGCACCTCAAGCGCCAGCTTGTTCCGCTCCAGAGCAACGAGCCGGCCGGCACGCTCGTGATCGATACCGCGAACACGTATCTCTTTCTCGTGCTCGGCAACGGACAGGCCATGCGCTACGGCATCGGCGTCGGCCGCGAGGGCTTCACCTGGGCGGGCGCGGAACGCGTCTCGCGAATGGCCGAGTGGCCGGACTGGCACCCGCCGGCCGAGATGATCGAGCGCCAGCCCTATCTGCCACGCTTCATGGCGGGCGGCGAAGGCAATCCGCTGGGTGCGCGCGCGCTCTACCTCGGCAAGACGCTCTACCGCATCCACGGCACCAACCAGCCCTCGACGATCGGCAAGTACGTGTCCTCGGGCTGCATCCGGCTGACCAACGACGACATCGCGGATCTCTACAGCCGCGTGCAGGTCGGCACCCGCGTGGTGGTGCTGCCCGGTTCGCCGCCCGCACAGGCCTCGAACGCGCCGCTGCCCGCACAGGCGCCGGTGCAGCAGCGATAAGTCACGATCACTGAATTCGGAATGCCCGGCTCGCGCCGGGCATTTTCATTTGGCCCGCTGTTGCACGAGCCCGCGCGCAAACGCCTCGACCATGAAGGTCACCTGATCGCGTACGGTGACGAGCGGAATGCTCTGCAGCTTCTCCTCGAGACCGATCAGCACGATGCCGTGCACGGCGGAGAATAGCGAACGCGCAAGCAGCATGCGCTTTCGCGGCTCGATATCGGGCGCAAGCCTGCGCAGCGGCTCCTCGATGTAAACGAACAGGCGGGCCAGGTTTGCCTGGTACCAGGCCGGCACCTCCCTCCCCTCGGCGAGCCGATGGTCGAACAGTGCGCGCCACCGTGGCCGGTTGGCCGCCGCGTAATCCGTGTAGGCAAGCGCGAGGTGGGTCAGCGTCCGGATCGCGTCGGCCTGCGGGTCCGCGCCCTTCTCGCCGGCGACCGTAAGGGTCTTTTCGAGCTGCTCCAGCGTGAGGGCATTCACCGCGAAGATCAGGTCGTCGAGGTCGGTGAACACGTTGTAGATAGCGCCGACCGCGCAGCCGACCTTGTAGGCAAGCTCGCGCGCCTTCATGCCGCGCAGGCCCTCCTTGGCGATCGTACGCTCGGCCGCGTGGATCAGCGCGTCGCGCAGTTTGCGCCGTCTCGCAACCGCTTTCGGCTCGGAAACCATTGATTAGCCATAACTTTGAACGTTGTTCAATTTTTCCTTGAACCTTGTTCACGTTTCGGGATACAAACAATCGTGAACGTTGTTCATAACACCGGAGACAGCCATGCTCAAGACCATTGTGACACTCGTCCGCGGCGCGGCCTTCCGCGCCGAGGAGGAATTCTCGGATCGCAGCGCGCTGCTGATCCTCGACCAGCAAATCCGCGACGCGGCGGCCGGTATCGAACGCGCCAAGCGCGCGCTCGCGGTGGCCATCGCGCAGGACGAGGCGGAGGGAAAGCGTCTGGAGACGACGCTTGCCCGCATCGCCGACCTCGAAGAGCGCGCCATCGCGGCGCTCAGCGGCAACAACGACGAATTGGCCGCCGAAGCCGCCGAGGCGATCGCCGTGATGGAGGCTGACCGCGACGCCATCCGCGAGGCCCGCGCCACGTTCGCGCGCGAGATCGCGGGGCTGAAAGCCTCGGTGCGCAAGTCCGGCCAGCGACTCGCAGAACTGGAACGCGGCCGGCGCATCGCGCTGGCGGCCGAATCCGTGCGGCGGCTGAAAACCGGCCACGGCCTCGGCACCCCGACCGGCGCCACCGCGCTCGCCGACGCCGAGTCGACGCTACGCCGCCTGCGCGAGCGGCAAACGGAAGATGCCGCCGCCGATACAGCCTACGAGACGTTCGACTCCAATCCGGTCGGAATCGCCGACAAGCTCGAAGCCGCGGGCTTCGGCAAGCGCACCCGCCCGACGGCTGCCAGCGTGCTCGAACGCCTGAAGCAAAAAACCGGCGCGCCCGCGCCGGCCGTCTGAACCTGAACCTCACCAAACCACACAGAGAACGGAGACAGTCATGAATCCCCAAGCACAGGCCAACACCCATTCCGCCGCCTGGATCACCTTCACCTATGCGTCGTTCTTCGCATCCGTCGCCATGGTCGGCTTCGGCATCCTGTTCGCGCCGATCGACATGTGGATCAAAGCCTACTTCGCGATGGGCGCGGCGCTGCTCGTGCAGTCATGCATCACCATGACCAAGACGCTGCGCGACGTGCACGAGTCCGGCAAGCTCGTGAACCGCATCGAGGATGCGCGCGCCGAACGCCTGCTGATGGGCATGGAGCGCACCCCGGCCTAAGCGCCAACGGTCATCCCGGGCGACCGCGCGCTTGCGCGGGAGACCCGGGACCCATCCCTCCCGATCGCATGGTCGGCGGTTACTGGGTCCCGGCTCTCGCTTCGCTCGGCCGGGATGACAGCCGGAGAGCATCGGCAAAAGTTCACGAAATGCCCTTAAGAACCACTACATTCGCCCCGCCGAGAGGAATCACCACATGTCCGACAACCTGATGAGATCCAGGCGCTTTGCGCCGCTGTTCTGGTGCCAGTTCTTCTCTGCGTTCAACGACAATTTCCTGAAGAACGCGCTGGTGTTCCTGATCCTGTTCGCACCCGGCGTCACCAACCGCGAGGCGCTGATCACGCTCACCGCTGCGGTGTTCATCGGCCCGTTCTTCTTCCTCTCCGGCCTCGGCGGTCAGCTCGCCGACCGCTTCGACAAGTCGATCATGGCGCGGTACGTGAAGCTCGTGGAGATCGCGGTCTCGGCGCTCGGCGTCGTCGGTTTCTGGCTGCATTCGATTCCGATCATGTTCGTGACCTTGTTCCTGTTCGGCGTGATCGCGACGCTGTTCGGGCCGATCAAGTACGGAATTCTCCCCGATCATTTGAAGAAGGAAGAGCTTCCCGCCGGCAATGCGCTGGTCGAGGGCGCGACCTTCATGGCGATCCTGCTCGGCACCATCGTGGGCGGTCTCGCCGCCAAGGAAGGCAATCATCCGGCCTTGTTCGGCGCGATGATCATGGTCTTCGCGGCACTCTGCTGGGGCTCGAGCCTGTTCATCCCGCGCACCGGACAGGGCGCGCCAAACCTCACCATCGATCCGAACATCGCGCGCTCGACCGGCGCGTTGCTCAAGGATCTGTGGGTCGACAAGCGGCTGTGGTGGGGCAGCATGACCACGAGCTGGTTCTGGCTCGCCGGCGCCGTCGCGCTCTCGCTAATGCCGCCGCTGGTGAAGACCGCGGTGGGCGCGACCGAAGAAGTCGTCACCGTATATCTTGCGGTGTTCTCGATCTCGATCGCGATCGGCTCGGGCCTTGCGGCATGGATCGCACACGGCCGCATCGTGCTGTTTCCGACGCTGCTTGGCGCAGCCCTGCTCGCGGTTTTCGCGCTCGACCTCGGCTTCTCCACGTATGGCGCCCTGCAGTTTGTGCCCGCGAACGTCGTGCAGGTGTTCACCTCCTGGCAGGGCATCCGCATCGCGATCGACCTTGCCGGGCTCGCGATTGCGGGCGGACTTTATATCGTGCCGGCGTTCGCGGCGGTGCAATCGTGGGCCGGGCCGGACAAGCGCGCCCGCGTGATCGCGGCCGTCAACGTGCTCAACGCGGCCTTCATCGTCGGCGGCACGCTGGTGGTTGCGGCGCTGCAGGCTTTCGGCGTCACTCTGCCGCAACTTTTCATTCTACTTGGCGTCGCCAATCTCGTAGCCCTGGTCATCGTCGCCCGCACCATGCCGGCGAACGGCCTGCGCGACTTCCTCACCACCATGCTGCGCGCGCTGTACCGCATGGAGGTCAAAGGCGCGGAGAATCTCGAGGCCGACAAGGCCGGCCCGAACCCGATCATCGCACTCAATCACGTCAGCTTCCTCGATGCGGCGGTCGCGCTGTCGCTGATGGACAAGGAGCCGGTGTTCGCGATCGACTACAACATCGCGCAGCGCTGGTGGGTGAAGCCGTTCCTCAAGCTCACCCGCGCGATGCCGCTCGATCCGAGCAAGCCAATGGCGACACGCACGCTGATCAACGCCGTGAAGGCGGGCGAGCCGCTGGTCATCTTCCCCGAAGGACGCATCACTGTCACCGGGTCGCTGATGAAGGTCTATGACGGCGTCGGCCTGATTGCCGACAAGTCCGGCGCGATGGTGGTGCCGGTGAAGATCGATGGGCTGGAAGCGACTCCCTTTTCGCGGCTGTCGCGCACGCAGGTGCATCGGCGCTGGTTCCCGAAAGTGACCATCACGGTGCTGCCGCCCGTGAAGCTCGCGGTCGCCGACGAGTTGAAGGGCCGTTGGCGCCGGCAGGCTGCGGGTGCCGCACTCTATGAGATCATGTCCGATCTGGTGTTCCGCACCACGGATACCGACCGCACCGTGTTTCAGGCGGTGGTCGATGCCGCCGAGGTCCACGGCTGGAAGCGGATCGCGGTGGAAGATCCCGTCACCGGATCGCTCACCTACAAGCGCATGCTGCTCGGCGCGAACGTGCTCGGCCACAAGCTGATGCCGCTCGCCGCGGAGGGAAAGGCGCTCGGCGTGATGCTGCCGAACGCGAACGGCGCCGTGGTGACGATCCTCGGCGTGATGTCGGCCGGCCGCGTGCCCGCGATGATCAACTTCACGGCAGGCGCGGCCAACATCCTTGCGGCCTGCAAGGCCGCTGAGGTGACCACCATCGTGACGTCGCGCGCTTTCATCGAGAAAGCCAAGCTCGGTGCAGTCGCCGAGCAGCTCGCGCAGGCCGCGACCGTCATCTATCTGGAAGACGTGCGCGCCACGGTGAGGACCGGCGACAAGCTGCGCGGTCTGCTCGGCTACAAGAAGCCGATCGTCGTTCGCAAGCCGGACGATCCGGGCGTGATCCTCTTCACGTCAGGTTCGGAAGGTACGCCGAAGGGCGTGGTGCTTTCCCATCGCAACCAGCTTGCGAATTGCGCGCAGGCCGCCGCCCGGATCGACTTCGGCCGCCAGGACAAGCTGTTCAACGTGCTGCCGGTGTTCCACTCATTCGGGCTCACGGCCGGAACGATCCTGCCGCTGGTCTCCGGCGTGCCGATCTATCTCTATCCCTCGCCGCTGCACTATCGCACCGTGCCGGAGCTGATCTACGGCGTGAACGCAACAATCGTGTTCGGCACCGACACATTCCTCGCCGGTTACGCGCGCGCCGCACATCCGTACGACTTCCGCTCGCTGCGCTACATTCTGGCGGGTGCCGAGCCGGTGCGTGAGTCGACGCGCCGCACCTACATGGAGAAATTCGGCCTGCGCATTCTCGAAGGCTACGGCGTGACCGAGACCGCGCCGGTTCTCGCGCTCAACACGCCAATGTTCAACAAGTTCGGTACGGTCGGCCGGCTGATGCCGGGCATCACGCCGCGGCTCGAACCGGTGCCGGGCGTCGACGAGGGCGGGCGGCTGTACGTGAAGGGGCCGAACGTGATGCTCGGCTACCTGAAGGCCGACAATCCGGGCGTGCTCGAGCCGACCCACGAAGGCTGGCACGACACTGGCGATATCGTCACCATCGACGCGCAGGGGTTCGTCACGATCAAGGGGCGCGCCAAGCGCTTCGCCAAGATCGGCGGCGAGATGGTCTCGCTTGCGGCAGTGGAGTCACTGGCCGCGCAGCTTTGGCCGGACGTGCTCTCCGCGGTCGCCACTGCGCCCGATCCACGCAAAGGCGAGCGGCTGGTGCTGGTCACGCAGAAGAAGGGCGCGACGCGCTCCGAGTTTCAGGCCTTCGCGAAATCAAAGGGCGCCGCGGACCTGATGGTGCCGGCCGAGGTGGTCTATCTGGAGAAGGTGCCCGTGCTCGGCACCGGCAAGATCGACATGGTGGGCGTGGCGAACCTGGTGAAGGAGCGGGCGGCGAGCATGCCTGCGCAGGCGGCGGAGGCGGTGGCCTAGTATGTGTGGCGGCGGCCGTTGACATCCTCCACGACAGCCCCCGCCTCGCCGCACATGTCGATATATCCCGGCCCGACCGGCACCTTGCCGTAACCGCCGGGAATATCGAGCACATAGGCCGGCTGAGCGAGCCCGGACACGCGGCCGCGCAGGGCGCGCATCAGTGCCTGGCCTTCCGCGATCGATCGTGCGGAAGTGCGACGTGCCGGGCGCCAAGTCAGCATGGTGCAGATAGTACGGCTTGATGCGGCATTCGACGAAGGCGCGCATCAGCGCTTCGAGCGTCTGCGCGTCGTCATTCACGCCGCGCAGCAGCACCGACTGGCTCACCATCGGAATGCCGGCATCGACGATGCGGGCGCACGGCCGCGCGCACTGGCGCCGTCAGCTCGCGCGGATGGTTCGCGTGCAGCGCCACGTAGGTCGTCGCGCCGGGCGCCTTGAGCGCGCGTACGAGTGCGGGCGTGATCTTCTCGGGCGACACGACCGGCAAACGCGTGTGCAGGCGGACGATCTTCACGTGCTCGATCGCCGCGATGCGCTTGATCACATCGCCGAGGCGGCGCGCCGAGAGCACCAGCGGATCGCCGCCCGTGAGGATCACCTCCCAGATCTCGGGGTGCGCCGCGATGTAGCCGAGCGCGGCATCGAGTTGCTGCGCTGAGAGCGCCTGCTTGCCTGGACCGACCATCTCGCGGCGAAAGCAGAAGCGGCAATAGACCGCGCACACGTTCACGAGCTTCAGCAGCACGCGATCCGGATAGCGGTGCACGACTCCTTCGACCGGCGAATGCGCATTGTCGCCGATCGGATCGGCACGCTCCTCCGGCGTTGTGGTGAGTTCGGCGATGTCGGGCACGAACTGCCGCGCGATCGGATCTTGCGAGTCGGTGCGGTCGATCAGCCCGGCGATCGCAGGCGTGATTGCGACCGCGTAGCGCTCGGCGACACGCGCGAGATCGGCGAGCTTTTCGGGCGGCGCGAGACCGGCAGCGACAAGCTCCGAAGGCAGACGGATCGTCATGGTGCGCTGTCTACTGCGGATCGATCACCGGCGTCCACAGCACCTGCTCGATACGTTGCGCGCCCGTCGCCAGCATGACCAGCCGGTCGAAGCCAAGCGCGATGCCGGACGCCGGCGGCATTGCGCCAAGCGCGGCGAGGAAATCCTCGTCGAGCGGGTAGCGCTCGCCATGCACGCGCTCCTTCTCGGCCATCTCGGCTTCAAATCGGCGGCGCTGCTCGGCCGCGTCGGTGAGCTCGCCGAACGCGTTGGCGATCTCGACGCCACAGACATAGAGCTCGAAGCGCTCGGCGACGCGTGGATCGTGCGCGGTGGGGCGCGCGAGGGCGGCTTCCGAAACGGGGTATTCGTCGAGGATCGTCGCGCGTCCGATTCCGAGATTCGGCTCGATCTTCTCGACGATGACGCGGCTGAACACATCGGCCCAGGTGTCGTCCGCGGCAACGCGCATCCCCTGCCCGGTTGCGGCAGCGGCAAGCGCATCGCGATCATCGAGGGTCGAGAGCAGATCGATGCCCGCGTAGCGGCGGAACGCCTCCACCACGGTCAGCCGCTCCGGCGCGGCGAATGGATCGGCCTCGCGGCCGCGCCACACGAAACGTCGCGTGCCGGCCGCTTCCGCAGCGGCAGACATCAGCCCCGCACAATCGTCGATCAGCGTGCCGTAGGGCTCGTTGGCGCGATACCACTCGAGCATCGTGAATTCGGGGTGATGCAGCGCGGTGCGTTCGCGATTGCGGAACACCCGCGCAAAGGAGAACAGCCGCGGCTCGCCGGCGGCGAGCAGCTTCTTGGCGGCGAACTCCGGCGAGGTGTGAAGATAGAGCGGCGTCCGGCTGGTGTCCGGTGCAATCAGCTCGGTCGCGAACGCATGCAGATGCGCCTCGTTGCCGGGCGACACCTGCAGGATCGCCGTCTCGACCTCGGCAAAATCCCGGGCCGCAAACCACGCCCGGAACGCTGCCGAAATGCGATTGCGTGCAGCAAGAAACGGCCGCCTGTCGGCATAGACATGCGGTGCCCACCAAGGGGATGAGGTCATTTTCCTCCGCCCCGCAAGGCCTTATCGGCATTCATGAAAGGACTGGCGAACATCATCAGGATCAGTATGGTGCGCCCGACATTTCGGCCGTTCCGGCCATCAAAACAAGTGGAAGACATCACGTGAGAGTCATCGCCAGTTCCGTCCGCAAGGGCAATGTTCTTGATATCGAGGGGCGGCTTTATGTCGTCCTGAACGCCGAAAGCTTCTTTCCCGGCAAGGGAACGCCGACGACCCAGATCGACATGCGCCGGATCAGCGACGGCGTGAAGACCCAGCAGCGCTACAAGACCACCGAGCAGGTCGAGCGCGCCACGGTCGAGGAACGCGAATATCAGTTTCTCTACCAGGACGCCGACGGCTTCCACTTCATGAACATGGAAAATTACGAGCAGCTGGCGATGCAGGACGACGTCGTCGGCGATCAGGCCGCCTACCTGCATCCCGAGATGAAGGTGAAGCTGAGCGTGCACGAGGGCACCCCGATTGCGATCGAGCTGCCCCAGAAGGTCGTGCTGGAGGTCACCGACACCGAGCCCACCACGAAAGGCCAGACCGCCTCGTCGTCCTACAAGCCGGCGACGCTGTCGAACGGCGTGCGCACCAACGTCCCGCCTTTCATCGCGATCGGTACCCGCATCGTGGTGATGACGGCGGACGGCAGCTACGTGGAGCGCGCGAAGGAGTGAGTCGCGTCATGCGCGGGCTTGACCCGCGCATCCATCTTCTTCGCAGAGACTGCGCTGGATTTCGGGTCATGGCGCTATGCGCCGCTTGCTGACGATTACAGCCGCCACACCGGTCCCGATCGGGCAGCTCACGCCCGTGCCGCCGAGCCCGCAGTAGCCGCCCGGGTTCTTGGCGAGATACTGCTGGTGGTAGTCCTCGGCGAAGTAGAACGGGCCTGCATCAAGGATCTCGGTCGTGATCGGCCCATAGCGGTCCGCCGCGAGCGCCTTTTCGTACATCGCCTTCGAGTCCTCGGCCGCTTTGCGCTGCGCCGGCGTGGTCACATAGATGCCGGAGCGATATTGCGTGCCGACGTCGTTGCCCTGGCGCATGCCTTGCGTCGGATCGTGGCCCTCCCAGAACGTCTTGAGCAGCGTCTCGTAGGAGATCTTGGCCGGATCGTAGACCACCAGCACCACCTCGTTGTGGCCGGTGCGGCCCGAGCAGAGCTCCTCGTAAGTCGGGTTCGGCGTGTGCCCGCCCAGATAACCCACCGCGGTGGTGTGGATCCCGTCGCCCAACTTCCAGAACGCGCGCTCCGCGCCCCAAAAGCACCCGAGCCCGAAGATCGCGGTCTCGAAGCCGGCCGGGTAAGGGCCTTTGAGGGGGCGTTTCAGGACGAAGTGGCTCGCGGCGGTCGGGATCGGATTGGGACGACCGGGCAGCGCCTCGGCGGCCGTCGGCATTTCAGCCTTCTTGCGGAACATGAACATGCAGTGTCCTCCGTGTCGTGGCCCTAATATAGGCACTCGAGCAAGACGCTTTCGGCTATTCACATCCCGAAATTCCATTGGTGCTGATTGATCACGCGTCTGCGAGCTGTACATGACCCGTATCCGTCGCCTCGGCGGCAGATTATGCTCCCCCCGCAAAATGCAACCAAGGCGCCATACAGCGCCAAAAGCTTTGCGGAGGAGACGAATGCGTAAAACCGTAATCGCGGCGGCTGCCAGTGTCCTGTTTGCGGCAGCCGCGCATGCCCAAACGGCCGCGCCAACAACCCCGGCTCCGGCCCCACCGCCCCAATACGGGCAGCCCGGCGTCACCCTTGAGCAAGCCACGGCGGCCGTCGTGGCCGCGGCCGCGGAGGCGAAGAAGAATGGCTGGCTCTTGGCCATCGCGGTAGTTTCGAACGGCGGCCACCTCGTGCACTTCAGCAAGATGGACCAGACCCAGTTCGCGTCGGTGCAGATCGCGATCGACAAGGCCAAGGCTGCGTCGATGTTCCGCAGGCCGACCAAGGTGTTCGAGGATCGGGCGAATTCAGGCGGTCCCAGCGTCCTGTCGCTCCACGGCGTCGTCGCTTCCGAAGGCGGCATTCCGCTGATGCGCGATGGCAAGGTCATTGGCGGTATCGGCTGCAGCGGCGGCACCGGTCAGCAGGACGGCGTCGCCTGCAAAGCGGGCGCCGACACCATCAAATAGATTTGCGATTTCGCGAGAACTTCAGGGCCGCGGCGGAAACGTCGCGGCCCTTAGCTTTTCAGTCCCGCCCGTAGCCGATCAGCGCCTTTTTCTTCCGCCCGATCAGGATGAGGATCGAGCCGAGGATACCGAGCACCAGCCATGTCGGCGCTGCGAGCACATAGGTTGACACGATCTCCCAGCCGGAGGCGCCAGCGTAACGCTCAAACAGAGCGTTCAGCGATTCCAAACTGCTCGCGTGGATATTGTTCCAGTCGTCGGCGAGTTTGGTGGTGAAGACTGCGTTGCCGGCAATCGATTTCGTGCCATCGCGCACCAGCGCCACGAAACCGGCCGCCAGAATCCACAGCCCGATGAAGCGGAACAGAAAACGGATCAAGGGTGAGCCTCCGCTTTCCGTTTGCCGGGCGGCCAGCGCAAAGTAAAGACACTTGCGAGAGGCGGCGCCTCAGCGCGCGCCGCCGGTGACATTGATGAAGTCGCCGGTAACGTAGGAGGCCTTGTCCGACAGGAGCCACACAATCGCTTCGGCGACTTCGCGCGCCTCACCGGCCCGGCCGATCGGCATTTTCGGGCCGAAGCGCTGGACGCGATCCGGAATGCCGACCTCGTTGTGAATCTCGGTGTCGATCAGGCCGGGGCGCACGGCATTGACCCGGATGCCGCAGCCAGCGGTCTCGGCGGCAAGCCCGATGGTCATGGTGTCGAGCGCGCCCTTGGAGGCGGCGTAGTCGATGAAGGCATTGGGCGAGCCGGTCAGCGCCCCGAGTGAAGACACGTTCACGATCGCCCCGCCCTTGCCGCCGGTCTTGGTCGACATCCGCCGGATCGCCTCGCGCGCGCAGATGAGCGGCCCCACGACGTTGACGCGCAACACGTCCACGGCGCCGTCGAACGTGATGGCGTCGATGCGCCGTTTCTGTCCGCCGACGACGCCGGCGTTGTTCACCAGCCCGGTGAGCGGGCCGAAGGCGCGGTCGGCTTCGGCGAAAAGGCGCAGGATGTCGTCTTCGCTGCCCATATCGCCCTGAATGGCGATCGCGCGTCCGCCGGACGCCTCGATATCGCGCACGACGGAGTCGGCTTCGGCCTTCGCCTTGCGATAGTTGACGACGACGCTCGCCTTCTGCTCACCGAGCAGCCGCGCGGTCGCGGCGCCGATGCCGCGGCTTCCTCCGGTGACGATGACGACCTGGCTCATGTCAGAGCGAAACGGGCGAGCGCGACGCCGTGCTCGTCCTCGATTTTCAGCGTCACCGGCCGCTCGGCTTTGATGCCGGCTTCCGGGTTGACGATGTTGGTGATCAGCCGCGGCCCTTCATCGAGCTCGACCAGCGTCACGTTATAGGGCACGCGCTCCTTGAAGGCCTCGTGGTAGGCATGATGATAGATCACCCATGAAATCACCCGGCCCTTGCCGGACGCCGTCTGCCATTCCCATTCGGCTGCAAGGCACTCCGGGCATTCCGCGCGCGCAGGCAGCCATGCGTGGTGACACGTCCGGCAGCGCTGGAAGGTCAGCCGCCCGTCGCTAAGCGCGTCCCAATAGGGCTTTGACAGCGGCGTCGGTTCGGGAAGCGGAAAGCTCATTGGCGGCTCAGGATCATGGTCGAATGCGTGGTCATGATGCCGCCCTGGTTCGACACCACGCAAGTCTCGGCATCCTTTACCTGGTTGACCGACGTGCCGCGCATCTGCCGCACGCCCTCCATGACCAGCTGCATGCCCGGCATCCCGGTCTCGGAGAGAAGACCGCCGGAGGTGTTGATCGGCAGCTCACCGCCAGCCGCGACGCGACCGCCCTCGACCCACTTGCCGCCCTCGCCCTTCTTGCAGAACCCGTAGTCTTCGAGCGTCATCATGACTGCGATGGTGTAGCAGTCGTAAATTTGGGCGACGTCGATATCCTTCGGCGCAAGTCCCGCCATCCCGAATGCGGTCTGCGCGGAGGCCTTCGCCATCGTCTCGGTCAGCACCGGGCGCAGCGGCACGTCATACGACGTTTGCCCCTGCCCGAAGCCGAGGATTTTCACCGGCGCCTTGACGCCGAGTTCGCGTGCGCGCTGCTCACTCATCACCACCACGGCGGCCGCGCCGTCTGACACCAAGCAGATATCGTCACGCCGCAGCGGCTCCACGATGAACGGAGAGTCCATGTATTTGTCGAGCGTGAGCGGCACACGCAGCGCAGCGTGCGGATTGTTGGCGCCGTTGTTGCGCACCGCGACCGCGATTTCGCCGAACTGCTCCGGCTTGGTGCCGTATTCGGCCATGTGCCGCTGCATCGAGAGTGCGTAGCCCGCCGCGATCGAGAACCAGCCATAGGCGGCATCATCGCCCCATGCTTTCTCGTAGGCTTGGCGCGTGCCGGTCTTGGGGTCGTCCGCCAGCGCGACGAGCGCGATGTCGCACTGGCCCGCGTCAATCGCCATGCAGGCGAACGAAACCATGCTGATGTTGGTGGCGCCGCCCTGATCCCACACGCCGCCGACCTTCGGCTGTAGCCGCATCGCCTCGGCGAGCGTCTGGCCATACATCGAAGAATACTTCGAGGTTGGCACCTTCACGAACAGCGCGTCCACCGTGGATTTCTCGACCCCGGCGTCGGCGAGCGCATTGCGGCAGGCCTCGACGTTCATCGAGACCGTGCCACGGCCGGGCAGGCGGCCGAATTTCGTGTGCCCGATGCCGGCGATCACGTACTTGCCGCGCATCAGATGACGCCCTGGCTGTGGCGAGGCGAGCGACTTCGTCCTGAGATTTTCCGAGCCAGCCGCCCAGCACGCCCTCATTGTCCTCGCCCAGCCTGCGGCTCGGCTGGTGCGGCAATCGATGAGGCCCGAGGTCTTGTAGTGCAGCGCCTCGCCCAGGCCGACGATCCCCGAGTCGGTTCGGACCTCCACGAACACCATCGGAAAGCGCGGCCAGTGGCGGCCCTTGACCGGGCAGGACTTCGACTTCGGTAATGCGCACGTGCAGCAGAACCTACGCGCGGTGGTCGAACCGCGCGTAGTGCTGGCGCAGCAGGTCCTTGCCGTAGTCGTTGCCGTTCGGCGTGCGGACCACGGTGTGGATGTGGTCGCGCGTCGGCTCGTCGTTGTCGAGGGCGATGCCGCGCTGGTGGTCGAACTCGATCAGGATGACCGGGCTGTGGACGCGGTAGTAGAAGACGCTCGTCGTCGTCGACGCCGCCGATCCAGGCGAAGTACGTCTCGGCCAGGTGCTCGCTGCACCTCGTCCAGCTTGACCGCGGCGTGGCCGGGCGCATGCCGGCCGACGTAGGTCTCGATCAGCGCGCGAGCAGCCGCGCTGCTGCGCCGTCGATAGCTCGTCGAAGCGCGAGGCCCGCGTAGCGGCAGCTCGAGGTTGTCGCGGAACGCCGGCGGCCGACGCACGTCGCCGGCGGCAGCTGCGTCGCCGATGATCGCGCGGTCGCCTGCTGCTGCCGGCGTCGAGCGCGCGCATCAGCGCGAGCCCGCGCGTCCTCCTCGGCCTCGAACACGCGCGTGCCGGCGTACTTGCCGGCCTCGGCGACGACCGGCTCGGAGCCCATGAACATCGGCGTCATCACGATCTGGTCGCCGAGCACGAAGCAGTTGACGATCAGGTGGTGGCCGTCGATCTGCCAGCCCCAGGGCTCGGTCGCCGAGGGCGTGCCCGAAGATGCTGAGCCAGTAGAGCCACTCGCCGTACTCGTCCCAGCGGCCGGTGATCTCGCCGATCGTGTCGTTGAGCCTCATGACGTCGCGCGCCGTCTCGAAGCCGCGCGCGCTGAGGCGTCGCGCGCAGCAGCGCCAGCGCCGAGCTCGCGCTGCGCGTCGTCAGGTCCTCCAGGCAGACGCCGTGGCGCATGAGGAACGCGGTGGACGTTGCTCCAGCGCCGCCACGCCGTCGCTGTCGACCGGGAAGCGCGCCCGCTGCTCGCTGCTCGGCCGGCGAGGCCGGCGAGGAACGCCTCGGCGGCTGCCGGATCGGCTCGGTCGAGCGCCGGTCGCTGCGAGCGGGAAGAGGCCCGGGTACGACCGTCCCGTCGGTCGTGATGCCGCGGAACGGCTCCGCCAGGACCTGCCGGCCCTTCTCACCGTACTACGCAAAGCGCTCTACCGCCGGGCCAGCGATTCGCTCAGACGCTCGCCGCGCGGACAGTGTTGGCATGTTCCGGATCCCAAATGGGCGTGAGCTGACCGTCACCTGCGAGCCTCCTGTCCGACGATGGTAACGCGTGTTGTTCACGACAGCCCCTGACGGATGGCCCAGGCGGCGATCTCGGCGCGCGAGCGAAGCTCCAGCTTCTGACGGATGTGGTCGGCGTGCGAGTCCGCCGTGCGCTCGCTGATCACCAGACGCTCGGCGATCTCGCGGCTGGTCAGGCCGGCGGCGATGAGCGCGGCCACCTCGCGCTCGCGCGGCGAGAGCACGCCCGATGCGTCACCTGCCTCGGCCAGTGCGACTTGCTCAGGTTCGGGTTCGGCGGTGTCGAGCGCAAAGCTCACCGCCTCGTCCACGCTCAGCGCACGCCCGGCGGCCCAGGCGGCCTCGAAGGCTCTATCCCCGAGCGCCGTTCGCGCGGCGGTGACGGCGGCAGTGTGCCGCCGTCGACGGTGTGGCGGCATGGGCAGCCCGACGCTGTCCCGCAGCGCCTCGGCCGCGCCCCACAGCCGAACCGCGCGCTGCAGGTCGCGCTCGGCAGCCGCGACGCTGGCGAAACCTTCGAGCGTCAACGGCACGGCCAGACGATCGCCCACGTCGCGGGAGAACGTCAGGCTCTCGCGAAACAGCGCCAGCGCGCGTGGCGGGTCGTCCTGCTCGAGCGCCAGGCGCCCGATGTTTTCCAGCGTTTGCGCCACGGCATGTCGATCGCCCTGTGCGCGACGCAGGGCGAGGCTCTCGTCCAGTACCGCGGCGGCTTCGTCGAGCCGTCCGTCCTCGCGCAGCGCAATGCCGATGTTGTTGAGTGTCATCGCCGCGCCTTTGTCGTCGCTCGCCGCCCGATACAGCGCCAGCGCCTGCTGGCCCAGGTCGATGCTGCGGCCAAAGTCGCCGGCGTCGAAGGCGATGTTGCCCAGATTGATGAGCGACGCCGCCACACCCAGCAGATCGCCCAGTTGGCCGCGCAAGCTGAGGCTTTCTTCGAGTCGAACGGTCGCCAGCCTGCCATCACCGCGCGAGCGCGCGATGTTGCCGGCGCCGTTGAGCGCCTTCGCCCGCGACGTCGACGACACGTCGTCGACTGGATCGTCCAGGGCACGATCGAGCCATTGCTGGCCCTCGGTCAGATAGCCACGTGTGGCCCAGAAGCGCCACAGCGCGCCCGCAATGCGAACGCCGATGTCGCGCGCGCCACCGTCGAGCGTCCAGGCCAGCGCGGCGCGCAGGTTCTCGTCCTCGGCGTCGAGACGCGTCAACCAGGCTGCCCGGTTCGGCCCGTTCAGCTCCGGCTCGGCTTGCTCCGCGAGGTCGAGGAGCAAGCGCGCATGCGCCAGATGCACGGCGGCCGCTTCGGGGCTCTCTTCGAGGCGCTCGGCGGCGTACTCGCGAACCGTCTCTAGCATGGCGAAGCGTGGCTCGTCCGCATGTTCGTCGCGACGCAGGAGCAGGCTTTTGTCGATGAGCGAGCCCAGCGCTTCGACGATGTCGAACGACTCGTCGCACACGGCTCCGGCCTGCGCGAGCGTACAGCCGCCGGCAAACACGGAGAGTCGACGGAAGACGACCTGCTCGGCCGGCTCCAGCAGCTCGTAGCTCCAATCGATCGCGTTGCGCAGCGTCTGCTGACGCTCGGGTAGATTGCGCGGGCCGCTGGTCAGCAGCGCCAGACGTCGACTCAGCCGAGCCAGCAGCGCGGCGGGTGGGAGCACCCGGATCCGAGCCGCGGCGAGCTCGATCGCCAGTGGCAGTCCGTCGAGTCGGGCGCAAATGTCGGCGATGGCCTGCAGGTCTGTCTGATTGGCGCGAAACGCCGCGTGCGCTGCCTGCGCGCGCTGCATGAACAGCGTGACCGCCTCGGACTCATGTGGGTCGCGCAACGGCCCGGCGAGCTGCAGCGGCGGAACGTGGTACAGGTGCTCGCCGTAGACGTACATGGCCGTTCGACTCGTCGCCAGGATCTTCAGCTGGGGCGAAGCCTCGAGCAGCGCCGCGATATCGGCGGCCGCTTCGGCGACCTGCTCGAGGTTGTCGAGGACCAGGAGCGTGCTCGAGGGCGCGAGCTGGCTGGCCAGCGTCACTGCCAGCCCTTCGCCCGCGCGCTCGGTGGTGTTCAGCGTCTGGGCAATCGCCGGCAGGACGAGCGCGGGATCGCGCAACGGCGCCAGGTTGACGAACCAGACGCCGCCTTCGAACGTTTCGGTGAGCTCGGTGGCGACTGCCAGCGCGATGCGCGTCTTGCCAGTGCCCCCCGGGCCGGTCAGAGTTAAGAGCCTGATGGTCGGCCGCAGCACGAGCTCGCGCACTTCGGCGAGCTCTCGCGTGCGGCCGACCAGCGGTGTAGCCGGCGTAGGCAGATTGTGAGCGCGGTGCGGCAACGCGCAGAAGAGTGTAGGCGTTGCCGCGCCATGCCTCTCAGGTCGCGGGTGCGATGTTCTGGTTCAGACGGAAGACGTTGGTGGGATCGTATTGCTGCTTGATCGCCGCCAACCGCGCGTAGGTCTCGGTGGGGTAGGCCTCGCCGATGCGAGCGCGCTCGTCGACCTCGAGGAAGTTGACGTACACACCGTTCGACCTGAAGGGTCGAATGGCCTGCCAGAAGTCGCTGACCCACGCCTTGTGCGGCGCCGCGTTGTCGGCGTTGGGTCCGTCCCAGTCGTTGATCAGGGCGAGCATGTATGGCTTGTCGCGGTGCGCGAATGCCGTCGCCCCGCTCGGGACGCGCGCCATCGCGCCGCCGAGTGGTCGGATCTGGGCGAAGCTCAACGGCGAGGTGCCGTGCTCGACGTGTTCGAGCACGACGTCGATGAGCGGTTCGGGAAAGTCATACAGGAAGGTCGTGCGACCGTAGTGGTAGCTGCTGACGGTCGGGTCCCGCGTGAAGTCGAAGATGCCCGGGTACGGCATGGGCGCCGTGGCGTCGACGAGGCCCGGCCCCAGCGTCCGCAACGGCTCGAGCGCCCGCTGGCCCGCCTCGAGGCTGCCGACATGGACGGCCAGAATGAGCAGGATCACCTTGCCGTGCAGCTCCTGGGGGATGAAGGGCAGCGGCGGCGCCTTGATGACGAAGCTGATGGTCGTGAGCCCGTCGGGCGCCTCGGCCGCGCGCTGTGTGTAGGCCTTGATGACCTCGGTGGTGGCTGGATACACGATCGGGCCGCCGAGGATGGTGCCCACCGGGCGAAGCTGGAACTCGAACGAGGTGACCACACCGAAGTTGCCGCCGCCGCCGCGCAGCGCCCAGAAGAGGTCCGGGTGCTCGTCCGCGCTGACGGTGAGGAAGCGGCCATTGGCGGTGACGATGTCGGCGCTCAGGAGGCTGTCGATGCTGAGCCCGTACTTGCGAACCATGAAGCCGATCCCGCCGCCCAGCGTCAGGCCGCCCACGCCAACGGTGGGCGCATCGCCCGTCGACAGGCCGAGGCCGTATCGAGCAGCCACCGGCGCGAGCTCCTCCGAGGTCACGCCCGGTTGCACCGTGGCGATCTGACGGTCGGGATCGATGCTGATCGCCTTCATGCGCGACAGGTCGAGCACCACGCCGTCGTCGACGCTGCCGAAGCCAGCCAGACTGTGGCCGCCGCTGCGGACCGCCAGTGGCAGTTGGTGCTTGCGGGCGTAGGCGACGCTCAGGGTCACGTCCAGCGCGTCGGCGGCGCGGACGATCAGCTGTGGCTGCTTGAGGAAGGCCTTGTTCCACACGCGCCGCGCGGCGTCGTAGCTCGTGTCCGTTGACGTGATAGCTTCGCCGAGCAGGCGCTCGCGCAGCCCGTGCATGTCGGCGAAGCTCGTTGGTTGTGGGGTTGTTCGGATGCTGTCGAGGAGCATGCCGCCAGCATCTGCGTCGGTGGCCGGAACGGCATCGTGTCCAGGCCGTAATTGCGGGACGTAAGTCGCTACTCGCCGTTAGGGCTGCGATCAGGCGGCGCCGCTAATCGCCTTTAAGTACTCCTGGCGGATCTGCTCGCCGCCAGCGCTGGCCCAGTCTTTGACGATCTGGTCGTAGTCGCTGAACGGACGTCGACCGGCGACGATGTCGCGCACGCCGTCGAGCATGGCCAACTGCACCTGCGCGCCCTTCGACGACTGCGTGGTCGAGTAGTGCCCTAGCGTTGGATCCGTGATGCCGATCGGGATCAGGCGCTTTTCGGCCTCGACCGCGGCCTCGACGTAGCCGGGAATGTCGGCCATGTAGATGACCTGTGGCCGCTGGGAGATGTATCGCCAGGGCACGAAGCCCGCTTCCGCGTTGCCCACCTGTGTCGGCTTGGGATTGCCCTTGTCGTCGAGCGTGTAGTGACGTCTTTGATGCCGTACGACAGCAGCATGTCCTCCTGGCTGCCAAACGGCGCGGCCAGCCAGTTCATGATGCGCAGCAGCTCTTTGATGCGGTCCGGGCTGGCTTTCTTCAGCGCGTTGGCCGCGATGTAGCCCTGGTACAGGTTGTACTGCGGCTTGCCGCCGTCGTAGGCGGCGAACGGATACAGCATGCCGAAGTTGGCCGGCGGGTTCTGCCCCCGTCCTTGACGCCAGAAGTCGTTCCACGGCGCGTAGCCCTCGACGTGGACGACGAAGCGCGAGGCGGCGAAGTCCTGGCGCGCGCTGGTGATGTTGTAGGTCAGCGAATTCGGATGGAACAGCCCGGCCGCGTTGAGGTCGCGCACGAAGCCGACCGCCGCCTTGTACTCCTCGGTCTCGTAGTCCTTGATCAGCTTGCTGCCATCCAGCTTCCAGTTGTGGGGCGCCCCGAAGATCATCGAGTAGCCCTGCATGTCGAAGGCGGCATCGGCATAGCTGGCCGTTGCCCAGCGGTTTTCCTGAGGCCGATTCAACTGCTGGAGGACGCGCTTGTAGTCTTCCGCGTTCTTGGGCTCGTAGTCCTTGCCGATCTCAGTGTCGTAGATCTCGTTGATCTTGAAGAAGGCTTGCCCGAGCGACGAGCGCGAAACCGGCACGGCCAGGATTTTGCCGTTGAAGACGGCCGTGTTCTTCCAGGCGGGCGTCGGTTGCGCCGCCAGGTTGGGGTACTCCTTGACGGCGTCGCCGGCGAGGAAGGGGGTCAGATCCGCGCACTGCGCCTGCAGGAACTGCGGCAGGTTGGCGACCTGCGCGTTGGCGCCCTGGGTGAGGTGGATGATGTCCGGCAGCGTGCCGCCGGCCATCAACGTCGACAGCTTGGTGAACACGTCGTTGCGCGGGATAATGTTCATCTGGACGTTCGCGCCGAGCTGCCGGTTCACCTCCTGCCAGGCGCGGTTCTGCTCCTGCGGCGTGGGCGGCGGGTAGTACGCGGCGATGAACACGTCGACCGTGCCCCCAGCCCCTGGCGCCTCGGGCGGCATCGCCTTGTACGGGTTGGCGGGATAGTTCAAAAACGCGTCCTGGTACAGCGGCCCCGGCGCCGGATAATCAGCCTTCGGCCCACCCGTCGCCGCCACATACGTCGGCAACACCGATCCTGCTCCACGGCCGCGGCCGTTGGTGCGCCCTGCCGGGACCGATGCAGAGGTTGCCTTCGCCGCCGGCGCGGGCGTCGCGCGGGGCGCACGCGCTCAACACCGACAGCGCCGCCGCCGTCATCGCCCCGCCCCCAGCCAGCCTGAGAAACCCTCGCCGATCCATTGCCTGATCGAACATTCCCGCGCCATCGTTGCCCCAGCCTCCTCGTCGTTTGGCGAACCGATGCCTGAGATTATCTCGGCAGCGCGCCTGGTTTGACGAAGATACTCAGTAAACAGGAATGAAGCAGTAGCCGAGCGCGATCCACTGCGCGACGTGGCTGGGCCGAAGCTCCCGCCCCTCTGCTCGCAGCTTCGTCCTGATCCGATGGCAGTTGGCGCACACCAGCTCGCACTTTTCGATCTCTTCGAGCAGCTTTGACCACGCCGACCGATTGGTTCTTAGCTCCGACAGGTTGAGCGACTTCTCACCTCGGACGTGGTCGAAATCCATCACGCTGGGTGGATAGCAGACGCCGCAGTCTGTGCAGGGACGCCGCTTGAGTTCATCAACGTAGGCCTTTCCGCGCTCGCGCCGCTCACGGTTCACCTTCAGATCCGCTGTAAGTGAAGCTCACGATTGGCCTGGTACCAGCGCCGCTGATACTGGCGGTGGTATGCGCGCCTCGCGTCAGGATCCTTAGTGGCATGCGCTTCTCGATGAGCATGCACCAAGGACCGTCACGCGAAGCGTCACATGGGCAGTGGCGTGACGCTTGTCACCAAAGTTGTGATGGGTAGCGGGGGGCGGGTTCGAACCGCCGACCTACGGGCTATGAATCCGTTGCTCTACCGCTGAGCTACCCCGCCGCAGCGATCTCCATTCTAGCGCACGATCGGCGCGCTATGGCTCGCCAACGTGACGTAACAAATCAAGCAATCTGGGCATGCGAAAGGCCGACGCGGGGGGAGGTTGCGTCGGCCTTTCAAATGCGGGGTGGCCAGGGGAGTAGCCACGTCCGCGACTGCTTCGCGGTCGCCCGGGGGGAGGTGCGGTGCCGCGAGTGAATTCAATGTACCGTTCCCATCAGGTCAGCGGGACGGTCGTGGGGCCTGACATGGGTGGGAATTTCCCCCACGCCTCCGCTGGCCAGGCGACTAGTACCGATAATCCAGCGCCGAGCCCAACTTCCGACGGGTGCACCGCACGCGAGGTCGGCACGATCAGGACGTACGGCGGCACTCGCTGCGCAACGTACGTCGACGCCCAGGGCCCGCAGCTGACGCTCCAGCTCCGGCTCCTCTTCGTTGGTAACCAGCACGAAGCCCGGCCGCTCCGCACGCTCGAGCAGCGGCCGGTACTCGGGGAAGCGGTCGATGCCGCCTGCCTGCACGTCGTACCAGTCGTAGGCGACCAGCGGCTGGCCGGCCGCCCGGGCGTCGAACATGAGCGGCTGACTCGCCCAGTGGTTCAGCCACACGTGGGTCGACGCCTTCGGCCCGCAACGCGGCCAGCAGCGGCCCGTTGTCGGCCGGGAGCTTGCTCCAGTACGGCGACTGGAAGGCCTGCAGCGGCTCGATGGCGACCACGCCAGCCAGGTTGACCCCCAGCGGCACCAGCGCCAGCAGCGCCGCCAGCCAGGGGCGCAGCTGCCACACCGCGGCCAGGGCGGCGCCGAGCACGACCGCCAGCGCGCTCCAGATCGGCGGCGTGTAGCGGCCGGTGGCGTCGAAGCCGTACGGGTTCAGGGCTGGCCCGCCGAAGCCGCTGAAGACCAGCACCGTCGGGATCACCAGCAGCAGCACGAGCACGCTGTCCAGGGGTCGCAGCCGCGGCCCTCGGCGGCCGACGATCGCCCACGCCAGCGCCGCGACGATCGCCAGCGCCATGAGCCAGCCAAGCTCGGCCGGGCTGGGTCCCCAGGGGTGCCACAGCCCGGCGCCGCGCGGCAGGTCAGCGCTCCACCACGCGGAAAGAACCTCGCCGCGATCGGCGGTCTGGCCGCGCGTGCCTTCGAACACGAAGCCGAAGGTGGAGCCGGCCGTCTGGAGATTGAAGAGCCAGAAGGGCAGCGCGCCGAGCATGAAGCCCAGCCCAGCCCAGGAGTCGCCACGGGCAGCCAGCGGCGGCCGCGAACGCGCGCCAGCAGCGTCAGCGCGGCGGCGATGAGGTACCAGACCGCGAGCGGGTGCATCCAGAAGGCGAAGCCGCCGGCCAGCCCGCAGCCGAGGCTCCACAGCGCATCCGTCTGGCAGTCACGCGGCCAGGCGAGGCGGACCGCGCACGCCAGCGACAGGGACCCGAACACGATGACCTCGGTGTACGGCGCCCACGGCTTCAGGCCGAGCACCAGGACGTACACTGGCGGCAGCGCCATGAGCAGCGCCGCGAACCAGGCCGCCGTTCGACCGGCGACCACGCGCGCCAGGAACCACGTCGTGCCGATCATCGCCAGCGACCCCAGCAGCGCCGGCAGTTTGGCCGACACGCGCGAGATGCCGAAGAGGGCGTAGCTCGCCGCCATCGCGTACGGCTCCCAGGCGGACGCGTACGTCTGGTTCTTGAGCATCAGCGGTCGGTCGCCCTCGAGGACGTCAAAGGCCATCAAGGCCGAGAGCGCGTCGTCGCCTTCGAGCAGCCAGTTCGAACGTTCGAGCAGCCACAGGCGCACGGCCACGCCGAGCAGCAGAGCCCGAGCCAACGATCGAGCGCCTTAGTCGGCAGCGGGCGGCAAAGGTCGCTTCGAGCAGTCGGGTCTCCAGCACCGACGATGCCGCCAGCTGCTGAAAGCGCAGGGCGTCGCGCGCCACGTCCACGATGGCCCCGGACGGCACCAGGCCGACCATCTCGCTGTGCAGCACGGACACCCCGTGCTCCTCGGCCTCGCGGCGAATGCGCTCGAAGACGACCTGCAGCGAGGTGACGCGATAGTCGAGCAGGTTCATCGACACCTGGACGATCTGAGGGTTGTCGGTGAGGAATCCACGCGCCTGGACCGCCGGGTAGCCGCCACTCGACTCGCGGATCGTGCGTGCGATGCGTTTGGCGAGTGCGATGTCGCTGGTGTCGAGGGTCACGTTGTAGGCGATCAACGGCGGTCGAGCGCCGACGACGGTGGCCCCGGCGGGGCCGATGCGCGCGGGTCCGAAGTCGGGCGCCAGGCTGGGGTCGGTGGCCATATGGTCGCGCAGGTGCTCGTATTCGCCACGCCGGATGTCGGGCAGCCGGCGTCGCTCCGGCCGCTGCGCCGCTTCGGCGTACAGGTAGATGGGCAGGTCGAGCTCGGCCGCGAGCCGACGTCCGACGCGCTGGGCCAGCTCGATGCACACCTGCATGCTGGTCGAGCCCAGCGGGACGAAGGGCATGACGTCGGTTGCTCCGATGCGCGGGTGCACGCCCTGGTGGACGTTCAGGTCGATCAGCTCCGCCGCCCGCGCGGCGGCGCGAAAGGCCGCCTCGGCGACGGGCCCCGGCTCGCCGGCGATGGTCAGCACCATGCGGTTGTGCGCGGCGTCGACGTGGCGATCCAGGACCAGCGTGCGCGGCACGCTCGTGGCCGCGGTCTGGATCGCATCCATCACGTCCTCGCGCCGGCCTTCGCTGAAGTTGGGGACACACTCGACCACCGACGTCATGCGAGCCCTCGTTCGATTGTTGGATTGGCCTGCGCCGCGGCCAGCACCTCGGCGCCGAGCGCCATCGCCGCGGCGGCGACACGCTCGGTCGCAATCTGCGTTCCGTCGTCGAGCGTGGACGAGGCGAGCCGGCGGACGCTGGGCGCCGAACCAGCGCAGCACGACGTCGACGTCGGCAGGCTCGGTACGCGGCTCGTTCGGCTGCGAGTAGCTGGCTCGCGAAGCTCGAGAAAGTCGGCCGTCTCGAGGGTTTCGAGCGTGTACGAGCCGAGGAGAACGCCACGCTCGACGAGCAGTCCTTCAAGGCCCATGGGCGACGGACGGAGGACAGCGTACCGAGACTCGCGCGGGTCGGCGGGCAGCAACAACGCGCTCGGATCATAGTCGCGCACCGCGGCCAGCATGCGCGACCAGTGTCGGGCGGCGGTGTGGTCGGCCATGGCAACCGCGCTGGCGTGTCGGTGGCGGACGAGCTCCAGCGCGGATCGCGTTCTCCCCATTCAGGAACGCCCACGCCCTGGTCACCGAATCGACATAACGTTCGAGCGGCTCGGCGCGGCGGAGGTGATCGAGGTCGAACACCGTGCGCGCCAGCGAGCGCGCGTGTTCGGCCGCCATCTCGTTTCGAAACGGCCCAACGTAGGCTGCCCCGTCTGACGCGGGGGATTGCGCGAGCTCGAGTCGCGGCGGGCGCACGCTGGCGCTTCGAGTGGGCGAGTGGCTCGACGGCCAGCGCTGGCAGGCGGATCCAGGTGCGTGGCGCTCGCTGACGCCGCTGCGTGTTGAAGCGCGGCTCCAGGCGACGGATCTCGCGGTCCTCGAGGATCAGCGCCTCGAGGTCGGTCGCGCACAGCGCCGACTCGATACGCTCGACTTCGTCGGCCAGGCCTTCCAGGCGGCGTGTGGCGCCCAACGGACGGTGCACATACGCCGTCATGCGCGAGCGCAGCCGACGCGCCTTGCCAACGTACAGCGCGCCTTGCTCGGCGTCGCGCATCACGTACACGCCCGGTTCTTCGGGCAGCGCTCGGGCGGTGGCGGCACGTCGCAGGGGCGCGACGCGTCCACCTGGCTGCGAGCCAACCGTGAACGCTTCAAGCGTCGTCGTTCCCCGCGCCTCAGCCATGTCCAGCAGACGTGGCAGCACGAGCGAGATGACCCTGGCTTCTTCGTCCGGCTGGTCGATGCGCGTGAAGCTGACCCCAAGCTGTCGGGCGACCACCGCCAGGTTGGGCTTGCGGCCGTGCTCGAGCACGGACGAGGCGAGGAGGTTGACGTCGAGCAGCGGCGGCTCGAGCAACGTGCGCTCGAGTCGGTGGGCTTCGGCTTCGATGAACGACCACGCGTGGCGGGCCTCCTGCGCCCACACCGGCCGCTCACCCAGGAAGCGCAGCAGGTCGTCGAGCAGCGAGTCGTCGAAGGCGGGCAAGGCCTCGAACCCGTCCGGCGCGTGGCCGGCCCGCTCGGCGGCGTAGCGCGGCACGCGTCGGCCCGGATTCAACACCACGCTGAAGCGCTCCACGACCTGCGTTCCGATCACGTGCAGCGCGGCGATGCGCAGCACCCGGCCACGGGCCGGGTTCGGGCCCGTCGTCGTCAGCGCCAGCGCGGTCACCGCCTCGCCGCGCAGCGCCACATGCGAGGCACGCGCGCGCGCGGACGTCAGCGACCAGCGGCCGTCCGCCTGGCGCTCGAGTCGCGGATCGCCCAGCAGCGGCGCCACCAGCCTGTCGCGGAGCGCCGCTGGCGCGTGGCCGCCGTAGACGTGCGCCAGCAGGTCCGATTCGGCGACCGATCCGCCTGCCGCCCGAACGAGGCCGTAGGCGCGATCGCGCAGGGCGAGAAAGCCCGCGTCGTTCGCCATCGGCGCTGACGTCAACTTGCCAGCAGCGCCCGGACCTGATCCTCGAGCCATGCCTCACTCCAGGCAGTATTGGCATCTCCGCTGACGAGCGGACCAAGTCGCTGCTGGCGCAATACTCCCTGTTGATCGATCAGGAACGTGGCTGGCAGCGCTCGAACGCCATAGGCGCGGGTGACGTTGCCGTCGTCGTCGATCATGACTGGCAGAGTCCAGCCGACGTCGCGCAAGAAGGGCTCGATCGCTTGCTGGTCCTCTTGCAAGTCGACGGCGTAGATGGTGAACGGCTGGCCGCTCAGATCGTCGGCGAGGCGCTGCAGCTCCGGCATTTCGGACTCGGCATGGCTCGCACCACGTCGCCCAGAAGTTGACCAGTACCACCTTGCCGCGCTCGGCACGCAGGTCGGAGGTCCCATCGCCCACGATCGGCAGCGCGATCTGCGGCGCGGGCGCGCCGGGGCGCGCGATGCTCGCACTCGATGGCGCAGGTTGCAGCAACGTCAGCCACAGCACGGCGCCGATCGCCACGCAGCCCAGCGCGACGGCGACCATCACAAGCGGGCGGCGGACGGGCATCGGCGTGAGCGGATTCTAACGTCGGCCCTCGTGCTACCCTCACGCATTCCGGTGGCTGACGCAACTGATCTCGTCGAGGCTCTTGTGGCGGCCGATCTCGAGAACCGCGCGAAGCTGCTGCGGGATGCCGAGCCGGGTGTGCTGGCGGAGGCAATCGGACTGCTCGGTCACCGCCACGAGCTCGCCGCGGCGGAGGTGCTGGCCCTGATCGACGTGGTTGTCGACGATCGAGCGTTGCGCAAGGCGGCGCGGCGTGAGGCGCACCGCTTGCGCTCGGCAGGCCTCGACGCTCCGCCCCCTACCGCGCCGCCAATGGATGACGCCGCACGGCGCTCGGAGCCCCAGGTACAGCTCAGCCAGGCGTGGGCGACCGACATCGACCCGACAGGTTCCCGCGCCATGTGGTTGCTGGGTGAGCGGGCGCTCGGCGGCGCGTGGCTCGGCTCGGCCCTGATCAACGACGTGAGCGGCCTCGAGGAGGTCAATGTCATCGACACGACGCGCAAGCGTGTGCTGCGCGAGCTCGAGGAGCGACGGCGTGAGGGGACGTGGGTCAGCTTGCCGGGCGAGTACGCCCTGCAGCTGGTGCGGGAAGCCGTCGATCTCTCACGCGCACGTGGCGCGAGCCCACCCTCGAAGTATCGGACCTTCCGCGACACGTTTGGTGAGGCGAGCAGCGGGCCCGAGCGGCCGCTCGTGTTCGAGACGGTCAGCCCGCTGCAGGCGACGTTCACCACCGAGTCGATCGAGCAATCAGCGCGCCTGCTGACGGAGCCTGAGCTCGGCGGCTGGCACGTGGCGGTCTCGGACGAGCTCCGCGAGCGAGCGCTCGAGGTGGCGCGCGCGCCGTATGCGGCGCTGCTGGTGCCGGCGCAGGCGCCCGAACAACAGGCGCTGGCGCTGCGTCGGCGAAGCTGCGCGCCAGGCACTGACGCCTGAAGTGAAGCGGTCGTTGCGGCGTCGGCTCGAGGAGACCGGCTATGTGTTCGTGGCGACTGACCGCCTGTCGGCCGCGCGGCTGGCGGTCGCCGCGGCCAAAGGCATCGACGACCCGCTCGTGGCGCCCGAACAGCATCCCCTGCTGCGGCTGCTGCTGGCGGGCGGGTTGGCGCGCCAGCTGCGGTCCGAGGCCGTCGGCGGCCGACCGGCGGCGGATGCGTTCATCGAGCTCGTGGAGCGCGGCGCCGAACAGGCGGCGGAGTCGGGCGGAAGATCCGTCGAAGCGCGCCCGAGTGGGCTGATCCTGCCCCGCTAACCCCAGCCGAAGCCGCGCAGGCGCTTGGCGCGGCTGGGATGACGCAGCTTCTTCAACGCCGTCGATTCGATCTGGCGAATGCGCTCGCGCGTGACGCCGATCTCGCGCCCGATCGCGGTCAGCGTCTGCTCCTCGTCATCGCGTCAGCCCGAAGCGGCGCTCGATCACCCGTCGTTCACGTGGCGTGAGCGTGAGCAGGGTGTCCTGAATCTGATCGGCCAGCGACTGAAACTCCGCGGCCGCCTCGACATTGACGGCGTTTTCGTCGGCCACCACGTCCGACAAGCGCGTGTCCTGGTCCTCGCCGACCATGCCGTCGAGCGACATGGGGTGCGGTACCACCTGGGCCAGCTCGCGAACGCGCTCGGGCGACAGCTCCAGGACGGCGGCGACTTCGGCGTCCGTCGGCTCGCGGCCAAACTCCTGATGCAGCTGGCTGGCGACGCGCGCCATGCGATTGACCACGTCGTACAGGTGGACCGGGATGCGGATGGTGCGCGCGTCGTCGGCAATGGCGCGCGTCACTGCCTGCCGGATCCACCAGGTGGCGTAGGTGCTGAACTTGAAGCCGCGACGCCAGTCGAACTTCTCGACGGCGCGCAGCAGACCGAGGTTGCCCTCCTGGATCAGGTCGATCAGCGGCACGCCGCGGTTCGAGTAGCGACGCGCGACACTGACGACGAGTCGCAAATTGGCGGCGCACAGGTCGGTGCGCGCGGCGTCGCCGCGCACACCAGCTGCTCGAGCTGCTCGCGCTCCTGCTCTGCGACAGCCTCGCCCTGGAGCCGCTCGGCGGCTAGGCGACCCTGTTCGATCGCCTGCGACAGCCGCACCTCGTCGCTCGCGGTGAGCAACGGAACACGCCCGATCTCCTGCAAATACAGTGGCAGGGACTCGCCGGGGCTATCGGCAGTGGCTTCGGAGGTTGCCTCGGCGTCGTTGTCGAGGTTTGCGGCGGCTGCCACGCTGGCAGCGTATCCCCGCCATCCGGGCGGGGCACGGTACGCGTGAACGGTCCGCGCGACCGACGTTCCACGGACATTGGTGTGGGGAATTTCGCGCGCTGCTGTCGGAGTGTCAGACGGAGAGATCGCGCATGACGGGCCCGCCGGCGGCTTCGGATAGAAGTACGTCGATTTCTCGGGCATGCGGTCGTGGGCGTCGGCAACGGCCAGCACGCCATCGACTGGCGTCGGATTCAGGAACACCGCCGCCGAGGCTCGACCGTCGCGCACCGCGTCGAACGCCGCGTGTGGGTCGCGTGTATAGCTCAGGACTTCTTCACGCGGCTTGCCGGTCGCCGCGATCAGATTGTCGATCAACAGCGCGTGCGCGAGGCTGACGTCGAGTTTTCGCCAGGCCTCCGATCGCTCCGCGGGCAGCACGCCATCGGGCGCGTTTGAGCCGCGCAAGCTCATCAGTCCAAACAAATCCAGTTGACCGAGGCCGAGGAGCCCAAAGGTGGGTCCAGCGCGACCGGTGCTGGCGAGCTGCTGCACCAGCGCCTCGATCTGCTCGGCGGGCGCGTTGTCCCATATCGGGAAGTACTCGAGGTGGAACCACTCCGACCAGATGGCCTCGGCCTCTTCGAGGGTGACCGTTTCGTCGAGACCGCGCAGCAGGCGATGCGTGGGTAGGACCCGGAGGCCGGGATCGGCTGCCCACGTGATCGCCGCGAGCATGGCGCGCGCGCCTGGCAGGTTCGTGTGGGTCTCGTTGCGGAAGGCCAGGGCCGTTTCGTAGCGGTGGTGGCCGTCGGCGATATACAGCGGTGGGCCGTCTTCAAAGGCTTGCTGGATCGCGCGGATGCTCGAGGCGTCGTCCACCAGCCATAGGCGGTGCCCCTCGTCGCGCCAGGTGAACTCGATATCGGGCGTGCGCCCGTCCGTCGCCGACCAGGCTTCTTCGACCGCCGCCAGCGGGTCGCGTTGGAGCACCCAGATCGGGCTGCAGTTCAGGTTCGTTGCGCGCAGCAGCTCGAGTCGATCGACCTTCGGACCAGCCATCGTGTGCTCGTGGGGCAGGACGGCGCCCGCCTCCCATGGCTCGACCTCGAGCGCCGCAAGCAGGTCGCGCCGTCGCAGCGACTCGCCGGCATGCGTGAAGGTCGTCTCCGACAGGTAATACGCCGGCTCGGGATCGAGGGCGAGGACGTGCTCCTGGCGCCAGGCCCCGAGACGTTCAGCCGCGGCCGCGTAGCGGCTGCCTGGCTGGCCTGGCGCATCCGCCGGCAACTCGAGATGAACCGCATTGTGCGGCGATTGCGCCTCGAGGCGGGCCTGTTCGGCAGGGTCGATGACGTCGTACGGCGGGCACACGACCTGTGCCAGGTCGGGGGCAATTGTTCGGGTCATAGCGCAGGCCTCGAAACGGCAAAACGCGCGGCACTCGCTGAGTTTACGTGTCAATAACATGACAGGGGGTCTTCCGGCGAGTTCAATGCCTGGATATACTGCCAGCCGACTGCGAAATTTATGGAGGGGAGCATGCATCTAGCCCGTTCCCTCCGCATCCGGGCAGGCATACCACTGCTCCTCATGTGTGTTGTGGTCGCCGCGGGGGTCTCATCAGCTTGCGGCGCCACGCCAGCCGCTCAGCCAACGACGGCGCCTCAACCGCCGAGCGCAACCGCATCGGTGGCCGCCGTACCGAGTCCGCAGCGCCCGCCGCTGGCTTCGCCCGTGGCGTCGCCGTCGCCTTCGCCGGGGACGCAAGGCAACGCGGTGCCCAGCGGACCGGGCGAGATCTACGAAGTCAAGGCGGGCGACACGTTGTTGCTGATTGCTCAACAGTTCTATGGCGATGTGACGCTGTGGCGGCGCATCTACGACGCCAACCGCGACGTGATCGGCGACGACCCGGACAAGCTGGCGCTCGGCATGCGGCTCAGGATCCCACCCAGGGACGGCTAGACCGAATTGGGTCGTCACATTCGCGTCACCTGGAGTCGCGAGTTACGCGTTTGCGACACGCGATGCCTGGCGCGGGCGGGAGGCGTGACTAGGATGAACGGGCCCACGCATGCCGACACGCCGTATCAGCACGCTCGTCGTGCTCTTCGCCGCCCTGAGCCTCAGCCTGGCGTGTGGCGAGGGACCGCGCGCCTCCCAGGCCGACCTCGGCCTGCTGCAGCCGACGCCTGACCCGACGCTGGACGCGGTCGTGCGCAGCCTGCCGCGCATGCTGGCGGGTGCACCGCCCACGTCGACCCCGACGACAGTGCCCACTCGACGCGTCCCGGCGGCCGCTTCGCCCGCGCCGGCGAAGCCGCAGCAGAAGGCGCAGCGCCCGCGACTCCGCACCCGCGAAAGTGGTGACGCCAGCTCCGACGGCCACCTCAGCCTCGCGTCCCCCGACGCTGGTCCCGACTCGCGTCGCGTCCCCGCGCCCGCGTCCTTGACGGGAATGCCGCGCGCCGCCCGGCAGTTCAAACTTACGTGGTTATACTCCCAACTGAGATGGATGAGTGGGACGTCGTGATCGTCGGCGCCGGGCCAGCCGGCATGGGCGCCGCGCTGTATACGGGACGGGCCAAGCTGCGCACGCTGATCCTCGATCGCATGGGCGCCGGCGGCGGACAGCTCATGAACACCGAGCTCATCGAAGACTATCCGGCGGTCAAGACCATCACTGGTGCCCAGATGGCCGTCGACATGCAAGAGCAGATCAAGGAATTCGGCGTCGAGATCACCTGGGGCGAGGTGGTGGGCATCGAAGTGCGCGGCAATCGGCGCGTGGTCAAGACCGACGACGGCACCGAGTACGTGACCAAGACGGTGATCGTGACCACCGGCGGCATGCCGCGCAAGATCGGCGTGCCGGGCGAGACCGAGTTCCAGGCGCGCGGCGTCAGCCAGTGTGCGATTTGCGACGGCGCCTTCTTCAAGGAACAGGTGCTGGCGGTCGTCGGCGGCGGTGACAGCGCAGTCGAGGAAGCCACGTTCCTGACCCGCTACGCATCGAAGGTGTACATCATCCACCGCCGCGACGCGTGGCGTGC
This sequence comes from uncultured Actinomycetota bacterium, assembly GCA_963813615.1. Classification (GTDB taxonomy): domain Bacteria; phylum Actinomycetota; class Actinomycetes; order Propionibacteriales; family Nocardioidaceae; genus Nocardioides. The sequence goes on from CAWFAE010000019.1 coordinate 69,250, forward strand.
GCAGAAGCTGCTCCAGGAGCGGGCGCTGAGCAATCCCAAGATCGAGCCCATCTGGGACACGGTGATCGAGGAGGTCGGCGGCGATAAGTTGGTCGAGTGGTTGGAGCTGCGCAACGTCAAGACCAACGAGCAGCGGCGACTGGATGTCGGCGGCGTGTTCGTCTACGTCGGCTTTACGCCCAACAGCCAGATCTTCGACGACGGCTATGCCAAGGACGAGCAGGGCTTTCTGATCACCAACGAGCGCATGGAGACGCACATTCCTGGCGTGTATGTCGCGGGTGACGTCCGCAGCCAGTACGTGCGGCAGATCACGAATGCGGTTGGCGACGCGACGACGGCCGCCGTGGCCGCCACGCGCTACGTCGAGGAGCTCGACGCCACGGACGATCCCGCCAAGGCTCGAGGCGACCGAAGCGCTTTCCGTTCAGGCCTGACGCTCGATCGAGTACGTCACGGTCGCGCGCACCCGCGACGTCGCTCCCGGCCACGTGGCGCTCGTCCTGGCCGGGACGCGCTGGTATGCGCTGGCCAACGTCGACGGCGAGTTGTACGCGCTCGACAACAATTGTCCGCACAATGGCGGCCCGCTGGCCAGAGGTCAGCTCAACGGCCGCGAGCTGGAGTGCCCATGGCATGCCTGGCGCTGGGACGTGACGAGCGGCCGCAATTGCTGGCCTGGCAGTGACTGGCGCGCGGCGCGCGTTCCCGTTCGCGTCGTAGGCGACGAGATCCAACTGCCGGTACTCTGAGCAGCGTGATCCAGCGCGTGCTGGCGCCCAACGCGGGGCCAATGACCGGCACAGGCACCAACACCTATCTCGTCGAGCAGGCGGGCGAGGTGGCCGTCATCGATCCCGGACCCGACGACTCGGCACATGTCGAGGCTGTTCTCGAAGCGGCCTGAAGCGCTCGGCCGCATCAGCGCTGTGCTGGTGACTCATCGCCACGACGATCATCTGCCCGCCGCGCGAGCCGTGTGTGATGCAACGGGAGCGCCGTTGCTCGGGCACGCCGATCTGCCGGGTGTCGAGCGCGCGCTGGGCGATGAAGAAGCCTGCTTCGACGGCCTGCAGGCGCTCGCTACGCCGGGTCACACGCGCGAGAGCCTGTGCTTCTGGGATAGCTCCGAGCGAGCCCTGTTCACCGGCGACCTGGTCGCCGGCGCCGGCACCGTCATCGTCGACGACCAGCCTGGCGCGCTCGGCCAGTACATGGGGTCACTCGAGCGGCTCCTGTCGCTCGAGCCGCGCACGATCTATCCGGGTCACGGCCCGCTGGTCGAGGACGGCATGGGAAAGCTGCGCGAGTACCTCGCGCACCGCCGCCAGCGCGAGACCCAGGTCGTCGATGCGCTCGCCGCGCGTGGTCCTTCGACCGTCGACGATCTGGTGTCGGCGATCTACACCGACGTCGCGCCGGGGCTGGTGCCGATGGCGGCGCGCAACGTCCGCGCGCACCTGGAGAAGCTGGTCACCGAAGGCCGCGTCGCGGAGCGGCAGTCGCGATGGCAGCTGACGAGCTAGCGCCACTTCGCCCCGCCGAATTCTGCGAGCTCGAACAACAGCTGGTGGCCAGCATGGCCATGCGCAAGAAGCGGCGCGTCAAGATGGAGCCCGTCCAGGAGCTCAAGCTCCAGCTGCTGCAGCATTTGCGCGCGTTGGACCCCGAGCCGGCGCAGTTCAGTGGCGCGCTGGCCGAAGCCGTCGTTACCGTCAGCGGCGGAATCAGCACCGGTCCCGCCCAGGCGGTCGCCAGCGACCTGCTGATGGACTGGCAGATGGCGTGCGCGAGTGATGGCTTTGTCGAGTGGCTGCGCACGGCCGCGGCGCGCGGCTCCTCTGCGAACGGATAGTCGACCGACTACCCGTTGCGGCGATGCCGCCCCACCGCGCTCGGCCCTATACCTTGGCGCATGACTGCCGATACTTCTGCATCACCGTCAGGTGTCCTGGTGGGCTTGTCCAACGAGCTCGCGGACGCCGTCGAGCGCGTTGGCCAATCGGTCGTCGCCGTACACGGTCGACGCCGCATGCCAGGCAGCGGCCTCGCCTGGCGCGACAACCAGGTCGTGACTGCCGCGCATGTGATCGAACGCGATGCTGACCTGTCGATCACGGCGCCCGATGGTACGCACCACCCGGCGCAGCTCACGGCTCGCGACGTGGCCAGCGGGTTGGCGATCCTTTCCCTCTCTGGTGCGCGGCTTCGTCCCATCGATCGCGCGGCCGACGCACGACCTTCGCCCGGTCACCTGGTCCTCGCCGTTGGCAGGCCCGGCACGCCCGGACCGATCGCCAGCTTCGGCGCCATCAGCTCGGTTGGCGGCGCGTGGCGGACGGCGCAGGGCGGTGTCCTGGACGCGTATATCAGGGCGGACGTAGCGCTCCTGCCCGGGCTGTCGGGTGGCGCGCTGGCGGACGTCCAGGGACGTGTCGTCGGCCTGCTCAACGCGCAGCTCGCGGGCGGCGATCCCGTGGCCATCCCGGCGTCGTCGCTCGACGCTCTCGTGGAGCGCCTGCTGGCTGGTGGCAGCTTCGTCCGCGGCTATCTCGGTGTCAGCACCCAGCCAGTCGAGCTTCAGGAAGTCCTGCGGCAGCGGCTGGGCCTGACGCAGTCGAGCGGCTTGATGCTGCTGGGGCTCGAGCCCGGCGCGCCCGCCGAACGGGCCGGACTCTTGCTGGGCGACATCGTGCTGTCGATCGGCGACCGCGTCATCGAGGATGGCGAGGCGCTGCAGATGGCGCTCGGCCCGCAGGCGGTCGGTCGACCCACGCCCGTCAGGATCCTGCGCGCGGGCCAGCTGGCGGAGATCGGCGTCACGCCCGCCGAACGGCCACGCTGATGGTCCTGGAGGCAGCTGGGCCGAGCGACTGACGTATCGGCCGCGCTCGGCGAGTTGAGTCAAGAAGTGGCGCGCAGCGTCGTGCTGGTGCGAGGGTCATGGGGCAGCGCGGGCTCAGGCGTGATGTGGAACCAGCCGAACCTGCTCATCACCAACCATCACGTGGTGCCAGGCTCGTCCGCGGAGGTGGTGGTGGCCGGCGGTCGCCGGCTGGGCGCACGGGTTGTGCGTCGCGCGCCCGCGCTCGACCTGGCCGCGCTGGAAGTTGACGGAACGCTGGATGCGCCCGTGCGTGTCGGCGACTCGGACATGCTGCGGGTGGGTGAGCTGGTGGTCGCCGTGGGCAACCCGATGGGCGAGCGCAACGCGCCGTCGATCGGCATCCTTGGTTTCGAGCCCGAGGACGTCCTGCGGCTGGCCATCACGCTCCGCCCGGGCAACTCGGGCGGCGCCCTGGTCAACGCGCGCGGCGAGGTCGTCGGCATCCCGCACATGGTGGCCGGCAGTGGCCTGGCGCTGGCGGTCTCGAGTCGTGTCGTGGAGCGCTTCCTGAGAGGCGATGTTGGCGAAGGAGAAGCCGAGCTGCGCTGGGTCTAGACGACCTTGCATTGAGGACGGAATCTGGCCTGAGCGCGGCTTACAGTGTGCCTATGCTGGAGCGAAACGGATACCCGGCCGGCGTGCCGTGCTGGGTCGACACCACGCAGCCCGATCCGCAAGCCGCGGTCAAGTTCTATGGCGGACTGTTCGGCTGGGAGTTCGAGGACAGCATGCCCGCCGACGCCCCGGGCCACTACTTCATGGCGCGGCTCAGGGGCCGCCAGGTGGCCGCGGTCGGCTCGGCGATGGAGGGCGCGCCGCCGGTCTGGAACACCTACATCTGGGTCGATAGCGCAGATGAGATTGCCAGCAGCGTGACCCAGGCAGGCGGACAGATCATCTCACCACCGTTTGACGTGCTCGATGCTGGTCGCATGGCAGTCTTCGCCGATCCGACCGGGGCAGTGTTCTCGGTGTGGCAGGCCGGACGTCATCGAGGCGCCGAGCTGGTCAACGAGCCGGGCACATGGAACTGGAGCGATCTGACTACCCGCGACATGGCCGCGGCCAGGTCGTTCTACGGTGCGGTGTTCGGCTGGGAAGCGACGCCGGTCGACTTCGGCGGCGGCGAATCGTACATGTGGCGGCGGCCGGGCTATGGCGACTTTCTCGAGCAGCGCAACCCTGGCATACGCCAGCAGCACATGGACGCCGGCGCGCCCGAGGGCTTCACCGATGCGATCGGCTGGCTGCAGCCGATGCCGTCTGAGCAGTTCCCGCCCGACGTTCCGCCACACTGGGCGCTGACGTTCTCGGTGGACGACACCGACGCCGTCGCCGCGCGGGCCGAGGAACTGGGCGGCACGGTGCTGGTGGCGCCGTTCGACGTGCCGTATGCGCGCATCGCCATGCTGCGGGATCCCCAGGGTGCGACCTTCAGCATCAGTCGCTACCTGCCGCCACAGTAGGCGCTGGTGCCCCCAAGGGGATTCGAACCCCTGATCTCAGCCTTGAAAGGGCGGCGTCCTAGGCCTCTAGACGATGGGGGCGTACGCGTTGAAAGTGGTACAGGCCGCTTCGCCGTGAAGCGGCCTGTTGATCGGTAGCGGGAGTGGATTCGAACCACCGACCTTCGGGTTATGAGCCCGACGAGCTACCACTGCTCCATCCCGCGTCGCGTGCTTGTGAGTATACAGCGAATGTTGAGGGCCAGGGCTCGTGTGGCGAAAATGGTCCTGGCACCGGCCGATTTTCCCAGGCTTGGTGACCCCAGTATCGTCGGCGCTGGGGCGTTTCACGACCGTGTTCGGGAAGGGAACGGGTGGGGCCACCCCGCTCGCGCCACCAGGACCATTGGGTCGCCACATGAGCGCAGCTCGTGGTTTCGAGCGAGTCAGTTGAGCAGAGCTGATGCTGACAGCGTTGTCTTTTGAGAACGTGGATCCTGCCGACTTGATGAAGCGAAAGATCGAGGCGCGAGCCCTCGGCCATTAGTACCGCTCAGCTGAACGCATTGCTGCGCTTACACGTGCGGCCTATCAACCAGGTAGTCTTCCTGGGGCCTTACCCGGTTAACCCGGTGGGGAGCCTCATCTTGAGGCGAGCTTCCCGCTTAGATGCTTTCAGCGCTTATCCCTGCCGGACGTCGGCTACCCAGCGATGCCCCTGGCGGGACAACCGGTACACCGGAGGTCCGTCCGTCCCGGTCCTCTCGTACTAGGGACGGCTCCTGTCAAACTCCCTGCGCCCACGACGGATAGAGACCGAACTGTCTCACGACGTTCTGAACCCAGCTCGCGTACCGCTTTAATGGGCGAACAGCCCAACCCTTGGGACCTGCTCCGGCCCCAGGATGCGACGAGCCGACATCGAGGTGCCAAACCTTGCCGTCGATGTGGACTCTCGGGCAAGATCAGCCTGTTATCCCCGGGGTAGCTTTTATCCGTTAAGCCCTGGCCCTTCCACGCGGGCCAGAGGATCACTTAGCCCGACTTTCGTCCCTGCTCGGCTTGTCGGCCTCGCAGTCAAGCTCCCTTATGCCTATGCACTCGGCGGCTGATTTCCATCCAGCCTGAGGGAACCTTTGGGCGCCTCCGTTACTTTTTAGGAGGCGACCGCCCCAGTCAAACTGCCCACCAGACGCTGTCCCGGCACCGGATCACGGTGCGCGGTTAGAATCAAAACCCGAGGAAGGGTGGTATTTCACCGTTGGCTCCACCCCGACCGAGAGTCGGGCGCTTCACAGCCTCCCACCTATCCTACGCATCACCGAGCCCCGACCCAACGTCAGGCTACAGTAAAGCTCCACGGGGTCTTTTTGTCCTGTCGCGGGTAGGCCGCATCTTCACGGCCAGTTCAATTTCGCCGGGCTCCTCGTTGAGACAGCGCCCAAGTCGTTACGCCATTCGTGCGGGTCGGAACTTACCCGACAAGGAATTTCGCTACCTTAGGACCGTTATAGTTACGGCCGCCATTGACCGGGGCTTCGGTTCAGGGCTCATCACCCCTCCCCTTGACCTTCCGGCATCGGGCAGGCGTCACCCCCTATACGTCCGCTTCCGCGTTTGCAGGGAGCTGTGTTTTTGGTAAACAGTCGCCTGGGCCTGTTCTCTGCGCCCCCTCGCGCTCCAGCCGCAAGGGCTTCACGCTACCGGGGCACCCCTTCTCCCGAAGTTACGGGGTCAACTTGCCTAGTTCCTTAACGAGGAATCACCCGTCCACCTTGGTGCTCTCGCACCCGGCCACCCGTGTCGGTTTGCGGTACGGGCGCTCGCGGCTTCCCCAGCGCTGGCTTTTCTTGGAGGCCAGGGTCAATCGAATCGCCTTGACCGAACTTCAGGTCTCCCACCCCTCGCGGTCGCCGACCGAAATCGACTGGCCACTGCGCGGCTTAGACGCAGCATCTCCAATCGGCACGCTCCGACCTACCCTACCCCGCACCACCTGGGACTTTGATCGTCCACGAGCGGTAACGGAATATCAACCGTGTGTCCATCGCCTACGCCTTTCGGCCTCGGCTTAGGCCCGACTAACCCGACGAGGATGAACCTTCCGTCGGAACCCTCGGCCATTCGGTGGGCGATGCTTCTCACACGCCTTACGCTACTCATGCCGGCATTCGCACTCGTCAGCGCTCCACCAGTCCTTCACAGACTGACTTCACCGCACTGACGACGCTCCCCTACCACGCACTCCCGTAAAGGTGCGCAGTCCGCAGCTTCGGCTCCAGGCTTGAGCCCCGGTACATTGTCGGCGCGAGATCACTCGACCAGTGAGCTGTTACGCACTCTTTCAAGGATGGCTGCTTCTAAGCCAACCTCCTGGCTGTCTGGGCGACCTCACATCCTTTGACACTGAGCCTGGAATTCGGGGCCTTAGCTGGCGGTCTGGGTTGTTTCCCTCTCGACCATGGAGCTTAGCCCCCACAGTCTCACTCCCAGGTACGACTGTCGCGGCATTCGTGGTTTGATTGGGGTTGCTAAGCTCTCGCCCGCTAGCCCATCCAGTGCCCTACCTCCGCGACGCTTCACCCTAGGGCTGCACCTAAATGCATTTCGGGGAGAACCAGCTATCTCCGGGTTCGTTTGGCATTTCACCCCTACCCACAGCTCATCCCTCAATTTTGAACCATTGATGGGTTCGGGCCTCCAGTCCGCGGTTAGCGGACCTTCACCCTGGCCATGGGTAGCTCACCCGGTTTCGGGTCTACTCCGTGCCACTCAGACGCCCTGTTCGGACTCGCTTTCGCTCCGGCTCCGGCCCTCCACGGCCTTAACCTCGCGACACGAAGTAACTCGCCGGCTCATTCTTCAATAGGCACGCCATCACCCGAACAAGTCCGGCTCTGACTGCTTGTAGGCGCACGGTTTCAGGGTCTTTTCATCCCCCTTCCGGGGTGCTTTTCACCTTTCCCTCACGGTACTAGTTCACTATCGGTCGTTATGAGTATTTAGCCTTGGAGGGTGGTCCCCCCAGCTTCCCACGGAATTTCACGTGCTCCGCGGTACTCAGGTGCCCGATCACCGGCGCTCAGCTCGCTTTCGTCTACGGGGCTCTCACCCGCTCTGGCCGACCTTCCCAGATCGTTCGACTAGCGAGCCGAGCTTCTTACCAGCGAGGCGACTGGCAGCGCCTCCACACAGGTCCTACAACCCCCGATCCAGCAACGCCTGCAGGCTTGACATGGATCAGGTTTGGGCTCGTTCCCCGTTCGCTCACCACTACTTAGGGAATCTCGGTTGATTTCTTTTCCTCGGGGTACTGAGATGTTTCAGTTCCCCCGCTTACCTCCGCACCGCCCTATAGATTCAGGATGGCCGTGACCGGGCATCACCCGGGGGTTGCCCCATTCGGGAATCCGCGGATCAACGCCTGCTGACGGCTCCCCGAGGCTTTTCGCAGCCTTCCACGCCCTTCATCGGCTCGTGACGCCAAGGCATCCACCGTGCGCCCTTCCCTAGCTCAGCACCGCGCTCACGCACGACGCCAAGCCGACAGGATCAACGTTCTCAAAAAGACATTCGTTTCTTACTGTCGGTACCCCAGTCCCCTAGGCCGGGTACTGAGGTGCCTGCTCAACTACTCTTCGATTCTTCAGGTGCAGTGCCTGCGACGAGGAACAACAAAAAGGGCCGACTTCCGTCGAGCCACATCGGGCACGTGGGCAGTGTCAACGCGAACTATGCGATTGGCGGCTCCAACGTGCGGATGGTCCGTTCTCCCTCGACTCTTGCGACGTGCGCACCAAGATGCGCCCCCCGCGAAAATCCACGTATATCCAACTCGTCGCCGGCCGCGCAAGCCCGCCGCCGAGCAGTGGAGCCGAGGGGATTCGAACTCCTGACCTCCGCCGTGCAAAGGCGGCGCTCTCCCAACTAAGCTACGGCCCCGCGCGCCTGATCCTCGTTCGTCCGTCTCGCGCGGGTGGGCCAGCCTGGAATCGAACCAGGGACCTCAGTCTTATCAGGACTGCGCTCTAGCCGACTGAGCTACTGGCCCGGCTCAAATCGTTCCTGAGTGTAACGCAGGCGCCGTACTCGACCAGCACGGCCACGATCTCGTCGCGCGCGGTCGAGGCGCCTGCCGTGCCGCCGGCGCCAGTCGAGTGCAGCGTCAGGTCAATCGGCGTCGAGCCCCGCGCTCGCAGCCGCGTATCGACTCGCGCGCCAGCCTGGAGGAGTGCGCGGACCACCACCGGGCTGCGCGCGCCCCCCCACGCTGCAGGGGCGTCGCCCCGCCGCGGTCGGCGCAGTTGATATCGGCGCCGTGGGCGACCAGCAGGCGGCAGCTCGGCCTGGACGTCAGGTGCCCAGGTGCCGAGCGCCGCGGGCCGCGGGTCGCACGCGTAGTGCAGCGGCGCGGCGCCGCGGCGGTTCGTCGCGTTCGGCTCGGCGGCGTGCTCGAGCAGTGTCTGGGCGGCCGGGGTGTGCAGCGCGGCGGCAGCGAGATGCAGCGGCGTGTCGCCGACATACAGCCAGTGCGGCACGGCTTCCACGAAGTGGTCGTGCTGATCCAGATCGCCGACGGCGTATTCGATCACTTCCCGCCCGGCTTCTACTTCGTCGTGATCGCCACCGGGGTGATCCTGGTGCTCGCCTCCAACACCGCGTTCAACGGCTTCCCGGTGCTCGGCTCGATCCTGGCCCGTGACGGGTTCGCGCCGCGGTCGCTGGGGTCGCGGGGGGATCGGCTGGCCTACAGCAACGGCATCGTGTTCCTCACCGTGCTCGCGGTCGTGCTGATCGTGGCGTTCGACGCGCAGGTGACGCGGTTGATCGAGCTCTACATCGTCGGGGTGTTCGTCTCGTTCAACCTCAGCCAGTTCGGCATGATCCGGCACTGGACTCGGCTGCTGAAACTGGAGAGGGATCCGGCCGAGCGACGCCGGATGCAGCGGTCGCGAGCGATCAACACCTTCGGTCTGGCGATGACCGCGGTGGTCCTGGTCGTCGTCCTGGTGACGAAGTTCCTCGCGGGTGCATGGCTCGCGATCCTGGCGATGGGCACGTTCTTCGTGATCATGAAGGGCATCCGCAGGCACTACGACTCGGTCGCCTTGGAGCTGGCCGCGGACGACCAGGACAAGGTGCTGCCTACCCGGGTGCACGCGATCGTGCTGGTCTCCAAGCTGCACAAGCCCACGCTCCGAGCGCTGGCGTTCGCCAAGGCGTCCCGTCCCAACGTCCTCGAGGGCGTCTACGTCGCTGCCGACGCCACCGAGACAGCCCGGCTGCTGGAGGAGTGGGACGAGCGCAACACGGGAGTCCCACTCAAGGTGCTGCACTCGCCGTACCGCGAGCTGGTCAGGCCGATCGTCGAGTACGCCACGGAGATCCGGCACGCCAACCCCCGCGGCGTCGTCGCGGTGTACATCCCCGAGTTCGTCGTCGGTCGCTGGTGGGAGCATCTTCTGCACAACCAGACCGCGCTGCGGCTCAAGGGCCGGCTGTTGTTCACGCCCGGCGTGATGGTCACCTCGGTGCCCTACCAGCTGAGATCCTCCGAGATCGCGCGCGAGCGGAGCGAGCGAGAGTGGGTCCGGCCGGGCGATCTGCGCCAAGGCCGGGTGAGAGACAAGGATTCCGACCGGCAAGTCGGGCGATGACTCGGCACGGCGCCCCCGGACGGCCCGCGGCCGGTCGCGGGCCGGCGAGCGGTTCGAGGTCGAGGTCGGCCCGATCGCGCACGGGGGGCACTGCGTCGCGCGGGTGACCGACGAGGGGCGGGTCGTGTTCGTCCGGCACGCGCTCCCCGGTGAGCGGGTGGTCGTGGAGATCACCGAGGGCACCGAGGGTGACCGGTTCTGGCGGGGCGACGCGGTGGAGGTGCTGTCCGGCTCCGCCGACCGGGTCGCGGCGCCGTGCCGGTTCGCCGGTCCCGGACGCTGCGGCGGCTGCGACTTCCAGCACGTCTCCCTCGACAGGCAGCGTCGGCTCAAGGCCGCGGTGGTCGAGGAGCAACTGGCCCGGCTCGCCGGCCTCGAGCTCAACGTCGAGGTGGAGCCGGTCCCCGGGGACGAGGCGGGGCTGCACTGGCGCACGCGGCAGCGCTACGTGACCCTCCCCGACGGCGGTCGGGGGATGCGCGAGCACCGCTCGCACGACGTCGTGGAGATCGACGAGTGCCTCATCTCGAGACGCCGTCCCTCGCTCCTCATCGGGCCGTCGTACACGGTGCGCGGTCGGGAGTTCGTAGTGGCCGAGGACGGGTTCTGGCAGGTCCATCCGGGAGCGCCCGAGATCCTCGTCGAGACCGTCCTCGACCAGCTCGCACCCCGGCCGGGGGAGTCGGCACTGGACCTCTACGCCGGGGTCGGCCTGTTCACCCGGTTCCTGCTCGACGCAGTCGGTTCCGATGGCCGGGTGGTGGCGGTCGAGGCGGACCGGCGGGCGGCGACCAACACCGTGGGCAACTGCCCGGAGGCCGAGGTGCGCGCCGGTCCGGTGGAGCGGGTGCTTGCGACGGCGTACGACGAACCCTTCGACCTGGTGGTGCTCGACCCTCCGCGGACTGGCGCGAAGCGGAAGGTCGTCACCCAGGTGGCCGGACGCCGGCCCCGGGCGGTCGCCTACGTCGCCTGCGATCCCGCGGCGCTCGCCCGCGACGTCGCGACCTTCGCCGAGCACGGCTACCGCCTCAAGGCGCTGCGGGCCTTCGACCTGTTCCCGATGACACATCACGTGGAATGTGTCGCCCTGCTGTCGCCCGACCGGTAGTGCTCTTTAGTCTCTGCGTATGCGAATCCTGGCGACCTCGGGCGGGTTCCTCCCCACGGACCTCGGCCCCTTCCAATGGCGGCGCGGGCCGTTGATCGAGCACGCGATCCACCTGGCGGGCGACCCGGACCGACCGCGGCTCTGCTATCTCGGCACGGCGCAGGGCGACTCGCTCAACGGCATCGCCGGGTTCTACCGCGCGTTCGCGGGCTCTGACGTGCGGGCCTCGCACCTGGAGCTGTTCACCATGCCGAACGTCCCGGAAATCCGGGCGCACCTGCTGGCCCAGGACGTGATCTGGGTCGGGGGAGGGTCGGTGGCCAACCTGCTCGCCGTGTGGCGCACCCACGGCCTCGACGACGTGCTGCGCGAGTGTTGGGAGAGCGGCGTGGTGCTCGGCGGAGTCTCGGCCGGCTCGATCTGCTGGTACGTCGGGGGTCCCACCGACAGCTTCGGGCGCGACCTGCAGACCTCCCCGCCCGGGCTGGGTCTGCTGCCCTACGGCAATGGCGTGCACTACGACAGCGAGGACCAGCGCAGGCCGCTGCTGCATCGGCTGGTGGGGGACAAGTCGCTGCCGACGTCGCACGCGACCGACGACGGGGTGGGGATCGTGTACGACGGCACCGAGATCGCGGAGGTGGTGGCTGACCGCCCGGGCGTCGCGGCCTACGTCGTGGAGCGGCAGGCTGATGGCTCGGTCGTCGAGACCCGGCTGGAGCCGCGACTGCTCCCCGAGGCGCAGCAGGGCTGAGGACGCCCTTCAGCGCACCACGTCCAGGACGAGCTTCTGCAGACCGTTGCCGTAGGACTCGCTCTCGACCACGTTCAGCATCGTCTTGTCCTTGTCGGCGTCGCTGAAGAGCCGCTTGCCGGCGCCGAGCAGGACCGGGAACACCAGCAGGTGGTAGCGGTCGATCAGCCCGGCGTCGGACATGGTGCGCGCCAGCGTGGCGCTGCCGTGCACCGAGATCGGACCGCCGTCGGTCTCCTTCAGGGCCGCGACGTCGTCGAGCGAGCGCAGGATGGTGGCCGGCCATCCCGGGTCGGTCTCCGTGAGCGTCGTCGAGACGACGTACTTTGGCAGCTGGTTGTACTCCGCGAAGTAGTCCATCTTCGGCCAGACCGGGGCGAAGGCCTGGTAGCTGACCCGGCCCATGAGCATGGCCGTGGCCTCCTTCTGCTCCCTGTCCTTGATCTCGTAGGACTCCGGGTCGTGCTTGATGTCCTTGAACGTCCATCCGGTGTTCCGATAGCCCTCCTCCCCGCCCGGGGAGTCGACGACGCCGTCGAGCGACATGAAGGCGGTGACGATGAGCGTGCGCATCTGTGGTTCTCCTTCGAATCGGTGGGTACCTCTCATCCTCTCCACGAGCGGCCCCGGCCGCATACGCCAACGGACGTACGTTCCGGCGCGCGCAACTTGCTCGGTCCCTCGACGTCGGATATCTTGATATCAAGATAGATGTTGAACGAACTTAGGGTCGCCTCATTACCTGGCCCTGCTGCGGCGGCGGCAAGATGACCGAGAGCGACATCCCGGAACCCGACGAGGAGATGGCTGATGGCCAGCAAGGACAGCTTCGGCGCGAAAAGCACGCTGGACGTGGAGGGGAAGTCGTACGAGATCTTCCGTCTCGACTCAGTGACCGGCGAGGGCCTTGACGTGGCCTCACTGCCGTTCAGCCTCAAGATCCTGCTGGAGAACCTGCTGCGCACCGAGGACGGCGCGGACATCACCGCCGACGACATCAAGGCGCTGGCAGGCTGGGACGCGGACAGCGAGCCCGACAAGGAGATCCAGTTCACCCCGGCACGGGTGATCATGCAGGACTTCACCGGTGTCCCGTGCGTCGTCGACCTGGCCACGATGCGCGAGGCGATGGAGGAGCTCGGCGGTGACGCGTCACGGATCAACCCGCTGGCACCGGCCGAGATGGTCATCGACCACTCCGTGATCGCCGACGTCTTCGGCACCCCCGAGGCGTTCGAGCGGAACGTCGAGATCGAGTACGAACGCAACCGCGAGCGGTACCAGTTCTTGCGCTGGGGGCAGGGCGCGTTCTCCGACTTCAAGGTGGTGCCACCCGGCACCGGCATCGTGCACCAGGTGAACATCGAGCACCTGGCGCGCGTCGTGTTCACCCGTGAGGCCGACGGCACGACCCTCGCCTACCCCGACACCTGCGTCGGCACCGACTCCCACACCACGATGGTCAACGGCATCGGCGTGGTCGGCTGGGGCGTCGGCGGCATCGAGGCCGAGGCCGCCATGCTCGGCCAGCCGGTGTCGATGCTGATCCCGCGGGTCGTCGGCTTCAAGCTGACGGGGACCTCCCGGAGGGCGCCACGGCCACCGACCTGGTGCTCACGATCACCGAGATGCTGCGCAAGCACGGCGTCGTCGGCAAGTTCGTCGAGTTCTACGGCCCCGGCGTCTCGGCCCTCCCGCTGGCCAACCGGGCCACGATCGGCAACATGAGCCCTGAGTACGGCTCGACGATCGCGGTGTTCCCGATCGACGAGCAGACCATCGAGTACCTCCGCATGACCGGCCGCGGCGCGAGCAGCTGGCCCTGGTCGAGGCGTACGCCAAGGAGCAGGGGCTCTGGCACGACCCGGACGCGGAGCCGCGCTACTCCGAGCACCTGGAGCTCGACCTGGCGACCGTCGTGCCGTCGCTGGCCGGCCCGAAGCGGCCGCAGGACCGGGTCTCGCTCTCCGACGCCAAGGACGCCTTCCGCGCAGCACTGGCCGACTACGTCGATAGGTCCGGCGAGGAGAGCGGTTACGACGAGTCCGTCGCCGAGTCCTTCCCGGCCTCCGACTCGCCGTCGCACGAGCACGGCAACGGCTCGGCGCCGCCCAACGAGCTGGTCTCCGCCGCCCCGGCCGACGGAGGCCGCGTCAGCAACCCGGCACAGGTCACCCTCGAGGACGGCACGAAGTTCGAGATCGACCATGGTGCTGTCTCGATCGCGGCGATCACGTCGTGCACCAACACCTCCAACCCCTCGGTCATGATCGGGGCGGCGCTGCTGGCCAAGAAGGCGGTCGAGAAGGGTCTGACGCGCAAGCCGTGGGTCAAGACCACCCTGGCCCCCGGGTCCAAGGTGGTCTCGGACTACTACGAGAAGTCCGGGCTGACGCCGTACCTCGACAAGCTCGGGTTCAACCTGGTCGGCTACGGCTGCACGACGTGCATCGGCAACTCCGGCCCGCTGATCCCCGAGGTGTCGCAGGCGGTGCAGGAACGACCTGGCCGTGGTGTCGGTGCTGTCCGGCAACCGCAACTTCGAGGGTCGGATCAACCCGGACATCAAGATGAACTACCTCGCGTCGCCGCCGCTCGTCGTGGCCTACGCGCTGGCCGGGTCGATGGACGTCGACCTCTCGAGGACCCGCTGGGTCAGGACTCCGAGGGCAACGGTCTACATGAAGGACATCTGGCCGACCGCCAAGGAGATCGAGGACGTGATCGCTCCGGCGATCAACTCCGACATGTTCGACTCGGACTACGAGGACGTCTTCGCGGGCGACGAGCAGTGGAGGTCGCTGCCGACGCCCGAGGGCGACACGTTCGCCTGGGACGAGGACTCGACGTACGTGCGGCGCCCCCGTACTTCGACGGCATGCCGGACGAGCCGGAGCCGGTGACCGACATCACGGGCGCCCGGGCGCTGCTGAAACTCGGCGACTCGGTGACGACCGACCACATCAGCCCGGCCGGCGCGATCAAGAAGGACCGCCCGCCGGCAGCTACCTCGCCGAGCACGGCGTGGAGCAGCGGGACTTCAACTCCTACGGCTCCCGCCGCGGCAACCACGAGGTGATGATCCGCGGCACGTTCGCCAACATCCGGCTGCGCAACCAGCTCGCGCCCGGCACCGAGGGCGGGGTCACTCGCGACTTCACCGCGGACGGCGAGGTGACGACGGTGTTCGAGGCGTCCGAGAACTACCTCGCCGCCGGCACCCCCCTCGTGGTGCTCGCCGGCAAGGAGTACGGCTCAGGTTCATCGCGCGACTGGGCCGCGAAGGGCACCGCGCTGCTGGGTGTCAAGGCGGTGATCGCCGAGTCGTACGAGCGGATCCACCGCTCGAACTTGATCGGCATGGGCGTGCTGCCGCTGCAGTATCCCGAGGGCAGAACGCCGAGTCGCTGGGGCTCACCGGCGAGGAGACCTTCTCGTCACCGGGATCACCGCGATGAACGACGGCGGACGCCGCGGACGGTCTAGGTGAAGGCGGATGACACGGAGTTCGAGGCGACCGTTCGCATCGACACCCCCGGCGAGGCGAACTACTACCGCAACGGCGGGATCATGCAGTACGTACTGCGGAACCTGCGTCGCGACTGAGCCGCATCGACACGATTCTCGGGGTCGACGTCTGGGTGGTTGCCGTTCTGGCGGCCACCCTGGTCGTCGGTGCCGGTGTCCAGGGGCTGGTCGGCCTCGGGGTGGGCACGGTCAGCGCGCCGGTGGTGACCCTGCTGGCGCCGGACCTGATGCCGGGGATGCTGCTGTTCATGGGGTTCTTCACGCCGGCACTGACCCTGGTGCCGGACCGCAGCGACATCGACTGGCGGGGCTTGGCCTGGGCACTGCCGTTCCGGGTGCCCGGGACGGTCGTGGGGGTGCTGCTGGTGGTCCTCGTCGACGACCGTGCGCTCGGGATCGGCGTCGGCGCGATGGTGCTGCTCAGTGTGCTGGTGACGTGGCGGACGGTGCGGGTGTCGATCACGCGGGTGAACCTCTCGGTGGCCGGCCTGGTCTCCGGTGCCACTGCCACCACGACGTCCATCGGTGGCCCGCCGATCGCGGTGCTGTACCAGCACGAGAGCTCGGCCAGGGTCCGGCAGACCCTCGCTGTCTACTTCGCGGTCGGTGCCGTGTTCAGCCTGGTCGGGCTGGCGATCGCGGGCCGGATCACGGCCGCCGACGTCGGTCTCGCCTGCCTGCTCCTGCCGACCCTGGTGCTGGGTCTGGTGCTCGCCTCCGGCGTACGCCGCCGGCTGCCGACGGACTCGATCCGCACCGGTGTGCTGGTTGTCTGCGCGGCGTCCGCGAGCGCACTGCTCGTGCGGACGGTGGTCTGACGAGGGCGATGCGGGACTCACGGTCGAGCCCCCTCAACGCCCGGCTACGCCTTCCGTTGCAGCTCGTACGCCGCCGTGATCGCGTCGCGGATGGCGTCGTCGTTGCCGTGGTCGAGCACCGCCTGCACCTTGTGATGAGCCTCCATCCGGGGCGTGACGCCGAACGTCTCCGGGTGCTCCTCGAGCAGCCGCTCGCGCGGCCCGGGCAGGCAGCGGATGGTCAGCGTGGTCTCATCCTCGAGCCGGGCGACCAGCCGGTCGTCGACGTACCAGGCCGGCTTGGCCTCGGTGCCCTTGCGCTTGCATCGGGGCAGGCTCGCTGCGTGCTCGGCGACGTCGTCCGGGGTCATCGGGGGCAACCCTGCCACTCGGGTGCCTGCAGAGTGACGGTCAGTCCCCGCAGCTCTCCACTACTTCCGCCTTGCACACGTCGGAGCCGTGCCCACCGAAAGCGGTGTCGACGTCGAGCTGCCCCAGGATTCGATCGTCACCGCGTCCACCAGAAGCCGTGTCGTCACCCGTTCCCCCGAGGATCCGGTCAGATCCGGGCCCTCCGAGCAGATGATCTCGAAGAACCCTCCCAGCAGCACATCCGGGCCCGGGCCGCCGTTCAACAGGTCGAACTGCGCTCTGCCGTGCAGGTGGTCGATGCCCGGTCCGCCTCGCATCGTGTCCGGGTTCGCGCCCCCGCGCAGGACGTCGTTCCCAGGCCCGCCGAACGTCGCCGACAGGTGGACGTCATCGACGAACGGCTCCTCACGGTGGATCTCGTCGTCGCCCGGGCCGCCCTCGGCAAAGCTGAGCATCGGCTCTCCGCTGGGGTGGCCACGCACCGATATCCGGTCGTCACCTTCTCCGCCCCGGGCGTCGCCGGCGACGCAGATGAGGTCGTCGCCGCCACGAGCATGTACCGAGGCGTTGCCCGGTGCCACGATCACGTCGCGTCGCGACGTCCCCACGACGGTGACATCTTCCCGATGCTCGACGATAGTGGCGGGCTGCCCGAAGCAGCTGAGGATCTGCACCATGTCAGCCGGCGCCGGCGGAGCGGCCAAGCCGGCAACGCACACGCCGGCCGTTGCGACGCCGATGATGCGACGGTGCATGGGCTTCAGCTCCTCGGGAATCACAGGAGTGCCCAGAGTGGACCGACCAGCTTGCGTTGTCCTCGCCCGGACAAGGTGAACCCGCCGCCTCGGTGTCGCCGCGTGCGTCATAGCGTGACCCGCATGATCGTGGCATTCAGCATCAGCCCCACCGCCGCCGACGAGACCGGCGGCGTGTCCGAGGCGGTCGCGGCCGCCGTGCGAGTGGTCCGGGAGTCCGGGCTGCCGAACGAGACGAACGCGATGTTCACCAACATCGAGGGGGAGTGGGACGAGGTGATGGCGGTGGTGAAACAGGCCGTCGAGGTGGTCGCCGAGGTGTCGCCCCGGGTCGGGCTGGTCCTCAAGGCGGACATCCGGCCCGGGCTTCAAGGGTGAGCTGACCGCCAAGGTGGAGCGGATCGAGCGAGCGCTCGGGGACTGACGATGCGCTCGGAGACGAGGGAGTACCGCACCGGTGGGCGCGACGTCGTCCTCGACCTCACCGGCGACTGCGCGGAATACGTCGCCGGCGAGGGTGACGGGCTGCTGCACGTGTTCGTCCCGCACGCCACCGCCGGGATCGCGATCATCGAGACCGGCGCCGGGAGCGACGACGACCTGCTCGCCGCGCTCGGCGACCTGCTGCCCGCCGACGACCGTTGGCGGCACCGGCACGGTACGCCGGGGCACGGCCGCTCCCACGTGATGCCGGCCCTGGTGCCGCCGTACGCGACGGTCCCGGTCTGGGTGGGCGGCTGGCCCTGGGCACCTGGCAGAGCATCTGCCTGGTCGACATCAACGTCGACAACCATGAGCGCGAGGTGCGGTTCAGCTTCCTGCCCGGGTGACGGGTAACGAACAGATGTTCCATCTCGCTTCGTGTGGAGATGAATGAAGCCGCCGCCCCAGACCCCGCTCGCTTCTGCGGCTGACGCCCGGTCAGCTGCGATAAAGAGCAGGAATGGAAGGGGCTCGGCTGCGTCGGGGTGGTGCGGCTGGCATCCCGCGGTCCTATGTTGAGGAGCGGGGATCGCGCTTCAGGAGGACTGCCATGCCGGACATCGAGCCCACGGTCGAGTTCGTCGAGGTCACTCAGTCGGCCCACGGTGTGGTGGGTGAGGTCTTGCCGATCCCGCCGCCGAAGCGAGGAGCCGATCACCGAGGTCGACTAGCGCAAGGTCCCGCCGCCGCCGCGGTTCGAGGTGCAAGCCGCCGCAGGGCGCGCCCAACGTCGTCATCGTGCTGATGGACCAGTGTCCTACGCCGACCCGTCGACGTTCGGCGGGCAGATCCGGACGCCGACGCTGGACCGGCTGGCCGCGAACGGCCTGACCTACACCAACTTCCACGTCAACGCCTTGTGCTCGCCCAGCCGGATGTCGCTGCTGACCGGGCGCAACAGCCACCAGTGCAGCATCGCGGCCGTCGTGGATGCCACCACGGCGCTACCCCGGCGACACGGGCGTGCGGCCCGACAGCTGCGCCACCGTCGGCGAGATCCTGCGGCAGTGGGGCTACGTCACCTCCTACTTCGGCAAGTGCCACGAAGTGCCGCCCTACGAGGTCAGCGTCAGCGGGCCGTTCGACCGCTGGCCGGCGCGCATCGGGTTGGACAAGTTCTACGGCTACCTCGGCCGGCGAGCAGTCCTCGCTCAACCCGAACCTGATCGACGGCACGACCCACATCGGCGACCCCGAGCGACCCGAACTACCACTTCAACACCGACATGACGGACAAGGCCATCGCCTGGGTGCAGGCCACCCGGTCGCTGACGCCGGACCGGCCCTTCCTCATGTACTACTCCCGAGCGCCGGTCACCCGCCGCACACGCCGCCGAAGGCCTGGCTCGAGAAGGGCCTGTACAAGGGCGAGTTCGACCAGGGCTGGGATGTGCTGCGCGAGCAGATCCTGGAGCGGCAGAAGCAGATGGGCATCGTCGCCCCGAACACCGAGCTCGCCGAGAACCCCGACGTACATCAAGCGGTGGGCGACGCTCTCGGCCGACGAGAAGAAGGTCTTCTCCCGGCAGATGGAGGTGTACGCGACGCTGGTGGAGAGCGCGGACCACGAAGTCGGCCGCCTGGTCGACGCCATCGAGGACGCTGGGCGAGCTGGACAACACGCTGTTCATCTACATCGCGGGCGACAACGGCGGCTCGTCGATCGGCGAGATCAACGGCGTGTTCGTCGAGTGGTCGGCCGCTCAACGGGGCGCCGGAGGACATCCCCTACCTGCTGAGCCGCCTGGACGAGTACGGCGGGCCCAACTCCTACCCCAACTACTCCGTGGGCTGGGCCGTGGCCGGCTCCACCCCCGCCACCTGGTGCATCCAGATGTCCCACGGCGGCGGCAACATGGCCGGGATGGTCGTGCACTGGCCCAAGGGCATCAAGGCCAAGGGCGAGATCCGCCGGCAGTACCCCACCTCATCGACATCGTCCCGACGATCCTCGAAGCGGTCGGCGTGCCCGAGCCCAAGGTCGTCAACGGCGTCGAGCAGATCCCGATGGCCGGGACCAGCATGCGCTACTCGTTCGACGACGGCGACGCGCCAAGGAGCGCCACACGACGCAGTACAACGAGGTCGTCGGCAACCGCAGCATCTACCACGACGGCTGGCTCGCGGCGGTCGTCCATCGCGCGCCGTGGTAGCACGACCCCGCGCGTCGAGGACTTCGCCCAGGACACGATGGGAGCTGTACCACATGGACGAGGACTTCGGCCTGGCCACCGATCTCGCCGGCGCAGCATCCCGAGAAGGTCAAGGAGATGAAGGACCTCTTCCTGGCCGAGGCCATCAAGAACAACGTGCTGCCGCTCGACGACCGCGCCTTCGAGCGGCTCAACCCCGTCGCCGCCGGACGCCCCGACCTGATGTTCGGCCGCAAGACGCTCACCCTCTACCCGGGCATGACCGGCATGACCGAGAACGGCTTCATCAACACCAAGGCCGTCTCCTACACGCATCGACGCCGAGCTGGAGATCCCCGAGGACGGCGCCGAAGGCGTGCATCCTCTCCCAGGCCGGCCAGACCGGCGGCTGGAGCCTCTACGTCAAGGACGGCAAGCCGAAGTACGCCTACAACTGGCTGGCCCGCGAGACGTACACCATCGAGGGCGAGCGACGCCCTGCCCGCGGGCAAGGTCAAGGTGCGGCTTCGAGTTCGCACTACGACGGCGGCGGCCTCAACAAGGGCGCCACCGGCACGCTCTCCATCAACGGCGAGAAGGTCGGCGAAGGGCGCATCGAGAAGACCATGGGCGCCATCTACTCCCTGGCCGGCGAGACCGCGGACGTCGGCGTGGACGCCTGGTCCCCGGTGACCGACGACTACGACCCCTGGGACAACGCGTTCACCGGCAAGATCAAGAAGATCACCTTCAAGCAGCACACGCCGCAACAGGCGTAACCCCAGCCGCAACCGGTGAGTCGTCCCGTCTGAAGACCCGTAATGACCCATCCACTCTATCGAACAGATGTTCGATAGGATGGCATCATGGTCGCACCCGTCACCCCGCCCGGCTGGCCCCGGGCCGTCCGACCGCCCGGCGCGCCGGGCTGGGAACACACTGCCGGCAGCTGGCTGCTCGACCTGTGCCCGCCCGACTACCGCGGCTACCCCGCGATCCGGCGGCACCTGGTGGTGCTGGCCCGGTTCGCGGTGCTGCACATCGAGGCGAGCCAGGAGGCCTGCAAGCGCGGGCTGAGCGAGGCACGGTCGGAGCTCCGCGAGGTCGCGGATGCGGATGTCATCGAGGCGGCCGTCGAGACCTGGCTCACCGAGGACGCCCGGCTGAGTGGCGTGCGTCTCGCGGTCGGGCTGGTCGAGGAGGCGATCCGAGGACGCCGCTTCGTGGCCCGGCTCTAGCTACTCCGCCGAGCGCTCCTGGCTGGCGCCGCAAGGGCCTGCTGGAACTGGGGGATCTGCCCGTTGAGCCGCTGCACCACCTCGTCGGTGAAGTGCAGCACCTCGAGCGGGGTCTCGGCGACCACGGTGGCGTTGCGCAGCTTGTGGTTGACCAGCGCCATCTCGCCGATCAGCTCACCGGCGCCCACGCGAGCGACCTCCTGGCCGTCGCGGCGCACCGACACCTCGCCGTCGAGGATCAAGTAGGCCTTGTCGGCCGGGGTCTTCTCGACCATCAGCGCCCAGCTCTCCGGGACGGTGAGGTAGGTGGCCTCCTCCACGACGCGGTGGATCTCGTCGTCGGAGAGATCGCGGAACCGGTCGAGCCGGGCCAGCATCTCGATGCGCTTCTCCTTGTCGGCGCCTTTTCCGAACACGGGTCTCCTCTCGTCCCTCCCGGCTCGGATTCTTGCAGATCAGGGGAGCAGCAGCATCGCGTCCCCGAACTCGTGCCAGAGGTACCTCGGGGCATTCGTTCCGGTGATGTCCGCGTAGCCGCGACCCACCAGATCGCCGCCGGCCACCGCTTCGAGCAGGTCGAGATGGCTCGCTTCGGGCTCGTGGAGACCGGTAAGCAGGCCGCCCACCACCGCCGCCTGACGCTGTGGCCCGAGGACCAGGGACGTCCAGCCGGTGGTCGCGTGCACCCGGCCGCCGGCAGCCGCGGACTCCAGGGCGCGGACGACCGTGGTGCCCACGGCGACCACCCGACGTCCGGCGTCGAGCGTGCTGTTGACCAGCCGCGCGGTCACAGCGGGGACCGTGAACCGCTCCGGCTGCGGCGGCTCGTGCGACTCCTGGCTGGACACGCCGGTGTCCAGGACGATCGGCACCACCGGCACCCCGCGGGTCATCAGCCGGACCAGTGCCCGCTCGGTCAGCGGTCGCCCGGCGCTCGCCATCTCGGCGCTGCCGGGCCGGTCGGCGTACACGTTCTGCAGCGACTCCAGCGGCCAGGCGCCCTCGACATACGGGTAGTGGATCGGCCGCCCGTGCTCTGACAGGTAGTCGACGACGTCGCTCGCCGGCAGCGGTACGGCGCGCCACAGGCGGCTCTGACCTGCCGGGTGCGGCGCGTCCAGGCGCAGCCGGACGCCGCCCGGAAGTCGGAGGACCTCGCCGGGCTCGCCCGTGTCCGGCCCGGTTCCGTCGCCGCGCCGCAGCTCCACCACCCAGGAACCGTCGTCGAGCTGGGTCGAGACGTGCAGGGCTGCCGGGCAGCCGCGCCGTTCGAGGTCCACCGCCGCGGGGAGGGTGGCGCTGGTGTTGACCACCAGCAGGTCCCCGGGGTGGAGCAGCTCGGGGAGCGCGTCCGCCCGCAGGTGCAGGGTGCGCTCGGGACTGACGACGGCCAGCCGGACCTCGTCGCGGGCCAGGCCGCGTGCCTCGGGTGGCACCCGCGCCTCCCCGGACTCGGGGAGCCGGAAGCGCTCGACAGGTGCGGTGCTCATGCCGCCACCTTCGCCAGCTCGCCGGCGACGTAGCGGCCGCTGGGCAGGTCGCCGTCCAGCAGGGACAGCACCGCCGGGACCACGGTCTCGGGTTCGGGCCGGTCGGAGATGTCTTCGCCCGGGAACGCGTCCTGGTGCATGCGGGTGCGCATGTCGCCCGGGTCGAGGGAGTAGACGCGGAGCCCCGGCTCCTCGGCGGCGAGCACCCGGCCGGCGTGGTCGAGGGCGGCCTTCGACGAGCCGTAGCCGCCCCAGGACTCGTACGGCTCGACCGCGGCGTCGGACGAGATGTTGAGCACCCGTCCCTTGTGTCGCCGCAGCTGGGGGAGCAGCGCGGCGGTGAGAGCCATCGGCGCGACCAGGTTGACCCGCAGGATCTCGACGTACGTCGCCGGGTCGAGGTCGCCGAAGGCCGGCAGCGGGCTGGCGCCCAGGCTGCTCGCGTTGTTGACCAACAGCGACGCGCCCCCGAGCGAGCGGGCGGCGGCGGCCAGGGCTGCCCGATGGGTGGGATCGGTGACGTCGCCCGCCAGCGCGTGGTGCGGGCCGCCCGGGAGCTGCGCCTGAACCGCTCCGAGGTCCTCGGCGCCGCGGGCATCCAGCACGAGCTGACACTCGTGCCGGGCAAGCTCCCTGGCGAGCGCGCGCCCCAGGCCGCGGGACGCTCCGGTGATGACGGCAACGGGCATGGTGTTCTCCTCGGTTCTCGTCGTGTCCCTCGAGGGTGCAAGTTCAAGCGCACTTGAGGTCAAGCGAGGCCGGGCCGGTAAGCGTCCGTGAGGTGCAGCGGTTCGCGAGCGTCGTCCTGGTGGACTCCAGGGGATGGGTCCTGCTCCAGGAGCGGGACGAGTTCCCGGACATCGACCCCGAGAAGTGGGGTTTCGTGGGCGGGCACCTCGACCCGGGCGAGGACTACCGCGAGGGCGCCTACCGGGAGCTCGCGGAGGAGACCGGCATCCGGCTAGAGCAGGGTCTTGAGCTGTTCGGCCAGTTCACGGTGCACCATGAGCACAGCGACAGCGACGACGAGTTCCGCCTGTTCGTGATGCTCACCGAGCTCACCGACAAGCAGGTCGACTGCCACGAGGGGCGCCAGATCGTGTTCGTCGACCCGGACCGGGTGGGCGAGCTCGACCTCACCGCGGCGGCAGAGATCGCGTTGCCGCAGTTCCTCGAGTCCGACCACTACCGTGGGATCCTGAGCACCCTTGAGTCCACCCGCGGTGGGGGACGGAACGCCTGACGCGGGACCGTCAGCCCGGGCTCGATCGTGTAGCGCCGGGCGTGCCTCGCGCGCGGCGGTCGCTCGACCATCCGGCGTACCGCGCCGCGCTCCAGCACCAGGTCGGCACCCAGCAGCCGGTCGGTGCCCATCAGGAGCCGGACCAGCTCGGTCGAGAGCTGGTACGGCGGGCTGGCTACGACCCGGAACGGGCGCCGTGGCAGGCGGAGCTCACGCAGGTCGCTGCGCAGACGCGCAACCCGGCGTCGCCGAACCGGTCGCGCAGTACCGCGGCGCGTCGCGGGTGCAGCTCGACGGCGATCACCCGAGCGCCAGCGGCGAGGAGCGGTGCGGTCAGGGCTCCGTGCCCGGCGCCGAGGTCGAGCACCAGGTCGCCGCGTCGTACTCCGGCGGCGTCGACGACTCGGCGGGCCCACTCAGGCCGAAGCGGGTGCCATCCCCACTCGCGGCGTGTCCTCGGGGCGGACCCGGACACGACGCACCATCACGAGCACGCAATTCATGGCGCGAAGGTACGTGTGTGGCACCCTGCCGCACTCGATTTTCGTCGCTGGTGCCTGAACGGGAAGTATTCGGGTTGGCGTGCTCAGGGTGCGTGCAGCGCAAGGCGGAGGAGCGACGGTGTAGTCGGTCCTCCTCCGAGCGACGACAACGCGGGGTGCGTGCCATGGGTGCTCCAACCAATGGAGGACTTTCGTTCGGGGCACTAGGGTCGGCCGATGAGCTTCCAGGTGATCCCGGTGCCCGCGTTCGGCGCCGAGGACGTGGTGGTCGGACGCGGGGGCCGGACGAGGGCGCGGTCTTCACCGGCACCGAGGACGGCAGCATCTTCCGGATCACCCACGACGGCAAAAGATCGACCGGGTCGCGCAGACCGGCGGCCGGCCGCTCGGCATCGAGATCGACCTCGACGGGCGACTGCTGGTCTGCGACGCCCACCGCGGGGTGCTCCGCATCGACACCGGCACCGGAGCGGTCGAGCCGGTCACCGACAGCGTCGCCGGGCGCAAGATGGTGTTCTGCAACAACGCCGCGATCGCGGCGACGGCACGGTGTGGTTCTCGGACTCCTCGACGAAGTACGGCGTCGAGCAGTGGAAGGACGACTTCGTCCAGAACACCCGAACCGGGCGGCTGCTGCGGCTGGCACCCGGACGGCACCATCGAGGTCGTCCTCGACGGGCTCGCGTTCGCCAACGGGGTGCGCTCTCTCGAAGGACGAGGACTTCGTCGCCGTCGCCGAGACGGGCGCCCGGACCGTCGTACGCCGCTGGCTCACCGGCAACCGGGCCGGCATGCGCGACCTGCTGTGCCAGAACCTGCCCGGCTACCCCGACAACATCGCCCGCGGCAGCGACGGGCTGATCTGGGTGACCATCGGCAGCCCCACCGATGCCCTCGTCGAGCGCCTGCAGAAGGCCCGATGCCGGTGCGCAAGGCGGTCACCAAGATCCCGGAGCGGCTGCAGCCGAAGCCGAAGCAGACCGTCCGGGTGCAGGCGTACGACGACGAGGGCACGCTGGTGCACGACGTCGACGTGCGCGCCGCCGAGCACGGCGCGGCGTACCACATGGTCACCGGGGTGCGGGAGCACGAGGGCCGGGTGTGGATGGGCAGCCTGCACGAGCCGGCGGTCGCGGTCTATCGACCTTCGGGCTGAACCCGTAAACTCGCGGCCATGTCGTTGCTCGAGTCGATCGCGGGTCCTCGGGACCTCCGCGGGCTGACCGAGGACCAGCTGGCGAGCTCGCGAGCGAGATCCGCGACCTCCTGGTCGAGTCGTGCTCGCCGGGCGGCGGCCACCTCGGCCCCAACCTCGGGCGTGGTCGAGCTCACCCTCGCCATCCACCGGGTCTTCGACTCGCCGCGCGACCGGGTCGTCTTCGACACCGGCCACCAGGCCTACGTGCACAAGATGCTGACCGGACGGGCCGGCGAGTTCGACGGCCTGCGCCGGGAGGGCGGCCTCAGCGGCTACCCGAGCCAGGCAGAGTCCGACCACGACCTCGTCGAGAACTCCCACGCGTCGACCGCGCTGAGCTACGCCGACGGGCTGGCCAAGGCCTACGCCATCCGCGGCGAGGACCGGCACACGGTCGCGGTCATCGGCGACGGCGCGCTGACCGGCGGGATGGCCTGGGAGGCGCTGAACAACATCGCGATCGCCAAGGACTCCCGGCTGGTGATCGTGGTCAACGACAACGGCCGCTCCTACACCCCGACGGTCGGCGGGCTGGCGACCGCGCTCACCACGCTGCGGACCAACCCGCGCTACGAGCACGTCCTCGAGGTGGTGAAGAAGCGGCTCAACGCCGTTCCGCGGCGTCGGACCCGCCGCCTACGACGCCCTGCACGCGATGAAGAAGGGGCTCAAGGACGCGCTCGCGCCGCAGGGCCTCTTCGAGGACCTCGGGCTGAAGTACGTCGGCCCGGTCGACGGCCACGACGTCGCCGGCCATGGAGCACGCGCTGGCGCAGGCGAAGCGGTTCGGCGGCCCGGTGATCGTGCACGCGATCACCCGCAAGGGCTTCGGCTACGACGCCGCCGAGCGGCACGAGGCCGACCAGTTCCACTCGCCCGGGCCGTTCGACGTCGACACCGGCGAGGAGACGCCCAAGGGCCGGATCTGGACCGACGTGTTCGCCGACGAGATGGTGCACATCGGCACCCGCCGCCAGGACGTGGTGGCGCATCACCGCCGCGATGATGCACCCGGTCGGGCTGCACAAGTTCCAGGCCCGGTTCCCCGAGCGCACGTTCGACGTCGGCATCGCCGAGCAGCACGCCGCCACCTCGGCCGCCGGCCTGGCGATGGGCGGGCTGCACCCGGTCGTGGCGATCTACGCGACGTTCCTCAACCGGGCCTTCGACCAGGTGCTGATGGACGTCGCGCTGCACCGGTGCGGGGTCACCTTCGTGCTCGACCGCGCCGGCGTCACCGGCGACGACGGCGCCAGCCACAACGGCATGTGGGACATGTCCGTGCTGCAGGTGGTGCCCGGCCTCCGGCTGGCCGCCCCGCGCGACGCCGCCCGGCTGCGCGAGCTGCTCAACGAGGCGGTCGAGGTCGACGACGCGCCCACGGTGGTGCGCTTCCCCAAGGGCCCGCCGCCCGAGGACATCCCCGCGGTCGGCAAGGCCGGCGGCGCCGACGTACTCGCGCGCAACGGCACCAAGGACGTGCTGGTGGTCGCGGTCGGGTCGATGGCCGCGGTGGCGGTCGACGTCGCCGAGCGGCTGGTCGCCCAGGGCATCGGCGTCACCGTCGTCGACCCGCGCTGGGTGAAGCCGGTCGACCCCGCGATCGTCGAGCTGGCGCGCGAGCACCGGCTGGTCGTGAGCATCGAGGACAACGGCCGGACCGGCGGCTGCGGAGCGGTGCTGCTGCAGACCCTCAACGACGCCGGCGTGACCACGCCGTTCCGGCTGCACGGCATCCCGCAGGAGTTCCTGGGCCACGCCAAGCGGGCGGCGATCCTCGAGCGGATCGGACTGACGTCGCAGACCATCGCCCGCGGCATCGTGGAGGACCTGGTGCTGCTGCCCGAGGAGGGGAGGGACGAACCGTCTCGGGGGGCGGTCGATGTCGATCATCCCGGCTGAGCGGTCGCCGGCCAGGATCCTGGCCGCCGTCCTCTGCTCCCTTCTCGTTCTCTCGCTTCCTGCCTGCTCGGACTCGCCGTCGACCCCGTCGGGGAGTCCGCACCGACGACCGACGCCAGCGGCGTGCAGGTGCCGCCGGACCTGGACCAGGGCTTCACGGCCACCCTGGAGCAGCGCGCGACCGCCGCTGCTCACCCGCGACCGGGCGGCGTTCCTCACCGGCATCGACCACAGCCGACCCGGGCTTCGTGACCGCCCAGGGCGGCTACTTCGACAACCTCGCGCAGCTGCCGCTGCGCCGGTTCGACTACGACCTCGACCGGTCCAGCATGGTCCGCGAGGACGACCAGTACTGGGTGGTCGTCGAGGTCGCCATGCAGCTCGAGGGGTTCGACCCGCACCCGGTCGTCACCCGGGACCGGTTCCGGTTCGCCCCGACCGCGGACGACCGGTACGTCGTCAGCTCGGTCACCGATCCCGAGTGGGAGGCCGCCAACGACCAGCAGAAGCAGCCATGGGACATGGTGCCCGTCCTGGCCCGGACCCGACCCGGGGTGCTGGGCATCTTCGACAAGAAGTCGGTCGCGGCCGCCGAGCCGCTGATGGACTCCATCGCGCGGGGCATCGGCGACGTCTCGGCGAGCGTGCCCTACGACTGGCGGCGCTCGGTCGTGGTCTACGCCCTCTCGGACACCAAGTTCCTGGCCTCGCTCGACGACCTGCCGGGAGGCGACCCGGAGAAGCTCGACGGGGTGGCCTTCCCGGTGATGGCCGGTGACGAGGACGGGCGGGTGGTGGCCACCCGCTTCGCACTCCACCCCTCGATGCTCGACCAGCCGGGCACCGAGCGCGACCGGCTGGTCCGCCACGAGCTCACCCATGTGGCGCTCGGGCAGCGCGACGACCGCGCACCCGCCTGGCTCAGCGAGGGCATCGCCGAGTGGGTGTCGGTGCAGCCGCTCGCGCCCGAGCTGCGCCGGCTGCCGCAGGAGGCGCTGCGCGAGGCCGAGGCCGGGGTGCGGGGCATGCCGGGTGACGGCACCTTCAACGACGGCGACTCCTCGGCCCACTACGGCATCAGCTGGTGGGCGTGCGAGTACCTCGTGGCCGGGTTCGGGCGCGAGAGCCTGTGGCGGCTGCTGGAGGAGCTGGACCGCCCGGACGCCGACCAGGACGTCGTGCTGGAGTCGCTGGTCGGCCTCAACTGCCGGATGCTGGCCCGGCGCGGCGCGAAGATGATGATCAACGAGTACGACCCCGACTTCCTCACCCCGGACCCGACGGACGACGGCCCCTCGACGACGCCCACCGACGAGCCGACCGAGCCGGGGACTACCGTTTCCCCGTGAGCTCCGAACCCCGTCTCGTCCACATCGTCGACGAGGTGCCCGCCCTCGACGATGCCGAGTCGCTGACGATGGTGCTGGTGCTCAACGGATTCCTCGACGCGGGCAACTCCGCGGCGATCGCCTGCCGGCACCTGGTCGAGCAGGGCTCCGCCAGCGGCGCCTCGGTGGTCGCCACCTTCGACGTCGACCAGCTGCACGACTACCGCGCCCGGCGGCCGCCGATGTCGTTCGTGCGCGACCACTACGAGGCCTACGACGCGCCGCGGCTGGTGGTCCGGCTGCTGCACGACGCCGGAGGCACGCCGTACCTCCTCCTGCACGGGCCGGAGCCCGACAGCCGCTGGGAGGCGTTCGCGCGCGCCGTGCGCGAGGTCGTCGAGCGGTTCGGCGTGACCCGGGTCGTGGGGATGGGCTCGGTGCCGATGGCGGTGCCGCACACCCGGCCGATCGCGATCACCCATCACGCCAACCGGCCCGAGCTGCTCACCGGTGAGAGTCCGTGGCGCGGCGAGCTGCGGATCCCGAGCAGCGCCCAGGCCCTGCTGGAGGTGCGGCTGGGCGAGTGGGGACACGACGCGATGGGCTTCGTCGCGCACATCCCGCACTACCTCGCCCAGCTCGACTACCCGCGCGCCGCGGCCGCACTGCTCGAGCAGGTGGAGCTGGGCGGTCGGCTGACCATCGACCTCACCGACCTGCGGACCCAGGCCGAGGAGCGGGAGCAGGAGATCGCCCGCTACCTGGCCGCCAACGAGGAGGTGGAGGAGGTGGTTCGTTCGCTGGAGCAGCAGTACGACGCCTTCCAGCGCGCCGAGGAGTCCGGCAGCAGCCTGCTCGCCGGCGACGAGCCGCTGCCCACCGGCGAGGAGATCGGCCAGCAGTTCGAGCAGTTCCTGGCCGGGCTCGAGGGCCCCGACGAGCAGCAGGGTTGAGGGTGAGCATGAGCGAAGCAGTGGACGACCTGGTCGGCCTCCTGGACCTGGAGTACCTCGACGTCGACCTGTTCCGCGGGCCGCCAGCCCGACAGCGAACGCCAGCGGGTCTACGGCGGCCAGGTGGCCGCCCAGGCGCTGGTGGCGGCGGTGCGCACCGTCGACCCGGAGTTCCACGTGCACTCGCTGCACTCGTACTTCCTGCTGCCCGGCGACTACGAGGTGCCGATCATCTACGACGTCGAGCGGGTCCGCGACGGCCGCTCGTTCGCTGACCCGTCGGGTGTCCGCCCGCCAGCACGGCAAGGTCATCTACTACCAGACCATCAGCTTCCAACGTCTCGAGGAGGGCCTCGAGCACCAGGACGCGATGCCGGAGGTGGGCGGGCCCGAGACCGGCGCGAGCCTGTTCGACCTGATGCGGGAGCGCGGCGCCGAGGACGCCGCCGCGCTCGGCAAGGAGTGGGCGGCCATGGACGTGCGGTTCCTCGGCAACTCCCGCTACGGCCTCGAGAAGGACCCCGACCACCCGTCGCGGGCGCGGGTCTGGATCCGGATCGACGGCAAGCTCAGCGACGACCCGGTCGAGCACCTCGCGCTGTTCACCTACGCCAGCGACGTCAGCCTGCTCGGCGCGGCGCTCGCTGCGCACGAGGCGGACCCCACGAACACCCAGATGGCGTCGCTCGACCACACGATCTGGTTCCACCGGCCGTTCCGCGCCGACGAGTGGTGGCTCTACGACCAGTGGTCGCCCTCGGCCAACGGCGCCCGCGGCCTCTCGCTCGGCCGGGTGTTCACCGACGACGGCACGCTCGTCGCGACCGTCGCGCAGGAGGGGCTGATCCGCCCGGCGTTCGGAGGTCGAGTAGCCGCGAGCGACGAAGGAGCGAGCGGCGTATCGAGACCACGCGGCTGGTCTCGAACGCCCGCACGCTCGTCGCTCGCGGCGGGCTACTCGACCAACGAGACGGTGGCTCCGGCGAGGTGCGGCGCGCCGCTCGAGGGGTTGCTGAGCGAGAACGCGTAGCCGTCGTTGGTCGGGGTCGACCCGAAGGCCACCTTGCCGGGCAGGATGATCGGCTTCTTGAACGCGACCTCGACCCGGACCGCGTCGGGCAGCCGGTTCTCCAGCGCCGCGATGCAGCGCGCCTTGCTCCACATGCCGTGCGCGATCTGCCGCGGGAAGCCGAGCGCCTTGGCGGTGAGCGGGTAGAGGTGGATCGGGTTGTGGTCGCCCGACACCGCGGCGTACCGCCGTCCGAGGTCGGCGGGCAGCTTCCACACCGTCCCGGTGGGCGGCGCGTCGGGGAACGTCGACCCGCTCGGGGCCGACTCGTCGCCCTTGCCGCGGCGGAGGTACGTCGACGTGCTCTCCCACACCAGGTCGTCGCCGGCCCGCACCTCGGTCACGAACCGGTAGACCGTGCCCTTGGGGTGCGGCTCGGCGGGCCTGACGCTCGCCGAGACCGCCAGCTCCTCGCCGATCGCGATCGGGCGGTGGCCGGTGATGGAGTTCTCCAGGTGCAGGGTGCCGATGGCCGGGGCCGGGAAGGCCGGGTCGGTCATCAGCGCCATGTGCAGCGGGAACGCCAGCATGTGCGGGTAGGGGAGCGGGACGGTGTCCTTGGTCGGGAAGCCGCACACCGCGGCGTACGCATCGACGTGGCCGCGCTCGACGGTGACCGGCGGACGGTCCTTGCTGAGCCCGGCGAAGCCGTCGGCGCGGCGCCTTCTTCACGCCGGGCAGCTGGTTGACCACCGGGACCGAGGGGAGCGCCGCCTTCACCAGCAGCGGGAGGCCGGCCACGTCAGGCACCCAGCATCATCTGGCCGCACACGCGGACCACGTTGCCGTTGACCGGCGCGGGAGCCCGGGTTGGCGTACCAGGCGATGGTCTCGGCGACGTCGACCGGCAGGCCGCCCTGGGCCATCGCGTTGAGCCGCTGCCCGACCTCGCGGGTCGCGAACGGGACCGCCGCGGTCATCTGGGTGACGATGAAGCCGGGCGCGACGGCGTTGATCGTGATGCCGTCCTTGAGCTCGTCGGCGAGCGAGTCGACGAAGCCGATCACGCCGGCCTTCGAGGCGGCGTAGTTGGTCTGCCCGACGTTGCCGGCGATGCCGGCGATGCTGGCCACGCCGACGATCGACCCGCCCTTGTTGAGGACGCCCTGCTCGAGCAGCTCGCGGGTGATCCGCTCGGGAGCGGTGAGGTTGACGCGCGATCACCGACTCCCAGCGGTCCTCGGCCATGTTGGCGAGCTTCTTGTCGCGGGTGATGCCGGCGTTGTGGACGACGACGTCGACGCCGCCGTGCTTCTCCTTCAGGTGGTGCGCGATCCGCTGCGGGGCGTCCTTGCCGGTGATGTCGAGGGTGATCCAGTCGCCGTCGAGCTCCTTCATCAGGGTCTGCAGCTCGCTGGCGGCCTGCGGCACGTCGACGCCGACGACGGTCGCGCCGTCGCGGTGCAGCACCCGGGCGATCTGCTCGCCGATGCCGCGGCTGGCGCCGGTGACGAGCGCGATCCTGCCGGCGAGCGGCTTGGTCCGAGTCGGTGACCTCGGGCGCCTTCGTCGTGCCGTGCGCGCCGATCCGGACGACCTGGCCGGAGACGTAGGCGGACTTGGGGGAGAGCAGGAAGCCGAGGGTGCTGGTGACCGCGGCCTCGGCGCCCTCGGCGACGTAGACGAGCTGGACGGTGCCGCCGCGGCCGATCTCCTTGCCGAGGCTGCGGGTGAAGCCCTCGAGCGCGCGCTGCGCGACGCGCTCGGAGCCGTTGACCTGCTCGGGCGGGGTGCCGAGCACGACCACGTGCGGGCAGGTCTCGAGGCTGCGCATCAGCGGGGTGAAGAAGTCACGCAGCGCGATGAGGTCCGAGGAGGCCTGGAGGCCGGTGGCGTCGAAGACCAGGCCCTTGTACCGCGCGCCCTCCTCGCTGCGCCTGCGTCGAGGCGATGCCGAGCAGGTCGAGGAGGCCCGGCAGCGACTCGGCCAGCCGGCCGGTGCCGCCGACCAGGACGGTGCCGTCGACGAGCGGGGCGCCCGCGGCGTAGCGGTCGAGCTTGGTGGGGTTCGGAAGGCCCGAGGTTCTTGACCAGCAGCTTGCCGACGGGCGTCTGCGTGAAGCCCTGGTAGCGGTCACTCATGGTGGTGCGTGCCTCCGGGAGGTCTCGTGGGGTACGTGACACGAGCCTGTCACGCTCCGCCATGTAACTCCATGTGTAACTCTGCGTCCACATTTCGTGACCTGGCCCTCATTGCCTTCTCTCGTCGGGCGTCCGGCGGAGAGGATGGATGCATGAACTCCAGCACCCGTCGGGTCGCCGTGATCGGCGGCAACCGGATCCCGTTCGCCCGCTCCAACACCGTCTACGCCGACGGCGTCCAACCAGGAGATGCTCACCGCCGCGATCGACGGCCTGGTGACCCGCTTCGGGCTCGAGGGGGAGCGGCTCGGCGAGGTGGTCGGCCGGCGCCGTGCTCAAGCACTCGCCGCGACTTCAACCTGGCCCGCGAGTCGGTGCTCGGCTCGAAGCTGTCGCCCGAGACCCCGGCGACCGACATCCAGCAGGCCTGCGGCACCGGCCTCCAGGCGGCGATCCAGGTCGCCAACAAGATCGCGCTCGGCCAGATCGAGGTCGGCATCGCCGGCGGCACCGACACCACCTCCGACGCGCCGGTCGCGATCAGCGAGAAGCTGCGCAAGAAGCTGGTCAAGGTCAACGCCGCCCGCGACACCAAGGGCCGGCTCGCCGCGCTCGGCCAGATCCGGCCCGGCGACATCGGCCTGGAGATCCCGCAGAACGGCGAGCCGCGCACCGGGCTCTCCATGGGCGACCACGCCGCGCTGACCGCGCTCGAGTGGCAGATCGGCCGCGAGGAGCAGGACGAGCTCGCCGCCGCCTCCCACCAGCACCTGGCCGCGGCGTACGACGCCGGCTTCCTCGACGACCAGGTCACGCCGTTCCGCGGGCTGGAGCGCGACAACAACCTGCGCGCCGACTCGACCGCCGAGAAGCTCGCCAAGCTCAAGCCGGTCTTCGGCAAGGGCGAGGCCGCGACGATGACCGCCGGCAACTCGACGCCGCTGACCGACGGCGCCTCGGTGGTGCTGCTGGCGTCGGAGGAGTGGGCCAAGGAGCGCGGGCTGCCCGTGCTGGCCTACCTGACGGCGTACGAGACCGCGGCCGTCGACTACGTGCACGGCGGCGAGGGCCTGCTGATGGCGCCGGCGTACGCGATGGCGCGGATGCTGCAGCGCGAGGGCCTCAGCCTCCAGGACTTCGACTTCTACGAGATCCACGAGGCGTTCGCCTCGCAGGTGCTGGCCACGCTGAAGGCGTGGGAGGACCCGGTGTTCTGCAAGGAGCGCCTCGGCCTGGACGCGCCGCTGGGCTCGATCGACCGGTCCAAGCTCAACGTCAACGGCTCCTCGCTCGCCGCGGGCCACCCGTTCGCCGCCACCGGCGGCCGGATCGTGAACACGCTGGCCAAGCTGCTCGCCGAGAAGGGCAAGGGCCGCGGCGCTGATCTCGATCTGCGCCGCCGGCGGCCAGGGCGTGACCGCGATCCTGGAGCGCCCCTGAGCGACTGAGCGCGACACCACGGCGCAGACGCCGACGGACGACCAGGTAGTCCCGCACCTGCTGCGGGGGATCTCGCCGACCGTCGGTACGCCCGGGGCGGCCTCGGTCACCAGGATGCCGACCCGGGCGAGCTGGAGCGCGCCGAGGCCGCTGGCGTACATCGTGTTCGCCAGCAGCGTCGGGTCGGTCGGCGTGATGAAGTCGCCGGACTCGACGCCGGACTCGATCGCCGCCGAGAGGACGCTCAGGCACGAGGAGATGCCGCGACCGAGGCGGAACAGCGCGCTCTCGGAGATCTCGTCGAGCAGCTCGTCGCCGGGCATCCGCATCAGCGACTGGGCGCAGTCGACGAACGCGGGGTGGGCGACGCCGTAGTCGACGAACGCACCGACGATGGCGCCAGCCTGGCGCGGGGGTCCTGCTCGTTGTCGGCGGCCGTCGGCGAGCGCGTCGCGCAGCTCGTCGAGGTAGCCCTCCAGGGTGAGCGCGAACAGCTCCTCCTTGCCGCTGAAGTGCCGGTAGACGATCGCCCGGTTGATCCCCACTGCCCGGGCGATGTCCTCGATCTGCGCCTCGCGCACCCCGCGCTGGTCGAACAGCTCGCGGGTGGCCGCGATGATCTCGGCCTCGCGCTTGCGCCGGCGCGCGGCCGCGGCCTTCCGCCGGCCGTCGCTCTCGGGGGCCCTGGTCGCCATGGGCCCAGGATAAGCATGTTGCAACTCGGAGTTGCACAACTGTGACAGGTTCCTCAGGACGACCCGGTAGCGCAGATGGGTGGCGTCGCGGCCCTCGAGCTGCCGGACCCGCTCGAGCTCGACGCGGCCGGTGTCCTCGAAGAGGCGGCGGCCGGCGCCAAGCAGGACCGGGACCAGGTGGATCTCCAGCTCGTCGAGCTCACCCGCGCGGAGCAGCGACTGGGCGGCGCTCGCGCCGTGCACCATGACCGCACGGTCGCCCGCTGCGGCCCTGGCGTCCGCGGCGCAGGCCGCGACGTCGGTGTAGAACGTCGTTCCGGCCGGTGCCTCGTGGTCGTCGAGTGGCGGGTGAGCACGTTGATCGGTACGCCGTCGTGGTGGTCGCCGCCCCACCCGCCGGCGAGGTCGTAGGTTCGCCGGCCGGAGATCAGGGCGCCGGTGGCCAGCGCCTCGGCGTACACCTGCCCGTTGATGCCGGGCCCGTTCCGGTCGTCGAGCCAGTTGAACAACCGCCCGCCATCGCGACCGAGCCCCTGTCCGGGCTTGTCGTCGAGGCCGGTGATGAACCCGTCCAGGGACATGGACATGTACAGGCGGATCGGTGAGGTCATGCGGAGGTGGACCGGAGTACGGCGCGAGAACTCATCGCGAGGTCGGCGGTCGGCCCTACGCTCTGCGTCGTGAGCGAGGTGCACCAGCTGTCCCGGGCCGACGCCCGCCGGATCGCCGTCCGGGCGCAGCTGCTGCATGCCGACCGTCCGACCGACCTGATCGACCTGGTGCGGCACCTGAACGTGCTGCAGGTCGAGCCGACGGCCGCGATCGCGCCCAGCGCGGAGGTGGTCGGCATGGAGCCGGCTGGGCGCGGCGTTCGACCGGGCCGACCTCGAGGCGGCGATCGTCACGGGCGCTCTGGTCGAGCTGCGCAGCATGCTGCGACCGGCCGCGGACATCGCGCTGTTCCGGGCCGAGATGGCCGCCTGGCCGGGTCCGGGCGAGCTGACGGAATGGCAGGAGGACCAGCGCGACTGGCTGGAGACCAACGACGACTGCCGCCGCGACATCCTCGAGAAGCTCTACGACGAGGGGCCGCTGCCGTCCCGCGAGCTGCCGGACACGACGCTGCTGCCCTGGGAGTCGAGCGGCTGGAACAACGACCGCAGCCGGCGGATGCTGCTCGAGCTGATGGTCAAGCGGGGCGAGGTGGCCTCGGCGGGCTACGAGGGACGCGAGCGGCTGTGGGACCTCGCCGAGCGGGTCTACCCCGACGATCCCGTGGTTCCCCTGGACGAGGCACTCCACATCCGGGCCACCCGAAGGCTGCATGCCCTCGGTCTCGCGCGGGCGAAGACCGCCGAGGCGCCGGGGGAGCCTCACTACGTCGGCGAGCTGGGTGAGCCCGCGGTGATCGAGGGCGTGCGCGGCAAGTGGCGGGTCGACCCGGCATACCTCGACGAGCCGCTCGATGGCCGGGCCGCGTTGCTGTCGCCGCTCGACCGCCTGGTCTTCGACCGCAAGCGGATGGTCGAGCTGTTCGAGTTCGACTACCAGCTCGAGATGTACAAGCCCGCCGCCAAGCGACGCTGGGGCTATTGGGCGATGCCGATCCTCTACGACGACCGGCTGGTCGGGAAGCTGGACGCCACCGCCGACCGCGAGGCCGGGGTGCTCCGCGTCGACGCGGTCCACGAGGACGAGCCGTTCGGCAAGCAGGTGAGGACGGCGGTCGATCGGGAGATCGAGAGCCTGGCGATCTGGCTGGGTCTGCAGCTCGAGCTGCCTGAGTAGCCGGGCTCATGCGCCGCGTCGTCAGCCGCGCGACCGTGAGGACATGAGCACCCAGCCGCCCTACCCGCGCCAGCCTCACGAAGGGATCCGGACCCTTCCGTCGTTCCCGGACCTTCAAGATCGCCCTGGCAGCCGTGGGCGTGCTGGCCGCACGGGCGCGGTGGTGGCCGCCGGCTTCGGCTTCCTCTACGCCGTCAACCCGATGGGCGACGAGTGGCACTGCTCCGACGGCGAGGCTCCCGCGGGGAAGCCGGGTCCTACAGCGGCTGCTACGAGGACAAGCCGCTGCCGCGGGGACTGCAGTGGGATCCGTGGGCAACCGCCCGATGTCCTACAACTGCGACAAGGACGGCTGGATGCTCATCGAGCGGATCCCGCGCGGCGGTCGGCCCGCGGACGTCGAGGAGGACTGTGTGCGCGAAGGCACCGAGCTCCCGGATCGGTGGCAGCCGGTCGAGGACGATTGAGCTACGCCATCGACCGCACGGTTTCGATGGTGTCTGCCTCGTCGGCGGTCTTGTCGTCGCGGTAGCGGACGACCCGAGCGAACCGCAGCGCCAGCCCACCGGGATAGCGGGTCGAGCGCTGCAGGCCGTCGAAGGCGATCTCGACGACCTGCTCGGGCCGTACCTCCACGACGTATGCCGACCCGTCGGCCGGTGACGTCGCCAGCTCGGTGAACCGCTCGGTCTGCCACTGCGAGCATCTCGTCGGTCATCCCCTTGAACGTCTTGCCGAGCATCACGAACCCGCCGTCGGGGTCTCGGGCGCCCAGGTGGATGTTGGACAGCCAGCCCTTGCGGCGGCCGGAGCCCCACTCGACGGCGAGCACGACCAGGTCGAGGGTGTGCACCGGCTTCACCTTCACCCACGACGAGCCGCGGCGGCCGGCGGCGTAGGCCGAGCCGGGGTCCTTGACCACCACGCCCTCGTGGCCGGCGGCGAGGCGTGGAGGTGACGAACTCCTGCGGCGGCCTCGGCGTCTCCGGTGACCAGTCGTGCGGTCCGGTGCTCCTCGGGCACCAGCGCGTCGAGGGCCGCGAGCCGCTCGTGCGCGGGTCGCGTCGAGCAGGTCGGCGCCGTCGAGGTAGAGCAGGTCGAAGAAGTACGGCGTCACGTGCACGCCGGCGGCCATCGCGGTGCGGGACGCGGTCTCCTGGAACGGCCGCGGCCGCCCGTCGTCGTCGAGCGCGAGCGCCTCGCCGTCGAGCACGAACGACGCGGCCGGGCAGCGCCCGGGCCACCTCGACCACCTCGGGCAGCCGGGCGGTGATGTCCTCCAGGGTCCGGGTCGCGATCAGCACCTCGTCGTCCCAGCGGTGCACCTGGATCCGGATGCCGTCGAGCTTGGTGTCGATCGCGACCTCGCCGTCGGCGAGCGCCTTCGCCATCCCCTCGGCGATCGTCGGCGCCGACGACGCGAGCATCGGCAGCACCGGCCGCCCGACCTCCAGCCGGAACTCGGCCAGCGCCTCCTCACCGCCGTCGAACGCCGCGCCGCACGATCGCCACCGTCGAGCCGGCCAGCATCGCCGCTCGGCGTACGGCGGCGAGCGGCACGCCCGCGGCGGCCGCGACGCCCTCCTGCACCAGCGCGTCGAGCGCGCCCTGACGCACCTCGCCGGTCACCACGCCGCGGAGCCACGCCTGCTCCTCGGGCGTCGCCCGGCCGAACAGCTCGGCCACCGCCGTGGACCGCGGCCGCTCTGTGACCCGGCGCCGGCGAGCGCCGCGATCGCGTCGAAGGCAGCATGCACCTCGAGCACGGTCAACGTGGAGGAGTCGGCCGCCGGCGGCAGCGTCTGCAGCCCGCGCCAGCCGAGGCCGGTGCGCCGCTGCCGCAGCCGGCCGCCGACGTAGGACGTGACAACCTCGAGCTCGTCGGCGTCGGTGCGGCCCAGCAGCTCGGCGATCGCGACGGCCTTCGCCTTCCGCGAGCGGGTCGCGGAGACCTCGGTGGAGGTGGCGACGACGTCGGCGAGCAACATGGTCTGGAAGTTCCTTCTCGGGGCGTGTCCCGGTCGGAGGGTCCCGTTCGTCATGAAGATGTCAGAAGACACCGACACTGAGGAGTCCACCGTGCACTACGCACTGCTGATCTACACCGACCCGCACGCACAGGACGGCGATACCGACGAGCAGCGACAGGCCGTGACAGACGAGTACATGGCGATCAGGGAGGACCCGAGGGTCGTCGGTGGCGGGCACCTGCAGCCGGCCACGACTGCGAGCACGGTGCGAGTGGCCGACGGAAACGCGCTGGTCACCGACGGTCCCTTCGCCGACACCAAGGAGGTCATCGCGGGCTACTACCTGCTCGAGGCCGATGACCTCGACGCCGCGCTGGAGCTGGCCGGACGCGTGCCGGCCGCTCGCATGGGTGGTGCCGTGGAGGTGCGCCCGTTCGCCTACGGGCCGCACTGAGACGGAGCCAGTCATCGACGCGACGCCGACCCCGCTGCGGCCGGGCCTTCCGGGAGCAGTGGGGTCGGGTCCTCGCTTCCCTCGTCGGGCAGCTTCGCGACTTCGACCTGGCGGAGGACGTCGTCCAGCACGCCTTCGCGGTCGCGGCCGAGCGTTGGCCGCGCGACGGCGTTCCGGACAACCCGGCGGGGTGGCTCATCCGCACCGCCCGCAACGAGGCGATCGACCGGATACGCCGCCGCCGGACTCTGGAAGCCAAGCTCCGATTCATCGATCGACCACCGGAGGTGACGTTGTCCGTGAGCGATGAGCTGGAACGGCAGCTCAGTGGCCGATCCATCCCCGACGAACGACTCGAGCTGCTCTTCACGTGCTGTCATCCAGCACTCGCCCAGGACGCACAGGTCGCGCTGACGCTGCGCGCCGTGGGAGGGCTGTCGACGGACGAGATCGCGGCTGCCTTCCTCGTGTCCCCGGAGACGATGAAGCGTCGGCTGACCCGCGCCAAGCAGAAG
The DNA here is from genome assembly GCA_963813615.1 of uncultured Actinomycetota bacterium. Lineage (GTDB taxonomy): Bacteria > Actinomycetota > Actinomycetes > Propionibacteriales > Nocardioidaceae > Nocardioides. The sequence goes on from CAWFAE010000019.1 coordinate 109,039, forward strand.
ATCACCGGGGCCAGGGTCCCGTTCCGCGTGCCGCCCGACCACCTCCTGCCGGACCGGCTTGGAGTGGTGCTGGCAGTCATCTACCTGGTCTACAACCAGGGGTACGACGGGCGGGTCGACCTGGCTGACGAGGCCATCCGGCTCGGGCGGATCCTGCTCGCCCTGATGCCCGACGAGCGGGAGACCCGCGGCCTGCTGGCCCTGATGCTCGCCCACGACGCACGTCGAGCCGCCCGCGTCGACGACGAGGACCTGGTGCTGCTACAGGACCAGGACCGCTCGCTCTGGGACGCCGCGAAGCTCGACGAAGCGCGTGCGCTGGCCGACCAGGCCATCACCGGACGGGGGCCGTACGCCCTGCAAGCCGCGATCGCCGTCCTTCAGACCGGTGACCAGGTCGACTGGCCACAGGTGGCGGCTCTGTACGCCGAGCTCGGAGACCGCACGGGCTCGCCGGTGGTCCAGCTCAACCGGGCCGTCGCCATCGCCGAAGCAGGGACACGCAAGGCGCTCTCGGCCTGCTGGACTCCCTCGAATCGCACCGGCTCGAGGACTACCAGTACTTCCATTCGACCCGGGCGGAGCTGCTGCGCCGGCTGGGCCGTCAGCCGGAGGCGCGGTCGGCGTACGCCAGGGCACTGGGGCTCGCCGCCGACGAGCGAGAGCGCCGGTTCCTTCGCCGCCGCCTCGAGGAGCTGTCGGGGAACGACGGGTCGTAGGGGCCGTTGCACCTCGATCCCGGACCGCTCGTCGTCGTCCTGGTGCTGGTGGCAGCGGTCCTGCACGCGGGCTGGAACGCCATCGCCCACACCGCAGCGGACCGGCTGGTCGGCTTCGCGCTGATCTCGTCCGCGGCGTTCGTCATCGGCGGCGCGATGGTGGTCACCCAGCCGATGCTCGACGCCCACGACTTCGGGCTGGTCGCGGCCTCGGCGGCGATCCACGTCGCGTACTTCGCCCTGCTGCTCGCCGCCTACGAGCAGGCCGACCTCAGCCGTGCCTACCCGCTCTCGCGCGGCACCGGAGTGGCGCTCACCGCGTTCGCGTCGATCTTCCTGCCGCGGGCGGCTCTCGGCGCGGACGTGGTCGTCGGCGTCGGCCTCGTGGTGCTCGGCCTGGTCGGCGTCACCCTGGCCGGGCCGCGGCTCACCCTCGGAGACCGCCGAGGCATCGTCACCGCGCTGGCCACCGGCGTCGCGATCGCCGGCTACACCGTGGTCGACGGGTACGCCGTCTCCGGCGGCGCGCCGGTCCTGGCGTATGCCGGCTGGCTGTTCCTCCTCCAGTCCTGGGTCCTGCCGGTCGTGGCGATCGCGCGCCGGGGGAGGCGGCTGCCGGGGCTGGCCCGGAAGCAGGCGTTCGCCGGCCTCGGCGGCGGCGTGGTCTCGATGGCGGCGTACGGGCTGATCCTGCTCGCCCAGACCAGCGGGGCGCTCGCCGCCGTGGCGGCGCTCAGGGAGCTGAGCATCGCGTTCGGCGTCCTGCTCGGCGCCTTCGTCCTGCACGAGCAGGCGGCCCGCCAGCGGCTGCTCCCGGCGCTGGTCCTCACCGCCGGCGCGGTGGTGCTCGCGCTTCAGCATCTGACAGCCCTTGACCCAGAACGAGAACACGTTCTAACCTGGACAGGTGTCCAGTCAGGTGTCCACCGTGCCGCGGCAGGGGCTGAACCCCCGCCAGGCCGAGACCGTCGCGAGGCTGCTGGACGCCGCGGAGCAGGAGCTCGCCGCGGTCGGGCCGGAGGGGCTCACGATCCGCACGGTCGCGGGTCGCGCGGGCGTCTCGTCGGCCACGGCGTACACCTACTTCAGCTCGCGCAACCACCTGTTCGCCGAGCTGTTCCACCGCAAGGTGCTGCTCGAGCACCCGGTCGAGATCGAGGGCAGCGAGCCGATCGACCGGGTCACCGGCGTGACCCGGCACCTCGCCACCGTGCTCGGCAGCAAGCCGCACCTGGCGGCCGCGGCCAACCATGCGTTGCTCGGCACCGACCCCGACGTCGAGCGGCTCCGCGTCGTCATCGGCGCCGAGATCGTCGACCGCTTCGAGCGGGCCCTCGGCGACAGCGCGGACGCCCAGCTCCTCGACGCCCTCACCCTCGCCCTGACCGGTGCGCTGCTGCAGACCGGCATGGGGCTGATCTCCTACGACCACCTCGCCGACCGCCTCGACGCGGTGATGGCCACGATCCTCGACAAGAGGCAACGCATGACGCGTCACGGACCCGAGCATGACGGTACGCCAGCCGTCGCTCTGGACCCCTACGACTACGCGTTCCAGGAGGACCCCTATCCGGTCTATGCCCGGCTGCGGGCCGAGGAGCCGCTGCACCACAACCCGGCACTCGACCTGTGGGCGCTGACCCGCCACGCCGACATCGCCGAGGCGGTCCGCACCGAGGGCACCTACTCCAACTCCCGGGGCGTCGCGATCGAGGAGTCGGCCTGGGGGCCGGACGCGCACAAGGTGATGTCGATCCTCGGCATGGACCCGCCGCGGCAGAAGCGGCTGCGCTCCCTGGTGTCCCGCGGCTTCACCCCGCGCCGGGTCCACGACCTGCTGCCGCGGATCCAGCAGCTGACCGACCGCTACCTCGCGGAGTGTCTCGAGATGGGCAGCTTCGACTGGATCGCCGACTTCGCCGGCAAGCTCCCGATGGACGTCATCTCCGAGATGATGGGCGTCCCGGAGGAGGACCGCGCGGAGGTACGCCGCCAGGCCGACGTCGTGGTGCACCGCGAGGACGGCGTCTACGACGTCCCGCCGGCCGCGATGGACTCGTCGCTGTGGCTCGTCGGCTACTACCAGGACATGGTCACCCAGCGGCGTCGTACGCCGAGCGACGACCTGACCAGCGCGCTGATCGAGGCTCGCCTGGAGGATACGACGGTGACCGGCTCACCGACGAGGACGTCATCGCCTTCCTGTTCCTGATGGTCGTGGCCGGCAACGAGACCACCACCAAGCTGCTCGGCCACGCGCTGTTCCACCTGACCCGCCACCCCGACCAGTTCGCGAAGGTCTTCGACGGACCCGACCCGGAGCTCGTCAACCCGTGGATCGAGGAGACGCTGCGCTACGACACCTCGAGCCAGCTCCTGGCCCGCTACCTCCTGCGCGACGTCGAGCTGCACGGCAAGGTCGCGCCCCAGGGCTCGAAGCTGCTGCTCTGCCTCGGCTCGGCCAACCGCGACGAGCGCGTCTTCTCGCGGCCCGACGAGTACGACATCTTCCGCGACAAGGAGGAGCTCGACCGGATCCTGTCCTTCGGCGGCGGCCGGCACTTCTGCCTCGGTGCCAACCTGGCCCGGCTGGAGGCGCGGGTCGCGCTGACCAGCCTGGTCGAGCGGGTCCGCTCGGTCGAGGTCGAGCACGACCGGTGCGTGCGGGTGCACTCCCTCAACGTGCGCGGCTTCGCCGCGATGCCGACCCGCGTCGAGGTGCGCTGATGGCGAGCGAGAAGTACGCGCAGCCCGCGCGCCGCCCGGCCGTCGTCACCGGCGCCAGCTCCGGCATCGGCGCCGCCACCGCGCTCCGCCTCGGCCAGGCCGGCTTCCCGGTCGCGCTCGGGCGCGCGGCGTACGGACAAGCTCGAGGACGTCGCCACCCAGATCCGCGCGGACGGCGGCGAGGCGGTCGTGCATCCCCTCGACCTCACCGACGACGACTCGGTCACGGCGTTCGCCAAGGCGGTCCAGCAGGACCTCGGCGACATCGAGGTGGTGGTCTCGAACGCCGGCGCGGTCGCCCCGGGCACGATCACGGAGGTCGATCCGGAGCGGTTCACCCGCGAGCTCGACCTCACGGTCGTCGGCGCGCACCGACTGGTCCGCGCGTTCGTGCCCGGCGATGCAGGAGCGCCGCCGCGGCGACATCGTCTTCGTCTCCTCCGACACCGCGGTGCGCCCGCGGCCGTTCATGGCGGCGTACTCCTCCGGCAAGTGGGGGCTCGAGGGCCTGGTGGCGAGCCTGCAGATGGAGCTCGAGGGCTCCGGGGTCCGCGCGAGCGTGGTCCGGCCCGGCCCGACCTGGAGCGAGATGGGGTCGGACTGGGACGCCGACGAGGCGGCGTTCGTGCTCAACCAGTGGGTGCGGTTCGGCCTCGCGCGGCACCCGCACTTCCTCAAGCCGGCCGCCATCGCCGACGCGATCACCACCGTGGTCAGCGCCCCTCGCGGCGTGCACCTGAACCTGGTCGAGGTCAGCCCCGAAGCGCCCCTGGAGGAGCAGTGATCCGCGAGGTCTCGTACGCCGTCCCCGACGACGGCCACGGCCACCTGGCCGAGATGCGGGTGGACCCGATCGGGCTGTTCGAGCGGGTGCGCGCCGAGTGCGGCGACATCGGCCGGTTCCGGCTGGCCGACAAGGACGTCGTGCTGGTCTCCGGCGCGGAGGCCAACGAGCAGTTCTTCCGGGCCCCGGACTCCACGCTCGACCAGGCCGCGGCGTACCCGTTCATGACGCCGATCTTCGGCAAGGGCGTGGTGTTCGACGCCTCGCCCGGAGGAGCGGCAGCAGATGCTCAAGAACCAGGCGCTGCGCGGCGACATGATGCGCGGGCACGCCTCGACGATCGAGGCGGAGATCCGCCGGATGGTCGCCGACTGGGGCGACGAGGGCGAGGATCGACCTGCTCGACTGGTTCGCCGAGCTGACGATCTACACGACGTCGTCGTGCCTGATCGGCAAGCCGTTCCGCGAGGAGCTCGACTCCTCGTTCGCGCAGCACTACCACGAGCTCGAGCGGGGCACCGACGCGATCGCGTACGTCGACCCGTACGCCGACATCGAGAGCTTCCGGCGGCGCGACGCCGCGCGGGAGAAGCTGGTCGAGCTGGTGCAGGGCGATCATCGACAAGCGGGTCCGACAGGTGAACCGACGGCGGCACGTGCCCAAGGAGGAGCGCGACCTGCTCGACGTGCTGATCTCCATCGACATGAGCGCCGACTACATCACCGGCATCTTCATCTCGATGATGTTCGCCGGCCACCACACCTCGTCCGGCACCGCGTCCTGGGCGCTGATCGAGCTGATGCGGCATCCCGAGACCATGAAGGGCGTCGTCGCCGAGCTCGACGAGCTGTACGCCGACGGCTCGGAGGTGTCCTTCCAGGCCCTGCGATCGATCCCGGCGCTGGAGGCCGCGCTCAAGGAGACGCTGCGGCTGCACCCGCCGCTGATCATCCTGATGCGGGTCGTGCAGGAGGAGATCGAGCTCGCCGGGCACCCGATCCAGCCGGGGACCGTGGTCGCCGCGTCGCCGCGGGTCTCCAACCGGATCGGGGAGGACTTCCCCGACCCCGAGCCGGTTCGACCCGTCGCGCTACCTCGACCCGCGCCAGGAGGACCTGCAGAACCGGTGGACCTGGATCCCGTTCGGCGCCGGCAAGCACCGCTGCGTCGGCAACGCGTTCGCGATGATGCAGATGAAGGCGATCTTCTCGGTGATCCTGCGCGACTACGAGTTCGAGATGGCCCAGCCGTCGGAGAGCTACCGCGACGACGTGTCCAAGATGGTGATCCAGCTCGAGCAGCCGTGCCGGGTCCGCTACCGGCGCCGGGCGGGGCGCTGATGCGCGCGGTCGCCGATCTCGACCTGTGCCAGGCGCACCAGATGTGCCAGGCCGAGGCGCCGGACGTGTTCGGCTTCGACGAGGACGCCGACCGGGTCGTGGTCCTCGAGGAGCACCCCGACGAGTCGCTGCGGCCCCAGGTGGAGGCCGCGGTCAGGTACTGCCCAGCCATGGCCTTGGCCATCGAGGAGGAATGAGCGGATGAGTCTGAGCAGGGACGAGATCGAGGCGTTCTGGGAGACCTGGCTGGAGGTGAACCGGGAGGCCGAGCGGATCGGCGACTGGAAGATCATGGCCGACTGGTACGCCGAGGACGCGACGTACGGCTGGATGTACACGCCCGACGAGCACTTCATGGCCGTCGGCCGGGAGGAGATCCGCGAGCTCGCCATCGGCCAGGAGATGGCCGGGCTGGACGGCTGGCACTACGACTACCAGGCCACCCTGATCGACGAGAAGACCCAGATGGTGGTGGGCTTCTGGAAGCAGAGGTCCGGGATCGTCGACGACGCGACCGGCAAGGAGTACGAGATCCTCGGCATCGGTGGCTCCTGGTTCGGCGTCGAGCGGCAGGCCGACGGTGAGCTGAAGTTCGCCTGGCAGCGCGACTGGTTCGACCTCGGCTCGACCGCGCACACCTTCCTCGCGCTCGCCGCGTCCGGCAAGGCCCCGCAGCCGCTGCTGGACCGGATGGCCGTCGACGGCAAGTCGCAGCCCGGCCACTACCCGCTCGCGGAGCTGCCCGTCGCCCGGTGTGGCCCCCGCCGGTCGAGCGCGGCGACTTCATCACGCAGGAGGCGACCAGCTGATGGCACTTCCCCGGCACCCCAGCTGCTGATCGACGGCAAGCTCACCGGCGCGAGCGACGGCGCGACGTACCCGATCCTCAACCCGGCGACCGGGCAGGAGATCGGCCACGCTCCCGACGCCACCGCCGAGGACGTCGACCGCGCGGTCGGTGCGGCCCGCCGTGCCTTCGACGAGACCGACTGGAGCGACCGACGTCGGGCTCCGGGTCCGCTGCCTGCGGCAGCTGCACGAGGCGCTGGTGGAGCACGGGGAGTCGTTCCGCGAGCTGACCACCGCCGAGGTCGGGGCGCCGGCGTTCCTCACGGCCGGTCCGCAGTACGACGTCCCGGTCGAGGGGCTCGTCGTGGACCATCGACCTGGCCGAGCGCTACGAGTGGGAGCAGGACCTCGGCGTCGCCGAGCCGATGGGCGTCCCCACCCGGCGCACGGTGCGCCGAGAGGCGGTCGGCGTGGTCGCCGCGATCACGCCGTGGAACTTCCCCAACCAGATCAACCTCGCCAAGATCGGCCCGGCCCTGGCGGCCGGCAACACCGTGGTGCTCAAGGCGGCGCCGGACACCCCGTGGGTGGCCTGCGAGCTGGGCCGGCTGGCCGCCGAGCACACCGACCTGCCGCCGGGCGTGCTCAACGTGGTCACCCCCAGCAGCAACGCGGTCGCCGGCGTGCTCACCACCGACCCGCGGGTCGACCTGGTGTCGTTCACCGGGTCCACCGCCACCGGCAGGGCGATCATGGCCGCGGCGGCGCCGACCCTGAAGCGGGTCTTCCTCGAGCTCGGCGGCAAGTCCGCCGCGGTGGTGCTCGACGACGCCGACCTGGCGGCAGCGGTGGGCACGACGGCGTTCAGCGTCTGCATCCACGCCGGCCAGGGCTGCGCGCTCACCACCCGGCTGCTCGTCCCGCGGGCCCGGTACGACGAGGCGGTGCAGGTCGCCGCCGGCACGATGGAGTCGATCGGCACCGGCGACCCCACCGACCCCGGGTACGGTCTGCGGCCCGGTGATCTCGCAGGTGCAGCGCGACCGGGTCGAGGGCTACCTGCGGCTCGCCGAGGAGGAGGGCGCGACGTTCGCGACCGGCGGCGGCGTCGACGAGTCCCGGGCGGACGGCTTCTGGATCCGGCCGACCGTGATCGCCGGGCTCGACAACAACAGCCGACTGGCCCAGGAGGAGATCTTCGGCCCGGTGCTGGTGGTCATCCCGCACGACGGCGACGACGACGCGGTCCGGATCGCCAACGAGTCGGCGTACGGCCTCTCCGGGTCGGTCGACTCGGGCGACCCGGACCGGGCCAGAGCCGTCGCCCACCGGATCCGCACCGGCACGCTCGCGGTCAACGGCGGCGTGTGGTTCAGCCCCGACGCCCCGTTCGGCGGCTACAAGCAGTCCGGCATCGGCCGGGAGATGGGCGTGGCCGGTTTCGAGGAGTACCTCGAGACCAAGCCTCGTCGGAGGCGAGCCGGAGCGCAGGAGAGTCCGATGAGGTTCGCCGAGACAAGGTCGCCGTCGTCACCGGCGCGGCACAGGGGATCGGGGAGGCCTACGCCCGCGCGCTGGCCGCCGAGGGAGCGGCGGTCGTCGTGGCCGACCTGAACGAGGACGGCCGGGGACCGGGTGGCCGAGGAGATCGAGGCGGGACCGGCGGCACCGCGATGTTCGTGCGCACCGACGTCTCGTCCCGAGCTCGGCGGCAGCGATGGCCGCACGCGGCCGTGGAGGAGTTCGGCGGGATCGACCTGCTGGTCAACAACGCCGCGATCTACGGCGACATGCAGTTCGACCTGCTGATCAGCGTCGACTGGGACTACTACCGGAAGTTCATGTCGGTGAACATGGACGGCGCCCTGGTGATGACCCGGGCCTGCTACCCGCTCATGCAGGCTCGCGGTGGCGGGGCGATCGTCAACCAGAGCTCGACGGCGGCGTACCTCTACTCCGGCTTCTACGGCCTGGCCAAGGTGGGCGTCAACGGCCTCACCCAGCAGCTCGCCCACGAGCTCGGCGGCATGAACATCCGGGTCAACGCGATCGCGCCCGGGCCCACCGACACCGAGGCCACCCGCACCCAGGCCGGTGACGCGGCCAAGGAGCTGGTCAAGGGCCTGGCGATCAAGCGGATGGGTCAGCCCGACGACATGGTCGGCGCCTGCCTGTTCCTGCTCTCCGACGACGCGGCCTGGGTGACCGGCCAGATCCTCGCCGTCGACGGCGGCCAGGTCTTCCGGTCGTGAGCGCGGTAGGGCGGGTTCGTCGGCCTCGGCAACATCGGCAAGCCGATGGCGCTCCGGCTGGCCGCGGCCGACGGCATCGAGCTCTCGGTGTACGACGTGCTGCCCGATCCGGTCGCGGAGCTCGTGACGGCCGGAGCCCGGCCTGCCGCAACCGTCGAGGACCTCGGCGCCGACGTCGTCTGCGTGATGGTCCGTGATGACGAACAGGTTCGCCAGGTGGCCTCGGCCGTCGGCCCCGGCCCGGTCCTTGTCATCCACTCCACCGTGGCGCCCGGCACGCCTGCCGAGCTCGAGGGGCAGGGCCTGACCGTCCTCGACGCACCGGTGAGCGGGGGACCGATGGGCGCCGCCGAGGGCACGCTCGCGATCCTCGTCGGCGGCGACGGGGAGGCCTTCGCGGCCGCCCGGCCGGCGCTGGAGGCGATGGGCTCCGGGTCGTGCACGCCGGCGCGATCGGGGCAGGGACGCGGATGAAGCTGGCCCGCAACCTGATCCACTTCGTCGCGTTCACGGCGGTCACCGAGGCGCAACGGCTCGCCGAGGCGGCCGGGCTCGACCTGGTGGAGCTGGGCGAGGTGGTCCGGCACACCGACGCCGTCACCGGTGGACCGGGCGCGATCATGCACCGCAACACCACGGCGCCGCTGGTCGAGGACGACTTCTGGTACGCCGTCTTCGACCACGTCCGGGCGCTCGGTGAGAAGGACCTCTCGTTCGCCATCGAGCTGGCCGCCACACTGGGGGTCGACGTACCGCTCGCGCAGCTGGCGCGCGAGAACCTCGCGAAGGGACTGGGAGTCTAGATGGGCAAGTTCGACGACCTCCCCGAGGAGCGGCGCCGCGGGCTCGAGAAGATGGAGCAGGTCTACGGCTTCGAGATGTCCGACGGGCGACAGTGGCGACTTCTTCCGCTACACCGCCGACCACCTGTTCGGGGACATCTGGCAGCGGCCCGGTCTTTCGGACCGCGATCGTCGGCTGCTGCTGATCGGCCTGCTCGCGGGCACCGGCGGTCACGACGTCCTCGGCATCCAGGTGCCTGCCGCCCACGCCAACGGTGAGCTCGACGACGATGCGCTTCGCGAGATCGTGGTCTTCCTGTGCCACTACGCCGGCTGGCCCGTCGGCGCGCGGCTGAACTCGCTGGTCGAGGAGACCATCGCCAAGGCCGACCGTGCCCGCTAGCTTCGCGCCGCTCCCGCCGGGTGACGTCTCGTTGATGTCGGCACGACCCACGCCCGACTACCCGGCCGGTCGGCTACGTCGAGAGTGAGTACGCCGCCACAGGGACGGCGACGTCCTACCGGTCCGATGCGCAGCCCGGCGACGGCAGGTGGCGGTTGCAGCCGGCGGACCAGAGCCGCATTCGCGACCCGCGTCGTGGTGCGCCGACCGGCCGATCCCGCTGCGTTCAGCGGCACCCTGGTCGCTGAGTGGCTCAACGTGAGCAGCGGCCAGGACTCCGCTCCCGACTGGACCTACGTGAGCGAGGAGATCCTGCGTCGCGGACACACGTGGGTCGGTGTCTCCGCGCAGTACGTCGGGGTCGAGGGCGGTGTCGCCTCGGTGACCACCGAGCTCGGCAGCCCGGGGCTGAAGGGCAACGACGCGGTCCGGTACGCCGGTCTCCACCACCCCGGTGACGCCTACGCGTTCGACGTGTTCACCCAGGTCGCCGGCGGTCTGCGCGGGCTGGTGCCGGACCTCGACGTCGAGTGCCTGCTGGCGATGGGCGAGTCGCAGTCTGCGGTGGCGCTGACGACGTACGTCAACGGCGTCCACCCGCTCGCTCCGACGTTCGACGGGTTCCTGATCCACAGCCGCGGGGGAGTGGCCGCCCCACTGGGGGAGCCCGGGAAGGGCCTGGTGATGGACGAGGTGCTGCGCGCCGCGCCGGTGAAGGTCCGGGACGACATCGACGTGCCGGTGCACGTGGTGGTGACCGAGGGTGACCTGTTCGACCGGATCGGGTTCCTGCCCGCCCGGCAGCCCGACACCAGACACCTTCCGGCTCTGGGAGATCGCCGGGACGTCGCACGCCGACGGATTCATCGTCGGCGACTTCGAGGAGGTCCTGGGCTGCGAGGTCCCGGTCAACCGCGGCCAGCAGGCCTTCGTGCTCCGAGCCGCGCTCCGGCATCTCGACCGCTGGGCGCGCGGGGGAGACCCGCCGCCGGTTGCCCCTCGCCTGGAGACCACGGACGACGGGTTCGTCCACGACGACAACGGCAACGTCCGTGGCGGCGTCCGCACGCCTCGCGTGGACGCGCCTGTCGAGGTGCTCTCCGGACGACCCTGGCCGGGGGCGTCGGTGGCCTGCCGGCTCTTCGGCAGCACGCTCGCGTTGCCGGCGGCGCGGTTGAAGGACCTGTACGTCGACCGCGAGGCCTACGTGGCGGCGTACACCCGCGCGGCGGACGCCGCGATCGCCGCCGGGTTCTTGCTCGACGAGGATCGCGAGTCCTTGCTCGCCGAGGCGCAGCCGGAGCTGATCGGTTAGGGATCCTCGTGCTTGGTGTGCGCGCCGGGCATCGCCTCCAGACGAATATCTTCGTATCGCGGTGAAGGAGTCTCGGTCATCCGTTCGGTGTGGTGGCCTCCAACACCGCGGCGGTGACGGCCCCTCGGATCACCTGGGCGAAGACCGCGTCCAGGTCGGGGATGCCGCCGAAGTAGCCGCTGACCTCCAGCGACACGAAGCCGTGCAGTGCGGAGAAGATCGCCATCCCGGTGGGCAGGATCCGCTCCTCCGGAAGACCGGCTGAGCGCACCATCACGGCGAGCGCCTCGATGGTCTCGCCGGCCGCCACGAAGAACGCGTCGCGGTTGATCGGCGCGCGGGTGATCGCGGCATAGCGCTGCGGGTAGGCACGGGCGAACGCGCGGAGTTCGTGGCTCAGCACCCGGAGCCCGTCGGCGCCGGCGTGCCCCATCGCTGCCCGGCGGACGTGCTTGCCGAGCAGCTCCATGGCGCGCACCTGGATCTCGGCGCGCAGGTCCTCGAGGTTGGCGACGTGGTTGTACAGCGAGGAGACCCGGGTCTGCAGCTCTGCGGCCAGGAGGGTCATGGTGAGGGCGTCGTACCCCTCACGGTCGACCAGCACCTCGGCTGCCGCCAGCACGGTCTCGTGGTCGAGCCGGGCCCGGCGCTCACCGGTCTTCGCCGTCGTCGAGGTACTCATCCTTCTCCCATGTCGATGTGAACAAGTTTCGTCACAGCGCGAATGAGTATACCCGTTTTGGGATTCGCAGCCGGGCTACCAACCGGGCGGCAAGCCGGTGAAGTCCGGGTCGCGACCCTCGGCGAAGGCGCTGAGCGCCTCCAGGTTGGCGGGCCCGCCCATCAGCTCCGCGAAGGCGGCGTTCTCCCGGTCGCGGGCGGCCCGGATCTCCTCGCGCAGCGGCGCGGTCATGCTCCGCTTGACCGCGACCAGTGAGGAGATCGGTCGGGACGCGAGCAGCTCCGCGTGCCGCCCGGCCTCCGCAAGGAGGTCGTCGGGCTCGCACACCCGCCACACCAGCCCGGCGGCCAGCGCCTCCTGGGCGCTGACCCACTCGGCCGACAGCAGCATCCAGGCCGCGTTCTGGCGGCCCATCAACCGCGGGAACAGGTACGACGAGGCGGCCTCCGGGGCGACGCCGAGGCTCGTGAACGGGCACTTGAGCCGGGCCTCGGTGGACATGAACGCCAGGTCGGCGAAGCCGAGGATGGTCGCCCCGATGCCGAGGCCGAGCCCGTTGACCGCGCAGACCAGCGGCTTCGGGAACTCCACCAGCGAGTCGATCAGCCCGAGGAACCCGTGCTTCCCGGGCACGAAGTCCGGGTTCGTGGCGCGCTCGTGCATCTCCAGCAGGTCGGTGCCGGCGCTGAACGCCCGGCCGTTGCCGGTGAGCAGCACCACCGCGACCGTGGGGTCCTCGGCGGCGGCAAGGAGCGCCTCCGTAGTGGCGTCGTAGAGCGCCTCGTTGAACGCGTTGAGGGCGTCGGGGCGGTCGAGGGTGATCGTGCGGACCCGATGGTGGTCGGCGATCTGGAGCGTCATGCCCCGATGGTAGAACGTGTTCTACGTCGGCCGGCCGCCTACGCTGACGGCGTGAGCACCCCCGGCCGGACCCGCGTCTGGCGTCCCGCCTGGCCGTGCCCGGTGGGCTCCCTGCTGAACCAGCAGCGCCACGGCGGCGGCGACCCGACCCACCGGGTCGACGCGCACGGCCGGCACTGGCGCGGCACCCGCACCCCCGAGGGCCCGGCGACGCTCGCGGTCGAGGGGCGACCGGCCGCCGGCGAGGTCCACCTCGAGGCCTGGGGGCCGGGCGCGGAGTGGGCGCTGGAGCAGGCGCCCGACCTGCTCGGCGGCCGGGACAGCTGGGACGGCTTCGAGCCGAGGCATCCCGTGCTCGCCGAGATCCACCGCCACCACCCGCATGCCCGCCTGGGCCGGAGCGGCCTGGTCATGGAGTCCCTGGTGCCGGCGATCATCGAGCAGAAGGTGACCGGCCAGGAGGCGTTCGCCGGCTTCCGGATGCTGGTCCACCGGTACGGCGAGCGGGCCCCAGGTCCGGGCCGCGACCACCGGCTGTGGGTGCAGCCGACCGCCGAGCAGCTGCGGGCGATTCCCTCCTGGGAGTGGTTGCGGATGCACATCGACCCCGCGCGGTCGCGTGCCGTGGTCACCGTCGCCCGGTCCGCGGCATCGCTCGAGCGGCTGGCCACCCGGACGCCAGAGGAGTTCGACGCCGGCGTGCGCAGCATCCCCGGGATCGGAGCCTGGACCAGCGCCGAGGTGCGGCAACGGAGCCTCGGCGATCCCGACGCCGTGTCCTTCGGCGACTACCACGTGGCCAAGGACGTGGGGTGGGCCCTCACCGGGACGCCGTTCGACGACGACCGCCTGGCCGAGTTCCTCGAACCCTGGCGGCCGCAGCGGGGCAGAGTGCCCGCCCTGGTGGCCATGGCCGGGCTCGGCCGTCCACGTCGTGGACCAAGGATGGCTCCTAGAACACACCTACCTGCAAGAGTGCGCGACCGTGATATCTGTTACCCGGAGTGTCAGGTAATCGGTCGTCAAGCAGCGGCTACCGGGAGAGCGAGGGGCGCATGGGACCCACGCTCGACCGCCTCCGCGCTGCGGAGGCTCGAGAGGCGGGGCCTTCTTCGCGGAGACCGATCCGGTCGAGGTCGTCGAGGAGGTCCGCGCCACCAGCGACGAGCAGCTGCTCGAGCTGATCGGTCGCGACGACGTCCGCCCGCTCGCGGTGGCGGCGATCGTCTCCCGGATGCACGAGTACGCCGTCCCGGAGCGGCTCGCGGAGATCGAGGGCGTGGTCCGCTTCGACCTCGAACGGCGCGGAGAGCTCCTGGAGCGACACGGCCTGGTCTTCGACCGCGGCGCGCTGAAGCACCTGCCCGAGATCCGGGGCGATGAACAGGTAGACGTGGTGCTGCGGACCAGTGTGCTGCGCTTCATCCGGCTGGTGAGCGGGGAGAGGAACGCCGGCCTGGAGTTCCTCGCGGGCAGGATCGACATCGACGGTGACGCCGAGCTCGCGCTCGGTATCGGCGGCCTCTTCCGCGTGCCCGGCACCGACGACGTGGCGGTCGACCCGAAGCTGCTGGATCCGGTAGACGTGGCCACGGCCCTCAAGGGCACCAAGGCCGACCACCTGCGCAAGGTGATGGCCTCCGGCTTCCGGCCGATCGTTCTGGACGAGATCTTCCGGCGCCTCCCGGAGTTCGTGAACGATCGCAAGGCCCGCCACGTCGACCTGACCATCGGGTTCCGGTTGGAGGGTCGACCCGACGGCGAGGTGGACCGGTACGTCGTCCGGGTCGCGGACGGCGCGGCCACCGTGACGGCCGGGGCCGGGGAGGGCGCCGAGCGGAACGCGACCGTGACCTGTGAGGCGCACGAGTTCGTGCGCCTGGCCACCGGCCACCTGGGCGCGATCACCGGTGTGCTGCGCGGTCAGCTGAAGGTCCGAGGGGACAAGGCGAAGGCGCTGCAGCTGAGCTCGGTCATCGACTTCCCGAAGGCCCGCTGACGTGCCAAACCCTCGACCTTCCCATCGATGCTGTGACAGTAGTACTGTCACGATCGCCTCCGGCAGCGTCGCCGTAACCAGGCCGCTACGCGAGCAGTTGAAGACCTGTGGCGGCCGGCGCGGACGCTGCGCACCCATTCCGTGATCGAGTCCCGAAGGCCAGGTGATCGCACGTGAGCACCATCGCGGCGACCACGCGGTCGGGGGTCGGCAGCCTCGCGGGGCGGGCCCGGCAGGGAGTGGTGACCAGCGGCGAGCTCGTCGTCATCGGCTCCGAGTCGGTGCGGTTCGCGGTCACCGACATCGTCTCGCGCCGCTTCTCCTGGACCGAGTTCCTGCTGCAGGCATGGTTCATGACCCGGGTGTCGCTGCTGCCGACCATCCTGGTGGCGATCCCGTTCGGGGTGATCATCTCGGTACAGATCGGGGCGGTCGCCGGACAGATCGGTGCGACGTCCTTCCAGGGAGCCGTCAATGGGCTCGGCGTGCTGCGCCAGGGGGCGCCGCTCGTCACGTCGCTGATGATCGCCGGCGCAGTGGGCTCGGCGATCACGTCCGACCTCGGTGCCCGCAACGTGCGCGAGGAGATCGACGCACTCCGGGTGATGGGCATCAACCCGGTGCAGCGCCTGGTCGCCCCCCGTGTGGTCGCTGCTCTGCTCGTCGGCGTGCTGCTCACCGTCATCGTGGCGATGACCGCGATGATCACCGGATTCGTCATGACCGTGGGCAGCGGGTCGAGCTCCTCGGGCACGTACCTCGACTCGTTCGTGGCCTTCAGCCAGCCGTCCGACCTGTTCCTGGCGGAGTTCAAGGCGCTGGTCTTCGGCTTCATCGCCACCATCGTTGCCGCGCACAAGGGACTGCACGCGTCCGGCGGTCCCAAGGGTGTGGCCGACGCCGTCAACCAGGCCGTGGTGCTCAGCGTGATCCTGCTGGCCCTCGCGAACGTGGCGATCACGCAGGCCTACGTCATGCTCGTCCCGCAGGCAGGCGTGTGATGGCCGGGGTCGGAGCACCGCGCCGCGCCGGCGACCTGCTGGTCGGTCTGGTCGACGGTCTCCTCGGTGTCCTCGCCCAGCTGGGGCAGTTCGCGACGTTCGCCTGGCGGACGGTGACCGCGATCCCGATGACGGTGCGGCTCTACCACAACGAGGTGCTCCGCCAGCTCAAGGACATCGCCTGGGGCAGCGGCGCACTGATCGTCGGCGGCGGCACCGTCGGCATCATGGTGCTGCTCTCGCTCTCGGCCGGTACGTCGCTCGGCATCGAAGGGTTCAGCGGCCTGGAGCTGGTCGGGCTGTCCCCACTGACCGGATTCATCTCTGCGAGCGCCAACACCCGCGAGCTCGCCCCGCTGGTGGCCGCGCTGGCGCTCGGCGCGCAGGTCGGCTGTCGGTTCACCGCCCAGCTCGGCTCGATGAAGATCCACGAGGAGGTCGACGCCCTCGAGGTGATGGCGATCGACCCGATGCGCTACCTGGTCACCACCCGGATCCTCGCCTGCATGCTCGGGATCCTGCCGCTCTACCTGATCGGGCTGATCGGTTCCTACATCGCCTCCCAGGCGTCGGTGGTGTTCCTGTTCGGGCAGTCGCCTGGCCAGTACGACCACTACTTCTCCACGTTCATCCAGGGCCGCGACGTCTTCCTGTCGGTGGTGAAGATCCTGATCTTCGCGCTGGCGATCGCCCTGATCCACTGCTGGTACGGCATGAAGGTCTCGGGCGGCCCGCAGTCGGTGGGCGAGGCCACCGGCGAGGCGATCCGCGCCAGCATCGTGGTCGTCGTCGTGCTCGACATGATCCTCACCCTGATCTTCTGGGGCAGCGACCCCGGCTTCCGGGTCTCGGGGTAGCCGGATGGGCAGACGGGTCGGACGACGCGAGCTCCGCCGGCAGGACTACGCCCGCCGGGGAGTGGTCGTGCTGGTGGCCTTCGCCCTGCTGCTGGGAGCGGCGTGGCTGCGCATGTCGGGCGCGGTGGGCGGCGACCCCGAGGTCACCGCCGAGCTCCGCAACGCTGGTGGATCGCTGCGCAGCGGGTCCGACGTCAAGATCGCCGGCGTGATCGTCGGCCGGGTCACCGGCATTGCCCGTGGTGACGACGGCGGCGTGCGCGTCGACATGAGCCTTCCCGAGGGCGACCTCGACAGCATCCCCGACAACGTGGTCGCCCGGATCCTCCCGGCCACCGTGTTCGGCACGTCGTTCGTCGACCTGGTCGTCCACGACGAACCCTCCCGCGACTCGCTGGAGTCCGGCGCGGTCATCCCCGCCGACCAGACCCAGGACACCCTGGAGCTGCAGCAGGCCCTCGACGACATCGACCGGCTGGTGAAGGCACTCGGGCCCGCGGAGCTGGCCTCCGCCATCGGGTCAGCGGCGCAGGCGCTCGACGGCCGCGGCGAGCAGCTCGGCGAGATCGTGGACACGCTCACGGCGTACCTCGCCCGGCTCAATCCTCAGCTGCCGCTGGTCCGGTCCGACCTGCGCAAGCTCGCGACCAACCTCGAGGTCGTCGACGACGTCGCTCCCGACCTGCTCGACGCCACCGAGGACGGCCTGGTGACGCTCAACACGATCGTCACCCAGCAGGCCGCGATTCGAGCGATCATCGTCGGCGGCACCAGCCTGACCAGTACGGCGACCGCGTTCCTGAACGAGAACCGCGCCGACGCGGTGCGGGTGATCAACGACGGCGCCATCCTGCTCGACTCGCTCTACGACAACCGGCACGCGGGCATCTCGGGGTCGATCGCCACCAACATCGCGCTGGGCACCGAGCTGCCCGTCGATCCTCGACCACGGCTTCGCGCTCACCGACGCCCAGATGCGCACCGACGCCCCGCCGTACTACACCGCGGCCGACCGCCCGCGGCTCGCCAGGGCCGGTCTGGGCGGAATGTTCGGGGGTGACCGATGAGCACCCGCATGACCGGGATCGGCAAGGTCGCCGCGAAGTTCGGGGCGTTCGCGCTCGTCAGCGGACTCCTGCTGATGCTGCTCGTCAACACGATGGTCAACGGCCTGGGCGGTGGCTCCCGCACCTACGACGCCGAGTTCGCCGACGTCAGCGGCCTCCGCACCGGAGACGACGTCAAGGTGGCCGGCGTCCGGGTCGGCCGGGTCGAGTCGATCGAGGTCGACGGCGACGCCGCCAAGGTCAGCTTCGAGCTCACCGACGAGCAGCCGATCCTCGACAACACCGCGGTCGTGATGCGCTACCAGAACCTCCTCGGCCAGCGGTATCTCGCCCTGGTCCAGGGGGAGGACCGCGGCAAGGAGCTCGATGACGGCGCCACGATCCCGCTCGACCGCACCAACCCGGGCTTCGACCTGACCGAGCTGCTCAACGGGTTCCGGCCGCTCTTCGAGGTGCTCCAGCCCGAGGACGTCAACCAGCTCGCCACCTCGCTGGTCAAGGTGTTGCAGGGCGAGGGCGGCACCGTCGAGACACTGCTCCAGCAGACCTCCGAGCTGACCAACTTCATCGCGGACCGCGACGAGGTCATCGGTGATGTCCTCACCAACCTCACGCCGGTGCTCGACAACCTCGCCGGGCAGGGCACCGAGCTGAAGGGCACGGTGCAGGAGCTCCGGGCACTGATGACCGGCCTGGCCAAGGACCGGAAGTCCATCGGCAGGTCGATCGACGGAGTGAGCCAGCTGGTCGGCGCAACGTCCGATCTGCTGCGCGAGGCGCGGGTGCCGGCCGGCCCGCACGATCGAGAGCTTCCGCACCGTGGCCCACATGCTGTCCGCTTCGCGCGACCAGCTGAACGCGGCGCTGCGCTCGTTCGGCGCCACGTTCGAGGGCCTCGGCCGCGGGCGCGTCGTACGAGAACGCGGTGAACGTCTACCTGTGCTCGATGGCGTTCGCGGTCGGCGAGCGCGACATCAACCTGGCCGGCAACAAGGGTCCGTGGTCGGAGGTGTGCCGGTGAAGGCACTTGTCCAGCGCGACCCCTTCCGGATCGGCATCGTCGCGATCGCGTTCGGTGTCGTGATCGGCCTGGTCATCCTGGTGCTCAGCGTCGTCAGCTTCGGCACCACCAGCTACACCGCCGTGCTCGAGCACACCGCCGGGCTGCGCAAGGGCGAGGACGTCCAGGTCCACGGCGTCTCGGTCGGCCGGGTCACCGGCATCGAGCTGTCGGACCAGCACGTCGTCGTCAGCTTCGTGGTCGACGAGGGCATCGAGCTCGGCTCTGAGACGACCGCGGAGGTGAAGGTCGCGACCCTGCTCGGCACGCACTACCTGCAGGTCGACCCCCAGGGCTCGGGCGGCCTGGCCGACGGCCGGATCCCGCTCGACCGGACCTCGGTTCCCTACAACCTGCAGGACGTGCTCGAGGGCGGCACCAAGAACCTCCAGGCGCTCGACGCAGACACCCTGGCCGAGGCGCTGACGGCGGTCAGCGAGACCCTGTCGGCGTCGGCCGGCGACATCGGTCCCGCGCTGACGGGGGTGGCCCGGCTCTCCGAGGTGGTGACCACTCGATCCAGCCAGGTGGGCGAGCTGCTCGACGCGGCCCGCAGCGTGACCGACCAGCTCGCCGAGAGCAGCGACGACATCGTCGGCCTGATGAAGCAGACCAACCTGGTCGTCAGCGAGGTCACCGCCCGCCGCGATGCGATCCACCGACTGCTCGTCGAGACCACGGGACTGTCCGACGCGCTCACCGCGATCGTCAAGCAGACCCGCGAGGACCTCACAGCCCGCGCTCCGTGACGTCAACCTGGCGCTGGCGTCCCTCAACAAGGAGGACGACGCCCTCAAGAAGGTGCTGGACGTGATGGCGCCCGCAGTGCGCTACGTCGCCAACGCGACCGGCAACGGACCGTACGTCGACCTCTACGGACACGACCCGGCGATCCCGGCGGACGACACGCTCTGCCAGACGAAGGTGATCTGCTGATGCCCCGCGTCCTGCGCCTCGCTGTGGTGGTCGTGCTGGTATTCCTCGCGACCGGGTGCGTGCCCGACGCCGTCCGCGGCGACAAGATCACGGTCACCGCCTACTTGGGCGACTCCGCCGGTCTGTTCGTCGGCAACGACGTCGGGGTGCTCGGCGTCCCCGTCGGGAAGGTCACGGACATCGAGCCGGAAGGCGACCGGGTCAAGGTGACCATGGAGATCGACGCCGACCGAGCCGTTCCGGCCGACGCGGGGCGGTCGTGGTCGCGCGTTCTGTGGCCACCGACCGCTACGTCGAGCTGACCCCGGTCTACGACGGCGGTGCGAAGCTCGCGGACGGCGCCGAGATCGACGTCGACCGGACCGCCTCACCCGTCGACTTCGACGAGGTGCTCGAGACCATCAACGACTTCGCCACCGGGATCGCCGGCTCGAAGAAGACCACGCGGGCGGTGAAGAGGTTCATCGACAGCGGCGCGGCCGCGCTGAAGGGCAAAGGCGAGCTGTTCAACCGGAGCACCCGCGAGCTGGCCCAGGCGATCAGCACGATGTCCGGCCAGCGCAAGGACTTCGCGGAGACGATCGTCTCCCTGGACGTGCTCGTGGGGACGATCGCCGAGAACGACCAGACGGTGCGCACGTTCGTCGACCAGGTCGCCGACGCGAGCAGCCTCCTGGCCGACGAGCGCGGCAACTTCCGCAAGGCGCTGCGGGCGCTGGACCGGGCGGTCACCGTGGTGGCGCAGTTCGCCGTCGACAACCGGGACGAGGTCGTGGACACGTTCGAGAACACGACCAAGGTGTTCCGCACCATGCTGAGCAAGCGCGCAGTCGCTCAACGAGGTCCTCCGGGTGATGCCGGTGGCGCTCGAGAACCTGATGCGGCTGCCGGTCAACGGCCGGATCCCGACCCGGGTCGACCCGCTCACGATCGCGCCGCTCGGCGAGGAGATCCGCAAGCTGTGCCGGCAGCTGCCCCTGGGCCTGTGCGACCTGCTCAGCGGCACCGACCCCGACCTCCCGCTCGGACTGGGGGGCCGGCCGTGAACCGACGGCACGTCGTCGTACCCCTCCTCGGGCTGCTGCTGGTGGCCGGCTGCGGCCCGGGGCTCAAGGACGTCCCGCTGCCCGGCACGGGCGTGTCCGGCGACACGATCACCGTGCGCGCCGACTTCGCCGAGGCGCTCAACCTCGCCGAGGGCGCCACGGTCCGCGTGAACGGCGTCGACAGCGGCAAGGTGCAGGACGTCGACGGTCAAGGACTTCCACGCCCAGGCCGAGATGCTGGTGAAGACCGACGCCGAGCTGCGCGAGGGCGCCACCGCCCGGCTGCGCTACACGACCCCGCTGGGCGAGCTCTTCGTCGACATCACCAACCCCGCGAAGGGCACCGCGCTCGAGGACGGCGACACCCTCGCCCTGGCCGACACGAGCACCGCCCCGACGGTCGAGGACGCGCTCGCCCAGGCGTCGCTGCTCGTGAACGGCGGCGGGCTGGAGCAGCTGCAGACGGTCACCGAGGAGCTCAACACCGCGATCGGTGGCCGCGAGGACACGGTGCGCACCCTGCTCGGGCAGGCCGAGACGTTCCTCACCGAGGCCAACGCGACCACGGCCGACATCGACCGGGCCCTCCAGGCACTCTCGTCGGTCTCGAAGACCCTCCGCGGCCGCGAGGAGGTCATCAACCGAGCGGTGCGGGAGATCCGTCCCGCGGCGCAGGGTGCTGCGTCAGAACACTCCCGGCCTCACCGAGCTGCTCGCCGAGATCGACGACTTCTCGGCGGCCGCGAACACGACGGTCCAGCAGACCCGCGACCAGCTGCTGACGATCATCCACCAGGCCGAGCCGGTGCTCGACGAGTTCGTGCGCAACCAGGGCCGTTACGTCCGTCTCCCTCAAGCGCCTGGTCGCCGCCGGTGACGTGGTCGACAACATCGTCCCCGGCGACTACGTCTCGCTGCTGCTGGCGGCCCATCTGGACGGGTTCTCGCTCGGCCAGCTCGAGGACCTGCTGGGCCGCGACCGAGCCCAAGGCGGGCGACGACCGCAAGGCGGGCACGCCAAGGCTCACGACGACCGACCGCTGGCCGCGCCCCCGCGGAGGGCTGCTCGACCCGCTGAAGCAGCTCTCGCTGACCGGTCTGCTGGGAGGTCTGCTGGGATGAAGGTCCTCAACAACCGGCTCTACCTCAGCGCCCTCGGCGTCCTGCTGGTCCTCGCGGTCTGCGTGTTCTACCTCTTCGCCGCGGTCCTCAACCAGCCGCTGACCTCGCGGCCGGTCGAGCTGACCGTCCAGCTCCAGTCCGCCGGCGGGCTCTTCGACGGGTCGGCGGTGACCTATCGCGGGGTCAAGGTCGGCAAGGTGACCGATATCGAGCTCACCGACGACGGGGTCGAGGCGCATCTGCGGCTCAACAGCGGAACCGAGGTCCCCGAGGACTCGATGGCCGTGGTGCGCAGCCTCTCGCCGGTCGGTGAGCAGTACCTCGACTTCCAGCCCGACAGCGCCGGCGAGCCGTTCCTGGACGAGCGGCGACACGATCCCGGCGGAGTCCACGGACATCCCGATGAGCCTCCAGTCGACCGTGGTCGCGGTCAACAACGTGCTGCGGCAGATCGACGAGCGCAAGCTGCACACCACGCTGGTCGAGCTCAGCGAGGGCCTCAGCGGCACCGGCGACGAGCTCGGCCGGATGATCGACGACGGGCAGCTGCTGCTGGAGGAGCTGGACCGGATCTACCCGCAGACCGAGCGGCTGCTGCGCAACAGCGACGTGGCGCTCGACATCGCCCCCGACAAGGCGGCCGACCTGGGCCGCCTCGGCACGTCGGCGAAGCAGCTGGCGGCTTTCCTCCGCGACTACGATCCCGAGCTACGGGACACCCTGAAGCGGGCGCCCGGGCAGATCGAGGACCTGGAGGCACTGGTGGAGGACGCACGCAAGGTGCTGCCCGGCTTCCTCTCGGTCGGCGTGAGCATCACCGACATCTTCGCGTCCTACGAGCCGCACGTACGCCGGCTGCTGCAGACCTACGCCCCCGGCCTCGGTGTCCTCAACCAGGCCATCACCAACAAGGAGCTCCGGATCCAGCTGATCCTCGACGCCGACAACCGGTGCGCCTACGACGTCCGCCGGCTGAACCCGCGCGACCCGGGTCGCCGCCCGCTCCAGCAGAACGGCAACTGTGCCGCGTCGTTCAGCACCCTGCAGCGGGGCGCCGCGCACGCGCCGGGGCCGGTGCGCTGACGGTGGATCGCACTCGCCTGCTGGTCGGTGGCCTCGTCGTGGCCCTGATCGCCTCCCTGGTCGCCCTGGTGCTCGTCTGGCGGGACCGCGACGAGGCGGAGGACCGCGCCGACTCGGCGGACGCGCTCGTGGATGCCAGCGTGGCGGCCGAGAAGGTGGCCCGCGACGCGGTCACCCGGATGACGACGTACAGCTATCGCACCATCGAGGACGACTTCGCCTGGGTCGACGAGGTGGGCACCGAGAAGTTCCAGGAGAACTTCGCCGGGGCCGTGCGAGGACTCCGTCACCTACATCAAGTCGCTGAAGGCGCAAGGCGGTCGGCACCGTCATCGACTCCTCCGCGACCGCAGCCGACGCCGACCACGTCAAGGTGCTGCTGTTCGTGGACCAGAAGATCCGGAGCGAGCAGGAGACCCGTCCCGGGCTCGACCAGCCCCGGGTGACCATGCAGATGGTCCGTGAGGACGGGGAGTGGCTGGTCGACGAGGTCCAGCTCAACAACCTGGTGAGCTCTCAGGGCTCCCAGTGACGCCTACTAGATTGATGGCGTGAGCGAGAGGACGACGGCCGAGCGGCTGGTCAAGGTGCTGCGGCGCACCCTGCTCACCGTCCTCGGCATCCAGCTCGTCGTGGCGATCAGCATGTCGCTGGTCGACTCCTACCGCCGCCGCGGCAAGAAGCCGAAGCCGTTCCCGACGGTGCAGCCGCGAACCGTCGAGGTCGGGGACGGCCGGATCACGACGTACACCTTCGGCAAGGACCTGTACGACGACATGCTCGCCGCCATCGACGGCGCCCAGCGGCAGGTCCTCTTCGAGACCTACATCTGGAAGGGCGACGAGACGGGGGAGCGGTTCAAGCGGGCGCTGGTCGCGGCCGCCCAGCGCGGCGTGGAGGTCTACTGCATCTACGACGGGTTCGCCAACCTGGTCGTGTCGCCGATCTTCAAGCGGTTCCCGCCCGGCGTGAAGGTGCTCCGCTATCCCGTCTACACCGCGGGCCTGCGGTTCTTCGACCTGCGTCGCTACGGACGCGACCACCGCAAGATCCTGGTCGTCGACGACGGCGTCGGGTTCGTCGGCGGCTACAACATCGGCTCCGCCTACGAGACCGAGTGGCGCGACACCCACGTCCGGATCACCGGTCCCGGGGTGTGGGACCTCAAGCGGGCGTTCGCCGACTTCTGGAACCTCAACCGCCGTCGCCGGCTGCGCACCAACGAGCGGCCGCTGCTGCTCGAGACGGCCTCCACGTGGGAGCCGCAGATCCGGGTGCAGCGCAACGTGCCGCGGCTGTGGATGTTCCCGATCCGCGCGATGTACCTCGAGGCGATCAACCGGGCCAGCCGCAACGTCTGGATGACCCAGGCCTACTTCCTGCCCGACCAGGACTTCGTCGACGCCGTGAAGGACGCCGCCCGGCGCGGCGTCGACGTACGACTGCTGGTGCCGCTGAAGTCCAACCACATCGTCGCCGACTGGATCTCGCGCGGCTACTTCACCCAGCTGCTCGACGCCGGCGTCCGGATCTTCCGCTACAAGGATGCGATGGTGCACGCCAAGACGGCCACGGTCGACGGCACCTGGAGCACGGTCGGCACCGCCAACATCGACCGGCTGAGCCTGACCGGCAACTACGAGATCAACATCGAGGTGATCGACGAGCCCCTGGCGAAGACGCTCGAGGAGATCTTCGCCACCGACGAGTCCAACTGCCTGGAGCTGACCAGCGGTGAGTGGGAGGCACGCGACCTGCACCGCAAGTTCACCGAGTCCTTCCTCGCCCCGCTCCGCCCACTGTTGTAGGAGAGCCGCGATGTTCAACCGCAAGATCCGCAGCCTGCGCGGAAAGCTGGTCTTCGTCACCGGGGCCGCCAGCGGCATCGGCCGCGCCGTCGCCGAGGCGGCCGCCCGCGAGGGGGCGGTGCTGCACCTGACCGACATCCAGGGCGACCTGCTCGAGACGGTGGCCGACGAGATCCGTCGCGACGGGGGAGACGTGGCGTTCGCGCGCGCGGCCGACCTGTCCGACTACGACGCGGTGCGCTCGCTCGCAGCCGACCTGACCAGCGACCACGGGTCGATGGACGTCGTCATGAACATCGCGGGCATCTCCACCTGGGGCACCGTGCGCAGCCTCGAGCACCGCGACTGGCAACGGCTGGTCGACGTGAACCTGATGGGCCCGATCCACGTCATCGAGGAGCTGGTGCCGCCGATGATCGAGGCCCGCCGCGGCGGCCACCTGGTCAACGTCTCGTCGGCCGCGGGCATCATCGGCATGCCCTGGCACGCGGCGTACAGCGCCTCGAAGTTCGGGCTGCGCGGAGTCTCCGAGGTGCTGCGGTTCGACCTGCGCCGGCACCGCATCGGGGTCAGCCTGGTGTGCCCGGGCGGCGTGCGGACCCCGCTGACCCAGACCGTCCGGATCGCGGGGATCGACAAGGAGAGCCCCGCCTTCCGCAAGGCCCAGGCCGGGTTCCACAAGCGCGCGGTGACGCCGGAGAAGGCGGCGGAGGCGATCATCAAGGGCGTCCACCGCAACAAGTACTGGGTCTACACGTCCAACGACATCCGGATGATCCACCTGCTGCAGCGCTACTTCCCGCCCGGCTACGCCCTGGCCATGCACGGCATGAACGTCGGCGCCAACAAGGTGCTGCCCGACGTGGCGCGGGCCACCCGCAAGGAGACGGTGTGACCGCGTCGGCGCCGCGGGTGGCGCCCGGCAACGTCCGGGAGGCGGGGCTGCTGGTCTCCGGATTCGCGCGCCTCGCCGGGCGGGTCACCGGCACCGAGCCGCCGGCCGTCTTCCTCACGCTCGGCCGGCACCGCCGGCTGTTCTGGGGGTGGCTGCTGTTCGCCGGGTCGCTGATGCCCGGCGGCCGGCTGCCGCGCCGGGAGACCGAGCTGGTCATCCTCCGGGTGGCCACGCTGAGCGGGAACGACTACGAGCTGACCCAGCACCGTCGCCTCGGCCGCCGGGCCGGGACTGTCCGCCGACGAGGTCGACCGGGTGGCCGACGGGCCGGACGCGACCGAGTGGGGGCGCGCGCGACCGGCTGCTGCTGCGGGTCACCGACGAGCTGCACCGGGAGCAGGACCTCTCGGACGCGACCTGGTCCGATCTCCGGGCGCAGCTCGACGAGCGGGAGTGCATCGAGCTGGTGATGCTGGTCGGTCACTACACGATGCTGGCCACCACGCTCACCACGCTGCGGGTCCAGCCGGACCGGCCCTGCGCTTAGCGGTCCGCCGCGAGGGACAGCGCCTCGAGACACCGTGGTTTCGAGACGGCTCCGGCAGCTCCTCGCTGCGCTCGGACCTGCGCTCCGCCTCCTCAACCTCTACGCCTGGGTCCTGCCGGGACAGGCGACCTCCTCGCTCGCTCGTCGGTCGCCCGTCTCGGCAGGGGCGTTGATGTCGGTGGCCCGTCGTACGCTCGTATCCATGCGTCCCGTCACCGACCTCGAGCGCCGTGTCGCCCCGTTCAAGGTGGTCTCCGACTACCAGCCCTCGGGTGACCAGCCCGCCGCCATCGCCGAGATCACCAAGCGGCTCCAGGGCGGCGAGCAGGACGTCGTGCTCCTCGGCGCCACCGGCACCGGCAAGACCGCGACGGTCGCGTGGGTCGCCGAGCAGGTGCAGCGGCCGATCCTGGTGATGCAGCCCAACAAGACGCTCGCCGCCCAGTTCGCCAACGAGCTGCGCCAGCTCTTCCCCAACAACGCGGTGGAGTACTTCGTCTCCTACTACGACTACTACCAGCCCGAGGCCTACCTCCCGCAGACCGACACCTACATCGAGAAGGACTCCTCGATCAACGAGGAGGTCGAGCGGCTGCGGCACTCGACCACCAACTCGCTGCTCACCCGGCGCGACGTGATCGTGGTGGCCAGCGTGTCGTGCATCTACGGCCTGGGCACCCCGCAGGAGTACGTCGACCGGATGCTCCGGCTCAAGGTGGGTCAGGAGCACGACCGCGACTCGATCCTGCGCCGCCTGGTCGAGATCCAGTACACCCGCAACGACATGACCTTCACCCGCGGCACGTTCCGGGTCCGCGGCGACACCCTGGAGGTGTTCCCGGTCTACGAGGAGCTCGCGGTCCGGATCGAGTTCTTCGGCGACGAGATCGAGCGCCTGATGACCCTGCACCCGGTCACCGGCGAGGTGCTCACCGAGGACCAGGAGCTCTACATCTTCCCGGCGAGCCACTACGTCGCCGGCCACGACCGCATGGAGCGGGCGATCAAGGGGATCGAGGCCGAGCTCGACGACCAGCTCGCGACGTTCGAGCGGCAGGGCAAGATGCTGGAGGCCCAGCGGCTGCGGATGCGCACGACCTACGACGTCGAGATGATGCGCCAGGTCGGCTCCTGTGCCGGGATCGAGAACTACTCGATGCACATCGACGGCCGCTCGCGCGGCTCGGCGCCCAACTGCCTGCTCGACTACTTCCCCGAGGACTTCCTGCTGGTCGTCGACGAGTCCCACGTCACCGTGCCGCAGATCGGCGGGATGTACGAAGGCGACATGTCCCGCAAGCGCAACCTGGTCGACCACGGCTTCCGGCTGCCCAGCGCGATGGACAACCGGCCGCTGCGGTGGGAGGAGTTCCTCGACCGGATCGGCCAGACGGTCTACCTCTCGGCGACCCCCGGCAACTACGAGCTCGACAAGGTCGGCGGCGACACCGTCGAGCAGATCATCCGGCCGACCGGGCTGGTCGACCCCGAGGTCGTGGTGAAGCCGACCAAGGGCCAGATCGACGACCTGATCCACGAGATCCGGCAGCGCACGGACAAGAACGAGCGGGTGCTGGTCACCACGCTGACCAAGAAGATGTCCGAGGACCTCACCGACTACCTCCTCGACGCCGGTGTCCGCACCCGCTACCTGCACTCCGAGGTCGACACCCTCAAGCGGATCGAGCTGCTCCGCGACCTCCGGCTCGGCGACTACGACGTACTGGTCGGCATCAACCTGCTGCGCGAGGGTCTCGACCTGCCCGAGGTCTCGCTGGTGTCGATCCTGGACGCCGACAAGGAGGGCTTCCTCCGCTCCGACAAGTCGCTGATCCAGACGATCGGCCGCGCGGCCCGCAACGTGTCCGGCCAGGTGCACATGTACGCCGACCGGATCACGCCCTCGATGGAGTCCGCGATCGACGAGACCAACCGGCGCCGGGCCAAGCAGGTCGCCTACAACACCGCCAACGGCATCGACCCGACGCCGCTGCGGAAGAAGATCGCCGACATCACCGAGATGCTCGCCCGCGAGGACGAGAACACCCAGGAGCTGCTGGAGACCTGGCAGCACCTCGACCCGAAGTCGAAGAAGGCGCCGGTGCCCGGTCTGTCCAAGATCAAGCAGGACAGCGTGGGCGTCCACGCCGCCGACCTGGCCGGTCTGCCCAGCGCCGAGCTCGCCGAGCTGATCCAGCAGCTGACCGACCAGATGAAGGGTGCCGCGGCCGAGCTGCAGTTCGAGCTCGCCGCCCGGCTGCGCGACGAGATCAGCGAGCTGAAGAAGGAGCTGCGGCAGATGATGGAGGCCGGCGCCCGCTGAGTCCCTTGACCGGTGCGCGGGGCGCATGACACCGGCGTTGCTGGCTACCGTGACCAGCATGAGCACCTCCATCGATCTCGGCAGGCCGGTCTCCGGTGACGTCGTCGAGCTGATCCTGCAGGACCACCGCCTCTTCGAGTCGCTGCTGCGCGACCTGCGCGACAGCTCCGCGGACCGCGACGCCGTTCGTCACGCCTTCTCCACGCTGCACGTCGCGCACGCCGAGGCCGAGGAGAAGTACGTCTACCCGAAGCTGCGGCGCAAGGACGCCATCGACGAGCACGAGGCCGAGCACGGCGAGGAGGAGCACGCGGAGGGGCACGAGGCGCTGCTCGCGGTCCTCGAGCTGAAGGGCACCGACACCCAGGCCTTCGACGACGCCGTGGAGGAGCTGGCGAAGGTGGTCAACCACCACCTCACCGAGGAGGAGCTGACGATCCTCAACCCGGCGCGGGAGGAGGTCGGTGAGCAGGTGCGAGCCGACCTCGGCGAGCGCTTCGCCCAGGAGCGCAACGCGCAGATGGACGACGACTGCGGCCGGGTCGCGAACGTCCGCTCGATCGTGGCCGAGGCGAGGCGCAAGGGTCTCCTCGACGACGACGCACGAGGACTGAGGTCAGGGCCGTGGACGTCGCGACGATGCAGGCCTACTGCCTCGCCAAGCCGGGCGCCTGGCCGGACCACCCGTGGGACCACGAGCACCCGGTGATCAAGGTCGGTCCGGGGGAGCGCGGCAAGATCTTCGCGTTCCTCGGGGCGGCCGGGGTCGGCATCAAGGGCGGGCCCAGCCGGGACGCGGCCGACGAGTGGCTCCAGCGCTTCCCCGACGACGCGAGCGTGATGGCCTACATCGGCCGCTCGGGGTGGAACGACCTCGCCTTCGGCGGCGCCATCCCGGACGAGGACCTGCATGGAGGCCGTGGACGAGTCCTACCGGCTGGTCGTGGCCAAGCTGCCCAAGAAGCACCGGCCCGAGGGCTGGGACGCCTGACCTACGAGTGCTCGCGCCACCTGCCGACTGGCGCCCAGCCCGACCAGGCGGGCGACGACGAGCGCGACGTAGAAGACACCGACGACCATCTCCACCATCACCAGCGACCGGGCGTGGTCCTGGACCGGCACGATGTCCGACAGGCCCAGGCTGGTCAGCGTGGTGAACGAGAGGTAGAGGAGCTCGAACCAGGACTGGTCGCGTGCCCTGGCTCGCCCGACGAACGAGCCGGGCCAGAGCACCTGCGCGGCGGCGAAGACATAGGCGAACGCCCACGCGACGACCGTGAACGCCGCGCCGGTCGCGTAGAGCTCGTCGCGGGTCACCTTGTCGTCGTGGAACAGGTAGCGAACCATCGCGTACGACACGAAGAAGTAGAACGGCACGTGGAACGCGGCGGACAGCAGCACGATCCAGCCGACGTCGGGATCGACCGCCTCCAGGATCGTGAACACCATGGCGGGGCCGCCCAACCTGACCGCGACCCAGCTCAACGCGGGGGTACGGCGTACCGCCCAGACGGCGATCAGCACGACCGCCATCTGGACGACGCCGACCACGGCCCGGCCGGCCGCGTTGCCGTCGAGGAACGGATAGGCGAGGACGACGACCAGCTGGGCGAACAGCAGCACCGCCGAGGGATGCTCACGCGCGGTTCTCAGGCGGCTCACCCGCGCATCGTAGGAGTCCGCTGAGGGATCCGTCCGGCTACGCGCCGCGGTAGGCGCCTTGCCGTGCGCCGCCCGAGCGTCACTCCAAGCCGCTCCGCGCGTTGTCTGTACGGAGGACAGCACCGGATGGGGCCGGGACACGCCCTAAGACACGTCTCGTAGACGAAAACGAGAACACGTTCTATTGTGTGGCGACTCGTCGCACTTGGTTGGGAGGTGGCCGATGGGGTTCAGCGCCGTGTCGGTCCTTCGAGGTCCCGGCGAAATCACGGCGATGGTCGTCGAGGTCACCAAGCGGATCTTCACCCGCCCGTTCCAGTTCCGCGAGTTCATCGAGCAGGCCTGGTTCATCACCAGCGTCACGCTGATGCCGACGATCATGGTCTCGATCCCGTTCGGTGCCGTCATCTCGCTCCAGGTCGGCAACCTGACCGGCCAGCTCGGCGCGCAGTCGTTCGCGGGCGCCACGGCCGTGCTCGCCACCGTCCGCGAGGCGGCGCCGATCGCGGCCGCCATGATCATCGCCGGCGCCGCCGGGATCGGCGATCTGCTCCGACCTCGGCTCCCGCAAGATCCGCGAGGAGATCGACGCCATGGAGGTGCTCGGCGTCGACCCGCTCGAGCGCCTGGTCGCCCCGCGCGTGGTCGCCACCATGTTCGTGGCCGCGATGATCAACGGCATCGTGATCGCCGCGGGCATCGCCGGCGGCTACTTCTTCACGGTGATCGTCCAGGGCGGCTCCGCCGGAGCGTTCCTCGCCAACTTCACCGCGCTCGCCTCGCTGCCCGACCTCTACATCTCGATGGTCAAGGCCATCCTGTTCGGCTGGCTGGCCGCCATCGTCGGCTCCTACAAGGGGCTCAACGCCGGCGGCGGGCCGAGCGGGGTCGGTCGCGCAGTGAACGAGTCGGTGATCATCGCGTTCATGCTGCTGTTCTTCCTGAACGCAGTGATCACGGCGATCTACTTCCAGGTCGTTCCTCCGGTGGGGCTCTGATGGCTGGACTCACCGAGATCGCGAGCAATGCTGTGCAGTCGCCGCGCCGATCCATCGAGCGGTACGGCGACCAGCTGCTGTTCTTCGCCAAGGCGCTGTACTCGATCCCGCAGGCCATCAAGCGATACCCGAAGGAGATCACCAAGACGCTCGCCGAGATCACGTTCGGCGTCGGCGGGCTGAGCCTGATCGCGGGCTCGGTCGGCGTCATCGCCTTCATGTCGTTCTTCGCCGGTACCGAGGTCGGCATCCAGGGCTACGCGTCGCTGAGCCAGATCGGCGTCGCGAAGTTCAGCGCGTTCATCTCGGCGTACTTCAACACCCGCGAGGTGGCGCCGCTGGTCTCGGCGATCGCGCTGGCGGCGACGGTGGGCTGCGGCTACACCGCGAGGCTCGGCGCGATGCGGATCTCGGAGGAGATCGACGCCCTCGAGGTGATGGGGATCCCGTCCCTGCCGTTCCTGGTCACCACCCGGATGATCGCCGCGTTCATCGCGGTGATCCCGCTCTACATCGTGGCCCTCTGCGCGTCGTACCTCTCGCCCCGCCTGATCGTCACCTACATCTACGGCCAGTCGCCGGGCACCTACGACCACTACTTCCTGCAGTTCCTGCCACCGATCGACATGCTGTGGTCGTTCTTCAAGCTGCTGTTCCTGGCCGTGGCGATCATCCTGATCCACTGCTACTACGGCTACACCGCCAGCGGTGGCCCCGCCGGTGTGGGCCGGGCCGTCGGCCGCGCCATCCGGACCAGCATCGTGACCGTGGTGGTCGCCGACTTCTTCCTCAGCTTCGCGATCTGGGGCTCCACGACGACCGTGAGGATCACCGGATGACCGGGATCGTCAGGCTGCCGAGCCGCGCGGAGGAGGTGGGTTCCCGATGCTGGTGAACATCCACCACGACAACGCGCGGGAGCACAACCGGCTGCTGCTCGCCGGGATCGCGTCCATCGTGGCGATCGCGCTGCTCATCTGGCTCTCGATCGCGATCTACAACAAGGAGTTCGAGCGGGTCACGATGGTGACGGTCAAGGCCGACCGCGCCGGGCTCCAGCTGGCCAAGTTCGGCGACGTGCGGGTCAACGGCGCCCTGGTCGGGCAGGTCCGCGAGGTCACCCAGGACGGCGAGCAGGCGGAGATCCACATCGCGCTCCAGCCCTCGGCCGCCGAGAAGATCCCGTCGAACGTCTCGGTCGAGATCCTCCCCACGACGCTGTTCGGCCAGAAGTTCGTGTCGTTCGTGCAGCCCGACGCTCCGTCGGGCGAGTCGCTCACCGACGGGACCGTCATCCCGGCCGATCGGGTGGAGACGAACGTCGAGCTGAGCCAGGTGCTCGTCGGACCTCTTCCCGCTGCTCCGCGTCGGTCCGGCCCGCCGACCTCAACGCCACCCTGAACGCCCTGTCCACCGCGCTCGAGGGCCGCGGCGAGCAGCTCGGCGCCGACGATGGACGAGCTCGGCCAGTACCTCGACGCCATCGACGACCACCTGCCGACCCTGCGCCAGGACCTCGTGGAGCTCGCCGACGTCGCCGACGCCTACGACGTGGCGGCACCCGACCTCCTCGACACGCTCGACAACGTCACGGTCACCAGCAAGACGGTCGTGGAGAAGCAGCAGGAGCTCGACGTCTTCTTCTCCGACCTCGGCGGCCTCGCCCAGACCTCGACCCGCATCCTCCGGGAGAACGAGCAGAACCTCGTCCGCGTGGGTCAGGTCACCGAGCCGGTGCTGGCGTTGCTCGCGGAGTACTCACCCGAGTTCCCGTGCCTGATCAAGGGCGCCGCCAACTACGCTCCGATCCTCTCCAAGACGTTCGAGGGCGACTGGGTCAAGCAGTACATCGAGTTCTTCAACCCCCAGTGGCGGGCCTTCGACGAGCGGGACACCCCGGAGTACGGCGAGGTCGGGCACGGGCCGTGGTGCGCGGGGCTCCCCAACTTCAAGGTCCCGGGCACGCCACGCGCCCTCGACCAGGGCAGCCCGCTCGACGAGAACCCGCCGCGCAGCCCGATCCCGAACTTCGGCGCGCTGCCCCCGGACTGGCTGAACCTCACCAGCGGCTACGCCGGCACCGACGGGGAGAAGAAGGTCGTCAACGCGCTCCTGGCGGCGCAGAGCGGCAACGACCCGTCGGCGTACGGCTCGCTCGGCTCGCTGCTCTACGGTCCCGTCGTCCGCGAAGGCGAGGCGAAGGGATGAGGGAGCGCAGGGTGGACAAGGCGCTGCTGCGGCGGCGCAACGCGGTCACCATCAGCGCCGGCATCAAGCTCGGCATATTCACGCTGGTCTCCGTGCTGGTCACCGGCCTGCTCGCGGTGATCATGGGCAACATCGGACTCGGGGACTCGCGCGAGTACTCCGCCGATCTTCGCCAACGCCAGCGACCTGCAGGAGGGCGACGACGTGCGGGTCGCCGGCGTCAGCGTTGGCGAGGTGAGCGGCGTCGAGCACTACGAGCGGACCATGGCCAAGGTGTCCTTCCAGGTCGAGTCGGACATCGAGCTGACCTCGGCGTCGACGGCGGAGATCCGCTTCCTCAACCTGATCGGCGATCGCTACCTGGCGCTGGAGGAGGGGAGCGCCGGCGACGGGGCCGAGGCCTTGTCCGAGGGCGGGACCATCCCGGTGAGCCAACACCAGCCCCTCGCTCGACCTGACGGTCCTGTTCAACGGCTTCAAGCCGCTGTTCCAGGCGCTGGCGCCCGACCAGGTCAACGAGCTCAGCATGAACCTGGTCCAGGTGCTGCAGGGCGAGGGCGGCACCGTCCACGGGCTGCTCGAGCACACCGCGTCCCTGACCTCCACGCTGGCCGACCGCGACCAGCTGATCGGCGACGTGGTGACGAACCTCAGCGAGACGCTCGACACCGTCAACCAGCGCCACGAGCAGCTCAGCTCCCTGGTGGTGGAGCTCAAGAACTGGATGCAGGACCTCGCGGCCGACCGGGACACCATCGGGTCGTCGCTGGGCAACATCTCGGAGCTGACGGTCACCGTCGCCGACCTGCTGCGGCGCGGGCGCCCGCTGCTGAAGAAGGACGTCGCGGCGCTGCACGACCTCGCGAAGCTGATGAACGAGCCGGACCAGCGTGCCGACTTCATCGACCTGCTCGAGCGGATGCCCGAGGTGATGGAGGACCAGACCCGCACCGGCACCTACGGCTCCTGGTACCAGTACTACATCTGCGGGATCTCGGCGCGGATCCGGCTCCCGCTGGTCGGGAAGATCCCGATCGTCAAGACGATCCAGAACTACATCGAGAAGATCGACATCAAGTCCAACGCCGAGAGGTGCCAGCGCTGATGGCCCGCTCCACGGACGCCCGGATCATCCGGCTCGGCGCGATCACCCTCGTGGTGATGGCGCTGGTCTCGGCCGCCACGTTCAACCTGTCGAAGTTCCCGGGGTTCCGGGGCACGACCTACTACGCCGAGTTCAGCGACGCGAGCGGCATCCACAAGGGCAACATCGTCCAGGTCGGGGGGATCCGGGTCGGCCGGGTCACCCAGGTGACCCTCGACGACGCCAAGGTGCTGGTGAAGTTCGAGGTCGACGGCAACGTCGACTTCGGGCCCGAGAGCCGCGCGTCGATCGAGGTCTACAACCTGCTCGGTGAGAAGTACCTCGAGCTGACTCCCTCGGGAGACGGGCAGCTCGAGGCGGGTGACCGGATCCCGGTCGAACGCACCGAGTCGGCGTACGACATCGTCAGCGTGCTGGGCGACCTGACCGCCACCACCGAGAGCATCGACACCGACCAGCTGTCCTCCGCGCTCGACGTCGTGGCCGGCACGCTCAACGACTCCGCTCCCGAGATCGAGGCGGCGTTCGACGGCATCGCCCGGCTCTCCCGGTCGGTGGCCTCCCGCGACGAGCAGCTCCAGACCCTCTTCGAGAGCTCCTCGGAGGTGAGCAAGGTCCTCGAGGATCGCAGCGAGGACATCGTCGACCTGATGGGCAACAGCGACCTGGTCTTCAAGGAGCTGCAGAAGCGCAAGCAGGCCGTCCACGACCTCCTGGTCAACGCCCGATCGCTCGCCGTCGAGCTCGAGGGCGTCGCCAACGACAACGCCGAGGAGATCGGCCCGGCCATGAAGGAGGTCGACCAGCTGCTCGACCTGCTCGTCGACAAGCGGGACCAGCTGAAGGCCACCCTTCACCAGCTCGGTCCCTACGTGGAGATCCTCAGCAACATCATCGGCACCGGCCCGTGGTTCGACGCCATGGCGATCAACCTCACGACCCTCCCGGTCGAGCTCCGGCCCGGTGTGCCCGAGTTCGTCCCTGGCTTCCCGGAGACGGAGTGATGGCGATGGTCGACTTCGTCAAGGGTCTCGAGCGCCGCGTGGTGCTGCTCGTCGTCGTGCTGCTGGGGCTGGCCGCGATCCTCACCGTCGCCGTCACACCGACAAAGACCAAGACGGTCACCGCGCACTTCCCGCGTGCGGTCAGCGTCTACGACGGCACCGAGGTGCGGATCCTGGGTGTCCCCGTGGGTGAGGTGACCGCGGTCATCCCCGAGGGCAACTCGGTCCGCGTCGAGATGCAGTACGACGCGCAGTACGACGTTCCTGCCGACGCCAAGGCCGTGATCGTCACCCCGACGCTCGTGGCGGACCGGTTCGTCCAGCTGACCCCGGTCTACGAGGGTGGCCCGACCATGGCCGACGGCGCGGAGATCAAGCTGCCGGACACCGGTGTCCCGGTCGAGCTGGACCGGATCTACGCGAGCCTGCAGACGCTGACCCAGGCGCTGGGACCCAACGGCGTCAACGCCGACGGGACCCTCGACCACCTGCTGAAGGCGGGAAAGAACGCCTTCGAGGGGCAGGGTGCCCGGGGCAACGCGATGCTCCGCGAGCTCTCCGCCGCGGCGAAGACCTTCGGCGACGGCGCCGGTCCGCTGTTCGACACGGTCACCCACTTGGCCGAGTTCACCGACACGCTCGCCGACAACGACAAGCTGGTCAGGGCCTTCATGAAGGACCTCGCCGGGGTCTCACGGACGCTCTCGGCGGAGAGCGACGAGCTCCAGCAGGCGGTGGCGGCGGTGGCCGGAGCGGTCGGCAACGTGGAGGGATTCGTGCGCGACAACCGCGACGCACTCGCGAACAACGTGCGGAGCCTGACGACGGTGATGTCGTCGATCGAGGACGAGAAGGAGAACCTCGACACCGCGCTCCGGGTCGCTCCGCTGGCCATGGCCAACCTGCAAATGAGCTTCGACCACAACAGCGGCAGCCAGAACTCCCGGATCGGCATCGGCGGCAACATCTGGACCGCCGACGCGCTGATCTGCGGCATCATCCAGCAGGCCCCCGGCATGCCGCGTCCCCTGAAGGACACCGCGTGCGACCTGATGGCCCAGCTGATCCGGCCGCTGACGGGCAAGCTGCCCTTCATCCCGCCGGAGTACAAGAGCTACGTCCCGTCCGACACGAAGAAGGGCATGCGGCTGCCGGAACCCCGAGAGGTCTCCTACAGCACCGACGCCGACCCCTCGATGACCGAGCTCCTCGGAGGTGTGTCATGAGGCGGGTGACCCGCTGGCTGGCAGCGGTGGCGCGCGGGCGCGGTGCTGCTGAGCGGCTGCGACTTCGACGGCGCCTACGACCTGCCGCTGCCCGGCTCGCCGGTCGACAAGGACGACTCCTTCGAGGTGTCCGCCGACTTCGCCGACGTGCTCAACGTGGTGCCTCGGTCCCCGGTGATGGTCGACGACGTCGTCGTCGGCGAGGTCACCGAGGTCGACCGGGTCGGCTGGCACGCCCGGGTCACGATGCGGGTGAAGGACAACGTCGTGCTGCCGGACAACGCGGTCGCCGAGATCCGCCAGGTCTCGTTGCTGGGGGAGAAGTACGTCGCCCTGGAGGCGCCGCCCGACAAGCAGTCCGACGGACGCCTCGGGAACGGCGACACCATCGCCCTCGCCGCCACCGGACGCAACCCCGAGGTCGAGGAGGTGCTCGGCGCGCTGTCGTTCCTGCTGAGCGGCGGCGGCGTGGCGCAGCTCGGCACCATCACCCGCGAGGCGAACCTGGTGATGTCGGGCCGCGAGGACCGGCTGCGGTCGATGCTCGGCTCGCTCGAGGGGGTCGTCGGCACGCTGGACCAGCAGAAGACGGACATCATCAACGCACTGGAGTCGCTCAACAACCTGGCCGGCACGCTCAACGACGAGAAGGACACGATCGGCGAGGCACTGGATGCCGTCGGCCCGGCCGTCGAGGTGCTGGCCGACCAGCACGACGAGCTGATCAGCATGCTGTCCGCGCTCGATCGGCTGGGCGAGGTCGGCACCCGGGTGATCAACGCCAGCAAGGAGGACGTGCTCTCCATGCTGGACGACCTCGAGCCGATCCTCAGCGGGCTGCGCGGCGCCGGCCGCAAGCTCGCGCCCGGCATCAACCTGCTGGCGAGCTTCCCGTTCCCGAAGGCCGCCAACTCGATCGTCCAGGGCGACTACGCCGACACCATCGCGCGGGTGGAGCTCGACCTGCGCAACCTCTATGCATCGACCGGGCTGCCCGAGATCCAGCTCCCCGACCCCGGCGAGGTCCTCGACCAGGTCGGTCGCTGCCTGCGGAGCGGCAGCCTGACCAGCGCGGCCTGCGTGAAGGTGCTCGACTCGGTCAACCTGCTGAAGGACCTCAAGAAGCAGTGCAAGCAGCCGGCCAACAGGAACAACGTGGTCTGCAAGGTCCTCAACTCGGTGCCCGATCTCGACCTCGGCAACCTCCTGGGCGGCCTGACCGGCGGTCTGAGCGGTCTCGCCCAGGGCCTGACCGGGAACCCCGCGGCCTACCCGCGTGGGCCCACGGGCATGCAGCCGTTGCTGGGGGGTGAGGTGGCATGACCCGCGGCATTCGATACCGGCTGATGGCGTTCGTGGTGCTCAGCGCCATCGGGATCACCTACGTGACCGCGACCTACCTCGGCCTCGTCGACCGGGTGACCGGCCGCGATCTCAACGTGACCGTGACCCTGCCCCAGTCCGGTGGCCTGTTCGAGGGCAGCGAGGTCACCTATCGCGGCGTGAAGATCGGCAAGATCAGCGCGATGGCCACCAGCGAGGACGGCATCGAGCTCGCAGCTGACCCTGGACCACGACGTCGAACTCCCCACCGACTCCTCCATGTACGTGCACAACCTGTCGGCGGTGGGTGAGCAGTACCTCGACTTCCAGCCGAGCGACGAGGAGCCGCCGTACGCGAAGGACGGCACGGTGTTCAAGGGCGACGAGTCGGCGCTGCCGGTCGACGAGGGCGACCTGCTGGTCGACATGAACGACTTCGTGGGCTCGGTCGACCGCGAGAGCCTGCAGGTGGTCG
The DNA here is from genome assembly GCA_963813615.1 of uncultured Actinomycetota bacterium. Taxonomy (GTDB): domain Bacteria; phylum Actinomycetota; class Actinomycetes; order Propionibacteriales; family Nocardioidaceae; genus Nocardioides. The sequence goes on from CAWFAE010000019.1 coordinate 147,439, forward strand.
TCAAGGAGCTCGGCGAGATGTTCGGCGACACCGGTCGCGAGCTGCAGACGCTGCTCGACAGCGGGTCGACGTTCGTGCGGGAGGCCTCGGCCCACACCGACGAGACCGTGCGCCTGTTGCGCAGCGGGCTGACGGTGCTCCGCACCCAGAGCGGCCAGAAGGAGAACATCCGCAGCTTCGCCAACGACCTCAGCACCCTCACCAAGGCCCTGCGCGGCAGCGACGGGGATCTGCGGAAGGTGCTCGAGGGGACGCCGGGGACCGCGCGTGAGGTGGACGCCCTGCTGAAGGACCTCGAGCCGACGCTGCCGATCCTGCTCAGCGACCTGGTCTCCGTCGACCAGGTGATCTCGAGCTACCTGCCGGGTGTGGAGCAGCTCCTGGTCACCTACCCGGCCATGATCGCCGGTGGTCCCACCGGCAGCACCAAGGACGGCTGGGGTCACATCAACCTGCAGTTCGACTACAGCGTGCCGCCGTGCACCAACGGCTACCGACCGCCCGCGGAGTGGCGCTCGCCGTACGACACCACCGACGCGCCGGTCTACCCGGCCGAGTGCCAGTCCGGTGCGCCGTTCGAGATGCGCGGCCCGACGAAACGCGCCCGGCCCGAGCGGCGCGAACGCGTCGCCAGCCCGCGTCTACAGTGGCAGCTACGATCCGGCCACCGGCCGGGTGCCGGGCATGGTCGATGCCAACGGAAACCCAGTGGAGTTCAACCAGCCGGACAACCTGTCAGTCCTGGGAGGCGATGCGTGGAAGTGGATGCTGGTCGGACCGGTGGCCCGCCGGTGACCCCCGGCTCGCCCGCCAGCGAGACCGCACCCGCGTCCGGCTCAACATCGTGCTGTACGCCGTCGCGCTGCTCTGCGTGGCCGCGATCGGGCTGCTCGGGTCGCGCATCTGGGGCGAGGTCGACGACTCGGACGGGTTCTGGGACCACGTCGGAGACGTGGTACGCGACCCCGAGCCGGAGACCGCGTCCCAGGCGGGCGAGAAGATCGGCGACGCCCGGCTCGAGGCGCTGCCGCTGGCCAGCACCGAGGAGCAGGAGCGGACCGCGGCCGCGATCGACGCCGCCTCCAAGATGGCGAACGTGTTCCTGAACGTGCGCTACGACGACGTGGATGCCTACGCCGAGGCCGTGCGCGAGCTCGCCACCGGCGACTTCCGCGAGCAGTTCGACAAGTCCACCGAGGGCATCGAGAAGGTGGCGCAGCGGGCGAAGTCGGTCCAGACCGGCGATGTGCTGTGGGCGGGCGTCGTCGCCGTCGACGAGGACTCCGCGACCGTGATCGTCGCCAGCTCCGGGACCGTGGCCAACACGACGACGAAGTTCAAGGCCGGTTCCCCGCAACTACCGGCTGCAGCTGGACCTGACGCTCCAGGACGGCCAGTGGCTCACCCGCGACCTGCAGTTCGTGCCCTGAGGAGACGGTGATGTCACGACCCACGCCACGCCGCTCCAGCTCCCGAGCCGCGACGCCGCGCCCCCGCAAGATCGCGGGCGGTCGCACGCCGGCCGACACCGCGTCCGGTCCGGTCGACGAGCCCACGGTCGACACCGGACACCGAGGAGCCGGTCCTCGAGGAGCCGGAAGAGCAGCCAGCCGAGGCGACGCGGACGACGGCGCTGCCGAGCACGGACCCGACGAACCCTGGCCGAACGAGGATGAGGACGGTTCCGAGTCGAGTGGCGGCGGCTCCGCGCTGCGCAGCCCCAAGGTGACCCGGTTCCTGCTGATCCTGGTCGCGGTCCTGGCCGTGGTGCTCGTGCTGCAGAGCCTCTGGTGGCTGCGCCACTCCCTCCGCGACGAGCCCGAGCCGCCCAAGGCATCCGAGGGCGCGATCGCCGTGCCCGAGGACCGCCCGGTCCTGCCGACGGAGCTGGCGTGGCAGGAGGGCGTCGAGGCGGCGGCCAAGGCCGCCGAGAAGATCGTCACGCGGTCCTATCAGAACTACGACAAGGAGGTCGACGAGGCGACGGCCCTGATGACCGACGAGTTCGCCGAGGAGTACCGCACGACGACCGACGACGTGCGCGAGGAGTTCGTCGGGCAGCAGACCACGGTCGAGGTCAGGGTGGTCGGCCAGGGCGCCGTACGCGCCAACGACACCCAGCTCCAGGCCCTGGTGTTCCTCAACCACTACGTCATCCACGAGAAGGGCAAGGACGCCGGGACGACGTACACGCCCTACCGCGCGCTGCTCACCATGGTGAACACCGAGGACGGATGGCTGGTCGACGACCTCGAGACCAAGTGATGGGCGTGGCCTGGTGACGGCCTCGGAGTCGGGTAGACTAGAACACGTTCCAGTTTCGCGGATGTGCCACAGCGGCGATTCGGTTGAGCGTCGACCTCGAGTTGGGAAGGATCGCTGATGTGACCCCTCTCTCGCACGAGTGCGACCTCCTGATCATCGGCGCCGGACCCACCGGTCTGTTCGCCGCCTACTACGCCGGATTCCGCGGGCACCGGGTGGTCGTCGTCGACTCGCTGCCCGAGCTCGGCGGCCAGATCACCGCGATGTACCCCGAGAAACAGATCTTCGACGTCGCCGGCTTCCCGTCGGTCAAGGGCCGCGACCTGGTCGACGGGCTGGTCGAGCAGGCGGCGCACCGGCGATCCGACGTACGTCCTCGACCGCACCGCGAGCACGCTGGAGTCCGACGACGACGGCGTCACCGTCGGGCTGGACGACGGCTCCACGGTGCGTGCGGGCGCGGTCCTGATCACGGCCGGGATCGGCAAGTTCAGCCCCCGTCCGCTGCCGGCCGGCGAGGGCTGGCTAGGGCGCGGCATGGAGTTCTTCGTGCCCAGCTTCGCGCCGTACGCCGGCAAGGACGTCGTGATCGTCGGTGGCGGCGACAGCGCGTTCGACTGGGCGCTGCACCTGGAGCCGATCGCGCAGAGCGTGGCGCTGGTGCACCGCCGCGACGCGTTCCGGGCCCACGAGCGCACCGTCCAGCAGGTGCGGGACTCGTCGGTGGAGATCATCACCAAGGCACAGGTGACCGCGCTGAACGGCGACGACCTGCTGGAGTCGGTCGAGATCACGATCGGCGACGAGAAGACGACCCGGCCCGCGCAGGCGGTCGTGGCCGCGCTCGGGTTCATCGCCGACCTCGGTCCGGTGCAGGAGTGGGGCATCGAGGTCCTGAAGCGGCACATCGTGGTCGACCCGTCGATGCAGACCAACCTGCCGCGGGTGTTCGCCGCGGGCGACATGACGGAGTACCCCGGCAAGGTGCGGCTGATCGCCGTCGGGTTCGGCGAGGCGGCCACCGCGGTCAACAACGCCACCGTCGCGATCGACCCCTCCGCGAAGGTGTTCCCCGGCCACTCCTCGGACGCGTGAGGCCATGAGCAAGGGGCGCGACGCGATCAAGCTGACCGACCAGGAGGTCGAGGGCCTGCTGGCCGAGAACCTCAAGGTGCAGGTCGCCAGCGTCGGCCAGGACGGCGTGCCGCACCTCAGCACGCTGTTCTACATCGTCCGCGACGGGCGGATCGCGTTCTGGACCTACGGCCGCAGCCAGAAGATCAAGAACCTCGAGCGCGACCCACGGGTCAGCGCCCTGGTCGAGGACGGCGTCGACTACTTCGAGCTGCGCGGCGTGTCGATCACGGGGCGTGCGGAGATCGTCCGCGACTACGACGAGATCTTCTCGATCGGCGCGGAGGTCGCCACCCGGATGGTGGCCGCCGAGTCCTTCGAGGCATTGGGCGACTTCGGTCGGGAGACCGTCGAGAAGCAGGCCCGCAAGCGGGTCGGTGTGATCGTGCACCCTGACAAGGTGGCCAGCTGGGACCACAGAAAGATGGTGTGAGAGATGAAGATCAAGGTCGACTTCGACCTGTGCGAGTCCAACGCGCTCTGCGAGGCGATCGCGCCCGACGTGTTCGAGCTCGACGACGACGACTATCTCCAGCTGAAGACCGAAGAGACGACGCCGGAGAACCTCGAGGACGTACGCCGGGCGGTGGCGTCATGCCCGCGGGCCGCGATCTCCATCGAAGGTGACGCGTGAGCGACCTGTCCCTGGACGGCCGGGTGGCGATCGTCACCGGCGCCGGCGCCGGCCTCGGGCGCGCCGAGGCACTGGCTCTCGCCGACGCGGGAGCCGCCGTCGTGCTCAACGACCTGCCGGGCGCTGCCGACGAGGCGGCCGACGAGATCCGCGCGCGCGGCGGCCGGGTGGCGGTCGTGGCGGGCGACGTGGGGGAGCGGGCCACGGCCGACGCGATGGTGGCCGCCGCCGTCGACGACCTCGGATCGCTCGACATCGTGGTCAACAACGCGGGGATGACCCGCGACCGGATGCTCTTCAACCTCTCCGACGAGGAGTGGGACGACGTCATCCGGGTGCACCTGCGCGGTCACTTCCTGCTCTCGCGCAACGCCGCGTCGTACTGGCGGGGGCGCTCGAAGGAGACCGGAGCGCCGGTCTACGGCCGGGTGGTCAACACCGCGTCCGAGGCGTTCCTCGGCGGCTCCCCGGGCCAGGCCAACTACGCGGCGGCGAAGGCCGGGATCGCGGCACTCACGCTGTCCACCGCCCGAGGACTGGAGCGGGTCGGCGTACGCGCCAACGCGATCTGTCCACGGGCCCGCACGGCGATGACGGCGCAGGTCTTCGGCGAGGACGAGTCCGGCCTCGAGGTCGACCCGTACTCACCGGACCACGTGGCACCGCTGGTCGCGTACCTGGCGTCCCCGGCGGCGGAGTCGATCACCGGGCAGGTGTTCGTCGTGTACGGCGGCATGGTCGCCCTGGTGGCGGCGCCGGTGGTGGAGCAGCGATTCGACAAGTCCGGCACCACCTGGACCCTCGACGACCTCGACAAGCAGCTCGGCGGCTACTTCGACGGCCGCGACCCGGGCCGCGGCTTCGCGGCCGACTCGATCATGCAGCTCACCATCTGAAGGACGATGCACTCATGGGCAGACTCGACAACAAGATCGCGATCGTCACCGGCGCCGCGCAGGGACAGGGTGCCGGCATCGTCCGGGCGTTCGTCGCCGAGGGCGCGAAGGTCGCGATCGCCGACGTCGCCAAGGAGCCCGGGCAGGCACTCGCCGACGAGCTCGCCAAGAGGTTCGGGCAGAGCGTGCACTTCGTGCACCACGACGTGAGCGACGAGGGGTCGTGGGCCTCGCTGGTCGAGGAAACGAACCAGCGCTGGGGCCCGGTCAACGTGCTGGCCAACAACGCCGGCATCCTCCGCTTCGGCGAGATCGGCAGCACTCCGCTCGAGGACGTCGAGGCGCTGTTCCGGGTCAACCAGCTCGGCTGCTTCCTCGGCATGCAGGCGGTGACCCCGACGATGAAGGCGAACGGCGGTGGCTCGATCATCAACGCCTCCTCCGTGGAGGGGCTGGCCGGGATGGCCAACTGCACGGCGTACGCCGCCACCAAGTGGGCGATCCGCGGGATGACCAAGTGCGCCGCCCACGAGCTGGGGCGCAAGCAGATCCGGGTCAACTCCGTGCACCCCGGCATGATCGACACCCCGATGACCCGGGTGCACGGCGGCGACCTCGCGATGGAGTACGGCGCCACCAAGATCCCGCTGCGCAGGGTCGGCCACCCCGAGGACGTCGCCCCGCTCTACGTCTTCCTGGCCTCCGACGAGTCGTCGTACATCAACGGCGCCGAGATCGCCATCGACGGCGGAGTGACTGCCACGCACGCGTTCGGGGGCTGACCGGACTCACGCCAGCGGCTCCCAGACCGCTGCGTCGTGGGCGAAGACGACCCGGCGCGGATCGAACGCCAACAGACGTTCCATCCATGCGGGAGCAGCCGGCAGCGGTGCGTCGTGACCGAGCTGCGTGGCTTGGACGGCCAGCGCATCCGCGCTCCACTGGGACGCCGTGTCGTGGGACTGCCCGGCCAGCACCAACGAGCCGTCGTCACACTCCACCACCACCGACTGATGACCGTCGACGTGCCCGGGCGTGGGAATGACGTGGATTCCGGGCCACAGCTCCGCCTCTCCGTCCAACAGGTCGTACGTGCTGCCGGGATAGTCGATGAGGTGCTCCATGGTGTAGTCGCCGCGTTGGGCGGTGGCGAGCTCGTTCCGCTGGCACACGACCGGGGTGCCCGCCAGCCGCGGGTTCCCGCCGCAATGATCGAAGTGAAGATGGCAGTTGACGACGACGTCGATGTCAGGGAGCCGCATCCCGGCGGCGCCGAGTGCGTCGGCCAGCTCGATCCGTTGTGGTCGGTACCAGTCCTCGGTCTCAGCGTCGCCGGCGCCGAGTCCGGTGTCGAGCAGCAGCACCCCTCGGGGGTGTCTCGACGATGTAGCCGTAGACAGCTTCGACCCGCGGCTGACCCGTTCCGGTCTCCTCGGCCGGCCGGATGAACGTGCCGAGCAGGATCCGCCGTACGTCACCGATGCGCATCACGCGGTCCAGCGAGCCCGACGACGGTGTCCTAGTCGCGAAGCAGGAGTCGAACCGCGGTCTCCATGTGCTGGGCGGTGTCGGCGGCGGTGCTGCGGCCGGTGACCCAGGCGACCAGGGAGGACAGCCAGACGTCGCCGATGACCCGAGCGATCGCGATGTCGTCGTCGGTGACCTCGCCGCCGCGTTCGGGGTCCATCGCGTGGGTGAGCATGCTGGTCATCAGCATCCCGACGTCGTGGATCTCGGCCGCCACCGACGCGTCGGCGAACATGAACGCGCGGGTGAGCGCCTCGGTGAGGTGCGGATCTCCCTGGAGGCCACGCGTCGTCTTCTTGAGAACGCTGATGACCCGGTCGGCGGAGGTGTCACCCGGGACCGGACGGCCGCGCATCGCGGCCTCGGCCTGCTCGAACGTGCGACCGAGGGCGGAGACCAGCAGGTGGATCTTGGACGGGAAGTAGCGGTAGAGCGTGCCGAGCGCGACGTCGGCCCGGTCTGCGACGGCCCGCATCTGGACGGCGTCGAAGCCGCCGTCGCGCGCCAGCTGGTACGTCGCGTCGAGGATCCTCTTGCGACGATCGCGCTGGGCCGCGGACCCCAGGTCCTCGACCGCCAGCGAGTTGGCGCTGCTCACAAGTACTCCCAAGTTTTCAGACTGCGTCGGTAGGCTATCAATCAGTGGGACATAATAGGAACACGTTCCACTTCGTCCGGCCCGGCGTGTCATCGCATCCGGGAAGTGTCCGGATGCCGACGAGCAGCAAGAAGGGCCGCCCGTTGAAGATCGCGATGCTGTCCTATCGCAGCAAGCCACATTGCGGCGGCCAGGGCATCTACATCCGCCACCTCAGCCGTGAGCTCACCAAGCTCGGCCACCAGGTCGAGGTTTTCTCCGGTCAGCCCTACCCGGACCTCGACGAGGGCGTCCGGCTGACGAAGGTGCCGAGCCTCGACCTCTACCGCGAGCCGGACCCGTTCCGGGTGCCGAAGCTCCGCGAGTTCCGCGACCTGATCGACGTCGAGGAGTTCGCCACCATGTGCGTGGCCGGGTTCCCCGAGCCGAAGACCTTCTCCCGGCGGGTCTCCCGGATCCTGAAGGAGCGCGCCGGGCGAGTTCGACATCGCCCACGACAACCAGGTGCTCGGCACCGGGATGCTCGACATCGAGGGCTACGGGCTGCCGCTGATCACCACGCTGCACCACCCGATCACGTTCGACCGCCGGATCGACCTCAGCCAGACCCGCAACCCGTGGCGCAAGGTCACCCTGCGCCGCTGGTACGGCTTCCTCCGGATGCAGGGCCGGGTGGCCCGGCGGGCGCGCCTGATCATGACGCCCTCGGAGGCCTCGAAGCGCGACATCGCCAAGGACTTCGGCGTCGACCCGGCCCGGATGCAGGTGATCCTGCTGGGGGTCGACGACGGGTTCGTCCCGCCGAGCGAGCCGCGGGTGCCCGGCCGGATCATGGCGATGGCCAGCGCCGACGCCCCGATGAAGGGCATCGCGACCCTGCTGGAGGCGTTCGCCAAGCTGCGCACCGAGCGCGACGTCGAGCTGATCCTGGTGACCAAGCCGCAGGCCGGCGGCCGCACCGAGCGGCTGATCGACAAGCTCGCGATCGGCGACAGTGTCCGGTTCGCGCACGGCCTGAGCGAGGCCGACCTGGTCGAGCTGATGGGCTCGGCCGAGGTGGCCTGCGTGCCGTCGCTGTACGAAGGCTTCTCGCTGCCCGACCGCAGAGCTGATGGCCTGCGCCACGCCACTGGTCGTGTCCCGGGCCGGCGCGATCCCCGAGGTCGTCGGGCCCGACGGGCTGTGCGCCGACCTGGTCACCCCGGGCGATGTCGGCGAGCTCAAGCAGGCGCTGGAGCGGATGCTCGACGACCCGGAGCGCCGGGAGCGGATGGGTGCCGCCGGGCGGCAAGCGGGTCGAGGAGCTGTTCAGCTGGCGCGCGGTGGCCCAGAAGGTCGCCCGTGCGTACGAGGAAGTGATCGAGGCTTACCACGAGGAGCAGGGCCATGCTGACCGTTGACTTCGACCGGCTCGGGCTGCGCCCGGGCGACCGGGTGCTCGACATGGGATGCGGTGCCGGCCGGCACGCGTTCGAGATGTACCGCCGCGGCGGCGACGTGATCGCGTTCGACCAGGACGCCGACGAGCTGGCCGGGGTGCTCGAGCTGTTCGGCGCGATGAAGGAGGCCGGCGAGGTCCCCGAGGGCGCCGCGGCCGACATCAAGGAGGGCGACGCGCTGGAGCTGCCGTTCGCGGACGGTGAGTTCGACCGGGTCGTCGCTGCCGAGATCCTCGAGCACATCCCCGCCGACATCCAGGCGATCGGCGAGCTGGTCCGGGTGCTTCGCCCCGGCGGCACCATCGCGGTCTCGGTGCCGCGCTGGCTCCCCGAGATCATCAACTGGAAGCTCTCCGACGACTACCACAACGTCGAGGGCGGCCACATCCGGATCTACACCGACAAGGAGCTGATCGACAAGCTCACCAAGGCCGGTCTGGAGTTCCAGGGCAAGGACTACGCCCACGGCCTGCACGCGCCGTACTGGTGGATCAAGTGCGCGGTCGGCGTCACCAACGACGAGCACCCGCTGGCGAAGGCGTACCACCGGCTGCTGGTGTGGGAGATCATGAAGCAGCCGCGGGCCCTGCAGCTCGCGGGCAAGGTGCTGGACCCGCTGATCGGCAAGAGCATGGTGCTCTACCTGCGCAAGCCCGAAACGGTTGAGCACGGCCAAGATGCCTGAGCTGCACCCGGTCGACCTCGCCCGCATCCCGTACGTCGACGGCATCCTCACCGCGGACCAGGTGGCGGAGAGCGCCGCCGCGATCGCGGCGATGCAGGAGCCGTCCGGCGCCGTCCCGTGGACCGTCGGCGAGCACGTCGACATCTGGAACCACGTCGAGGCCGCGATGGCGATGCTGGTCGGCGGCCAGGTCGAGGCGGCCGAGCGGGCCTTCGCCTGGATCCCCACGATCCAGCGGGCCGACGGCTCCTGGCCGATGAAGATCGTCGGCGGCGAGGTCGACGACCCGCGCGGCGAGGTCAACATGTCGGCGTACTTCGCGGTCGGCCTGTGGCACCACTGGCTGGTGCGCCGCGACATCGCGTTCGTGCGGCGCTTCTGGCCCTCGGTCCGGGCCGGGCTCGACTGGGTGGTCTCCCAGCAGACCGCCGTTCGGCGGGATCAACTGGACACCCACGGAGTCGTTCTCGCTGCTGGCGGGGTCGTCGAGCATCTACCAGTCGCTGCGGGCCGGCGTGGCCCTGGCCGACCTCCTCGACGACCCGCAGGTCGAGTGGGAGCTGGCCGGCGGCCGGCTGGGCCACGCCGTGCGGGAGCACCGCGACCTGTTCGCGGACAAGTCGACGTACTCCATGGACTGGTACTACCCCGTGCTCGGCGGTGCGGTCCGGGGCCGCGCGGCGTTCGAGCTGCTCGACTCGCGCTGGGACGCCTTCGTGGTGCCCGGACTCGGCATCCACTGCGTCGACACCAACCCGTGGGTGACCGGCGCCGAGACCTGCGAGCTGGCGATGGCGCTGGACATCCTGGGCGACCACCGACGGGCGCTGCAGCTGCTCGCGGACATGCAGCACCTGCGCGCCGAGGAGGGCAAGTACTGGACCGGCTGGGTCTACGGCGACGACGTCAACTGGCCGGTCGAGCACACGACGTACACCGCCGCCGCGGTGATCCTCGCGGTCGACGCGCTGGGGGAGACCCACGGGCACAGCTCGCCCGGGTCGGGCATCATGCGCGGCACCTCGCTGGCGCCGCACTTCCGCGAGATCGCGCTGGAGTGCGGCTGCCCCTCAGCCGACGACGTCTCCCGCTTCGCCGGCCGTACGTCGTAGCACCCGCATCGAGCCCAGGGCCTCGACCTCCTCGAAGCTGCCGGAGTCGAGCGCCCGCAGGAACACGTGGTACGGCGGCTGGCCGCCCTCCGCGGGGTCCGCGAACACGTCGTGGATCACCAGCAGGCCGCCGGGCATCAGCCACCTGGCCCAGCCCGTGTAGTCGTTCTGGGCGTGCTCCTCGGCGTGCCCGCCGTCGATGAACAGCATGCTGAGCGGCGTGCTCCACAGCGCGGCGACGGTCGTGCTCCGGCCGACCACCGCGACGACGTGCTGCTCGAGGCCGGCGCGGGCCAGGGTGCTGCGGAAGACGGGGAGGGTGTCCATCAGCCCGAGCTCGGGGTCGACCAGCGTGGGGTCGTGGTGCTCCCAGCCGGCCTGGTTCTCCTCGGACCCGCGGTGGTGGTCGACGGTCACGACCGTGCCGCCCACCTCGCGGGCCGCCGCTCCCAGGTAGATCGCCGACTTCCCGCAGTAGGTGCCGACCTCGAGGACCGGCCCGTGGGGGAGCCGCTCGCGGGCGTAGCGGTGCAGCAGCAGCCCCTCGTCGTCGGGCATGAAGCCCTTCGCCGCCCGGGCGTGGGCCAGCAGGTCGGCAGGCATGTCGCTCACCCGCCCAGTCTAGTAAGATTGGAACACGTTCTAGTTTCGAGGTGAGCATGTCCATCGGGATCTCCGACGAGCACGTCGAGCTGGCGGCCAGCCTGCGCAAGTGGGCGGCCGGGCTCGGTGGCGCCGAGCTGGTCGCGGAATGCCGAGGGTGACCCCGCCGCGCGCTTCGACGAGGTGTGGAAGGCCGTCGGCGAGATGGGCGTCGCGACGATCGGTGCGGACGGGGGGAGCCCCCTCGACCAGGCGGTCGCCCTCGAGGCCTGCGCGCACGAGCTGGTTCCTGGCCCGCTGCTCGGGCCGGTGGTTGCCGGCGCGCTCGTCGACGACCTGCCCGAGGGTGCCGTCGTCGGACTCGCGCTCGACCCGGCCCTCGACGTCGTCTGGGACGCCCCGTCGGCCACCCACCTGCTGGCCGGAGACGCCGAGGACCGCTGGTTCCTGGTGCCCGCCGAGGCGGCGACGGTGACACCGGCGCAGGCGCTCGACCTGTCGCGCCGGTTCGGAGCGGCCGAGGTCGACCTCTCGACCGGCACCCCGGTGCCCGGCCTGACCCGCGAGCTGGTGCGTCGTACGGCCGTGACGTTCGGGGCCGCGGAGGCCTCCGGCGTGGCCCGCTGGTGCCTGCAGACCGCGGTCGAGTACGCCAAGGTGCGCGAGCAGTTCGGGAAGCCGATCGGCGGCTTCCAGGCGGTGAAGCACCTCTGCGCCGAGATGCTGGAGACCGCCGAGGCAGTGACCGCCGCCGCCTGGGACGCCGCCGGAGCGGCGTCGGGTGACGCCGAGCAGTGGGCGTACGCCGCCGACGTCGCCGCGGCCACCGCCTTCGACGGCGCGGTCGAGGTGGCCAAGGCCTGCATCCAGGTGCTCGGCGGGATCGGGTTCACCTATGAGCACGACGCGCACCTCTACCTCCGCCGGGCGCTCGCCCTGCGCGCGCTGCTCGGCGACGGCGACGCGGCGGCCGAGCGGCTGCTGGGCCGCGCCGTCTCCGGCGTACGCCGGCGGGTCGAGGTCGACCTGGAGGGCCGGGACGAGCCGATCCGCGACGGGGTCCGGGAGACCGTGGCCGGGATCGCGGCCGCGGACGACCGGCGCGCGGCGCTGGTCGACGCCGGCTACCTGACCCCGCACTGGCCCGCGCCGTACGGCCTGGGTGCCGATCCGGTCACCCAGATCGTCATCGACCAGGAGCTGGCCGCGGCGGAGGTGACCCGGCCGGACATCGTGATCGCCGGCTGGGCGCTGCCGACGATCCTCGAGCACGGCACCGACGAGCAGCGCGAGCGGTTCGTGCGGCCGTCGCTGCTCGGCGAGCTGGTGTGGTGCCAGCTGTTCTCCGAGCCCGGGTCCGGCTCCGACCTGGCCTCGCTGCGCACCACGGCCGAGCGCGTGGACGGCGGCTGGAAGCTCACCGGCCAGAAGGTGTGGACCTCGGTGGCCGAGCGCGCCGACTGGGGGATCTGCCTGGCCCGCACCGATCCGGACGCCCCGCAGCACAAGGGGATCAGCTACTTCCTGGTCGACATGAAGAGCCCCGGCATCGAGGTCCGCCCGTTGCGGGAGATCACCGGCGAGGCGCTCTTCAACGAGGTCTTCCTCGACGAGGTGTTCGTGCCCGACGACTGCCTGGTGGCCGGGCTCGGCGACGGCTGGAAGCTGGCCCGCACCACCCTCGCCAACGAGCGCGTCGCGATGGCGACCAGCAAGCTCGACAAGAGCACCGAGCGTGCCGTGGCCCTGGCGGCCGCCGGCGGGCTGAGCGCCGCGCAGCAGGTCGCGGTCGGTCACGCGGTGGCGCTCTCCACGGTCTGCACCCTGCTCGGCGTCCGCTCGACGCTCCGCTCGCTGAGCGGGCAGGGGCCCGGCGCGGAGTCGAGCGTGGCCAAGCTGCTCGGCGTCCGCAACCGCCAGGACAGCGCCGAGCTCGTCGTCACCTTGTACGGCGACCGGGTCCTCGCGCCGGACGCCGAGGTCGAGGCGGCCGTGTGGGAGCTGCTGAACACGCGGTGCCTGTCCATCGCCGGCGGCACCACGCAGATCCTCCGCAACGTCGCGGGGGAGCGGATCCTCGGGCTGCCGCGCTAGCGCTCAGCCGGTTTCGCGGGTCGCGGACACCCAGTCCGGGTCGTCGCGGTCGGATCGCGGCCCGACGGCGGCCTCGGCCAGCCCGTCCAGCGCCGCCACGGCGTCCTCGTCCAGGGTCAGAGCCAGCGAGCCGAGGTTCTCGTCGACCCGGGCCGGCCGCCGGGTGCCCGGGATCGGCACCACCCCGAGACCGAGCGCGGCGCCGCGGTGCCGCAGCCAGGCCAGCGCGACCTGGGCGGGCGTGGCCTTCAGGTCGCGGGCGATGCCGCGGACGACCTCGACCAGGGCCAGGTTCGGCGTCGCGGGCGTTGCCGCTGAAGCGGGGCAGCCCGCCCCGCCAGTCGTCGCTCAGGTCCGTGTCGCCGGTGATCGAACCGGTCAGGAACCCGCGCCCCAGCGGCGCGTAGGGCACGAAGCCGACACCGAGCTCGGCGGCCGCGGGAACCACTCGACGCTCGACGTCTCGGCTCCACAGCGACCACTCGCTCTGGACTGCGGTGATCGGGTGGACGGCGTGGGCGGCCCGCAGCTCGTCGGCGGTGACCTCGGAGAGGCCCAGGTGGCGCACCTTGCCCGCCTCCACGAGGCCGGCCATCGCGCCGACGACATCCTCGATCGGCACTCCGACCTCTCGGCGGTGGAGGTAGTAGAGGTCGATCACGTCGGTGCCGAGACGGGCCAGGCTGGCGTCGCAGGCCTCGGCGACGTAGGCGGGGTCGTTGCGGGCGCGCATGGTCGTCGTAGTCGCCGGCCGAGGTGACGATGCCGAACTTCGTGGCGAGGGTGACCTCCGCGCGTCGGTCGGCGAGCAGCCGGCCGATCAGGCGCTCGTTGGAGCCGGCGCCGTAGACGTCGGCGGTGTCGATCAGGTCGATGCCGGAGTCGACGACGTGGTGCAGGGTCGCCAGCGCGTCCGCCTCGTCGACCGGACCGTAGACCTCAGCGAGGCCCATGGCGCCGTAGCCGATCGCCGAGGTCGTCAGTCCGGTCCCGAGCTCTTGCTTGACGGTCATGCCATCGACCGTAGGCGTTGGAGGGGACTCCAACGCAAGCGCGTTTCAGGCTCGTTCGCGCCGGTAGCCGTTCCAGTGCCAGTGCAGGTAGCGGTCGATCGCGCGCACCACGTGGGCGGAACGGATGGACGGGAACACGTCGAAGGCGTGCTGGGCGCCGGGCAGCTCGGCGTAGACGACGGTCCGCTTCGAGACCTCGCGGAGCTTCGCCACGAACCGGCGGGCCTGGTCGACCGGGACCAGGGTGTCGCGGACTCCGTGCAGCACGAAGAAGTCCGGCGCGTCAGGCGTGACCCGGAGGATCGGGGAAGCGGCCTCGAAGACCTCGGGGTCCTTCTCCCAGGTGGTCCTGAAGATGCGTGGCGCCAGGAACCGGTCGCGCAGCTGGATCGAGGCTCGGGTCCCGGTGGACCCGGCGAAGTCGTAGACGCCGTAGTGCGGGACGGCGGCCTGCACCGAGGTGTCTGCGTCCTCGAACCCCGGTTGCCACTCGCGGTCGTTGGGCGTGACCGCGGCCAGCGCGACCAGGTGCCCTCCGGCCGAGCCGCCGGTGATCGCGATGTAGTCCGGGTCGCCGCCGTACTCGCCGATGTGCTCACGGATCCAGGCGATCGACTGCTTGACGTCGACGATGTGCGCGGGCCACCGGTTGCGCGGCGACAAGGCGGTAGTTGGGGGCCACACAGATCCAGCCCTTGGCGGCCATGTGCTGCATGAGCGGGATGCCCTGCTGGTCCTTGGTGCCGATCGTCCAGCCACCCCCGTGCACCTGGAGGAGCACCGGCGCCCCCTCGAGCGGGGTGTCGGCCGGGACGTAGATGTCGAGCATCCCGCGCCGGCCGTAGGCCTCGTTGTACGGCACGTTCTTCTCGACCCGGACCCGCGGCTCGCGCATCCGGAACGGGTTGACCAGGCGGCGCCACGGCGTGGCGAGCTCCGCGGGAGTCGGCTTCGCATCGAGCTGCTCGAGGTAGTCGATCCCGAGGCCCTCGACCAGGCTCTCCTCGGCGCGCGCCTGCACGTCCCGGCTCTGCTTGATCAGGTAGGCGAGCCCGGCGGCGCTCGCTCCGGCAAGCAGCAGTCCGGCCGGATCGCGCCGGCGGCCGGTGGCGTGGGTCGCGGCGTCGGCCGCGGTCAGCGCAAGGAGATGGGGCGCCAGCTCCCCGGTGAGCCAGCCCGCAGCGAACGACGGCACCCCCAGGTCGAAGCCCGGCAGCGGCCGGATCGCGTTGGCGGTCAGCGCAGCCGTGATCACCTGCCGACGAAGGAACCCCATGCCAGGAATCCTACGGTGGAGCGGTAGAACACGTTCCAGCGGATCGTCCTACGATGACCCTCATGGACCGACTCTCCGGCCTGGACGCCAGCTTCCTCTACCTCGAGACGCCCGCCCAGCTGATGCACGTGTGCGGCCTGATCGTGCTCGACCCGAGCACCATGCCGTCGCCGTACACCTTCGAGCTGATGCAGTCGGAGATCGACCGCCGGGTCAAGGACGTCCCGGCGTTCACCCGCAAGCTGCGTCGGGTGCCGCTCGGCCTCGACCACCCGATCTGGGTCCGGGACAAGCAGTTCGACATCGAGCGCCACGTGCACCGGCTGGCCCTCCCGCAGCCGGGCGGCTACCGCGAGCTCGCCTCCCTGACCGCGCACCTCGCCGCGCTGCCGCTGGACCGGTCCCGGCCGCTGTGGGAGATGTGGATCATCGAGGGGTACGACGACGACAAGATCGTCTGCTTCTCGAAGATGCACCACGCGACCGTCGACGGGGTGTCCGGCTCCAACCTGATCTCGCACCTGTGCGCGCTCGAGCCCGACGCGGAGCCGCTCGCACTCGGCGAGGAGCGGGAGCACGGCCGCGACGCGGGCTCCCGAGAGCTGCTCGGCCGCGGCCTGGTGAGCGTGGGGACCCGTCCGCTCAACGCGTTCCGGCTGCTCGCGCCGTCCGCCCAGCTGGTCACCAAGACCGTCGGCCGGGCCCGCGAGGGTACGGCGATGGCCGCGCCCTTCTCCGCACCCCGGACGTCCTTCAACGGGACCATCACCGGGCACCGCAGCATCGGTCTCGCCGACATCAGCCTCGACGACATCAAGGCGATCAAGAAGGCCACCGGCACCACCGTCAACGACGTGGTGCTCGCGGTGTCCGGCGGCGCCCTGCGCGCCTACCTCGACGAGCGCGGCGAGCTGCCGGACTCCTCGCTGCTGGCGACCGTGCCGGTCAGCGTGCGAGAGAGCTCGCAGCGCTCGGGTGGCGCCAACAAGGTGTCCGCGCTGTTCGCGAAGCTGGGCACCGACGTCGAGGACCCGCTGGAGCGGCTGCGGCAGATGGCGGAGGCCAACAAGAACGCCAAGGACCACCACAACGCGATCAGCGCCGACTCACTGCAGGACTGGGCCGAGTTCGCCGCGCCGCGCACCTTCGGCCTGGCGGTGCGCGCCTATGCCGGGCTGCGGATGGCGGAGAAGCACCCCGTGGTCCACAACCTGGTGATCTCGAACGTCCCCGGACCGCCGGTGCCGCTGTACTTCATGGGAGCCCGCATCGACGCGCTCTACCCGCTCGGCCCGGTCTTCCACGGGGCCGGTCTGAACATCACCGTGATGTCGAACGACGGCGCGGTCCACGTCGGCGCGATCGCGTGCCGCGAGTCGATGCCGGACCCCGACGCGCTCGTGCGGCACTTCCCCGAGGAGCTGGCCCGGCTCAAGAAGGCGGTCGAGAACGCCTCTGCCTAGGGCCCGAACGCCTCGCTCTGCCGCCGCATGATCTCCCGCATCGAGGTACCGCGAGGCACGCCGTACACGGTGCCTGGGAAGTCCAGCGGCTCCTGGACCGCCCAGAGCTCGTCGTGGCGGTCGGGGGAGAACAGCTGCGCCGGGTCGCCGGCCGCGATCCAGCCGATCGGCAGGGTCGTGCCCGGCTCCAGCCGGGAGTTCACGTGCAGCACGCTGTTGATCCGCAGCTCCGACCCGGTGCCGGCCACCGAGCCCGGGAACATCGAGACCCCGGTGGCCACGAACACCTCGTCCTCGACGGTGGTGCCGTTGAGGTGTGTGTGCGGGCCGACCAGGACGGAGTCGCCGATGCTGCACGGGATGGTCCGGCACGTCCGCGGAGCAAGGCGTGCTCCATGACCACGACGTCTGACCCGAGCACGACGGGCCCCAGGTCCCCGTTGAGCACCGCGCCGTAGAGCACCCGGGATCCCGCACCGATGGTCACGTCACCGGTGACGACGGCGTTCGGAGCGACCCATGCCGAGGGATGGATTTCCATCCCGTCAGGCTATGCCGTCCTCCGCCGACCGCCCGCGCGCGAAGTCGCGTCGACGGGCGTTCACGGTGTTGACCGCCTCGACCACGACCGGCACGAACTTCTCGGCCTCGAGCACGCACATCGCGTGCCCGCCGTCGACGTCGTGGACGGTGGCGCCCGGGATGGCCTTCGCCAGCGAGAACTGGCGGGCGGGGGCGATCACCCGGTCGGCGGTGCCCACCACGACCGCCGTGGGGACGTCGATCCTGCCGATCCACGGCCGTGAGTGGTGGTGGCCGAGGGCGGCCAGCGCCTGCCCGATCGCCCAGGGACTGGTGGAGCGGAACTCGCGCAGCGCCCACTCGTGGATGTCCGAGGGCTCGAGGTCCAGCGCCCGGGCGGTCGCGCGCGCGGCGGTGAGCGCGGTCCGCGACCGCGAGATCCCGCGGGCGCCGAACATCGCGACGCCCATGCCGGTGAAGAACACCCGCTCGCTCGGGGTGAGCGCGAAGCGGTCGGTGGTGGCGCAGAGCACCAGCCCCTGCACGTGGTCGGGGTGCTGTCGCCAGACCCGCTGCGCGACGATCGAGCCGAGGGAGTAGCCGCAGACGATCACGTCGTCGAGCTCGAGCACGTCGATCAGCGCGGCCACGTCGTCGGCGCAGTCGTAGAGCGAGAACTCGTCGCTCCGGATGCCCTGGCCGTGCCAGCGCTGGTCCAGGGTGACCACGCGGTAGCGCCGGGAGAACGGCTCGATCGTGGGGTACCAGGTGAGCAGGCCGGTGCAGCCCAGCGCGTGCAGCAGCACGAGGGTGGGGGAGTCCGGGGAGGGGCCGGGAGTGTCGGTGACGTACGTCGCCCCGCCGCGACCGGGCAGCTCCAGCATCCGGCCCTGCGGGATCCTCGCCCAGGGCATGTAGACCTGGCGGCGGATCAGATCACGTGGCGCCCACATGCGGTCAACATTAGAACACGTTACAGTTTGTCCGTGGATTCTGAGTCGATCGAGGCGGTCCGGTCCGTCGTCACCGAGGTGCTCAACCGCGCCGGTGACACCACGGACGACTGGGCGGCCCTGGCCTCCGCGGGTCTGCTGGCCCTGGCCGTCCCCGAGGAGTACGGCGGCGAGGGGCTCGGCCTGGACGAGGTCGGCGTGCTGCTCCGCGAGACCGGCGCCCGCGCGGTGGACCTGCCCGTCTGGGAGACGCTGTGCTGCGGCGCGCTCACGCTCGCGGCCACCGGCACCGAGGAGCAGCGCCGCACGTGGCTGCCCGGCGTGGCCACCGGCGAGACGCTGCTGACGCCGGCGCTGCGCGAGGTCAGGCACCGGCATCACCGGCCACCCCCGGCACGACGTACACGGACGGCACGGTGACGGGTCGCAAGATCGGCGTCACCCGCGCCGACGAGGCGTCCCGCCTCCTGGTGACCGCCCGGTCCGGTGACGACGCCGTGGTCCTGCTCGTCGACCCGCAGGGCCCGGGCGTGCAGCTGCTGCCCTCGCCGTCCTCGAGCGGCCGCACCCAGCACACGGTGGTCCTCGACGGCGCCCCGGCCGAGCCGCTCGGCCAGGGCTCGGCGGAGGTCCTGACCCGGCACGCCGTCGCCGGCCTTGCCCTGACGGCAGCCGGCCTGGTCGCGGGGGCCCGTGACCTCACCGCCGACTACATCAAGGGCCGCACCCAGTTCGGCCGGGCGCTGGCGGAGTTCCAGGCCGTCGCGATGCAGATCGCGGACGTCTACATCGCCTCCCGCACGACCGACCTGGCCGCGGCCAACGCCGCCTGGCGGATCCGCGAGGGCCTCGACGTCGAGCGACGACCTCGCGGTGGCGGCGTACTGGATCTGCCGGGAGGCGCCGAAGGCGCTGCGGACCTGCCACCACCTGCACGGCGGGATGGGCCTCGACGTCACCTACCCGCTGCCCCGCTACTTCTCGTGGGTCACCGACATCACGCACGCGCTCGGGGCGCTGCCCGGCGACGTCCGGATCGAGGACCCGACGGCGAAGAACCTCGAGCTGACTCCCGAGCAGCGGGCGCTCAAGACGGAGCTCCGGGACTACTTCACCGGTCTGGCCGGACGCGACGAGCACGGCGACCCGGGTCCCGAGGGCTCACGCGACCGGCACGGTCCGACGTACCAGCGGCTGATCCGGCAGATGGGCACCGACGGCTGGATGGGCGTCGGCTGGCCCGAGGAGTACGGCGGCCACGGGCTCGGCGAGATCGAGCAGACGATCTTCGCCAACGAGGCCCAGCGCGCCGACGTGCACCTGCCGGCGGTCACCCTGCAGACGGTGGGGCCGACGCTGATCAAGTACGGCACCCAGCACCAGAAGGACCTGTTCCTGAAGCGGATCCTCGAGGGCGACGTGCACTTCGCGATCGGCTACTCCGAGCCCGACGCCGGCACCGACCTGGCCTCGCTGCGCACCACCGCCAGGCGCGACGGCGACCACTACGTCGTCAACGGGCAGAAGCTGTGGACCACCGGCGGGCACCAGGCCGACTACATCTGGCTCGCGGTGCGCACCGACCCGGACGCCCCGAAGCACAAGGGCATCTCGATCCTGATCGTCGACACCACGGACCCCGGCTACTCCTGGACGCCGATCATCACCGCCGACGGCTCCCACCACGTCAACGCGACGTACTACAACGACGTGCGGGTGCCGGTCGAGATGCTGGTCGGGGAGGAGAACCAGGGCTGGAAGCTGATCACCACCCAGCTCAACCACGAGCGGGTGATGCTGGGCCCGGCCGGCCGGCTGGAGGGGCTTCGCGACCGGGTGGCCGAGTGGGCGACCAAGGCGGGCGTGATCGACCACCCCGACGTGCAGGACGTGATCGGCCGGGTGACCGCGACCTTCCGGGTCAACGAGCTGCTCAACTGGGAGGTCGCCCGAGCTGCAGCGGTCGGCGACATCTCCGTGGGCGACGCGTCGTCGTCGAAGGTCTTCGCGGCCGACGAGGTGCAGCACCTCTCCGCCGACCTGGTCGCGGTCGTGCACCGGTACGGCGACCCCGCGGACGAGGAGACCGGTCGGCTGATGAGCTACCTGGACGCCCAGGCGAAGCGCAACCTCGTCCTCACGTTCGGGGGCGGCGTGCAGGAGGTGCAGCGCGAGCTGATCGCGATGTTCGGGCTCGGGCTGCCCCGGGTGCCGCGATGAGCGACGAGGCGCGGCACGAGCGGATCATGGCCGAGGCCGAGAGCATCAAGGCACTCGGCGAGGCGTCGGAGTCGATCGCGCCGTACCCGGTCAACCAGGCGACCATCGGCACCTGGATGGACGCGATGGGCTACCACAACGAGCGGTTCACCTCCGGTGAGGCGCCGCCCTCGATGGCCCAGGTGTGGACGATGCCCGGGCTCGGCCGCCGGCGGCCCCCCGAGGACCCGCTGACCCGGATGACGGAGTTCCTCACCAAGGAGGGCTACACCGCGGTGCTCGGCACCAACTGCGAGCAGACCTACGAGCGCTACGTCCGCGTCGGCGAGCAGCTCCGGGTCACGAGCGCCCTCGACTCGGTCGCCGGCCCGAAGAACACGGCGATGGGCGAGGGCTACTTCGTCACCTCTCGCAACCGGTGGTACGCCGACGACGAGCTGGTGGCCACCATGTTGTTCAGGGTGCTCAAGTTCGTCCCCAAGGAGCGCCCGTGATCCGCCCGATGGTCAACCGCGACTCGGCGTACTTCTGGGAGGGCACCGCCGCCGGCGAGCTGCGCATCCAGTGCTGCCAGAAGTGCGGCGCGCTGCGCCACCCACCGGGACCGGCCTGCCCCGAGTGCGGGGCGATGGACCGCGGCCACACGGTCGCCTCGGGGCGGGGCACGGTCTTCTCGTACGTCGTGCACCGCCATCCGCCGGTGCCCGGCAAGGAGCTGCCGATCGTGATCGCGCTGATCGACCTCGAGGAGGGCGTCCGGATGGTCGGCGAGGTGACCGGCTTCGATCCCGACGACCTGCCGGAAGAGGGAGTGATCGGGATGCCGCTGCAGGTCGACTTCAACCGGGTCGACGACGAGCTCACGCTGCCGGTCTGGAGGAGGGTCCAGTGAAGGTAGGCGACACCATCCCGCCGTGGGCGCTGCCGCTCACGCCGACCACGATCGTCAGCACCGCGATCGCCACCCGGGACTGGCAGGACGTCCACCACGACCGCGACGTCGCGCAGGCCGCCGGGTCCAAGGACATCTTCATGAACATCCTGACCACCAACGGCCTGGTCGAGAAGTTCGTCGCGGACTGGGCCGGTCACGACGTCGAGATCAAGGGGATCGCGATCCGTCTCGGCGCACCCGCGCATCCCTACGACACGCTCACCTTCACCGGGAGCGTCTCGTCGGTCGAGGACGGCATCGCGACCATCGACGTGACCGGGACGGTCTCGCTCGGCGACCACGTCACCGGCACGGTCAGGGTGGCAGTGTGAGCGCCCTCAGCGGCGCGGCCGCGATCGCGGGGATCGGGGCCACCGAGTTCTCCAAGGAGTCCGGGCGGTCCGAGCTGCAGCTGTCCGTGGAGGCGGTCCAGCACGCCCTCGCCGACTGCGGGCTCACCGCGGCAGACGTCGACGGGCTCACGACGTTCACGATGGACACCTCCAGCGAGATCGCCGTCGCCCGCGAGCTCGGCATCTCCGAGCTGCGGTTCTTCAGCCGGATCAACTACGGCGGCGGCGCCGCCTGCGCGACCGTGCAGCAGGCCGCTATGGCGGTCGCCACCGGCGTGGCGGACGTCGTCGTCGCCTACCGCGGCTTCAACGAGCGCTCCGGCGCGCGGTTCGGCCAGGTCTCGGTCGCCGCGGCCACCCAGGTCAACACAACGGGCTCGACAACGCGTGGACCTACCCGCTCGGCCTCGGCACGCCCGCGGCCACCGTGGCCATGCAGGCCCGCCGCTACATGCACGAGTACGGCGCCACCTCCGAGGACTTCGGCCGGGTCGCGGTCGCCGACCGTCGGCACGCTGCGACGAACCCTCACGCGTTCTTCCACGAGAAGCCGATCACGCTGGAGGACCACCAGGCCTCGCGGATGATCGTCGACCCGCTGCACCTGCTCGACTGCTGCCAGGAGAGCGACGGGGCGGTGGCACTGGTCATCGTCTCCGCGCAGCGGGCGAACGACCTGGTGCACCCGCCGGCGTACATCATCGCCGCGGCGCAGGGCAGCGCCCGCGACCAGTTCGTGATGACGTCCTACTACCGCGACGACATCGGCATCCCCGAGATGGGCGTCGTCGGCCGCGAGCTCTGGCGGCAGTCCGGGCTCCAGCCCGACGAGATGCCGATGGCGATCCTCTACGACCACTTCACGCCGTACGTGCTCATGCAGCTCGAGGAGCTCGGCTTCTGCGGCCGCGGGGAGGCGCCGGGCTTCATCGCCGACGGCGCGATCGAGATGGGCGGGCGGCTCCCGCTCAACACCCACGGCGGCCAGCTCGGCGAGGCCTACATCCACGGCATGAACGGCATCGCCGAGGCGGTCCGCCAGGTGCGCGGCACCTCGGTCAACCAGCTCGCCGACGTGCCGCACGTGCTCGTCACCGCCGGCACGGGTGTCCCGACCAGTGGGCTGATCCTGTCTGCCTAGGCTTGGCGTGTGAGGAGCCCGTGGTGAGCGCGATCCACGTGGCCAAGGGGCGGCGGCTGCCGATCCGTCCGGTCGACGCCGTCGAGATCGAGACCGGCAAGGGCATCGTCGGCGACCGCTACCACGGGGCCAAGCACCGCCAGGTGACGGTGCAGAGCCAGGCGGACCTCGACGCCGCCACCGAGGCGTACGGCGCGCCGATCCGTGCCGAGATGACTCGGCGCAACCTGACCATCTCCCAGGGACCGGTGCCGCGGAACCCCGGCGACCGGATCCGGATCGGTCCGGTGCTCCTCGAGGTGGTCCGGGTGGCCGCGCCGTGCAAGCTGCTCGACGACACCATCGGACCGGGCGGCCAGGAGGCGCTGCGTCGCCGTGGGGGCTCGTGCTGCCGGGTGCTGGAGGGCGGTTCGGTCCGGGTAGGGGATCCGGTGAGGGTCGAGTCAGGGGTGGAGTGAGGTGCGGGCTACCCGCGCAGCTTCTCCGCGAAGAAGCCCAGCACCCGGTCGACCCCAGCCTGCTGGCGGTGCAGCGTGACCGTCGAGTGCTTGCGCCCGGGGAAGTCCACCCGGATGAAGGCGTCGCCGATCTCCCGCCCGAGGGTGTCGAACCGGGACCCGGTGGCCGGGTCCTTGTCGTACTGGAGCCCCAGCACCTGACAGCCGGCCCCGGCCCGCTGCTTGACCGCCTCGAGGTCGGCGGGGGAGAGGTTGAGGTCGGCCGCCCGACGCCGCCCGATGGCGAACGGCACCGACGGCTGGCACACGACCGGCGCGGCAACCGACTCGTCGACCATCATCGCCAGCGCGAAGCCGCCGGTGAAGCACATGCCCAGCGCACCGACCCCGGGGCCGCCGAGCTCGGCGTGCAGGTCCCGGGCGAGGCTCCGCAGCCACCCCGCCACCGGTGACGTCTCGCGGGTCGCGAGCTTGGTGAACTCCCGGCGTACGCAGACCTGGCGCAGCGTCTTCGCGATCGCGACCGGGCCCTTGGACTCCTCAGGCCTGCCGAACAGCTGCGGCAGCACGACGGTGAACCCGGCCGCCACGACCTCCTCGCCGAACTCGATCACCTCAGGGATCAGCCCCGGGATCTCGTGGATCACGATGACGCCCGGCCCCGCGCCCTTGCGATACGTCGGAAAGGTCAGGCTGTCGCCGTCCAGGGAGTCACCGGTGTGCTCACCGCGGGTCCAGTTGTCGAGGAGGGGCATCCCGCGAGTATGGCGTGGATAGGGTCTGGACATGCCCGACGTCCCGCTCCTCGACGCCGCCGAGCAACGCATCCTGGGGAGCCTGCTGGAGAAGCAGGTGACCGTCCCCGGTAGCTATCCGCTCACGCTCAACTCGTTGCGCACGGCGTGCAACCAGTCGAGCAGCCGCGACCCGGTCACCGACTACGACGAGCAGGAGGTCGAGCGGGTCGCCCGCGGTCTCAAGGACCGCGGCCTGGTCCGGATCGTCTGGGCCGACACCGGTCGGCGGACGCTGAAGTACCACCAGACCCTGGCCGAGCTCCTGGACCTGGAGGCGGACGAGCATGCCCTGCTCGCCGTCCTGCTCCTGCGCGGCGAGCAGCCCGCGGGTGCCCTCAAGACCCGGAGCGAGCGGCTCTTCGCGTTCACCGACCGGGAGCAGGTCGAGCAGGTGCTGGCCCGGATGGCCGCCCGGCCCGAGCCGCTGGTGCGCGAGCTACCCCGGCAGGCCGGGCAGCACGACAACCGCTGGACCCACCTGCTGGGGACTGTTCAGGAGGCCGCCGGGCCGCTACCGGACCCGGAGCCGGTGTTCGAGAGCGCGGTGCGGGACGAACGGGTCCGGACGTCGTACGCCGCGGTCTCGAGCGCGTACGCCGACCACTTGGCCGACGAGCTCGATCACCTGCCGTTCGAGGCATGGCTGCTGCGCCGGGTCGTCGAGCTGGCCGGCGACCACCCCGTGGTCGAGGTGGGCTGCGGCCCGGGCCACGTCACCCACTTCCTCGCGCAGGCCGGCGCCAGGGCCACCGGGATGGACCTCACCCCGGCGATGGTGGAGGAGGCGCGGCGCCGCTTCCCTGACGGTGACTACGTCGTCGGTGACCTGCGGTCGCTGATGCGCCCCGCGGGCGACGCCGGGTGGGGTGCCGTCCTCGCGTGGTACTCCCTGATCCACCTGGCGCCCTCGGAGCTCCCCGACGCCTTCGCGGCGCTGACCCGGCCGCTGCTCCCCGGTGGCTGGCTGGTCGTCGCCGTGCACGCCGGCGCCGGCACCCTCGAGCCCGACAGCTGGTTCGATGTCGAGATCGACGTGACCTTCGTGCTCCACGATCCTGCCCGGCTCCGGGCCATGGCGGAGGCGGCCGGCCTGGTCGACGTGGAGTGGTACCACCGCGGACCCAACACCGGCCGGGGGGAGTCCACCGAGCGGTTCTACCTGCTGGCCCGGAAGCCGGGCTGATCGTGCCGTTCACCCTGGCGCACCCGGCGGTGGTGCTCCCCCTGAGGGGGCTCGGCGTGCCGATGGCCGCCCTGGTGGCCGGCGCGATGGCGCCCGACCTGCCGCAGATGCTGGGCTTCTCGGGACCCACGGAGGCACGGGCCTGGTCGCACTCCGCCAAGGGCGTGGTGACGGTCGACCTCGCCGTCGGCATGGTCGCGGTGATCCTCTGGTACGCCGTCTACCGCCGGCCGCTGGTCGACCTGGCCCCGGACCGCTGGCGCCGCCGGCTCCCGGAGAGGGTTCGGCTCCGCCCGCTTGCCTGGCTGCTGTGCGTGCCCGGGGTGGTCCTGGGAGCGGCCACGCACGTGGTCTGGGACTCGTTCACCCACGAGGACAACTGGGGCACCGAACACGTGGCGCTGCTCAGGGACTCCTACCTGGGAGCGGCGGGCTACGACTGGGCGCAGCACCTCTCCAGCGTGTTCGGGCTGGTCGTCGTGACGGTGGCCGCACTGAGGTACCTGGCGCGGCTGCCCGAGCAGCCTCCGCGGCCCGGCCCGCTGGTGGCTCGTTGGGCGCTGGTCGTGGCGCTGGCCTGGGGCGGGCTGCTGGGCATGGGCATCGCCGTGCTCGTGTGGCCCTGGGGGCTCGAGGCGATGGCCTACTTCGGCGTGATCACCACCATGCTGGTCGCCGGCTTCGGCGCCACCTGCGTCTGCCTGTGGTGGCAGGTCAAGCTTCGATGGCGGACACGTCGCGAGGCGAGGTCAACGGCTGGGGGGCCTCCGTCGGAATAGGCCCCAGCATCTCGATGCCGTGGCGCTCCGCCAACGCGAGCACGTCCTCGATCTCCGGCTCCCGGTGCGCGGCCAGGTCGGCAGCAGCCCGCGAGAAGCCCTCCATCGGGGGTCCCGGCGCGTGCACCATGAACGCCACGGCGTCCGCGTCCGACTCGTTGCGGATCGTGTGCGGCGTTCCGCCGGCGAGGGGGACCGTGTCGCCGGCCCTGGCCGTCACCCGGCGGGCCTCGCCCCCCAGCCCGAGGTGGAACGTGAACTCGCCCTCGATCACGTAGTAGACCTCGCCCGGCTCGTGCCGGTGCATCACCGGCGCGCCACCTCCGGGGGCCATTCGGATCGTCCCGGCGAAGAGGGCACCTCCGGTGTCGGCGCTGGTGGCCAACACGGTCATCTCGTCGGATCCCACCTTGAGGCGCTCCGCTGTGTCAAGATCGACAGGTAACTTGTCCATGGCCGAGAAGATAGACAAGGAACTTGTCCTATGTCAAGACGGATTCCCCTGGCCGACGGTGCCGAGCGACCGGGAAACATCGTGGTCTCCCTCCGGGAGGCGTTCGTCGCGCTCAACGACCTGGTGATCGTCCGCCTCGCCGAGCTCGGGCACGCCGAGGTGCGGCCGGCGCACGGCGCGGTCTTCCAGTTCCTGGATGACACCGGCACCACGGTGAGCGTGCTGGCGCAGCGTGCGCAGATGACCAAGCAGGGGATGGCTCAGCTCGTGCAACACCTCGAGGCCCACGGGTACGTCACCCGGGTGCCCGACCCGGCCGACCGCCGCGCGAAGCTGGTGCTGCCGACGGAGCGCGGACGCGAGGTGTTCGACATCGCCCAGGGCCTGGTTCCCGAGATCGACAAGCTCGTCGCCGACGCCATCGGCGCCCCGCGGGCCCGCGCACTGCGCGCCGACCTCGAGACCATCCGCCGGAGCGCGGCTCCTCAGGCGAGGTGAAGCACGCAGTCGGCGAGCACCGGCGCGCCGTCGCGCTCGCCGTCCCCGACGATGCCCGCCGAGGCGACGATCCGCCCGTCCTCGCGCCAGCCCCGCACCCGGATAGTCTCGCCCGGGAACACGACACCCGCGAACCTCGCCGAGAAGCCGCCGACCGCGGTGGCGTCGCCGCCCAGCAGCGCGTCGGTGAGCTCGCGCAGCACGATGCCGTAGGAGCACAGCCCGTGCAGGATCGGCGCCGGGAAGCCCGCCGCCTTGGCGAAGTCGGGGTCGGCGTGCAGCGGGTTGCGGTCGCCGCAGAGCCGGTAGAGCAGGGCCTGCTGCGGCGTGACGGCGTACGTCGTGTCGGCGTCGGGGTCGCGGTCCGGGAGCTCGACCGCCTGTGAGGCGCCGCGCTCACCGCCCCAGCCGCCCTCGCCCTTGACGAAGATCGACGACCGCACCCGCCAGAGCTCTTCACCCGAGGGCGCCGTGGCCACGCCCTCCTGCCAGATCACGCACGCCTTGCCCTTGTCCCAGATGTCGGTGAGCGTCGTCGACACGGTCGCGGAGCCGGACGTCGGCAGCGGCGCCGTCACCGAGATCGACTGCGAGCCGTGCACGACCTGGGCCAGGTTGATGTCGCATCCGGGAAGGTCGAGCGGCGGCGGGTCGGTCGCGTGGAACGTCGGCACCACCACGCCGAAGGACGGGAGCACCTGGAGCGCCGGGCCGTCGACGGTGTAGCGCAGCGCGTCGGGGTTCAGGTTGTCGCCCGGGCGGGACCCGGCGCCGATGCCGAGGTGGTAGAGCAGCACGTCGCTGGAGCTCCAGGAGAACTCCGTGGTGCCGACGTGGGCGCCGATCGCGGCCTGCGGGTCGATGGGCACTATGCCTCCTCGGCAAGGTCTTCGGCGGCGAGGTAGCCGAACGTCAGGGCCGGGCCGATCGTGGCGCCGGGGCCGGCGTAGGTGTGGCCCATCACCGCGGACGACACGTTGCCGGCGGCGTACAGGCCCGGGATCACGGAGCCGTCGGCGCGCAGCACCCGGGCCTTCTCGTCGGTGACGAGGCCGCCCTTGGTGCCCAGGTCGCCGGGCACGATCTTCACGGCGTAGAACGGGGCCTGGTCGATGGCGTGGAGCGAGGGGTTCGGCTTCACGCGCGGGTCGGAGTAGTACTTGTCGTACGCCGACTCGCCGCGGTGGAAGTCTTCGTCGGCTCCGGAGGCCGCGAAGCCGTTGAACCGGCGCACGGTCTCCTCGAGCGCGTCGGCCGGGACCTCGATCTCGGCCGCGAGCTCGGCCAGGGTCGCGGCCTTCTTGACCGTGCCGTGCTTGTACCAGCGGCCCGGAAACGGTTGGCGCGGCGTGAGCCCGGCGAACAGGTAGCGGTTGCGGTAGCGCTGGTCGATGACCATCCAGGCCGGCACGTGCCGGACGCCGGTGGCCTCGCCCTTGTAGATCTCGTGCACCGCCTCGACGTACGGCAGCGCCTCGTTCATGAACCGCCGGCCGGCGGCGTTGACGATGATCGAGCCGGGCAGGTTGCGCTCGGCCAGGCAGAACCACGGGCCCGAGGGCAGCGGGATGGTCGGGCCCCACCAGGCGTCGTCGAGGAGGTCGGTGTCCGCACCCGCGGCGATGCCGGCGAGCACGCCGCCGCCGGTGTTGAACTCCGAGCCGGTGGTCCACTCGATCGACGTGGGCTGGGGCTGGTACTTCTCCCGGAGCTCCAGGTTGCGCTCGAAGCCGCCGCTGCCCAGGATCACGCCGCGGCGGGCCCGGACCACCCGTTCCGTGCCGTCCTGGGTGACGCGGACGCCGACGACCCGGCCGTCCTCGATGACCAGGTCGGTCAGCTCGGTCTCGTAGTGCACCGGTACGCCGGCGTCGATCAGGCCCTTGCGGAGCCCGATCGAGAGGGCGTTGCCCATGGCGTACATCTTCCGGCCCAGGACGATGCTGATCAGCCGGTTGAGCATCACCTTGAGCATCGTCAGCGGGCCGCGCAGGGAGCGCAGTCCCAGGCTGATCTTGCGGTAGTCGGCCTGGGTGACGATCAGGTTGGCCGGCGCCTTGGTGTACTGCGGGTGCAGCCGGTCCAGCTCGTCGCCGAGGAACTTCGCGTTCATCGGCACCGGCTCGACGCTGCGCCCGAGGGCACGCCCGCCGGGCCGCTCGGGGTGGTAGTCGGCGTACTCGGGCACCCAGGCGAAGCGGAGCGGGGTGCTCGCCTTGATGAAGTCCATCACCTCGGGGCCGCGGTCGACGTAGGTGTCAAGGCGTTGCTTCGAGACGACCTCTCCAACGATTGCGTCAGATAGCGCTTGGCGTTGTCCGCCTCCGTCGGGTCGACCTGGCCGGCCTCGCGGAGGGCGTAGTTGCCCGGGATCCAGACGCCGCCGCCGCTGCGCGCCGTGGAGCCGCCGAAGTAGGCGCTCTTCTCGAGCAGCACGGTCTCCAGACCGCGTTTCCGGGCCGCCAGGGCGGCGGTCATCCCGGCCCCTCCGGCGCCCACGACGACGACGTCGACCTCGTCCGGGAGGGGGTTGCTCATGGCGCAAAACTGTAACAGGTTCTAGCATGGGCGCCATGCTCCCCGAAGACGTGCGACGTGAGGCTGCCCACGCCCTGGTAGCCGCCGAGCGGGACCGTGTCGCCGATTCCTCCGCTGCGCGAGACCTACCCCGAGCTGGACGCCGCCGACGCCTACGAGATCCAGCTGCTGAACATCCGGCAGCGCCTCGCCGCCGGGGCGACCGTGCACGGCCACAAGGTCGGCCTCTCGTCGAAGGCGATGCAGGAGATGATGGGCGTCGACGAGCCGGACTACGGTCACCTGCTCTCCGACATGGAGGTGTTCGAGGACCGG
This sequence comes from uncultured Actinomycetota bacterium, assembly GCA_963813615.1. Lineage (GTDB taxonomy): Bacteria > Actinomycetota > Actinomycetes > Propionibacteriales > Nocardioidaceae > Nocardioides. The sequence continues at coordinate 177,323 of CAWFAE010000019.1, forward strand.
CCGGTCAGCGCCGGGCGCTACTGCTACCCGCGGGTGGAGGTCGAGGTCGGGTTCGTCCTGGGCGCGACGCTGCCGGGGGAGGGCTGCACCGAGGACGACGTGATCGCGGCGACCGAGGCGGTGGCCCCGGCGATCGAGCTGATCGACAGCCGGATCGCCGACTGGAACATCCGGATCGGCGACACCATCGCCGACAACGCGTCGTCCGCGGGGTACGTGCTCGGCCCGGACCGGGTCAAGCCCACCGACATCGACCTGCTGACCATCGACGCGCGTCTCGTCAGGAACGGCGAGCAGGTCGCGGAGGGACGCTCCGACGCCGTGCTCGGCAACCCGGTCACCGCGGTGGCCTGGCTGGCGCGCAAGGTGGCGTCGTTCGGCGTGACGCTGGAGGCGGGGCACGTGATCCTGCCCGGCAGCGTGCACCGCGCGATCGACGTGGCCCCCGGAGACGACTTCGAGGCGGTCTTCGACGGCCTCGGCACCGTGCGACTGTCCTTCACGGACTGAGAGGAAGACATGAGCCAGAAGCTCAGCGCCGCCATCGTCGGCCCCGGCAACATCGGGACCGACCTGATGTACAAGCTGTTGCGGTCGGAGGTGATCGAGCCGCGCTGGATGATCGGGGTCGATCCGACCAGCGAGGGCCTCGAGCTCGCAGCCGACAAGGGCCTGGAGTCGACCCACGAGGGCGTCGACTGGCTGCTCAAGCAGGACGAGCTGCCGGACCTGATCTTCGAGGCCACTTCGGCATACGTGCACCGTGAGTACGCGCCGCGCTACGAGGAGGCCGGCATCCGGGCGGTCGACCTGACCCCGGCCGCCGTCGGTCCTGCCGTGATCCCGCCGGTCAACGGCGAGGAGCACGTGGCCGCGAAGAACGTCAACATGATCACCTGTGGCGGCCAGGCCACGATCCCGATGGTGGCCGCGGTCTCCCGCGTCACCCCGGTGTCGTACGCCGAGATCGTCGCCTCGGTGTCCTCGGTCTCCGCCGGCCCGGGCACCCGCGCGAACATCGACGAGTTCACCCGGACCACCGCGGCCGGCGTGGAGTCGATCGGCGGCGCCGAGCGGGGCAAGGCGATCATCATCCTCAACCCGGCCGAGCCGCCGATGATCATGCGCGACACGATCTTCTGCGCGATCTCGCCGGACGCCGACACCGACGCCGTGGTGCAGTCGATCGTGGCGATGGAGAAGGCGGTGCAGGAGTACGTCCCCGGCTACCGCCTGCTCCAGGAGCCGCAGATCGACCAGCCCTCGGCGGCCACCCAGGGCCAGACCCGGGTGGCGGTCTTCGTCGAGGTCGAGGGTGCGGGCGACTACCTGCCGCCGTACTCCGGCAACCTCGACATCATGACCGCCGCCGCCACGCAGGTCGGCGAGAACATTGCGCGCTCGATCCTGTCTGGGGGAACTGACATGACCGACATCGACACCCTGACCCGCACCTGGTCCGGCATCCACGGCAACGAGCCCTGGGGCGAGCTGGACCTCCGGCTCACCGACACCTGCCTGCGCGACGGGTCGCACCACAAGCGGCACCAGTTCACCGCCCAGGAGGTGCACGACATCGTCGAGGCGCTCGACACCTCCGGCATCCCGGTGATCGAGGTGACCCACGGCGACGGGCTCGGCGGCTCGTCGTTCAACTACGGCTTCTCCAAGACGCCGGAGCAGGAGCTGATCAGGATCGCGGCCGAGACCGCGAAGCGCGCCAAGATCGCGTTCCTGATGCTGCCCGGCGTCGGCACCAAGGACGACATCCGCGCGGCCCAGGACAACGGCGGCCAGATCTGCCGGATCGCCACCCACTGCACCGAGGCCGACGTCTCGATCCAGCACTTCGGCCTGGCCCGCGAGCTCGGGCTGGAGACCGTCGGGTTCCTGATGATGAGCCACACCCAGCCGCCCGAGGTGCTGGCCAAGCAGGCCCGGATCATGGTCGACGCCGGCTGCCAGTGCGTCTACGTCGTCGACTCGGCCGGCGCACTGATCATGGAGCAGACCGGCGGACCGGGTGTCGGCGTTGGTCGCCGAGATCGGCGACGAGGCCGACGTCGGCTTCCACGGCCACGAGAACCTCGGCCTCGGCGTCGCCAACACCGTGATCGCGGCCCGCGCCGGCGCGACCCAGATCGACGGCTCCGTGCGCCGCTTCGGCGCCGGCGCCGGCAACACGCCCCTCGAGGCATTCATCGGCGTCTGCGACAAGGTCGGCTGGACCACCGGCGTCGACTTCCTGCAGATCGTCGACGCCTCCGAGGACGTCATCAAGCCCGCGATGCCCGAGGAGTGCCAGCTGGACCGGATGACCCTGATGATGGGGTACGCCGGGGTCTACAGCTCGTTCCTCAAGCACGCCGGCAACGCCGCGGAGCGGTACGGCGTCAGCGGCGCCAAGATCCTGCTGGAAGCCGGCAACCGCAATCTGATCGGCGGCCAGGAGGACCAGCTGATCGACATCGCGCTGATGCTGAAGGCGGAGGCCGAGAAGGAAGCCGCCAACAGCTGACGCACTTCATCGCTGGTCGAGCACGCGAGACGCCAGCGAGATCGGGTCGGGGGTCTCGACGACGGCCGTGCGCTCGTTCCTCGCTCACGGGCTGCTCGACCACCGGGAGTCATCCACTGGTCGAGCAGCGAGCGTCAGCGAGAATCGGGTCGGCGGTCTCGACGACGCCCGTCGATGGTTGCCTCGCTCCGCGGCTACTCGGCGATCGGGACCATCCGCTGGTCGAGCGGTCGATGTGCCAGCGAGCGTCATCGAGACTCCCGACGGGAGAATCAGGTCTCAACCGACGGACGAAGAGCCTCAGTCAGGGGCGCTATCATGTAGTACTCCGTGAACTCCCGACACCGGCCGGCATCGCCGAACCGCATCACGAAGCAGTTCTGGTACACCCGCACGACCGGCCCGTCGGGGGAGTCGCGGTAGCTCGACGTGCCGGTGGCCACGACGACGTCACCATCGACTGCGACGGGCGAGTACGTCGCGTCGTACGTCCCGGGATCGTCCCGGGTCGACGCGTCGTCCGAACCGGACTCGCCGAGCCAGGACGCGACCACCGCATCCCGACCCACGATGGGCTCGTCGTACGGGTGGTAGCGGTAGACGACGTCCTCGCTGAACAGGTCGGCGATCGCGGCTCGGTCGTACGACTTCCAGGCGGCGACGTAGCGATCGAGCCAGCCCTGGGCGGCAGCGTGGTCCATGTGGTCACGATAGGGGCCGACAACGCCCTTCGAGGGCGGAGGTGAGATGAGAATGTCCGACAACATCGAGGACCTGACCAGCGTTCGCTACATGGTCGACGATGTCGAGAGCTCGATCGACTTCTACACCCGGCACCTCGGGTTCGCGCTCCGGATGAGTGCGGCGCCGGCGTTCGCGGACGTCGTCCGTGGCAACCTGCGGCTCCTGCTGAGCGGGCCGAAGAGCTCGGCAGGCCGACCGATGCCGGACGGTGCCCAGCCGGGGCCTGGGGGATGGAACCGCATCCACCTCATCGTCGACGACATCGCGGCGGAGGTGGATCGGCTGCGCGCCGCGGGCCTCACGTTCCGCAACGACATCGTCTCCGGCCCCGGGGGACAGCAGATCCTGCTGGAGGACCCGTCCGGCAACGTGGTCGAGCTGTTCCAGCCCGCCGACAAAGGTTGAGTACGAGGGCTCATCCGGCGGCGGCGCTTCGTCGGCAGATTGGGCCCATGGAATCGAACAACCGCCGGCAGGGGCTCGCCGCCGTCGAGCTGATCGCGTCGTTCGTCGCGATCGGCGCGATCGGAGCGGTCTTCCTCAACTACGTCGGGGCCCATCTCGCGTTCTTCGGCGAGGAGGTCGTCATCGACGACGAGGAGGTCCGGTACTACTGGATCGGCGTCGCCGTGCTCGGCGTCAGCGTCATCGCCACCTTTGTGGCGGCGGCGCTGCGCGGCGCGAAACGGGCGTACTTCTGGCATCTGCCGGTGGCGTTCGTCGCCGTCATGTCGGCCGACCCTCTTCGCGGTCACCCAGGCCGGTCCGGTCCGGTGACGCCGGGTCAGACCGGTGACTCACGGAGCCGGTCGACCAGAGCGCGCGCGGTTCGCCCGATGGCGGCGTCGATGACGGCGGGCTCGGTCGGGTTCCCCGGCTCGCGCCTGGTGAACACGGCGACGGCGTACGCCGCCCCGTCCGGGAAGGTCACCACTCCCGCCTCGTTGCGGACGACCCCGAGAAGACCGCCGCTCTTCGCGGCCACGGCGACTTCCGGCCCGAAGCCGGAGGCGATGCGGTGCCGGGTCAGCTGCTGGCCCATGAGCCGGCGGACGGCCGCGCACGCGTCGGGCGACCCGGCGGAGTCGGTCCAGACAGCCTGGAGCAGGCCCACGGTCTCGCGCGGGGTGGTCCTGGTCCCACGCCGCGGGTCGAGGGCGGTTGAGCCGGCGATGGCGGTCCGGACCTGCTCCTCCGACGGCGGGCCGTCCACCTTCGGATCGTGCGCGACCAGCGCGGCGTAGTCGCGGAAACCCACCTCGACCGCCAGGTCGTCGAGCATGGTCCGGAGGTCGGTGCTGACCTCCGTGCGGGCCATCCCGAGCTCCCGGGTGGTGAGGTTGACCTGCTCGAGGCCGGCGACCGCGATCAGCTCGTCGGTCGCGACGTTGTCGCTGATCGTGAGCATCAGGGCCACGAGGTCACGCACCGTCATGGACACGTCGTCGTTCATGAGGGAGATCCCGACCGGTCCCGGGGTGCGGTTGGTGGGTGTCAGCACCCGTCGTTCCGCACCGTCGAGGGCGCCGCTGGAGATCGCGTTCTCGACGGTCAGCGCGACCTGGACCTTCATCACCGACGCCGGTGTCACCAGGTCGTCGGCCTGGAACCCGACCCCTGGCCCACCGGAAACAGGCGCGGCGTAGGCAGCGCAGTAGAGCCCGAGATCGTTGAGCATCCGCCTACAGATCGCGCTCGTAGTAGAGCATCGACGGCCCGCCCGCCCCGAACTCCTCGTTGGTGAAGCCGCACTTCTCGTAGAGCGCTCGCGCCGCCTCGTCGGTGACCGAGGTGTTCAGGTCGATCCGGGTGGCACCGTGGTCGCGGGCGAGGTCCATGGCGGCCTCCAGGAGTGCACGGCCGAGGCCGGTGCCGCGGGCGTGGGGGCGGACCCAGAGCTCCTCGAGGCAGGCGTCGGGTCCGGCGTCGTACAGCGAGAGCCGGTAGCGCAGCTGCGCGAAGCCGTCGGGTGGGTCGCCCGGGCCGAACAGCACGGCGACCTCACCGCTGGCCAGCTGCGGGCCTGCGAGCGCGCCCATCTGGTCCGCGGGCGGCTCAGTCTGGTCGTACTCCGCGTTGAAGTCGTACAGCATCCGGCCGAGCAGCTCGGCGTCGTCGGGCCCGCCGACGCGGAGGTCGTGCCGGGTCACGGGGTGGGGGAGGGGGTGATGCTCGGCTCGATGGTCGCCTCTGGCGACGGGGTCTCGCTCGGAGGGGTCGGGTCGCTCGGCGACTCGGGGGTGTCGCTGGGCGTTGACTGGGTGACGCCTCCGGCGACGTCTCCGGCGCCGTCGGAGCAGACGGGGTCTGCGACGTCTGCGGTGCCTCCGGCGCCTCCTCGCGCCGCGGCTGCCCGACCTCGACCCGGAACTCCGACGAGACGCTGCCGGTGGCCAACGGCCGGTCGGCGAACCGCCACCGGTAGACGGTCGACTCCGTCGGTGCCACGGTCACGCTGGGGTCGGTCGCCGCGGCGTCGACGACCCGCACGGGCAGGAAGCTGGCGGCGCCCACCGGCTTGGCCTCGAGGATCATCGTGCCGCGCACCAGCCGCCGGCCGGCGCCGTCACGGACCGAACCTCGGATGGTGACCTCGTCGCCGGGATCGATCGAGTGGGCCGAGCCGTTCATCGTCAGGTGCGAGGTCAGCGCCTCGAGGTCGTACGTCGTGGTGCTGCCGGGGGCCCCGACGCGCCAGCCGTCCATGTAGAACGGCGCTCCGTCGCAGCCGAAGCCGACCATGTAGAAGCCAGCCCCGTCGCCGCCGTTTGCGGCCGCGAAGGCCGCGACCGTCGCCGCGTCTGCGGTCTCTCCGGTCGGCGCCCCGGTCTGCATGTCGTACTCCGCCCAGGAGTAGCTCAGGCCGGTGGCGTCGAACTGCTGCCAGGAGCCGCTGGCGGACAGCGAGGCCCGGCCGATCCACAGCTGGTAGCCCTCGGCGTCGGGGCTCTGGTAACCGGCGTACGCGACTCCCTGGGCACCGGACCGCGCATAGACCTGGAGCCCGGCGGAGGTGGTTCCGGCCATCGAGTCGACGTACGACAACGTGCCGATCGCGTTGCCGCCGGCCAGGTCGTACTTGAGGCTCCGGGTGCCGAGCGCGGGCCGGCCGGGACCGCGGGAGATGTAGGGCTGGAGGAACTCGGTGCTCCGCTGGTAGAGCGACTCGCAGCCGACCAGGGTCAGCTGGGCCGCACGCTGGTCAGGGAAGGCGGTCCCGTGCACGGTGACCGTGTCGTCCGCGAGCGCGGGCAGCTGCCCGAGACCCACCATCGCGACTGACGTCGCGAGGACCACACCAACCTGCCGTCGCACTGTGTCTCTCTCCTGCCCGCCGTGCCTCCACCACGACTCTAGGCGGCCGAGTAAAAAACGTCTGCAACTCATGGCAAACCTCTTATGACAGTCTCAGGAACATGTCTGAGACCCCCAAGGAGACGCTCGTCCGCTACCTGCAGACCCTGCACGACGCGGTGCTGTGGAAGCTCGACGGCCTGAGCGAGTACGACGCGCGCAGACCAGTCACGCCCACAGGCACCAACGTGCTGGGCGTCATCAAGCACCTCGCTTACGTGGAGGCGGGGTACTTCGGGGACACGTTCGGCCGGCCGTTCCCCGAGCCGCTCCCGGCGTTCGACGACGACGCGGAGTACAACGCGGACCTCTGGGCCGCTCCCGACGAGTCGCGCGAGTACATCGTGGGGCTCTACGAGAAGGCCTGGGCGCACGCGCAGGAGACGTTCGCTGAGCAGGAGCTGGACTCGGTGGGGCGGGTGCCGTGGTGGCCGGAGGAGCGCGCCGAGGTCACGCTGCACCAGATCCTGGTGCACATGACGGTGGAGACCGCCCGGCACGCCGGGCACATCGACATCGTGCGCGAGATGATCGACGACTTCGTCGGGATGCGGCCGGAGGCGACCAACCTGCCCGAGGAGGACTTCGACTGGCCGTCCTACGTGGCCAAGGTCGAGGCGGCCGCCCGCGCCGCCGCGGAGGCGTGACGAGCGAGGTTCTGGTCGAAAACGAGAACGTGTTCTAGTATTGCTGCTGTCCGCCCCAGACAGGAGCTCCCCATGTCACACACCGCCTCACAGGCCGTCCTCGACGGCGTCCGTGACCTGCTGCCCACGTTTCGCGAGCGGGCCGACGACGCCGAGCGGCTCCGGGTGGTGCCCGAGGCCTCGGTCAAGGAGCTCGAGGAGACCGGGTTCTTCCGGCTCCTGCAGCCTCAGCGGTTCGACGGGCTCGAGGCGGACCCCATCGACTTCTACACCGCGGTGCGCGACATCGCCTCGGCGTGCGGCTCGACCGGCTGGGTCTCCAGCGTGGTCGGCGTGCACCCGTGGCAGGTGGCGCTGTTCGCCGACGAGGCGCAGCAGGCGGTCTGGGGCGAGGACACCGGCACCCGGCTGAGCTCGTCGTACGCACCCACCGGCAAGGCGGTGGTCACCGAGGGTGGCTTCACGCTGTCGGGCAAGTGGAGCTTCAGCTCCGGTTGTGACCACTGCTCGTGGGTGCTGCTGGGCGGGCTGGTGTTCAACGAGGACAACCAGGTCATCGACTTCCGCACCTTCATGGTCCCGCGGGAGAAGTACCAGATCCTCGACGTGTGGAACGTCGTCGGTCTGCGCGGCACCGGCTCCAACGACATCGTCGTGGAGGAGACCTTCATCCCCGAGGAGTTCACCCTCTCGATGGGGGAGACCGGCCAGTGCAAGGGGCCGGGTCAGGCGGTCAACACCTCCGACCTCTACAAGCTCCCTTTCCACTCGATCTTCACCACCACGATCAGCACGCCGATCATCGGCATGGCGCAGGGCGCGTACGCCGAGCACGTCGACATGCAGCAGAAGCGGGTCCGCGCGGCGTACCTCGGCGAGAAGGCGTCGCTCGACCCGTTCGCCGCGGTCCGGATCGCGCGGGCCTCGTCCGAGATCGACGCCGCCTGGGCGCTGACCATGAACAACATCCGCGAGGAGCAGGCGCTGGTCGCCAAGGGCGAGCAGATCCCGCTGGGCCTGCGGCTGAGGGTGCGCCGCGACCAGGTGCTCGGCACCCAGCGGGCGATCGACGCCATCGACGCGCTGTTCGAGGCCTCCGGCGGCCGGGCGCTCGCCGAGGGCACCTACCTCCAGCGGGCCTGGCGCGACGCGCACGCCGGCCGGGTGCACGCGGCAAACGACCCGGAGCGGGCGCTGCAGATGTACGGCGCCCACGAGTTCGGGCACAAGGTCGACCCGGGGATGTACTGACCCCATGACGCTGACGAAGGAGTCGGTCCAGCACTCGGCGAAGGCCGGCGACCTGACGCTGAACTACTACGAGGCCGGCGAGCCGACAGAGTCGGCGGCGGGCTGCCGCTGGTGATGCTGCACGGTGGCGGCCCCGGTGCCTCGGCCTGGTCGAACTTCGGCTCGGCGCTGCCGACGTTCGCTGCCACCTTCCGCACCGTGCTCGTCGACCAGCCCGGCTTCGGCGGCTCCGACAAGCCGCCCGTGGTCGGCAACTACTACCGCCACTCCGCGGAGTACGTCGTCCGACTCCTCGACGAGCTCGGCATCGACCGGGTGCACCTGCTCGGCAACAGCCTGGGCGGCGGTACGGCGATGCGGCTCGCGCTCAGCCACCCCGACCGGGTCGGCCGGCTGGTGCTGATGGGCCCGGGCGGTCTCTCCCTCAACCTCTTCCACGCCGACCCCACCGAGGGCGTCAGGCGGCTGATGGAGTTCGGCGCGAACCCGAGCCGGGAGGCGCTACGGGCGTTCATCTCGACGATGGTCGTGAACCAGGACCTGGTGACCGACGAGCTGGTCGAGGAGCGGTTCGCCGATGCCACCGCGCCCGGCGCCCAGGAGGCGATGGCCTCGATGGGGATGTCGTTCTGGAACCCGGAGACCGCCGAGGACGGGATGCTCTGGCGCGAGGCGCACCGGCTGCGGAAGCACACCCTGCTCACCTGGGGCCGCGAGGACCGGGTCAACCCGCTCGACGGCGCCATGGTCGCCCTGAAGCTGATCCCGAAGGCGCAGCTGCATGTGTTCCCGAACTGCGGGCACTGGGCGCAGATCGAGGCCGCCGACGAGTTCGCCGAGGTCACGACTACCTTCTTGGCAGGCCACGTCGAACGGAGCAAGTCGATGACCATCGACATCAAGTCGATGGGCTATGTCCGGGTCGCCTCGACCGACCTGGACCAGTGGAAGACCTTCGCGGGCAAGGTGCTCGGCCTGGCCGAGGGCCGCGGGCCCAACCCGGACCACCAGTACTGGCGGATCGACCAGGTCTCAGCGCGGCTCGTGGTGTTCCCGTCCGACGTCGACCAGCTCGCCGCCACCGGCTGGGAGCTCGCCGACCACGCGGCACTGCAGGAGGCCAGGGAGCACCTGCAGAAGGCCGGGGTGGCGTTCGAGGAGGGCACCAAGGAGGAGCTCGACGAGCGCCGGGTGCAGGAGCTGGTCCGGTTCTCCGACCCGTGGGACAACGTCTTCGAGCTCTTCCACGGCATCACCTACGAGTCGCGGCCCGTGGTCACGCCGTACGCCGCCACGTTCGTGACCGGCGACCAGGGCATGGGCCACATCGTGCTGCCGGTGCTCGACGACGTGGAGGCGCTGCGCTTCTACACCGACGTGCTCGGCTTCCGGCTCCGCGACTCGATGAGCATGCCGGGGGAGTTCGTCGGCAAGGAGCCCGGCTCGAAGGTGTGGCTGCGGTTCCTCGGGGTCAACCCGCGACACCACTCGCTGGCGTTCCTGCCGATGCCCAACCCCGCGAAGTGCGTGCACATCATGCTCGAGGTCGACGAGCTCGACCACGTGGGCCGGGCGCTCGAGCGGGTGCGCAAGCACCAGGTCAAGCTCTCCGCCACCCTCGGCCGGCACATGAACGACGAGATGATCTCGTTCTACGTGCGCTCGCCGGGCGGTTTCGACGTCGAGTTCGGCACCGACGGCCTGACCGTCGACGACGACCGCTGGGTCGCGCGCGAGTCGACTGCGGTCTCTTACTGGGGTCACGACTTCAGCGGAGGTCAGTGATCGCTAGCGTTGACGCCATGTCCAGCTCGGAGGCCGCCGCCCAGCCCCCGGAGGGAGAGCACAGCATCCCCGAGGGGATGAACCCCGACGCGCGCGAGACCTGGCCGAGCCCGGAGCTGATCAGCTCCTGGCTGGGGGACGTCGACTTCGACATCGAGTGGCGCCCGGGCGAGGGCAGCGCCGTACCCGCGGACGATCCGGAGGCGGTCGCCGCCGCCCGCCGGTTCCGCGATGTGCTCGGCCGGTTCGCCTCGGGTGTGACCGTGGTGACCTCGATGAGCAACGGCGCGCCGGTCGGCCTGACCTGCCAGTCGTTCTCCAGCGTCTCCCTGGACCCGCCGCTGGTGCTCTTCATCCCCGCCAAGACCTCACGCGCCTGGCCGCTGATCCAGCGGGCCGGGCGGTTCTGCGTGAACTTCCTGCGCCACGACCAGGCCGAGCTCTCCAACACGATGGCCAGCCGGGGCGTGGACAAGTTCGAGGCGGTGCCGTGGCAGCCGTCCGAAGCCACCGGCTCGCCGTTGTTCGACGACACCCTCGGGTACGTCGACTGCAGCATCCACGCCGTCCACGAGGCCGGCGATCACTTCGTCGTGATCGGCAAGGTCCTCGACCTGCACGCCAGCGACGCCGAGGGGCCGTTGCTCTTCTACCAGGGCCAGTACCGCACGACCGACCGTTGACCGTCTGGCAGGCTCCTCGGGTGCGCAGCCTGGAACCCGCCGAGGATCTCGCGATCACGCTGGTCCGGCGGTTCCTTCTCCTGTGCGAGAGCCCGCGCACCCGGCGGACCATGCTCCGGATGGTGCGCGGCTCGACCGGCAACGCACGGGCCGGGCGGAGGTTCTACCGGGTCGTGAACCGCGCGGTGCTCAGCCCGGTGATGCGCACGCGTGGAGTGCAGGCCTCCGCGATGAAGAGCGAGCTGATCGCCTCGCAGCTGATCGGCATCGCGGTACTCCGGTACGTCGTGAAAGTGGAGCCGATGGCGTCGGTTAGCGTCGACGACGTGATCGAGCTGGCAGCCCCGTCCATCCGGGCCACCCTGCGTTCATGAGCCCCACGCATCCGCTCTGGCAGCCCTACGAGCCGCCCACCGACGAAGAGATCGCGCAGGCCCGGGTGGTGCCGGCAGCCGCCGGCCCGGGTGGAGGTCGTCCCACCGGACCCAGGCTGGGTCGATGACTACGAGCGGGTCCGTACCCAGGTGCTGGGCGCGTTGGGAGCTCGGGCGTTGTCGGTCGAGCACGTCGGGTCCACGGCCGTGCCCGGGCTGTGGGCCAAGCCGGTGATCGACGTCGACGTGACCGTGGCGGACTCGGGCGACGAGGCGTCGTACCTCCCGGACCTGGAGGCGGCCGGCTTCGTGCTGACGGTCCGCGAGCCCGAATGGCAACAGCACCGCTGCCTGCGCGGCCCGGCCCCGGTCGCCAACGTGCACGTCTGGTCGCCGGGGTCCGTCGAGCCGCGGCGGCACGCGGCGTTCCGGGACTGGCTGCTCGAGCACGAGGACGACCGAGCGGCGTACGGCGAGCTCAAGGCCCGGCTCGCCGATCAGGGCTTCACCGACGTGATGGACTACAACACCGCCAAGGGTGGGTTCATCTACGACATCTACGAGCGGATCTTCGCCGCCGATCCGGCGCACCCGCACACGCCACGGCCGCGGCGCTAGGAGCCGGATCCCTCCGGGCGGCATCGGGCCCATGAATCAACCAGCCAACCGACGTCTCCGTCCTTGTCGTCCGCGCGCGCGGCGATCACGGCGATCTCGGCATGCCCGCCAGCATCGTGGGTGAACAACACGGTGCCGACCTCCTCGACCGCGATCTGGTACCCGTCGAGCGGGATGTCGGCAGATCGCCGAGCCCGCTTCGCCCACGCCTGTACGGCGCCGAGTGCGTCCTCGCTGCCCGCCCGGCTCTCGGAGGACACTGACTTCTCCTCGACCTCGGAGCCGGTCGGGCACTCGAGGGCATCCGCGGCCGTGGTGATCGTCGTCCCGACGTCGATGACTTCCTCAGGCTCGTCGCTGCACGCGGTGAGCAGTGCCGCCACGGCCGCGGTCCCAGCGATCAAGCGGGCGGTGCGTGACATGGCGCGAGCGTAGTCAGTCGTGGGGCGAGTGCGGCCTCCGGATCTCCTCAAGAGATTTCACTAGCCCAGGGGACGTCGCCGGCGACCTGGCGGGAGTTCACTAGCCCCGAAAACGCCGATGGCCCCCTGCGGGAGTTCACTAACCCGGGGGACGGGGTCACTCACTCGCAGGGGGCCTTGAAGTCGGCTTCCCCGACAAACAGAACACTACTGCAAGTTGCCACGTGATGTTGACAGAATGTGCCAAGATCTTGGAAGTTGAGACATAACAACGACGGAGGAACGTCATGAACCGTGGGACCCGAATGGCAATCGCAGCACTCGTGACGGCGTTGGCTGCGGCCATTGGGGGCGTCGCAGCGGCTGATGACGGGGCGGTGGCGCAGGCCCGGCCGACTCACTGCTGCTGAACCAGACGCCGAGCAATTTCGCCGACGGTGGTCTAGACGACGATAGACGTGTCAGCGGTGTTGGGCTGGCGCGCGTCGAGCGTCCGACCCGATTGCAGGCCGCTTGCCCTGGCCGCGGTGCGGAGCGCGGTGGTGGCATGGTCGGCCATACCCGCTTGGTCCAGCAGCTCGGCCAGGTCGTACCACAGCTGGGCGGTATAACGGTCCTCGCCGCACTCGGTGAGCAGGTCGATGGCGACCTGATAGGCCTCCACCGCCTCGTCGGTCCGCTGCAACGCCCAGGCCGCCTGTCCGCGGATCATCGCCGCCTCCGCGCGCTCGGGCAGCGCGGCCGGAGCGTCCAAGGCTTCTACCTCGGCCGCGAGCTGCAAAGCCTGCTCTGCATCGCCCGACCGAAGATGGGCATCGGCCAGTGCCATCCCGCTCTGAGCCAGGTCGACGACTCCGGCGCTGGACCATCTGAGCTCGTCCCGGGCGCGACTGAGATGGTCCAGCGCGTCCGGGACAGCTCCGGAATCCAGGCGCAGCTCGAGTCGACCGAGCGACAGCCGCAGCCTGGCCAGGTTGCGAGTGTCGTTGCCCTCGCCCTGCAGCGCCAGTGCCCGCGTCGCCAGGGCCACCGCGTCCTGGACCTGTCCGCGTTCGGAGAGCGCCACGCTCGCGCTCCAGTACGCCGCGCTACGGGCGGCGGGAGACGCCCACTCCTCGGCGAGGCGCACGACCTCCGCGCACAGGCGCGCCGCCTTACTGAGGTCGCCACGGTCGATGTATCCGCTGGCGACCGTCATGGCGAGCTGCACGGCCTCGTCGGTCCGGTCGAGGCCGAGCGCGGGCAGCGTGGCCTGGATCCGCTCGCCGACCTCGATGGCCAGGGTCAGGTCGCCCAGGTTGCGGTGGCAGCGGGTCACGCGCGATGCCCGCCCGGATTGCCAGGACCGTGGAATCGGAGGCGACCGCCTGCTCGAGCTCGCGGATCGCGTCGTCGAGGCGCCCGAGAGTCTCGTAGGCCCTGCCGAGCAGGTAGTGACCGCGGGACTGGAGCTGCTCGAGCGACGCGAGCTCGGCCCGGGTCAGGGCGTCGCGCGCGTGCCGTTCGGCTTCCTCGCCCTCGCCGTTCTCGAGGGCGAGCTCCGCGTAGTCGAGGCTGAGCCGGATCTCGTCGTACTCGGTGCTGGAGACGCCACGGAGCAGCTGGTCGACGGGCTTGTCGAGGCGACGCGCGAGCTCGGTCAGCACCTTCAGCGTGGGGCGGCGGACGCCGCTCTCGATGCGGGAGACGTAGCCGGTGGAGATGCCGTCGCCGGCCAGTGCTGACTGGGTAATTCCGCTGGCCACACGGGCCGCTTTGAGGCGCGCTCCGAGAGCGCGCGGATCAACCGCGCGCAGGAGCTCCGCATTACCCTCGTGCATCCACGCAATTGTGCCCGAATATGACAACTGCGTCACGGGGTTGACCGGATGTGCGGCTTTTCGGCGGCTCGGGTTGACAATCGGACCCGATTCCGGTGGTGGTACGGCGACCCGTAGAGCTGCCCGAGCGCGTGCGCGCGCTTGAACACCAGGTGAGCGTCGTGCTCCCACGTGATCGCGATGCCGCCGTGCAGCTGGATGGTCTCGCCGGCGATCCGGGCCAGTGCGTCGCCGCAGTACGACTTGGCGACGTGCGTGAGCTCGGCTGCGTTGTCGGTGGACCGGGACACGGCGTACGACGCCTGCCCACGAGGCGGAACGGCTCATCTCGAGCAGCACCAGCATGTCGGCCATCCGGTGCTTCAAGGCCTGGAACGAGCCGATCGGCCGGCCGAACTGCACCCGCTCCTTGCTGTACGCGACGGTCATGTCGAGTGCCCGCGCGGCGAGCCCGGCCTGCAGGGCGGTGACCCCGACGGCTCCGACGAGCTCGGCGCGGTCGACGGCCGCGGAGGTGTCGCCGATGGGTGTCGTCGAGGCCGTGCTGAGGTCGACGTGGGCTAGACGAATGGTCTGGTCCATCGACTCGGCCCAGGTCCGGGTCGCAGTGTCGGGGTCCACCTCGACCAAGCCTTGGTCCGTCGCCGCGACGAGGACCGTGGCCCGATCGCCGTCGAGCACCGGGCCACCCCCGGTGACGAACGCGGCGGGCTCGCCGGCGGCGATCCGGGGGAGCAGGCGGCGCTTGGCCTCCTCGTCCGCGCCCGCGAGCAGCGCCTCCGCGGTGACCAGCGAGGACAGCAAGGGGGACGGCGCCAGGGACCGGCCGACCTCCTCGAGCACGATCATGGACTCGAACAGGGTGAAACCGGCGCCGTCGTACTCCTCGGGGATGCCGAGCGCGGCCGCGCCGATCTGCTCGCAGAGTGTCTGCCAGAGCGCCTCGTCGTACCCAATGTCGGACTCGATGGCCTTCCGGACGGCGGCGGAGTCCGCGCGCTTCGTCAGCAGCGACCGCACCGTGGCGGCGAGCTCCTGCTGCTCCTCGGAGAACGCGAACTCCATCAGCCGACCAGCCCCTCGAGGACCCTCGCACGGTGGTGTGCCGGCGTGCCCCATGCGGTGACCAGGGCACGCACCTTGGTGATCCAGATGCTCAGGTCGAACTCCTGGGTGTAGCCGATCGCTCCGTGCACCTGCAGCGCGGTGCGAGATGCGAGGTACGCCGCATCGGCGCACGCCACCTTCGCGGCCGAGGCGCTGATCTCGTCCAACGCGGCTCCGTGGACGAGGGGGCGCGCGAAGTCGAGCGCGATCCGCACGTCGGCGAGCCGGTGCTTGATCGCCTGGTAGGACCCGATCTCCCGGCCGAACTGGCGGCGCTGCTTCACGTAGGCGACCGAGTCGGCGAGGAGCCGCTCCCCGGCGCCGAGCAGCTGCGCGGACGTGGCCAGCACCGCGAGCTCGAACGCCTCGGGCATGGATCTCGCCGGTGCCGGAGACCTCGAAGAGGTGGCGGGTGCGG
Source organism: uncultured Actinomycetota bacterium (assembly GCA_963813615.1). Classification (GTDB taxonomy): domain Bacteria; phylum Actinomycetota; class Actinomycetes; order Propionibacteriales; family Nocardioidaceae; genus Nocardioides. The sequence continues at coordinate 193,064 of CAWFAE010000019.1, forward strand.
TCGACCGAGTCGACGCGTGCGCCCACCGAGTCGAGCGGGCGTGGCTCCGATGAACACCTGGTCCGCGACATCGGCATCGAGTGCGTAGGGCACGTGGGGAGGAACGGCCGACCGTGGCGACGCCCTCCACCTCGTGGCCCAGCGCGATCGGCAGATAGGCCGCCGACTCGACCCAGGGGCCGGGTACGGCGTGCCGGCCGAGTGCCTCGAACGCGAGGCACACCTCGACCGGGGTGGCCTCGGTGGCGAGCATCGTCAGCCCCTGGTCGGCCAGCCGTTTCCACAGGGCCAGCCCGGGAGCCGCGTCGCCCTCGGCCCATGCCCGGGCGACGGCCGGGGTATCGGACGCGGCGAGCAGCGACTCCAGCGAGGCCGCGAAGTCGCGCTGGTCGGGGGTGAGCTCGAACCTCACTTCTTGCACCTCTCGGTCCCTGAGGTGCGAGCTTGCGAGCCTCGAAGGGTCGGCTCGCGGGGCAGGCCGAGGATCCGCTCGGCCACGATGTTGCGCTGGATCTCGTTGGTGCCGGCGTAGATCGGCCCGGACAGCGAGAACAGGTAGCCGTCGAGCCACCGCGACTCCAGCTCCGCCTCCGGCCCGAGCAGGTCGAGGGCGGTCTCGTGCAGGGCGATGTCGAGCTCGGACCAGAAGACCTTGTTGACCGACCCGGCCGCGCCCATCTCGCCGCCTTCGGCCAGGCGGGTCACCGTGCCCCACGTGTAGAGCCGGTACGCCTGGGCCTTGATCCACGCGTCGACGACGCCGTCCGACGCGCCGCGCTTCTCGCGGTACAGGTCGACGAGGCGGTCGGCGGCCGCGCAGAACCGGCCGGGGGAGCGCAGCGACAGGCCGCGCTCGTTGCCGGCGGTGCTCATCGCCACCCGCCAGCCGTCGCCGGGTGCGCCGAGCACGTCGGCGTCCGGCACGAACGCGTCCTCGAAGAACACCTCCGCGAAGCCGGGCTCACCGTCGAGCTGGGCGATCGGGCGGACCGTGATGCCCTCGGCATCGAGCGGGAAGAGGAAGTAGGTGAGCCCTTGGTGCCGCTCCGCCTCCGGGTCGGAGCGGAACAGCCCGAAGCCCCAGTGCGCGAACGCCGCGCGGGAGCACCAGGTCTTCTGCCCGTTGAGCACCCAGCCCCCGCGCTCCTCGTCGCGCCGGGCCGTGGACTTGAGCGAGGCCAGGTCGGAGCCGGCCTCGGGCTCGGACCAGCACTGCGCCCACACCTTCTCGCCGGTCGCCATCGTCGGCAGGAACCGGTCCTGCTGCTCGGGCGTGCCGTGGTCGAAGACGATCGGCGCGAGCAGGAAGATGCCGTTCTGGGAGACCCGGCCGGGAGCGCCGGCGCGGTAGTACTCCTCCTCGAAGATCACCCACTCGACCAGCGACGCGTCGCGGCCGTGGTACTTCTCGGGCCACGACACGACCGACCAGCGCGCGGCGGAGAGCTTCGCCTCCCACTCCTGGTGGGCGGCCCAGCCCTCGGCGGTGTCCATCGACGGCAGCGGCTCGGCCGGCACGTTCGCGGCCAGCCATTGCCGGGCCTCGGCCTGGAAGGCCAGCTCGGACTCGGACAGGGACAGATCCATCTACTTCCTCAGCTCCGTCTTCAGGACCTTGCCGGACAGGTTGCGGGGGAGTGCGTCGGCGAACTCGCACCAGCCGCGGCACCTTGAAGTTGGCCAGCCGTTCACGGGCGAACGCGACCACGTCGTCCTCGGTGAGCGTCGCGCCGTCCGCGCGGACGACGTACGCCTTGCCGACCTCGCCCATCCGCTCGTCGGGTACGCCGACCACGGCGACGTCGGCGACCCCTCGAGACGGGCCAGCGACTGCTCGACCTCGGCCGGATAGACGTTGAAGCCACCCGAGATGTACATGTCCTTCAGCCGGTCGGTGATCGCCAGGTTGCCGGCCTCGTCGAGGGTGCCGATGTCGCCGGTGTGCAGCCAGCCATCGGAGTCGATCGCCTCGGCGGTGGCCGCGGGGTCGTCGAGGTAGCCGAGCATCACGTAGTCGCCGCGCAGCAGCAGCTCGCCGTTCTGTTCAGCGATGCGGGCCTCCATGCCGGGGATCGCCCGGCCGCAGGTGGTGGCCACGGTCTCGGCGGAGTCGTCCTCGCGGCACATCGTGGCGACCACCGCCTCGGTCATCCCGAACGCCGTGACGACGTGGTCGATGCCGAGGTCCTCACGCATCCGCTCGATCAGCACCACGGGCACGACGGCCGCTCCGGTGACCGCGAGCCGCAGCGAGGAGAGGTCGAAGTCGCCGCGGTTCGGGGCGTTGAGCAGCGACTGGTAGATCGTGGGCGCGCCCGGGAGGAGGGTGATCCGCTCGGACTCGATCAGCGCCATCGTCTCGTCCAGGTCGAAGGTCGCGACCGGGTAGAGCGTGGCGCCGGTGAGCAGGCCGACCACGATGCCGATCTTGTAGCCGAAGGAGTGGAAGAACGGGTTGACCACCAGGTAGCGGTCCTCCGCACGGACGCCGCCGAGATCCGCCCACGCGCGTGCGACGCCGATCGTCTGCCGGTGCGCCGACATCGCGCCCTTCGAGCGTCCGGTGGTGCCGGAGGTGAAGAGGATGTCCGCGACGTCGTCGGGGGTGACCGCATCGGCCCGCGCCTCGACCTCCTCGGTCGTGACATCGGCGCGGAGCGCCCGCTCCTCGCCGCGGTGGTCGAGCGTGAGCTCGTCGAGGTTGCCCAGGGACCCCACCGAGGGCAGGTCGCTGGCGGCGCGCAGGTCCGCGAGCTGGGTGCGGCCCAGGAAGCCGTCGGCGACGAGCACGATCCGCGCCGAGGTCCGCTCGACCAGGTCGGCGACCTCGTGCGCGGTGTAGCGGGAGTTCGCCGGTACGACGACGCCGCCGGCGTAGGTCACGGCCAGCGCCGAGACCGCCCAGTTGAGGCTGTTCGGCCCCCAGATGACGACCCGGTCCCCGGGCTGGAGCCGGTGCTCCAGGTAGCGGATGGCGAGGGCCCGGACCCGGTCGAGCAACCGCGGCGTAGGAGAGGGTCGTCTCGCCGGTGACGTACGCGGGGTGGTCGCCGAAACGCTCCGCGGCAGCACGCAGCGCGCCGGGGATCGTGTCGGTCACACGCGCCTCCTCGACTCCCCAACCAAGCAATTGCTTGGTATGAGTAGCAAACGTGGACCTGAGCTACTCGGCCGAGGACGAGGCCTTCCGTGCCGAGATCCGCGGCTGGCTGGAGCAGCACGTGACCGGCCGCTGGGCCGAGCTGCGCGGCCTGGGCGGCGCCGGGCGCGACCACGAGCGGTTCGAGGACCGGCTCGAGTGGAACCGCCTGCTGGCCGAGCACGGCTGGACCTGCGTCGGCTGGCCCGAGGAGTACGGCGGCCGTGGGCTCAGCCTCTGGCAGCAGGTGATCTTCCACGAGGAGTACGCGCGAGCCGACGCGCCCGCCCGGGTCAACCATCTCGGCGAGGAGCTGCTCGGTCCCACCCTGATCGCGTTCGGGACCGAGGAGCAGAAGGCCCGGTTCCTGCCGAAGATCGTGGCCGTCGAGGAGCTCTGGGCGCAGGGCTACTCCGAGCCGAACGCCGGCTCCGACCTCGCCAACGTCCAGACCAAGGCCCGGCTCGAGGACGGGCGACTGGGTGATCGACGGGCAGAAGGTGTGGACCTCCAACGCGCATCTCTCCCAGTGGGTCTTCGTGGTCGCCCGTACCGAGCCGGGCTCGGAGCGGCACCACGGACTGTCGTTCCTGCTGGTGCCGTTGGAGCAGGACGGCGTCGACATCCGGCCGATCGAGCAGCTGACCGGCGGCTCGGAGTTCAACGAGGTCTTCTTCACCGGTGCCCGCACCGACGCCGACCTGGTCGTGGGCGAGCCCGGCCAGGGCTGGGCGGTGGCGATGGGGCTGCTCGGCTTCGAGCGCGGCGTCTCCACGCTTGCCCAGACCGTCGACTACGGCCGCGAGCTGGCCGACCTGGTCGCTGCCGCCGAGCAGAACGGCGCGATCGACGATCCGCTGCTCCGCGACCGGCTCGCGCAGCTCAAGGTCGAGCTCGAGGTGATCCGGGCCCAGGCGATGCGCGGCCTCTCCGCGGTCGGTCTCGGCGACGACTCCGCCGCCGGCGGGGGAGCGGGCTCGATCTTCAAGCTGGTCTGGGCCAACTGGCACAAGCGCCTGGGTGAGGTCGCGATGGACGTCGCCGGACCCGACCGGACTGCTCGCTCGGCCGAGCGGCACGCCGTACGACCTCGACGAGTGGCAGCGACTGTTCCTGTTCTCCCGCTCGGACACGATCTACGGCGGCAGCGACGAGGTGCAGAAGAACATCCTGGCCGAGCGGGTGCTCGGCCTTCCGAGAGAGGCGCGTGGATGACGACGGTCCGACCCGAGCAGGCGATCCCCGACTACGTGCCGGGCCACGACCTGCTGGCCGGCAAGGTCGTCGTGGTCACCGCCGCGGCGGGCGCGGGCATCGGTGCCGCCGCCGTACGACGTGCGCTCGAGGAGGGCGCCCGCGCGGTGGTCTTCAGCGACACTCACGAACGCCGGCTTGGCGAGGCGGAGGAGGAGCTTGGAGTCGGAGTTCGGCGAGGACCGCGTCTGGTCGACGGTCTGCGACGTCACCGACCAGAACGACAGGTCGAGCAACCTGATCGAACCCGCGGCCACGCAAGGCGGCGTGGACGTCATGATCAACAACGCCGGCCTCGGCGGCACCGCCAGCGTCCTGGAGATGACCGACGACCAGTGGTCCAAGGTTCTGGACGTCACTCTGACCGGCACATTTCGCTGCGTGCGCGAAGCCGGCCAGGTGATGTGAGCGCCAAGGTCGTGAAGCGGCGTGATCGTCAACAACGCCTCGGTGATCGGGTGGCGAGCGCAGGAGGGTCAGGCCCACTACGCCGCCGCAAAGGCGGGCGTGATGGCGCTGACCCGGTGCGCCGCGCTCGACCTCGCACCGCACGGCATCCGGGTGAACGCAGTGAGCCCGAGCCTCGCGATGCACCCGTTCCTGGCCAAGGTCACGTCCGACGAGCTGCTCCACGAGCTGAAGCAGCGCGAGGCGTTCGGGCGTGCCGCCGAACCATGGGAGGTCGCCAACGTGATGGTGTTCCTGGCCAGCGACTACTCCTCCTACCTCACCGGTGAGGTCGTCTCCGTGAGCTCCCAACATGCCTAGGGCCTCGACGGGCTGAGCACCGAGAGCCCCACACGCCGCGGCGAGCTGCTCCGGATCGCCGCAGAGCTGTTCGCGACCAAGGGCTTCAAGAACACCACCGTCCGCGACATCGCCGACGCGTCGGGGATCCTCTCCGGAAGCCTCTACCACCACTTCGACTCCAAGGAGTCGATGATCGACGAGGTGCTGTCGACGTTCCAGGAGGAGCTCTTCGGCAAGTACGACGAGATCCTGGCCAGCGACGAGGACGCCCGTGCCAAGCTCGAGCGTGCCGTCCGGGTGTCGTTCGAGGCGATCGACCAGCACCCGCACGAGGTGGCGATCTTCCAGAACGAGGCCGACTACCTCGGGGGCTTCGAGCGGTTCGGCTACCTCGCCGAGCGGAACGCGCAGTCGCGCAACGTCTGGACGACGCTGCTCACCGAGGGCGTGGAGACCGGCGTGCTGCGGCCCGACCTCAACATCGAGCTCACCTACCGGTTCATCCGCGACACGGTCTGGGTCGCGGTCCGGTGGTACCGCCCCGGCAAGGGACTGAGCCACGATGACATCGCCGACCAGTACCTGCACATTCTTCTGGATGGGATCTCCAATGCCTGAGGCCTACATCGTCGACGCCGTCCGCACCCCCGTGGGCAAGCGCGGTGGCGCGCTCGCGGAGGTGCACTCCGCGGATCTCGGCGCCCACACCCTGGCGGCGCTGATGCGGCGTACCGGCGTGGATCCGGCCGCGGTCGACGACGTGATCCTCGGCTGCTGCGACACGATCGGCTCGCAGGCCGGCGACATCGCCCGGTCCGCCTGGCTGGTCGCGGGCCTGCCCGACCACGTGCCGGGCGTGACCATCGACCGGCAGTGCGGCTCGTCGCAGCAAGCAGTCCACTTCGCGGCGCAGGGCGTGATGTCCGGCACCCAGGACCTGGTCGTGGCGGGCGGCGTACAGAACATGAGCGCGATCCCGATCGCCGCGGCGATGACCGTCGGTCAGCAGTACGGATTCTCGACGCCCTTCGCGGAGTCGCCCGGCTGGCTGAAGCGGTACGGCGACCAGGAGGTCAGCCAGTTCCGCAGCGCCGAGATGATCGCCGAGAAGTGGAGCATCTCCCGTGCGGAGATGGAGGAGTTCGCCCTGGCCTCGCACGACCGGGCCCGAGCCGCGATCGCCGAGGGCAGGTTCGACAACGAGATCGAGCCGGTCGACCTGCCAGACGGCGGCAGCTTCGCCGTGGACCAGTGCCCGCGAGAGACATCACTGGAGAAGATGGCCGGCCTCGAGCCGCTGGCTCCGGGCGGCCGGATCACGGCCGCGGTCGCGAGCCAGATCTGCGATGCGTCTTCGGCGATGCTGGTCGCCTCCGAGGACGCGCTCCGCACCCACGCGTTGACGCCGCGGGCGCGGGTGCACCACCTCTCCGTGCGCGGCGACGACCCGGTCTGGATGCTCACCGGCCCGATCCGGGCCACGCAGGACGCGCTGGAGAAGACCGGGCTCGGGATCGACGACATCGACCTGTTCGAGTGCAACGAGGCATTCGCGTCCGTGGTGCTCGCCTGGATGAAGGAGACCGGGGCGCCGCACGAGCGGGTCAACGTGAACGGCGGTGGGATCGCCCTCGGCCACCCGATCGGCGCCACCGGCACCCGGCTGATGACCACGCTCCTCAACGAGCTCGAGCGCACCGGCGGGCGCTACGGACTGCAGACCATGTGCGAGGGCGGCGGCCAGGCGAACGTCACGATCATCGAGCGGCTCTAGGCGGCGAGCCCGTCCTCCCGGTCACAGTGGTCGCCGCTCGGATGGCGGCTCACATCACGTGCCCACCGTTGATGGTGATCCGCTGGCCGGTGATGAATCCCCCCGCGTCCGAAGCCAGGTGAGCCACCATCGCGGCCACGTCGTCCGGTGTTCCCATCCTGCGCAGCGGAACCTCCGCGGCGTAGGCCTCGCTGTCGATGCCGGCGTGCCGCTCGACCGGGATCCATCCCGGTTGTACGAGATTGACCGTGATGCCGTCGACTCCGAGCTCCTTGGCCCAGACCTTCGTGATCCCGACCTGTGCGTTCTTCGCCGCTACATAGGCCGACGCCAGTGGCGCTGCCCGATCCGCCAGGTCGGAGCCGATCAGGATGACCCGTCCACCGCCGGACGCGCGCATGCTGGGCAGTGCGGCCTGGACGAGCAACGTGGGGCTCTTGACGAAGAATTCCAGCTGGTCGAGGTAGGTCCGCCAGGTGAGCTCCTCCAGGGCGACCTCCGGTTGCGGACCGGTCGCGTTGGCGATGACCGCAGTGACTGGTCCGAGCTCGTCCCCGATCTCGTGGAACAGCCTGGCGACGTCCCCCTCGTCGACCACGTCCGCTCCGAACGCCGCCGCAACGCCGCGGGCCTCCCGGATCTTCTCGACGACGGCCTCGGCCGCAGCCCGGCCGTGACGGTAGTTGACCGCGACCGGCCAGCCGTTGGCCGCGAGACGATGGGCGATGGACGCCCCGAGGCCGCGCGAGGCGCCGGACACGACCGCGACGCCCGGGGGACCCATCGGCCCAGCGTACGTGCGACGCGAGGTGATCTTCCTACGGCGGAAAGCAGCCCTGCACGCCAGGACCACGCGCCGGCCAGATCGCCGCCAGCGGGACTAACCGAACGCCAGGACCAGCCCTACGACGCCGGGCGTGAGCCCGATCAACAACCAGAAGTTGAGCGGCGACCTCTGGTGGATCGCGAAGCCCGCCGCCACGGCGACCACGCCGGTGACGCTCGCGAGCACACAGAGGCCGATCTGCGCGCCCTGGTTGTCATCCGTGATCAGCAGCGCCGCGAGGACCAGGCCCAGGGCCAGGTGTCCGATCGTGGTGACCGCGAGCACCGACAGCACCCATCTCTGGACCCGGGCCAGGCGAGCCAGGTCCTCGGGGCTCGTGGGCGGGCGCGGCTTGCTCGGGTCCATCAGGTGCCGGGCCCGGCGCGGCTGCTCGCTCACGAAAGAACGGTAGCCGCCGCCTCCCGTAGTGCCGCCGCCGCCTGGGTCACCACCCGGTCGATCAGCTCCTCGCAGCTGGGCAGGTCGTCGATGACCCCGACCACCTGGCCGCTGGCGAGGACGCCGGCGCCGGCGTCGCCCTCGACCAGCCCGGCGCGCAGCATCATCGGGGTGTTCGCGGCCAGGGTCATCTGGGCGAGGGTCCGGCCCTGCTGCTTCTTCATCTCCCGACCGTCCTTGGCGAGCTGCCACCACGACATCCCGCTGGTCCTCCGGAACTCCAGGGTCCGCCGGAGCGTCGGGCCCATCCGGCGCAGCGCGCCCGACTCCTCGAGCTCGTCGACCAGGTCGGTGCGCAGCATCCGGTGCGGCATCCCGTCGACCTTGGTGGTGACCACGGTGCCGGTCAGGTCGGTGTCGAGGTAGCGCTGCTTCACGGCGTCGGGCACGGCGCTGTCGCGGGTGAGCAGGAAGCGGGTGCCCATCCCGACGCCCGCGGCGCCGTACGACATCGCCGCGGCGAGGCCGCGGCCGTCGAAGAAGCCGCCCGCTGCGACGACGGGGATGTCGACCGCGTCGAGGACCGTGGGCAGCAGCAGCGTGGTGGGCACCGGACCGGTGTGGCCGCCGCCCTCACCGCCCTGGATCATCACCGCGTCGGCCCCCCAGGCCGCGACCTTCTCCGCGTGCCGTGTCGCGCCGACCGACGGCATCACCACGATGCCGTGGTCCTTGAGGCGGGCGATCAGCTCCTGCTTCGGGGCGAGAGCGAACGACGCCACCTTCACGCCGTGCTTGATCAGCAGGTCGCAGCGGTCCTGCGCGTCGCCGGCGTCGGCCCGCAGGTTGACGCCGAACGGCTGGTCGGTGCGCTCCTTGACCTCGATGATCGCCTTCTCGAGCTCCTCGAAGGTCATCGTCGCGCCGGCCAGGATGCCGAGCCCGCCCGCGTTCGCCGTACCGGTGACCAGGCGCGGGCCGGACACCCAGCCCATCCCGGTCTGCACGACCGGGTGCCGGACGCCGGTGAGCTCGGTGAGCGGGGTGCGGAGCAGCTGGTCGATCATGCCGGGACCTCCTTGTTCCGGAGCTCCCTCGGGTCGAGGACCTCGCGGATGATCACCAGCTCCTCCATCGTCGGCAGCCGGGTCTCCGGTACGTCGTCGGGCGCGGCGAGGTCGAAACCGGTCGCCTCCTGCACCTCCTCGACGGTCACGCCGGGGTGCACGCTGAGCAGCCGCACGGTGTCGTCGGGGCCACCGACGTCGAGGACGGCCAGGTTGGTGACGATCCGGTGGATGTCGTTGAACCTGGCGGCGGCCGGTCCGGCCTCGCGGGCTCGCCTCGGCCCGACGCCCGAGACCACGTCGACGCTCTCGACGAACACCCGCGGGGAGTGCTTCGGGACCCAGTACGACGTGCGGTTGTTGACCGTGTTGCCCGGGGCGCCGCGCGACCCGAGCAGCTGTCGCTTCGGCTGCGCGAAGTCACCGATCGCCGAGATGTTCTGGTTGCCCTCGCGGTCGACCTGGGTGGCGCCCATCATCACGTGCCGCTTGCCGTAGGCCACCACGTCGAAGACCTTGCGGAACGGGATCCAGCCCTCGACCACGTCGGCCTTGGCGAACAGCGGCGGCACCCCGGCGAGGAAGAGCGACTCGCCGTCGGAGATCAGCAGGTCGGGGTTGCTGGTGAGCTTGGCCAGCCGGACGCCGAGCATCGGCATCAGGCCCATCGGGCTGGCGAAGATCTCGCCGTCGTCCTTGAACGCGTCGGCGACGGCGGCGGCGCAGATCTCGGCGCGGGTCGCGTCGCTCATGACTGCTCCTCCTGGAACGCGCTGACCGCTGACTGGTAGGCCGCCTCGTCTCCGGACAGGAAGCGCTCCTCGAACGCCGCCCAGTCCTCGTCGGTGCCGGACGCGGCCGCGGCGTACGCCTTCTGGAACCTCTCGTCGCGCTCGTAGTCGGGCGAGCAGGTGGTGAAGTGCGCGCCGTTGGGCGTCTCGACGACACCGCTCACCATCATCCGGCTGAGCAGCAGCCGCTGCACCGGGGTGTCGACGGTGAGCCCGGCGGTGTCCACGACCTGCTCGCAGCTCACGTAGGTCCGGTCCGCGGCCATCGCGAACAGGTCGTCGAAGTAGGGGTCCGGGCCGAGGTAGGTGGCGTTGCCGTGCCGGTCGGCGCGGTTGAGGTGGACCAGCGCGACGTCGAGGTCGATCGCGGGTACGGCGACCAGCTCCTCGCCGTCGTCGTACGGGCTGGTCACCGTGCGCAGCCACGGGTTGTTGACCATCACGTCGGAGCCGAGGCCGGCGCGCATGGGCAGGAACGGGAGGCGCTGCGCGGCGGCGCGCAGGCCGGTCTGGAACATCCCCTCGTCGAGCTCGACGATCTCGGGGATGGTGCCCTCCTGCCGGGCCTTCTGGAAGTTCGGCTCGAGCGGGATCGAGTCGAGGCTGACGAACGCGTAGACCAGCTTGCGGAGCTTGCCGGCCCGGGCCAGCAGGCCGACGTCGGCGCCGCCCCAGCTGACCAGGGTGAGGTCCTTCAGGTCGGAGCGCAGGATGGCGCGGACCAGGGCCATCGGCTTGCGGCGGGGTCCCCACCCGCCGACGCCGATCGTCATCCCGTCCTTCAGCTCGCCGACGACCTGGTCGACGGTCATCGTCTTGTCGCGGGGTCCCTTGGTCACTTCGACGCCTTGTCCGTTCCCGCGAACGTGTCGCGCAGCTCGTCGCTCACGCCGGACAGGTTGAGCTCCATCGTGAACCCCTGCTCGAACCGGTAGCTCTTGTTGACGTCGATCGGGTCGATGCCGTTGAGCGCCTCCTTGGCCGCCCTGATCACCCGGGTGTCCTTCTCGGCGATGTCGGCCGCGAGCGCGAGCGCGGTCTCGTCGAGCCGGTCGCGGGGGACCACCTCGAAGACCGAGCCGTGCTGGACCAGGTCGCCGGCCTTGATCGTGCGGGCGGTGAAGTAGAGCGTGCGCATCAGGTGCTGGGGGACCAGCCGGGCCAGGTGGGTGGCCGCGCCCAGCGCGCCCTGCTTCACCTCGGGAACGCCGAAGTAGGCGTCGTCGCTGGCGACCACGACGTCCGCGTTGCCGACCAGGCCGACGCCGCCGCCGAGGCAGAACCCGTGCACCGCGGCGATCACGGGGACGCTGCACTCGTAGACCGCCTTGAAGGCCGCGTAGCACCCCTTGTTGGCGCCGATCAGGGCGTCGAAGCCGGTGGTGTGCTGCATCTCCTTGATGTCGACGCCCGCGTTGAAGCCGCGGCCCTCCGCGCGCAGCACCACCACGTGGGTGTCCGGGTCGGCGGAGGCCTCGTCGAGCGCCGCCGCGACGTCGAACCAGCCCTGCACGGTCAGCGCGTTGACCGGCGGGTGCTCCATCGTGATCACCCGGACGTGGTCGTCGCGGAGGTCTGAGGTGACGGACATGCGGCTCCTGTCGGTACCAACCAAGCAATTGCTTGGTATGGTAGCAGCCATGGCCATCCCGATCGACCTGTCCGGCCGCGTGGTGCTGGTCACCGGCGGCACGCAGGGCATCGGTCTCGGGATCACCCGCACGTTCCTCGAGGCCGGCGCCGCCGTGGTGACCTGCGCCCGCTCCGAGGTCACCCCGATCGAGGGGACCACCCACCAGGTGTGCGACGTGCGCGACCCGGAGGCGGTGCGTGCGCTCGTCGACGACGTGGCGTCGGCGCACGGGACGGCTCGACGTACTGGTCAACAACGCCGGTGGCGCGCCGTACGCGGAGGCGGCGACGGCGTCGACCCGCTTCCACGACGCGGTCGTCGGGCTCAACCTGATGGCGCCGCTGGCGTGCGCCCAGGCCGCGAACGCGGTGATGCAGACCCAGGAGACCGGCGGCGCGATCGTGAACATCTCGTCGGTCTCGGCGACCCGGCCCTCGCCCGGGCACCGCGGCCTACGGCGCGGCCAAGGCCGGCGTCGACTCGCTCACCCGGTCGCTCGCGGTGGAGTGGGCGCCGAAGGTGCGGGTGAACGCCATCGACGTGGGTCTGTGCCGCACCGAGAACACCGACGACCACTACGGCGGCGACGCCGGCGTCGCCGCGATCGAGGCCACCATCCCGCTGGGCCGGATGGCCCGGCCCGAGGAGGTGGGCCGGGTGGCGGTCTTCCTGGCGAGCGACCTGGCGTCGTACGTGTCGGGTGCGCGGATCGAGTGCCACGGCGGGGGAGAGCCGCCGGTCTTCCTGAGTGCTGCGAAAGGTGTGGGATGAGTCGTCTTCTGGAGGGTCGCGTCGCGATCGTCACCGGTGCGGGCCGCGGGATCGGCCGCGCGCACGCGCTGGAGCTGGCCGCGCACGGCGCGAAGGTCGTGGTCAACGACTACGGCGTCTCCCTGGCCGGCGAGGGGACGGGAGAGTCGCCGGCCGACGAGGTCGTCGAGCTGATCCGGTCCTCGGGCGGTGAGGCCGTGGCCAACGGCGCGGACGTCGCCGACTTCGACGCGGCCGCAGCGATGGTGCAGCAGGCGATCGACACGTTCGGCGGGCTGGACATCCTGGTCAACAACGCCGGGTTCGTCCGCGACCGGATGCTCGTGAACACCTCCGAGGAGGAGTGGGACGCGGTGATCCGGGTGCACCTCAAGGGCCACTTCGCGCCGCTGCGGCACGCCGGCGCCTACTGGCGCGCCGAGTCCAAGGAGGGGCGTCAGCGCGCGGCCCGGGTGATCAACACGTCGTCCGGCGCGGGGCTGCAGGGGTCGGTGGGCCAGGCGACGTACTCCGCGGCCAAGGCCGGGATCGCCGGCCTCACGCTGGTCGCCGCCCAGGAGCTGGGTCGGTACGGCGTCACGGTCAACGCGATCGCACCGGTCGCCCGCACCCGGATGACCGAGGGCGCGTTCGACACCTCGGCGATGGCGGTGCCCGAGGACAACTCACCGCTGGTCGCCTGGCTGGCCTCCGAGGAGGCCGGCGACGTCACCGGGCGGGTGATCGAGATCGACGGCGGCACGATCACCATCGAGAACGGCTGGGCGCACGGGCCCTCGCGCGACGCCGGTGGTCGCTGGGATGCGGCGAAGGTCGGGCCCGCGCTGCGGGATCTGCTCGCCGAGGCTCCCGATCCGGAGCCCGTCTACGGCGCCTGAGCCCTCCGAGGCCCCGGCGTTTGTGGCCACGGCCGGGGGGTACCGCCGCGCGGAGACCGGGATTGGGAGTTCCTGGGTGGGACGGGGGCTTGCCCCCGAGGGAGGGGTTTCGGCATGTCTGGCAGCACACGTGCGGGTACGACGGTCGATGCGGGTCAGGACGGCGATGACCTGGAGCTCGTCGACCTCGTGGACCGATTGACGGAAGGTGGCCTTCAGGTACACGGCGATGTCGTCGTGCTACCGCGATGACGCTGCTGCTGTACGCCGTGGTCCCTGTGGATGCGCAGGTTCCCGACGGGTTCGACGCACTGCACGGGGCCAGGGCAGCGGTCATCCACGCCGAGCAGGAGGTCGGGCGCACCGCGGACCGCGACGCCGTCGTCGCGTTCGGCCGGACGATCGAGCGCATCGCCCGGGACGGACCCGTCCTGCCGATGCGGTTCGGGGCCTCCGTCGCGGACCTCGAGGAGCTGCGTGTCCTCATCGCCGAGAACGAGGAGGCATGGGCGGCGCGGCTCGAGGCGGTCGCCGGGTGCTGCGAGCTGATCGTGCACCTCGTTCACCCACCATCGGCCGAGCCGAGGGTGGTCGGGGCGCCAGGCGTCGAGGCTCACGACGCCGTCCGGGACGAGCTGCGGGCGGTGCTGAGACCGTGGTTGCGCGAGGCCAGGAGTCTCACCGTCGCCGCATCGGACCGGATCGCGGTGCTGGTGCCGCTCGCCCAGGCAGACCATGCACGCACTCGCCTGGAACGCTGGGCAGCCGACCACCACGGCCTGGAGATCGAGATCACCGGCCCGTGGCCGCCGTTCAGCTTCTGCGACCCCGCGGCGTAGCGACGGTCAGATCCGCTCGAGGACCGTGCCGGTCGCCATCGCGCCGCCGGCGCACATGGAGATCAGCGCGGTGGAGGCGTCGCGGCGCTCGAGCTCGTGCAGCGCGGTGGTGATCAGGCGAGTGCCGGTCGAGCCGACCGGGTGGCCGAGGGCGATCGCGCCGCCGTTGACGTTGACCTTGTCCATGTCCACGCCGTGCTGCCCGGCCCAGGACAGGACGACGGACGCGAAGGCCTCGTTGACCTCGAACAGGTCGAAGTCGGAGATCGCCATCCCGGTGCGGTCGAGGAGTCGCTGGGTCGCCTCGATCGGGCCGTCGAGGTGGTAGTAGGGGTCGGAGCCGACCAGGCAGTGGGTCTTGATCCGCGCCCGAGGGGTGAGGTCGAGCGACCGGGCGAGGGCCTCGTCCATGATCAGCACCGCGGAGGCGCCGTCGGAGATCTGCGAGGACGTGCCCGCCGTGTGCAGCCCGTCCGGGAGCACCGGCTTGAGGCCGGCCAGTCCCTCGAGCGTGGTGTCGCGCAGGCCCTGGTCGGTGTCGACGAGACGGGACTCACCGGTCGGCGCGCCCTCGTCGTCGAGCACCGGTGCCTCGATCGCGGCGATCTCGCGCTTGAACCGGCCCTCGTCGACCGCCACCTCGCGCCTTCTGCTGGGACGCCAGTCCGAACGCCTCGAGATCCTCGCGGCCGAGCCCGCGGTTGCGGGCGATCCGGTCGGCCGCCTCGAACTGGTTGGGCATGTCGATCGTCCAGTCGTCCGGACGCGGGTCGCCCAGCCCGGGTGGGACGTTGCCGCCGAGCGGGATGCGGGACATCGCCTCCACGCCGCACGCGATGCCGACGTCGATCGTGCCCGCCGCCACCATGTCGTGCACCAGGTGCGCGCTCTGCTGGCCGGAGCCGCACTGCGCGTCGATCGCGGTGCCGCCGGTGTGCTGCGGCAGCCCGGCGTGCAGCCAGGCGCGCCGCACCATGTCGTTGGACTGCTCACCGGCCTGGGTGACGCACCCGCCCACGACCTGCTCGACGAGGTCGGGGTCGAGACCGGAGCGCTCGAGCACCTGGCGCTGCGCGAACCCGAGGAGTACGGCGGGGTGCACGCCCGCGAGCCAGCCCTTCCGCTTGCCGAGGGGAGTGCGGACGGCATCGACGATCACGGGGGTGCCCATGGAGAAAAACTAGAACACGTTCTCGTCCACCACAAGCGACCTGGGTCACCACCTCCGAAAACGCCACATGAAACTCTTTCCCAAGAACCCGAGACTATGTAGTGTCCCTCTAGAACACGTTCCAATTGGCCATCGCTGAACCTGGTCAACGAAGAGAGGTCATACGCACGTGACGAGTACCGCCATCCCCGAGGGCTTCGACTTCACCGACCCGTTCCTGAACGAGAAGGCGATCCCTCACGACGAGTTCCGACAGTGTCGGGAGACCTCGCCGATCACCTGGGTCGAGCAGGAGAGCGGTGCCTTCGACGGCATGGCGGAGGAGTCGGGCAGCGGCTACTTCGCCATCACGAAGCACGCCGACGTCTCGGCGATCTCGAAGAACAGCAAGGACTGGTCGAACGCCGAGAACGGCGCGATCATCCGGTTCTCCGAGGGCATGCTGCGCGAGCAGGTCGAGATGCAGCGCGTGATCATGATCAACCAGGACAACCCCGAGCACAGCACCACCCGCCAGATCATCTCCCGGGGCTTCACGCCCCGGTCGATCAGCGAGCTCGAGGAGATCATGACGACAGCGGGCGCGGGAGATCGTGCAGGCTGCGGTGCGGCTCGGCTCGGGCAACTTCGTCGAGGAGGTGGCCGCCGAGCTGCCCCTGCAGGCGATCGCCGACCTGATCGGCGTACCCCAGGAGGACCGGCGCAAGCTGTTCGACTGGTCGAACCAGATGCTCGCCTCCGACGACCCGGAGATCGAGGGGGAGCCGGACATCGCCGCGGCCGAGATCCTCGGGTACTCGATGATGATGTCCGCCGAGCGACAGGCGAACCCCCGGGACGACCTGGTCACGAAGCTGATCAACGCCCACATGGGCGACCGGGGGCTCACCGACGACGAGTTCGGCTACTTCGTGATCCTGCTGACCGTGGCCGGCAACGAGACCACGCGGAACGCGATCTCGCACGGCATGAACGCGTTCCTCGACAACCCCCAGCAGTGGGAGCTCTGGAAGCGCGAGCGCCCGGCGACGATGGTCGACGAGGTCGTGCGCTGGGCCACGCCGGTGTCGGTCTTCCAGCGGACCGCGCTCGACGACGTCGTGATCAGTGACGTGGAGATCAAGAAGGGCCAGCGGGCGGCGTTGTTCTACTCGAGCGCGAACTTCGACGAGGACGTCTTCGAGGACCCGTTCCGGTTCGACATCACCCGCGACCCGAACCCGCACGTCGGGTTCGGCGGGCACGGCGCGCACTACTGCATCGGCGCCAACCTGGCCCGCCAGGAGATCCGGCTGATCTTCGAGGCGCTGGCCGACCACGCCCCCGACATCACCAAGCTCGAGGAGCCCCGTCGCCTCCGGCACGCCTGGATCAACGGCATCAAGGACCTGCAGGTCAAGTACGCCTAGGCCCGCGCGGTCAGCACCTGCGGGCCGTCGTCGGTGATCGCCACGGTGTGCTCCATGTGCGCGCCCCGGGACCCGTCGGCGCTGCGGATCGTCCAGCCGTCGGCGTCGAAGTAGATGTCGTCCGTGGTGTGCATGAACCACGGCTCGATGGCGATCACCAGGCCGGCCTTGAGCTTCAGTCCGCGTCCCGGCGCGCCGTCGTTCGTGATGTGCGGGTCGCCGTGCATGGTCCGGCCGACGCCGTGGCCGCCGAACCGGAGGTTCACGCCGAGGCCGGACGCGCGGGCCGTCGAGCCGATGGCGTGCGAGATGTCGCCGAGGCGGTTGCCGACCCGGGCTGCGTCGATGCCGGCCGCGAGCGCGCGGTCGGTGATCTCGATCAGCTTGAGGTCCTCCTCGCGCGGCGTGCCGACGACGAGGGAGTACGCCGAGTCGGCCACCCAGCCGTCGACCGACGCCGCGAAGTCGACGCTGAGCAGGTCACCGTCGACCAGGATGTAGTCGTGCGGCAGCCCGTGCAGCACCGCGTCGTTGACCGACGTGCACAGCACCTTGCCGAACGGCGAGGCACCGAACGACGGGTGGTAGTCGATGTAGCACGACTCGGCGCCACGGTCCTTGATCATCCTGTGGGCGAGCGCGTCCAGGTCGAGCAGGTTCACGCCCACGTCGGCGGCCTCCGCGAGCGCGGTGATCACCGACGCCACGAACTCGCCGGCGGGGCGCATCTGCTCGACCTGCGCGGGCGTCCGGAGCTCGATCATGTGCTGGAGCCTACGGCTCGGCCATCGGGATCGTGCTGGGGGAGGGTGCCTCCTGGAGCGTCATCGCCGCGCCGACCAGGGCCAGGTGGGAGAACGCCTGCGGGAAGTTCCCGGCCATCCGCCCGTTGCGCACGTCGTACTCCTCGCTGAGCAGGCCGACGTCGTTGGTCAGCGACAGCAGCCGCTCCATCAGCTCCTCCGCGTCGTCGGTGCGGCCGGCATGGGCGTACGCCGACACCAGCCAGAACGAGCAGGCGATGAACGCGTTCTCGTCGCCGGCCAGCCCATCGACGCCGGTCTCGGTGCGGTAGCGCAGCAGCATCCCGTCTCGCAGCAGGTCCTCCTCGATCGCCGCGATCGTCCCGAGGACGCGGGGATCGTCGCCCGGCAGGAAGCCGACCTGAGGGATCATCAACAGCGATGCGTCCACCTCGGTCGTGTCGTAGTGCTGGGTGAACGTTCCCCTGCCCGGGTCGAAGCCCTTGTCGAGCACCTCCTCGCGCACCCGGTCCCGGACCGCGCGCCACTCGTCCTCGGGGCCCTCGAGTCCGTGCCGCTCCACCGCGCGGACCGCCCGGTCGAACGCGACCCAGGCCATCACCCGGCTGTGCGTGAAGTGCCGCTGCGGGCCGCGGATCTCCCACAGGCCGTGGTCGGGCCTGGTCCAGTCCGGGCGAGCTCGTTGACCAGGGTGCGCTGCAGGGACCAGGTGTCATTGGACTCCTCCAGCCCCGCTTCGCGGGCCAGGTCGAGGGCCTGCAGAACCTCGCCGAGAACGTCGCCCTGCCGCTGCCGAGCCGCGCCGTTGCCGATCCGCACCGGCCGCGACTCGGCGTAGCCGGGGAGGTGGGGCAGCTCCATCTCGGGCATGAACCTCCCGCCGTCGACCGTGTACATGATCTGCAGGTCCTCGGGGTCACCGGCGACCGCGCGCAGCAGCCAGTCGCGCCACAACCGGGCCTCGTCGGAGCGCTTCGCGGCGAGCAGTGCCTCGATGGTCAGTGCCGCGTCGCGCAGCCAGCAGTAGCGGTAGTCCCAGTTGCGTTCACCGCCGAAGTCCTCGGGCAGGCTGGTGGTCGGCGCGGCGACGATGCCGCCGGTCTCGGAGTGGGTGAGGGCGCGCAGTGTGATCAGGCTGCGGACCACCTGTGGGCGCCACGGACCGTCGTACTGGCAGGCGTCGGCCCAGGCCTGCTCCGCTCGATGGTCGAGCTGATCCGGTCCTCGAAGGCCAGCAGTCGCGGGATCTGGCGGTACGAGTGCACCCAGGTGGTCGAGAAAGTCAGCTCCTCACCGGCGGCCACGTCGAACTCGTCGGTGTGGAAGCCCTCCTCGGCCACGGGCAGTCGGGGGCCGCGGAGCACGATCTTGTCGGGGCCCGCCACGGCCACGATCAGCTCGGCTCCTTCGTGTTCCTCGCGGTGCACCCAGGGACGGATCTTGCCGTAGCCCAGCCTCACCGCCCACTCGTGGATGATCCGGACGGAGCCCGACACTCCGCGGATCCGGCGCACCACATCGTGTCGATCGTCGTAGACCGGCATCAGGTCGGTGATCTCGACGACGCCCGTGTCCGTCGTGTACGTCGTCTCGAGGACCCCGGAGTCGCCGACGTACCGGCGCTCCGACGAGTGATCGCCGGCCGGCCCGATCAGCCAGCGACCGTGCCGCTCGTCGCCGAGCAGCGCCGCGAAGCAGGCGGGAGAGTCGTACCGCGGCAGGCAGAGCCAGTCGATCGAGCCGTCCCGGCCCACCAGCGCCACCGAGCCGCCGTCGCCGATGGCGGCGTAGTCCTCGATCGGCAGGGGCATGCAGGCGAGGTTAGCCACCTCTGCTCAGGGCAGATCCGCCACCGGCGGAAAGCCTTGGGAGCGCGGCATCGGCGCAGCACGCTGGGCGACATGACCCAGACCACGCCCGAACGACCGGTGGGCTCGCTCGACGACCAGCTCACCGCCCGCCTGCTGCACCAGCGCATCATCGTCCTCGGCCAGGAGGTCGACGACACGATCGCGAACCGGCTGTGCGCCGAGCTCCTGCTCCTCTCCGCAGAGGACTCGCACCGCGACATCAGCCTCTACATCAACTCGCCGGGAGGCTCGGTGTCCGCCGGCCTCGCGATCTACGACACGATGCGGCTGATCCCCAACGACGTCAGCACCCTGGCAGTGGGACTGGCCGCGAGCATGGGCCAGTTCCTGCTCTCGGCCGGCACGCCCGGCAAGCGGTACGCGCTGCCGCACGCGCGGGTGCTCCTGCACCAGGGGTCGGCCGGCATCGGCGGCACCGCCATCGACATCGAGATCCAGGCCGAGAACCTCGAGTACACGAAGAACGTGATGATCGGGCTGATCGCCGAGCACACCGGCCAGCCGGTCGAGAAGGTGGAGAAGGACGCGCTGCGAGACCGCTGGTTCACCGCCGAGGAGGCGGTCGGCTACGGCTTCGTCGACCAGGTGCTCTCCGACGTCAGCGACGTGACCCCGGTCCGGCCGGCCGGCAGCTTCGGGATCCGGTGACGACGATGAGCCAGTACACGATCCCCTCCGTGGTCGAGAAGACCGTGCGCGGCGAGCGCGCCGTCGACATCTACAGCCGGCTGCTGACCGACCGGATCATCTACCTCGGCACCGAGATCGACGACGGCGTCGCCAACGTCGTGATCGCCCAGCTGCTGCACCTCGAGGCCGACAGCCCGGACTCGCCGATCAGCATCTACCTGAACTCGCCGGGTGGCTCGGTGACCGCGACCCTCGCGATCTACGACACCATCCAGTTCATCCGTCCCGAGGTGGGTACGACGTGCGTGGGGCAGGCCGCCTCCTCGGCCGCCGTGCTGCTCGCCGCCGGCGCGGCCGGGCAGCGCACCGTGCTGCCCCGGGCCCGGGTCGTGCTGCACCAGCCCTCGGGCGGCGGGCAGGGCACGCTGCCCGACCTGGCCCTGCAGGCCAAGGAGATCGTCCGCCTGCGCGCCGAGATGGAGGAGATCCTGTCCCGGCACACCGGGCAGACCCTCGAGCGGCTGCGCGCCGACACGGACCGCGACCTGATCCTGACGGCGCAGGAGGCGGTGGACTACGGGCTGGCGGACACCGTGCTCGACAGCCGGAAGGCGGTGCCGGTCTAGGGCTACGCCGCGAGCGCCAGCGGACCCGTGGGCCGGGTCAGCGAGCGCGCCACGCGCGTGGTGAGGTCGACCAGGCGCAGCCCCAGGGCGCCGGCCACCGCGGTCAGCACCTCCGAGCTGGGCTCCTTGAGCCCGCGCTCGACCTCGGAGAGGTACTGCATCGAGACGCCCGCCTCCTCGGCCACGTCGGCCAGGGTGCGCTGGGTGGCTTTGCGCTCGGACCGGAGCTCGTGACCCACGGCCTCCCGCCACAGCGGCTCCGGTTCGGGCGCGGGCTCGGGCGAGGCTGGACCGGGAATGCGACGACGTCACCCATGACCCGACGATAGGCCGGGTCGCGGTCCTCGCCGCCGCGTGTTCGCGACGAGCGAACGCCTCAGTTGCTCGGCTTCTCCGAGCCGACGACCCACATCGAGAAGAACTGCGAGCCGCCGCCGTACGCGTGGCCGAGCGCGCGGCGTACGCCGTCGACCTGGTGGTCGCCGGCCGCGCCGCGGACCTGCAGCGCCGCCTCGCCGAAGCGGAGCATGCCGGAGGCGCCGATCGGGTTGGAGGAGAGCACGCCGCCGGAGCAGTTGATCGGGAGCTTGCCGTCCATGCCGGTCTCGCCGGCCTCGGTGAGCTTCCAGCCCTCGCCCTCGGGGGCGAAGCCGAGGTTCTCGATCCACATCGGCTCGAACCACGAGAACGGCACGTAGATCTCGGCCGCGTCGATCTCCTCGAGCGGGTTGGTGATCCCGGCCTGCTTCCAGAGCTGGGCCACCGCCTCGCGGCCGGCCTGCGGGTTGACCTGGTCGCGCTCGGCGGCCGTGGTCGGCTCGGAGCGCATCGCGGTGCCGTGGATCCAGGCCGGGTTGGGGGAGGACGCCGCGGTGTCCTCGTCGACGATCACCAGCGCGCAGGCGCCGTCGGAGGAGGGGCAGGTCTCGTCGTACCGGATCGGGTCCCAGAGCATCTGGGAGTCCAGCACCTGCTCGACGGTCTTCTTCTCGCGCAGGTGGGCGTAGGGGTTGTTCAGCGCGTTGGTGCGGTCCTTGGCCGCGACGATCGCGCCGACGTGGGTGGGGGCGTTCGAGCGCCGGATGTAGGAGCGCACGTGCGGCGCGAAGTAGCCGCCGGCGCCCGGCGTGCACCGGCATGATGAACGGCAGCGGCACCGACAGCGCCCACATCGCGTTGGACTCCGACTGCTTCTCGAAGGCGACCGTGAGCACCCGCTTGTGCACGCCGGCCTGAACCAGCGACGAGGCGACGATGGCGGTGGACCCGCCGACCGAGCCCGCGGTGTGCACCCGGAGCAGCGGCTTGCCGGCGGCGCCGAGCGCCTCGGCGAGGTAGAGCTCGGGCATCATCACGCCCTCGAACAGGTCGGGCGCCTTGCCGACGACGATCGCGTCGATGTCGTCCAGGGTGAGGTTGGCGTCTTCGAGCGCGCGGTCCATCGCCTCGCGGCAGAGTCCCGCCATCGAGACGTCCTCGCGCTTGGCCCGGTGGTGGGTCTGGCCCACGCCGATCACGGCGGCCGGCTGCTTGGCCATCTCAGCGTCCTTCCATCGTGCACACGAGGTTCTGCTGCAGCGCGGGGCCGCTGGTCGCGTGGCCCAGCACCTTCGAGGCACTGCCGTCCCAGATCCGCCTCGCGGCCTCGCCGATCCGGATCGCGCCACCGGTGAACATCGGGTTGCCGGTCAGCGCGCCGCCCGACGGGTTGATCCGTACGTCGTCCGCGAGCGCCAGCTCGCTGCTCAGGATGAGCTCCTGGTGGCTGAACGGCGCGTGCAGCTCGGCGACCTCGATGCCGGCCGTGCCGCCGACCGCCTCGCCGGCGCGCCGCGCGGAGCCCGACCCCTTCAGGTCGCGGGTGCCGAGCTGGAGCCCGTCGGTGGAGTGCGCGATGCCGCTGATCCAGGCCGGCCGCTCGCAGGCGTCGCTGGGCGCGGTCGCCCGCGGCCAGCACCAGCGCCGCGGCGCCGTCGGTCACCGGCGCGCAGTCGTGCTTGCGCAGCGGGTCGGCGTACAGCGGGCGGGCGAGCAGCTCCTCGACGGACGAGCCGCCCTTGCGGATGGCGTACTCGTTCTTCTCGGCGTCGGTGAGGGAGCGGTTCGCCACCTCGGCCATCGCCGCCTCGTCCCAGAGTCCGGCCTCGAGCCCGAGGCGGGCCTGCAGTGCGGCGATCGAGACGGTGTCCGGCCAGATCGGGGTGAGCGTGTAGGGGTCGAGCTGCAGGGCGAGGACCCGCCGCAGGGTGCCGGCCGAGGACTTGCCGAACCCGAAGACCAGCGCGGTGTCGACCTCACCGGTCTGGATCTTGATCCAGGCTTCGTACAACGCCCACGCGGCGTCCATCTCCACGTGCGACTCGTTGACCGGGGGGATCACCCCGATCGCGTCGATCGCCGAGACGAACGAGAACGAGCGCCCGGCCAGGTAGTCGCTGGAGCCCGAGCACCAGAAGCCGATGTCCTTGCGGGTCCACCCGGTCTGCTCGTAGCACTCGGCGAGCAGCGGCACCAGCAGCTCCACGCACGTGGGGGAGCCGTCGAACTCCTCCATCTGTCGCTGGGCGAACCCGACGACGGCAACGTCTCTCATCGCTCGCCTCTCAGAGGTGCTGCTTGTAGGTGTCGTAGTCCGCGTCCGGCTCGCCGGTCGGACGGAAGTGGCTGATGTTCTCGATCGAGGTGACCCACTCGTCGCGGGGCTTCCAGACCGCCTCCACGCGCAGGCCCATCCGGACCTCCTCGGCGGGGATGTCGAGGATCAGGTGCTGCAGCGCGATGTCGGCGCCGTCGAGGAGCACGTACGCCGAGACGTACGGCGGGGTGATCTTCTGCCCGAGGAACGGCACGTTGACGATGCAGAACGTCGTCACCGTGCCCTTGTCGGACAGCTGCACCTCGTCGGTCGTCGGCACGCCGTCGACCGGGCAGGCGCTGCGCGGCGGGACGTAGACCTTGTGGCAGGCCGGGCAGCGCTGGCCGAGGATCTTGCCCTCCGCCAGGCCGCGGAAGAACGCCGACTCCTCCGGCGAGGCGGCGTACAGGTAGTCGAGGCTGATGGGGGAGACGAAGCCGGTCACGTCGCCCTCTGTGGCTGAGGAAAGGCGCGATTCCGGTGGTTGAGGAAGGCGCGTTGGCGCCTGTCTCGAAACCACGCTCAGTCGCCGGCTCGAAACACGCGATGTCGTTGATCGAGCCGACCCGCTCCTGCGCCCAGCGGACCTGCACCCGCATCCCGGTCTCGATCTCGTCGGGGGAGGCCACGTCGACC
The DNA here is from genome assembly GCA_963813615.1 of uncultured Actinomycetota bacterium. Lineage (GTDB taxonomy): Bacteria > Actinomycetota > Actinomycetes > Propionibacteriales > Nocardioidaceae > Nocardioides. The sequence continues at coordinate 216,927 of CAWFAE010000019.1, forward strand.
GCGTGCAGGAACGGCGCGTCCGCGCCGTCGAGCGTCACCAGGGCGAAGGCGAAGGGCCGGTCGAGCGGCTGGCCGGGCACCGGCTCGGGCACCCAGGTCCAGGACGTGACCGTGCCGGTCGGTGGGAGGTCGACGAAGTCGGTGGTGGCGGCGTGGGTCACCGGGTCGAACTCGGGCGGCGGCACGACCACCTTCCCGTCGGAGGTGCGGGCCCCGACGACGCGGCCGTCGCGCAGTCCGGTGAGGAACCGGCCGATCACCGGACCGACGGATCGGGTGTAGTCGAAGCTCACCGTCACCGGTGCCTGCAAGGTACGGCTCATGAGGTAATACTAGAACACGTTCTAGAATGGCCCCGCAAGTCCCCCGCCCCACAGTCCCACTACCTTGACGTGTGGTACCGGGGAGGTGCCCGGCCGATACAAGCCCCGCAGAAGGAGCGTGCACCATGAAACTCGGTCTTCAATTGGGCTACTGGGGAGCCGGTCCGCCGTCCGGCACGGCGGAGCTGGTCGCGGCCGCGGAGGACGCCGGTTTCGATGCCATCTTCACCGCCGAGGCCTGGGGTTCCGACGCCTTCACGCCGCTGGCGTGGTGGGGCCGCGAGACCTCGCGGGTCCGCCTCGGCACGTCGATCGTGCAGATGTCCGGACGCAGCCCGACCTCGATCGCGATGCACGCGCTGACCCTCGACCACCTCACCGGTGGGCGCGTCGTGCTCGGCATGGGCGTCAGCGGGCCCCAGGTCGTGGAGGGCTGGTACGGCCAGCCGTTCGCCAAGCCGCTGGCCCGCACCCGCGAGGTCGTCGACATCATCCGCCAGGTGCTCGCCCGCGAGGCACCGGTGACCAACGACGGTCCGCACTACCCGCTGCCCTACACCGGCGACGGCTCGGTCGGGCTGGGCAAGCCGCTCAAGCCGATCGTGCACCCGCTGCGCGCCGACATCCCGATCTGGCTCGGCGCCGAGGGCCCGAAGAACGTCGCGCAGACCGCCGAGATCGCGGACGGCTGGATCCCGATCTTCTACACGCCTAGCAGCGCCGGCATGTACCAGCCCTGGCTCGACGAGGGGTTCGCGCGGCCGGGCGCTCGCCGTACCCGTGGCGACTTCGAGATCGCGGCCACGTGTCACCTCCAGATCACCGATGACAAGCAGCGCGGTGATCGAGGCGATGAAGCCCTACGTGTCCCTCTACATGGGCGGCATGGGCGCCAAGGAGCAGAACTTCCACAAGCAGGTGTTCGAGCGGATGGGGTACGCCGAGCTCGCCGACCAGGTCCAGAAGCTCTACCTGTCGGGGGAGAAGGACCGGGCGACCGCGCTGATCCCCGACGAGCTCGTCGACGACATGCACATCATCGGCAGCGAGTCCGAGGTCAAGGAGCGGGTGGCGCAGTGGGAGGAGACCGGGGTGACGACGCTGCTGCTCAGCCTGGGCTCCGCCGAGGAGGTACGCCGGATCGCGGCGGTGCTCGCCTGACGTCTTACGTCAGCTCTGCTGCTCGTCCGCCGAGGGCGTGCCGGTGGCGAGCCAGCGGGTCTCTGCCGGGCTCGGATCGGTGTTGCCGGCGGAGTCCACGGCGCGCACGGCGAAGGTGTGCCACCCCGGATGCAGGTCCGAGTAGAGCTGCGGAGAGTCGCAGGGGGCGTAGAGCCCTTCGTCGAGGCTGCAGATGAACGACGCGTCCTCGGTGGCGCTGAGAAGGAACTGTGCAGCGTCAGGGTCGGGGTACTCCTCGGACAGGCTCGTGTCCGGTGGTGTGTCGTCCTTCTTGGGTCTGGGCCGGTCCGGGCTCGGCTGGGACGCCGGGGGGCTGGGCGAGGGCGTCGGGGTCTCGGTGCGTGGTGAGCCTGTCGCCTCATCCGGGTCGGTGCTGGCGGGCGGGGTCAGGTCGCTCGTCGGCGGAGGAGGCGCCTGCGGTTGCCCTGATGCAGAAGCGCCCGGTTCGGCACCGCGAGAGTCGTCCGGCGCGGGCGCCTGAGTAGTGGGAGGCGACTCCTCGGCGTCGGTTGCCGCCGCGTCCACAGCCACCTCGCTCTGTCCTGTCGAAGGTCCGCCCATCACCGGCGAGAGGGCGACGTAGCCACCGATCCCCAGGCCCGTCACCACCACCAAGGTGGTCAGCGCCCGGACCGGAAGACCCTCGGCTGCCGCTTCGAGCCGGATGGCCGCCGCGCGCGAAAGGCGATGCAAGAAGTCGGCGAAGGGGCCAGAGGCCTTGTGTCGCATGCAGACATCTCCCGAGTAGTTCACGGGGAGCATGCGAGGTCGATCCCTCGACCGTGACGAACACGAAGCACGTCACGCTAGCACTCGGCGTCGTGAGTCCTGGGACATCGGCCCTGGGCGACGGCAGCTCGGTGCGCACCTACGGCCTATCGCGCTCCGCACGGCGTGGCTACCCTGCCTGACATGACCTCGGTCGTCATGGGGAAAGGCCGATGAGCGAGCCCCCGCAGGACCTACGCAGCCGCCTGCTCCCGGCTGGTGGCGCGCCTCCGACGGCAACTGGTACCCGCCGCAGCCTCCGGCTCAGGCCCCGGGCGCACCCGGGCAACCGTCCGGAGCGCCGCCCCCGGCCCCGTCGAGCAACAAGGGCTGCCTGATCGCCCTGGTCATCGTGGGCGCCATCCTGGTGGTTCTCGGCTCGCTCGCCGCGTTCGTGGTCTGGAAGATCGCCGACACCGTGAAGGAGGTGGCCGAAGGGGTCACCGTCGGTGACGTCGAGTGTCCGACCGCTGACGACGTCTCCGACATCGTCGGCTACGACGTCGACCTGGCGACCTCCGGGAACATCGTCGTGGCCTCGGGCTGCACCTACACCTCCGCCGAGGCGAACGGCGGCGCCGGCGTGGCGGTCGTCAGTGGACAGGGACTGGTCGCCGACGACGTACTGGACGAGCTGGAGACCGAGGCACAGGCGAACGGTGCCGAGACCTCCTCCATCGACGTCGGCGACGACGGGAGGGCCTTCGGTTCGGCCACGCGCAGCGAGGCCGCGACCAAGGCGGATGGCCACATCGTGCAGGTCGAGATCTTCGCCGAGGGCGCCCAACCCATTGGCGACAAGAAGGACGAGGCCGTGGAGATCCTCGAGATCTTCATTGACCTGAACTATTGAACTGTGTGACGCCGAGGAGAGCGTCCCCCACGTAGGGGATGGAGGTTTCGCTCCAATCCGTCCAGGATGCACATGGGGCACCACCACCGAGGTTGGGAGCACGGCATGCGGGTCAGGAACCGAAACAAGGGCATTGCGGCGGTCGCAGCCGGGCTGCTGGTCGGCGGGCTTCTCTCCGCCGTGGCCGTGGACTCGGCGGGGGCGTCCGGCGAGGGAAGACCCGCGGCAGGGGAGGCACGGCATCCCGACCGCCCGACTCGGGTGGTGCAGATCGTGCTCGACCAGCTCCGGCCGGAGTTCATCGACGCGTTCCACATGAAGAACGTCAAGCGGCTGATGCGCGGCGGCGCGGCGTACCCGAACGCCTACCTCGGGCACATGGCCTCCGAGACCGTGGTGTCCCACAACGTGATGACCAGCGGCATGCTGCCCAAGCACATGGGCTGGTCCGACGAGTGGTACCCCGACGAGCAGGGACCTGCTCGCGCCCGCCGGCGACCGCTTCGTCACCGGCTCGATGAATTCGCACAGTTCGACACCCTGATCAAGGACAAGGGCTATCCCAAGCTGGCCGACTACCTGCACGCGGCGTTCCCGGGCAAGGTCGTGGCCGCGATCGGGGAGAAGAACTACGCCGTGCACACGATGGGCGGACCCGGGAGCGGACATGCGGATCACGTTCGGCAGCCGCAACGCGGACTGCGACGACGTGCCGAACCAGCCGACGACCTCACCTGGCGGGGTCCCGCCGGCGACGGGGTGCCGACGTACATCTCCAGCCCCGTGTGCGGCCGGTTCTACGTCGACGCCGACCAGCGCCCTCGACTACGGCACCCTCGAGACCTCGCCGGCCTGGATGTACCCCGTGGAGGGCAACCGGGACGTGCCGGGCTTCGACCGCAGCACAAGGGCGGTGACGTCTGGGTCACCGACGTCGCGTTCAAGGTCATGGACAACGAGGACTGGAGCGGGCTGCTGCTGACGTACGGCGGGATCGACAAGGCCGGGCACATGTGGGGCGGCCTGAACGACCGTCGGCCATACCGCGGCGGCGACAAGCACGTCCACATGGCCGAGCTGGCCCGGATCGCCGACGAGCAGGTGGGGCGGGTCGTCCAGCGGCTGAAGCACGACGGGCTGCTCGACGAGACGCTGATCGTGCTGACCACGGACCACGCGCAGCAGACCAGCAAGCACTTCTTCGGACAGGACGGGGTCGGGCGCGGCAACCTCAACTGGTACTACGGCGAGGATGCGGACGAGACCTACCTGACCCCGCAGCCGGAGATCGCGCGGCTCGTCGACGAGACCGGCAACGTCCAGATGAGCATGCAGGACTCCGCGATCCGCACCTGGCTGGTCGACGACTCGTCGCAGGCCAAGCTGGACGCGGCCGGCGTGATGTCGACCCTGGGCGGGGTTCGTGCGACGTACGTCCTGGACGGAGACCGCTACCAGCTGGTCTGGAACGCCCCGAGATCGAGGTGGACACGTCCGAGTGGAAGTGGTGGCGCCAGCACGGCCAGGAGATCGTGGACACGGCCGCCGCCGACTACGGCCCGGACGTGATCGGGCTGCTCCGGGACAACGCGAGCTACGGCGTGGCCGGTGACCACGGTGGTGCGCAGGAGAAGGTGCAGCGGATCCCGATCGTCTTCTCCGGCCCGGGTGTGGACCCAGGGTCGCCGGGACGGCATCCGGTCCGTCGACATCATGCCGACGGTGCTCCGTGCGCTCGGCATCCCCGAGACGCACTGGACGGACGGGCACGCCTATCGGCTGCCCTGATCAGGTAGGCCCGGCGTGCACCATCACGGTCACGTCGGGCCCCTCGTCACCCATCACGGACACCAGCCAGTCGGGGCGTACCTGCATCACCTTGTGCCATCCCGTGGAGGTGTAGAGCGCCAGGGCGGCGGGGTGGACCGGCAGCACCTCCAGGCATGGACGCAGCCCGGCCCGACGGATGTCGTCGACAGCTGTGCTCAGCAGCCGGCGCCCCACGCCACGCCCGCGCAGCTCGAGAGCGACGAACAACGTGGAGATCCACGCGAGCTGCTCGACCTCGCAACCGTGGGCCAGGGCGCAGACCCGGTTCATCTCGGCCGCGCCCGGGAAGCCGTCGGGCGGTCCGGTGTGGCAGACGTGGCCCACCGGACGCCCGTCGAGCTCGGCGGTCCACGCGCCGACCGCGTCGTCGGTGTGGAAGAACCGCTCCACCGGGATCGGCAGCGGGTCGCGGAACGGGTAGCGGCTGGTCGGCTGCTGCTCGCGGAGTACGTCGACGAGTGCGGGGATGTCGGCGGCACGGCGGGGCCGGAGGTGACCTGCCCGAGCTGGGGGCGTGACTCGCTCACGCGTCCGGCACGCCGCGTTGGGTGACCAGCATCCCGATGCCGTCGAGCATCCGGGCCAGGCCGAACTCGAACTGCTCCACGGGGTCGTCGTCCTCGTCGAACTCGCCGGTGTTGATCATCGCGTGCACGAACGGGTAGGTGCCGGGGGAGCCGAGCTCGCGCACCCGCCGCGCCCAGGAGCCGGACACGGAGTCCTCGGGGTCGGTCTGGGAGGCTGCCGTTGAGCGCCACGTCGCCGCGCACGTAGACGTTGACCTGCAGCAGCACCTGGCTGGTCTCCTGCGGCGTGAGGCCCATGCCGTCCATGGCCCGCAGCGAGGCCTCCATCCAGGCCAGTAGGTCCGGCGTCTCCGGGGGACCGCTGAGAGGGACCTGGAGCATCCACGGGTGGCGAACGAGGAGCGCGCGGTAGCCGCGGCACCACGCCTCCAGTCCGGCCGCACCCGTCCGGGATCTCCGGCGGCGGCCCGGTGCCGACCTCCTGCATCACGGTGAACAGGTCGGCCTTCGTATCGACGTAGCGGTAGAGGGCCATCGTGGAGACGCCGCAGGCCTCCGCCACCCGCTTCATCGAGACCGCGTCGAGACCCTCGGCATCGGCGAGGGCGATCGCCGCCCGGCCGATCTGCTCCACGGTGAGCGTCGGGCGGGGGCCTCGCCGGGCCGGCTCGGGGTGTCCCCAGAGCAGGGTCAGCACCCGCGGGGTCTCGATCGCGCTGTCGGTCATGCCATCTCCTGGACGTTCTGGCGAATAACTGTTTACAAGATACGCGGATTGTGCCTATTCTCTGCGTGTCAGGTAAACAGCGTATCGCATAAGCAGATAAATGGAGTCGCCATGAACAGCTTGTCACCGTCCCAGTCCGAGACCGTGGAGGCCGGCACCGCCGCGGCCGCGGTTGCGGGCCGCCGCGAGTGGCTGGCTCTGGCGGTCCTGATGCTGCCGCTGCTCCTGGTCTCCATGGACGTGTCCGTCCTGTACTTCGCGGTGCCGTTCATCGCCCGCGAGCTCGAGCCCTCGGCCACCCAGCAGCTCTGGATCTTCGACGTCTACGGCTTCGTGCTGGCGGGCCTGCTCATCACGATGGGGTCGCTGGGTGACCGGATCGGACGACGGCGGCTGCTGCTGATCGGTGCCGCCGGGTTCGGCGCGGCGTCTGTCGTCGCGGCGTACTCGACTTCCGCGGAGATGCTGATCGCGGCGCGCGACCGCTGCTCGGCATGGCGGAGCCACCTGATGCCTCGGACCCTGGCGTTGCTCCGCAACCTGTTCCACGACGAGCGCCAGCGCGGCACGGCCGTCTCGATCTGGACTGCGGTCATGGGTGGCGGCGTGGCCTCGGTCCGGTGCTGTCCGGCGTCCTGCTCGCCCACTTCTGGTGGGGTTCGGTCTTTCTCGTCAACGTCCCCGCGATGGTGCTGCTGCTCGTGCTCGTGCCCATCCTGGTTCCGGAGTTCGGGGTCCTCGCGCCGGTCGGTTCGACGCGCTCGGCTCGGCTTCTGTCCCTCGCCGCCCTGCTGCCCACCATCTGGGCGGTCAAGGAGCTCGACGACCACGGCGTCGACTCGGTGTACGTCGTGGTGCTGGTGATGGGCCTCGCCTTCGGTGCGCTCTTCGTGAGGGCACAACGTCGCGGCACGCACCCGCTCGTCGACCTGACACTGCTCCGCGAGCGCCGGTACGCCGGCTGCCTGGGCGCCAACCTGCTCGCGATGTTCGCGCTGGTCGGCAACGCCATCTTCACCACGCAGTTCCTCCAGTCGGTGTTGGGCATGTCGCCGCTGCGCGCCGCCTTGTGGAGCGTGGCTCCCAGCATCGCGGTGATGGCCGCGGCCCCCGCCGCGATGGTGCTGGCGCAGCGGCTGGGCCGGGCGAGGGTGATCGCGCTCGGGTTCGCCGTCGCATCCGTGGGGTTCGCCGTGCTCGTGCTGCTGCAGCGCCAGCACGGGCTGGTGACGATCCTGGTCGGGGCAGGAGTGCTTGCGGTAGGCCTGGTGTTCGTGATGACGGTCGCGGGGGAGGCCGCGATCGGGGTGGCGCCTCCCGAGCGGGCGGGCTCAGCGGCCTCGGTGATGGAGACGAGCAGCGAGCTCGGCGGAGCCCTGGGCATGGCGGTGCTCGGCACCATCGGCGCCGCGGTCTACCAGGCCCACGTCGACACCGGCTCGCTGCCCGTCGGCACAGCAGACACGGCCCGCGAGACCCTCGGCGGGGCATTGGCCGTGGCCGGCGAGATGCCGGGCGGCCTCGGTGCGGGGCTGGTCGCGACCGCCCGTGACGCCTTCGTGTCCGGGGTGCATGTCGAGGCGGCCTGCGGCGCCGTCCTGATGCTGGCGGCGGCCATCGCCTGCCTCGTGGCAGCCAGTCCGTCCCGCCGCGCCTGATTGCCCGTTTCTAGAACGCGTTCTAGTCTCGAGCCACGTGACCGACACAGACATGCGTACCGGCACCCACAACGGCAACCTGATGGTGGCCGCCCTCAAGCGGCACCGGGAGCGGCCTGTCATGCACCTCGGTGACGTGACGCTCACGGGGGGCCAGGTCGCCGAGCGGATCAGCCAGTACGTGCAGGCGTTCGAGGCTCTCGGAGCGGGGTCCGGCACGTCCGCTGCGTTGCTCGCGCTCAACCGGCCCGAGGTGCTGTTCATCCTGGGCGCGGGCCAGACGCAGGGCTACCGGCGTACCTCCCTGCATCCGCTCGGCTCGGCGGACGACCACGCCTACGTGATCAACGACGCCGGCATCACCGCGCTGGTGATCGACCCGGTCTTCACAGAGCGGGCCTTGGCGCTGCTCGACAAGTGCCCGGAGCTCACCCAGGTGCTGACGATCGGCCCGGTGCCCGACGAGCTGAAGGAGGTCGGAAAGGACCTGGTCGAGGCCGCGGCGTCGTACGCACCGAAGCCGCTGAGCGCGAAGGTGCTCCCGCCCGACCACATCGTCTCGATCACCTACACCGGCGGCACCACCGGCAAGCCGAAGGGCGTGATCGGCACCGCCCAGGCGATGGCCACGATGAGCCAGATCCAGCTCGCCGAGTGGGAGTGGCCGGAGAACCCCAAGTTCCTGATGTGTACGCCGCTGTCGCACGCCGGCGCGGCGTTCTTCGTGCCGACCGTCATCAAAGGCGGCGAGCTGCACGTGCTGGCGAAGTTCGACCCGGCCGAGGTGCTGCGCACCATCGAGGAGCAGAGGATCACGGCCACCATGCTGGTGCCGTCGATGCTCTACGCGCTGATGGACCACCCCGACTCGCGCACCCGCGACCTGAGCTCGCTGGAGACCGTCTACTACGGCGCCTCGGCGATCAACCCGGTGCGGCTGCAGGAGGCGATCGACCGGTTCGGCCCGATCTTCGCGCAGTACTACGGGCAGTCCGAGGCGCCGATGGTGATCACCTACCTGCCCAAGGCCGACCACGACGCGAAGCGGTTGTCGTCGTGCGGCCGCCCGTCGGCGTTCCTCCGCACCGCCCTCCTGGGTGAGGACGGGCAGCCGGTCCCGGTCGGCGAGCCCGGGGAGATCTGCGTGTCCGGCAGCCTCCTCGCCGGCGGCTACTGGAACCTCCCCGACGAGACGGCGGAGACGTTCCGCGACGGTTGGATGCACACCGGCGACGTGGCCCGCGAGGACGAGGACGGCTTCTGGTTCATCGTCGACCGGACCAAGGACATGATCGTGACCGGCGGCTTCAACGTGTTCCCGCGCGAGGTCGAGGACGTCGTCGCCGAGCACCCCGCCGTCGCCCAGGTCGGCGTGATCGGCACCCCGCACGAGAAGTTCGGCGAGGCGGTGACCGCGATCGTGGTGCCGCGCGACGGCCACGAGCTCACCGACGAGGTGGTCGCCGAGATCCAGCAGATGGTCAAGGAGCGCAAGGGATCGGTGCACGTGCCGAAGGAGATCATCGCCACCGACGCGCTGCCGCTGACCGGGCTGGGCAAGCCGGACAAGAAGGCGCTCCGCGCGAAGTACTGGACGGGTGAGCGAGCGGTTGGCTAGCACGTACGCCGAACTCACTCGGGCCGAGCTGGCAGTGCTCGTGCCCGAGCTGCTGCTGATCGGGCACCTCATCGACCGCTCCGGGATGGCGTGGTGCATCGAGGCGCTGGGGCGTGAGGGGATGGCGGACGTCGCCATCGACGAGTGGATGGCGGCGTCGCCGATCTACACGCCGCGGATGCAGCAGGCGCTCCGTTACCAGGGCGACGACGTCGTCACGATCTTCAAGGGGCTGCAGCTCGACATCGGGGCGCCACCGCAGTTCATGGACTTCCGCTACACCGTGCACGACAGGTGGCACGGCGAGTTCCACCTCGACCACTGCGGCGCGCTGATGGACGTCGAGCCGATGGGGGAGGACTACGTCGTCTCGATGTGCCACGACATCGAGGACCCGACGTTCGACGCCACCGCGGTCGCGACCAACCCGAAGGCGCAGATCCGGCCCGATCCACCGGCCGCCGCGAACCCCTGCGGACCGGCACCCGCACTGTGCGTGGACGGTGACCATCGACGAGTCGCACCCGCCGGTGACCGACTCCGAGGGCTGCCGGGAGGTACGCCGGTCGGTCGCTGCCGGCGGTCGAGCTGGACCCGATCGACCCCGCCGACGAAGGTGCCGCGGACTACGCCGGGCCGCTGCTGTCCGACGTCGACTTCGGCGCGTTCTCGCACTCCGCACTGGTCCGGATGGCCGACGAGGTGTGCCTGCAGATGCACCTGCTCAACCTCGGCTTCCTGTACGGCCTCCGGCGTCGGCTCCCGGAGGACGACGTGCGCCGGATCGCGCGCAAGCAGCTGGTCGGCATCGCCGGGCTGGCCGCCGACCGGCTCCGCGCGGCCCTCGACATCCCGCGTTCCGACGCCGGCAACGAGCGTCTCCTCGCCCTCCACCCGGTGCGCAACCCGCTCGCCTACGTCGAGGCCGGCGGTGCCGCCGACGGCGGCTGGCTGTCGCTCGCCGACGAGCCCGCCGTCGTACACGCGATCACGAACCTGGACCCTGCCGCTGAGCCCGAGGAGGTGCAGGTGACCCGGATGAGCACCGGCGCGGGCTTCGCGTTCGCGCCGCGGCGCTCGCTGCCGATCACCCCCTTGTAGCGCCGGGTACCGTCCGCCAATGCCTCTGCGCAACGGCGAGCACGGCTACGGCCTGGTCACCAAGTCCGTGCACTGGGGGACGCTCCTGCTGATGGCGGTGCAGTTCACGATCGGCTACGGGATGGACGCGGACGCGGACACCGACCGTGACGACGACCGGCTCGATGCGCGGGAGGACGCGTGCGAGTCGGAGAACGACGCGGCAGAGGATCGCTGCGAGGACGCAGTCGACCGGCAGGAGGACGCGCTCAAGGACGACGACTACACGGTCTTCGACGGGGACTTCGACCTCCTGGACCTGCATGTCGTTCTCGGCCTGGCAATCCTCGCTCTCGCAGTGGTGCGCACCGTGTGGCGAATCGGCACGCCCCTCCCGCCCTGGGACGATCGGCTCACCCCGCTCGACCGGCGGGTCGCCACGCCGACCGAGATCACGCTGATCGTGGCGCAGTACGTCATTCCGCTGAGCGGACTTTGGCTGGTCCTGGCCAATGACGACTCGGTGCTACCGCTGCACGTCGCCGCGCACATCGGGTTCTTCGTGGCCCTCGCGGTCCACGTCGGCCTGGTGTTGCGGCGGGGCCTGCTGGCCCGGATGCTCTGACCCGGCTCGCCAATCCGGGCTACAGACAGGGTCGGTCTGCGGGCGCACGATGAACAGGTGGCCTCCGCCGGGGGCCGGGAGGGCGTAGCCGACATGTCACAGGCTGAAGAGAACATCGAGCGCTGCAAGAAGGCGTACGCAGCCTTCGGTGCGGGCGACGTGGAGACCGCCTCGGCGGACCTCGACGACAGCATCGAATGGGTGGTCTCGGGTAACAGCGCCATCAGCGGTACCTACCGCGGCAAGGACGAGGTGATCGGCATGTGGATGAAGCTGGCCGAGAAGGGGTTCACGACCACCCCGGAGCACTTCCTCGGGGACGACGAGCGGGTTGTCGTGCTCTCCCACGTCACGGCCGGGGGAGAGTCGGCCGACTCTGTCGACGTCCTGACGTTCCGCGACGGCAAGGTGGTCACGTTCCAGGACTACGGCGACACCGCTATGCAGGAGCGGGTCTGGGGCAGCGCGTAGCCGCAAGCGGCAACCCCTGCGCTTTCACTGGGTGGAACGCACTCCGACCGGGCGGTGCCGGCCGGGGCTAGCGTCGGTTTGCGCCACCGAACGGTGGCTGGACCAGAGGAGGAGCCGTCATGCATTTCCTCGAGCCGGACAGCTGGGACCGCAGCATCTACCTGGACGGATTCACCAAGGGCAGTGGCGGTGACTACGCCGTCATTGAGCCGGCTACGGGAGCGGAGCTCGGACGCCTCGGGATGGCTACGCCGGACGACGTGGACCGTGCGGCGCGACGCGGGGCGGAGGCCCAGCGGGCGTGGGCGGCCGCGCCGTACGCCGAGCGATCGGCGGTGCTGCGCCGCGCCGGTGACCTCTTCACGCAGCACGCGGACGAGATCCGCGACTGGCTCGTGCGCGAGGCCGGGAGCACGCAGCCCAAGGGCGACTTCGAGCTGCACGTCGTTGCCGGCGAGTGCTACGAGGCGGCTGCCCTGGCCTCCGCGCCGTTCGGCGAGGTGCTCCGGACGGAGCAGCCGCGGCTGAGCCTGTCCCGCCAGGTGCCGGTGGGGGTCGTGGGAGTCATCGCTCCCTTCAACTTCCCGCTCATCCTGTCCGTCCGCGCCGTCGCCGCGGCGCTCGCGCTCGGCAACGCCGTCGTTCTCAAGCCCGACCCGCGAACGGCCGTGTGCGGCGGGATCGTGATCGCGCGGGTCCTGGAGGAGGCCGGACTGCCGGCCGGCCTGTTCAGCGTGCTGCCCGGTGCGGTCGACGTCGGCGAGGCGCTGGTCACCCATCCGTTGGTGCGCGTGATCGCGTTCACCGGCTCGAGCCGCGCGGGCCGTCGGGTCGGTGCGCTCGCGGGTCAGCACCTCAAGCGCGCCCACCTCGAGCTCGGCGGGAACTCCGCGCTGATCGTGATGGACGACGTCGACGTCGAGCGCGCGGCGTCCCTGGGGGCGTTCGGCTCGTTCCTGCACCAAGGGCAGATCTGCATGACCACCGGCCGGCACATCGTGTCGGACCGGATCGTCGACGACTACGCCGCCGAGCTGGCGACCCGCGCCGACCGGCTGGTCGTGGGTGACCCGATGAAGGGCCAGGTTCATCTCGGGCCGGTCATCGACGACGGACAGCGCGACCGCATCCACGAGCTGGTCACGACGACGGTCGGCGGCGGGGCAACACTTGCCGCCGGAGGCACGTACGACGAGCGGTTCTACCGCCCGACCGTGCTGACCGGTGTCACGACCGACTCCCCGGCGTACGCCGAGGAGGTGTTCGGCCCCGTGGCCCCGGTGATCGGGTACGGCGACCTGGAGGAGGCCGTGGCTCTGGCTGCCGGTTCGGACTACGGCCTGTCACTGGGGATCCTGTCCGGTGACGGGCTGCGCGCCCTCGAGCTGGCCGAGCGCATCCCGACGGGGGCCATCCACATCAACGACCAGACCGTGGGTGACGAACCGGTGATCCCGTTCGGCGGGGTCGGCCGGTCCGGAGCCGGGGCTCGCACGGGTGGCACCAGGGCCAACCTCGACGCCTACACCGAGACCCAGTGGGTCACCGCCCAGAGTCGGCTCCCCGACTCCCCGTTCTGACGGTGCTCCGACGCACTACTTCCCGAGGAACTCGGGGCCCGCTTCTCGGCGAACGCCCGCGGCCCCTCCTTCGCGTCGTCGGACGCGAAGACCGCCGCGCCGACCCGCGCGTCTTCCTTCCAGCACTCGTCCTCGTGCTTGCCCTCGGAGTCGCGCATCGTCCTGAGGATCGCCTGCACGGCCAGCGGGCCGTTCGCGGCGATCAGGTCGGCCAGCTCGTGCGCCTTCGCGAGTGCCTCGCCATCGGGTACGACGTGCCCGATCAGGCCGAGCTCCTTCGCCTCCGGGGCGAGGATGTGCCGGCCGGTGAGCAGCAGGTCGGCCGCCACCGTGTACGGGATCTGGCGCACCAGCCGCACCGCCGACCCACCCATCGGGTAGAGGCTCCAGCGCGCTTCCGAGACGCCGAACTTGGCCGACTCGCCGGCAACCCGGATGTCGGTGCCCTGCAGGATCTCGGTGCCGCCCGCGATCGCCGGACCCTCGACGGCCGCGATCAGCGGCTTGGTCAGCCGGAACCCCTTGAGCAGCCCCTTGATCACCGACGGGTCGTACTCGCCGGACTCGAAGCTCTCCGAGGGGGGCCGCTTGGACATCGACTTGAGGTCGGCGCCCGCGCAGAAGTAGCCGCCGGCCCCGGTGAGGATGCACACCCGGATCGAGTCGTCGGTGTTCACCCGGTCCCATGCCTCGCTCATGATCGCGAGCATCTCCCCGGAGAGGGCGTTGCGCGCCTCGGGGCGGTTCATGGTGACCACCAGGGTGTGGCCGACCTGCTCCACGAGGCAGTGCGGGGCGGAGGTGTCGTCGCTGGTCATGGGGGAGACGCTAGCGAAAAACGAGAACGTGTTCTAGTCTCGGGCCGTGGCCCTGAACATCGCCGACCTCTTCGAGCACGCCGTCGACGCCGTCCCGAGCAACCCCGCCGTGAAGGTGGGAGACCGCACGGTGACCTACGCCGAGCTCGAGGCCGACGCCAACCGACTCGCCCACTTCCTCGCCTCGCGTGGGGTGGGGCCGGGCGACCACGTCGGCATCTACGCCAAGAACAGCATCGAGCACGTGGTGGCGGTGCTGGCGGTGGTGAAGATCCGCGCGGTCAACATCAACGTCAACTACCGCTACGTCGAGGGCGAGCTCGACTACCTCTTCGACAACGCCGACGTGGTGGCGCTGATCCACGAGCGTCCCTACGCACCGCTGGTGGCGAGGTGCTTCCCCAAGCACGACCAGCTGCGGACCGTCGTGGTGATGCCGGACGCCATCGAGCCGGACGACCAGTCGGACGTCTCCGCCTACGACGGGGTGCTCTGGGAGGACGCCCTGGGTGCGCACAGCGAGGAGCGTGACTTCGCCGAGCGCAGCGCCGACGACCTGCACATCATCTACACCGGAGGCACCACCGGGTTCCCCAAGGGAGTGATGTGGCGGCACGAGGACTTCTGGAGGGTCCTCGGAGGAGGGATCGACTTCTACACCGGGGAGCCGCTGGAGGAGTTCGACCAGTCGAAGCAGGCCGTCGACCCGCGGATGGTCACGTTCCCGCTCAGCCCGCTGATGCACGGCGGCGCCCAGGCGGGCCTGCTGATGCACCTGTTCGCCGGGCACCTGACGATCCTCGAGCCCAAGTTCGACCCGGTGCGCACCTGGGAGATCATCGAGGCCGACAAGGTCCAGCTGATCTTCATGACCGGCGACGCGATGGCCCGGCCGCTGATCGAGGAGTTCGAGCGCAAGGCGGCCACCGGCACGCCGTACGACGGCTCCAGCCTGTTCGCGATCTCCAGCAGCGCCGCGATCTTCAGCCCACCGGTCAAGGAGCGCTGGATGGCGGCGTTCCCGAACAGCGTGTTCACCGACTCCGTGGGCGCGTCCGAGACCGGGTTCCAGGGCATGGGCATGCAGGACAAGGAGCACATCAGCAGCGACGGCCCGGTCGTGGGACTGGGGCCCAGCAGCGTGGTGCTCGACGACGACAACAACGTGCTCGACATGGCGACGAGCGTCGGCCAGATCGGCCGCCTGGGCCGCGCCGGCTCCGTGCCGATCGGCTACTACAAGGACCCCGAGAAGTCGGCGAAGACGTTCCTCGAGATCGATGGCCAGCGCTACTCCGTGCCCGGCGACTTCGCCCGGATCGAGCCCGACAACAAGGTCACCCTGCTCGGCCGCGGGTCCAACTGCGTCAACACCGGCGGGGAGAAGGTCTACCCCGAAGAGGTCGAGATGGCGATCAAGGCACACCCCGCCGTCTACGACTGCCTGGTCATCGGGCTGCCCGACGAGAAGTACGGGCAGGCCGTCGCCGCGGTCGTGCAGTGCCGTGAGGGCGAGACCGTCGAGCTCGAGGGGCTGCGCGAGTTCCTGCGCGCCTCGCTGTCCGGCTACAAGCTCCCGCGCGCGCTCACTCTGGTGCCCGAGATCCCGCGCAACGCGACCGGGAAGGCGCAGTACCCCCGGGCCAAGGAGATGGCGCTCGCGAACCAGCCCAGCGAGACCGGGGCGGGGGCGCCGGCCTGATGCGCACGCCGTTGTGTGACGAGTTCGGGATCGAGTACCCGATCTTCGCGTTCACGCCGTCCGAGCACGTCGCCGCCGCGGTCTCCCGCGCCGGCGGGCTCGGGGTCCTCGGCTGCGTCCGGTTCAACGAGACCGACGAGCTCGAGACTGCGCTGTCCTGGCTCGACGACAACACCGACGGCAAGCCGTACGGCGTCGACATCGTGATGCCGATGAAGATCCCCACCGAGGGCACCCAGGTGGATCTGCAGGCGATGATCCCCGAGGAGCACGTCTCGTTCGTCGAGCGGACCCTCCAGAAGCTCGGCGTACCGCCGCTGCCCGAGGGGGAGGGCCGGGACGCCGTCCTGGGCTGGCTGCACTCCGTGGCCCGCTCGCACCTCGACGTGGCGCTCAACCACCGGCCGGTGCTGATCGCGAACGCGCTCGGGTCGCCGCCCAAGGACGTGATCGACACCTGCCACGAGCACGGCATCAAGGTGGCCGCGCTCGCCGGCGCGGCCAAGCACGCGCTCAGCCACGTCGACAACGGCGTGGACATCATCGTGGCCCAGGGCTTCGAGGCCGGTGGGCACACCGGTGAGGTCACCAGCATGGTGCTCACCCCCGAGATCGTGGACGCCGTCGGACCCGACGTACCCGTGCTCGGCGCGGGCGGCATCGGCTCGGGCCGGCAGGTCGCGGCCTCGCTGGCGATGGGCTCCCAGGGCGTGTGGACCGGGTCGATCTGGCTCGGCACCGAGGAGTACCAGCAGCTCCAGTCCAACGCCGGCTGGACCACGGCGTTCACGCGGGCCACCTCCAGCGACACCGTCCGCACCCGCATCTACACCGGCAAGCCGGCCCGTCTGCTGAAGACGAAGTGGACGGAGGCCTGGGCGGAGGAGGACGCGCCCGCACCGCTGCCGATGCCGCTGCAGAACATCCTGGTCAGTGAGGCGCACAACCGGATCAACGCGTCCGGCGACCCCGACGTGATCTCCATGCCGATCGGGCAGATCGTCGGCCGGATGAACGACGTCCGGCCGGTCGCCGAGGTGATGGCCGACCTGGTCGCCGACTTCGAGGGCGCCGTGAAGCGCCTCGGTGAGATCGCGGGCTGACCCGGACCGCGAGTAACACTAAAGTCACCTGCCATGGTCGTGTCTCGGGTCTCACGCATCCCTGCCACCCGCCGCCTCGCCGTGGTTCTCGCGGTCGTGCTGGCGTCCGGAGTCGGCTGGGCGGCGGCCGATCTGGGTGACAACGCCCGCCTGCCGGAAGCCGTGCCGCGCGCCGACTGCGGCCCTGGGTCGCGCCCCGAGACCTCGATCCAGGGCCGGGTCCCGCTGGCCGACTACAAGTCCGGACGGGCCGAGCGCGGCTACCTGTGCAACACCCGCCAGGTGGCGCACCAGGGCAGCTCCGGCGGCTTCAAGACCCTCCGCTACACCGACCGCAAGGGCAACACCTGCGCGTTCTACGACTCCACGCTGCTGGTCGGGCGCGACGTCGCGTCGAACCTGCTGTCCGGTGACGGGCTCGGTGTGGTGGTGCTCGACATGAACGACCCGAGCAAGCCCCGCCGTACGGACACCCTGGTCACCCCGACGATGCTCACGCCGCACGAGTCACTGCTCGTCAACAAGCGGCGGGGACTCCTGGTCGCGGAGATGGGCACCGCCGCGACGCTGCCCGGCGTCCTCGAGATCTACGACGTGAAGTCCGACTGCCGGCACCCGAAGCGGCTGTCGACGACGCTGTCGAGCCTGTTCGGTCACGAGAGCGGGTTCGCGCCGGACGGCAAGACGTTCTACACCTCCGGCACGGCCGCCGGCTTCGCGGCCGTCGACATCTCGAACCCGCGCAGTCCGAAGACGATCTTCCAACAGCTCGCCGTCCAGTACCACGGCATGCGGCTGTCCGACGACGGCCGCACCCTGTACGCCGCCCACATCGGTGAGCCCGGGCCAGCGGGGCTCACCGGCGGTGGGCTGCGGATCCTGGACGTCAGCGACATCCAGGACCGCAAGGCGAACCCGGAGGTGCCGACGCTGTCGTCCCTGACCTGGAAAGGCGGATCGATCCCGCAGGTCGCCGAGCCGTTCACCCGCGACGGTCATCGCTACCTCCTCGAGGTCGACGAGTTCATCGACCTGTTCACGGTGAAGGGGCTCACGAACCTGCAGGAGTCGCCCGTTGGCGCCGCCCGGATCATCAACGTCGACGACCCGCGGCATCCGAAGGTGGTGTCGAACATCCGGCTCGCCGTACACCAGCCCGACGCGCATGCGGGGAAGCAGCTGCAGGACCCCGGGGCGTGGTTCCCGGCGCAGGGATACGCCGCCCACTACTGCGGGATGCCGACGCGCAAGAGCCCGAAGATCGCCGGCTGCTCGATGATCCTGTCCGGGCTGCGGCTCTTCGACATCCGCGACGTGAAGCACCCGCGCGAGGTGGCCTACTTCAACAAGCCGGTGGTGAAGGAGAAGAAGCTCACGGTCTTCGGCACCGGTGCCTACGCGATGTCGCAGCCCGCCTGGGACCCCGCGAACAACTCGGTCTGGTACACCGACACCAACTCCGGGTTCTACGTCGTCCGGCTCACCAACGGCGTCCAGAAGCTGCTGCCGGGTCGCTGACGCACGCGAGGCACGCTCAGAACTTGTACCCGAACTCCGTGATGTCGGCGGCGAACGCCTCCTCGATCCGCTTGCGGGAGGCGTCGGAGTAGTAGTGCCGGTACTTCGACGGGTCCCGCTTGCCGCGGTTGTGGTGGTCGAGCCCCTCGGCGGACAGGCCGATGCGGGTCATCGCGTGGGTGACGTCGTCGGCGAGGGTCTCGGTCCTCCCGATGAAGTCGGCGCGGCGGCCGCGGGCCCGCAGGTAGCGGATCTGCGGACGGCGCAGCCGCGGCAGCTCCTCGGTCCCGCGCAGGATGAACTCCTCGAAGTCGCCGTACGACGCGGCCTGCCGCCAGAAGACGTTGCCCTTGCCGTCGAGCGGCTCGCCGCGGCGGGCGTAGCGGCTGCGCCAGACGTCGATCATGTTCCACCACGAGACCATCCGGTCCCACGGGTCCCGGACGAAGCCGAAGATCCAGTAGTCGGCGAGCTCCGGCTCCTTGTCGAGGATCCGGCCGAGCGGCGCGTGCCGCTTGTCGATGGTGCGGATCTCCTCGTCGGGGAGCTCGGCCTTGAGCAGCTTGGTCACCGCGGACCCGCCGGTCTTCTGCACGTGCACGAAGACGAAGCGCCGGGAGTCGCAGATGATCACGGCGGGTGAGCCTACCGGTGGTCGGCGTAGGTCCGGCCGCGCGGCTGGCGCTCCCACAGCACGCCGTCACCGGACACCGGGCCCTCGGCCGCCAGCTCGCGCTTGAGCACCTTGTTCGTGGCGGTGCGGGGGAGCCGGGCCGCGATCCGGACGTAGCGGGGCCAGGCCTTCGGGGACAGGTCCGGCTGGGCGGCGAGGAAGTCGCCCAGCTCTTGCGGGGTCAGCGGTGCGGTGGTGACCAGCGCGGCCATCACCTGGTCGCCGACCCGATCGTCGGGGACGGCGTACACCGCCGCCTCGGAGACGCTCGGGTGCCGCAGCAGGATCCGCTCGACGGGCGCGGCGGCGAGGTTCTCGCCGTCGACCCGGAGCCAGTCGGCGGTGCGCCCGGCGAAGTAGACGAAGCCGTCGGCGTCGCGGTAGGCGAGGTCGCCGGACCAGTACATGCCGCCCCGCATCCGCTCGGCCTCCGCGTCGGGGTCGTTGTAGTAGCCGGCGAACGCCCCCGCGCCCTGGGTGTTGACCAGCTCGCCGGTGGCCCGGTCGGCATTGAGCAGCCGGCCGTCCGGGCCGAACTCGGCGTCCGGGGTCTCGGCCATGGTCTCCGGGTCGAGCACCTTCACCCCGTCGAGCGGTCGACCGAGGCTGCCCGGCGGCATGTCGGGGACGCGCTGCACGATGACGGCGTTCTCGGTGGAGGAGTAGGAGTCGACGACCACGCAGCCGAACCGGCGCCCGAACTCGGCGATGTCGCGCTCGTTCGCCTCGTTGCCGAAGACGATCCGCAGCGGGTTGTCGGCGTCGTCGGGGCGCTCCGGCGTGGCCAGGACGTAGGCGAGCGGCTTGCCCACGTAGTTGGCGTACGTCGCGCCGTACCGCCGCACGTCGGTGAGGAAGCCCGAGGCGCTGAACCGCCGGGCCAGCGCGATCGTGGCGCCGGAGGCGAGCGCCGGGCCCCAGCCGGCCATGATCGCGTTGGAGTGGAACATCGGCATCGACAGGTAGGCCACGTCGTCGGGACCGAGGCCGAACCGCTCGGACAGGAACACGCCGGGGTGGGCCACCTTCGCCTGGGTGACGTTGACCGCCTTGGGGTCGCCGGACGTGCCCGAGGTGAAGATCAGCATCATCAGCGTGTCCGGGCCGACGTCGGCGACCGGCACGTCCGCCTCGGCGTGAGAGGCCAGCAGGTCCGCCCACGCGGGGCGAGTCCAGTCGGACGACGGGCACGTCGGTGTCCGCGAGCAGGTCGGCGTACGTCGCGTCGGTGAGCACCACCTGGGTGTCGGAGCGCGCTGATGTCGGCCGCGAGGGCGGGCCCGCGCCGGGTCGGGTTCAGGCCGACCAGCACCTGACCGCCCAGCGCCGCCGCGCCGAGCAGGAACGAGAACTCGGGGGTGTTGTCGAGCAGCACACCGACGTGTGGCGGGCGCCCTCGGGCAGCAGGTCGTCCAAGACCGCGGCGCGCACGACCGACTCACGGACCACCTCGGCCCAGGACCAGCTGCGGTCCTCGAACAGCAGCCCCGGCACGCTCGTCATCCGCCCGCGCGAGCAGCTGGGCGCGAACGGTGGTTGTCACGCGGGCTCGGCGGCGAGGGCGCGTCCGATCGTGAGGGCCTGCTCGGTGGCGCCGCCGAACGAGAACTCGAAGCGCTTGGCGCTGGTGAAGTAGCGGTGCGCCTCGCCGTCGAGGTCGATGCCGACGCCGCCGTGCACGTGCACCGTGGTGTGCGCGAGCTTGTGCCCGGCGTCGGCGGCCCAGAGCTTCGCGGTGGCCACCTCGATCTCGGCGGGGAGTCCCTCGGCCAGCCGCGCGACCGCCGCCCACAGCGTGAGTCGCTGGGCGAGCACGTCGATGTAGCCGTCGGCGAGCCGTTGGGAGACGGCCTGGAACGTGCCGATCGGGCGGCCGAACTGCTCCCGCGTCTTCGCGTAGGACGCGGTCAGCGACAAGGCCCCCTCGGTCACGCCGAGCTGCTCGGCCGCCGCGCACACCGTGAGCAGCTCGCCGAGCCGTCGGGCCGCGGCTCCGTCGGGTGCGCCGAGGGCCTGGGCCGGAGCGCCGGCGAGGTCCAGCCGGGCCACGGTGTCGCCGTCGCTGGTGCGTTGCGCGGTCAGCTCCACGCCGGGGACGCCGGGTTCGACCAGGAAGACGCCGACGCCCTCGTCGGTCGACGCCGTCACCAGGAACAGCTGAGCGGAGGTACCGGCACGGACGATGCTCTTCGATCCGGAGAGCTGCCAGCCCTCGCCGGAGGGGGTGGCGGTCACGGTCGGCCGCGCGGGCAGGTGGGACCGGTCCTCGGCCACGGCCGCGGTGAGCACGTGCTCGCCCGAGGCTGCGCCGGGCAGCCACTGCTCTGCCACCTCGGGGCCGGCGACCTCAGCGAGGAGGACTGCTGCGGGACCGTGCACGGCCAGCGGCACCGGGGCCACGGTCCGGCCGACCTCCATCAGAACGCGGCACAGCTCGACCAGTCCGAGGCCGGCGCCGTCGTACTCCTCGGGCAGGGCCAGCGAGAGCAGCCCGGCCTCGCCCAGGTCGCGCCACAGGTCGCGGTCGAACCGGTCGCCGGCCTTCTCGACCTCGGTCATCCGGGCGGTGGTCGTCTTGTCCTCGAGGATCGTGGCCGCCAGCTCGGCGGCCTCGTCCTGCTCGGGGGTGAACGTGAAGTCCATGAGTGTCACCTCTTCGCGGCCGGGAGGCCGAGTCCGACGTAGCCGATGATGTCGCGCTGGATCTCGTTGGTGCCGCCGCCGAACGTCATCACCAGCGAGGACCGGTGGAACCGCTCGAGCCGGCCCGCCAGCACGGCGCCGTCGGAGTCGCCGGTGATGCCGGCGTTCGGCCCGACGATCTCCATCAGCGTGCGGTAGATCTCGGTGTTGAGCTCGGAGCCGTAGATCTTGATCGCCGACGCCTCGGCGGGGGAGAGCGCCACACCGGCGTCGGCGTCGGCGGCCAGCTTCCAGTTGAGCAGGGACAGCGCCTCGACCCGGGCGTGCGCTCGGCCGAGGGCGATCTGCACCCACTCGGTGTCGATGACCCGCTGCCCGTCGGGAGCCTTGGTCTGCTGCGCCCACTCCCGCACCAGCTTCAGCGAGTGGATGGTCGGCGCGGCCGAGGTGAGCGAGACGCGCTCGTGGTTGAGCTGGTTGGTCATCAGCGACCAGCCGCCGTTCAGCTCGCCGACCAGGTTCGAGGCCGGCACCCGCACGTCCTCGTAGTACGTCGCGCTGGTGCCGACGCCGGCCACCGTGTGCACGGGGGTGTACGACACGCCGGGGGCGTCCGCGGGCACCAGGATCATCGACAGACCCTTGTGCCGAGGCAGGTCCGCGTCGGTCCGGCAGGCCAGCCAGATCCAGTCGGCGTACTGGATCAGCGAGGTCCACATCTTCTGGCCGTTGATGACCCACTCGTCGCCCTCGCGCACCGCGCGGGTCTTCAGCGACGCGAGGTCGGTGCCGGAGCCGGGCTCGGAGTAGCCGATCGAGAAGTGCAGCTCGCCGGCGAGGATCTTCGGGAGGAAGTACTCCTTCTGCTCGTCGCTGCCGAACCGCATGATCGTCGGCCCCACGGTGTTGAGCGTGAGGTAGGGGATCGGTACGCCGGCCACGGCGGCCGCATCGGTGAAGATCAGCTGCTCGACCATCGAGCGGGCCTGGCCGCCGTACTCCTTCGGCCAGCCGACGCCCAGCCAGCCGTCGGCGCCGATCTGGCGGATGACCTCCTTGTAGACGCCCGCCTCGCCGAACTCGCCTGTGGCGGACGCCAGCCCGGCCTTACGCTCGGGAGTGACGAGCTGGTCGAAGTACTCCTGAAGCTCCGCGCGCAGCGCGAGATGCTCGGGATCGAGGGCGATGTGCATGCCGTCAGACTAGAACGTGTTCTCGTTTTCGGCTAGCCTCGACGAGTAGGCACTGGATCCCAGACTGGTCCGATGAGAGGTACGTCATGAGCGACACCCCAGGAAATGCGCGGGCCCTGGACCGGGGCACCGCGCCGACGCGGTTCGCGCGCGGGTGGCACTGCCTGGGCCTGGCGGACAGCTTCCGGGACGGCAAGCCGCACGCCATCGAGGGCTTCGGCAGCCAGCTCGTCGTCTGGCAGGACAGCAAGGGTGAGCTGAACGTTCTGGACGGCTACTGCCGGCACATGGGCGGCGACCTGACCCAGGGCACGGTCAAGGGCGACGAGATCGCCTGCCCGTTCCACGACTGGCGCTGGGGTGGTGACGGCAAGTGCAAGGCGATCCCCTACGCCCGCCGGGTGCCGCTGCGGGCCCGCACCCAGAAGTACCCCACCGTGGTGCGCAACGACCAGCTGCTGGTGTGGCACGACCCCGAGGGCTCCGAGCCCGACCTGGACATCCTGCCGCCCGAGCTCCCGGGCGTCGGGACCGATGAGTACACCGACTGGGTGTGGGAGGTGGTGCCGATCGAGGGCTCCAACTGCCGCGAGCTGATCGACAACGTCGCCGACATGGCGCACTTCTACTACGTGCACCTGTCGTTCCCGACCAGCTTCCAGAACATCTTCGAGGGCCACCGAGCGACCCAGTTCATGGAGTCCAAGGGCCGGCCGGACGTGAGCGGCGGCTACGGCGCGCCGGAGCTGTTCCTGAAGTCCGAGGCCACCTACTACGGACCGTCGTACATGATCAACTGGCTGTGGGTCGACTACAAGGGATTCGAGACCGAGGTCGTCCTGATCAACTGCCACATCCCCACGGGGCCGGACTCGTTCACGCTGCAGTACGGCATCACGGTCAAGAAGCCTGAGGGTCTCGACGAGAAGACCACGGCGTACATCGGCAAGCAGTACGCCAAGATGTTCGGCGAGGGCTTCCTGCAGGACGTGCACATCTGGAAGAACAAGGTGCCGGTCCAGAACCCGCTGCTCTGCGAGGAGGACGGGCCGGTCTACCAGCTGCGGCGCTGGTACGAGCAGTTCTACGTCGACAAGGCCGACGTCAAGCCCGAGATGGTCGACCGGTTCGAGTTCGAGGTCGACACCACCAAGGCCAACGAGTACTGGCACGAAGAAGTGGCGGCGAACCTCGCCCGCAAGGCCGAGGAGGACGCCGCAGCCGAGCAGGCGGAGAAGTCCGAGCGTCGCGATGGGCGTGCGATGGAAGGCGCCGGAGCGAAGCCTGGGCGCTTCGAGCGACGGCAACGCCGCCAGCGTGCGTCCAGCGCGGGAGACGTTCTAATGGCTTCGTTCGTTCCGACCAGCGAGGAGACGCTGGAGGACCAGCGTCTCTACACCTCCGTCCGGCTGACCGAGGTGTCCTGCCTCGACTGCCTGGCCAAGGTCGCGGTGAAGAAGAACAGCGAGCACCACACGTCCATCCAGTGGAGCCAGGACGCGGTCCGCGCCTGCCCGGAGTTCACCCGGATGACCGGTACGCCGGATGGTCGCCCGCTGCACCAGGGCTGCCCGCGGCTGGCCGCCAGCATCGAGGCTGCGGCGCGAGACGGGAGGCTCCCGATCGGCGCCGAGGACGGATACTGACGCCCGCGATGGAGACCGAGAGTTTCGAGCTGAAGGTGCTCGACATCGTCGAGGAGACGGGTGACGCCCGGTCGGTGTCGTTCGAGGTGCCGGAGGGCCAGGAGGAGACGTTCGCCTACAAGCCTGGCCAGTTCCTCACCCTCGCGGTGCCGAGCGACCGGACCGGCGTAGCCGCCCGCTGCTACTCCCTCTCCAGCAGCCCACACGACGGCGGACCGCTGACGGTGACCGTGAAGCGTACGACGGAGGGCTACGCGTCCAACTGGATGTGCGAGCACCTCACGATCGGCGACACCATGCGGGTGCTCCCGCCCAGCGGCATCTTCACGCCGGCCTCGCTCGACGCCGACCTGCTGCTGTTCGCGGGGGGCAGCGGGATCACCCCGGTGATGTCCATCACCCGCACCGCGCTCGCCGAGGGCTCCGGCCGGATCGTGCTCTTCTACGCCAACCGCGACGAGCAGTCGGTGATCTTCGCCCGTGAGCTGAGCGAGCTCTCGGAGCAGTACCCCGAGCGGCTCCAGGTCGTGCACTGGCTCGAGAGCGTCCAGGGCCTGCCGACCCAGGAGCAGATGAAGGCGTTCGCCGCGGACCGGCTGGAGTGGGACGCCTTCGTGTGCGGCCCGGCGCCGTTCATGAAGATGACCGTGGCCGCGCTCAAGGAGCTGGAGTTCCCGCGGGCCCGGCGCCACCAGGAGAAGTTCGTCTCGCTGGGCGGCAACCCGTTCGGCGACCTGCACGACATCGAGCTCGCCGAGAACGAGATCACCACCGCGGAGACCGATGAGGACGACGCCGCTGCCGACGCGGCGGAGGCATCCCGCGGGCCGGTGAAGGTCGAGGTGGAGCTCGACGGCGAGGAGTACACCTTCGACGACTGGGACCCGCGCACCAAGCTGCTCGAGTTCCTCGAGAGCAAGGGCGTGAAGGCGCCGTACTCCTGCCGCGAGGGGGAGTGCTCGGCCTGCGCGATCCGGCTGCTGCAGGGCGAGGTCAGGATGCTGCACAACGACGTCCTCGACGACGATGACCTCGAGGACGGCATCCGGCTCGGCTGCCAGTCGCTACCGCTGACCGACACGGTGAAGGTCAGCTACTCATAGTCAGGATCAGCGAAGGTGCGCCGATGAGGGGTCGCCGGCGCGGCCCGAAGACGGCGCCGTTGACGTCCACCAGGTCCGGGTGCGCACGTCGTGGGCGAGATCAGAGGCGCATGACCTGCTCGAGCGGGTCCACCTCGAACTTGAGCAGTCCCCGCTTCACGATGGGTGTCGCGTCGACGAGCTGCCGAGCCTCGTCCTCCGAGTCGGCGCGCAGGAACAGGACCACCCCGGGCTGCTCGCCGACCTTGAAGGCATAGTCCGTCACGATGCGGTGTCGGACGAGCTCCCACGCCTCGGATGAGACGCCGTTGGACTCGAAGAACTCGGTGAGCTGCTCAGGAGTGACTCCGTCGGCAGGTCGAGAGTTGGCCATGAACTGCACGGTTGCACCTTCCGGTCGGAGCCAGTGGTGCAGGCCTATCACTCGGACAGGCGACCGTGGGGCCGGCAGACGACCTTTCGCCCAGTGTTCACGCGGCGGACATCCGCGGTCACCAGCCGCGGGCGCGCCACTCACCGAGCGAGGGCCGCTCCGCACCGATCGTCGAGTCGTCGCCGTGGCCGGGGTAGAACCAGGTCTCGTCGGGCAGCCGCTGGAAGAGCTTGGTCTCGACGTCATCGATGAGCTGGGCGAACGCCGCGTCGTCGCCGAACGTGTTGCCGACCCCGCCCGGGAACAGTGAGTCGCCGGTCAGGAGGTGCGGGTGCCCGCCTGGCGACGACGAGTCGTCGTACAGCAGCGCGATCGAGCCGGGGGTGTGTCCGGCGAGCGCGATCACCTCGAGCGTGCAGTCACCGACGGCCACGGTGTCGCCCTGCCCGACCCGACGGGTCACGGCGACACCGGTCTGCTCGGTGATCGCGTCGGCGTCAGGCTCGCCGGCCACCACAGGGGCGTCCGTCGCAGCGACGACATCGGCCAGTGCCCGGTGGTGGTCCCAGTGCTGGTGGGTGGTGACGACCGTGGTGAGCCCGGCCTCGCCGATCAGCGGGAGCAGCACGTCGGGCTCCGCCGCCGCGTCGACGAGCACCTGCTCACCCGTGTGCCGGCAGCGGAGCAGGTAGGCGTTGTTGGACATCTCCTTGTCGACCGCCACCTTGGTGATGGTCAGGTGGGTCAGCTCGCGCACGTCCGGCGCGCCGCCGACCGTCACGCTCCCGGTGTAGGTCACCACGCCTCGATCCTGGGCAGCGCCCCGTCGTCGCAGGAGAGCCCGGCGCCGTCGCCTCGGCCGGTGAGCCACCAGCCCAGCTCGGCGGCGGGTCCGCGCACGGTCGGTCCACCGTCGCCGAGGTGCCAGGTGTGCTCCACGTCGGTGGCGTGCACGGCCAGCGGCGCCGGGCGGTCGCGTTTGGCCATCGCCTCGATCAGGCGTACGGCGAACGCGGGCGGCCAGTCCGCATGTGAGTAGCCGAGGCCGAGGTCGGCGTGGTGGATCTCCACCTCGCGGTGCCGCATGCCGGGGAGTGCCCCGGCCTTGAACGTGCGGCCGCCGGGTACGCGCTCGATGTCGATGCCCCAGACGTCCTCGGGGACCGCGGCCACCGCGTCGTTGAAGTCGGTCGTCCCGCCGAGCAGCCGGTTCCGGATCGCCTCGGGTCGCGCACGGCCGAGGGTGGCGATGTCGCCGTCGCGTGCCTCCTGGGAGGCGTACATCGGCACCGAGGTGCCTTCGGTCAGGCCGCGCAGCGCGCCGGCCATGCCCTCGGCGTTCAGGGCCAGGTGCGCGACCACGTCTCCACGGGTCCAGTCCGGCAGCAGCGACGGTTCGGCGTACGCCGTCTCCGCCATGGCGTCCACCGTGCGGATCAGGCGGCGAGTGGCCGCGGCCAGCTCCTCGAGATGCGTCCGATCGACCATGGATCCATCCAAGCAGGCGACTGTCGGTGGCCCGTGAGAGTGTGGGCGAGTCGGCGCGGCGGGTTGTGTCGGCCGGTAGCATGGCGAACACTTGTTCGAACACGACGGCACGAGCTCGAGGAACGGTAGTGGCGGAACAACTGGTCATCCGGGGAGCCCGGGAACACAACCTCAAGGACATCTCCCTCGACCTCCCACGCGACTCGCTCATCGTCTTCACGGGGCTGTCCGGGTCGGGCAAGTCGTCGCTGGCGTTCGACACGATCTTCGCCGAGGGGCAGCGACGCTACGTCGAGTCCCTGTCGGCGTACGCGCGCCAGTTCCTGGGGCAGATGGACAAGCCCGACGTCGACTTCATCGAGGGCCTGTCGCCGGCGGTCTCGATCGACCAGAAGTCCACCTCGAAGAACCCCCGGTCCACGGTGGGCACGATCACCGAGGTCTATGACTACCTGCGGCTGCTCTACGCCCGCGCCGGGCGGCCGCACTGCCCCACCTGCGGCGCCCCGATCGAGCGGCAGACGCCGCAGCAGATCGTCGACAAGATCCTCTCGCTCGAGGAGGGGCAGCGGTTCCAGGTGCTGGCCCCGGTGATCCGCGGCCGCAAGGGGGAGTACGTCGAGCTGTTCAAGCAGCTGCAGGCCCAGGGCTTCAGCCGCGCCCGGGTCAACGGCGAGACCCACACGCTCGACGACCCGCCCAAGCTCGACAAGCAGAAGAAGCACACCATCGAGGTGGTCATCGACCGGCTCAAGGTGGCCGGCTCCGCGAAGCGGCGGCTGACCGACTCGGTCGAGACCGCGCTCAACCTGGCCAGCGGCCTGGTGCTGATCGACTTCGTCGACCTCCCCGAGAAGGACCCGGGGCGCGAGCTGCGGTTCAGCGAGCGGATGGCCTGCCCCAACGAGCACCCGATCGACACCGACGAGCTCGAGCCCCGGTCGTTCTCGTTCAACTCACCGTTCGGCGCCTGTCCCCAGTGCCACGGCCTCGGCACCCGGATGGAGGTCGACCCCGAGCTCGTGGTGCCCGACGCCACGGCCACCCTCGGCGAGGGTGCGATCCAGCCCTGGAGCCAGGCGCACGTCGCCGACTACTTCCTCAAGCTGATGGCGGCGCTGGGCGAGGAGATCGGCTTCGACCTCAACACGCCCTGGCAGGACCTCCCGACCAAGGCGCAGAAGTCGCTGCTCGAGGGCCACCCCACCAAGGTGCATGTGGTCACCCGCAACCGCTACGGGCGTCAGCGCGCCTACTACGCCCAGTTCGAGGGTGTCCGTCCCTACATCGAGCGCCGGCACCGCGAGGCGGAGTCCGACACCAGCCGCGAGCGGTTCGAGGGCTTCATGCGCGAGGTGCCCTGCCCAGCCTGTGCCGGCAGCCGGCTCAAGCCGGTCTCGATGGCGGTCACGCTCGGCGGCCGCAACATCGCCGAGGTGTGCGCGCTGCCGATCAACGAGACCGCGGAGTTCCTGCGCGGCCTCGACCTGAGCGCCCGCGAGCGGCAGATCGCCGAGCGGGTGCTGAAGGAGATCCAGGAGCGGCTCAACTTCCTGCTCGACGTCGGCCTCGACTACCTCTCCCTCAACCGGCCGTCCGGCTCGCTGTCGGGCGGCGAGGCACAGCGGATCCGGCTGGCGACCCAGATCGGCGCCGGCCTGGTCGGCGTGCTCTACGTGCTGGACGAGCCGTCGATCGGGCTGCACCAGCGCGACAACCACCGGCTGATCGAGACCCTGGTCCGGCTCAAGGACCTCGGCAACACCCTGATCGTGGTCGAGCACGACGAGGACACCATCCGCACCGCCGACTGGGTGGTCGACATCGGCCCGGGAGCCGGCGAGCACGGTGGTCAGGTCGTGCATAGCGGAGCCGTCCAGGGACTGCTCGAGCACCCCGACTCGATGACCGGTCAATATCTCTCCCGCCGGCGCGAGATCCCGACCCCGCCCGTGCGCCGGCCCCGCACCCCGGGCCGCGAGCTCACCGTCAAGGGCGCCCGCGAGCACAACCTGCGCGACATCGACGTGACGTTCCCGCTCGGCCTGTTCGTCGCGGTGACCGGGGTCTCCGGCTCCGGCAAGTCCACGCTGGTCAACGACATCCTCTACACCTCGCTGGCCAAGCAGATCTACCGCTCCCGCACGGTTCCGGGGCGGCACCAGCGGATCACCGGCACCGACGAGGTCGACAAGGTGATCCACGTCGACCAGTCGCCGATCGGCCGGACCCCGCGCTCCAACCCCGCGACGTACACCGGCGTCTTCGACCACATCCGCAAGCTGTTCGCGTCCACCCCCGAGGCGAAGATGCGCGGCTACCTACAGGGCCGGTTCTCCTTCAACGTCAAGGGCGGCCGCTGTGAGGCCTGTTCGGGCGACGGCACGATCAAGATCGAGATGAACTTCCTGCCCGACGTCTACGTGCCCTGCGAGGTGTGCCACGGGGCCCGCTACAACCGCGAGACGCTCGAGGTCCACTACAAGGGCAAGACCATCGCCGAGGTCCTCGACATGCCGATCGAGGAGGCGCTCGACTTCTTCTCGGCGGTGCCGTCGATCGCCCGGCACATGAAGACGCTGGTCGAGGTGGGTCTCGGCTACGTCCGGCTCGGGCAGCCGGCCACGACGCTCTCCGGCGGTGAGGCGCAGCGGGTCAAGCTCTCGACCGAGCTGCAGAAGCGGTCCACCGGACGCACCGTCTACGTGCTCGACGAGCCCACCACGGGTCTGCACTTCGAGGACATCCGCAAGCTGCTGCTGGTGCTCGGCCGACTGGTCGACCAGGGCAACACGGTGCTGGTGATCGAGCACAACCTCGACGTGATCAAGACCGCGGACTGGCTGATCGACATGGGCCCCGAGGGGGGCTCCCGCGGTGGGCTGGTGATCGCCGAGGGCACCCCGGAGGACGTGGCCGCCGACCCGGCGAGCTACACGGGGCAGTACCTCGCGCCGTTGCTCGAGGGGCGTGCGGCGCCGGCGCCGAAGAAGGCGCCCGCGAAGAGGCGTCCCGCGAAGAAGGCCGCGGCGAAGAAGTCCGCCACGAAGAAGGCCACCGCTCCCGCGAGGCGGAGAAACGCTCGCTCGGCTTGAACCGGACGGGGTCGCCGCCCGTTCTCATCTGTGTCTCATGGTTCGCGTTTAGTGTCGCGTTCAACTATCCAGCACAGGTGGTGGAGGACAGATGGATGGCTCGGGGATCACACGTCGTAGCGCCCTGACGGGCGCCTCCCTCGGATTGACGCTTCCAGTGCTGGCGGCGTGCGGTGAGGACGAGCCGGACGCGGCCAGCGACAGCAGTTCGCCCACCGGCTCGGAGAGTCCGGAGTCGCCCACGTCCGACGCGCCCAGCGAGTCGCCCACCAAGAAGCCCGAGAAGAAGCCGGACAAGAAGCCGAAGGGCGACGGCGGCATCGCCGCCGCGGCCGACGTGCCGGTCGGCGGGGGAGTGATCCTTGCCGAGCAGAAGCTGGTGATCACCCAGCCGACCAAGGGTGACTTCAAGGGTTTCACCGCCGTCTGCACCCACCAGGGCTGCCTCGTCGACGAGGTGACCGACACGATCAACTGCCCGTGCCACGGGAGCATGTACTCGATCGAGGACGGTTCAGTGGTCGGCGGACCCGCCCCCGCCTCCCTCGCCGAGGAGAAGCTCGTCGTCGACGGCGGCTCGATCGATCTCGCCTGACCATCCACCCCCAACGCAGGAGTGTGCATGACCGAGCAGACCTACCGACCTTCGCGCCGGATCGTGTTCCAGGGCCTCGGCGCCCTCGGGACCGCCGTGGCCCTCGCGGGCTGCGGCTCCGGCGACAGCGGTGACGACGAGGCGTCGACACCGGACGCCGGCAGCGAGCTGGCCACCACCTCGGAGGTCCCGGTGGGCGGCGGGGTGATCCTCGCCGAGCAGAAGGTCGTCATCACCCAGCCGACGGAGGGCGAGTTCAAGGCCTTCACCGCGGTCTGCACCCACCAGTCCTGCATCGTGGCCGAGGTGCAGGAGACCATCAACTGCGACTGCCACCAGAGCAAGTACTCCATCGAGGACGGCTCGGTGCAGGGCGGGCCCGCGCCGGCCCCGCTCGAGGAGGTCGCGATCACGGTGGACGGCGACAAGATCGTCACCGCCTAGTCCGAGGGCAGGTCCTCGAGCGGTCGCAGCTCGTCGGCGTAGGACACCGACCTCCGGCGCAGCACGCCGGCGTCGCTGACGGCGTACTGACCCATCCGCCACAGCGGTGGGCTGTAGGCGTGCACCGACACTGAGCCGTCGTACTCTCCGGTGAGGCGGTGGATGTGGTCCGGCCCGAACGAGAAGACGTTGCCCTCCGGCACGACCGTCCGCACGTGGTCGGCGCCGACGCCCAGGTTGTGTTCGAGCAGGGCGCCGGAGACCACCGCGACGGCACCCGAGGAGATGTCGTGGTCGTGCCAGCCGGTGTCGTTCTCTCGGGTCCAGCAGATCAGCCAGACGTCGACGTGCGCGTCCCGGTGGAGCGAGGCGTAGACCCGTTCGTCGTCGTCGAAGGCGAGGTGGTCCTGCCAGAGGTCCGGCCGGCTCGCGAGGCCGGCGGCGAGCTCGCGCAGCTCGGTCTGGCTCAGGTCGCGGTCGGGGAGGTAGTCGAGGTCGAGCCCGGCGCTGAGCGCCGTGATCCGCTCCGGTCGGGAAGCGGGTACCTCCGGTCCCGGCGTCGATGCCGAGCGAGAGCTCGGCGGTCATGCCGCCGCCTCCCGTCGACCGTGGGCGGGATCGACCAGACCCAGCAGCCGCTCCGGGTTCTGGCACCGGATCCGCTCCGACGCCGCCTCGCCGAGCTGGGGTCGCGCCAGGTCGCGTACGGCCGGTCGCTGCCCAGCACGACGGCGTCGATGCCGAGCACCCGCACCAGGGCGTCGATCGCCCGCGGCCCGTACGACGAGGTGTCGACGAACAGCCCGGGGTCGACGACGCCGCTACCGCCGCCGCCCCGGGCGGTGTAGCGCTCCTGGTGGAGGGGAGCGAGCCCGGCCCCGGCGGCGAAGACCACACGCAACCGGGGGAAGTGGGCACGCCCGACGACCGCGTGCCAGGCCCACCAGGCCGCTTGGAGCTGCGCGGTGTAGTCCACGACCGCCGCCCACCAGGCGGGTCGGCCCGCAGCGGATGCGTCGGCGGGTGACCGGTCCCGGGTGCACGAGGACCGGCCGGTCGGCCGCCTCGGCCGCTGCGAGCACCGGCCCTGCGGCCAGCCATCCCTCGGGCGTCGTCAGCAGGGTGGCCGGCAGCTGAAGGCCGACGAAGCCGGCGGCGAGCCGGGTCCGGAGCCCTTCGACGTCCGGCGCTGCGGAGGACACCGAGGCCCATGCGCGGAGTCCCTCGGGGAGCGCGGCCGCGCCCTCGTGCCAGGCGTCGAGCAGTGGCTGCGCCTCCTCCGGCGGCAGCTCCTCGATCCCGAGCGGGCTGGAGAGCGAGACACAGGCGAGGTCGACGCCCGCTTCGCGATCGGCGGCGATCCGGCCCGCGGCTTCGTGGTCGGCGGATCGGCGCGGAAGGGCGGCTCGCCGTCGACGTAGACCGTCCAGCCGCGCAGGAACGGCGTCCGGTCGCGGCGGCGCAGTGCCTCGACCAGCTGCTCGGGCCACAGATGCTGGTGCAGATCGATCGCGCGGGGCATGGCGTGCATCCTCGGGGAAGTAATTCAACTGAATTACTAGAGTATGCCGGGTGCGCCAACGGAATCGTGGTGTCGTCGCCCGCCCGTAGTGTTGAGGAGCGTGCCCGATCGCAGACCCTCACGCGCCACCGGAGGGCCGTCGTCCTACCGTCCCGCGCCCGGGTCGATCCCGACCCAACCGGGCGTCTACCGGTTCCGCGACGCCCGGGGCCGGGTCATCTACGTCGGCAAGGCGAAGAACCTGCGGGCGCGGCTGTCGTCGTACTTCCAGGACATCGGGAACCTGCACCAGCGCACCGCGGCGATGGTGGCGTCCGGCGCGAGCGTCGAGTGGACCGTGGTCAACACCGAGGTCGAGGCGCTGCAGCTGGAGTACTCCTGGATCAAGGAGTTCGACCCGCGCTTCAACATCAAGTACCGCGACGACAAGTCCTATCCCTGGCTCGCGGTCACGGTCGGTGACGAGTTTCCGCGGGTGATGGTCGGACGCGGCGCCAAGAAGCGCGGCACCCGCTACTTCGGCCCCTACAGCCACGCCTGGGCGATCCGGGAGACCGTCGACATCCTGCTCCGGGTGTTCCCGATGCGGTCGTGCAGCAACGGCGTCTTCAAGCGGTCCGGGCAGATCGGCCGGCCCTGCCTGCTCGGCTACATCGGCAAGTGCGTCGCCCCCTGCGTCGGCAACGTGACCGCCGAGGAGCACCGGGCGATCGTCGACGACTTCTGCGAGTTCATGGCCGGCCGGACCCGGCCGTTCATCAAGCGCATCGAGACGCAGATGTACGCCGCCTCCGAGGCGCAGGACTACGAACGCGCCGCCCGGCTCCGCGACGACCTCGCCGCCATGGAGAAGGCACTGGAGAAGCAGGCCGTCGTCCTCGGCGACGGCGCCGACGCCGACGTGATCGCCCTTGCGGAGGACCCGCTCGAGGTCGCGATGCAGATCTTCTACGTGCGCGGAGGGCGGATCCGCGGCCAGCGCGGCTGGGTCGCCGACCGGGTCACCGATGCCGGGAGCGCGGAGCTGGTCGAGGACTTCCTGCTGCAGCTCTACGCCGGCGACGCTGACACGATTCCGCGCGAGATCCTGGTGCCGGAGATGCCGCCCGAGGCGACTACCTTCGAGGAGCTCCTCAGCGACCTGCGCGGCAGCCGGGTGCAGATCCGGGTGCCGCAGCGCGGTGACAAGAAGACCCTGCAGGAGACGGTGGCCCGCAACGCCGGCCAGGCGCTGGCGCTGCACAAGACCAAGCGGGCCAGCGACCTGACGACCCGCAACCGGGCCCTCGAGGAGATCCAGCAGGGGCTCGACCTCGACGAGGTGCCGCTGCGGATCGAGTGCTACGACGTGTCCAACCTGCAGGGCACCGAGGTGGTCGCGTCGATGGTGGTCTTCGAGGACGGCCTCCCACGCAAGAGCGAGTACCGGCGGTTCGTGATCCGCGGCGTCGAGGGCCAGAACGACGTTGCGTCCATGCACGAGGTGATCACCCGCCGGTTCCGGCGGCTGCTCGACGAGCAGTCCACCAGCGAGACCAGGGTGACCGAGGACGGACCGATGCTGGTCGACCCCGAGACCGGCCGGCCTCGGAAGTTCGCCTACGCGCCCGGGCTGGTCGTGGTCGACGGCGGGCCGCCTCAGGTGGCCGCCGCCAAGCGCGCGCTCGACGAGCTGGGCATCGACGACATCCCCGTCTGCGGGCTCGCCAAGCGACTGGAGGAGGTCTGGCTGCCCGACGAGCAGGACCCGGTGATCCTGGCCCGGTCCTCAGAGGGCCTCTACCTGCTGCAGCGGGTCCGCGACGAGGCGCACCGCTTCGCGATCACCCACCACCGGTCCCGGCGCTCGAAGTCGATGGTGGAGAGCCTGCTCGACGACGTTCCGGGGCTGGGCGAGGTTCGCCGCAAGACGCTGCTCAAGCACTTCGGCTCCCTCAAGAAGCTGCGCGCCGCCTCCGTCGACGACATCGCGCTGGTGCCCGGCATCGGGCCGCGGACCGCGACCGCGATCAAGGAAGCGGTCACGGCGGCAGCCGAGACCCGCAAGACTGTCTCCGTGAACACCGCGACCGGCGAGATCTCGGATGACACCTGACACGGACGACCGCCCCCAAGGTGACCTGGTGGTGGTCACCGGGATGACCGGCGCCGGGCGGAGCACGGCGGCCAAGGAGCTCGAGGACCTCGGCTTCTACGTGGTCGACAACCTGCCGCCGAGCCTGCTGCCCGACGTGGTGCGGCTGGTCGACCAGAACCTCGGCCGAGAGCAGGCGATGGCGGTGGTGGTCGACGTCCGGTCGGGGTCGTTCTTCCACACCCTGCACGCCCAGCTGGCCCAGGGGGCGACCGGACGGCGTACCACCCTGGTGTTCCTGGACGCGACCGACGAGGTCCTGGTCCGGCGGCAGGAGGCGGCCCGCCGGCCGCACCCGCTGCAGGGCAGCGGACGGCTGCTGGACGGGCTGACCCGCGAGCGCCGCGTGCTGGCCGACCTGCGCAGCGACGCCGACCTGGTCATCGACACCTCCGCGCTCAACGTGCACCAGCTGACCGACCGGATCGCCGAGTCGTTCGGCTCCCCGCAGACGACCCGGCTCAAGGTGAACCTGATCAGCTTCGGCTTCAAGTACGGCATCCCCGTGGACGCCGACTTCCTCGCCGACATGCGGTTCCTCCCGAACCCCTTCTGGGTGCCCGAGCTGCGCGCGTCGACGGGCTGCGACGAGCCGGTCGCGGAGTACGTCATGAAGCAGCCCGGTGCCGAGGAGTTCCTGGACTCCTACGTGCCGATGCTGGCCGGGGTCGCGGAGGGCTACCTCCGGGAGGGCAAGCGGTTCATGCGGGTCGCCATCGGGTGCACCGGCGGCAAGCACCGCAGCGTCGCGATGAGCGAGGAGATCGCCCGGCGGCTGCTCGAGCGCGGTTACGACGCCAAGGTGAGCCACCGCGACCTGGGCCGGGACGATGAAGCTGCCTCGTCTCACCCGGTCCGACCGCGCCCAGGCGGTGGTGGCGCTCGGCGGAGGACATGGCCTGCACGCCTCGCTGTCGGCGCTGCGTCTGCTCGTCGACGACCTGACCGTCGACGAGCTGACGGCGATCGTGACGGTGGCCGACAACGGCGGCTCGTCGGGCCGGTTGCGAGGCGAGTTCGGGGTGCTGCCGCCGGGCGATCTGCGGATGGCCTTGGCCGCCCTCTGCGGCGACGACAAGTGGGGCGACACCTGGGCGCGGGTGCTGCAACACCGGTTCGCGGGCGACGGCGAGATGCGTGACCACGTGGTGGGCAACCTGCTCATCGTGGGCCTCTGGGAGCTGCTGGGTGACCACGTCGACGCGCTCGACTGGGTCGGCCGGCTGCTCGGCGCCAAGGGGCGGGTGCTGCCGATGGCGCTGACCCCGATGGACATCACGGCGCAGGTCCGCGGCCTCGGCGACGACCGCGACGGGCTCACGACGGTGCGCGGCCAGGTCGAGGTCGCGACCACGGAGGGGGTGATCACCTCGATCAGCCTGGTGCCGGCCGATCCTCCGGTCAGCCCCGCCGCCGTCACCGCGATCCGCGACGCGGACGTGGTGGTGCTCGGGCCCGGCTCGTGGTTCTCGTCGGTGATCCCGCACCTGATGGTGCCGGCGCTCCGTGACGCGCTGGTGGCCACGGAGGCTCGGGTGGTCGTGGTGCTCAACCTCGCCGAGCAGGCCGGCGAGACCGGAGGCTTCGCCCCGGCCGACCACCTTGCCGTGCTGACCGAGCACGCCCCCGACCTGCGGATGTACGCCGTACTCGCCGATCACGACACGGTGGCCGACGAGCTGGCGGAGCTCCGCGACGTGGTCGAAGCCTCCGGTGCCCGGCTGGTCGTCGACGACGTCGCGATGGGCGACGGGACCGCCCGGCACGACCCGCACAAGCTGGCCTCGGCGTACGCCCGGATTCTGGCCGAGGGTGATTGACGCGCGTGGCAGGATCGGTTTCATGGCGATGACGGCGCAGGTGAAGGCGGAGCTTGCGAACACCCAGATCAGCAAGACGTGCTGTCGAAAGGCCGAGGTCGCCTCGATGCTGCGTTTCGCCGGAGGACTGCACCTGGTGAGCGGCAAGATCGTGGTCGAGGCCGAGCTCGACACCGGCGCCTCCGCCCGTCGGTTGCGACGGGACATCTCCGAGGTCTACGGCCACGAGTCGGACGTCGTGATGGTGCAGGGCAACGGCATCCGCAAGGGCAGTCGCTACATCGTGCGCGTGGTCCGTGACGGCGAGGCGCTGGCCAGGCAGACCGGCCTGGTGGACCAGCGCGGGAGGCCAGTGCGTGGGCTGCCCCCGGCCGTGGTGTCGGGCGGCGGGTGCGACGCGGTCGCCGCGTGGCGTGGAGCCTTCCTCGCGCACGGCTCCCTCACC
This sequence comes from uncultured Actinomycetota bacterium, assembly GCA_963813615.1. GTDB lineage: Bacteria > Actinomycetota > Actinomycetes > Propionibacteriales > Nocardioidaceae > Nocardioides. The sequence goes on from CAWFAE010000019.1 coordinate 254,484, forward strand.
GAGCCCGGACGGTCGTCGTCGCTCGAGGTCACCTGCCCCGGGCCGGAGGCCGCGCTCGCACTCGTCGGCGTCGCCCGGCGGCTGGGCATCCAGGGCAAGGCCCGCGAGGTCCGCGGGGTCGACCGGGTCGTGATCAGGGACGGCGACGCCATCGGCCAGCTGCTCACGAGACTCGGCGCACACGAGACGCTGATGGCCTGGGAGGAGCGCCGGATGCGGCGCGAGGTCCGGGCCACCGCCAACCGTCTCGCCAACTTCGACGACGCCAACCTGCGCCGGTCCGCGCGGGCCGCCGTCGCGGCCGGCGCCCGGGTCGAGCGGGCGATGGAGATCCTCGGCGACGAGGTGCCCGACCACCTGCGGATGGCCGGCGCGCTGCGCCTCGAGCACAAGCAGGCCTCCCTGGAGGAGCTCGGCCAGCTGCACGAGCCGGTGCTCACCAAGGACGCGATCGCGGGCCGGATCCGCCGACTGCTGGCGATGGCTGACAAGCGCGCCGAGGAGCTGGGCATCCCCGACACCGAGGCGTCGCTGACCCCCGAGATGCTCGCCGAGGACGCCTGACCCTGCGAGCACGGGTGGCTACCGGCACGTAGCCCGGACGCTCGGGTGGGACTCCATGAGGAGACCGATAGGGTCGTAGTGCCCAGCAACTCGACCAGCAGGAGCTCTTCCAGTGACCGTTCGTGTAGGGATCAACGGGTTCGGCCGTATCGGCCGGAACTTCTTCCGCGCCGTCCGCGCGTCGGGTCAGGACATCGAGATCGTGGGTGTCAACGACCTGACCGACAACGCCGTCCTTGCCCACCTGCTGAAGTTCGACACCATCCTCGGCCGGCTGGACGCCGACGTCACCTCCACCGAGGACGCGATCAAGGTGGGCGACCAGGAGATCAAGGCGTTCGCCGAGCGCGACCCCGCCGCGCTGAAGTGGGCCGACATCGGAGCCGACATCGTCGTCGAGTCGACCGGCTTCTTCACCGACGCGACCCAGGCGCGCGCGCACGTCGACTCCGGCGGCGCGAAGAAGGTGATCATCTCGGCGCCGGCGAAGAACGAGGACGTCACGGTCGTGATGGGCGTCAACCACACGACGTACGACCCCGAGGCGCACACGGTCATCTCCAACGCGTCGTGCACCACCAACTGCCTGGCCCCGATGGCGAAGGCGCTCCACGACGAGTTCACCATCGTCAAGGGCCTGATGACCACGGTGCACGCCTACACGGCCGACCAGAACCTGCAGGACAACATCCACAAGGACCTGCGCCGGGCTCGCGCCGCCGCACTGAACGTCGTGCCGACGTCCACCGGTGCCGCGAAGGCCATCGGCCTGGTGCTGCCCGAGCTCAAGGGCAAGCTCGACGGCTACGCGCTGCGGGTGCCGGTCCCGACCGGCTCGGCCACCGACCTCACCTTCGAGGCCGGCCGGGAGACCTCGGTCGAGGAGGTCAACGCGGCGGTGAAGGCGGCCGCCGACGGTCGCTACCTGCGCTACTCCGAGGACCTGATCGTCTCCAGTGACATCGTCACCGACCCGGCCTCCTGCATCTTCGACGCGCCGCTGACCAAGGTGATCGGCAACCAGGTGAAGGTCGTCGGCTGGTACGACAACGAGTGGGGCTACTCCAACCGCCTGGCCGACCTGATCACCTACGTCGGCGAAACCCTCTGACCGGCGTGGGGGAGTACGCCGGCCTCGGCGACGTACAGGGCAAGCGAGTCCTGGTCCGGTCCGACCTGAACGTGCCCCTGGACGGTACCGAGATCACCGACGACGGGCGGATCCGCGCCAGCGTGCCCACGCTGAAGGAGCTGGCCGACGCCGGCGCGCGCGTCGTCGTGGTGGCGCACCTCGGCCGGCCCGAGGGGGCACCCGACCCGAAGTACTCGCTCGAGCCGGTGGCAACCCGGTTGAGCGAGCTGATGGGCGGCGATGTCGCCTTCGCCACCGACACCGTCGGTGAGTCGGCGCAGGCGACCGTGGACAAGCTCGACGACGGGCAGGTCGCGCTGCTCGAGAACGTGCGCTTCAACCCGGGCGAGACCAGCAAGGACGACGCCGAGCGCGGCGAGTTCGCCGACCAGCTGGCCGCCCTGGCCGACGCCTTCGTCTCCGACGGGTTCGGGGTGGTGCACCGCAAGCAGGCCAGCGTCTACGACGTGGCGCAGCGGCTGCCGCACGCCATGGGCGGCCTGGTGCGCGCCGAGATCGACGTGCTCCGCCGGCTGACCGCCGACCCGGAACGGCCCTACGCCGTGGTGCTCGGCGGCTCCAAGGTCTCCGACAAGCTCGGCGTGATCGAGAACCTGCTGGAGACGGCCGACCGGCTGCTGATCGGCGGCGGCATGGTGTTCACGTTCCTGAAGGCCCAGGGCCACGAGGTCGGCAAGAGCCTGCTCGAGGAGGACCAGGTCGACATCTGCCTCGGCTACCTGCAGCGGGCCGAGAACGCCGGCGTGCAGATCGTGCTGCCGACCGACGTGGTGGTCGACAAGGAGTTCCCGAGCGAGGGGCGCGAGCCGCTGCCCGTTGTCGTACCGGCCTCGGAGATCCCGGCCGACAGCCTCGGTCTCGACATCGGTCCGGAGTCGGCCGCGGCGTTTGCGGCGGCGCTGGCGGACGCGCGCACGGTGTTCTGGAACGGCCCGATGGGCGTCTTCGAGACCGACGCCTTCGCCGGCGGCACCCGCGCGGTCGCCGAGGCGCTCACCAAGATCGATGGTCTGTCGGTGGTCGGCGGTGGCGACTCCGCGGCCGCCGTGCGGGCGCTCGGCTTCGACGAGGCGGACTTCGGACACATCTCCACGGGCGGCGGCGCCAGCCTGGAGTACCTCGAGGGCAAGGAACTGCCCGGCATCACGGTTCTGGAGGACTGATGGCCGCGACCCGGATCCCGCTGATGGCGGGCAACTGGAAGATGAACCTCAACCACCAGGAGGCCGTGGTCCTGGTGCAGAAGCTCGCCTGGACCCTGAACGACAAGCGGCACGACTTCACCAAGAGCGAGGTGGTCGTGGTGCCGCCGTACACCGACCTGCGCTCGGTGCAGACGCTCGTCGACGGCGACCGGCTGTCGATCGGGTACGCCGCGCAGGACGTCTCGACCAAGGACTCCGGCGCGTACACCGGCGAGATCTCGGCGGCGATGCTGGCCAAGCTGGGCTGCTCCTACGTCGTCGTCGGGCACTCGGAGCGGCGCCAGTACCACGCGGAGTCCGACGACGTCGTCAACGCGAAGGCACACCAGGCGCTGGGCGCCGGGATGACGCCGATCGTGTGCGTGGGCGAGGGCCTCGAGGTGCGGCAGGCCGGTGAGCAGGTGCCGTACACGCTCGCCCAGGTCGACGGCTCGCTCGCCGGATTCACCGCGAAGCAGGTGGCCGGGCTGGTGGTCGCCTACGAGCCGGTGTGGGCGATCGGCACCGGCGAGGTGGCCACGCCCGATGACGCCCAGGAGGTCTGTGCCGCGATCCGGGAGCGGATCCGGGAGACCCACGACGGCGCGGCCGCCGACGGCGTACGCATCCTGTACGGCGGCTCGGTCAAGGCCGCGAACGTGGCCGGGATCATGGCCCGGGCCGACGTCGACGGCTGCCTGGTGGGCGGCGCGAGCCTGGACGTCGACGAGTTCGGTGGGATCTGCCGTTTCTACGACATGCCGATGCTGTGACGCGTTCCTCGACCGAGGGTCGGCCACGTCGTCGTTTCGCGCGCCTCTGACGTAGGATTCCCGACCGTGACTACGCTCTTCACGATTCTGCTGCTCATCAGCAGCGCGATCATGATCCTCCTGGTGCTGCTCCACAAGGGCCGCGGCGGTGGACTCTCGGACATGTTCGGCGGTGGCGTCTCCAGCTCGCTCGGAGGCTCGTCCGTCGCGGAACGGAACCTGGACCGATTCACGATCGGGATCGGCGTCATCTGGTTCGCATGTGTGATTGCCCTGGGCCTTCTGCTGGCCTACCAGAACTGAGGAGTCAGACAGCATGGCTGGTGGTGGGAACGCGATCCGAGGCAGCCGTGTGGGTGCCGGACCGATGGGTGAAGCGGAGCGGGGCGACGCTGCGCCTCGTCAGGCGGTCACCTACTTCTGCTCACACGAGCACCGCTCGGTGGTGACATTCTCGGTCGAGGCGACCGTGCCCGAGTCGTGGGACTGCCCCAAGTGCGGCCTCCCGGCCTCCCTCGACTCCGACAACCCGCCGCCGGCACCCAAGATCGAGCCCTACAAGACCCACCTCGCCTACGTGAAGGAGCGCCGCTCCGACGCCGAGGCCGAGGTCATCCTCGACGAGGCCCTCCAGCTCCTGCGCTCCCGCCGCAAGGCCGGCGAGATCATCTTCTGAAGCGCGAGTCGGCGCACGTTCACCGCGGGTAGGCCGCCGAGTCGGCGCTTCTTCCTTCCGGGTGGTACGTCGAGTCGGCCCGTCCTCACGTCACCCGTGAGCCGAACCTCTGGCGGGCTTCGATGGCTCCGGCGCGCAGCTTGGCATCCGCATCTTGGCGAGGGCCGAAGAGATTCTCGGAGACGAAGGCATCGACCACCCATCCCTCGTCGCGGACGGCGTTCCGGCGTCGGCGATCGTGTTCCCTCTGCGCCGGAGAGGAGTGCCATTCCGCGCCGTCGTACTCCGCGGCGTAGCGCAAGTCAGGGTTGGCAATGTCGAGAATGGCGAGCAGGAGGTCGCCTCGATGTACCTCGAGCTGTGGATGGGGTGTCGGCAGGTACGCCTCGATCCACCTCAGACGGAGGATCGACTCGCCCGGTGACTGTGCACGTCCGTCGCCGAACGGGCCGATGGCGCGCAGGACCGTGACCCATCGCATGCGCTTGAAGCGCTCGATGCCCTCGAGGAACTCGTTCTTGTCGACGCCGAGAGCAAGCATTGCGTCGATCCCGGCGATGGCTTGATCGGTCCACCTCACCCGGCCGAGATCCCAAGCGGTGCGGAGGGGTGTCGTGACACGCAGACCCTCGAGCTCGAGAATCTCGGAATCCTTCAGGTTGCGCTCGCCGCTGTCAGCGAGTTCGTTGCGGAGCCGTCCATGCCCGGCGGGTCTGAACACGGAGATCGGTCGCAGTTGCAGGTGTTCATTGGGCGCAAGGACCATCTGGGCGCCGAGCAGCCATCCAGCGTGCCGGTCGCACACGACGCAGTCCTCCGGCACGACCAAGGACAGAGCCTGACATCGAAGTCGGGTCGAATCGCCCGCCTGCGAGGCCAGGAGCACGCCCTTGATCGGCCGTCGGAGGTAGCCGTTCTGAACGAGCCACGTGAGCTGATTGGGCGTGATGCCCTCCGCTGTCGCCTGCTTCGTGGTGAAGGGCCGGTCCAGCGGCAGCGGAAATGAGGAGCCCAGGAAGGTGGTTCCTTCCAGCATCTTGAGATCCATGAGGGAGTTGTAAGGCGGGAGCGACAAGCTCGCATCCGGGCATCCACAGGCGGGCGGAAGGCGGCGTGAGGATGCGCCGACTCGGCGGTGTGGGGCGGTGAGGATTCGCCGACTCGACGAAGATTCAGAGGCGAGCCGCGGACGCCTGGTCGAGGAACCAGATCGTCTCCTCGGCGCCCGTGACGCCGCGGGCGGGGATGTCGTGCAGGTCGCCCTCGGGAGCGAGGGCCGCGGCGACGGCGGGAGCCTTCTGCTCGCCGCTGACCAGGAACCACACCGAGCGGGCCCGGTTGAGCGCGCCGTAGGTCAGGCTGACCCGCTCGGGGGGCGGCTTGGGGGAGTTCGTGACGCCGACCGCGATCCGGTCGTCGACGTCGAGTGCGGGGTGCCCGGGGAACAGCGACGCGACGTGGCCGTCCGGGCCGAGGCCGAGCATCACCACGTCGAACTCGCCGGCACCGTCCTCGCGCATCGTCGCGGAGTACGCCGCCGCTGCGGCGTCCACGTCGTCGGCATCGTCGGTCGAGGGCACCTCGTGCACCTGCGTCGCTCCGACCGGGTCGAGGAACGCCTCTCGGGCGCTCCTTCGCGTTGCGGTCGGCGGAGTCGCGGGCGACGAACCGCTCGTCGCCCCACCACACGACGACTCGACCCCAGTCGACCTCGGACCCGGGGGAGAGCCGGGCCAGCTCGTGGTGCACCGCCTCCGCGATACCGCCTCCCGTCAGCGCGATCTGCGGCTCGTGCCCGGCCGCCTGCGCGTCCGCCAGCCGCGACAGCAGCTCACCGGCCACGGCGGTCGCGAGCACCGCGGCGTCGGGCTGGACCTCCACCCGCGGAGCGGTCATGCCCGGGCCTTCCGGTTCATCCGCTTCACGGTCGCCGCGTAGACGTCGTCCTCGTCGAGGTGGCGCAGCTCCTCGGCGAGCAGCTCGGGCAGGTCGCGCCGCTTGAGCGCGACCGGCCGGTCCGGCCGACCCGGGCTGCTGAACGTCGCCAGCTTGCCGTCGTAGCGGGTGATCCGGATCGGGCCGTCGGCGGTGTCCATCTCGACCTCGGTGATGCCCGGACCCTTGGACCCCGACCGCTCGACCGGGACCCGCAGCCGCAGCCCCAGCCAGGCGGCCAGCAGGTCGGCGCTGGGACTGATCCGCTCCGCCTTGACCGACGCCCGGGTCACCTTGAGCTGGTGCTGGTCGAGCGCCGCGGCCAGCAGGGCACGCCACGGCGTGATCCGGGTCCAGGCGAGGTCCGTGTTGCCCTTGACGTACGACGAGCACTGGGTGTCCATCGCCTTCGACTTGCCGCGGCGGGCCGCGGCCGCGTCGGTGATCCGCCGCTGCGCCAGGGCGCCGAGCGGATCGTCGGCCGGGTAGTCGGGCGCGTCACCCGGCCACCAGACGGAGACCGGGGAATCGGGGAGCAGGAGCGGCAGCACCACCGACTCGGCGTGCTTGACCACCTCGCCGTCGCAGCCGGATCAGCGCGGTCTCGCCGGACCACCCGGCGCCGGTGCCGACCTGGGCGTTGACCTGAGGGGCGCCCCGCGGCGTCGCCGAGGATCACGCCGAGCACCCGGGCGGGGTGCTCGTGCGAGGCCTCGCGGGCGACGCTCATGGCGGCCTCCGCGTCCTCCTCCGCGACCACGATGACCAGGGTCATCACCATGCCCATCGCGGGGCTTCCGGCCCGGGTGCGGGCCCGCACGAACTGGGCAGCGATCGCCGACGAGGTGGTGTCGATGAGCTCGATCATGGCCGCCTCCAGACTCGGCCGTCGCGGGCCAGCATCTTGTCCGCCGACTCCGGACCCCAGGTGCCGGAGGGATACGCGTCGGGCCGGCCCTTGCGCTCCCAGTGGTCGAGGATCGGGTCCAGGATCTGCCAGGAGAGCTCGACCTCCTCGTGCCGCGGGAACAGCGGCGGGTCGCCGAGGAGCACGTCGAGGATCAGCCGCTCGTAGGCCTCGGGGCTGTCCTCGGTGAACGAGCCGCCGTAGGCGAAGTCCATGTTGACGTCGCGGATCTCCATCGAGGTGCCGGGGACCTTGGAGCCGAACCGCATCGTCATCCCCTCGTCGGGCTGCACCCGGATCACCAGGGCGTTGTGGGTGAGCTCCTCGGTGGCGGACGCCGCGAACGGCTGGTGCGGCGCCCGCTTGAACACCACCGCCACCTCGGTGACCCGGCGCCCGAGGCGCTTGCCGGTGCGCAGGTAGAACGGCACGCCGGCCCAGCGGCGGGTGTCGACCTCGAGCTTGATGGCCGCGTAGGTCTCGGTCCGCGAGGTCTTCCGGATGCCCTCCTCCTCGAGGAACCCGCCGACCTTCTCGCCACCCGCCCAGCCGGGCGCGTACTGCCCGCGGGCGGTGGTCAGGTCGAGCCGCCGGGGGAGCACGACGCTGGAGAGCACCTTCTGCTTCTCGATCCGCAGCGCCTCCGCGTCGAACGACGTCGGCTCCTCCATCGCGACCAGGGACATCAGCTGGAGCAGGTGGTTCTGGATCACGTCACGGGCTGCCCCGATGCCGTCGTAGTAGCCGGCCCGGCCACCGATGCCGACGTCCTCGGCCATGGTGATCTGCACGTGGTCGACGTAGTTGGCGTTCCAGATCGGCTCGAACATCGTGTTGGCGAACCGGATCGCCAGGATGTTCTGCACCGTCTCCTTGCCGAGGTAGTGGTCGATCCGGAACACCGTTCCCGTTGGGAAGACGGTGTCGAGCATCGCGTTCAGCTCGCGAGCGGACGTCAGGTCGTGGCCGAACGGCTTCTCCACGACCACCCGCCGCCAGGAGTCCTCGCTCGGGTCGGCCAGCCCGTGCTCCTTGAGCTGACCGACCACGTCGCCGAAGAAGCCCGGCGGGATCGCAAGGTAGAAGGCGTGGTTGCCGCCGGTGCCGCGGACCTGGTCGAGCTCCTCGATGGTGCGCCGCAGGTGGTCGAACGCAGCGTCGTCGTCGAAGTCGCCCGGCACGAACCGGAAGCCCTCGGCGAGCTGTCGCCACACCTCCTCGCGGAACTCGGTGCGGGCGTGCGCCTTCACCGAGTCGTGCACGATCTGCTCGAAGTCCTGGTTGGCCCAGTCGCGGCGGGCGAACCCCGTGAGCGAGAAGCCCGGCGGCAGCAGGCCGCGGTTCGCCAGGTCGTAGATCGCCGGCATCACCTTCTTGCGCGAGAGGTCGCCGGTGACCCCGAACAGCACCATCCCGCACGGCCCGGCGATCCGCGGCAGCCGTCGGTCCTCGGGGTCGCGGAGCGGGTTGGCCCCGCTCACGGCAACAGTGCCCGTCGTACGGCGTCCAGGTCGCCGGGGCTGCTGACGTGCAGCCGCAGCACCGGGCGGCCCTTCTCCGCGAGCACCCGCCCGTCGCCGACGGCCTGGGCGGTGAGGAACTCGTGGAACGTGAACGGCCGGTCGGGCACCGCCAGGTCGGCCTCCGGCTGGCCGGTGACCTGCAGGTAGACCCCCGTCGCGGGGCCGCCCTTGTGGTACTGGCCGGTCGAGTGCAGGAACCGCGGACCCCAACCGAACGTGACCGGCCGGCCGGTCCGGGTCGCCAGCCCGTCGCGTACGTCGGCGAGTGCCGCGTCGCGGTGCCGGTCGAGGTAGGCCTGGACCGCGACGTACCCGTGGTCCGCGTCGAGACCGTCGAGCAGCGCCGTCACGGCGTCGGCCGCGGATGCGCACCCCTCGGGCAGCCAGCCCTCGCTGGCGTAGACGGTGACCGGTCCGTCGACGAACGCGGGCGTGGGGCTGGTGCCGCCGCCCTCGAGCATCTCGCGCGCGGCCGCCTTCGCGCTCTCGACGTCGGGCTGGTCGAACGGGTTGATGCCGATCACCCGGCCGGCGACCGCGGTGGCGTACTCCCAGAGCAGCATCTGCGCGCCGAGGGACCCGTCGACCGCGGAGTGCCAGCCCGAGGCCGGCTCCTTCGCCACGTCGTCGGGGCCGTAGCTGACCAGCACCGCGTCGGCGGTGCTCGGGTCGAAGTTGGGCGCGTCGCGACCGCCGACGACGACCGGGAGGATGCCCTTGCCGTCCTTGCCGGTGGACTCCGCGACGAGCTGCTCGATCCAGTCGCCCAGGTGGGCGTACGCCGCCCCCGCGTCCGACAGCACCAGCTTGTCGACCCCACTCACCGCAGCGGCGCCCAGGAGCGCGCCCAGGCGGAGGCCGGGGTTGCCCTCCGCGTCCTCTTCGAGGTCCGAGCGCACCGCCTCGGCCTCGTCGAGCAGGCCCTCGATGTCGGCGCCCGCCAGGCCGCTGGGCACCAGCCCGAACGCGGTGAGCGCGGAGTAGCGGCCGCCGACGTTCGGATCGGCCAGGAAGACCCGGTAGCCGGCGGCCCGGGCCGACTCCTCCAGCGGTGAACCGGGGTCGGTGACGACCACGATCCGCTCGGCGGGGTTGATGCCGACGTCGGCGAACGCCTTCTCGTAGGCGCGCTTCTGGCTGTCGGTCTCGACCGTGCCGCCGGACTTGCTGGACACCACGACGACGGTCTCGGCGAGCCGGTCCTCGGTCGCCGCCCGGACCATGTCGGGGTCCGAGGAGTCCAGGACCGTGAGCTCGACGCCCGCCGTCTCGCAGATCACCTCCGGCGCGAGGGACGACCCACCCATGCCGCACAGGACGACGTGGGAGACGCCCTGCTCGCGCAGCTGCACGCCGAGCGCCGCGATGTCGGGCACCAGAGCGCGGGACGACTCGGAGAGCGCCACCCAGGAGAGCCGCTTGCCGGCCTCGTCCTCGGCGGCGTCGCCCCACAGGGTGGCGTCCTGGCGCGGCGATCCGGCTGGCGACCTTGTCCTGGACCAGGTCACCGAGGACCCGTTCGTACGCCGCGTCGTCGGGGCAGCTCAGCCACAGGTCCGCCGTCACGTCGGGGTCCCCGCGGCGTTGTTCGGCGGAGGAGCGAAGCGGGGGAGCGAAGAACGTCGTGGGGTGATCATTCCCTGGACCGCTCCATCTGGCCCTCGACGGTCGCGACCAGCTCGGCCCAGGACTTGGAGAACTTCTCGACACCTTCGCGCTCGAGCACGTCCAGGACGTCGTCGAAGTCGATCCCGACGGCCGCGAGCTGGTCGAAGACCTGCTGCGCGGCGTCCGCCTGCCCGCTGACCGTGTCGCCACGGACCTCGCCGTGGTCGGCGAACGCGTCCAGCGTCTTCTCCGGCATCGTGTTGACGGTGTCGGCCACCACCAGCTCGGTGACGTACAGCGTGTCGGGGTAGGCCTCGTTCTTGACGCCGGTGGAGGCCCACAGCGGCCGCTGCACGTTGCCGCCCGCCTCGGCGATGGTGCGCCAGCGGTCGCTCGCGATCACCTCTTCGCACGCCGCGTAGGCCAGCCGCGCGTTGGCGACAGCTGCCTTGCCACGCAGCGCCAGGGCCTCGTCGGTGCCGATCGCGTCGAGGCGCGGGTCGACCTCGGTGTCGACGCGGGACACGAAGAAGGAGGCCACCGAGTGGATCGTGGAGATGTCGAGGCCGGCGTCGCGGGCCTGCTCCAGGCCGGTGAGGTAGGCGTCCATCACCTCGCGGTAGCGGCCGATGCCGAAGATCAGGGTGACGTTGACCGAGATCCCCTGGGAGATCGCCGCCGTGATGGCGGGGAGGCCGGCCGAGGTGGCCGGGATCTTGATGAACGCGTTGGGGCGGTCGACGGCCCGCCAGAGCTCCTGGGCGGAGGCGATGGTGGCCTCGGTGTCGTGGGCGAGGTCGGGCTCGACCTCGATCGAGACGCGCCCGTCGGCCGGCTTGGCCTCGTGCACCGGGCCGAGCACGTCGCAGGCGTCGCGGACGTCCTCGGTGGTGAGCTCGAAGATCACCCGGTCGGTCGTGGCGCCGTCGGCGACCAGCTTGCGGACCTGCTCGTCGTAGCGCTCCCCGTCGGCAGATCGCCGCCGCGAAGATCGTGGGGTTGGTGGTCACGCCCACCACCGACTTCTCCTTGACCAGGTCGGCCAGGTTGCCGGTCTCGAGCCGCTCCCGCGAGAGGTCGTCGAGCCAGATCGACACACCCGCCTCCGTCAGTGCTTTCAGCCGATCACTCATCTCGGTCCCTCCTGAGGGTGGTGGTGCCTTGGTTTCGAGGCTCGCTTCGCTCGCACCTCAACCAGCGGCGGCGATGCTGTCTCGTGCGGCGTTGGCCACCGCTTCGGCGGTGACGCCGTACTCCTGGTAGATCCGGGCGTAGTCGGCCGAGGCGCCGTAGGTCTCGATCGAGACGATCCGCCCGTGGTCGCCGACGATCTCGCGCCAGCCCTGGGCGATGCCGGCCTCGACCGAGACCCGCGCCTTCACCGTCGGCGGGATGACGGTCTCCCGGTAGGACTCGTCCTGGGCGTCCCACCACTCACGGCACGGCATCGAGACCACGCGGGCGGCGACGCCGTCGGCGGCGAGCAGGTCGCGCGCCTCAACGGCGAGCTGCACCTCCGAGCCGGTGCCGATCAGTACGACGTCGGGGACACCGTCGGTGTCGAGCAGCACGTAGCCGCCGCGGTGCACGTTGGTGGTGTCGGAGAACCCTTCGATGCCGCGCGGGAAGACCGGCACGTTCTGCCGGGTCAGCGTCAGCCCGGCCGGCCGGTCGGTGTGCTCGAGGATCGCCTTCCAGCACGCGGAGACCTCGTTGGCGTCGGCCGGGCGGACCACGTCGAGGCCGGGGATCGCCCGCAGCGCGGCGAGGTGCTCGATCGGCTGGTGGGTCGGGCCGTCCTCACCGAGCCCGATGGAGTCGTGGGTCCAGACGTAGGTCACCGGGGCACCCATCAGCGAGGCCAGGCGGACCGACGGCCGCATGTAGTCGGAGAACGTGAGGAACGTGCCGCCGAACACCCGGGTGCCGCCGTGCAGCGCGATGCCGTTCATGATCGCGCCCATGGCGTGCTCGCGGATGCCGAAGTGCAGCACCCGGCCCGCCAGCGGGTCGGTCTTCCACATCCCGGTCGACCGGATCTTCGGCGCGAACGACGCAGCGCCTTCGATCGTGGTGTTGTTGGACTCGGCCAGGTCGGCCGAGCCGCCCCAGAACTCGGGGAGCTTCTCGGCGATCGCGGCGATCGCGGCTCCCGACGCCTTGCGGGTGGCGACGCCCTTCGGGTCCGGGTCGTACGACGGCAGGTCGTCGGCCCAGCCGGCGGGCAGCGAGCGGGTCTGCATCCGCTCGAAGAGCGCGACGTCGGCGGACGGCTTGGTCGTCCAGTGCCGGAACGCGTCCTCCCACTCCGCCTGCGCCTGCTTGCCGCGGTCGACCGCCTGCCGGGTGTGCTCGAGGACGCCGGGCCGGATCTCGAACGTCACGTCGGGGTCGAAGCCCGAGAACCTTCTTGGTGGCCGCGACCTCCCCGTCGCCGAGGGCGGAGCCGTGTGCCTTGCCGGTGTTCTGCGCGTTCGGCGCGGGCCAGGCGATGATCGTCTTCAGCACGATGAACGAGGGACGGTCGGTGACCGACTGGGCCTTGAGCAGCGCGTCGTACAGCGCGGGGACGTCCTCGCGGTAGGTGCCGCCGCCGTGGGTCCAGTCGACCGTCTGCACGTGCCAGCCGTAGGCCTCGTAGCGGGCGCCGACGTCCTCGGACAGCGCGATGTCGGTGTCGTCCTCGATGCTGATCTGGTTGGCGTCGTAGATGACGGTGAGGTTGCCGAGGCCCTGCACGCCCGCGATCGACGACGCCTCGGAGCTGACGCCCTCCTCCATGTCGCCGTCGCTGCAGATCGCGTAGATCTGGTGGTCGAACGGTGAGTCGCCCTCGGCCGCGTTGGGATCCAGCAGGCCACGCTCGCGGCGAGCGGCCATCGCCATGCCGACCGCGTTGCCGATGCCCTGGCCCAGCGGGCCGGTGGTGGTCTCCACGCCGGCGGTGTGGCCGTACTCCGGGTGCCCCGGGGTCTTGCTGCCCCAGGTGCGCAGCGCCTTGATGTCGTCGAGCTCCAGCCCCCAGCCACCGAGGTAGAGCTGCAGGTAGAGCGTCAGTGAGGAGTGCCCGGCGGAGAGCACGAACCGGTCGCGACCCGGCCAGTGCGGGTCGGCGGGGTTGTGCCGCATCACCTTCTGGAAGAGCAGGTACGCCGCCGGCGCCAGGCTCATCGCCGTGCCGGGGTGGCCGTTGCCGACCTTCTGCACCGCATCCATCGCGAGCACCCGCACGGTGTCCACGGCCAACTCGTCTTCGGCGGTCCAGTCCAGAGTCACGAGCGTCCTTTCGGGGAAGGTCGGCACCTGCCATCTTTCGGGGCCTGCCTCGCTGGCGAGCCTACTCATCCCAGCCGTTAGACTCACACCCGCTCCGGTAGCCCGTTTCGCTCCATACGCAACACCTCTTCGATCCCGAGGATTCCGTGACCTACGTCGCCCACTCTGCGCGTGCCGTGCCCCGGCCCGACGTCGTCCGACCCGCCCGGGTGAAGGACGTCGTTGCGGCGTACGTCGGCCTGACCAAGCCCCGGGTCATCGAGCTGCTGCTGCTGACCACCGTCCCGGTGATGTTCTTCGCCGAGCGGGGCGTGCCCGAGCTCGGCCTGGTCGTGGCCACCGTGATCGGCGGCGCGCTGTCGGCCGGCTCCGCGTCGGCGTACAACTGCGTCTACGACCGCGACATCGACGAACAGATGCGGCGGACCCGCCGGCGGGCGCTCCCGCGGCACATCGTCACGCCCGCGGCGGCCCTGGTGTTCGCCACCGTGCTGGCCGTGCTGTCGACGGTCGTGCTCGCCGTATGGGTCAACCCGCTCTCGGCCGCGTTGTCGGTGCTGGCCAACGCGTTCTACGTCTTCGGCTACACGATGATCCTCAAGCGGCGCACCACCCAGAACATCGTCTGGGGCGGCATCGCCGGCTGCTTCCCCGCGCTGATCGGCTGGACCGCCGTCACCAACGAGCTGTCCTGGGTGCCGATCGTGCTGTTCGGTGTCGTGTTCTTCTGGACCCCGCCGCACACCTGGGCGCTGGCGCTGCGCTACCGCGAGGACTACGCCAACGTCGACGTGCCGATGCTGCCGGTCGTGAAGCCGGCCCGCGAGGTCGGCCGCCAGGTGGTGCTCTACAGCTGGGTGATGGTCGCGACGTCCCTGCTGCTCTGGCCGGTCGCCGATACCGGTCTGTTCTACCCGATCGCCGCCGCGGTGCTGGGTGCGGTCTTCCTGGTGGAGGCGCACCGGATGTGGGCCCGGTCGCGCGGCACCGAGGACCTCAGCAAGATCCAGCCGATGCGGCTCTTCCACTCCTCGAACCTCTACCTCTCGCTGCTGTTCGTCGCGGTCGCGCTCGACCCGCTGTTGAAGTAGCGGCGGCCGTGGCAGCCGAGTTCGCGGCGACCGTCCGGCCTCATCTCGAGGCCCTTCTCGAGCCGGGACGAGGCGCTGCTGGGGCTGGTCGCGGCGACCGTGCAGAAGACGTTCAGCGGCGGACTCTTCGCGCTGGGGGTGACCGACCGGCGCCTGCTCCTGATGCCCCTCGACCGTCGCCTCCAGCCCAAGGGCGACGTCCGCTCGATCGCGCCCGCGGACCTGGCCGCGGCCGACGTCAAGGGAGCGGGCGGGGGCTGGTGGACGGCGCCTTCGGCGATCCTCAGCGCGTCGGCGACCGAGCTGACCTTGCGCACCGTCGACGGCGAGAAGACGAAGCTGATGATGATGAAGGGGACCGGCATGCTGGGCGGGCTGGGCGGCGGCGAGTCGCAACGCGACGGCGTGGTGGCCCTCGCCGAGTGGATGGGTCGGCGCTTCGGCTAGAAGTACGTCGGGTGGCAGGGTGGGGCCATGGCCTACGAAGCTGCCCCCGATCGCTACGACAACGCGCACTACCGGTTCACCGGCCGGAGCGGGCTGAAGCTGCCGATGCTGTCGCTCGGCCTCTGGCAGAACTTCGGCACCGACCGCCCGGAGGAGACCCACCGGGCGATCCTGCGCCGGGCGTTCGACCGCGGGGTCACCCACTTCGACCTCGCCAACAACTACGGCCCGCCGTACGGACGGGCCGAGGAGAACTTCGGCACCTATCTGCGCGACGACTTCGCCCCCTACCGCGACGAGCTGATCATCTCCACCAAGGCGGGCTGGGACATGTGGCCGGGGCCCTACGGCCAGGGCGGCGGGTCGCGGAAGTACGTGCTGGCGTCACTCGACCAGTCCCTGGCCCGGATGGGCCTGGAGTACGTCGACATCTTCTACAGCCACCGCTTCGACCCCGAGACGCCGATCGAGGAGACGATGATGGCGCTCGACCGCGCGGTCCGCTCCGGCAAGGCCCTGTACGCCGGCATCTCGTCGTACTCCGCGGCGAAGACGCACGAGGCGGCGACGATCGCCCGCGACCTCGGCACGCCGCTGCTGATCCACCAGCCGTCGTACTCGATGCTGAACCGCTGGATCGAGGGGGACCTGCTCGACGAGCTGGAGGAGCAGGGGATGGGCTGCATCGTGTTCAGCGCCCTGGCCCAGGGGCTGCTCACCGGCCGCTACCTCGACGGGGTCCCGGAGGACTCGCGCGCCGCCCGCGCCGGGTCGACGGTGCCGGAGAAGTCGTTCGACGAGGAGACCATGGCCCGGGTCCGCGGTCTCAACGAGATCGCGACCGAGCGGGGTCAGTCGATGGCGCAGCTGGCACTGCAGTGGGTGCTCCGCGACCCGCGGGTGACCTCGGCGGTGGTCGGCGCCTCGTCGGTGAAGCAGCTCGACGCCAACCTGGACGCCCTGGAGTTCCCCGACCTCACCGACGACGAGCTGGCCCGGGTCGACGAGCACGCCGTCGAGGCCGGGATCAACCTGTGGGCGAAGCAGACCGAGGAGTAGGACCACCCGTAGGGGTGCGCACCGCTAGCAGCGCCCAGGTCACTGCCGCGGAGACCAGCGCCGCGCCGAGCATGTGGAATCCGACCAGCACCTCGGGCAGGTCGGTGAAGTACTGCACGAACCCGATCGTGCCCTGCGCGAGCTCCACCCCGAGCAGCACCGCGACCGCCCGCTTCGCCTCCGCCGTCCCGCCGACCGCGTGGACGGCGAAGAGCAGGCCGATCGTCAGGCCCACGAAGAGGAACACCGCGTCGGCGTGCAGCTGGCTGACCTGCAGGGGATCGAGGTCGTTGCGCGGTGAGTCGGCGTCGCCGGCGTGCGGACCGGAGCCGGTGACCACGGTGCCGACGTACAGCACCACCCAGGCCGCGGCGAACGTGACCCACGCCAACACCACTGCCGGCCCGCGTGCGGGCTCGGGAGCCGGCTGGTCGATGCGGCGCAGGAACAGCACGGCCAGCCCGATGATGGCCAGCGAGCACAGCAGGTGGAAGGACACCACCCAGGGGTTCAGGTCGGTCAGCACGGTGATCGCCGCCGACGATCGCCTGGGCGGGGATGCCCAGGCCGAGGCCCAGCGCGAGGAGCCGCAGGTCGCGGCGACCGGTCATCCAGGCCGAGACGAACGTCGCCACCGCGATCGCGGTGAGCACGAACGTCAGCATCCGGTTGCCGAACTCGATCGCCTCGTGCAGGTCCAGCGCCCCGTGCGGGGTGAACGACTCGTCCGTGCATCGCGGCCAGGTCGGGCAGCCGAGGCCCGAGCCGGTCAGCCGGACCGCGCCGCCGGTCACCACCAGGCCGATGTTCGCGACCAGCGTGGCCCAGCCGAGGGGGCGCACGCTCCGTTCCCATTTCTTGGGAGCTACTCCCACTTGAACGTCCTCGAGGTGAGCACGCTGCCGACTGGCCGCCCAGGCAGCGAGCACGGCCAGGTCGCGCCAGCTGAACGCCGCGCGCTCCAGCGCGTCGCGGAGCGCCTCGCCCAGGGCGCCGGACGGCAGCCACGCGGCCACGTCGCCGAACCCGCCGTACGCCGACGCGGGGATCACCACGGCACCCCCGGCGAGCAGCAGCAGGTAGAAGAGGTTCGCTGCCGCCAGCGTCGCCTCGGCGCGCAGGGTTCCGGCGAGCAGGAGGCCCAGCGAGGCGAACGCCGCCGTGCCCAGCAGTACGGCGGCGAGCGCGGCGAGCAGGTTCGGGTCGGGGTCCCAGCCCAGGGCGAACCCGACCGCGCCGATCACGACCAGCTGCACGGCCTCGACGGCCAGCAGTGCGCCGACCTTCCCGGCGAGCAACGAGCCGCGGGAGAGCGGGGAGGTGCCGAGGAGCTTGATCACGCCGTACCGGCGCTCGAAGCCGGTGGCGATCGCCAGCGACGTGAACGCGGTCGACATCACCGCGAGCGCGAGCACTCCGGGAGTGAAGATGTCGACGGTCGGCCGGGAGAAGTCGAGCCCGACCCGGTCGGCGCCGGCGACCCCGCCGATCAGCACGATCACCGGGATGACCAGGGCGAGCAGCAGCTGCTCGCCGTTGCGCAGCATCAGCCGCGCCTCCATCGACGCCTGGGCACGGACCTGGCGCGGCACCGGCGCCGCGCCAGGCTGGGGAGCGAAGGTCATGGCGCCAGCTCCCGGCCGGTGAGCTCGAGGAACACGTCCTCGAGGTTGCGCTGGCCCAGCGTCAGCGACTCCGGCACCACGCCGTACTCGTCGCACCAGCCGGAGACCCGAGCCAGCGTGGACGCGTCGGCGGGCCCGGTCACGAGCAGGCTGAGCGGGTCGAGCTGGGTCACCTCGGTGTCCGGGCCGAGGGCGGCCTTGAGCGACTCGGGGGCGGTCGGCGGGAACGGCTCGGTGACGACCAGCCGGATCGTGGACATGCCGCCGCCGCGGGTGAGCTCCAGAGGAGTCCCGGAGGCGACCAGGCGGCCGCGGTCGATGATGTGGAGCTGGTCGGCCAGCCGCTCGGCCTCGTCCATGTAGTGCGTGGTCAGGACCACGGTCACGCCGTCGGCGCGCAGCTCCTCGAGCAGCTCCCAGGTGGTGCGGCGGGCCTGCGGGTCCATCCCGGCGGTCGGCTCGTCGACGAACACCAGCTCCGGGCGGCCGACCAGCGCCATCGCCAGGCCGAGCCGCTGCTGCTGGCCACCCGAGAGCCGTCGGTACGGCGTCCGGCCGCAGTCACCCAGCCCGAGCCGGTCAGCGAGCATGTCGCAGTCCAGCGGGTGCGCGTGCAGACGCGCGATGTGGCGCAGCATCTCCATCGCCCGCACGCCACTCCACGCACCGCCGTCCTGGAGCATCACGCCGATCCGGGGGAGCAGCGCCTTGCGGTCGCGCACCGGGTCGAGACCGAGGACCCGCACGGTGCCGCGCTGGGGGCGGCGGTAGCCCTCGCAGGTCTCCAGCGTCGTGGTCTTGCCGGCCCCGTTGGGCCCGAGAACCGCCGTGATCGTGTGCGCCTCGACGGTCAGCGACAGGTCGTCGACGGCGACCTTGTCGCCGTACCGCATGGCCAGGCCGTCCACACGGACTGCGGCTGGCTCGGGCACCCGAGGAGTCTAGGGTTGCCGCCGTGACGAACTGGCTCGAGGTGCTGGTCTACGTGATCGCCGGCACAGCGGCCGTCGTCGCCATCGTCCACCTGGTGCGCGATCGACCCGTCGAGGACGGCATGTACCTGTTGCTCGGGGTGGCCGAGCTGGTGCTGGTCGTCCAGCTGGTGATCGGGTGCGTGATGCTGTCGAACACCGACCGCGACGTCTCGGGGGTGCTGTTCGTGAGCTATCTGATCGGGGTGACGCTGGTGCTGCCCATCGGGGCGTTCTGGTCGCTGGCCGAGCGCAACCGTGCCGGGACCGCCGTGCTGCTGCTGGCGGTTCTCACCGTGGTCGGCCTGGAGCTCCGGCTGGCCGCGATCTGGGCGGGCGCCGGTGCCTGACGAGCGACAGAGCCTCTCCTCGGGCTGGGGCCGCGCCCTGGTGTTCGTCTACGGCGTCTTCGCCGTCGCGGCCACCGGCCGCTCGCTGGTGCAGCTCGGCACCGATGCCGGCAAGGCGCCACTCGCGTACTCGCTCAGCCTGCTGGCCGCCGTGGTCTACCTGGTCGCCACCACCTGCCTGCTCGCCGGGCGGACCGGTGGCCTGGAAGGTGGCCGTGGTCGCGTGCTCGGTGGAGCTGGTGGGGGTGCTGGCCGTCGGCGCGCTGAGCTACGCCGCGCCCGACCTGTTCCCGGACAAGACCGTGTGGTCGCACTTCGGGCAGGGCTACGGCTTCTTCCCGCTGGTGCTGCCGTTCGCCGGCCTGGCCTGGTTGTGGTCCGTGCGTCCGGAGCGAGTCCCAGGTCACTAAGGTGAACCTTACTTGAAGCGCCTCAACCATTAACGGCACACTGGTGTTGTGGAATTCCAGGACGACCACCACCACGGTGGGGACCAGCCGACGCGGCAGCGCGTCGCGCGGTCGATCCTGGTCAACGGACCTTCGACCGCCGCGGCGCTCGCCGAGCGGCTCGACCTGACCCCGGCAGCGGTCCGTCGCCACCTCGACCAGCTGGTCGAGGAGGGCGCCGTCGAGGCCCGTGAGCCCCGATCCGCGGCCGTCCGTGGGCGGGGTCGGCCGGCGAAGCTGTTCGCGCTCACCGAGCACGGCCGCGACGGCTTCGACCAGCAGTACGACGACCTCGCGGTCGACGCCCTGCGGTTCTTGGCCGAGACCGGCGGCGCCGAGGCAGTGCGGGCGTTCGCGGAGCGCCGGGTGGCGTTCGTCGAGGAGCGCTTCGCCGAGGTGAGCCAGCAGCAGCCGAAGCTGAGCCCGGCCGAGGTGCTCGCGCAGGTGTTCACCGACGAGGGGTACGCCGCCGCGGTGCGCGAACTCCCCATGGGCGAGCAGCTGTGCCAGCAGCACTGCCCGGTGTCCCACGTCGCGCACGAGTTCCCGCAGCTGTGCGAGGCAGAGACCGAGGCGATCGGCCGGGTGCTCGGCCGGCACGTCCAGCGGCTCGCCACGATCGCCCACGGCGACGGGGTGTGCACCACCTGCATCCCCGACCCGCCGAAGACCCAGAAGACGAAGAAGACACAGAAGACCCGGACCATGACCACCACGACGAAGGAGAGGGTCACTCGATGACCTCCATCGAAGAGCTCAACCCGGAGCTCAAGGGCCTGCGCGACCGCTACCAGTTCGGCTGGGCCGACAGCGACGACGCCGGTGCCGCCGCGACGCGGGGCCTCAACGAGGGCGTCGTACGCGACATCTCCGAGAAGAAGAACGAGCCGCAGTGGATGCTCGACCTGCGCCTGAAGGGCCTCAAGCTCTTCCACCGCAAGCCGATGCCGACCTGGGGCTCCGACCTGAGCGCCATCGACTTCGACAACATCAAGTACTTCGTGCGGTCCAGCGAGAAGCAGGCGACCTCCTGGGAGGACCTGCCCGAGGACATCAAGAACACCTACGACAAGCTCGGCATCCCCGAGGCGGAGAAGCAGCGCCTGGTGGCGGGCGTCGCCGCGCAGTACGAGTCCGAGGTCGTCTACCACTCGATCCGCGAGGACCTCGAGGCCCAGGGCGTGCTGTTCCTGGACACCGACACCGCGCTGCGCGAGCAGCCGGAGCTGTTCCAGGAGTACTTCGGCACCGTGATCCCGGTCGGCGACAACAAGTTCGCCGCGCTGAACACCTCGGTGTGGTCCGGTGGCTCGTTCATCTACGTGCCGAAGGGCGTGCACGTCGACATCCCGCTGCAGGCCTACTTCCGGATCAACACCGAGAACATGGGCCAGTTCGAGCGGACCCTGATCATCGTCGACGAGGACGCCTACGTGCACTACGTCGAGGGCTGCACCGCGCCGATCTACTCCTCCGACTCGCTGCACTCCGCGGTCGTGGAGATCATCGTGAAGAAGGGCGGCCGGTGCCGCTACACGACCATCCAGAACTGGTCGAACAACGTCTACAACCTCGTCACCAAGCGCGCCACCTGCGAGGCCGGCGCGACCATGGAGTGGGTCGACGGCAACATCGGCTCGAAGGTGACGATGAAGTACCCCGCCATCTACCTGATGGGCGAGCACGCCAAGGGCGAGACGCTCTCGATCGCGTTCGCGGGCGAGGGGCAGCACCAGGACGCCGGCGCCAAGATGGTGCACGCCGCGCCCCACACGTCGAGCTCGATCCTGAGCAAGTCGGTGGCCCGCGGCGGCGGCCGGACGTCCTACCGCGGCCTGATCCAGATCAACGAGGGCGCGCACGGCTCGAAGTCCAACGTGCTCTGTGACGCCCTTCTGGTCGACCAGATCAGCCGGTCCGACACCTACCCCTACGTCGACATCCGCGAGGACGACGTGTCGATGGGCCACGAGGCGAGCGTCTCCAAGGTCTCCGACGACCAGCTCTTCTACCTGATGTCGCGAGGCATGGAGCAGGACGAGGCGATGGCGATGATCGTCCGCGGCTTCGTCGAGCCGATCGCCAAGGAGCTGCCGATGGAGTACGCCCTCGAGCTCAACCGCCTCATCGAGCTGCAGATGGAAGGAGCCGTCGGCTGATGACGGTCACCGACACCCCGGCGGTGGCCGGGGCAGTGGAGGGCGCCGCCGAGAAGCGGATCGAGTCCCACCTGAACCCGCCGCCGTCGTACGACCTGGCGGACCACCCGGTGCCCAACGGTCGCGAGGAGATCTGGCGGTTCACGCCGCTCAAGCGGCTCCTCGGGATCCTCGACGGCGAGGCCTCCGACGGGCACCTCGACTGGGACACCACGCTCCCCGAGGGCGTGACCCTCAAGGAGATCAGCGCGACCGAGGCGGTCGAGCTGGGCGAGCTCGCACCGGGCGACCGGCCGGCGGCGCTGGCGGTGGCCAAGGGCGGGGGAGCGATGCTCCTCGACGTGCCCGCCGACCACACCGGCGACGAGCCGGTCTGGCTGCGGCTGCACGGGTCCTCGGTCGACGACCTCGTGTGGGGCCACCTGGTGATCCGGGTCGGCACGCACGCCGAGGTGACCATCGTGGTCGAGCACACCGGATCGGCGCGCTACTGCGCGACCACCTCCGTGATCGTCGGCGACGGCGCCAAGGTCAACGTGCTGACCCTGCAGGACTGGGACGACGACGCGGTGCACCTGGGTCGCGACGCGATCCGGGTCGGCCGCGACGCGTTCGTCCGGCACACCGCGATCTCCTTCGGCGGCGACCTGGTGCGGATGCACGCCAACGTCGAGTACGACGGCCCCGGCGGCGAGGCCGAGCTCCTCGGGCTCTACTTCGCCGACGAGGGCCAGCACATCGAGCACCGGCTGTTCGCCGACCACACGGCGCCGCACACCAAGAGCCACGTGCTCTACAAGGGCGCGCTGCAGGGCCAGGGTGCGCACACCGTCTGGGTCGGCAACGTGCTGATCCGCAAGGTCGCCGAGGGCATCGAGACCTACGAGGAGAACCGCAACCTGGTGCTCACCGACGGCTGCCAGGCCGACTCGGTGCCCAACCTGGAGATCGAGACCGGCGAGATCAAGGGCGCTGGCCACGCTTCGGCGACCGGCCGCTTCGACGACGAGCAGCTGTTCTACCTGCGCTCGCGGGGCGTCTCCGAGGCCGAGGCGCACCGACTCGTCGTCCACGGGTTCTTCAACGACCTGATCCGCAAGGTCGGCGTGCCGGCCCTGCAGGAGAAGCTGATGGCCACCGTGGAGGACGAGCTCGCCAAGAACGTGCTGAAGGAGCTCGCCTGATGACTTTCGAGCTCGCCTGTGCCGCCAGCGACGTCCCCGAGGACGAGGCGCTCGGCGTGACGATCGGTCGCTACGACGTGGCGATCGCTCGGAACGGCGACGAGTTCTACGCGGTCCAGGACCTCTGCTCGCACGCCGCCGTCGCGCTGAGCGAGGGCGAGGTCGAGGAGTGCACCGTCGAGTGCTGGCTGCACGGCTCGCGCTTCGACCTGCGCACCGGGAAGCCCACCGGCCTGCCCGCCACCGAACCCGTCTCGACGTTCCCCGTCGAAGTCCGCGAGGACGGCGTCTACGTCGACACCACCACCACCCTGAACGGAGTCACCCCCTCATGACCACTCTCGAGATCAAGGACCTGCGGGTCTCGGTCACCACCGACGACGGCCCCAAGGAGATCCTCAAGGGCGTCACGCTGACCATCAACGACGGCGAGACGCACGCGATCATGGGGCCGAACGGGTCGGGCAAGTCGACCCTCGCCTACTCCGTGGCCGGCCACCCGAAGTACAACATCACCGGCGGCTCGGTGACCCTCGACGGCGCCGGACGTCCTCGCGATGTCGGTCGACGAGCGCGCCCGGGCCGGGCTGTTCCTGGCCATGCAGTACCCCGTCGAGGTGCCCGGCGTCTCGGTGTCCAACTTCCTGCGGACCGCCAAGACGGCCCTCGACGGTGAGGCCCCGAAGCTGCGCACCTGGGTCAAGGACGTCAACACCGCCCTCGAGCAGCTCAACCTCGACCCGACGTTCGGCACGCGCAACGTCAACGAGGGGTTCTCCGGAGGCGAGAAGAAGCGTCACGAGATCGCCCAGATGGAGCTGCTGAACCCGAAGATGGCGATCCTCGACGAGACCGACTCCGGCCTCGACATCGACGCGCTCAAGATCGTCGCCGAGGGCGTGAACCGGTTCCGCGCCCAGGAGGGCAAGGGCGTTCTGCTGATCACCCACTACACCCGGATCCTCGGCTACATCGAGCCCGACTACGTGCACGTCTTCGTCGACGGCCGGATCGCCGAGCAGGGCGGCGCGGAGCTGGCCGACCAGCTCGAGGCCGAGGGCTACGACAAGTACCTCAAGAGCGCGGTCTGATCATGTCTCTCCCAGGTCTGCTTCCCGAGCTGGAAGTCATCCGCAAGGACTTCCCGATCCTCGAGCGCACGCTCGCGGGTGGGCTGCCCCTGGTCTATCTCGACAGCGCGAACACCTCGCAGAAGCCGCAGGTCGTGATCGACACGATGGTCGACCACCTGGAGCGGCACAACGCCAACATCGCCCGCGCCATGCACCAGCTCGGCGCGGAGTCGACCGAGGCGTTCGAGGCGGCGCGCGACAAGGTGGCGGCGTTCATCGGTGCCCCCTCGCGCGACGAGGTGGTGTTCACCAAGAACGCCTCGGAGGCGCTCAACCTGGTGGCCAACACGCTGGCCTGGGCCCGCGGCCCGTTGGCGGTCGGCGAGGGCGACGAGGTGGTCATCACCCAGATGGAGCACCACTCCAACATCGTTCCGTGGCAGCTGCTCACCGAGCGCAAGGGCGCCCGGCTGCGCTGGTTCGGGTTCACCGACGAGGGCCGGCTCGACCTCTCGAACATCGACGAGCTGATCAACGAGCGCACCAAGGTCGTCTCACTGACCTGGGTGTCCAACATGCTCGGCACCATCAACCCGGTGGCCGAGGTCGCCCGCCGGGCCCACGAGGTGGGCGCGATCGTCGTCGTCGACGCGTCGCAGGCGGTTCCCCAGCTGCCGGTCGACGTGGTGGCGAGCGGCGCGGACCTCCTGGCGTTCACCGGCCACAAGGTCGTCGGCCCGACCGGCATCGGCGTGCTCTGGGGCCGGCGCGAGGTGCTCGAGGCGCTGCCGCCGTTCCTCGGGGGCGGCGAGATGATCGAGACGGTGCGCATGGAGCGGTCGACGTACGCCGGCATCCCGCACAAGTTCGAGGCCGGCACCCCGCCGATCGTCGAGGCGGTCGGCCTGGGCGCTGCTGTGGAGTACCTCGGCCACCTCGGCATGGACGCCGTGCACGCGCACGAGCAGGCGATCACGGCGTACGCGCTGCAGGGGCTGGCCACCGTGCCTGGCCTCACCGTGCTCGGCCCGCTGGACGCGGCCGAGCGAGGCGGCGCCATCGCGTTCGAGCTGGACGGTGTGCACCCGCACGACGTCGCTCAGGTGCTCGACTCGCGCGGCATCGCGGTGCGGGCCGGCCACCACTGCGCGAAGCCGGCGCACGAGCGGTTCGGCGTGCAGAGCTCGACCCGGATGTCGTCGTACCTCTACACGACGCCGGGCGAGATCGACGCGCTGGTCGAGGGGCTGGAATACACCCGCAGCTACTTCAAGTTGAGTTGAGTGAGATGGCAGCCACCGAACTCGACGCTCTGTACCAAGAGATCATCCTCGACCACTACAAGAACCCGCAGCACGCGGGGCTCCGTGAGCCCTTCGAGGCCGAGGTGCACCACGTCAACCCCACCTGCGGCGACGAGGTGACCCTGCGCGTCCACCTCGACGACCACGTGGTGTCCGACGTGTCCTACGACGCCGTCGGCTGCTCGATCTCGCAGGCATCCGCGTCGGTGCTGGCCGAGCTCCTGATCGGCAAGCCGATCGAGGAGGCGATGGCGATCCACGACCAGTTCCTGACCCTGATGCAGGGCAAGGGACAGGTGGAGCCGGACGAGGACGTGCTGGAGGACGGCGTCGCCTTCGCGGGCGTCGCGAAGTTCCCGGCCCGGGTCAAGTGCGCGTTACTGTCGTGGATGGCCTGGAAGGACGCAACCGCACAATCGCTGGAGGCAAGCAATGGCTGAGACCGAGTCCGTGGACCACGGCGACCTCCCCGAGGTCCCCGAGGCCACTGGAGGCGGCACCGCGACCGTGACGGTGGACGACGTCACCGAGGCGATGAAGGACGTCGTCGACCCCGAGCTGGGCATCAACGTCGTCGACCTCGGACTGGTCTACGACGTGCACCTCGACGACGACCACTCGTGCGTCCTCGACATGACCCTGACGTCCGCGGCCTGCCCGCTGACCGACGTGATCCAGGACCAGACCAACACCGCCCTGGAGGGCCTGGTCAACGATGTCGCGATCAACTGGGTCTGGATGCCGCCCTGGGGCCCCGACAAGATCACCGAGGACGGCCGCGAGCAGCTCCGCGCCCTCGGATTCAACGTCTGAGCCGCGGCTCGTGAGCGAAGCGAACGAGGCGGGACGCGAAGAGGTCGAGCGAGCCCCGCGGGTGAGCTTGCGAACCCGCGAGGGGCGGGTCGAGACCTGGGGCGCGCTAGCGCACGATCGTGGATGACTCCGAGGTCCGGTCCTTCTGGGACCTGGCCCGCTTCCACGCCAAGCTCAACAGCGCGCCGTCGTACTTCGGACCCACCACGCTCGAGGTGCTGCCGCCGTCTGCCTGGTCGTTCGGAGCCACCCCCGAGCAGGCCGATGAGCTGCTGGAGCTGGTCCTCGACGGCACCAAGACGGCCACGGCGAGTGCCCTGTGGGACTACGAGGCCGACGACGAACCGCTGCCCGAGTCCGGCACCCTGAGCATCATCCTCGACGGCCGAGACCACCCTCGGGCCCTCATCCAGTCGACCGCGGTCGAGGTGGTGCCCTTCGACGAGGTCGACGAGGAGCACGCCTACCTCGAGGGCGAGGGCGACCGCTCGCTGGAGTACTGGCGCGAGGTGCACGAGCGGTTCTTCACCGAGAACGCCACGCCACGACCGCGGCTTCGCCGCCGGACATGCCGGTGGTCCTGGAGCGGTTCCGGTCGTCTACCAGCCGGAGTAGTCCTGGTGGTCGCAACTGGCGGCGCAGCAACCCCGTCCTGGGACTTTGCCGCCGGTTCCGCGATGAGGAACGGCTACGGTCGTCTGCGTGCCCAGCGTCGCCGTTCCGCCCGCGCGCTGGGCCCGCTGGGTCGAGAACTTCGAGGCCGGGCACGGTCGCGACGACGTACGCCGTCTCCGAAGGCGCGCTGACGGGCCGCGCCGAGGACGGCTCCCACTTCACCGCACGGTTGCCGTTCGGAGCGACGTACGACGGACCCGCCGATGCCGGCGGCGTTCGGCGATGCGGTCGCGCATCCCGAGCGCTGGGGTGTGCTGCTGGTGCGCAAGGGCGGGTTCGCGATCGCCCGGCTGGCGGGGGAGACGGTGGAGGAGTCGAAGGTCGGCCAGCGGCACGTGCAGGGGCGCACCAAGGCCGGTGGGCAGTCGCAGCAGCGGTTCGCCAGGCGGCGGGACAACCAGGCACGGCAGGCGTACGAGGCGGCGGCCGATCACGCGGCGCGGATCCTCACGGGGTCGCTCCCGGTGGTCACCGGCGGCGACCATGCCGCGGTCGAGGCGGTGCTGGCGGACCGACGGCTGGCCGGGGTCGTCCGTGGTCGATCCGTGGCTGCCGGTGCCGGAGCCGCGACGCGCCACCCTCGACGCCGCCATCGCGGAGGCGGTCGCGATCCGGCTCGACGTCACCAACGCCTGAGGGCGCTCCTCAGCGGATGTCGCGACGCAGGAAGGCCACCTGTCCCACGGCGGCCAGCACCGCCGCGATCCCGAGGACGACCAGTGCCGCAGCCCAGTCGACGGACACGGCGGGGACCAGCGCGAGGTGCTCGAAGGGGGAGAGGTCGCGCAGCCAGTCGGGGAGCTGCAGCGCCTCGCCGAACATCATCACCACGACGCAGACGAGCAGCGCCAGCCAGGCCAGGGACGCGGCGCGCGGCAGCGCGCCGTACAGCAGGAGCGCCAGGGCCGCCAGCAGCAGCACGGCCGGCAGCAGCGACGTGGTGGCCCAGGTGAAGGGTCCGATCTTGCTCCCGTCACCCGTGACCAGCGCGAATCCGAGTCCCAGCCCGAGCCCGCTGAGCACGACGATGCCGACCGTGCCCGCGAAGGTGATCACCAGGTGGCTGGCGAGCCAGCGCGACCGGGGGAGCGCGGTGGCGAGCAGCGACTCGACCTGACCGTCGTTCTCCTCACCGCGTGGCCGCAGCGCCGACGAGATGGCGAAGCCGGTTCCGATCAGGGCCAGCATCAGGGCCGCCGTGGCGTAGAAGGAGTCGACCAGGTCGGGTCCGCCTGCGCCGAACACGTCCTGCGCGAAGTCGGAGTCGCCGATCAGGCTGGTGACGTCGTCGCCGATCGAGCCGTAGGCGATGCCGCCCACGAACAGGCCGGCCGCCCACGCCAGGAGGCTGCCCCGCTGCAGCCGCCAGGCGAGCCCCAACGAGCCGCGCAGGCCGACCGGCGCCCGGGCCGGGCCGGGTCGGGCCGGCCAGATTCCGGCGCCGACGTCGCGGCGCGCGAACACGGCGTACGCCGCCCCCGCGGTCACCGTCGTCGCCGCGACCAGGAGCAGGGCGGGCCACCAGCGCTCGCCGGAGTAGGCGTGCATCGCTTGGTACCAGCCGATGGGGGAGAGCCACGACAGCACCCCGTTGCCGACGTCGCCGATCGCGCGCAGCCCGTAGGAGACCCCGATGGCGGCGCCGGCCATGCCGTACATGGTGCGGGTCGAGGAGGTGAGCTGGGCGGCCAGCAGCGCCACCGCTCCGAAGGTCAGCCCGCAGAGCCAGAGGCCCAGGCCCAGGGCGACCGCGCCCGCCGTGGCCAGGCCGTACCCGATCAGGCTGGCGGTCACGCAGGCCCCGACGAGCAGGCTGGCCGCCCCGGTCAGCAGCAGCGCCGCGGTCATCGGGGCCTGGCGGCCGACCACGCCGGAGCGGAGCAGCTCGTCGCGGCCGGACTCCTCCTCGGCGCGGGTGTGCCGGCCGACCAGGAACATCGCCATCAGCCCGATCAGGATCGCGCCGAACGCGGTCGACTGCCAGGTCACCTGGCCGCCGGTCGTGTTCAGGGCGCGCGCCGGGCCCGTCATCGCGATGAACGCCGCGTTGTCCTCCATGCTCGCGGCGGCCCGGTCGAACTCCGCCTGCGTGGTGTAGAGGCCGTCGACGCTCACCGCCTGCGACCAGTAGAGGACGGTCACCCCGAGGGTGAACCACAGGACCATCCACCGGTCCCTCCGGGCGTAGGTGCGCAGCAGGGTGCCCAGACCGGCCAACGCGCCGGTCATTGAGCTGCCACCTCGTCGCCGTAGTGCCGGAGGAACAGCTCCTCGAGGGTCGGCGGCTGCGAGGTGAGCGTTCGGATGCCGAAGTCGCCCAGCGCCTGCAGAGCCTCGCCCAGGTGTGTCGGTGTCGACCTCGAAGCTGACCCGGTGGTCCTCCGCGACCAGGTCGTGTACGCCGCGGAGCGCGTCGAGCCCGCTGGCGGTGCTGGCCAGCTCGGCGCGGACGGAGGTGCGGGTGAGATGGCGCAGCTCCGCGAGGGTGCCGCTCTCGACGTTGCGGCCGTTGCGGATGATGCTCACCCGGTCGCAGAGCCGCTCGACCTCGGCGAGGATGTGGCTGGAGAGCAGCACCGTGCCGCCGGCGTTCTTGAACTCGTCGACGCACTCGGTGAAGACGGCCTCCATGAGGGGGTCGAGCCCGGAGGTCGGCTCGTCCAGCACCAGGAGGTCGACGTCGGAGGCGAGGGCGGCGACCAGGGCGACCTTCTGCCGGTTGCCCTTGGAGTAGGACCGGCCCTTCTTGGTCGGGTCGAGCTCGAAGCGCTCGATCAGGTGTGCGCGGCGCTTCTCGTCGAGTCCTCCGCGCAGCCGGCCGAGCAGGTCGATCACCTCACCACCCGACAGGTTGGGCCACAGGTTCACGTCTCCCGGCACGTAGGCCAGCCGGCGGTGCAGGGCCGCGGCATCGCGCCACGGGTCGGCGTCGAAGAGCCGGACCGTCCCGGAGTCCGCGCGCAGCAGGCCGAGCAGCACCCGGATGGTGGTGGACTTGCCGGCGCCGTTCGGGCCGAGGAAGCCGTGCACCTCGCCGGTGACGACCTCGAGGTCGAGCCCGTCGAGAGCGTGGGTGGAGCCGAACGACTTGTGCAGCCCCCTGATGTCGATCACCTTCGCCATATCGCCAACGTAGCACTGTCTTCACAAAACTGTGAAAAGTGTTGAATCAGTGAATTCTCCACTAGTGTGGCGGCATGCCCGAGCCGTCGAAGGTGCCCCAGTTCGTCGAGGACTTCGCGCTCGCGCTGTCGCAGCTCGGCTTCCCCCGGATGCCGGCGCGCGTCTTCGCGCTGGCCATCGCCGCCCCCGAGGAGTCGCTGACCGCACGCGAGATCGCCGACCGGCTCGGCGTCAGCGCCGCGGCCGTGAGCGGAGCGGTGCGCTACCTCGGCACCCTGAACCTGATCCGCCGGTTCCGGACGCCCGGTGAGCGGGTGGACCGCTTCGGTCTTGGCGACGAGGTGTGGGAGCCGGTGTTCGCCGCCGAGATCGCGGCCTACGGCCCGCTGAGCGACATGTGTCAGTCAGCGCTCGACGACGGGGAGCTCGTCGGTCTCGCCCGGGACCGGGTGGCCGAGACGCGTGACTTCCTGAGGTTCATGACGGGCGAGATGGGCGAGCTCGTACGCCGTTGGCACGCCGAGCGCGCCAAGCGCTGAGATTCCGGCGCTCCGATCAACTAGCGTCGGTTCCATGTGGGAGCCCCAGCCGGGCTGGCATCCGCTTCCTGGCGGCACCGGCGCGTCCACCGTCGGCCTGTGGCGATCGGCGCAGGGCGGCCGTCCGGTGGTCATCAAGCGGTTGGCGGCACCGACCCCGCAGGACCCGGCGGAGCTCAGCGACCCGGGCCACGCGGCGTACTGGCGACGCGAGGCCGACGTGCTCGGCACCGGGCTCACCGCCGGTACGCCGGGGCTGCGCGCGGTCCAGCGCCGCGATCGAGGAGGACGACCAGGGGATCACGGTCACCCGGGAGTGGGTCGAGGACGCCGCGCTCACCGGACTGTTCGTGGCGATGGCCCTGGGCAGGTTCGCGGGGTGCGACCTGCCTCGGCCCCGGTTCCTGGCCCGGCACCAGCTCGGCGACCGGATGGCCCGGGTGGAGCGGCGGTGGTGGGTGGCCGACGCTGGCCCGGACCACGGTCGCCGACGTGGCGCAGCACCTGTGGGACCGCCGGAGCACCATGCTCGACCTCGTGGAGGCGTTGCCCCAGGTCCCGCAGCACGGCGACCCGACGCCGACGAACCTGCCCGGTCGCGACGGTGACGACGTGCTCGCCATCGACTGGGGCACGCTGGGCACCGGCCCGGTCGGCGGCGACCTGGGCTACTACTCGCTCGGCTCGCGTGAGGCCTTCGAGCCGCTCCTGGACGCCTATCTGATGGGCCTGCCGGCGGACCTCGCCTCGCCCGACGACGTACTCCTCGGCGCGCGGGTGACCGCGGTCTACACCGCGCTCAACCGGGCCGAGTGGGCGTTGGCCCGGGTGGCCGGCGGCGAGGGCGCGCTGGCCGGAAAGTACCGGCACCCGTCGGTGGCCCCGCACCTGCGCGCGCTGCAGCGGCAGTTCCCGCAGATCGAGGCGCTGCTGGGCTGGTAGGTCAGACCCGGTCGACCGCGAACGTGTCGCAGGCCTGCAGGCTGCCCTCCGTGTAGCCGATCTCGAACCACTTCTTCCGCATCGCGGCCGAGCCATGGGTCCAGGACTCCTCGGTGACCTGCCCCTGGGTCTTCTGCTGGATCCGGTCGTCGCCCACCGCCTCGGCCGCCTCGATCGCCAGGTCGACGTCCTCCTCGGTGAGCTCGGAGATCAGCACCTGGCCCTCGGCGTCCTCGGTCGACGTGGCGTGCTTCGCCCACATGCCGGCGTAGCAGTCGGCCTGGAGCTCCAGGCGTACGGCGTCGCTCTGCGGTCCCTGCTGGGTGCGCACCTGGCCGAAGTACCCCAGCAGGTTGGAGATGTGGTGGCCGTACTCGTGGGCGAGCACGTAGAACTCCACGAACCCGCCGTCGGGACCGCCGAGCTCGCGCTCGAGCACCTCGTCGAAGAAGTCGGTGTCGAGGTAGATCGACTCGTCGGCGGGACAGTAGAACGGGCCGACCGCGGAGGTGGCTCCACCGCACGCCGTGTTCACCGAGTCGGTGAACGTGACCAGCTGCTCCTCGGGCCGGAACTTCCCGCCGAGCTCGCCGTCCCAGTAGTCGGTCAGGGAGTTCTCGACCGCGACCCGGGCGCAGTCCTGGCTCTCGTTGGCGTCGGCGCCGGTCTCGCAGCTGTCGTATCGGCCGGTGTCGGCGGAGTCGTTGAGGCGAGAGGTGCTGTAGCCGCCGGTGCCACCGCCGGTGTCGCTGTTGGCCAGGCACTGGTTGAGCACGATGATCAGCACCACGATCAGGATGCCGCCGATCCCGCCGCCGGCCGCGCCTCCGGGGATCGGGATCCGCCGGCCGCTGCCGCCGGGGAAGCCGCCGCCGCCCGACCCCTGCCCGGCGTCCTTGACGCGCCCCCGGTCGAGCCGGGCCTTGGGATTGAACTTCATCGCGCGTCCCCCTGATGGTGCCGGTCGGGTCCGGGCCGACCGCGGCTCGGCCGGACCCTGCTCCTTAGACTAGTGATCACGATGATCACCGCCCACCACCTCGAGGTCCGGGCCGGGGCACGACTGCTCATGGAGAACGTCAGCTTCCGCGTAGGTGCGGGCGACAAGGTGGGCCTGGTCGGGCGCAACGGCGCGGGCAAGACGACGCTCACCCGGATCCTGGCCGGTGAGGCGCTGCCCGCTGGCGGCAGCGTGCAGACGACGGGTGACGTGGGCTACCTGCCGCAGGACCCGCGCTCAGGTGATCCCGAGCAGCTGGCCAGGGAGCGGATCCTGTCGGCGCGCGGGCTCGACGACGCCGTACGCCGGATGCGCGAGGCCGAGATCGGGATGGGCAGCGACGATCCGACCGCGCGCGAGCGGGCGATGCGGCGCTACACCCGCGCCGACGCCGACCTGCACGCCGGTGGCGGGTACGCCGCCGAGTCGGAGGCCGCGCAGATGGCGCACAGCCTCGGCATCGAGGACCGCGTGCTCGGCCAGCCGTTGAAGACGCTCTCGGGTGGGCAGCGGCGGCGGGTCGAGCTGGCCCGGATCCTGTTCTCCGGGGCCGACACGCTGCTCCTCGACGAGCCCACCAACCACCTCGACGCCGACTCCATCGTCTGGCTGCGCGAGTTCCTCAAGGCGCATCAGGGCGGCCTGGTCGTGATCAGCCACGACACCGCCCTCTTGGAGACCACGGTCAACCGGGTGCTGCACCTGGACGCGAACCGCGCGGAGATCGACATCTACAACATGGGCTGGACGGCGTACCTCACCCAGCGCGAGACGGACGAGAAGCGCCGCAAGCGCGAGCGGATGAACGCCGAGAACAAGGCCAAGACGCTCACCGACCAGGCCAACCGGATGCGGGCCAAGGCCACCAAGGCGCAGGCGGCCCAGTCGATGCTGAAGCGCGCCGAGAGGCTGCTCGCCGGGGTCGAGGGCGAGCGTCGCGAGGACCGCGTCGCCCGGATCAAGTTCCCCGCTCCGGCGCCCTGCGGGAAGACGCCCCTCACCGCGGCCGAGCTGTCGAAGTCCTACGGCTCGCTCGAGGTGTTCACCGACGTCGACCTCGCGATCGACCGTGGCTCGCGGGTCGTGGTGCTCGGCCTGAACGGTGCCGGCAAGACCACGCTGCTCCGGATCCTCGCCGGCGTGGACCGCCCGGACACCGGCGGCGTCACGCCCGGTCACGGGCTGAAGATCGGCTACTACGCCCAGGAGCACGAGACCCTCGACACGTCGCGCTCCGTGCTGCAGAACCTGCACTCCGCGGCGCCGCAGCTCACGAATACCGAGGCCCGCTCGGTGCTGGGCTCGTTCCTCTTCTCCGGCGACGACGCGGACAAGCCGGCCTCGGTGCTGTCGGGCGGCGAGAAGACGCGGCTGGCGCTGGCGATCCTGGTGGTGTCCAGCGCCAACGTGCTGCTGCTCGACGAGCCCACCAACAACCTCGACCCGGCGTCGCGCGAGGAGGTGCTCGCCGCGATCCGCAGCTACGAGGGCGCGATCGTGCTGGTGACGCACGACGAGGGTGCCGTGCACGCGTTGGAGCCCGACCGGGTGCTGATCCTGCCCGACGGGGTCGAGGACCTCTGGAGCGCCGACTACGGCGACCTGGTGGCGCTCGCGTAGTACGTCCGCGGTCACACCTAGACTCCGGCCATGAGCCCCGAAGAGCTGGCCGCGGTCGGTCTGCGTCTCGACGTCGACGGCGCGATGGCGACGGTCACGTCTCGATCGCCCGGACTCGCGCAACAGCCAGACGCCCGCGATGTGGCGAGCTCTGTCGACCATCGGGGCGGGGCTGCCCGACGACGTCCGGGTCGTGGTGGTGCGCGGTGAGGGACCGGCGTTCTCGGCGGGCCTGGACCGGTCGATGCTCGACCCGAGCACCGCCGGCGCGGAGACGGTGGCCGGTCTTCTCTCGCTGGACGACGCGGCGATCAGCGCGACCATCGACGACTTCCAGCACGGCTTCACCTGGCTCCGCGACCCCCGCTTCGTGTCCATCGCCGCGGTCCAGGGCTACGCGATCGGCGCGGGCTTCCAGCTGGCGCTCTCCTGCGACCTCCGGGTGCTCGCCGACGATGCCCAGCTGTGCATGAAGGAGTCCGCGCTGGGCCTGGTGCCGGACCTGACGGGAACAAAACCGCTCGTGGAGAGCGTTGGTTACGCCAGGGCACTGGAGATCTGCGCGACGGCACGGATGGTCGGAGCCGCGGAGGCCGTCGAGATCGGGCTCGCGCTCACCGCCGTCCCCCTCGCGGAGCTCTACGGCACGGTCGCCGACCTGGCAGCCGCCCTGACCGCAGCCCCCGTGGGCGCGGTCCGCGAGACGAAGACGCTGCTCCTGGGAGCGGCACAACGAGACCTTGACACCCAGCGTCGCCTCGAGCGCGAGGCGCAGATCCGGCGGTTCCGGGAGCTGGCGGCGTTGCAAGGAAGCTGAGGGGGTAGCGCATGTCATCCATGCATCCCGGCGGGGGCGCCTGGCGCCACATCCGCTCCGACCGCAGTGTCATCGACAACCGGATCGATGCCACGACGATGCGCCGCGTGCTCGGTTTCGCACGTCCCCATCGGGGCCTGATCTCCGTCTTCCTGTTCCTGACCGTCATCGACGCGGCCATGGTCGTGGTGATGCCGCTGCTGGTGCAGCGGATCGTCGACGACGGCATCCTCGCGGGCGACGACAAGATGGTGACGATCCTCGCCCTGGCGATGGCCGGGGTCGCGATCTTCACAGCGGCTCTTGCGGTGCTCAACGGTTGGCTCTCCTCGCGGATCGGCGAGGGGTTGATCTACGACCTCCGCACCAAGGTGTTCGGGCACGTACAGCGCCAGTCGCTGGCCTTCTTCACCCGCACCCAGACCGGTGCACTGGTATCCCGGCTCAACAACGACGTGATCGGCGCGCAGCGCGCGTTCACGTCCACCCTGTCCAGCACGGTCTCCAACAGCATCGCCGTGTTCGTGGTCGGCATCGCCATGCTCGCGCTGAGCTGGCAGATCACCCTGCTCTGCCTGGCGCTCTTCCCGATCCTCTACTTCGTCTCGCGCTGGGTCAGCGGCCGACTCGCCGGCCTGACCCGCCGCCAGATGGATGGCAACGCCGACCTCGGCAACGTGATGACGGAGCGGTTCAACGTGGGCGGCGCGATGCTGCTCAAGCTGTTCGGCCGCCGCGGCGAGGAGGACGACCTGTTCGCCGACCGGGCCGCCAACGTGCGCGACCTCGGGGTCCGGATCTCGCTGATCACGAGGATCTTCGGCGCCTCGATGATGCTGGTGCCGGCCCTCGCGACGGCGCTGGTCTACGGGTTCGGCGGCCACCTCGCCATCGACAAGACGCTGACCGTCGGCACCCTGCTCGCACTCGCCACCCTGCTGCTCCGGCTGCTCGGTCCGCTGCAGGGCCTCTCCAACGTCCGGATCGACGTGATGACCGCGCTGGTCAGCTTCGAGCGGGTCTTCGAGGTGCTCGACCTGCCGTCGCAGATCCAGGAGAAGCCCGACGCCGCCGTGCTTCCGCGTGGCACCGCACGACTGGAGTTCGACCACGTCTCGTTCACCTACCCGCGAGCGGACGAGATCTCCCTGGGCTCGCTCGAGAGCGTCGCCCGCATCGAGTCACGGGACAACACCCAGGTGCTCAACGACGTGAGCTTCGGCGCCGAGCCCGGCCAGATGGTGGCGCTGGTCGGCCCCTCCGGCGCCGGCAAGACCACGGTGACCCACCTGGTCGCCCGGCTGTACGACGTGGGGTCGGGCGTGGTCCGGGTCGGCGGGCTCGACGTACGCGACGTGACGCTGCAGTCCCTCGAGGACGCGGTCGGTTACGTCACCCAGGACGCGCACATGTTCCACGACACGATCCGGGCGAACCTGCTCTACGCGCGGCCCGAGGCCGACGACGTCGAGATCTGGGCGGCCCTCGAGGCGGCCCAGGTGGCCCGCCTCGTACGCGGCCTGCCCGACGGGCTGGACACCGTCGTCGGCGACCGCGGCTACCGGCTGTCCGGTGGTGAGCGGCAGCGGCTCGCGATCGCGCGCCTGCTGCTCAAGGCGCCGTCGATCGTGGTGCTCGACGAGGCGACCGCTCACCTCGACAGCGAGTCCGAGTCCGCGGTGCAGCGCGCTCTCGACGCCGCGCTGGAGGGGCGCACGTCGCTGGTGATCGCGCACCGCCTGTCCACGGTGCGCAACGCCGACCAGATCCTGGTGCTCGACGACGGCCGGATCGTGGAGTCGGGCACGCATCGCGACCTGCTGGCCCGCAGCGGCCTGTACGCCGACCTCTACCGCACCCAGTTCCTGCACGACGACGCGCCCGTGGCATGACGCGTCTAGGTTCGGGTCATGGATCTCGGACTGAAGGATCGCGTCTTCATCGTCACCGGCGGGGCCCGCGGGCTCGGCCGGGCCACCGCCGACTGCCTGGTCGCCGAGGGCGCCCGGGTGGTGCTCTCGGGGCGTTCGGGGGACTCCCTGAACGAGGCGGTCGCGGCGCTGGGCGACGCCGCGGTCGGCGTACCCGCCGACAACGCCGACCCGGACACGCCCGCACGCCTGATCGCGACCGCACGCGAGCGGTGGGGTCGCCTCGACGGTGCCCTGATCTCGGTCGGCGGTCCGCCGACGGGTGCGGTCACCGAGGTCACCGACGAGCAGTGGACCACCTCGTTCGAGGCGGTCTTCCTGGGTGCGGTCCGGCTGGCCCGCGAGGTGGGCACGGATCTCGGTGAGGGCGGCGCTCTGGCGCTGGTGCTGTCGTCGAGCGTGCGCGCACCGCTGGGCAACCTGGCGATCTCCAACGGCCTGCGGCCCGGCCTGGCGATGGTCGCCAAGACCCTGGCCGACGAGCTGGGGCCGCGGGGCGTGCGGGTCAACGGCCTGCTTCCCGGCCGCGTGGGCACCGAGCGGGTGGCCGAGCTGGACGCCTCCACCGGTGATGCCGAGGCGGCGCGCGCGGCGGCGGTGGCGACGATCCCGCTGGGCCGCTACGGCGAGCCGGAGGAGTTCGGCCGCGCCGCGGCCTTCTTGCTCTCGCCGGCCGCGTCCTTCGTGTCCGGCACGATGCTGCCCGTCGACGGCGGCATGCTGCGCTCCCTCTGACGCTTGCGCGGGCCCCGCGGTCCGTTCCGCCACTCGTCGTAGGCGAGGTAGCCGAAGCCGGCGATCGCGAGCACCCCGAAGAACCACCACTGCAGCCCGTAGAAGAAGTGCGGGCCGTTGTCGAGCTCCGGCAGCTCCACCTGCTCCAGCGACTCGGCGGGCTCGGGGTCCTCGGAGCGGAGGTCCACGAAGCCGCCGTAGACCTCGCGGTCGAGGGCGGGCCCGATCTGCTCGCTGGAGATCGCCCGCGTGGACTGGTCGTGGACCTCGGTGCTGCTGCCCGAGCCGTCGGAGCGGACCCAGCCGGTGACCGTGACCTCGCCGGGCGGCGGTTCGGGTACGTCGGGGATCTCGGTGCCGCGATTGTCGGTCTGCATCCAGCCGCGGTCCACCAACAGCGCCGTACCGTCGGCGGTCACCAGGGGCACCACGACGTCGACGCCGGACGCGCCGTCGCGGGTCCGGTAGCGCACGATGACGGTGTCGTCGGTGGCGTAGGTGCCGGTCGCGGTCACCTGGCGCCACTCGTCGTCATCGGCGACCTCCCGGCCGGGGGCGAGCACCTCGGCCACCGGCGCCGGCGGCTTGTCCTCGTTGGCGCGGACGACGGCGTTGCGCTCCTTGCGATCATCGAGCCGGCTGAACTGCCATTCACCCAGCCACCAGGTCGCCGCCGCCACCACGACGACGGCGACCGCGAACAGCAGCCACCGCCGACTCAGCAGGAAGCGGAAGGACCTCACCGGTCCACGCTAGCCCGCGCGTTCGCCTCGCAGGCGTACCGGTGCGGC
Source organism: uncultured Actinomycetota bacterium (assembly GCA_963813615.1). Lineage (GTDB taxonomy): Bacteria > Actinomycetota > Actinomycetes > Propionibacteriales > Nocardioidaceae > Nocardioides. Next base: position 292,781 of record CAWFAE010000019.1, read on the forward strand.
CGAATGCGTGCGATGCTGAGTCGGCGCCCGAGGACAGTAGGGGGCTCGGATGAACGGCGTGCAGGTCCGCCTGGGAGTTCAGCCCGGCGACGGAGTGGTCGCGAGATTCGGCGACCTTGCTGCCGTCGTCGGCATCGGTGGTGACACGGACGCCTTCGGCCGGGACCTGCTGGACCTGTTGGCGGTCGGATCCGCGGATCGGGAGACGCTGTGGCGGGTGGCCGCGCTCCTCGCGGAGCGTCGATCGGACGCGCCGCCATTCGGGCTGCTGCTCGGTGGCTCCGACAACGAGCGGCGGCTGCTGCTGTACGGCGCCGTCCGCGCCGTTGTCGATGACACCGAGCTGGCGGGCGACGAGGCTCTGACCTGGCTGGAGCGCCCGGTCCCGGCCGACGTGCAGAGGGTCGGTGTCACGCTCACCGCCGCCGGACCGGTGACGGCGGACCCTCGCACCGACCTCGGGCACGGGATGCTGGCCGGGGCCGGTTTCGTGCTCGAGCCGGTGTCCGGCGAGCCGCAGGCAGCCGCCGCGCCGCCGTCGGCGGTCCCGGAGCCGGCGGCTCCACCGCCGTCCGGCCGGGACCACGTCGACACGGCCATCCGCACGCCGGGCAGGGAGACCGTGTTCCGTGGCCGACGAGATCGCGCACCTGGTCGCCGAGGACGGCAGCCGGGTCCCGATCGACCGGCCCTACGTGCTCGGCCGCGACCCGCGTCAGGACCCGGCGGTCCGCCGTGGGGCGGCGTCGCCGGTCTTCATCCCCGACCCCGAGCAGACCGTCTCGCGCGTGCAGGCCTACCTCGACATCGACGGTGGCGTGCTCACGATCCGCGACGCAGGATCGAGCAACGGCACCGACGTCGCCGCGCCGGGCGACGCGGAGTGGACCCGGCTCGGGAGCGAGCCGTTCGCCCTGCCCGTGGGCTGGAGCCTCCGGATCGGCCGCCGGGTCTACACCCACATCGGGCCGGGGACGGACGCGCTCGCCTGATCGCGGGCGTCCTTCACCGCCGACCAGTCGCCGACCCGGAGCCGCGCCAGCGCCGACCCGTCGAGCGATCGGCCGCGCTTCACGGCCGTGGTCGCCGCGGCGAGGAACTCCGGATGCGACCCGAGTGCCAGCACGCCGACGACCACGCCGTCGTTCACCAGCAGGCGCCGGTACGACGGCACGGCCGGGTGGTCCTCGGTGAACAGCTCGTCGCCAGGCCCAGGGTCGATCCTGCCGACCGCGGAGAGGTCGAGGTCGACGCCCTTGAGGATCATCGCCGGCAGGTCGGCCGGTAGCCGCTCCTCACCGCCCAGCGCGTTGATCGCCGCGACCTCGGCCTGCTTGGTCGCGACCGGCCACAGCCCGAGCACGAGTCCGTCGTGCTGGGCGACGTCACCGGCGGCGTACACGTCTGCGGCACTGGTGCGCATCAGGTCGTCGACCAGGACGCCCCGCTCCACGGCGATGCCGGCCCGCTTCGCCAGGTCGGTGGCAGGCGTGATGCCGATGCAGATCAGGAACAGCCCGGCGGGAATCGTGGAGCCGTCGCCGAGCCGGACCCCCTCCAGGCGTTCGGACCCTTCCAGCGCCTTGGCCCCCACCTGATAGCGCACGTCGATCCCGAGCCGGGCGAAGTGCTGGTGCACGAGCTCGCTGGCGCGCTCGTCGATGTTGCGGGCGAGCAGACGGTCACCGAGCTCGAGAACGGTCACCTTCAGCCCGAGCCGGTGCAGCGAGTGCGCGGCCTCGAGCCCGAGCAGGCCCCCGCCGGCGACGACGGCGGCCCGGACGCCGTGCTGCTGGGTGAAGCCGCGGATCCGGCTGGCGTCCTCCGCCTGCCGCAGCACGAACGTGCCAGGCAGCCCGAACCCGTCCAGCGGAATCGTGGTGGACCGGGAACCGGTGGCGAGGATCAGCCGGTCGAAGAAGAGTCGCTGCCCGGTGCCGAGCAGCACGCTCCGGCCGGCCACGTCGATCTCGGTGGCGAGGGTGTTGAGCCAGGTGGTGATCCGGTGGTCGTCGTACCACTGCTCGTCGAGCAGGTAGAGCCCGCTCATCGCGGACCGGCCGTAGACGATGCGCGAGATGCCCATCCGGTTGTAGAGCAGGTGCGGCTCCTGCCCCACCAGGTGGATCTCGCAGTCCGGATGGCCGCGTCGTACGAAGTCGGCGGCGGTGACGCCGGCGATGCCCGTGCCGAGCACGACCACGCTGGTGATCGAGCGGTCGTAGTCGACGGGTCGGTCACCCGCATCGGGGGCGCCGCGCTCGGGCGTGAGGCTGACCGTGACCGCGCCGTCCTGGACCCGCGCGCAGCAGGCCATCCGGGTGTTCGGCGCGAGCCCGAGGCGGCGCAAGGTGCTCCGCTCCTCGTCCTCAGGCTCCGAGAGGTGCTCGGCGCCCTCGAGGATCGCCACCGGGTCGGAGCCGCAGACGCCCATCCGGCAGCCCGCCTCGATCGCCAGCCCGCAGCCCTCGGCGATCTCGAGCACGCTCTGGCCGGCATCGGCGGGCACCGCACCGTCGCGCTCGACGAACGCGACCTCCGCTGCCGGCCCGGCCCCAGCGGCCGCGGCGGCCGGCATGACCGGCATGCCGAGGTCGGTGACCTGGTCCGTGCCGGTCTCGGCGAGGTAGCGGCGCTCGGACCAGTAGGTGCGGATCAGCCAGATGATGGTGAGGGGGGCCAGCACGCTGAGGATCGGCCACCTCAACCAGTCGAGGTCACCCAGCCCGAACAGCGACGACAGCGCGTCGCCGAAGGTGTGCGAGCTGAACCAGTAGAAGACGAAGAGGGCGACCGCTCCCCACAGGGCGGTGACCAGCCCGGACGAGATCCCGAGCACCGTCTCCAGGACGAAGAACCCGCCGACACTGCCGAGCACGAACAGCACCAGCCGCCCGTACATCTCCTCGGTCGACAGCGACGGCTCGTTGAGGACCGTGAAGAACCCGAGCACGAAGCCCGGCAGTGCGCTCGCGAACAGCCGCCGCGGCTGGCTCCATCTCGCGTCGGCGTCGTGCAGGTCGGCCTGCTGGGCCACCTGCGGCTGGAAGTCGAAGCAGTTCCGCGTGCAGGCCAGGCAGGGCTGGCAGTGGCTGTTGGGCGACAGCACGAACGGCGTCTGCCCGTAGACGCGCTGCAGCGGCAGCAGCGGGCAGATGCTGCTGCACCAGCCGCTCTTGCCCTTGAACAGCACGCCGCCGACGAAGGCCGAGAGCACCACGGCGGCGAGCAGCACGGCGGTCGCCGTGCCGTCGTCGTTGAAGAGCGCGAGCCGAGCGCCGGCGATGCCGAAGAACAACGCCATCGCGAGCAGGTAGCCGCGCTCCCGCACCCAGCGAGGCGCCGTCCGGCCCAGGGTGAAGCCGAAGACCCGCGCCGACTGGTTCGCCGACGAGAGCGGGCAGACGTTGCGCCAGATGCCCGGCGCGACCCAGAACAGCACCGGAAGAAGCGGGACGACCAGCCCGAAGAACACGGTGAGCCCGGTCGTCGGCCAGACGAGCAGGGCGACGATCAGCAGGAGGTACGACGCGACGCTCACGACCCGGACCCCGCGCCAGACCCCGATCGGCACCCGGCGCGGCAGCTCCTGGTAGGTGCGGAACACCGGGTCGGTCTCCGAACCGACGAACACCCGGGTGGCGAGGGTGCGCAGGTGGCCGGGTGGCCGCGCGATCACCGGCGACGGTGGTGGTGCCGGCCGCGGGCCGAGCTCGTCGTGGGTGATCACTCGGGCGCCGGCCGGGACGCGCTCGTCGGTGGGCAGGACGACGATCAGCTCGGTGCGGCCGATCCGGATCACGTCGCCGTCGGTGAGCTGGGTGCGCGCGGTGACCGGCAGACCGTTGAGAAGCGTGCCGTTGCGGCTGCCGAGGTCGACGAGCGACAGCCCGAGGGGGCTGGGCAGGAGCTTCGCGTGGCGGCGTGACACACCGTCGTCGGCAACCCGGACACCCTGCGCCTCTCGGCCGATCTCCAGCGCCCGGTCGACGGCCACCCGGCGCGGCGGTCGGCCCGGCTGCCGGACCTCGATCTCCGGAGTAACCGTCACACCGACCCCCATCAGGATGGGGCGGATCCCGGGGCGCCGGACGCGCACCCGTTCCCCGTCTCAAGCCGGAGCATAGGACTGCCGGAGGGCCTCCGCAGGCGATTGGTACCGGTGGGCGGCACCTCGCCGGCCCTCGCCACCCGGCACCTAGACTGGCGGGATGGAGGCCATTACGTCGAGCGCCGGGCTCGCGGACCGGTACGGCCGCGTGGCGACCGATCTGCGCGTCTCGCTCACCGACCGCTGCAACCTCCGCTGCTCCTACTGCATGCCGGCCGAGGGTCTCGACTGGTTGCCCGGCGAGGAGGTGCTCACCGACGACGAGGTGGTCCGCCTGATCCGGGTCGGCGTGGAGCAGCTCGGCATCCGCGAGGTCCGGTTCACCGGTGGCGAGCCGCTGGTGCGGCGAGGGATCGTCGACATCGTCGGGCAGGTGCACGCGATCGACCCCGGCGTCGAGATGTCGATGACCACGAACGCCCTGGGCCTGAGCCGGGTCGCGGGCTCGCTCGCCGAGGCCGGGCTTGCACCGGGTCAACGTGAGCCTCGACTCGGTCCGCCCCGACACGTTCCACGAGATCACCCGGCGGGACCGGCTCGACGACGTCGTCGACGGCCTCGCCGCCGCCGGCGCGGCGGGCCTCGGCCCGGTCAAGGTGAACGCCGTGCTGCTGCGGGGGGTCAACGACGACCAGGCGGCGGAGCTGCTGCGCTGGTGCCTCGACCGTGGCTACGAGCTCCGCTTCATCGAGCAGATGCCGTTGGACGCCCAGCACGGCTGGACCCGCGACGGGATGATCACGGCCGACGAGATCTTCGAGCGGCTGGAGCGGGAGTTCGTGCTCAGCCCCGCCGAGGAGCCGCGGGGGAGCGCGCCTGCCGAGAAGTTCCTGGTGGATGGTGGACCGGCGACGGTGGGTGTGATCGCGTCGGTCACCCGTCCGTTCTGCGGCGACTGTGACCGGGTCCGGCTGACCGCCGACGGCCAGGTGCGCAACTGCCTGTTCGCCCGTCAGGAGTCCGACCTGCGGGGGGCACTACGCGGCGGAGCGAGCGACGAGGTGCTCGCGGAGCGCTGGCGGGTGGCGATGCGCGGCAAGGCCGCCGGTCACGGCATCGACGACCCGACGTTCCTGCAGCCCGACCGGCCGATGTCAGCGATCGGCGGCTGACGACTCCTCCTCGTGGGGCACCACGTCCTTGAGGAACCCGCGCGCCGAGAGGAAGTCCGACAGCGACTGACGGTGCTCGTCGCAGGCCAGCCAGACCTTGCGCCGGTCGGGGGTGTGCAGCTTGGGGTTGTTCCACTGGAGCTGCCAGACGGCGGCGGCCTGGCAGCCCTTCGCGGAGCAGAGGTCGCCCTTGTCCGACAGGGCCATCAGAGCTCGCGGCGGGTGCTCGTGGGCAGCTCTGTGCGGCTCATGTCCTGGAGCGCGAAGTCGTCGCCCTTGCTCGACGCCGCGTTGGCCATCACGACCGCGACGTACGGCAGCAGCAGCGCGGCGACGATCAGGACCCACATGACCCAGCCGTGTCCCACGATCACCGCGGCGACGAAGCAGACCGTCCGGATGCCCATCGAGATGACGTAGCGACGCTGCCGATGGCGGATGTCGTCTTCGCGGCTGGCCGCCGCGGTGGTGATCCGCACGGGCCGCTCGGACCGTGCCTGGTCCTTGGCCATGTCCCCACTCTACGTCGCTACGATCGCAGCACCGGACCGAGCCTGGGAGGCACACATGTCCAACCGCACCTACCGCGTCACCGAGATCGTCGGGACCTCGCCAGATGGCATCGACGCGGCCGTCCGCAACGGCATCGAGCGAGCCGCCCGCACCCTCCGTCACCTCGACTGGTTCGAGGTCACGCAGGTGCGTGGACAGGTCAAGGACGGCGGTGTGGAGCACTTCCAGGTCGGCATGAAGGTCGGGTTCCGGCTGGAGGATGACTGAAGGCCCCGCGGACCGAGCTTGTGAGGGCCGCGATCAGGGCCGCAGGTTGAGGAGGGCTCGGCTCAGGCCGGAGCGCAGCGACGGGCTGAGCGACCCGTCTCGAAACCCGGTGACGATCGTGGGGCGATTCGGCCCTACCGACAGGTAATCGATAGCGTCGCTGGGCGTGAGCGAACCACGATCGGTCCTGGTCACCGGCGGCAACCGAGGCATCGGCCGCGCCATCGCCGAGGCATTCCTGGCCCAAGGGGACAAGGTCGCGGTGACGACCCGCAGCGGCGGTGCCCCTGACGGCGCGCTGGACCTGCGCTGCGACATCACCGACGGCGACGCCGTCGAGGCGGCGTTCAAGGCGGCCGAGGAGGCGCACGGCCCCGTCGAGGTACTGGTCGCGAACGCGGGCATCACCCACGACACCCTCCTGCTCCGGATGTCCGACGACGACTGGGACTCGGTGATCGACACCAACCTCACCGGCTCCTTCCGGCTGGCCAAGCGCGCAAGCAAGGGGATGCTGCGGCTCCGCCGCGGCCGGATCATCTTCATCTCCTCGGTGGTCGGCCTGCTCGGCTCGCCCGGACAGGTCAACTACGCCGCGTCCAAGGCGGGCCTGGTCGGCATGGCCAGGTCGATCGCCAGGGAGCTCGGGTCCCGGTCGATCACGGCCAACGTGGTCGCGCCCGGCTACGTGGAGACGGACATGACCGCGGTGCTCACCGATGAGCAGCAGGAGGCCATCAAGGGGCAGGTGCCGCTGGCGCGGTACGCCGCCCCCGAGGAGGTGGCGTCGGCGGTCACCTGGCTGGCCGGCGACGGAGCGGCGTACGTCACGGGGGCCGTGATCCCCGTCGACGGTGGACTGGGAATGGGGCACTGAGATGACCGGCATCCTGGAGGGCAAGCGCATCCTGGTCGCGGGCGTGACCATGGACAGCTCGATCGGCTTCGCGACCGCGAAGGTGGCCCAGGAGCAGGGCGCGACGGTGCTGATCTCCAACTTCGGGCGGGCCCTCGGCATCACCCGACGGATCGCCAAGCGGCTTCCGGTGGAGCCGGCGGTGCTCGAGCTCGACGTCACCGACGAGGACCACCTGGCCGGTCTCGCCGACCAGCTGCGGGAGCACGTCGACGGCCTCGACGGCGTGGTGCACTCCATCGCCTACGGCAACCCGGAGACGCTCCTCGGCGGCAAGTTCCTCGACGGGCCGTGGTCCGACGTGGCGCAGGCGGTGCAGGTGTCGGCGTACTCGCTGATGTCGCTCACGCAGGCCTGCCGACCGCTGATGAGCGAGGGCGGCTCGGTGGTCGGGATGACGTTCGACGCCACGGTGGCCTGGCCGGCGTACGACTGGATGGGCGTGGCGAAGGCGAGCCTCGAGTCCTGCTCGCGCTACCTCGCGCGCGACCTGGGGCCGGCCGGGATCCGGGTCAACCTGGTCTCCGCGGGTCCGCTGAAGACCCTGGCGGCGAAGGCGATCCCCGGCTTCGAGGAGCTGGAGTCGATGTGGAGCGACCGGTCGCCCCTCGGCTGGGACAACACCGACCACGAGCCCACCGCGAAGGCGGTCTGCGCCCTGCTGTCGGACCTCTTCCCGGCGACCACCGGCGAGATCGTGCACGTCGACGGCGGCTTCCACGCGATGGGCGCCTGAGCCGGTCAGTCGGTAACGTCCAGGCGGTGACGTCCTCCTCCCTGGTCGAGCTCCGGGTCCTCGAGGGGCCCAACCTGTACTTCCCGCGCGCGGCGATCAAGCTGACCCTCGACATCAGTGCGCTGTCCGCGGCGTCGGAGGAGACGGCGTCCCGGCTGGCCACCCGGATCGGGCTGAAGAACGCGCGACCGGGGGCGCCGGACTCCGGCTTCCGGCAGCGCTTCGCCATGCGGGCCGTCGGTCGGCTGGTGCGTGCCGTGGCCGAGGAGTCCGGTACGTCGCGGCTGGCGGTGCGGGTGCGCCCCACCAGCGACCCGCATCGGATCGTGGTGGCGTTCCCGTGGCGACGCCGCGAGCGGGCGCAGGAGATGGGGCGCGCGGTCGCCGCGGTGATCGACGCCGTTCCCGGCCCGGGGCTCGAGGACGCGGTCAGCGCGGCCGCCGAGCGGGTGGCCGCTACCGAGCCGGGCGATGCGCCGCACACGATCAAGCCCCGGGTGCCGGTGATCGCGGTCACCGGCACCAACGGGAAGACCACGACCTCGCGCATGATCGCCCACCTGGCCCGCACCGACGGCCGGCTGGTCGGCTGGTCGAACACCGACGGCATCTACGTCGACGGCACGCTCGTGGAGGCGGGGGACTACTCCGGCCCGAGTGGCGCCGGCCGGGTGCTCGCCCATCCCGAGGTGGAGCTCGCGGTCACCGAGACCGCACGCGGCGGGATCCTGCTCAAGGGGATCGGGCTGACGCGCAACGACGTCTCGGTCGTCACCAACGTCTCCGCCGACCACCTGGGGCAGCAGGGCATCGACACCGTCGACCAGCTGGCCGAGGTGAAGGCGGTGGTGCCGCGGATCACCCGCAAGGAAGGCTGGGCGGTGCTGAACGCCGACGACCCGCGGGTCTACGCGATGCGCGGCGTGGTCCAGGCGCAGCCGTGGGTGTTCAGCCGGGACCCGGACTCGCCCGCGATCCGGGAGACCCTGAGCGACGGCGGCCGGGCCACCACGGTGATCGACGGCTGGGTGTGCGTGCTGAAACCCGGTCGAGACCCGGACCCGCTGGTCGAGCTGGTCGACGTCCCGATGACGCTTGCCGGGTTGTCCCGCTTCAACGTCGAGAACTCCCTCGCCGCCGCCTCCGCGGCCCTCGCGGTCGGCATCCCGCGCGACGTGGTGGTGGAGGGGATGCGGACGTTCCTGCCCGACGCCGAGCACAACCCGGGACGGATGAACTTCTTCAGCATCGGCGAGGTGACCGTGGTCGTCGACCTCGCGCACAACGAGGCCGGACTCGAGGCACTGATCGAGATCATGAACGGCGTCCGCCGCCCGGGCAGCCGACTCCTGCTGGGCCTGGGCGTGGTGGGGGACCGGCAGGACGACCTGATCGAGAAGCTCGCCGAGATCGGGGCCCGGGACACCGACGTGGTCGCCATCGGCCACAAGGAGCGCTACCTGCGCGGCCGGACGGTGGAGGAGCTCGACGCGCTGCTGCGGGCCGGCGCGGAGCGGGTGGGCGTGACCGGGGTCCCGGCGTACGACACCGAGGTCGCCTGCCTCTCCGCCCTGGTCGGCCAGGCGTTGCCGGGGGACGTGGTGGGCCTGATGTGCCACGCCCAGCGCGAGGAGGTCTACGCCTGGATCGCCGAGGAGGGCGGCACCCCGGACGCGCCGGAGACGCTCGTGCGAAGGTGCGGGCCGCGCGGTGACGGCGGCCGTCGGGATCGTCACCCCTGACGGCCTCGAGACGTCCGGCGCCGACCCCGGCGGGGTCTACCAGATCGGCTCGGTCACCAAGGTGTTCACCGCCCTGCTGCTGGCCCTGGAGGTGGTCGAGGGCCGGCTCACCCTGGAGACGCGGGTCGGTGAGCTGCTGCCGGTGCTGGACGAGCGGCCGGTCGGCGGGGTCACCCTCGGTGCCCTGGTCACCCACACCAGCGGGTTGCCCCGGCTGCCACCGGGGATGTGGCGGAAGACGTTCGGCGCGGGCAGCGCGCAACCCCTACGCCGACATCGACGAACCCACGCTGTACGCCGCCGTCGGTGCCATCACACCTCGAACGCGCTCGCGGCCGGTCTACTCCAACCTCGGGTTCGGTCTGCTCGGTACCGCCCTCGCACGCCACCTGCGGACGTCGTACGACGAAGCGGTGCGGGAACGGATCGCGACCCCGCTCGGGATGGGCCGGACCCGATCGCACCCCGATGCCCACCAGCCCGGTCACACCCGGCGCGGGCGGCTCCATCGCCAGGTGTGGACCTTCGACGCGCTTGCCGGCGCGGGCGCGCTCTGGTCATCGGTGGACGACCTTGCCCTCTTCGTTCGCGCGCACCTCGAACCGCCCGACGGCGGGCTCGGCGAGGCGATCCGGCTGATCCAGCGGCCGCTGGTGAAGTCCGGGAGGCTGGAGCAGGCGATGGCGTGGATGAAGCTGTCCGGAAGGGACGGCGAGCTGCTGTTCCACAACGGCGGCACCGCGGGTTACCGCAGCTTCGTGGGGGTCGATACCGCCCGTCGCCGCGGGGTGGTGGTGCTGGGCGACAGTGACCGGAGCGTCGATCGTGAAGGGTTCCGGCTGGCTCGCGACAACTGACCGCGGTGGCGGGGGTGGACAGGTGCTGCAGAATGCCTGACGTGAGACATGGGGATCGCACGCTCGGGTGTGCCCTTCTCGCGCTCGCGCCGGTGCTCCTCGTGGGTTGCGGCGGAGCCGACGGTGAGGACCCGGGCACCAAGGCAACTGCGGCAGCGGCCACACTCCCGACCCTGATCACCCCGGACAGCGCGGGTGAGTGGAGCCGGGTCACGACCGACGCCGCCCAGGACAACGCCGAGGCGTATCTCATCCGGGCGGAGGAGGAGGCCGAGCCGGGGGCCACGCCGCTGTTCGCGGAGTACGCACGAGATGACGGGGCGACCATGGCCTTCCTCGGCTTCAACGTCGACCCGGCCAGTGCGTACGCCGAGCGACTGGCGGACACCCCCGAGGTGGTCGTCGACGTGGCGCTCGCCGACGCAGGGATCAAGGACCGCCAGGCCCTGGACGCCGGGGAGCTCGGCGGCGCACTCGCGTGCGGCACCCTGCCGGAGGAGTACGGCGTCGACGGGCTGACGTGTGCCTGGGCCGACGACGCCACGACCGCCCAGGTCACGCTGGTGGTGCCCCAGCTGGACTACGAGGAGGCGGGGATGCTGGCCCGCGACTTCCGCTCGGCGGTCACCGACCGCTGACGCCGCCACCCGATCGCGAGCACGAGGCCCACGACGGGCAGGGCGAGGAGGCCGACACCCCAGAGCGGGAGGCCGCCGTCGGCCCGCGGCGGAAGCCACGGATCCGCCGTCCAGACTGCGGGGCCTTCGCGACCGGCGCCTGGAGCGAGGAGGTCGTCGGCTTGTCGGGATCCTCGACGGCACTGAGCAGCTCGGCCAGCTCGTCGCCGGCCGGCACCTGCCCCCAGGTGACCGCGCCGCCACCGCCGTGGAAGTCGCGGCGCTGCACCCAGGTGTCCCCGGAGGAGTCCGCATAGACCCGGTCGATCCAGAGCGGGGTCTTGTCGTCGAAGGTCCACGACAAGGTCGCGACGTGTTCGAGGGCGCCGCTGTCGAGGCCCGACGGTTCGCTCCGACCCTCGGGCCAGCCGACCAGCTCCATGAGCTCGAAGAACTCGTTCTGCGCATCGCTGAGCACGGTCGTCGTCCCGGCCTGCAGGTCCTGGATCTCGACCCGGGTCGGTCCCTTCGCCGCGGCGGGTGCCGAGGCGATCAGGAGGAGTGCCACCACCAGGGCACCGAACGTCGTACGTCGGGACATGACCGCTCCTGTTCTCGGGGACACAGGGGATACACCGCCGACGACGCGCGGGTTCCCGGTCACTCGTAGGCGGCGGGCCGACTCCGCGATGGCCACCGCCTGCCCGAGGGTGAGCTCGCCCTCGAGCCGCAGCGTCGTGTCGCCGACCATCCAGACCAGCGTGCTGCCGACGCGGCGCCTGCTCTCGACGACCTCGCGCCCTTGCTCGTCGAGCACGGCCACCTGGTGGGAGTCCTCGAACCACAGGGCGTCCCGGCCGTCGACCGACACGTGCTCGAAGGTCTCCGCGGACTTGGCGAACGTGTAGGAGCGGCTGCTGGACTGGTCGAGTCGCGTCCCGTCGTCCCACTGGAGCGTGAGGACCCGCCGGTCTGGTGACAGCCAGGCGCCCTGAGGCTGGCCGAGGGCCGGCAGCTCGACGACCGAGAAGCTCACCTGGGGCGCAGCCTCCCGGAGTGACGTGCCGGGACCGGTCGGGGTCGGCGAGACCGTCGGGAGCTCGCCGCTGCCGTCACCCTCGCGCACCACCACGGAGCCGAAGCCGAACCAGTCGGCGATGGCCGCCCGCACCGGCGGGACCAGGAGCAGAGCGAGGAGGGTCGCCACGGCAATGGCGGCTGCCCGCAGCAACCAGCGCGGCCTGGAGGTGGTGCCTGCCGTCGGCGCCAGCCGAGCCAGCACCGCCTCGTCCATGCCCGCCGCCGACTGTGTGGACACCGACCTGCCGAGCTCCTGGAGGTCTGCGAGGAGGTCGTCGCGCTCAGGCATGGAGGCCCTCCTCTGCCATGGCCCGGAGTCGGCTCAAGGCTCGGCTCGACCTCGACTTGACGGTGCCGCGTGGCCAGCCGAGGACCGCAGCCGACTCGGCCTCGTCCAGGCCCAGCAGGTAGCGACAGATGAGCACCTGGCGGTCCCGCTCCGGCAGCCTGCGGAGCATGCCGACCAGCAGCTCTCGTCGTTCGCGCGACAGCGCCGACTCCTGCGGTCCCTCGTCGAGCAGGAGCCGTTCGGTCCGCGCCCAGGCGACCTGCTCCCTCGCCCGGCGACGACCCGCGCCCCGATGCAGGTTGCGGGTCTCGTTGGTGACGATGCGCAGCAACCAGGGCCGGAACGGCGACCCGTCGCGGAACGAGTCGAGCCGGGCATACGCCTTCACGAAGGCCTCCTGCACCACGTCCTCCGCATCCGCACCCGCTCCGAGGAGCGACGCCGTCCGGAGCGCGGTCGGGGCATGACGGCGGACGAGTTCGGCATAGGCCTCCCGGTCACCCGCGCGTACGCGGGCGACGATCGCAGCGTCGGTCTCGGCCCCGTTTATCGGCACTCCGTTCCGTGTCCGGTCCTGTTACACCGCCGGCGACGCTCGGGTTCCGGAGTCAGGTGGTGGGAGTGAAGTCCGGATCCGCTGCGGGGGCCTCCTCGTTGACCCCGGACCCCGCTTGGGCCTGCGACGACCACTGCTCCAGCTCGGCCATCACGGCGGCGTGCTTGTCGACGCAGATCACCACCAGGTCGCCGGCGTTGGCGCGGGCCATCGCGTGCCGGACCGCCTCGATCTCCTCGAGGACGATCTCCACCTGCTTGCAGCGGGTCACGGCGTCCATCGCCCGGCGTACGCCCTCGGCGACCAGGCCGGCGACCTCACCCCGCTCACGACCCCGGAGCGCCTCGTCCTCACGCACGATGACGACGTCGAAGTGCTGCGCGGCGATCTCGCCGAGCTCGCGCATGTCCTCGTCGCGCCGGTCGCCGGCGGTGGCGATCACCCCGATCCGTGAGGGCCGGGCCAGCTCGTGGGAGGACTCGAGCGACTCGCCGACCCGGTCGACGAAGTCGCCGAGCATCTTCATGCCGGGAGCGTTGTGGCAGTAGTCGACGATCACGTTGACGCCGTTGACCTCGACCTCGTTGAGCCGGCCGGGGGAGAGGTAGTAGTTCGTCGAGAACGTGCGCAGGCCCTGCCGGATGTCGTGCAGGGGGGCGCCGGCGGCGAAGGCCGCGGCGGCCGCGCCGAGGGCGTTCTGGACGTTCATCCGGGCCCGGCCGCCGAACGTCGCGGGCAGCAGGTGGGTCCAGGCCAGCTGCATCTCGCGGGGGCCGTGCTTGACCACGATCATCTCGCCGCGGTCCGACGGGTTGAGCACGAGCGCCTTGCCGCCCCGGCGGCAGTGGGCGTCGATCATGTCGCGGGTCTCCGAGCCCGGCTCCTCCATCGAGAACCACACCACCTGCCCCGAGCAGCGCCGCCGCATCTCCCGCACCAGCGGGTCGTCGGCGTTGAGCACCGCGTGACCGTTGCGCGGGACCGCCTCGACCAGCACCGCCTTCACGTCGGCCAGCTGCTCGATGGTGTCGATGCCGCGCAGCCCCAGGTGGTCGGGCTGGACGTTGAGCACGACCGCGACGTCGTTGCGCTCGTAGCCGAGGCCCTCGCGGAGGATGCCGCCACGGGCGACCTCGAAGACGGCGAAGTCGACGCGAGGGTTCTGCAGCACCATCCGGGCGGACCGGGGGCCCGAGGCGTCCGAGCGGATCAGCAGCCGCTCGTCGATGACCACGCCGTCGGTGGAGGTCATCCCCACCTTGCGGCCCATCCCCTTGAAGATGTGGCTGATCATCCGCGAGGTCGTCGTCTTGCCGTTGGTGCCGGTCACCGCCACGATCGGGATCCGCGAGGTGGCGCCCGGCGGGAAGAGCATGTCGACGACCGGCTTGGCGATGAACTGCGGCTCGCCGATGGTCGGGTGGGTGTGCATCCGGAAGCCCGGGGCGGCGTTCACCTCGCAGATCGCGCCACCGGTCTCGCGCACCGGCTCGGTGATGTCGGGGCAGATGAAGTCGATGCCGGCGATGTCGAGGCCGACCATCCGGGCCGCCTCCTCGGCGATCTCGATGTTCTCCGGGTGCGCCTCGAAGGTGCGGTCGATCGAGATGCCGCCGGTCGACATGTTGCCGGTGAGGGCGAGCCGGACGGTGGTCCCCTCGGGTGGTACGCCGTCCATCTCGAAGCCCTGGTCGCGCACCCGCTCGATCGCGGCCTCGTCGACCTTGATCCGGGTCAGCACCTTCTCGTGGCCGACGCCGCGCCGCGGGTCGGCGTTGGCGAGGTCGACGAGCTGCTCGATCGTGGACGTGCCGTCGCCGGTCACCGAGGCGGGGACCCGCTCGGCGATCGCGGCCACCCGGCCGTCGATGATCAGGCAGCGGTAGTCCTTGCCGGTGATGAACGACTCCACGACGATCACGCCGCGCCGGGACTGCTCCAGCGCCACGGGGAACGCCTCCCGCACCTCCTCCTCCGAGTTGAGGTTGATGCAGACGCCGCGGCCGTGGTTCCCGTCGAGCGGCTTGAGGACGCAGGGGAAGCCGATCCGCTCGGCCGCCCGGACCGCCGCATCCTCGCTGCGCACCGTGTCCTGCTTGGGCACCGGAAGCCCCGCGGCCGCCAGCAACCGGGTGGTGAGGTCCTTGTCGGAGGCGACGTCGACGGCGATCGCGCTGGTGGCCGACGTCATCGTGGCCCGGATCCGCTTCGCGTGCACGCCCTGCCCGAGCTGGACCAGGGAGTACTGGTTGAGCCGGAGCCACGGGATGTCGCGCGACATCGCCTCGTCGAGGATCGCCTGGGTCGACGGGCCGAACGCCGTACGTTCCGCGCGGAGGATGAACCGCTCGAGCTCCTCGTCCCAGTCGAACTCGGGGTCGGCCTCCACGAGGTGGTTGACCAGGCGTACGGCGAGCCGGGCGGCGGCGAGGCCGACCTGCTCGTCGGCGTACCCGAAGATGACGTTGTAGACACCCTTCTGGCCCTTCACCCCGCGGGTCTTGCCGCGCCGGATGTCGTGGCCGACGACCTGCTCCAGGGCAAGCGCGGCGTGCTCGGCTACATGGCCGAGCCAGGTGCCCTCGTCGAGCCTCTCGACGAAGCCACCACGCTTGCCGCGGGAGCAGGAGTGCTCGCGCAGCCCGGGGAGCATCTCCAGCAGGGTGTCGGTGAAGCCGGGGATGGTGTTGGTGGGGAAGTCCTCGAGCGAGCCCAGGTCGACGACCAGGTGGATCGCCTTGTCGTAGGACCAGATGTTCGGGCCGCGGTAGACGCGGGTCTCGGTGATGGTGAGGTCGGGGGTGGGGCGCGAGCTCATGGCGTCACTCCGTCCGGTCGTGTTGCTGCGGGCGGGTCGGCGACGTGAGTGCGCCTGGTGAGGCGTCGGCGGCCGCGATGTCGCGGGCCATCCCGCGCAGGTCTCGGGCCGCAACGGCGAGCTCCGCCGCGTCCTCGGCGGTGACCTCGGTCGCCTGGGGGTTCAGCGAGCGCGTGGTGAGGTCGAAGGTCGCCCCGGCGGGCAGCAGGTGCAGCACCACGCCGCTGGCCAGGATCGGCACCGACCGCTTCGCCTCATGGGCGTTGGTGACGATGTTGGCCGGATCCATCACTGTCACGGAGCCCGCGACCGATCACCCGGAGCACGTCGTGGCCCTCGGCATCGGGTTCGACGATGGCGGCGGTGTCCTCGTCGACTCCGATCCCGAGCAGCTGGGGCGACTGCGCGACGATCATCAGCAAGCGACCGTAGCGGTTGCGCTGGTCGAAGTGCTGGTCGATGACCGCCGAGTCGATCAGCCCGAGCCCGGCCGCCATCTGCGTCATCCGCTGCTTGGGCGTCGCGCCCGGCCCGCCGAACGCCAGCATGTGGCTGGACTGGATGCTCGCGCCGGCACTGGTGCCGCCGACCACGACGCCGCGGTGGTGGGCCGCGACGATCGCGTCGCCCAGGGGAGTGCCCGACACGATCGCCGACAGCTTCAGCTGGTTGCCGCCGGTCATGAAGACCCCGGTTGCCTCCTCGACCGCGGCAACCAGCGTGCGCGTCGTGGGCCTCCTCGCGGCTCTCGGGGCGCACCGCGACCACGTCGGCCGCGCCCTCGCGGCGGAACAACGCGTCGTACACCTCGGTGATCTCGGAACCGATCGACGACGCCGTCGGGATCACCGCGATCCGTGCCTCCAGCCCGCCGGCCGCGCGCACGAACTCCTGGAGGATCGTGCGCTTGCGGAGCTTGTCCTCGGCGCCACCGATGATCATGAGGGGTCCCTGGGGCATGCCCGCCACCCTAGGCTGGGGAGCATGGTCCCGCGAGCAACACACCCTCGTGGTGATCCGACATGCCAAGGCCGAGCAGGTGGCGGCCACCGACCTGGAGCGCGAGCTCACCGAGCGGGGGCGGTCCGACGCGGCTGCGGCCGGGAAGTGGCTGGCGGCCGCCGGCGTACGACCGGACCACGCGCTGGTGTCCGCCGCCCCCCGGGCCGCGCAGACCTGGGAGGCGCTGGCCGAGGGAGGCGGATGGTCGCTCGACGCCGATCTGGATGACGGCCTCTACAGCGCCGGCCCGGACACCGCTCTCGACCTGGTGCGCGCGCTGGACGAGGAGTGCGCCTGCGCCGTCATCGTCGGCCACAACCCCACGATGGCGGTGCTGGCGCAGCTGCTGGACGACGGCGAAGGGGACGTCGAGGCCGGCAACGCGATGGCGGCCGGGTTCCCCACCAGCGCCGTCGCGGTCTTCGAGGTGGCCGGGGCCTGGGCGGACCTGGATGACGCTCGGCTGACCGGGTTCCACGTGGGGCGCGGGCTAGGACTGGAGGAATCCCTGGGTACCCAGGGATCCCGCAGCTCGGGAGTGTTGCAACGGCCGAGAACCGTGAGAAGAGACCGGGAAGCTCGTCACGGTCGTGCCGACTCGCGGGTGAGCGCTGACGGCTGCGTGCACGCGGTCCACGGGGCTGATCCACAGGCCGAGATATCCATGTGTTAGCGGCTTCAGCGGCTGGGGCAGCTCCGCCGCATGATGAAACCGACAACCACCGCGCCAGCTGCGGATGATCCGCGGAACGGTCCGGTGATCCTGCGGCGGGATCTCTCGGCCAGCGGCTGAACTGATCGGTCCATCCGACGCATGCTTCGCGATGGGCAGATCGTCCGGGTCCGGCGAGGAGCGTACACGGCGGCCGATGTCTGGGAGAGACTTGACGAGGACGGGCCGGTTCGGGCTCCGAGGCCGGGCCGTCCTGCGCCAGGCGCAGGACTCCAGTCGTCCTGTCGCACACATCGGGCTTACCGGAGTACGAGGCGCCGACATGGGGCTTCGATCTGGCGGAGGTGCATATCACCCGCACGGACGGACTCGGCGGGCCGAAGAGAAGCCGGCGTACAACAGCACTGCGGTGCGATGCGGCCGGCCGACCTCGTCGTCGATCAACGGCGTACCGGTCATGAACCCCGCGCGGATCACTCTCGAGACGACGACGCTAGGCAATACCGAAGCAAGTCTCTGCGTGGCCAACTACATGCTTCACGTCGGGGCTGACCACAGCTGATGAAGCTCAACATCCAGTACGTCGGAAATGAATCGTGGCCGGACACCCTCTCTGCCGAGATCGTCCTTCGGATCGCCGATCCGCGAATCGAGTCGGTCGGGGAGACGCGCACCTTCTTCTGCTGCTACCAGCACGGCCTTCCGATGCCCGAGCCGCAGTTCAAGATCAAGGACGCCAACGGCCGAGTCGTCGCGCGCGTCGACTTCGCGTGGCCCGACCTGGGGTCTTCCTCGAGTTCGACGGGCGCATCAAGTACGAGAAGCTGCTGCAGGGATGGAGAGCGCGCGAGCGACGTGGTCCTTCGTGAGAAGCGCGCGAGAAGCGTGATCTGTCGGCTCACCGGATGGCGTGCATCCGGGTCACCTGGGCTGAGCTGGCGACCCAGCACGACTCGCCGCCAGAATCCGCGCGGAGCTGTTCCCGGCCGGCTGACGGACGATTGACGGAGGTTCATGGGCTTTCCTGACGGTTCGTGGGCACTGCAACACCCTGGAAGCTGCAGGGATACCTGGGTAGCCAGGGATTATCCCGACCCGCCCTACACCGGCGGCGAAGGCGTCACGATGCCGGCCGCGGCGTCAGCCGCCTCGATCTCCTCGCGGGAGATGCCGAGGAGGTACATGATCGCGTCGAGGTAGGGCACGTTCACGGAGGTGTCGGCGGCGCGCTGCACGACCGGGCGGGCGTTGTAGGCGATGCCGAGGCCGGCGGCGTTCAGCATGTCGAGGTCGTTGGCGCCGTCTCCGATGGCGATCACGGAGGCCTCCGGTACGCCGACCTTCTCCGCGAACTCCCGCAGCGCCTGGGCCTTGCCGGCCCGGTCGACCACGTCGCCGACGATCTCGCCGGTGAGCCGGCCGTCGACGATCTCGAGCTCGTTGGCGCGTGAGTAGTGGATGCCGAGATCCTCGGCGAGCCGGTCGGTGATGTGGGTGAAGCCGCCGGAGACGACGGCGAACCGGTAGCCGAGGCGACGCAGGGTGCGCACCATGGTGCGGGCGCCGGGGGTGATCACGATGTCGTCGTACACCTGGTCGAGTACGCCGGCGTCGAGCCCGGCGAGCAGCCGGACCCGCGACCGGAGCGCGGACTCGAAGTCGATCTCGCCGCGCATCGCCTGCTCGGTGACGGCGGCGACCTCGGACTCGTGACCGGCGTGCGCCGCGAGCATCTCGATGACCTCACCCTGGATCAGCGTCGAGTCGACGTCGAGCACGATCAGCCGCATCCCGCGGCGCAGCAGGTTGGCCGGCTGGACGGCCACGTCGACCCCCTGGATCGCGGCCTCGGCGGCGAGCAGGTTCCGCAGCACGTCGGGGTCGACGCCGGAGACGTGCAGGTCGATCGCGGTGACGGGGTAGCGCGCCATCCGCTCCATCCGGTCGATGTTGCCGCCGCAGTCGGCGATCCGGCCCGCCATCGCGCTCATCGCCGACGCCTTGAGCGGGCTGCCGATGATCGTCACGTGCGAGCGGCCCTCGCCCCGGGCCCGGTTGTCGCCCGATCCCCGGTCGACCTCGACGGACATGTCCAGCTCCGCCGCGGTGTTCTGGATCGCCGCCTCGAGCTTCTTCCAGTCCCGCGGGACGGTGACGAGCACGCCGAGGATCAGCCGTCGCCGGAGCAGGATCTGCTCGATGTCGATGACCTCGACGCCCGCGTGGGCCAGGGTGGCGAAGACCGAGGAGGTGACCCCGGGCCGGTCCTTGCCGGTCAGCGTGATCAGCAGGGTCTCGGGCTTGGCTGGCTTCTGCGCGTTCATCGCACGAAGAGGCTAGCCGTCAGTGACGCTGTCGGTGGCGGGGTCCATGCTCTTGGGATGACCAACATCCACCACACGATCGACTACATCGAGCTCGCCACTCGCGATCTGTCGGCCACCACTGCGTTCTACGCGGCCGCGTTCGGGTGGCAGTTCAACGACTACGGTCCGGAGTACGCCGGCATCCGCGGCGCGGACGGCGAGGGCGAGGTCGGTGGCATCAACGCCACCGGCCAGGGCGAGCCAGGTCCCGGCGGGCCGCTCGTGCTGCTCTACTCCGACGACCTCGACGCCACCGTGGAAGCGGTGCGGCAGGCCGGCGGCACCGTGACGAACGGTCCCTACGAGTTCCCGGGCGGCCGGCGGTTCCACTTCACCGACCCGGGCGGCAACGAGCTCGGGGTCTGGGCCAAGTCCTAGCCGGGCGGCCACGCCTCGGGCGAGCACGCGGCCACCAGGGCCCGCCGACCGGCCAGGTCGAGGGGAGCGATAGCGGCGCGACGCTGCTCGGCCATCGAGGCGCTCAGCGCGCCACCGTCGTCGGCCAGTGCCAGGTCGGCGATCCCCAGCGCCTGCAGGCCGCGTGCGGCCAGCTCCCCGCAGCGGGCGGGCACTCCGGGCGGCGCGGCCGGGATCCTCCGATGACGCAGGTCGAGGAGCTCGTCCGCGACCTCGGGCCGCCACCGGGCGACGTCGAGGTCGGCGAGCCGGTCCGTGGCCGCCAGCAGGGCGCCACGCAGCTCGCGATCGGCCTCGCCGACGTCCGGCACCTGCCGGCGCGCGGCGGCGTACGTCGTCCACTCGACCGTCGGCCCCACCCGACGCGGGATCCATCCCGACTCGGCGCCCACCGCCACCAGCGCCTCACCGTGCTCGATCGCCGCGGCGTTGAACTCCGCCGGCCCGCCGAGGCCCACCGGGGCGCCCTCTCGCGGGAACGCCGCGCCGAACCCGGTCGCGCCCGCGGTCCGCATCGCGGCGAGCGCCGTGAGCAGCGGTTCGCCGGCCACCAGGTGCGCGACGTCGCCGTCCAGGACGGCGTCGAGGAGGTCGTCAGGGGAAACCTGTCCGCGCAGCCACGACGTTCCCCACCAGGCCAGCCGCGCGGTCACGGGCAGTGCGCTGGTCACGGCGGCCGAGGATACGTGAACCGGCATCAGGAGCGGTCAGTATGGTGGCGCCATGTCGGCCGTGCTGGACTTCGCTGAGGTCTCCGTGCGGCGTGGCGAGGCGATCCTGCTCGACCGGGTCAGCTGGACCGTCGAGGAGGACGACCGCTGGGTGATCCTCGGGCCCAACGGCGCCGGCAAGACCACGCTGCTGCAGGTGGCGGCGGCGCAGATCCACCCCACGTCGGGGGTCGCCGGTGTCCTCGACGAGGTCCTGGGAGCCGTCGACGTGTTCGACCTCCGACCGCGGATCGGGCTGACCAGTGCCGCCCTCGCGGAGCGGATCCCGCGTCACGAGAAGGTCCACGACGTGGTGGTCTCTGCGTCCTACGGCGTGGTGGGGCGCTGGCGGGAGAACTACGACGACCTCGACCACGAGCGGGCCCGCGACCTGCTGATCGAGGTCGGGGTCAAGCACCTCGCCGACCGCACGTTCGGCACCCTCAGCGAGGGCGAACGCAAGCGGGTGCAGATCGCCCGGGCCCTGATGGTCGACCCCGAGCTGCTGCTGCTCGACGAGCCCGCCGCCGGACTCGACCTGGGCGGTCGAGAAGACCTGGTCTCGACACTGTCGGTCCTCGCCGCGGATGCCGACTCGCCGGCGACGGTGCTGGTGTCACACCACGTGGAGGAGATCCCGCCCGGGTTCACCCACGCGATGTTGCTACGTGATGGCCGGGTGGTCACCCAGGGCGTTCTCGACGACGTACTCACGCGCGAGTCGCTCTCCGCGACGTTCGGGATGCCGCTGGCGCTGCGCCACGAGGACGGGCGCTGGGCCGCGCGACGCCACCATCGGCACCGATAGAGGGACCGGTAGATAGGCTGGCTGCATGGACTGGCTGGGCGACAACATGTGGGCGGCCTGGCTCGGCGCCGCAGCGTTGCTGAGCATCGCCGAGATGCTCAGCCTCGACCTGGTCCTGATCATGCTCGCCGTGGGCGCGATCGCCGGCATGGTGCTCGCGCTCGTCGGCGCTCCCGTCGCCGTCCAGGTGCTCGCAGCAGCGGGCGTATCCGTCGCGATGCTGGGCGTGGTCCGGCCGGCGCTCGCCAAGCGGCTCCACGGCGGCCCCGAGCTCAACCTCGGCCACGGCAAGCTGGTCGGCCAGCGCGGGGTGGTCACCGAGGAGATCACCGAGAACGACCACGGCCGGATCAAGCTGGCGGGCGAGATCTGGTCCGCTGCGCCGTACGACGAGAACGTCACGATCGCCCCCGGCGAGACCGTGGAGGTGCTGCAGATCAAGGGCGCCACGGCCTACGTCCACCCCGTTCCACGCCTCGAGAACTAGAAGCTCACCTCCTACAAGAGAGATTCGTTGATGACCGCGCTCATCCTGCTCGGCCTGCTGTTCCTGTTCGTGATCGTGCTCCTCGCGAAGACGGTGCGGATCGTCCCGCAGGCACGAGCCGGGATCGTGGAGAGGTTCGGAAAGTACAAGCAGACGCTGCCCGCCGGCCTCAACATCGTCGTGCCCTTCATCGACAAGGTGCGCTACCTCATCGACCTGCGCGAGCAGGTCGTCAGCTTCCCCCGCAGCCGGTGATCACCGAGGACAACCTGGTCGTCTCGATCGACACGGTCATCTACTTCCAGGTCACCGACCCGATCGCGGCGACGTACGAGATCGCCAACTACATCCAGGCCGTCGAGCAGCTGACCATGACCACGCTGCGCAACATCGTCGGCGGAATGGACCTCGAGCAGACCCTGACCAGCCGCGAGGAGATCAACAACGGCCTGCGTGGCGTCCTCGACGAGGCCACCGGCAAGTGGGGCATCCGGGTCAACCGGGTCGAGATCAAGGGCATCGACCCGCCGCCTTCGATCAAGGACGCGATGGAGAAGCAGATGCGCGCGGACCGTGACAAGCGCGCGCTGATCCTCACCGCAGAGGGCCAGCGGCAGTCCGCGATCCTCACCGCAGAGGGCTACAAGCAGTCGGCGATCCTGAACGCCGAGGGCGACCGTGAGGCACTGATCCTGCGCGCGCAGGCCGACCGTGAGTCGCAGATCCTGCGGGCGCAGGGTGAGGGCCAGGCGATCCAGACGGTCTTCCAGGCGATCCACGACGGTCAGCCGGACCAGTCCCTGCTCGCCTACCAGTACCTCCAGATGATGCCGCGGATCGCCGAGGGCGACGCCAACAAGGTGTGGGTGATCCCCTCGGAGATCACCAAGGCGCTCGAGGGCCTCGGCTCGTCCATCCACGAGATCGCCGGCATCCCACAGAAGACCGAAGGGCCGCTCAAACGGGTCGACATGGGCCCCACCGAGCCGCAGGATCCGGCGGCAGGCTCCGACCCGGCGCTCTCGAGCGCGCAGGCGGCCGTGGAGGCGGCGATCGCGGAGGCGGCGAGCGCCGAGATGGGCGGTACCGGCAGAGTCGCCGGTGCGCACCTTCGGAGGGCGCGGCAGAGCCGCCTCCGGAGCCGCCCGCAGAGCCGCCGACGCAGTAGCGGGTGTCGGGCTGGGAAATCGTCGCGATCCTGGTCGCAGGGATGGCGGCCGGCACGATCAACACCGTCGTAGGTTCGGGGACGCTGATCACGTTCCCGACGCTGTTGGCGTTCGGGATCCCTCCGGTGACCGCGAACGTCTCCAACAACCTGGGACTGGTTCCGGGCTCGATCGCCGGGGCATGGGGCTACCGGCGCGAGCTCGCCGGGCAGCAGGCCCAGGTGCTGCGGCTGGTGAGCGCATCGGTGATCGGCGCCCTCACCGGCGCCGTACTCCTGCTGACCCTGCCCGCAGAGGCCTTCGAGGCGATCGTCCCGGCCCTGATTCTGCTCGGCGTGGTGCTGGTGATCTTCCAGCCCCGGCTGTCGGCCGCGGTGGCCCGCCGGGCCGAGCGCCGCGGCACCACCCTCGACCATCACGGCGCCTGGTGGGTGTGGCCGGCGGTGCTCCTGGCCGGTGTGTACGGCGGCTACTTCGGCGCCGCACAGGGCGTGCTGCTGATGGCCATCCTGGGCATCGGGGTGGCGGAGACGCTGCAGCGCTCGAACGCCGTCAAGAACGTGCTGGCGGCGTTCGTCAACGGGATGGCAGGGCTGGTGTTCGCCCTGGTGGCCGACGTCGACTGGGCGGTCGCCGGGCTGATCGGCGCTGGGCGCGACCGTCGGGGGACTGCTGGGGGCAAGCGTCGGGCGGCGACTCCCGCCACTGGTGCTGCGCGTCGTGATCGTGGTGGTGGGTGTCGCCGCCCTGACGGCGTTTCTGCTGCAGTAGTCGGGTCAGCCGACCTTGAAGACCCGGGTGCCGCCGGCGAACCTGTCGTGCCAGCCCTGCCGGTTGACCGTGTCGTTGTTGATGCGTGACGGCGATCATGATCACCGCGGCGAGCATCGCGAGGCCACCGAAGATCGTGCCGACGATCGGCACGATGTACGCGAGCTGGATCGCGTAGAAGGAGTTGCGACGGAGCGACTGTTCCACAGTGGGGTGGCTGGCGCCGTCCGGCGCGGTGACCCTCAGCTTCAGCAGCTGCTTGCCGAGCGAGGCCCCGTTGTTCGTCTCCATGAAGGCGAAGTACCCCATGGTGATGACCACCGTGATGACCGAGACGAACAGCCAGTAGAGCAGCCACTCGCCCGTCGAGTAGGTCAGGCCGGACAGGAAGATGCCGGAGAAGATCGCGCTCATGATGCCGAACACGATGCCGAGCAGGATGCCGTCGATCAGGCGGGCGAGGAACCGGTCGAGCAGCTCACCGGGACGCGGAACGCCAGGGACGGGTGGTTGACCCCCCGCGGGGCCGGGAGCTGGCGGCGGGGGCGGCGGAGGTTGTTCACTCATGGGGCACAGCCTCTTGTAAGTAGACCCGCGGCCACAAGAGTCCGGACTAACTATTGCGCCGGCGCGGCCTTCTTGCTCTTCTTGCCCCGCAGACCCAACAAACCCGAGACGACCGCGCCCGCCGCCACCGCGATCGCGGGTACGGCCAGCTTCTTCTGCAGGGAGCCGTTCTGCATCGCGGAGTACGCCGTCCCGGCGTCGGCGGCGTCGACCGCCATCCCGGCCAGCACCAGCGTGCGCCGGTTCCCGTCGCGGGCGATCAACGTGACGAGGCCGAGCGCGATCTCGCGGTTGCCGAACCACTGGGTGAGCACCGGCGGGTCCTCGGCCTGTCCGAACATCTGCTTGGCGACGAGGTCCGGTCTGGCGATCGAGGCGACACCGAGCGCGATGCGGCCGAGCGAGAGCAGGGTGACGGGGTTCATGGCGCCAGAGAGTATCGGTTCAGCATCAGCGGCCGGCGACGTACGCCGTGTGCCACCTGTCCAGCTCGTCGTAGACCTGCGCCCTCGGCTCGGGCAGCGAGAGGACGACGTCGTGCCGCGCACCCGGCACCGCGACGTAGGTGACGTGCGGCCCGACGGCGGGCGACCACTGCCGGATCTGCGGCACGTCGAGGACCACGTCGTGGGAGTGGACGTCGTCGCTCATCTCTTCCGGGCGCTTGGTGCCGCCGGAGGAGAGGACGAGCACCGGGCACGAGACCGACAGGCCACGGTGCAGCTGCTGGTGGCCGAGGCGGACGGCCCGGAGCCAGCCGAACCGGACCGGGAACGACTCCACCGGCTTCCACGTGAGGTCGAACTCCCACTCGCCCTCGTGGTCGCGGTGCAGGCTGCGCGTGTAGAAACCCGTGACCTCGCGCGGGAACTCGCGCATCGGCTGGCGCCGACCGACCCGGTCGAGCACCGCGGCCGCCGCGGGCGTGCGCATCCAGGCGCTCCCGTGCAGGTCGAACCAGGGCGAGTTGAGCACCATCCCGCCGAGCTGCTCCGGCTGGCGCTCGTCGGCCCAGAGCGGGAGCGTGAGCCCGCCGGTGGAGTGGGCCGAGGCGACCACGTGGTCATGGCCGTCGCGCTCGACGATCCGCCACATGGCGAGGTCGATCTCGGCGAAGTACTCGTGCAGGTCGGTGACGTACGTCGGGGTCTGGTGCGGGCGGATGGACCGGCCGTACTTGCGCAGGTCGAGCGCGTAGAAGTCGTAGCCGCGGTCCAGCCACCACTGGGCGTACTCGGTCTGGAAGAAGTAGTCCGCGAACCCGTGCAGGTGCAGGACCGCGCGCGACGTGGGCTGCTCGGCCCGGCGGCTGACCAGCGTCGCGACGACCGGCCCCTCGTCGTCGGGCGGCAGCCCGATCGTCTCGGCCATCCACGGCTCGCCGAGCACGTCGACGGTGGTCGTGGACGTCATTCGGTCAGTCTCGCAGCCTCTCCGGCGGCGGCGCGGACCAGCCCGGCGAGCAGGCCCACGTCGGAGGCCGTCTCGGGGTGCCACTGCACCGCGACGCAGAACCGCTCGCCGGCCGCCTCCATGGCCTCCAGGGTCCCGTCGGCCGCCCATGCCGAGGCCTCGAAGCCGGGGTGGGTCCGGACGGACTGGTGGTGGTGGCAGCTGACCTCGAGGGTGTCGCCGATCAGACCCGCGACCCGGCTCCGGGTTCGGTGGACACCTTGACCATCCCGTAGACGTCGCCACCGGGGCTGTGCTCCTCGTGGCCGACCAGGTCGGGCGTGTGCTGGTCGAGGACGCCGCCGCCGTGCACCGCCATCACCTGCATGCCGCGGCAGACGCCGAGGACCGGGAGACCGCGCGCGTCGGCCGCCGTGAGCAGCGCCGCCTCCCAGGCGTCCCGGTCCGGCCGCCACGCGGCGGTGCGCTCGTGGGGCTCGGCGCCGTACGCCGCAGGGTCGACGTCGGCGCCGCCGCTGATGACCAGGCCGTCCAGACGAGCGACCACGACATCGGCGGCACCCGGCTCGCCGACGGGTGGCAGGAGGATCGGGATCCCCCCGGTGCTGGTGACCGCCTCGGCGTACTCGGTCGGCAGCAGGTCGGCGCGCTGGTTCCAGACGCCGTACGCCGCCCGCTCCCGGTACGTCGTGAGGCCGATGACGGGCGCGGCCATCACTGTTTCCTGTTCATTGCGGCGTGACGTAGGCGCCAGAGATGCCGCCGTCGACCAGGAACGTGCTGGCCGTCATGAACGACGAGTCGTCGGAGGCCAGGAACAGCACGGCCGAGGCCATCTCCTCGGGCTCGCCGAACCGGCCCATCGGGACGTGCACCAGGCGGCGCTGAGCGCGCACCTCGTCCTTGGCGAACAGCTCCTTGAGCAGCGGGGTGTTCACCGGGCCGGGGCAGAGCGCGTTGACGCGGACCCCGTCGCGGGCGAACTGCACGCCCAGCTCGCGGGTCATCGAGAGGACGCCGCCCTTGGAGGCGGAGTAGGAGATCTGCGAGGTCGCCGCACCCATCACGGCCACGAACGACGCGGTGTTGATGATCGATCCGCGCTGCTGCTCGAGCATGTAGGGCAGTGCGGCCTTGCAGCACAGGTAGACCGAGGTCAGGTTGACCTCCTGCACCCTGCGCCAGGCCTCCAGGTCGGTGTCGAGGATGGAGTCGTCGTCGGGCGGCGAGATCCCGGCGTTGTTGAACGCGATGTCGACCGAGCCGAAGGTGTCCTTGGCCGTCCGGAACAGCGCGTCGACCTCCTCCTTGTCGGTCACGTCGACGTGCTGGTACGACGGCCGTCTCCGGCCCGCCGAGCTCCTTGGCGAGCGCTTCGCCACGGTCGTCGTCGATGTCGCCGATGACCACCTTCGCGCCCTCGGCCACGAACCGCTCGACCGTCGCCAGGCCGATGCCCGAGCAGCCGCCGGTGACGACCGCGACCCGGTCCTGGATGCGTCCTCCCATGAGATTCCCTTTCGCAGCCCCGGAGGGCGTCAGTGAGCGATGAAGACGTTCTTCTCCTCGGTGAACGCCATCGGGGCGTCCGGTCCGAGCTCCCGGCCGAGGCCGGACTGCTTGTAGCCGCCGAACGGCGTCCAGTAGCGCACCGACGCGTGCGAGTTGACGCTGAGGTTGCCGGCCTCCACGGCGCGGGCGACCCGGAGCCCGCGGCCGAGATCGTTGGTGTAGATGGAGCCCGACAGGCCGTACTCCGTGTCGTTGGCGAGCTCCACGGCGTGCGCCTCGTCGTCGAACGGCATTACCGCCACGACCGGCCCGAACACCTCTTCGCGCCAGATGGGCGCCGACGGGTCCTCGGTGGCGACCACGCTCGGCGGCACCCAGAACCCGTTCCCGCCGGGCGTCGACCCAGCGAACGCGACCTCGACCTGGTCGAGGTACGCCTGCACGGAGCCCTGCTGCTGCGCCGAGATCAGCGGCCCCATCTCGCTGGCCTCGTCGCTGGGGTCCAGCACCCGGAGCCCGGTGACCGCCGGCTCGAGGCGCGACACGAACTCGTCGTACGCCGAGCGCTCCACCAGGATCCGAGAGCGCGCGCAGCAGTCCTGGCCCGCGTTGTCGAAGACGGCGTACGGCGCGGACGCGGCCGCCGCCGCGATGTCCGCGTCGGCGAACACGATGTTGGCGCTCTTGCCGCCGAGCTCGAGGGTCACCCGCTTCACCTGCTCGGCGCAGCCGGCCATGATCCGCTTGCCGACCTCCGTGGAGCCGGTGAAGCAGACCTTGCGCACCAGCGGATGGGTCACGAACCGCTCGCCGACGATCGAGCCCTTGCCCGGGATCACCGTGAGCACGTTCTCGGGCAGGCCCGCCTCGACGGCCAGCTCACCGAGCCGGACGGCGGTCAGGGGCGTCAGCTCCGCGGGCTTGAGCACCACCGTGTTGCCGGCCGCCAGGGCCGGGGCGAAACCCCATCCGGCGATCGGCATCGGGAAGTTCCAGGGGACGATGACGCCCACCACGCCCAGCGGCTCGTGGAAGGTCAGGTCGGTGCCGCCGGCCACCGGGATCTGACGTCCGAAGAGCCGCTCGGGCGCTCCGGCGTAGTAGTTGAGGCAGTCGCGGACGTTGCCGGCCTCCCAGCGGGCGTTGCCCCAGGTGTGACCGGCGTTGCGGACCTCGAGCTCGGCCAGCTCCTCGACGTGCTCGTCCACGACCGCGGCGAACCGGCGCAACAGCGTCGCGCGCTCTCCGGGGGGCATCGCCCCCCAGGACCGGAACGCGTCGTGCGCCGCTTCGATGGCAGAGTCCGTGCGCGCCAGGTCGGCGAGCGGGACGTCGACAACGGGCTGAGCGGTCGCAGGATTGATGACCGTGTAGGTGTCGCTCATGGGGAGGGGATCAGAGCCTTTCGAAGCCGCGGCGCAGCTCCCAGTCGGTGACGGTGGCGTTGTAGGCGGCGAGCTCGACGTCGGCCATGTTGACGTAGTGGTCGACGACCTCGTCGCCGAGGGCCTTGCGGGCCAGCTCGGACCCGGCGAACCGCTCGCGCGCCTCGGTCATCGTGGCCGGCACCCGCGGCCGGTCGGAGGCGTAGGCGTTGCCGACGAGCTCGTCCTCGAGCGGCAGCTCGTTCTCGATGCCGTGCAGACCCCCGGCCAGCATCGCGGCCAGCGCGAGGTAGGGGTTCACGTCGGCGCCGGGGAGCCGGTTCTCCATCCGGGCGCCCGCACCCCGGCCGACCAGGCGAACGGCGCAGGTGCGGTTGTCCAGGCCCCACGCGATCGTGGTCGGGGCGAAGGAACCGTCGGCGAACCGCTTGTAGGAGTTGATGTTCGGCGCGTAGAAGAGCGTGAAGTCGGCGGCCGTGGCCAGCACCCCGGCGACGAAGTGGTCGTAGAGCGGCGTCCGCTCGCCGGTGTCGTCGTCCCAGAACACCAGGGACCCGTCCGTGCCGCGCAGCGACAGGTGGATGTGGCAGGAGCTGCCCTCACGCTGGTTGTACTTCGCCATGAACGTGATCGACTTGCCCTGCTCGGCCGCGATCTCCTTGGCGGCGGTCTTGTAGACCGCGTGGTTGTCGGCGGTGGTGAGGGCGTCGGCGTAGAGGAACCCGATCTCGTGCTGGCCGAAGTTGCACTCACCCTTGGCGCCCTCGACGTCGAGGCCCGCGTCGTACATGTGGTTGCGGATGGCGCGGAGCAACGGCTCGGCGCGAGTGGTCCCCACGATCGAGTAGTCGACGTTGTACTGGTTCACGGGCGTGAGGTCGCGGTAGTGGCCCAGGGACGCCTGCTCGTACGACGTGTCGAAGGCGATGAACTCGAGCTCGGTGCCGGCGAGCGCCGTCCAGCCACGGTCGGCACAGCGGTCCAGCTGGCGCTGCAGGATCGCCCGCGGGGACTGCGCGACCGGCGCGTGGTCCATCCACACCAGGTCGCACTGGATCATCGCGGTGGCGGGGAGGTGGGTGAGGATCCGGATCGTCCGCTCGTCGAGGACGAACTCCATGTCGCCGTACCCGCGGTCCCAGGAGGAGATCGCGTAGCCGTCGACGGTGTTCATGTCGACGTCGACAGCGAGCAGGTAGTTGCAGCCCTCCGTGCCGTGCTCGGCCACGTGGTTGACGAAGTAGCGGCCATGCAGGCGCTTGCCCTGGAGCCGTCCCTGCATGTCGGTGAAGGCGACGACGACGGTGTCGATGGTCCCTTCGTCGATCCGGGCCACCAGGCCCTCCATGCTCAGGTGCCGGTCGTTGCGAAGTGTCACGAGGTTCCTATCCCACCAGGCCGCGCAGCAGCGCGGCCGTGTCGTCGCAGTGTTCTTCCATCGCGCGCCGCGCGCGATCGGGTCGGCCCGCCAGGATCGCGTTCACCACGCGGGTGTGCTGGCGGTCGGAGTGGGCGATGTTGGCCTCGAGGACCGGAATCGCCAGCAGCATCTCGTGCAGGGTCGCCTGGACGGACGTGACGGCCTCGACCAGGCGCGGGGAGTCGCTGAGCGCGGCCACCGTCAGGTGCAACCGGGAGTCGGCCTGACGGTGGGCGGCGGGCTTGCGGGCCGCCGATCACGTCGGCGTGCGCCTGCTCCAGCTGCTCCCGGCGTACGCCGGTCGGCTGGAGCCGTGCGGCGAGCTGGGCCGCGCCCGGCTCCGCGACCCGACGGAACTCCAGGGCGTCGAGCCAGTCGCGACGCTTCGCGGGGGTGAGCCTCGCCGCCGCCCGACCGGACGGGGTCCGCGGCTTGAGCGTCACCACTGTGCCCCCGCCGCGACCCCGAGTGGTCTGGACCAGTCCGGCCTGGCGGAGCGCGGCCATCGCCTCCCGGAGCGTGGCCCGCGAGACATTCAGGCGCTCCGCGAGGTCACGTTCCGCGGGGAGCGTCGTGCCCCGCGGATAGACGCCGAGGCGGATCGCCGTCGCCAGCTGCTCGACGCACGCCTCGAAGGCGTGGTGGCCTCGGACCGGTCGCAACACCACCTCTGGTAGCTGCTGCGCGCGGGTCCCGGTCATGGGGGTCATCCTCAAGAGTGGGGAAGTGGGCTGTCAATCAGATCTCTTGGTCAATGGTCTGAGTACATACCAATTTACGCCAGCCTGTTTACACCCTGATGGCGACGGCGCTACTTTCCTGCTGACGACCGCACTCTCGCTCTCACCCCGAGGAAGGTCACATGACGGACCAACAGATCCACAACGAGGACGAAGCGCTCCTCGCCAAGCTCGGGTACAAGCAGGACCTCAACCGCTCGTGGTCGGGATTCTCCAACTTCGCGATCTCGTTCTCGATCATCTCGATCCTGGCCGGCTGCTTCACCAACTTCGGCGCCGGCTTCAACAACGGCGGCCCGATCTCGATCTCGTGGTCCTGGCCGATCCTCAGTGTCTTCATCCTGATCATCGGCTTCACGATGTCCGAGCTGGTGTCGGCCTACCCGACGTCCGGCGGCATCTACTGGTGGGCGTCGAAGCTCGGCGGCGCGAAAGCCGGGTTCTTCACCGGCTGGCTGAACCTGATCGGCCTGGTGGCGGTGACTGCGGGCGTGTCCTACGGCTGCGCGACGTTCATCGACCTCACGATCAGTACCTGGTCCGAGTCGTTCGCCGCGAACTACTCGCTCAGGCGGGTCTTCATCATCTTCGTGATCGTGCTGGCCCTGGCGGCGCTGCTGAACATCTTCAGCTCCCACCTGATGGCGATCATGAACAACGTCTCGGTGTGGTGGCACGTGATCGGCGCGTCCGCGATCGTGCTGATCCTGATCTTCGTGCCGGACCAGCACCAGAGCTTCAACTACGTCTTCACCGAGCGTTTC
This sequence comes from uncultured Actinomycetota bacterium, assembly GCA_963813615.1. Classification (GTDB taxonomy): domain Bacteria; phylum Actinomycetota; class Actinomycetes; order Propionibacteriales; family Nocardioidaceae; genus Nocardioides. The sequence goes on from CAWFAE010000019.1 coordinate 324,599, forward strand.
AACAACACCGGCTACTTCGACGGCCAGACGGCATCGCTCTCCTTCTGGTTCGTCGTCGTGCCCTTCGGGTTCCTGCTGACGCAGTACACGATCACCGGCTTCGACGCCTGCGCGCACCTGTCGGAGGAGACCACCTCGGCCTCGACCGGGGCGGCGAAGGGCATCTGGCGGTCGATCTTCTACTCGGCTGTCGGCGGCTACATCCTGCTGCTCTGCGTGGTGTTCGCCATCCCCGACGGCGCTGACGGCAACCCCGACAACGCGGGGGTCGGCTCCGGTGGCGTGGCCTACATCTTCAACGCCGCGCTCGGCCAGGACTGGGCCACGCTGGTGCTGTTCATCTCGGCGTCCGCGCAGTTCTTCTGCGCGACGTCCTGCCTCACCTCGGCGTCCCGGATGACGTTCGCGTTCAGCCGCGACCGGGCGATCCCCGGTTCGGGGATCTGGTCCACGTCTGACCGCGAAGCGGGTGCCCGCGAACGCGGTCCTCGGCGTCGCGGTGGCAGCCGCGATCATCACGCTGCCCGCACTCATCGAGATCAACATCGCGGCCCCAGGAGACCCGGAGTTCCTGTATCCGGTGGCGTTCTTCGCGGTGACCTCTGTCGCGGTGAGCGGCCTCTACCTGTCCTTCGCGATCCCGATCTTCCTGCGCTGGCGGCACGGCGACGGTTCGAGGTCGGGGAGTGGAACAACGGCGCGAAGTACAAGTGGATGAACATCGTCGCCGTCATCGAGATCGTGGTCGTCGTGCGGGTACCTGTCGCTGCCCACGGTTCCAGCCGGAAACCCGTTCGATGGCAACACCGACTTCTCGTGGAAGTTCGTCAACTACTCGCCGATCCTCACTTTCGGCGCCATCCTGCTGCTGGCGATCTGGTGGAGCTCTCGGCGAAGAAGTGGTTCACCGGCCCGATCCACGAACATCGATCCCGCCGTGGCGGAGATGCTCGACGACTGAGTTGGGGGACGCTGTCGCGGACCTGGACCGCCTCGCCGTACTGGCGGGGCGGTCCTGGCGCGTCGCCGATCTCCCCGGCGGACTGACCAACCACAACGTCCGGGTCACCTCGACCGACGAGGGTCCACCGATCGACATCGTGGTCCGGTGCTCGCAGAGCGACGCCGGCCTGCTCGGAATCGACCGCGACCACGAGCATCTCAACACCGCGGCCGCGGCAGAAGCGGGCGTGGGTGCGCCGGTCATCGAGTACCGGCCGGATCTTCGGATGCTGGCCATCGGCTTCCTGGAGGGCCGGGCGCTCGACAACCCCGACTTCGCCGACCCCGGGGTGCTTGCCCGTGCCGCCGACGCGTGCAGCCGGCTGCACGCCGGTCCCCGCTTCACCGGTGAGTTCGACATGTTCCAGCGGCAGTCGACGTACCGCCGGACGGTGGCGGAGCGCGACTTCCCGGTGCCCGCGGAGTACGACGACCACGCCGAGGCGTGGGAGTCGTGCGCAAGGCGCTCGCGGCACGTCCGCGGCCGACGGTGCCCTGCAACAACGACCTGCTGGCGGCCAACTACATCGACGACGGCGACCGGGTCTGGCTGATCGACTACGAGTACTCCGGCAACAACGAAGCCACCTTCGAGCTCGGCAACACCGCCACCGAGTGCGACTTCACGCCCGAGCAGGTCGAGGCGTGGACCGCGGCGTACTTCGGGGAGCTGACCCGTCCCGACCTGGCCAGGGTCCGGCTCGGGGCGCTGTGCAGCGCCTACGGCTGGTCGCTCTGGGGCTTCATCCAGGCGGCCTCGAGCCCGCTGGACTTCGACTTCCACTCCTGGGGGATGGAGCGCTACGAGAAGGCGGCGGCCGTCTTCCGAGGGCCGGACTTCGCCACGTTGCTCGAGGACGTCACCGCGTGACGGAGCTCCCCTCGCGCGCTCGGGTCGTCGTCGTCGGTGGCGGCATCATCGGATGCTCGGTGGCCTACCACCTGGCGAAGCTCGGATGGACGGACGTGCTGCTCCTTGAGCAGGGACACCTCTCGGGCGGCTCCACCTGGCACGCGGCCGGGCTGGTGGGGCCGCTGCGCGCCACCGAGAGCGGCACCCAGCTGGTGCAGTACTCCGCCGAGCTGTACGCCGCCCTCGAGGCCGAGACCGGGATGGCGACCGGGTACCGGGGTGTCGGTGGGGTGATCGTGGCGCGCACCGAGGACCGGATGGTCCAGCTGCGCCGGACCGCCGCGAACGCAGTGGCCTACGACATGGAGTGCGAGGTCGTCGGCCCCGCGCGGGCCCAGGAGCTGTGGCCGGCGATGCGGGTCGACGACCTGCGCGGGGCCCTCTGGTTGCCCGGCGACGGGAAGGTGAACCCGACCGACGTCACGCAGTCGCTCGCGAAGGGTGCCCGGATGCGGGGCGTCACCATCGCAGAGAAGACGCGGGTGCTCGACGTCGAGGTCGAGGAGTCGGCGGCGGGCCGCCGGGTCCGAGCAGTGCGCACCGACCGGGACGGCGGGGAGCACCGGATCGAGACCGAGATCGTGGTGAACTGCGCCGGCCAGTGGGCGAAGGCGCTCGGCGACCGGGTCGGGGTGACCGTGCCCTTGCACTCGGCCGAGCACTTCTACGTCGTCACCGAGGCCGTCGAGGGCTGCCACCCGGACCTCCCGATCATGCGCGACCCCGACGGGTGGACGTACTTCAAGGAGGAGGTCGGCGGTCTCGTGGTCGGCGGGTTCGAGCCCGATGCGAAGCCCTGGCGCTCGCCCGACGACCTGCCGCACCCGTTCGAGTTCCAGCTGCTGGAGGAGGACTGGGACCACTTCTCGGTGCTGATGGACGAGGCCCTGGTCCGCGTGCCCGCACTGGCCGACACCGGAATCCGCAAGTTCTACAACGGTCCGGAGTCGTTCACCCCGGACAACCAGTTCCTGCTCGGGGCGGCCCCCGAGCTCGACGGCTACTACGTCGGTGCCGGGTTCAACTCCGTGGGCATCGCCTCGGCCGGCGGCGCCGGGCGGGCGCTGGCCGAGTGGATCGTGGCCGGCGAGCCGACGATGGACCTGGTCGGTGTCGACGTACGCCGGTTCGCGCCGTTCCACGGCGACAACGCCTGGCTCCGGTCCAGGGTGGCGGAGGTCCTCGGGCTGCACTACGCGATCCCGTGGCCCAACCGCGAGGTCGAGTCGGGGCGCCCGCAGAGGGTCTCGCCGTTGCACGACACGCTGGCCGCGGCGGGGGCGGTGTTCGGCACCAAGATGGGCTGGGAGCGGCCGAACGTGTTCCATCGAGGCGGCCTGGAGTACACGTGGGGCAAGCCGTCGTGGCTGGCCGCCTCGGCGGCGGAGCAACGGGCCACCCGCACCGCGGTGGCGGTCTTCGACCAGACGTCGTTCAGCAAGTACGTCGTCGGCGGGCCGGGCGCTCTTCCGGCCCTGCAGTGGATCTGCGCCGCCGACGTCGACGTGCCGGTCGGGTCCTGCGTCTACACGCCGTTCCTCAACGCGCGGGCGACGTACGAGGCGGACCTCACCGTCACCCGGACCGCCGAGGACGAGTTCCTGATCGTCTCGAGCTCGGCCACCACGGTCCGCGACCTCGACTGGCTGCGCCGACGGACGCCGACGGGCCTGGACGTGGAGCTGCGCGACATCACCGACGAGCATGCCGTGCTGGGCGTGATGGGACCGGACTCGCGCGACCTCGTCACCGGGCTCGGGGCGGAGGACATGGGGGAGGAGGAGTTCCCGTTCGCCACCAGCCGGGAGATCACGCTGGCAGGCGTGACGCTGCGGGCGACCAGGATGACCTACGTCGGCGAGCTCGGCTGGGAGCTGATGGTGCCGGTCGCCGACGCGGCCGCCGCGCACGCAGCGCTCACCAAGGGAGGCGCGGTCAACGCCGGCTACTACGCGATCGAGTCGCTGCGCCTGGAGAAGGGCTACCGCGCTTTCGGCCGCGAGCTCACCCCCGACCTGACCCCCGTGGAGGCGGGCCTGGTCTTCGCGACGGCGCTGAAGGGGGACAAGGACTTCCTCGGGCGGACCGCGCTGGAGGAGCACCGCGAACGGCTGGCGCAGGGTGGCGCGCGCCGACGGGTGGCGTCGTTCGTGCTCGACGACCCGGAGCCGATGCTGTGGGGTGGCGAGCTGGTGTTGCGCCACGGCACTCCGTGCGGCCAGGTCACCAGCGCCGCCTGGGGTGAGACCGTCGGCGCCTCGGTCGGGCTGGTGCTGTTGCGCAGCGACGGTCCGGTCACCCGGTCCGACCTCGAGCGAGGCGGCTTCGAGGTCGACGTGGCGGGTGAGCGGCACCACGTAACGATCTCGCTTTCTGCGCCCCTGACCTGATCACTCGCGCGTACCCTGCCGTCGTGTCCGGATCGCGGAGAGGGCTTCTGGCGCGCTCGGGGGCCTACGTGGGCGACCGGGTCCGTAGCTGGCAGTCGGGTTCCCAGGAGGGGCAGGTCAGTGTCCTGCTCATCCTGCTGGCCTGCGTGGCCGCATCCTTCGTGGTGTCCTGGTACGCCTACGAGTGGATGCCGTTCCCGACGTACTTCGTGTGGCTCCTGATCGGCATGCTCCTGCTCCGCTTCGCGCCTCTGGCCGTGCTGTCCGCGGCCGTCTTCGTCGCAGCGCTGGTGTCCATGCGGCACGACGGGGAGATCAACGGACCGCGCTCGGTTGCCGTCCTCAGTCTGGCGCTGGTGATCTGGCTGATCCTCTACCAGTCCAGCCGCCAGCGCAGCGGGCTCCCGGTCCCGCTCAGCGAGGCGATGCTGGCCGAGCTTCGCGACCGACTGCAGCGGCAGAGCATGATCCCCGCGCTCCCGGATGGATGGGCAGCGCAGTCGGCGATGCGGTCCTCCGCGGGTGCGGGGTACGCCGGCGACTTCTTCGTGGCCGACCTGGTCGAGGGGCGACGCCTCGAGATGGTGCTGGTCGACGTGTGCGGCAAGGGCGTCGCGGTCGGGCCGCAGGCGCTCCAGTTCGCCGGGGCGCTCGGTGGGCTGCTGGGCTCGCTGCCGCCCCGGAAGCTGATGCTGGCCGCCAACCGGTTCCTCCTCCGACAGCGCTCCGACGAGTCGTTCTCCACGGCCGTGCACCTGCGCGTCGACCTGGTCTCCGGGGAGTACACGATCACCAGCGCCGGGCACCCGCCGGCGCTGCGATGGGACTCGCAAGCAGGGGAGTGGGCGATCGACAACGCACGGGGCACCGCGCTCGGCATCACGGCCCACCCCGACCTGCACGCGAGCGAGGGAACGCTGGAGCACGGCGAGGGCCTGCTGTTCTACACCGACGGCGTGGTCGAGTCCCGCACCGGGGACATCGACGAGGGCATCGCGTGGCTGCGCGGAGACCGCGCGGAACGCGGTCGAGGGCGGCTTCGGGGGCGCGGCCCAGCGGATCATCCGGCGGGTGGCGAACGCCGGAGACGACCGCGCCGTACTCATCCTGAGCCGGAGCGGCCGTGCCCGCCGACAACGGAATACCCGCGGCGTCCAACGGGTTGGAGTCATAGTCGAGAATTCAACTATCGCCGGAGGACGGCATGCAGTTCGGGATCTTCACCGTCGGGGACGTCACGCCGGACCCCACCACGGGTCGGGCGCCGACCGAGCACGAGCGGATCAAGGCGACCGTCGAGATCGCCAAGAAGGCCGAGGAGATCGGCCTCGACGTCTTCGCGACCGGTGAGCACCACAACCCGCCGTTCGTCGCCTCGGCGCCGACGACCACGCTGGCCTACATCGGCGCGCAGACCGAGCGGATCATCCTCTCGACCGCGACGACGCTGATCACCACCACCGACCCGGTGCTGATCGCGGAGAACTACGCCAAGCTGCAGCACCTCACCGACGGCCGCGTCGACCTGATGATGGGCCGCGGCAACACGGGCCCGGTCTACCCGTGGTTCGGCAAGGACATCCGCCAGGGGATCAACCTCGCGATCGAGAACTACGCGCTGCTGCACCGGCTGTGGACCGAGGACGTCGTCGACTGGGAGGGCCGCTTCCGCACGCCGCTGCAGGGGTTCACCTCGACGCCGCGCCCGCTGGACGGCGTGGCCCCGTTCGTCTGGCACGGCTCGATCCGCAGCCCGGAGATCGCCGAGCAGGCGGCCTACTACGGCGACGGCTTCTTCCACAACCACATCTTCTGGCCGGTCTCGCACACCCAGGAGATGGTCGACCTCTACCGGCGCAGGTTCGAGCACTACGGCCACGGAACGGCCGACCAGGCGATCGTCGGCCTGGGCGGGCAGTTCTTCATGCGGCGCAACAGCCAGGACGCGGTCAACGAGTTCCGGCCGTACTTCGACAACGCCCCGGTCTACGGCCACGGCCCGTCGCTGGAGGAATTCACCGAGGCGACCCCGCTGACCGTCGGATCGCCGCAGCAGGTGCTCGAGCGGACGCTCGGCTTCCGGGAGTACGTCGGCGACTACCAGCGCCAGCTGTTCCTCGTCGACCACGCCGGCCTGCCGCTGGCGACCGTGCTCGAGCAGCTCGACCTGCTCGGCGAGATCCTGCCGGACCTGCGGGCCGGCTTCGCCGAGGGTCGTCCGGCGCACGTGCCGGACGCCCCGACACACGCGTCGCTGGTCGCGGCGGCGGGCGGCGCGAAGGACTCGACGGTGTACGCCGAGGCGGACTCCGCCACCGGCAGCCGCGCCGAGGACGCCACGGAGGTGGACGCATGACCAGCCTCGTGGTGATCTCCGCCGGCCTCTCCGTGCCCTCGTCGACCCGGCTGCTCGCCGACCGGCTGAGCGCAGCGGCGGTGGAGGCCCTGGACGAGGTCGACGTCGACGTCATCGAGCTGCGCGACCTCGCGCATCAGCTCACGGACCACCTGCTGACCGGATTCGCCGGCGCCGAGCTGGCCGAGGCCATCGCGAAGGTCCGCGAGGCCGACGGCCTGATCGTGGTCACGCCGGTGTTCGCGGCGTCGTACTCCGGCCTGTTCAAGACGTTCTTCGACGTCCTCGAGGAAGGCGTGCTCGACGGCACGCCCGTGCTGGTGGCCGCGACCGCCGGCACCGCCCGGCACTCGCTGGTGCTGGAGCACGCGCTGCGCCCGCTGTTCGTCTACCTGCACGCCGTGGTCGTCCCGACCGGCGTCTTCGCCGCCACCGACGACTTCGGCGACACCGGCCTGGACCGGCGGATCGAGCGTGCCGCCGGTGAGCTGGCCGCGCTGATGGGCAAGGTCGACCCCACCGCCCGCCGCCGGCGGACCGTCGCCGACGAGTTCGCCGACCCGACGCCGTTCGAGGAGCTGCTGCGGCGGTCCACCGAGGACTGATCGGCGGCCTGGTGGCCTGCCGTTTGGTCACCAACGGCAGAAATGGGGCCCGAAAACTTGCGGTTGGTGACCAAACGACAACGAGGCCGCCGCGTCCCTCAGTGCTGGTAGGTCCCCATCACGATCGCCCGGGCCGCGGTCTTGAAGGCCAGGTTGAACGAGACGACCGCGGGGGAGGCGTCGGAGTCGACGCCGAGCGACGGCTCCTTCACGGCGTGCACCACGAAGAAGTAGCGGTGCACCTGGTCACCCTCGGGCGGTGCGGCCCCCATGAACGCCTTGCTTCCGCCGTCGTTGCGGCACATGAAGGCGCTGCCTGGGAGGTCGCCGCCCTCGGCGCCGGCGCCGGTCTCCAGAGAGGTGACATCGGCCGGCAGGTCGACAAGGACCCAGTGCCAGAAGCCGCTCGGGGTCGGCGCGTCCGGGTCGAAGCAGGTCACCGTGTAGCTCTGTGCGTCCGGCACGGCGTCCCAGGACAGCTGAGGCGAGGTGTTGCCCTGGGCGGCCACCTGGTCGTCCTTGAGCGGTTGTCCGTCGCTGACGTCGGCACTGGTGACGCCGAACGACGGCACCTGCGGCAGCAGCTCGTAGGGATTCGGGCTGACGGGTCGATCGAGGCTCATGGCGGCCACCGTAGTCCGCGACCCGGGAGCCGTCACGGCTCGGCGCGTCGGCATCCGGGATGATGGCCAGCGTGGACGAGCTGCCGACGTACCCCTCCGGGCTGCGACTCGAGGGACGACGGGTCGTGGTCGTCGGCGGAGGGCACGTGGCCCAGCGCCGGGTGCCCCAGCTGATCGCCGCGGGCGCCGATGTGTACGTCGTCTCCCCGCAGGTCACGCCGTCCATCGAGGGGCTGGTCGGGTGCCGGCGAGGTGACCTGGCTTCGGCGCGGGTTCGAGACAGCCGACCTCGACGACGCGTGGTACGTCGTGGCGGCCACCGACGACCTCGAGGTCAACGAGCGGGTCTCCGCAGCGGCGGAGGAGCGCCGGATCTTCTGCGTCCGCGCCGACGACGCCACCAAGGCCACCGCGTGGACGCCCGCCGTGGGCTCCGCCGCGGGGGTGACCGTCGCGGTCCTCGGCAACCGCGACCCGCGACGGTCCGCGGCCGTGCGCGACGAGATCCTGGCCGGCCTGCGCGAGGGCACCATCACCGCACGTCACCAGCGCGGCCACGTCCCCGGCGTGACCCTGGTCGGCGGCGGCCCCGGCGATCCCGACCTGATCTCGATCGCCGGCCGCAAGGCCGCTGATGGAGGCCGACGTCGTCGTCGCCGACCGGCTGGCGCCCCGGGAGCTGCTCGGCGAGCTGCCTCCCGACGTGGAGCTGATCGACGTGGCCAAGCTGCCGCGGGGCCGGTCCGCCCAGCAGGCCGAGATCAACCGGCTGATCGTGGACCGGGCGCTGGCCGGCAAGCGGGTGGCGCGGTTCAAGGGCGGCGACAACTTCGTGTTCGGGCGCGGCTTCGAGGAGGTCATCGCCTGCCGAGAGGCCGGCGTGCCGGTGACCGTGATCCCCGGCCTGACCAGCCCGGTCGCGGTTCCGGCGGTCGCCGGCATCCCCATCACCCACCGCGGCATCGCCCACGAGTTCACCGTGGTCTCGGGCCACCTGCCGCCGGGGGACCCGGAGTCCCTCACCGACTGGGACGCCGTCGCCCGGTTGCGCGGCACCGTGGTGCTGATGATGGCGGTGCGGAACGCGCCCGCGATCGCCGAGAAGCTGGTCGCGGGAGGTCGACCGGCCGACACGCCGGTCGCGGTCGTCTGTGACGGCACCATGCCGGCCGAGCGCACCGTGCTGGCCACGCTGGGCTCGCTGGCCGAGGAGCTGACCGCGGCCGACGTACAGCCTCCCGCGATCATCGTGATCGGGCAGGTGGTCGCCGTCGCGCATCCCGAGCGCTACGCCTGATGGCCCACCGCATCGACATCGACCGGGCCGACGACCCGCGGCTCGCCGACTACCGCGACCTCCGCGACGTCACCCTGCGCAAGAACCTCGAGGCGGAGCACGGCCTCTTCCTGGCCGAGGGCGAGAAGGTGGTACGCCGCGCGGTCGAGGCCGGCTACGAGCCGCGCTCGTTCCTGATGGCGCCGCGCTGGCTCGACGGTCTCGCCGACGTGCTCGACGGCTCGGACGCGCCCTGCTACGTCGTCAGCGAGGCGCTCGCGGAGGAGGTCACCGGCTTCCACGTCCATCGCGGCGCGCTCGCGTCCCTGCACCGGCGCCCGCTGCCCGAGGTCGCCGACGTACTGGCCGGCGCCCGCTCCGTGCTGGTGCTCGAGGACATCGTCGACCACACCAACGTCGGTGCGATCTTCCGGAGCGGCGCGGCGCTGGGGTTCGACGCCGTACTGCTCTCGCCGCGGTGCGCGGACCCGTTCTACCGCCGCGCGATCAAGGTGGGCATGGGCGCGGTCTTCACGACGCCGTGGACCCGGCTCCCGGACTGGCACGACGCCCTGCCCACGCTCTCCGGCGCAGGCTTCACCACGGTGGCGCTCACCCTCGCCGAGGACGCCGTACCGATCGAGACGGCCGTGGCCGGGCTGGACCGGGTCGCGCTGGTCCTCGGCTCCGAGGGGCACGGTCTCTCGGAGCGCTGGGAGTCCAGCGCCGACCGACGGGCGGTGATCCCGATGCGCCCCGGCATCGACTCGCTCAACGTGGCCGCGGCGACCGCCGTGGCCTGCTACGTCACCGCCCGGCGTTGAGTCGGTTTGTACCAAGCCGCGGTCTCTGCCGTTTGGTCACCAACCACAGCCCTGGGCGCCGATTTCGTGCCGTTGGTGACCAAACCGCAACCCCAGAACTCACCACCCGAGGGTTTGTACCAACTACCTACGCCGGCCACTCCGGCGGGAACTCGTCGGCCACCTTGTCGTGCGCCTTCTGCAGCTTCTTGCGCTGCTTGGTGGGCAGCCGGTCGCCGAACACCGTGCCCACCGTGTGGTCGGTCTCGTGCTGGAGGCACCGGGCCAGCAGGCCGTCGCCGGTGAACGTGACCGGCTCGCCGTCCAGCCCGAAGCCCTCGACGGTCGCCTGGTCGCGGCCGCGCGCACTCCACGAACGCGCCCGGGAGGGAGAGGCACCCCTCCTCCGTCTCCTCGAGCTGCCGGTCCTTGCCCTCGGGCAGGGTCAGCACCGGGTTGCAGACCACCCCCACCACCCGCTCTCCGGAGTCGTTCGGGACAGTCGAAGACGAACATCGCGAGGTCCTCGCCGACCTGGCAGGCCGCGAGGCCGACGCCGTCGGCGGCGTGCATGGTGGCGACCATGTCGGCTGCCAGGTCTCGCAGCGCCTGGTCGAAGGCGGTCACCCGCTGCTGGGGCCGATGCATCACCGGCGTACCCCACCGGGTCATCGGCCGGGCGGTGCCGCCCTCCGGCAGCGGACCGTACGGCGCATGGGGCTCCTCGGACATGGCGCGGAGCCTAGACGGGGAGCGATCCGGGGCTGTGACCCGACCCACTTTCGACGTTGTAGCGGTGTGTGTAACTGCGAGTTACATTATTCGCATGTCCCTGATGAACAGCCTCAAGCCGGGCGGCCGCCACGGCGTTCCCGGAACCGCCTCGCGTGACCCGATCGGCTACCTGGTGGCCGGCCTCAACCGGCTGGCGCAGAGCGACCTGATCGACAAGGTGCGGCTGCGGAAGCCGGCCGAGCAGGTGGTCTTCAGCGTGACCAGGAGCGGCTTCAAGACCGTCACCAACGCCGGCCGCACCTTCTCCCGGGCCGGCAAGCGGGGAGAGCAGGGCGTGCGGGTCCCTGCTGCCCGGCCAAAGGGCGTGTTCGACCTGACACCCACGGAGGACGAGCAGATGCTCGTCGACGTCGTCACCGAGTTCGCCGACGAGGTCGTCCGCCCGGCCGCCGCCGAGGCCGACGAGAACTGCGAGGCCCCCGACACCCTGCTCAAGGCCAGTCTGGAGATCGGGCTGCCGATCCTCGGGGTGCCGGAGTCGCTCGGTGGCATCTCCGAGGAGCGCTCCACGATGGCCGGGACCCTGGTCGCCGAGGCGCTCGCCAAGGGGGACATGGGGCTCGCCGTCGCGACCCTCGCGCCGGGCGCCGTCGCCACGGCGATCGGGCTCTGGGGCACCGACGAGCAGCAGCAGACCTACCTGCCCGCGTTCACCGGCGACGACGTCCCGGCCGCCGCGCTCGCGCTGATGGAGCCGGCCGTCCTGTTCGACGTGCTCCAGCCGTCCACCACGGCGACCAAGACCGACGACGGCTACACGCTGAACGGCGTCAAGACGCTGGTCGCCAGGGGAGCGAGCGCGGAGCTGTTCGTCGTCGGCGCGCTGCTGGACGGCACACCGACCCTGTTCCTCGTCGAGTCGTCCACCGACGGCCTGACCATCGAGGGCGACCCCGCCATGGGAGTCCGGGCCGCGTCCCTCACCCGTCTGGTCCTGAAGGACGCCACGGTCCCTGCCGAGGCGGTGCTCGGCGAGGCCGACGGCACGACGTACGCCGAGTGCGTGCGGCTGTCCCGACTCGCCTGGTGCGCGCTCGCCGTGGGCACCGGACAGGCGGTGCTCGACTACGTCACGCCGTACGTGAAGGAGCGGCAGGCGTTCGGTGAGCCGATCGCGCACCGCCAGTCGGTGGCGTTCATGGTCGCCAACATGGCGATCGAGCTGCAGTCGATGCGGCTGCTGACCTACAAGGCCGCCGGCCGCGCCGCCGCCGGCAAGGACTTCTCCCGCGAGGTCGCCCTGGCCCGCAAGCTGTGCGCCGAGAAGGGCATGCAGATCGGCCTCGACGGCGTCCAGCTGCTCGGTGGCCACGGCTTCGTCAAGGAGCACCCGGTGGAGCGCTGGTACCGCGACCTGCGGGCGATCGGCGTCATGGAAGGAAGCGTGCTGGTCTGATGATCAACCTCGAAGACCCCAAGAAGTTCAAGGCCCTGGTCGGCCAGGCCCACCAGGTCGCGATGAACATGCTGCGGCCGATCTCGCGCAAGTACGACCTGGCCGAGCACGAGTACCCCAAGGAGCTCGACATGCTCGCCGCCATGATCGACGGGCTCTCGGAGTCCGGGGCGAGCGAGGGAGCGGGCGCCACCGGCGTCCGGAGGGACGAGGACGACGGCGACACCACGGTCAAGAACGGCACCAACCTCGCCTCGGTCATGTCCGTCGCCGAGATGTGCTGGGGCGACGTCGGTCTGCTGCTCTCGATGCCGCGCCAAGGGCTCGGCAACTCCGCGATCGCCTCGGTCGCCGACGACGAGCAGCTCAAGCGCTTCGACGGCGTGTGGGCCGGGATGGCGATCACCGAGCCGGAGTTCGGCTCCGACTCCGCTCAGATCCGCACCACCGCGGTCAAGGACGGCGACCACTACGTCCTCAACGGCGAGAAGATCTTCGTCACCTCCGGTGACCGCGCCGACCACATCGTCGTCTGGGCCACCCTCGACAAGGACCTGGGCCGCGCGGCCATCAAGTCCTTCGTGGTCGCGAAGGGCACACCCGGCATGGAGGTGGAGCGGCTGGAGCACAAGCTCGGCATCCGCGGATCCGACACCGCGACGATCCGGTTCGAGAACTGCCGGGTGCCGGCCGAGAACCTGCTCGGCTCACCGGAGATCGACACCAAGCAGGGCTTCGCCGGGGCGATGGCGACGTTCGACAACACCCGGCCGCTGGTCGCCGCGATGGCCGTGGGTTGCGCCCGGGCCTCGCTCGACCTGACCCGCGACCTGCTCCAGCAGGCGGGCATCGCGGTCGACTACGACCGCCCGGCCCACACCCAGGTCGCCGCGGCCGCCCGGTTCCTGCAGATGGAGGCCGACTGGGAGGCGGCGTACCTGCTCACCCTGCAGGCGGCCTGGATGGCCGACAACCGTCAGCCCAACTCGCTCGAGGCGTCCATGGCCAAGGCCAAGGCAGGCCGGGTCGGCTCGGACATCACCCTCGGCTGCGTCGAGCTGTGCGGGTACGTCGGCTACAGCGAGACCGAGCTGCTGGAGAAGTGGGCGCGCGACTCGAAGATCCTCGACATCTTCGAGGGCACCCAGCAGATCCAGCAGCTGATCGTGGCGCGCCGCGTGCTCGGGCTGTCGAGCGCCGAGCTCAAGTAGCGCTCGGGCTCAGGCCCGCTTGGGTGCCGGAAGCTTGGCTCCCGGCACCGAGCGCTTCACCGGCTTCCGCTCCGGGATCACCGGCTCGGTGGCCGGGTCGTGCTTGGCGATGTTCTTGGCGACGGTCGCCGGTGTCGGGCCCGCCGAAGACCGGTCCGGCTTCGGGAGCGCGTTCCTCGGGCGTAGGCCTGGTGGCCGGCTTGGGGTGGGGCCCGGTGAGCCGGCTACGAACCGCCTCCACGCTGCTGACGATCCTGGGGCCGGCGGTCTCCACGGCCCGACCGCCTACGTCCTTGCCGACCCGCACCACCCCGGTGACTGTCTTGAAGAACGCGTCGACAACGGATCCGGCCATGGGGGCTCCCTCGTGCTCGGGGTCAGGTCGTGCTGCCGATTCAAGCACGTTGCACAAGGATTGTTTTGTGCTCGGATGACGACATGAGCATCTACGCCGCATCGTCCGACAAGCGCACCGCCCAGATCCTCACCGACATCGCGTACGTCGGCTGGGTGGCGGTGTGCATCTTCCTGGCGGTCACCTTGTACAGCAGCCTGTCCGACCTGACCGAGCCGGCGGAGCGCACCGAGGTCGCCGCGACCAACCTCAGCGAGTCGATGCACCTTGCCGGCGACTTGCTGGGCACGGTCCCTGTGATCGGCGGCGGCGTGGCCGAGCCCTTCGACGACGCGGCGGCGGCGGCCGACAGCATCGCGCTGGTCGGCGCCGACACCGCCGACTCGGTGGAGCGATTGGCGTTCTGGCTGGCGGTCACGGTGATCGTGGTGCCGATCGGGCTGGCGTCATCGCGCTACGTGCCGGCCCGGGTCCGCTTCATTCGAGAGTCGAGCGCAGGGCAGCGGTTCCTCGACGCGCGGGCCGATCTCGAGCTGTTCGCCACTCGCGCGCTCGCCCACCAGCCACTGCATCTGCTGGCGCGGATCAGCCCCGACCCCGCTGGGGCGGTACGCCGGCAGGAGTGGCCGGTGATCTACGCACTGGCCGACCTGGAGGTCCGCGAGAGCGGGATGCGGATGCCGCCCGCACCGCCGGTGCCGCCGCGGTACTGACTAAGCCGGACCTGCCGGGCCGGACGGCTCGGCGAGCAGGAACGCCGGGGCGCGGTGTCCCGCCTCGGCGAAGGCAGTGGCGACCCCCGCGCTGACCCCGTCCACCCGGTCACGCCGCACCAGCGCGATGGCCGAGCCGCCGAACCCACCGCCCGTCATCCGCGCGCCCAGCGCCCCGGCGGCCAGGGCGGCGTCGACGGCGGTGTCCAGCTCGGGGGCGGACACCTCGTAGTCGTCGCGGAGCGACACGTGCGAGGCGGTCATCAGCTGTCCCAGCCCGGACCAGTCGGATCGCTCGAGCGCGGCCACGGCGCCACGCACCCGGTCGTTCTCGGTGCGGACGTGGCGGAGCCGACGCGGGTCGCCGCGCTCCGACTCGGCCCTGCGGTCGGCGTACCCGCCGTCGGCGTGGGTGTGGTGCACACGGGTGTCGATCACCAGGATCGCCAGGCCGTCGGCGGCGAGGGGGAGCGGGACGTCGCGGGTGGACTCGTCGGAGAAGTCGATGAGCAGCGCGTGGTCGGCCCGGCACAGCAGCGACGCCATCTGGTCCAGCCCGCCGGTGGGCGCACCGGCCACCTCGGTCTCCGCTCGCCGGCACACCCGCACCAGGTCGCGGCGCACCGGGTCCGTCAGGTCGTGCTCCAGGAGGCCGGCGACCGCCACCGCGACCGCCACCTCGAGCGCGGCGGAGCTCGACAGCCCGGCGCCAAGGGGCACGTCGCTGTCGATCGCGATGTCGAGGCCGGGCACCTCCCAACCCTCCTGCTGCAGCGCCCACAGCACGCCGGTGGCGTACGCCGCCCAGCCGGTCGCACGCCCGGCGTCGCCGGTGGTCCCCTCCCAGGGCTCGTCGACCTGCGCGCTCGCGACCCTCACGATGTCGTCGTCCCGTGCGGTGACGGTGGCGGTCGTGGCCCGGTCCAGCGCGAACGGCAACGCCAGCCCGCCGTGGTAGTCGGTGTGCTCGCCGATCAGGTTCACCCGGCCCGGGGCCCGACCCACCGCACGTCGCACGGCGCCACCCTAGGCTGTGGGCCGTGCAGTTCCTCCATGCCGCCCCGCCGCACGACCTGACCTACGACGACGTCTTCATGGTCCCGCGGCGCTCCGCGGTGGCCAGCCGGTACGACGTCGACCTGGCCACCTCCGACGGCACCGGCGCGACGCTGCCGATCGTGGTCGCCAACATGACCGCGATCGCCGGCAAGCGGATGGCCGAGACCGTGGCCCGGCGCGGCGGGATCGTGGTGATCCCGCAGGACATCCCGGCGCCGGTGGTGGCCGACGTGGTGCAGTACGTGAAGTCGCGGCACCTGGTGTTCGACACCCCGATCGAGCTGGCGCCGCACCAGACCGTCGCGGAGGCGCTCTCGCTGATGCCGAAGCGCTCCCACCGAGCCGCCGTGGTCGTCGACGACGGACGTCCGGTGGGTGTGGTCACCGAGGCCGAGTGCGCGGAGGTGGATCGGTTCGCCCAGGTCGGGCAGGTGATGGGTCCGGTGACCGCCCTGATCGCCGAGGACACCGAGCCACGGGCGGCCTTCGACGCCCTGGACACGGCGCGGGCGCCGCTGGCCGTGGCGGTCGGTGCGGACGGCTGCCTGGTCGGCGTACTCACCCGGACCGGGGCCCTGCGGGCGACGCTCTACCAACCCGCCGTCGACCCCACGGGCGGGCTGCGGATCGCGGCCGCGATCGGCGTGAACGGCGACGTGGCCGCCAAGGCCCGCGAGCTGCTCGAGGCCGGCATCGACTGCCTCGTCGTCGACACCGCACACGGGCACCAGGACCGCATGGTCGAGGCGCTGACCGCGGTGCGGGGCGTGGATCCGGCCGTGCCGGTGGTCGCGGGCAACGTGGTCTCCGCCGAGGGCACCCGCGCGCTGATCGAGGCGGGCGCCGACATCGTCAAGGTGGGCGTCGGCCCCGGCGCGATGTGCACGACGCGGATGATGACGGGCGTCGGCCGGCCGCAGTTCTCGGCCGTCCTGGAGTGCGCCGAGGCGGCTCGGTCGCTCGGGCGGCACGTCTGGGCCGACGGCGGGGTCCGACACCCGCGCGACGTCGCTCTGGCGCTGGCCGCCGGCGCGTCCTCGGTGATGATCGGCTCCTGGTTCGCGGGCACCCACGAGTCGCCGGGCGACCTGATGCAGGACCCCGACGGCCGGGCCTTCAAGGTGTCGTTCGGGATGGCCTCGGCCCGCGCCGTGGCCAGCCGGACCGCGACCGAGTCGGCGTACGACCGGGCGAGGAAGGGCCTCTACGAGGAGGGCATCTCGTCCTCGCGCATGTACCTCGACCCGGCGCGGCCGGGTGTGGAGGACCTGATCGACGAGATCTGCTCCGGCGTCCGGTCGGCCTGCACGTACGCCGGCGCGGCGACGCTCGAGGAGTTCCACGAGCGGGCCGTGGTCGGCGTCCAGTCCGCGGCCGGGTTCCACGAGGGCCGCCCGCTCGCGACGTCCTGGTAGCCCGCGACCATGACCGTCGAACCGAGCTGGAGCCTGCTCGTCGCGGTCGTCTGCTCACGGCTATCGCGGTCGGCGCGGCCGCCGTGGGCCGGGTGCCGATCCGGGCGTCCGTCCCGATCGCCGTGGTCCGGGCCGGGGCGCAGCTGGCCGCCGCCGCCCTGGTGATCACTGCCGCGCTGGAGCATCTCGCCCTGGCGGCGGCCGTGGTCGTCTTCATGTACGCCGTCGCGGTGCTGACCGCGGCGCGCCGCAGCGGAGCCGGATCGACCTGGCCGTGGGTGGCACTCGCGATCGCGGGTGGCTGGCTACCCGTCCTCGGCGTGATCTTCGGCACCGGCATGGTGCCGCTGCAGCCCGAGACCCTGATCCCCTTCGGCGGCATCGTCGTGGGCGGGACCATGACCGCGGTCTCCCAGGGAACGCGACGGGCCTGTCACGCACTGCGGGACGGGCTCGCACAGTTCGAGGCGGCCTTGGCGCTGGGGCTGCTCCCGCGCGACGCGGCGGGGGAGCTGACCGGTCGCTACACGGCCGAGTCGTTCTTCCCCGTGCTCGACCAGACCAGGACGGTGGGCGTGGTGACCCTGCCCGGTGCGTTCATCGGCGTGCTGCTGGGTGGTGGGTCACCGGCCGAGGCCGCCGCCGCGCAGATCGTGGTGCTGGTGGGCCTGATCGCCGCCGAGACGGTCGGGGTCGTGGCCGCCACCCGACTGGTGGACTCCGGCCGACTCCTCGACGCGGAGCTGAGGACCCACCGGCTCCTCTGGGACTAGGCCACTAGCGCCACGGATCGAGCGCGTGCTTGCCTCGGGTCCGGCCCGCTTCGAGCTCCTCCAGCACCGCCGGGCCCTGCTTCAACGGATGGACCTGCGGAGCGCCGGGTGGGTACACGCCCTGCGCGATCAGCGCCTGGATCTCGTCCAGGAGGGATCGGTAGAGCGACGGCGCTGCGGTCGCCAGTGCGCCGATGTGCAGACCCTTGACCTGCACGCGGTGGGTGAAGACGAGGTCGTGGGTGGTCAGGCCGGCGTCGCCAGAGGCGGCACCGAAAACGATGACCCGCCCGACGAACGGCTTGGTGACCGACAGGCTGGTCTCGAAGGTGGCCCGCCCGACGGATTCGAGGACCAGGTCGACGCCGCCGGTGAGGCGAGTGATCTCCTGGGCCAGGTCGGAGCGAGCGCTGTCCAGGACCTCGTCGGCCCCGAGCGCCCTGACGGTGTCGTGCTTCGGTCGGGCAGCCGTGGCGACGACCCGTGCGCCGTAGTGACGGGCGAGACGTACGGCGGCCTGCCCGACTCCGCCCGCCGCGGCATGGATCAGCACCACGTCCCCGGCCTTGATCTCGCCGAGTGGCTCGCAGTGCCGCCAGCGCGGTTGCCCAGTTCAGCACCATGCCGAGCGCCTGGGCGTCGCTCCAGCCGGCTGGGACGGGAAGCACTCCGGCGGCCGGCATCACCATGTGTTGGCGAAGGCGCCAGGACCGGCGCCGATGACGTGGGTGCCGATCGGGAACGGGCTGTCGACGTGCGGGCCGATGGCGACGATCTCGCCGGCGGCCTCGAAGCCCGCGACGTACGGCGCCTCCGGCCCGTCCCCGTAGGTGCCACGGCTCTGCATGACGTCCGCGAAGTTGATCCCGGCCGCACCGACCCGAACCAGGTATTCACCCGGACCCGGGTCCGGCCGGCGACGGTCGGGCTCGAGCACCAGGTCCTGCGGTCCGCGATGGGACCGCTGGACCAGGGCCCGCATGGTCTTCGCGGCCCCGTGGCCCCGGTCATCGACGTTCGAGGTGCTGGCTTCGTCGAGCTTCACACCAGACGGCAACGCGCTGGGACGCCACGGTCTTCCCGGCGCGATGGCCGTCTAGGTGCGCGTGGACCGCTCGGTGCGGCCGCGGACGATCCCGATGAAGGCCTGCACTCGCTCGTCGTCGTTGTCGACCAGCCAGGCGAGGCCGACAGTCGTGGGTGGCAGGTCGGTGACCGGGCGGTAGATCGCGTCCTTCCGGTGATGGAGCCGGGCAAGGGACATCGGCATCACCGCGACGCCGTCGCCGTTGGCGGCCACGGCGACCGCGTCCTTGGCCGGGATCGCCGACCAGTCCACCTCGTCCTCGGCGATGTCGGCGTGGGTGACCTCGTCGGCCGCGGCCAGGTAGTGGTCGCTCGCCGCCACGGCGACCGCGACCTCGTCGTACAACGGGATGCAGTGCATCCCGTCGCGGTCGATCGGCAGCCGGACCAGGGCCATGTCGAGCGAACCCGAGCGGATGCCGCGCTCCTGGTCGGCCTGGGTGACCGGCACCAGCTCGATCGGGTCGCGGCGTCGCTCCCGCCAGATCCGCGCCCACTTGTCCGGCATCGCGCCCTCCACGAACCCGACCCGGAACGCCATCTCGCTCATCGCGAGAATCCTAGGGCGGCGGCGAGTCCTTCTCGGGCTCCTCCGACACGCTGTCCCCGGTGCCGTTGCTCGGCTCGACGGACAGGGCGAAGTCGTCACCGTGCTCGGTCACACCCGTGATCACGGCGTCGTGCACGGCG
Source organism: uncultured Actinomycetota bacterium (assembly GCA_963813615.1). Taxonomy (GTDB): domain Bacteria; phylum Actinomycetota; class Actinomycetes; order Propionibacteriales; family Nocardioidaceae; genus Nocardioides. Next base: position 344,060 of record CAWFAE010000019.1, read on the forward strand.
GCGCGGGCGTAGTCGCGGCGCACCATCAGTGGGTCCTGCATCAGATCCTTCACCAGGGCGACACAGAGGCCGACCATCACGAAGCACGAACGGCACCGCCGCGACGATCGTGATGTTCTTGAGCCCGTTGAGGCGCATCCTCGCCACCGACGAGCAGCATCACCGCCGCCACCGCGCCGGTGGCGACGCCCCAGAAGATCGACCGGCAGGCGGCTCGGCTCGATGGCTCCGCGCTGGGACAGGGACCCCATCACGATCGAGGCGGCATCCGCGCCGGAGACGAAGAAGATCGCGACCAGGACCATGACCAGCACGCTGGCGGCCGTCGCCCAGCGGGAACTGCTCGAGCAACGTGAACAGCTGCTGCTCGGCGCCCCCGGACTCGTAGAGACTCGCGCCGTCCATGCTCCAGCTTGATCGCCGCTGCCACCGAAGACCGCGAACCACACCAGGCTGACCAGGCTCGGCACGAGCAGCACGCCGGTGACGAACTGGCGGATCGTGCGGCCGCGGGAGATCCGGGCGATGAAGATGCCGACGAACGGCGTCCAGGAGATCCACCACGCCCAGTAGAAGACGGTGTAGTAGCTCAGCCACGCGGCGACCTCACTGCCCTGGGCGTTGGTGCGGCCGGCCATGTTCGCGAGGTCCTGGACGTACTCCGCCATCGAGGTCGGGATCATGTTCAGGATGAACATCGTCGGGCCCGACGACGAAGACGAACCCGGCCAGAGCGATGGCGAGCACCATGTTGATGTTCGAGAGCCACTGGATGCCGCGGGCGACGCCCGAGACCGCCGAGACGACGAACGCACGCGGTGAGGATGGTGATGATCCCGACGAGGATGCCGTTGCCGACCTCGTCCGAACCCGCCGAGGATCTGCAGCCCGCTGCTGATCTGCAGCGCGCCCGATACCGAGCGACGCGGCGGAGCCGAAGAGCGTGGCGAAGATCGCCAGCATGTCGATGACCTTGCCGGCCGGCCCGTCGGCGTGGCGGCCGATCAGCGGCGCTGAACGCGGAGCTGATGAGCTGGGAGCGGCCCTTGCGGAAGACGCCGTAGGCGATCGCGAGCCCGACGACGGCGTAGATCGCCCACGGGTGCAGGGTCCAGTGGAAGAGGGTCTGGGCCATCGCGGGCTGCATCGGCCCGGTCGGACTGGGACAGGTCGCGCTGCCGGGCACGAACTCCCCGGTGTCGGCGAAGAAGGTGAGCGGCTCGTTGACGCCGAAGAACATCAGGCCGATGCCCATCCCGGCCGAGAACATCATCGCGACCCAGGACGACGGTGCGGAACTCCGGCTCGTCGTCGTCGCGGCCCAGCGGGATGGTGCCGAACCTGCCGAGACCCAGCCAGAGGGCGAACACCACGAAGCCGGACGAGGCCAGGACGAACAGCCAGCCGAGGTACTCCATGGTGCCGCTCGAGCGCGTCGCCCGAGACATCGGCGAGGCTGGCGGTGCTGACGAAGCCCCAGATGACGAAGCCGATCGCGATCACGGCGGTGACGCCGAACACGACCATGTCGAGCGTCCGCTTGGGCTGCTTCGCCTCCACGGACGCGCCGAGGGCGACGTCGAGTGCCGGATGCGGGACGACGTCGTCCTTCAGCAGTCGCTGGCGCGGGGAGTTCGGGGTTGGTTTCGGTCTTCTCTTGGTCCTGTTCGATGCTCACGAGATACGGCGCGGACTGCGCCGCTCCTCACTGGCCGCGGACGGAGTGGACACGCCCGGACGCGACACCTGCCGAGAAAGGGCGTCGGTTCCTTCCTATCAAGCGCCGTCGACGGGCACCGGGCCGGTACCCGGCACGGCCCTTTCGGTGCGGTCAGCGAGGCAGCCACCTGAAGCGCCGACGCGCGACAGCGCGGTGAGGTCTCCGGCGCCGAGGCGCTCGTTGAGCGCGGACGAGACGCCGTACATCAGCTGCCGGGGGGAGTGGGCGTGCCCAGGCCGAGGACGTGTCCGACCTCGTGGGTCATCACCTGCCGCCAGGTGCCGCGCGAGAGTCGTGCGGTCCGGTCCAGCATCATGTAGCCGTCGAAGCGTCGGCCGCCCTGGACCCAGTGGCCGCCGATGCCCACGACCCCTCCGGACAGGCCCGCCTCCTCCTTCGGGCTCTGCCAGTCGACGACGACGTCCGTGCCGACGGGGTGATAGCCGAGCCGGTTGCGCCGGATCTCCCTCGTGGTGCTACCGAGGTAGTCGAACCGCAAGCCGGTGACCATGCCGACCTGGCGGAAGGCACGCCTGACATCGGCCGTTGCGCCTTGATAGCCACCGCGAGGGTTGATCCGGTAGGTGATCGTCCGGCACGGGTCCCATCGGGCGCCGCGGTGGGACAGCCAGGTCCAGTCCGACGTCCGCCCTCGTGGGCGGTAGGGCATCTTCACGGTGACCTGCCGGGTGTCGCTCACCGACGCCGCGAGCACCAGGGTCGCGGGAGCAACCACCCGCAGCCGATGCGTGCCGCGCCAGCCAGGAGCCCGGAAGGAGTAGGAACCGCCCACGCCGGTGGTCATGGCGGCCATGTCCTGCCACCCGTTCTCCCTCGTCTTCAGCTGCAGGACGAGACGGCGGAGCCCCGGGCCCTCGCCGGCGACGGTGACCCTCTTGCCGAGCCGGACGGTGTCGTCGGACACGTGGATCGTGATGTCGGAGTCGGCCGCCGGAGCCCCGTCGGCGCTCGGCGACAGGAAGGCGATCGGGATGGCGGTCAGCAGGAGGGCGAGGAACGCGCGGATCAAAATCTCTCCATCGACAACGGCTCGACTGAGCCGCAGGGAAGGTGCGTGGAGAGACACACCGCTGGACGGCACCCATACTGCGGGGAATCCCTGCATCCGGCATCGGGAGAACGGCCGGAGCGGCGTAGTCGATCCGGACTAGTCCCGACGCACGATACGGCGCTGGATCACTCGGTGGTCCACGGCCGGAGCTTCTCGGGGTTGCGCACCGCCCAGATGTGCTTGATCCGGTCGCCGGCGAAGTCGAAGGCCAGCACGGTCACCGTGACGCCGTCCTGCTCGGCCACCAGGCCGGGTTGGCCGTTGACCGTGCGTTCGAGGAACGTCATGTCGGGAGCCTTGTCCAGCAGGTCGACGTAGAGGCGCGCCAGTCGCTCGCCCCCCTCGACGCGACCCTCGCACGGCGCTGGCCAGGCCGCCGCCGTCGGCGATCGTCGTGGCGTCGGGATCGAGCAGGCCGATCAGAGCCTCGATGTCCTTGGCCGCCCACGCCTCCTTGAACTCGCGGACGAGGCCTGCGCGGCGTCCGGTCGGCGTGGCGGAGACCTCTGCGTCGATGTGGCGTCGGGCCGACGACGCCAGCTGGCGACAGGCGGCCGGCGTACGACCGACGACCTCGGCCACCTCGGCGAACGAGTAGCGGAAGACGTCGTGGAGGATGAAGGCCACCCGCTCGGCAGGCGTCATCGTCTCGAGAACGACGAGGAAGGCCATGCTCAGCGACTCGTCCAAGGTGACGCGATCGGCGGGATCGACCATGGGGTCGCTCGACTGCCCGTTGACCCAGTCCGTTCCACCGGGCACCGGCTCGGGGATCCAGTCGCCGACGTACCGCTCCCGCCTGGCGCGCGCCGAGCCGAGCAGATCCAGGCAGATGCGGCTGGCCACCTTCGACAGCCAGGCGCCCGGCGTCTCGATCTCGCGCCGCTGCTCGTCGGACAGGGCGTACCAGCGGGCGTACGTCTCCTGCACGACGTCCTCCGCGTCCGCCACGGACCCGAGCAGCCGGTAGGCCAGGCTGATCAGCTGGCGGCGCTCGGCCATGACCGCGTCGAGGCCCGACTCACCCGAGTACTCATCGCGTCGACGTTCCTTTCGTCACCGCTACCTCCCCCAGTACCGACGAAGCAGCCCGCCCATTTGTGAGGTGAGCAGCGTCACCTCACACCCCAGGAGGCTGCGTCGTCGTACCTGCCGAGACCCACGAAAGGGAAGGACGAACTCATGCGAAGCAGTGAACGCCGCGATCATCTACTACAGCGCCACGGGCACGGTGCACGATCTGGCGCGCGCCGCCGCCGAGGGCGCGGAGAAGGCCGGCGCCGAGGTGCGCCTGCGCAAGGTCGCCGAGCTGGCGCCGCAAGAAGCCATCGACTCCAATCCGGCTTGGGTCGAGCATGTCCGGGCGACCGCCGACCTCGCCCAGGCCCGCCTCGACGACCTGGAGTGGGCCGACGTCGTTCTCTTCGGAACGCCCACCCGGTTCGGCACCCCGGCCAGCCAGCTCAAGACGTTCATCGAGACCACCGGACCCCTGTGGCAGCAGGGCAAGCTCGCCGACAAGGTGTACTCGGCCTTCACCGCCGCGAGCACCGCACACGGCGGGCACGAGGCGACCCTCCTCGCGCTGAGCCACGTGTTCAACCACTGGGGCGGGATCATCGTGCCGCCCGGCTACACCGACCCCATCCAGTTCCAGACCGGCAATCCCTACGGGACCTCGCACGCGTCCGCCGGCGGCGCCCCCGACGAGGTGGCCCTGGAGGCGGCTCGCTTCCAGGCCCGGCGCGCCGTCGACATCGCCGCCGCGCTCAAGGCCGGACGGGCGGCCTGACGCCCTGTCCTGATGGCTGCCTCGGCTCCGTCGTGACCGGGCGTGGCCGGAACTCGAGCCACGCGATCCCGATGAGGAACAGCCCCATCCCGATCGGACCCATCGGCGGGGCATGGCCCAGGGTGAACACGGCGGCGCCGAGTGACAGGCAGACGAGGGCGCCGAGCGGCGCGGTGTCTCGGAGCGCCGTCACGACCGCGATCGCCACCGCGAGCCAGAGCACTCCGGCTCCCCAGTAGAGCAGGAGTCCGCGGGGGTCCGGATCGCCGGAGATCAGCTCGTGGACGAGCTGACCTGCTCCGTCCTGCGCCGAAGCCGGCAGGTCGTTCGCCGCCTCGGCGGCGAGGCCCCACGCGGCGCCAAGGATCGCGTCCAGCGCCGTGTAGGCCACCACGAACGGGATGATCAGGGCCCGGGCGACCGTGGCAGCCCGACTGTCCAGACCCTCCACGAGGAACCAGAGCACGTAGGCCAGACCCGTGATGAGGAAGAGCTGCGCGACGTGCAGGGTGATGAACAGGTCGGTCTCGTCGCCCAGCTCCGGGTTCTCCGTCGGGTGGAGGATGCCCAGAACGATGTAGAGGCTCGGGACGCCGAGCAGCAGCACGCGCCGCCAGGTTCGCCGATGGCCGCCGGACATTCCTCACCCCGTCTCTCCAGCCACTGTCCTCCCGTAAGCGAGGTGATGCCATCACCCAGCATGGTGAATACGACCCCACCAGCATCAGCGGCGTAGCGCGAGTTCTACCCCATTGGGGGTGATGTGGGCATAAAGGTCGTCCGTCGACGATGTGGGCGACAGCCGTCCGATCCGTCGGTGCACCGCCGTCGATATCCTCGGACTCATCTAATGGAGGCTCAAGTGACAAGTGTCTGGGAGTACGAAGTCATGGAGGGGTTCTGGACCCTGCTCTGGTTCTTCCTCTTCTTCATCTGGATCTGGCTCCTCATCACGGTCTTCGCCGACATCTTCCGCAGCGACGACCTCTCCGGCTGGAACAAGGCCTTGTGGACGATCTTCGTCGTCGTACTGCCCTACCTCGGCGTGTTCGTCTACCTGATCGCGCGCGGTCACAAGATGGGTGAGAACGCCGCGCGGGACGCGTCGCGTCGCGACGCGCAGATGCGTAGCTATGTGCAAGAGGTGGCGGGCAGCGGCACCAGCACCGCACAGGAGATCGAACGGCTTCACCAGCTTCAGACTCAGGGCGCGATCACCGAGGAGGAGTTCCGCCAGGCGAAGGCAAAGCTGCTGGGCTGAAGCGAAAAGCGTTCCGAACCCTGACCCCCGATTCGGGTCCGTGGAGTGTCCGAGGGGGGACTTGAACCCCCACGCCCTAATACGGGCACTAGCACCTCAAGCTAGCGCGTCTGCCAATTCCGCCACCCGGACGAGTGCGGACGGAACCTTAGCAAAACGAGGGGACGCTTCCCCGCATCGGGGCGAGGCCCCTCCGGGTGCCACTATGGCCCCATGGACGACGACGTTCAGGACCCGACGTACGACCCCGCGGCGGAGGTCGTGGAGGTGTGTCGCGAGCTGATCCGGATGGACACCACGAACTACGGCGACCAGGACGGACCGGGGGAGCGGAAGGCGGCCGAGTACGTCGCCGGGCTGCTCGACGAGGTCGGGATCGAGACCCGTCTCTACGAGTCCGAGCCGGGCCGCGCGTCGGTGGTCGCGCGCTGGGGCGGCGCCGATCGGGGACCGGCCCGGGCTGCTGCTCCACGGCCACCTCGACGTCGTACCAGCGGCCGCGGAGGACTGGCAGGTCGACCCGTTCAGCGGCGAGATCCGCGACGGCTACTCTGGGGCAGGGGAGCGGTCGACATGAAGGACTTCGACGCGATGCTCCTGTCGCTGGTCCGGGCCCGGCAGCGTGCGGGACGACCGCCGGAGCGGCCGATCGTGCTGTGCTTCACCGCCGACGAGGAGGCCGGCGGCCACAAGGGCGCCGAGGTGCTGGTCCGCGACCACCCCGACGAGTTCGAGGGGTGCACCGAGGCCGTCGGCGAGGTGGGCGGCTTCAGCACCACCGTGCGCGGCCGGCGGATGTACCTGATCGAGGCCGCCGAGAAGGGGATGGCCTGGATGCGGCTCACCGCCCGCGGCCGGGCGGGACACGGGTCGATGATCAACCGCGACAACGCCGTCACCGCAGCTCGCCACGGCGGTCGCGAGGATCGGGGCCCACGAGTGGCCGGTCCGGCTGACGCCGACCATGCAGACGCTGCTGGCAGCGGTCGCCGAGCTCGCCGGCACCGAGGCCACTCCCGAGAACGCCGAGGCGCTGGTGGACGAGTTCGGCACCGCCACCCGGATGCTGGGCGCGGTGATCCGCAACACCACGAACCCGACGATGCTGGGCGCCGGGTACAAGGTGAACGTCGTGCCCACCGAGGCCACGGCGCACGTGGACGGCCGGTTCCTCCCGGGCTACGAGGACGAGTTCTTCGCCACGCTGGCCGAGCTGCTGCGGCGAGGACATCGACGTCGAGTACGTCTCCAACCAGCCGCCCTGGGAGATGCCGTACGACGGCGACCTGGTCGCGGCGATGGGCCGGTCGATCCTGGCCGAGGACGAGGACGCGCTGGTGGCGCCGTACCTGATGAGCGGCGGGACCGACGCCAAGCACTTCATCAAGCTGGGCATGCGGTCCTACGGCTTCGCCCCGCTGCGGCTGCCCGAGGACCTCGACTTCACCGCGCTGTTCCACGGCATCGACGAGCGGGTGCCGGTGGACGCCCTGGAGTTCGGGGCCCGGGTCTTCGACCGGTTCCTCGACGAGGTCTGACGCGACCGGTCGCAGACCACTCCAGGTCAGTACGGCGCCGGCAGGTCGCACCGGCTCCAGGCGGCGTTCGACGGGTCGAGTGAACTCCTCGGCGTAGGCGTCGAAGACCGCGCAGTCCGAGGCCGAGTGCACGTCGGAGCTGGACCGTCGTCGGTGAACACCGGTCCCTGCGCCTCCGTCGGTCTCGCGGACCAGGTCGTCGCGGCGCCCGGCAGGTAGACCACGAGCCCGGTCGCCGCCAGCTGGCGGGCCCGCCGAGCTCGACGGTCGACTGCAAGGGTCACGTCGCCGATCGGCGACCGGCGCGGTGAGGATCCTCGACCGGTCGTCGGGGTGCTTGCCGAAGCGGCGTCCCGTGGAGCCAGGAGCGCGTCCAGTCCGGCCGCACCGATGCACCAGGGCTCGTCCTGCGTCGACGTCGGAGCCGGCCGCGGCCCGGGTGGCCGAACCATCGCCGCGCGAGTCGGTCGCCGGGGGACTGTCGGGGACGAAGATCTCCGCGAGCCGGTCGGCGGCCCCGATCCGTTCGAGGATCGACGCCACCCGCTCGGGTGCGTCGTCGGCGTACGCGTGCCACGGCATGGCCGGCCAGGTCGTCGGCGTAGCCCGGGAGCGCCGCGCACAGCTCGGCCACGGCCTCCGCACCGTCCCAACCGGTCAGGTCGTGGAAGGGTGGGCAGCGGGTCACCGGACGCGTAGAAGGCTCGGGTCCGTGAACGCGGTCTCGCGCGCCCAGTCGACCGCCACGGGCGGCACCCGCTTCTGCGTGTGGCCCGGCCGCCCGAACCGGACCAGGGGGTGATGGTCTAGCGGGCGACCAGCGGGCCGTCGGGCGCGCTGACCGCGAGCCGGACCAGGCGACGTTCGGCCACGGAGGCGTGGAGCAGGCGTCCGGAGACGCGGGTCCCGGTGCTCGATCGAGGTCACGGTCCTGAGGAAGCGGGCGCACCATCGTGTGCCCGACCTCGGCGTCCGACTCGTATCCCACAGCCAGGTCCTCACCGTTGCCGGTGCCGGTCGCGCGCCGTTCGCTCGCGTGATGGTCCACTCGTGGTCGCCACCGGCCCAGTTGAACGGCAGCTTCCGGGGGTTGAAATAGCGAGGGTGCCAGCCGTCCACGCCGCCGACCCTAGTCGGGAGCCCCGGCCCGTCAGGCGGTGCGGACCGCGCGGATGATCTTGCGGCGCAGCACCACCCGGCGTACGCCGTCGGGGCCGATCCGGACCCGGTCGAGCTCCCAGCCGCCGTGCTCGGCGCGCTCCACGAGCAGCTTGGTGACGACGTTGCGCGGGAACTCCCGCGAGAACGTCACGCTCGCGAACTCCCATTCGACGCCCCGGGCGGGCGGCCGGCGCAGGGCGCGGCTCATCCGTCGTCCGACACGTCGTCGAGCGCCTGCACGAGCTCCTCGGGCAGCGTCTTGTCCTCGGTGTCCAGGGCGCCGCGCAGCTGGGCGGCGGTGCGGGCCCCGACGATCGGCGCGGTGACGCCGGGGCGGTCGCGCACCCAGACCAGGGCGACCTCCATCGGCGTCCAGCCCAGGCCGTCGGCCGCCCGGGCCACGGCGTCGACGACCCTGCCGGCGCGGTCACCGAGGTAGGCCTCGACGCGCGAGTGATCGGCGACGCGCCTCGGGAGTCGGAGGGGATGCCCGTGCGGTACTTGCCGGTGAGGACGCCCTTGGCCGAGGGGGGACTAGGGGAGCACGCCGAGACCGAGTGCGTCAGCAGCGGGCAGGACCTCCTCCTCGACCGCACGGTTGAGCAGGGAGTACTCCATCTGCGTGCTGGCGAGCGGAGCCCGGCCGGCGACAGCGCGCTGCCAGGTGGCGGCCTGCGCGGTCTGCCAGCCGGTGTAGTTGGAGATGCCGACGTACGACGCCCGGCCCGAGGCCACCGCGGTGTCCAGCGCCGCGAGCGTCTCGTCGAGGGGGGTCGCGTCGTCCCAGACGTGCACCTGCCACAGGTCGACGTGGTCGACGCCGAGACGGCGCAGGGAGAGGTCCAGCGACGGAAGCAGCGCGCCCCGCGAGGCGTCGTACGAGGGGCTCCCGCGTCGGGCGCTGAAGCCGGCCTTGGTGGCGATCACGAGGTCCTCGTCGCCGGAAGCCTCCGGACAGCAGGCTGCCGAGCAGCTCTTCGACTCGCGCCCCCACCGTAGACGTGAGCCGTGTCCAGGAGCGTGCCGCCGACGTCCAGGAAGGCGCTCAGCTGCTCCTGGGCCTCGTGCTCGTCGGTGACGCTGCCCCACGTCATCAGTCCGAGGGCGAGTCGGGAGACCTTCAGACCGGTGCTGCCGACGGACCGCTGCTGCATGGGCGAAAACCTAGCCGCCGTGCCGCGCCCCCGCGCGTCGTGGCTCGCTGGTTCACCCCTAGGATCGTGGCCCGTGTGGGACCTCCTCCAGGCCGTCGTGCTCGGCACGCTCCAGGGGCTGACGGAGTTCCTGCCGATCTCCAGCAGCGCGCACCTGCGGATCTTCCCCGAGCTGTTCGGCTGGGGCGACCCCGGCGCCGCGTTCACGGCCGTGATCCAGATCGGCACCGAGCTCGCCGTACTCATCTACTTCCGGCACGACATCTGGCGGATCGCGTCGACCTGGCTCAAGTCGATCTTCAAGCCGGAGTACCGCGGCCACTTCGACGCGCGGATGGGCTGGTTCATCATCGTCGGATCGCTGCCGATCGTGGTGCTCGGCGTGCTGCTCAAGGACGTCATCGAGCGCGACTTCCGCAACCTGTGGATCATCGGCACCACCCTGATCGTGATGGGGCTGGTCCTCGGGTTCGCCGACCGGATCGGCGGCACCGACAAGGGGCTCAAGCAGATCAGCCTGCGCGACTCCGTGCTGATGGGTGCCGCCCAGGCAATGGCGCTGATCCCCGGGGTGTCCCGGTCCGGCGCCACGCTGTCGATGGGCCGGCTGCTGGGCTACGAGCGGGAGGCGGCGACCCGCTACGCGTTCCTGCTGGCGATCCCGGCCGTGGTGGGGGCCGGGCTGTTCGAGCTCAAGGAGATCCCCGACGGCGACAACATCTACGGCTGGGGGCCGACGATCGTGGCGACGGTCGTCTCCTTCGTGGTCGGGTACGCCGCGATCGCCTGGCTGCTGCGCTACATCAGCACGCACTCCTACACGCCGTTCGTGATCTACCGGGTCGCGCTGGGCACCCTCACGCTGGTGCTGCTCAGCGCCGGGGTGCTGTCGGCCTGACCGGCCCTGTCGGACTGCGGTTTGGTCACCAACGCAGATTTCGGAGCCCGCTTTTCTGCGGTTGGTGACCAAACCGCAAGCCGCTACAGCCAGCCGGACCTCTTGAACACCACCAACAGCAACCCCGCGATGCTCAGCATCAGCAGCAGCGCGAGCGGGTAGCCGACGTACCAGCCGAGCTCGGGCATGTGCTCGAAGTTCATGCCGTAGATCGATCCGACCAGCGTCGGGGCGACGAACAGCGCGACGCCGGCCGAGATCTTCCTCATGTCGTCGTTCTGCCGGATGCTGATCTGGGCCAGGTGCGCCTCGAACGCGGCCGACAGCAGCGAGTCGAGGTTGTCCACGGTCTCCGCGATCCGGGCCAGGTGGTCGCCCACGTCGCGGAAGTACGGCGCGGCGTCCGGGTGGATGCCGTCCACGACGCCGGCGGTGAAGCGGCCGATCGGGTCGCGCAGCGGCATCACCGCGCGGCGGACCTCCGCCAGCTCGCGCTTCAGCACGTAGATCCGAGCGGAGTCGTTGGTGCGCTCGTCGGAGAACACGGAGGACTCGACCTCGTCGACGTCCTACGGTCAGCGCGTCGGCGACCTGGTCGTAGATGTCGACGACCTGGTCGCACACGGCGTACACGACCGCGGAGGGGCCGTGGGCGAGCACCTTCTCCCGCTCCTCCAGCGCCAGGCGGGCCTCGTGCAGCCCGCCGCCCTGGCCGTGTCGCACCGTGACGACGAAGTCGGTGCCCACGAACATGTTGATCTCGCCGGTCTCGACGGCGTCGTCCTCGTCGACGTACCAGAGCGTCTTGAGCACCAGGAACAGGCTTTCGTCGTAGCGCTCCAGCTTGGGCCGCTGATGGGCCGTCACCGCGTCCTCTACTGCCAGCGCGTGGAGGTCGAACACGTCGGCCACCTCGGCGAGCTCGGCCTCGTCCGGCTCGAACAGGCCGATCCAGACGAAGTCACCCGGCCCACATCGCCCGCGCACCGCGGCCAGGTCGGCGACGTCGCACTCCAGCGGGACCCGGACCCCTTTGCTGTACAGCGCGTTGTCGACGATCACGGGAGCCACGGTAGTGCTCGTTAGGCTCGCCGCCATGGCAACCGTCATCCTCGTGCGGCACGGCAGGACCGAAGCGAACGCCACCGGTCTGCTGGCGGGCCGCACCCCGGGCGTCCGCCTGGACGCGACCGGGACCGAGCAGGCCGCGCGGGTGGCGGAGCGGCTCGCCGTACTCCCGCTCGCCGCGCTGGTGAGCAGCCCGCTGGAGCGGTGCCGCGACACCGCCGCGGCGATCGGGAAGGCGCAGCGGTCCCGGACGAGGGTGTCGCGAGAGCGGGGGCTCACCGAGTGCGACTACGGCGAGTGGCAGGGCCGGACCATCAAGGAGCTGGCCAAGGAGGCGCTCTGGCGCACGGTGCAGACCCAGCCGTCCGCGGCGACGTTCCCCGGCGGTGAGTCGATGACCGCCATGCAGGCGCGGGCGGTCGAGGCCGTACGCCGTCGCGACGCGGCCGTCGAGGCGGAGCACGGCGCCGGCGCGGTGTGGGTGGCGGTCAGCCACGGCGACATCATCAAGTCGGTGCTCGCCGACGCCCTGGGCATGCACCTGGACCTCTTCCAGAGGATCCACGTCGACCCGGCGTCGGTCTCCATCATCCGCTACACCGGGACCCGGCCCTACGTGCTCGCCACCAACACCCACGCCGGCGACCTCGGCTGGCTGGTGCCACCCACGCGCAAGCGCACCCGCCGCACACGGGCCGCCGAGGACGCCCCCGTCGGCGGCGGCGGAGGCCCATCGAGCGCCGTCTAGGGTGGAAGACATGCCCATCGTGCACGGTTTCGACCCGCCGGAACGCTTCGTCACCGGCACCGTCGGCGAGCCCGGTGCGCGCACGTTCTTCCTGCAGGCCAGGGAGGGCAGCCGACTGGTCAGCGTGGCGCTGGAGAAGCAGCAGGTCGCGGCGCTGGCCGAGCGCATCGACCAGCTGCTCGACGAGATCATGGCCGCCGAGGCCTCGAGCGCGCTGGTCCCAGCCGTCGCGCCCATGGCGCTCGACGACACCGAGCCGCTCGAGCAGCCGATCGAGGAGGAGTTCCGCGCGGGGACGATGACGCTGTCGTGGGACCCCGACGACGAGCGGGTCGTCATCGAGGTGTTCCCGTTCACCGAGGCGGCCGTGGTCACCCCCGACCAGGTCGACCAGGACTTCGAGGAGCCCGAGCCGGACGAGGTCTTCCTGGTCCGGATCAACGCCGGCCACGCCCGGGCGTTCGTCAAGCGCGCCGAGCAGGTCCTCACCGCGGGCCGGCCGAACTGCCCGTTCTGCGGCAACCCGATCGACCCCGACGGCCACCTGTGCGTCCGGGCCAACGGATTCCGTCGCCGGGACCCGTGACCACCCACGACGCTCGTTCACCGCTCGCGGGCGACCTGGTGCTGCACGGCCGGATCATGCCGGCCTCGAACGCGACGTTCCTCGGGGAGATCGCCGGCACCAAGGTCGTCTACAAGCCCGTGGCCGGGGAGCGGCCACTCTGGGACTTCCCGACCGGCACACTCGCCGACCGCGAGGTGTCGGCGTACGCCGTCTCCGAGGCGACGGGCTGGGACATCGTGCCGGAGACCTGGATCGGCATCGGCCCGCACGGCGAAGGGATGATCCAGCGCTGGCGGGAGCCCGACCCCGAGCAGGAGGCCGTCACCCTGATCGGCGCCGGCGAGACCCGTCCCGGCTGGCTGGCGGTCTTCGAAGGCGTGGACCAGCACGACCGCGACGTCACCCTGATCCACGAGGACACCCCTGCGCTGCGCCGGATGGCGGTGTTCGACGTACTGGTCAACAACGCCGACCGGAAGGGCGGCCACGTGCTCGAGATGCCTGGTGGCCACCGGTACGGCGTCGACCACGGCGTGACGTTCCATCACGAGCCGAAGCTGCGCACGGTGCTGTGGGGCTGGCACGGCGAGCCGCTGACCGACGACGAGGTGGCCGGGGTGCTCAGGGTGCGCGAGGCGCTGGCCGGCGCGCTGGGGGAGTCGCTCGCCGATGCCCTGACCGACCACGAGATCGACGCCCTCGACCGACGCTGCCGCCGGTTGCTCGACCGCGGCGTGCTGCCGACACCCCGCGGTGACTGGCCGGCCATCCCCTGGCCGCCGTTCTGAGCCCAGCCGCCGTCTAGGCTTTCGCCCATGCGCCCCTGGTCCTCCCCGGAGATCCCCTCCCTGTCCCTGACGGGGCCACCGGTCGCCGTGCACGACACACCGACCGGGAAGAAGGTGGTGATCGAGCCCGACGGACCGGCGCGTCTCTACGTCTGCGGGATCACGCCTTACGACGCCACGCACCTCGGCCACGCCGCGACGTACGTCGGGTTCGACCTGCTCAACCGGGCCTGGCGCAACGCCGGCCACGACGTGACCTACGTCCAGAACGTCACCGACATCGACGACCCGCTGCTGGAGCGCGCCGCCAAGGTCAAGGTGGACTGGGTCGAGCTCGCCGAGCGGGAGACCGAGCTCTTCCGGGAGGACATGCAGGCGCTGCGGGTGCTGCCGCCCACTCACTACATCGGTGCGGTGGAGTCGATCCCACTGGTTGTCGAGCTGATCGAGAGGCTGCAGGGGACGGGCGCGGTCTACCGCGTCGACGACGACCTCTACTTCTCGGTGACCGCCGACCCCGCGTTCGGCCAGGAGTCCGGCTACGACCGCGACACCATGCTGGGGCTGTTCGGCGAGCGTGGGGGAGACCCCGACCGGGCCGGCAAGAAGGATCCGCTCGACTGCGTGATCTGGCGCGGCGAGCGCGAGGGCGAGCCCTCCTGGCCCAGCCCCTTCGGGCCCGGCCGGCCGGGCTGGCACATCGAGTGCACCGCGATCGCCCAGCGCTACCTCGGCCCGACGTTCGACGTCCAGGCCGGGGGCAGTGACCTCGTCTTCCCGCACCACGAGATGGGTGCGGGCCACGCGCAGGTCGCCGATCCGGGCGTCCCGTTCGCACGGACGTACGTGCACGCGGGCATGGTCGGGTACGACGGCGAGAAGATGTCCAAGTCGCGCGGCAACCTGGTGTTCGTCTCGGCCCTGCGCCACGGAGACGTCGACCCGGCCGCGATCCGACTCGCCCTGCTCCGGCACCACTACCGCAGCGACTGGGAGTGGACCGACGCCGAGCTCTGGGACGCCGTCGACGACATCGCTCGCTGGCGCAAGGCGGTGGCGCTAGGTGCGGGGGCGCCGGCCGGCCCGGTGGTCGAGGAGGTGCTGGCCCACCTCGCCGACGACCTCGACGCCCCACGCGCCACGGCAGCGGTCGATCGCTGGGTCGCCGCCACGCTGGGCACCGAAGGGCTGGCTGACACCAGCGACCCCGACGCCGCGGTGACGATGCTCGCCGCCGTCGACGCCACCCTGGGGTTGGCGCTGTAGAAGACCGGCGTACGCCGATCTGCGTACGCCGGTTTACGTCGCGTGGCCGACGCGGGTGGGTCGGAGCTTCGGCACCGTGGGGTGAGCCAGCCCCACTCCCCGAGGAGCTCCGATGTTGCGTCGTCTCGCGACCCTGACCGCCGTGGTCTCGGCCGCACTGACCGTTGTACCCGCGGCCACCTCCGCCCCACCCGACCCTGACCCGACGGTGGTACGCACCGACGCCGGCTACGTGCGGGGTGTCGCCGATGAGGACGTCGTGCGCTTCTCAGGCGTGCCGTACGCCGCCCCGCCCACCGGCGACCGGAGATGGACCGCCCCGCGGCCGCCGCGCCCGTGGCCAGGCGTGCGGGACGCGACCGCACCGGCCGCCTCGTGCCCGCAGGCCGGCTACGACGAGGAGTTCGACCCGATCGTCGAGGGCGACGAGGACTGTCTCTACGTCGACGTCGTCGCGCCGGCTCGCGCGCGGCACGACGGCCGACTGCCCGTCGTGGTGTGGCTGCACGGTGGGAACCTGGCATCCGGCGGGGCCGCGGAGTTCGACGGCGCGCGCCTGGCCGGCGGGGGAGACGTGGTCGTGGTGACCGTCAACTACCGGCTCGGCGCGCTGGGCTTCCTCTCCGCCGGCGCCCTCGACGCGGAGGGCACGACCTCCGGCAACTACGGGCTGCTCGACCAGGCCGAGGCGCTGCGCTGGGTGCGCCGCAACGCCGCCGCGTTCGGCGGCGACCCGCGCAGGGTGACGCTGGCGGGGCAGTCAGCGGGCGCCCGCAGCGTGTGCACGCACCTCGCCTCGCCTGGGTCGCGCCGGCTGTTCCAGCAGGCGATCGTGCAGAGCGGCGCCTGTGCGAACCCGGTGATGAAGAAGGCGGACGCCGACCACAAGGGCGCCGAGGCGATCCGCACCCTGGGGTGTGCCGACGCCGGCGGCGCGCGCGACGTCGCGGAATGCCTGCGCGCGGCGCCGGTGTCCGACCTGGTGCTGGAGCTCGCCGGGTCCGGGCCGCCCGTCACCGCCGAGCGTCGCGAGGACCTCTGGGGCCCGGTCGCGGGCACGCCGTACCTCCCGCTGCAGCCGATCGATGCCATCCGCCGCGGATCCGCGGCCGGCATCCCGCTGCTGGTCGGCAGCACCCACGACGAGATGCGGGGGATCGTCCTGGGCCGCCATGCCGGACCTGACGGCGGAGGGATACGAGACCGCGGTCCACACCGCGTTCGGAGCCGACGCTCCAAGGGTGCTGAGGAAGTATCCCGTCGGCGACTTCGCCACTCCAGCGCGTGGCGCTGGCGACGGTGCTCACCGACTGGGGTGGCGGGATCGGTAGCTGCCCGGTGCTCGAGACGGCACGGACCGCGGCCCGACACGCGCCCGTCTTCGCCTACGAGCTCCTGGAGGACTCGGAGCAGTTCGAGGGTGAGGTGTCGTACGGCGCCTATCACGGCTGGGACCTGCCGTTCCTCTGGGACACCGCGATCCCGTTCAGCCAGTACCCCGACCTCGCGGACATGACGGCACCCCAACGCCGGTTGAGCCGGGCGATGATCGCCTACTGGACGGCGTTCGCCCACCGCGGCGACCCGAACCGCGCCGGTCTGCCGAGATGGGCGCGGATGCGAGCCGGATCTTCGTCGGTTCTCGGCCTGGACTCGGACTCGATCGGGCGCACGCCGTTCGCAGCCGATCACCGGTGCGGGTTCTGGGACCGGCTGTGAGCCGGCTCAGCCGCTCTCATTCGTTCAAGACCAGCCGGCGTGCGGTGCGGCACGCTGACGGCATGAACCAGCAGATCAGACCCAAGCTCGTGGTCGAGTCGGCCGACCGGGCGCTCGCGTTCTACGAGCGGGCGCTCGGCGCGGAGTCCGGGGAGCGATCCGAGATGGACGGACACGTCCACTTCGCGGAGTTCCGGGCGCTCGGGACCACCCTCACCATCAAGGACGCCGACACCCACGACCCCGTGACCGAGGGCCTCATCCTCGACGTACGCACCGACACCCCGGACGCGCTCTGGACGAGCCTGGTGGAGGCCGGTGCGGAGGTGGTGTTCCCGCTCGACGACCAGTTCTACGGCAGCCGCGCGGGCCGGGTCAGGGATCCCTTCGGCGTCCAGTGGATCCTCTCGGGGCCGCTGAGGGAGCGGGTGAGGCCTACGTCGTCGCCGTCGTCGCTCGGGCCCCGCCGCTTGAGGTAGCGCTCGAACTCGCGGGCGATCGCCTCGCCGGAGGCCTCGGGCAGGTCGGTCGTGTCCCGCGTCTCCTCGAGGGCGCGCACGTAGTCGGCGATGTCCTCGTCCTCCTCGGCCAGCTCGTCGACCCCGCGCTCCCAGGCGCGGGCGTCCTCCGGCAGTTCGCCGAGCGGGATGCTGACCTCGAGCAGGTCCTCCAGCTGACCGATCAGGGCGAGCGTCGCCTTCGGGCACGGCGGCTGCGCGACGTAGTGGGGGACCGCCGCCCAGTAGCTCACTGCCGGCACATCCAGCTTCACGCAGGCGTCCTGGAAGACCCCGACGATGCCGGTGGGTCCTTCGTACGTCGACTGCTCCAGCTTGAGCCGGTCCACCAGCTCCGGCTCGGAGGCCGTTCCCGTGACCGGGATCGGCCGCGTGTGGGGTGTGTCGGCGAGCAGCGCACCGAGAGTCACCACCAGGGCGCCCCCCAGCTCGTCGCAGGCGGCCAGCAGCTCGGCGCAGAACTGCCGCCAGCGCATGTTCGGCTCGATGCCGCGGATCAGGATCACGTCGCGGTCCAGGTCGGGAGGTGAGGCCACCGAGATCTGGGTGCTGGGCCAGGTGATCCGCCGGAACCCGCTCGCGTCGGTGCCGACGATCGGGCGGTTGACCTGGAAGTCGTAGAAGTCCTCCGGGTCGATCGCGCCGACGAGCCTGGACTGCCAGACGTCCATGAGATGGTCGACGACCCCGGACGCGGCGTCGGCGGCGTCGTTCCAGCCCTCGAAGGCCGCGATCACCACCGGTTCGACCAGGTCCGGAGCCTCCTCGATCTCGATCACGCCCGAAGCCTATCCAGGGCGCCCGTGACGCGGGGATTTCACTCTCGAATTGAGGCCGGTGTCAACATTTGGGAAACCCGTCCACGAAGTGGACACGCCTTTCTAGGCTTGACAGTTCCCGGCCGTCCCCGGCCAGAGCTCCCCGAGAGGAGTCCCGTTGACCGCCTCACCTGAGCGACACCTGCGCCCCGATGCGACCGAGCAGCTGAACGAGCTGCTGGGGTCGCGCATCATGGTGCTCGACGGTGCGATGGGTACGGCGATCCAGCGGGACCGCCCGGACGAGGCCGGCTACCGCGGCGAGCGCTTCAAGGACTGGCCCAGCGACCTGGTCGGCAACAACGACCTGCTCACCCTCACCCAGCCGGAGATCATCGCGGGGATCCACCGCGAGTACCTCGAGGCCGGCGCGGACATCATCGAGACCAACACGTTCAACGCGAACGCCGTCTCCCTCTCCGACTACGGCATGGCCGAGCTGGCCCACGAGCTGAACTACGAGGCGGCCCGGCTGGCCCGCCGGGAGGTCGACGCCGCCACCGCGCGCACGCCCGACCGGCCGCGGTTCGTGGCGGGAGCCCTCGGCCCCACGACCCGCACCGCCTCGATCAGCCCCGACGTCAACGACCCGGCCGCCCGCAACGTCTCCTACGACGACCTGGTGGCCGCCTACCTCACCGCCGCCCGCGGGCTGGTCGAGGGTGGCGCCGACCTGATCTTCATCGAGACGATCTTCGACACCCTCAACGCCAAGGCCGCGATCTTCGCGGTCGAGACGCTGTTCGAGGAGGAGGGCCGGCGCTGGCCGGTGGTCATCTCCGGCACCATCACCGACGCATCCGGACGCACCCTCTCGGGCCAGGTCACCGAGGCCTTCTGGGACTCGGTGCGGCACGCCCGGCCGCTCGCGGTCGGCCTCAACTGCGCCCTCGGCGCCAAGGAGATGCGGCCGTACCTCGCCGAGCTGTCGCGGGTGGCCGACACCTGGGTGTCGGCGTACCCCAACGCGGGACTGCCCAACGCGTTCGGTGAGTACGACGAGGCGCCCGAGGAGACCGCCACGATCCTCGGCGAGTTCGCCGGCAGCGGCTTCGTCAACCTGGTCGGCGGGTGCTGCGGCACCACACCCGACCACATCTCCGCGATCGCGAACGCCGTCGACGGCCAGCCGCGCCGCGAGGTCCCCGAGGTTCCGAGCGCGATGCGGCTGTCCGGGCTCGAGCCGTTCACGATCGACGAGGACAGCCTGTTCGTGAACGTCGGCGAGCGGACCAACATCACCGGGTCGGCCAAGTTCCGGAACCTGATCAAGGCGGGCGACTACGACACCGGGCTGAGCGTGGCCGCGCAGCAGGTCGAGAACGGCGCGCAGGTCATCGACGTCAACATGGACGAGGGGATGATCGACGGTGTCGCGGCCATGGACCGCTTCACGAAGCTGATCGCCAGCGAGCCCGACATCAGCCGGGTGCCGGTGATGGTCGACTCCTCCAAGTGGGAGGTCATCGAGGCCGGCCTGAAGAACATCCAGGGCAAGCCGATCGTCAACTCGATCTCCATGAAGGAGGGCGAGGACAAGTTCCGCCAGCAGGCCCGCCTGGTCAAGAAGTACGGCGCGGCTGCGGTCGTGATGGCGTTCGACGAGGACGGTCAGGCCGACAACCTGGAGCGCCGGAAGGCGATCTGCGAGAGGGCCTACCGGATCCTCGTCGACGAGGTCGGCTTCCCGGCCGAGGACATCATCTTCGACCCCAACGTGTTCGCGGTCGCGACCGGCATCGAGGAGCACGCGTCGTACGGCCGGGACTTCATCGAGGCCACCCGCTGGATCAAGGAGAACCTCCCGGGCGCGAAGGTCTCCGGCGGCATCTCCAACGTGAGCTTCTCGTTCCGCGGCAACAACCCGGTCCGCGAGGCGATCCACGCGGTGTTCCTCTACCACGCGATCGACGCCGGCCTCGACATGGGCATCGTCAACGCCGGCGCGCTCGTGGTCTACGACCAGGTCGAGCCGGAGCTGCGGGAGCGCATCGAGGACGTCGTACTCAACCGTCGGCCGGATGCCGCCGAGCGGCTGCTCGAGATCGCGGAGGCGCACAACAAGGAGGCCGCCGAGGAGGAGGCCACCCTGGAGGAGTGGCGCACCCTCCCGGTCGGCGAGCGGATCACGCACGCGCTGGTCAAGGGTCTCGACGCCTATGCCGAGTCCGACACCGAGGAGTTGCGGCTCGAGATCGCCGGGCGCGGCGGCCGGCCGATCGAGGTCATCGAGGGCCCGCTGATGGACGGCATGAACGTCGTCGGCGACCTGTTCGGCTCCGGCAAGATGTTCCTGCCCCAGGTGGTCAAGAGCGCCCGGGTGATGAAGAAGGCGGTGGCCTACCTCATCCCGTTCATCGAGCAGGAGAAGCTCGACAACCCCGAGCTGGCGACCGCGAAGGACACCAACGGCACCATCGTGATGGCGACCGTGAAGGGCGACGTCCACGACATCGGCAAGAACATCGTCGGTGTCGTGCTGCAGTGCAACAACTACGAGGTGATCGACCTCGGCGTGATGGTTCCGGCGCAGAAGATCCTCGACGCGGCGGCCGAGCACGACGCCGACATCATCGGCCTGTCCGGCCTGATCACCCCGTCGCTCGACGAGATGGTCAACTTCGCCACGGAGATGCAGCGCCAGGGCCTGGAGATCCCGCTGCTGATCGGTGGTGCGACCACCTCGCGCGCACACACCGCGGTGAAGGTCGACAAGAAGTACGACGGCCCCGTGGTCTGGGTCAAGGACGCCTCCCGGTCGGTGCCGACCGCGGCCGCGCTGCTCGACGACCGACAGCGGGACAAGCTGCTCGCCTCGGTCCAGGAGGACTACGACGCGCTGCGGACCCGGCACGCCACCAAGCACGACCGACCGATGCTGGACCTCGAGGCGGCCCGGGCGAACCGGACCCCGATCGAGTGGGACGGCTACGTCCCGCCCCTGCCTGCGGCGCCGGGCATCCACGTGCTGTCCGACTACGACATCGGCGAGCTGCGCGACTACATCGACTGGCAGCCGTTCTTCAACGCCTGGGAGATGAAGGGCAAGTTCCCCGACATCCTCAACAACCCGCAGACCGGCGAGACCGCCCGCAAGCTCTACGACGACGCCCAGCAGATGCTGGACCGGATCGTCGAGGAGAAGTGGCTGACCGCCAACGCGGTGTTCGGCCTGTTCCCGGCCAACGCGGTCGGCGACTCCATCGAGGTCTACGCCGACGACGCGCGCTCGGAGGTCGTCGAGACCCTGCACGCGCTCCGCCAGCAGGGGGAGCACCGCGAGGGTGTGCCCAACCGCGCGCTTGAGCGACTTCGTGGCGCCCAAGGAGACCGGGCTCGCCGACCACGTCGGCGCGTTCGCCGTCACCACCGGCCTCGGGCACCCAGGAACGCATCGTGAAGTTCAAGGAAGACCTGGACGACTACTCCGCGATCCTGCTCGAGGCGCTCGCCGACCGGCTGGCCGAGGCGTTCGCCGAGCGGCTGCACCAACGGGTGCGCACCGAGTTCTGGGGCTACGACTCGGGGGAGACCCTCGCCAACGAGGACCTGATCGCCGAGAAGTACCGCGGCATCCGCCCCGCGCCCGGCTACCCGGCCTGCCCCGAGCACACGGAGAAGCAGACCCTGTGGCGGCTGATGGACGTGCAGGCCGCCGCCGGGATCGAGCTCACCGAGTCGATGGCGATGTGGCCCGGGGCCGCGGTGTCGGGGTGGTACTTCTCGCACCCGCAGTCGCAGTACTTCGTCGTGGGCCGACTCGGTCGCGACCAGGTCGCCGACTACGCCGAGCGCAAGGGCTGGACCCTCGTCGAGGCCGAGCGGTGGCTGTCTGCCAACCTGGGCTACGACCCGGAGGACTGATCCCGGACAGGCCGATCGGCTTGTCGTTTGGTCACCAACGGCAACTGAGAGGCGTCTTAATCTGTGGTTGGTGACCAAACGGCAACCCCGGCGGCGGTGCTGTGGGACATGTTCGCCACGGCGCTCGCAACCGTGGTCCATCCAGGTGCATTGATCTAGGCCCTGACCAGCTTCGCATCTGAGAGTCCCCGCTAGCAGGTGAGGTCTCAGGACATCCCGGACACCCGGACCCACGGAAGTGTGGGTTCGGGTGTTCTCATTTCGGGTTCGTGGTTGGCAGTCCTTGTCGGTGTTGACGGTGAGCTCGCGGAGCGGTTCGCCGGTGATTGCGTTGACGACGCGGACCTCGACGTCTTGGACGAGCAGGATGACTCAGGTTCCGGCGCGGGTTCGATGCCGATGTGGCGCAGGCGGCCGGCCAAACGCAGGGTGGCGGTGCCTGCCTTGCTGATCTTCTGCGAGATCGACCTACCATGTCAGGGAGGCTCCGCGCGGTGCTGGAACCTGCGCCACGCCGAAATGAGAGGGGCGCCGCATCGGACCATTGACCCGCCGTATACCGTCTACAATCGTGAGACCAGCCACTACCGCAGGGATCGTGCTCGCGGGCGGTCGCTCGTCGAGGATGGGGACTGCGAAGGCAGCGCTCGAGTGGCACGGCTCCACCTTGCTGCGCCACGTCACCGGCGTGGTCGGCCGCGCTGTGGAAGGGCCGGTCATCGTGGTGCGGGCACCCGGACAGGAACTTCCCGAGCTGGACCCCCACGTCCTCCTGTGTGACGACCAGGAGGAAGGACGTGGGCCGATGCAAGGGCTCGCCGTCGGACTGGCGGCCGCAGCCGAGCACTCCGAGACGGCCTTCGTCTGTTCGACTGACTTGCCCTTCCTGCACGCTGCCTTCGTGCGTGCCGTGCTCCGCGGCTTCGAGCCTGACGCCACGACGCCGGATGCGGAGCCCCCTGACGTGGTTCTCCCGTTCGTCCACGGCTACCGGCAGCCGATGGCCGCTGGTTATCGAACCGACCTCGCCCCGCGGGTCAACAAGCTGCTCGAGGCCGATCGGTTGCGCCCGGCGCACCTGTTCGAGGAGTGCATCGTGCGGCAGCTCGACGACGCGGACCTGATGTCTGATGTGCGGCTGGCCGACGCCGACCCCGACCTCGACTCCGTGGTCAACGTCAACCTGCCCGAGGAGTACCGCGAGGCACGGGCGCGAGTCGCACCCGAGGTCGTCGTGGAGCGGTTTGGCGTCCTGGCGACGAGCGGCGGAGGTCGCGGGCGACGGACGATCCGAGCTGCGAACCTCGCCTCAGCTGCGGAGCAGGTGGGGCTGAAGCTCGACGGCCATGTCGTGGCCGCACTCAACGGTGACCAGATCCGCGGCGACGGCCGAGTGCCGCTGATGCGCGGTGACACGGTGTCGTTCATCTCCGCGGACGCGGGCGGGTGAGCGGCGTGGTGACGCCACCAGGTGGCTACTTCGGCAAGGCGCTCGTCGTGGATGTGACGGACGGTTCCACCACGACCGTGCCGTTGCCCGACGACGTGCTGCGCTCCTTTCTCGGTGGTGCCGGTCTCGGCGTCTGGTTGATGAACGAGCTCGGGCCCGCCGGCGTGGATCCGCTTGCTCCGGCAGCGCCGCTCGCCTTTGCGTTCTCACCACTCGTCGGCACGCCCCTGACAACCAGTGCCAAGTTCGCCGTGGTCGCGAAGTCCCCACTGACCGGTCTTCTGACCGATGCGCTGGCATCCAGCCACTTCGCCATCGCGGGCAAGTTCACCGGGCACGATGCGATCGTGCTCACGGGGCGGGCAGCCGAACCCACCACCCTCTTGGTCGACGACGAAGGCGTCGAGCTGGTGGATGCGACCGAGCAGTGGGGCATGTCTGCATCTGATGCGGAGGAGTCGATCCGTGAGCGCCACGGCCGGAGATGGCGGGCGGCCAGCATCGGCCCGGCAGGTGAGAACCTGGTGCGCTACGCGACGATCTCCCACGACGGTCGGCACGCAGGGCGCGGCGGCCTGGGCGCGGTGATGGGCTCGAAGAACATCAAGGCTCTCGCGGTGAAGGGCGGCCGTCGTGTCGCCATCGCCGACCAGGAAGCAGTGCTGGCTGCAGCGAAGGACCTGCGTGGTCGCTCGTTCGGCCCCGCGACCAAGAAGTACCGCGAGCTCGGGACGCTCTCCAACCTGTTGGCGTTCAACGCGATCAACACGCTCCCCACGCGCAACTTCCAAGCGTCCACGTTTGCTGACGCCCCGATGCTGTCCGCGGAGGACCTCGCGGAGAGTCGCTCGGTGACCAAGAACAGCTGCGCCTCCTGCACGATCGGCTGCGAGCACATCTACGCCTCCAAGGGTGGCAAGAAGGTCCGGGTCGAGTACGAGAACGTGTTCGCTCTCGGCCCGATGTGTGAGGTCTCCGATCCCGACCAGGTTCTCGACGCAAGCGCCAAGTGCGATGCGCTCGGGCTGGACACCATCTCTGCCGGCGGCACCATCGCCTGGGCGATGGAGTGCGTCGACCGCGGCCTGTTGGATGCGCCGTGGTTGAAGTTCGGTGACGGCGAGGCGCTGTTGCGGGTCCTGGATGAGATCGGCAGCCGCACCGGCGTCGGCGCTCTCCTGGCAGAAGGCTCGAGACGTGCCTCGAAGCAGGTCGGACAGGGTTCCGGCGACTTCGCACCGCATGTCAAGGGCATGGAGATGCCGGGCTACGAACCGCGCACCATGCAGTCCATGGCGCTGGGGCTTGCGGTCAACGCGCGCGGCGCCGACCACAACCGGTCCGGCGCCTACGAGGCCGATCTCAAGGAGGGCCTCGACCGGGTGCGGGGGACGGATGACCACGTGCGCGCCGCGATCGAGACCGAGGATCGCGCGGCCATCATGGACTCGCTGATCCTGTGCAAGTTCCTCCGCGGCGTCTTCACCGAACCCTTCGCGGAGTGGGCGGGCCTGCTGTCGAAGGTCACCGGCTGGGACGTCGACGAGCCCGAGCTGCGCGAGACAGCACGCCGCATCGTGCATGCCAAGCGAGCGTTCAATCTCCGCGAGGGATGGACGCCGGCCGATGACTGGCTTCCCGAGCGTTTCCTCGACAGTCCGCTCGAGCTGGCGTCGGGACGCACCGCCACACTGCCGGCCGAACGACTTCGCGCCATGATCGACACGTACTACACCGAGCGTGGACTGGATCCGGATGGTCGACCGCTTGTCCACACCGTCCCTGGAAGGGAGTCGAGAGCATGACCATCACCAGTCCTGCTCCATCGGAGGCCGAGGTTCGCGCGGTCTCGCTCACCATCGACGGCCAGAGCGTCTCGGTCGTCGAAGGGACGACGATCTGGGAGGCCGCGCGCGAGCTCGGGATCGAGATCCCGGTGCTGTGCCACGACGAGCGCTACGACCCGGTCGGCGTCTGCCGGATGTGCGTGGTGGACGTGGGTGGACGTGCCGATGCGGCGGCGTGCATCCGACCCTGTGAGTCGGACATGGAGGTGTCCACCGCGACGCCGGAGATCGTGAACCGTCGCAAGGTGCTCACCGAGCTGCTCCTCGACGACCAGCGGCCACGGGACGAGGACCCCAAGCAGACCACCACCGCCGACAACGAGCTGCTCGCCGTGGCTGACAGCCTGATGATCACCGACGTCGACGACCTCTTTCCCGGACCGGCGCGGGGGACCGACACCTCGAATCCGGTGATCGCCGTCGACCATGACTCCTGCATCCTCTGCGACCGCTGCGTCCGAGCCTGCGACGACATCCAGGGCAACGACGTCATCGGCCGCAGTGGCAAGGGCTACTCGACCCGCATCGCCTTCGACCTCAACGACCCGATGGGCCAGTCGTCGTGCGTCACCTGCGGAGAGTGTGTGGCGGCGTGCCCGACCGGCGCGCTCACCAACAAGCCGATCAACAACATCCCGATCCAGCCGCGAGAGAAGCTCGACGCAGTCGACACCGTCTGCCCGTACTGCGGCGTCGGTTGCGCACTGACCTTCTATGTCGACCGCGAGCGCGGGGGGATCTCCTTCGCCGAGGGCCGGGACCAACCCGGTTCGAAGGGCCGGCTGTGCGTCAAGGGCCGCTACGGCTGGGACTACGCGGCGTCCCCGCAGCGGCTGACCAAGCCGCTGATCCGGGTCGACTCCTCCTACCCCAAGGGTGCGCTCTCGGCAGATGTGCAGGAGGACATCCGCCAGCCCGGACCCGACCGCAAGCGCGGTCGCAAGCCGGGCGGCCTCGTGCCGTACGACGAGGTGATGCCGCACTTCCGCGAGGCAAGCTGGGAAGAGGCCCTTGACCTCGTCGGTCGACGCCTGAGCGAGATCTACGCCGAGAGCGGCTCGGACGGGATCGCCGGCTTCGGTTCGGCGAAGTGCTCCAACGAGGAGGCCTACCTCTTCCAGAAGCTGATCCGCACCGCCTTCCGGAGCAACAATGTCGACCACTGCACTCGGCTGTGCCACGCGTCGAGCGTCGCAGCGCTGTTCGAGGGCGTCGGGTCAGGTGCGGTGTCCACGACGTACGGCGACATCGCCAACGCCGACGTCGCGATCGTCACCGGCAGCAACACGACAGCCAACCACCCGGTTGCCTCGTCGTTCTTCAAGCAGGCACGGCGCAACGGCACCACGATCATCAACATCGACGCTCGAGCGACGACGATCTCCGACCACGCCGACATCTTCTGCCGGATCAAGCCGGGTACCGACGTGGCGTTCTACAACGCGGTGATGCACGAGGTCATCCGGCTTGAACTCGTGGACCGGGAGTTCATCGAGAGCCGGACCTCCAACTACGATGCGCTGGCCGCGCTGGTGGCGGACTACCCGCCGGAGCTGGCGGCGCAGATCACCGGTGTCGACGCCGAGGTGATCCGTGAGGTGGCACGGCTGTGGGGTGAGGCCAAGGCCGGAGTCATCTACTGGGGCATGGGCATCTCCCAACACACGACAGGAACCGACAACGCTCGCTGCCTGATCGCGATGTGCTCGATCACCGGCAACGTCGGACGGCCGGGCACCGGGCTGCACCCACTCCGCGGGCAGAACAACGTGCAGGGTGCCTCCGACGCGGGGCTGATCCCGATGTTCTACCCGAACTACCGATCGATCGAGGACGCCGACACCCGGGTGGCGTTCGAGAAGGCGTGGGGCACCGAGCTCAACCCGGTCAAAGGTCTCACGGTCACCGAGATCGTCGGATCGATCCTGAACGACGGGGTGCGGGGCATGTTCATGATGGGCGAGAACCCGTTCATGTCCGACCCCAACATCAACAAGGTGCGCAAGGCGCTTTCCGCGCTGGACTTCCTGGTCGTCCAGGACATCTTTCTCACCGAGACGGCCGAGTTCGCCGATGTCATCCTGCCGGCCTCGTCGTACCTGGAGAAGTCAGGGACCTACACGAACACCGACCGTCGGGTACAGCTGGGCCGAAAAGTCTTCGACCCGCCGGGCGACGCCCGTGTCGACTGGGAGATCCTGCAGGACATCGCGCAGCGAGTCGGCCTGGACTGGCACTACGAGTCGCCTCGGGAGATCTTTGACGAGATGGTCCCGCTGATGCACGACTACGCCAATCTGGACTACGACAACCTCGGGCTCGAGGGCAAGCTCTACCCCAACAGCGACCCGGAGCACGGCGACGGCACGGTCGTGCTGTTCGACGAGCGGTTCAACACCGCCGACGAGCTGGCGCACCTGGTGCCGGCGGAGTGGCTACCGGCGAAGGAGCTCCCCAGCGAGGAATACCCCTTCGTCCTCAACACCGGCCGGCTGCTGCAGCACTGGCACACCGGGTCGATGACCCGCAGGTCGTTCGCCCTCGATGCGATCGCACCCCGTCCCGAGGCGTATGTGAACCCCGAGGACGCGGCCGCACTCGGCCTCTCCGAAGGCGACCTGGCCAGGGTGGCCTCGAGGAGAGGCGAGATCGAGCTGAACGTCAAGGTGTCCCACCGGGAGGCGAAGGGCAACATCTTCATCCCGTTCCACTTCCGGGAGGCGGCGGCCAACCTCCTCACCATCGACGAGATCGACCCGACGGGCAAGATCCCGGAGTTCAAGTTCTGCGCTGTGCGTATCGCTCGGGCTGGCGACCGCGAGAGCGTCGAGGTCGGAGGTGGCGACCAGTGACTGTGGCAGCCAACAAGTGGGTAGCGCTCCCGGGTGTCGAGGCGCGAAACGGTCGCTTCCGCGGTCCGAGCCTGATCCCGATGCTGATGGCCATCCAGGAGCGGCATGGCTGGCTGCCGCGAGAAGAGCTCGAGGCGTTGTCGCGCGAGCAGAAGCGACCGCTGTACGAGATCGAGGGACTGGTCTCGTTCTACCCGCACTTCCGCACCGAACCGCCAAAAGGTGTCACCGTCGCGGTGTGCCGTGACCTCACGTGCTGGCTGAAAGGGTCCGAGGACCGGATCAAGGAGCTGCACGAGAAGTACGACGGCACAGGATGATGTCGAGCTGCTGGAGATCTCCTGTCCGGGTCGTTGTGACATCGCGCCGGCAGCGACGGTCGACGAACGTCCCGGTCGCGTCGAGGAGGTTGACAGCCTCGTGGAGCGTCGGCGTCAGGGCGACGCGAACGCCGGCGCAACTGTCTCGTACGTGCCGGACGGTGGCTGGCCCAACGACCCGTACACCTCCGACGAGCCGCGCTACCAGTCGCTTCGTGCCCTGCTCTCAGGAGACATCACGCCCGAGCATGTCCTCGACAACCTGAAGGACTCTGGCCTTCGAGGCATGGGCGAGCGGGCTTCCCGACCGGCAAGAAGTGGGACCTGGTCCGCAACACCGAGGGCAGCGTCAAGTACGCCATCTGCAACGCAGACGAGTCCGAGCCGGGCACCTTCAAGGACCGGCAGCTGTTGGCCGAGCAGTCGCACCTCGTACTCGAGGGAATGCTCATGGGCATGGTCGTCACCGGCGCCGAGGAGGGCTGGGTCTTCATCCGGCACGAGTACGGCCCCGAGGAGCTGCAGGCCGAGATCGAGCGTCTCCGCAGCGAGGGCCTCATCGGTGAGGACGTCCTGGGCACCGGGCGTCGACTGATGCTCGACATCTTCACCTCACCCGGCGGCTACATCCTCGGTGAGGAGACGGCACTGATCGAGTGCATGGAAGGGTCACTTGCGACCCCCGAACAAGCCGCCCTTCCCCGGCGTGTTCGGTCTGTGGGGGAAGCCGACGCTGATGAACTCCGTCGAGACCTTCGCCGACGTGCCCATCATCGCGTCGCGTGGCGCGGACTGGTGGAAGGACCAAGGCGTCAACGGCAGCGACGGGCTGAAGTTCTTTGCGGTCTCCGGACACGTGGTGAAGCCCGGCGTCTACTGCGTCCCGATGGGCACCACGATTCGTGACCTGCTCGACGTGGCAGGGGGTGTGTCCGGCGGCAGGGAGCTCGACTCCCGTGCAGCCCGGTGGTGCCTCGTCGAACTTCCTCGGACCGGACCACCTCGACGTGGCCCTCGACTTCGACACCCTCGCCGAGGCCGGATCGATGCTTGGATCCGGCGCAGTCGTCGTGGTCGCCGAGGGCACCGACCCACTGGCTGCCGCGACCAACGTGTTGCGGTTCTTCCGCAACGAGTCGTGCGGCAAGTGCGTTCCCTGCCGGGTCGGGTCCACGAAGGCCCACGCACTGCTGACCGACACCCTGGAGGCTGGCGGTGAGCTCGACGACGCGCGGCGCGAGCGGCTCCTCGAGTCGAGCTTACGATGCGCAAGACCTCGATCTGCGGACTCGGCCAGGTTGCCCTGGGTCCGGTGGTCAGTGTGTTGGGTCGTCAGCGTGGCGGCACGATCGCGCGGCCGCAGCCGCGCCAGAGCCCTCCAGACGCGTGAAGGCTGCCTCCGGTGGGCGGTAGGGAGTTCTTCACGGCGCTGCCCGTCTCCGAGGGGGCCCCTTGCCGGATTCCGGCCGAGTCGGCGGACCGGTGTCGAGTCCGTGCCGCGCGAAGAGGCACTCGGCCGCGTGCCCGCGTCGGCGGTCACCTCAGGCTCAGGCCCTGCCCGGGTTCGCCCGCTCCACGGTGGACGGGTACGCCGTCCGCGCCGCCGACACCTACGGGGCCGGGGACGGGCTGCCGGCGTACCTCGACGTGATCGGTCAGGTCCGGATGGGCTCGGTCCCCGACACAACCCTGCGACCCGGCGCCGCGGTGCAGATCCCCACCGGCGCCGCGATCCCCGAAGGCGCGGACGCCGTGGTGATGGTCGAG